>NZ_KK211348.1:7493-447125 GCF_000621785.1 Ruminococcus flavefaciens ND2009 | reverse complement strand
TCAAGATGCTGTCTTCGCTATCTCTCTTCGAGACAGCTTAACTATTATATCACTTTCCTTCAGGTTTGTCAAGCTCTTTTTTCAAATTTCTTTGAATTTTTTTCGCTCGTCCGCTTTCGCTTCCCTGTCGGACAGTGATTATATTATACCACCTGTTTCACGATTTGTCAAACCAAAGATTGAAAGCATTTTCACCATTTTTTTGTACGAAATAACCGATTAGCTTTGAAAAACCCTTTCATTCCCCTATAAACAGGGTTTTTCCGTCTCCTCCTCATTTTATTTCGGTACTTGTTTCCTTTTTTCACTTGCACTTTCCCACTCCATGTGATATAATATTGTTACTGCCACCGGGTAGAAATGCAGAGCATTTGTTAAGTACATCGTTAGGTCTTTGAAGATGTACTGAGCAAGTGCTATTTTTTTTGGAGGTTTATCATGAAGCTAAAACAGCTTTTCAGCTCCCTCACCATTATTGACTATTCTATATGGAGCGCGGCAATGCTTTTCATAACAGTTTCCTTTCTTATCTTTGACAGGACGAATCTCCTTACTCTTGCCGCTTCGGTTATCGGAGTGACCTCTATTATCATAAATGCAAAGGGACACCCTCTCGGGCAGCTGCTCATGCTTTTCTTCGCCGCTGTTTACGGCTATTTCTCCTTTTCATTCCGCTATTACGGCGAGATGATAACATACCTCGGAATGACTGCTCCTATGGCACTTTTTGCCCTTATTTCATGGCTTCGCAATCCTTTTAAAGAGGGTAATGCGGAGGTTAGGGTAAATCATCTCAGCCGGCTTGAAATTGCCTTTATGTCATTGCTTACCATGATAGTCACTGTCATTTTTTACTTCATTCTCCGTCATTTCAATACTGCTAACCTTATCCCCAGCATAGTTTCCGTCACCACAAGCTTTGCCGCAGTCTACCTGACCTTCCGAAGAAGCGCTTTCTTTTCCCTGCTTTACGCCGCAAACGATGTTGTGTTAATAGTTCTCTGGGCTCTTGCCTCAATTACAGACAGTTCTTACATCTCCGTGCTTATATGCTTTGTGATGTTCCTTGTCAGTGACATCTACGGCTTTGTCAGCTGGCTTAAAATGAAAAAACGTCAGGAAGCCTCCGACCCGTTCCACAGCACTTTTTCTTCCTGATTTTTCACGCTATACCTTGAATTTTAAAATACAGTGTGCTATAATCATATTATAGTAATTCCAATTCGGACGTGTCAGAGGGGAGGCTGCGGTTTGAAATTTCTGATATACTCTATGCTCGCCGTCGGAATAATCCAGATGGTGGTAAATATATGGAAATATACTCAGTTCCTGCGTTCACTCCGCGATGTACTTTCGGCGGGCAGGGGCAGAGTAAGAATATGGAAATACGTCGCACTTGTACTGCTCATATTCTTCCTGCTGGGCTATCTCCTTGTTACATTCAAGGGCAAGCCTGACATCGTCATTGCAGGCATACTTTTCGGCGGCAGTATATTTGTTGCTATAATGCTGACCATAACATTTATGCTCATGAACAGGACAAAAGAACGAAGCATCGACATAGCCGAGGTCCTTATCGGTGTCATAGATGCAAGAGACCCCAACCTCAACGGTCACAGCCGCCATGTCCAGAATCTGACCATGCTCCTTTATGAGTATATCCCCTCGCCAAAGAAAAGGCTTATCAATCCCGTCAGCCTTGAGTACGCAGCACTTATGCACGATGTGGGAAAGCTTGGAGTTCCCGAGGTAATACTCAACAAGCCTGAAAAGCTCACCGACGAGGAGTGGCAGGTAATGAAAAAGCACCCCGACATCGGCGTGAAGATACTTGAGCCCCTGAAGTCATTCCGTCACGTTTTCCCATGGATACTCTACCACCACGAGCATATGGACGGAACAGGCTATCACGGTATGAAGGGCTGGCGTATCCCGTACGCCTCCCGTATAATCGCCGTCGCCGATACATATTCAGCAATTACCATGAAGCGCTCATACAAGGAGCCCCGCACCTATGAGGAAGCCCTTGAGATAATGCAAAGCGTTGCAGGCACTCAGCTGGACAGCGACCTTGTGGAGATATTCTGCAATATACCTAAAAACAAGGTACTCGCCTGCAAGCCCGAAAAGGTGGATTTTGACATTGGCGACATTCCCGATAATATTGAAAAAACAAAAACAGAGCCACAGCACTGAAACTGTGACTCTGTATTTTTTATGTGTGCAGCTCAGTCAGCCGCCAGCACCTTCTTATAGGTCTCGATGTAGAGATCGGCAGACGCCGACCAGCTGTGGTCGCACTCCATCATGCGAACGATCAGCTCGTTCCACCTTTCCTTATCGTTATAATCGTTCCACGCGCGCTTGACCGCATCAAGCATATCGTTGGCATTATAGGTCTTGAAGGTGAAACCGTTGCCGTTTTCGCCGCCGTTGTCGCGGACAGAGTCCCTGAGACCGCCCGTCTCGCGGACGATAGGAGCTGTTCCGTATCTCATGGCTATCATCTGTGCAAGTCCACAGGGCTCGCTCTGCGAAGGCATGAGGAACATATCAGCACCCGCGTATATCCTTCTGGAGAGCTCGGGGATAAATCCGATAGTGACAGACACCCTCTCGGGGTATCTTGCAGCCATCTCAAGGAAGAAATCCTCGTAGATCTTCTCACCGCTTCCCAGCACAGCAAACTTTATGCCGTCGTGGACCATTTCCTCAAAGACACAGCGTATCAGGTCTATGCCCTTGTGGCGGACAAAACGAGTGACTATGCCGATTATGGGCTCATCGCCCTCAGCCAGTCTGAGCTCTGATATGAGAGCCGCCTTGCACTTCGCCTTCCCCTCGAGCTTCTTTGAAGAATAGTTCGCCTCGATAGCCTTATCCTTGGAAGGATCGTAAAGCTTGGTATCTATGCCGTTCATGATCCCGCGTAACTTATACTGCTTGGTGACAAGTATCCTGTCAAGACCGTGAGCGTACCACGGGTCAAGTATCTCCCAGGCATAGCTGGGGCTGACCGTAGTTATCATGTCACAGGTCTCGATAGCTCCCTTCATCATATTGACATAGCCGTCATAATCAAGGAGTCCCGCATTGTACATGGGAATGCCCATGAGTTCACTGAGGACTTCCTTTCCGTATTTGCCCTGATATTCGATATTGTGGATGGTGTAGACCGTCTTGATACCGTCATAGCCCTGCTGATACTTATAATAGACATTATAGTAAACAGGTATCAGAGCCGTCTGCCAGTCGTTGCAGTTGATGATGTCGGGCGTGAACTTGATATACCTGAGCATTTCAAGCACAGCCCTGTCGAAGAATACAAATCTCTCACAGTCATCATAGAAGCCGTAGAGACCGTCCCTTGCAAAATAATACTCATTATCGATGAAGTAATAGGTTATGCCGTCCCTGACAGCCATAAATATCCCACAGTACTGCTTGCGCCATGAGACATCTACGGTTATATTGGTCAGAAAGACCATTTTCTCCCTAAGCTCGGGGCTTACCGACTTGTAAAGGGGTATTACCACCCTGCAATCATGCCTCTTGTTTTTTATAGCCTTCGGAAGGGAACCTATAACATCTGCAAGACCGCCTGAAGCTGCAAATGGCACAGCCTCGCTGGCAGCAAATAGTATTTTCATATTTGATCACCGCCGTCAGATCTTACCGCCTTTTCCAATATACAGCGGATATGTCTCGGAGCCCGTAAGCACCTTTTCATTGCTTATCTCCACGTTCTTATCGGCAATTACCGATGAGATACTGCAATTCTCGCCCACCTTAGTGCCCTGAAGGAGAACGCAGTCCTTGACCACCGAATCCTTTCCTACCTTTACGCCTCTGAAAAGTATTGAATTTATGACAGTTCCTTCAATGATACAGCCGTCAGCAATAAGGGAATCCTTTATGTTTGATTCCAGTCCGTACTTAACAGGACCATTGTCGCCGATCTTTGTCAGAACAGGCATATCCTTGCGGAAGAGGGCATTCTTCTTCTCGGGATCAAGCAGCATCCTGTTTGCCAGATAGTAGTCCTGTATGCTGTCGATCTTTGTGAAGAAGCCGTCATGCTTATAGCCCATTATCTTGAAATCGTCTCTCCTGCCCTGAAGGATCTCACGGGTGAAGCTGAACTGATTTCTGCTTGCAGCATCGGAGACTATCTTCTTCAGGAAGTCCTTGGTGATGATACACATCTCCAGCCAGATATTGCACTCGCCTGAGAACTGAGGATCCACCAGAACGTCCTTCAGTCTGTTGTCCCCGTCGAACTCAAGCACTGTTGTACACTTGTTCTTCTCATAGTCGTAAACGCCTCTGCTGTAAACAAGGGTGATGTCAGCCTCATTCTCCATGTGCTGCTTCAGCACGGGATTGAAGTTTATTGTAGTTACCACGTCGCAGTTGGACATGATGACATACTTTGCGTTTGAATGCTCAACAAATCCCCAGATATTGTTGAGAGCGTCCAGTCTTCCCTTATAGATACCGCCTGTCTGGCTGTAAGGGGGAAGAAGGTGGAGTCCGCCCTTTTTACGGGCAAGATCCCAGTCACGTCCCGAACCCAGGTGATCCAGAAGTGAGCCGTAGTTGGACTTTGTGATGACACCCACCTCAGAAACTCCCGAATGAACGAAGTTTGAAAGGGGGAAATCTATAAGGCGGTAACGTCCGCCGAAGGGTATGGAACCCATAGTTCTCTGCTTGGTCAGCTCACTGACATAAGCGTCGTGCATACTTGCGAAGACAAGTCCCAAAACATTATAATTAACACTCATAGCAACATTCCTCCGTCAGATATTTTCACCGATGATCTGCTTGGGCTCTACGACCTTTTCAGCAGATACAGTAACGTTATGTCCGACAACGGCAATGCCCCAGTCGTCTCTGTTTTCGATCTTTTCGGGACTTGATCCCACACGGGCGCGTGACTCGATAACGCTGTCGCTGCCCACTATGGCATACTCCACCACAGCCCCGGACTTGATAACGGTGCCGGGCATGATGATGCTGTAGTTTACGGTAGCGCCTGCCTCAATGGTAACTCCGGAGAACAGTATGGAGAAGTCAACGGTACCGTCGATAGTGCTTCCCTCGGAGATCATGGAGTTCTCGATGTTGGCGTTGTCGCCCACATACTGAGGAGGCATATTGCTGTTGCGTGAATAAATCTTCCAGCTGGGATCATAGAGATCCAGGGGCACACTGGGGCTGAGAAGGTCCATATTTGCCTCCCAGAGTGAATCCAGAGTTCCTACGTCCTTCCAGTAGCCCTCGAACTCATAAGCGAAGAGTCTCTGCTTGTCGCGGAGCATTGAGGTGATGATGTCCTTGCCGAAGTCCTTGGACCAGGGCTCGCCCTTATCGCGCTTTGCATTTGCCTCGTTCTCGTTCTCGATGAGGTACTTACGGAGCTTCTCCCAGGTGAATACATAGATACCCATGGAAGCCAGTGTAGACTTGGGCTCCTTGGGCTTCTCCACGAAGTCCGTTACCTGATTCTGGTCATCGCAGATCATGATACCGAAGCGTGAAGCCTCAGCCTTGGGAACGTCTATAACGGAGATAGTGCAGTCCGCGTTGTTGGCAACGTGGAAATCCACCATCTTTGAGTAGTCCATCTTGTAGATGTGGTCGCCGCCCAGAACTACCACATACTCGGGGTCATAGCGCTCGATGAAGCGCATATTCTGATAGATAGCGTTTGCAGTGCCCTCGTACCACGAAGCGCCTGCCTGAGTCTCATAGGGAGGGAGCACATGGACTCCTCCGTTCATTTTATCAAGGTCCCAGGGCTGACCGTTTCCGATGTACTCGTTGAGCACAAGGGGCTGGTACTGAGTGAGAACGCCCACTGTGTCAATACCTGAGTTGGTGCAGTTTGAGAGAGGGAAATCGATGAGACGATACTTTCCGCCGTAAGGTACTGCGGGCTTTGCCACGTTTTTGGTCAGTGCATATAGTCTGCTGCCCTGACCGCCTGCAAGGAGCATTGCAACGACTCTTTTCTTAGTATACATATTTTTCCTCCTGGATCGCTTATGCGTTATGGAATTTATTTATCCTTGGCAGAGGGTGTTTTCTTTGCCGAGGTCTTTGTCTTTTTAGCAGCGGCTGAGGTCTTTGCCGCAGGCTTTTTAGCTGCTGTCTTCTTAGCTGTAGTCTTAGCCTTTGGAGTTTCATCAGCCTTTGGAGCTGTCTTCTTAGCTGTAGTTTTAGCCTTGGAAGCTGCTTCAGTCTTTGCAGCTGTCTTCTTAGCCGCAGGCTTCTTTGCACTCTTGGTCTCGTCCTTGTCAGCAGCAGTTCTTCTCTTTACGGGAGCGAACTTGAGATAGATGACAGACAGAGGAGCCAGTGTCATTGAGATACTGTTGTCGTGACCGTGCATAGGTACACTGTCAGACTTGAATGAGCTCTCCGTAATGCCCGATCCGCCGAATTCAGCAGCGTCGGTGTTGAAGATGAGCTTATATCTGCCCTTCTGAGGAACGCCTATCCTGTAATCACGGCGCTCAACGGGAACGAAGTTGCAGACCGCGATTATCTCCTCGCCGTTATCATCGATACGTCTGAAGGAGATTATGCTCTGCTTATAGTCATCGTTGGAGATCCAGCTGAATCCGTTCCATGAGTCGTCATTCTGCCAGAGGGGCGGATTATCAACATAGAACTTGTTCAGCTTTTCCGAGAACTTCAGCAGGTTTCTGTGAGAGTCGAAGTCCATGAGGTTCCAGTCCAGCTGTGACTTGTAGTCCCACTCCTTCATCTGTCCGAACTCCTGTCCCATAAAGAGCAGCTTCTTGCCGGGGTGAGCCATCATGTATGCCAGGAAAGCGCGGTATGAAGCGAACTTCTGCTCATACTCACCGGGCATTTTATTTATCATGGAGCACTTTCCGTGAACTACCTCGTCATGGGAGATAGGAAGGATATAGTTCTCCGAGAATGCGTAGAAGAATGAGAATGTGAGCTTGTCATGGTTGAAAGCTCTGTAAATGGGATCAAGGGACATATAGCTGAGCATATCGTTCATCCAGCCCATGTTCCACTTGAAGTTGAAGCCCAGTCCGCCTATATCGGTGGGCTTTGTTACCAGAGGCCATGCCGTGGACTCCTCGGCGATCATAAGAGCGTCGGGGTGTTTGAGGAAAACAGCCTCGTTGAGGTGCTTGAGGAACTCAACGGCTTCCAGGTTCTCGTTGCCGCCGTAGATATTTGCAGCCCATTCGCCCTCCTGCCTGTCATAGTCCAGATAGAGCATGGACGCTACAGCGTCAACTCTGAGACCGTCCACATGGAACTGGTCGAACCAGTAATTAGCGCTGGAAATAAGGAAAGAGCATACCTCAGCCTTACCGTAATCGAAAACTCTGGTGCCCCATGCCTTATGCTCCTTTTTGCGGTCGTCGGTGTATTCGTAGCAGCAGCTGCCGTCGAACTCATAGAGACCTGCCTCGTCCTTGGGGAAGTGTGCAGGCACCCAGTCAAGGATGACACCTATCCCCGCGGCGTGGAACATATCTATCATCTTTCTCATGTCGTCGGGAGTTCCGTAGCGTGAGGTCGGGGCGAAATAGCCCGTCACCTGATAGCCCCAGGAGCCGTCGAAGGGGTACTCCGTCAGGGGCATGAACTCCACATGAGTATAGGACATCTTCTTGAGATACGGTATTATCTCCTTGGCGAACGTGACATAATCAAGGAAAACTTCCCCGCCGTAGTTCTTCCACGAGCTGAGGTGCACCTCATACACGTTCACAGGGCTTTTGTATATGCTCTTGTTTTTCTTTTCATCGAACCACTTGTCATCGCTCCACTGGAAGCTGCTCTCATAGATCTTGGAAGCAGTTCCGGGTCTTGTCTCATAATGCGCCGCATAGGGGTCAGCCTTCATCAGTATCCTTCCGTCCTGCGCCTCGATACTGAATTTATAAGCGTCGAACTGCTTAAGCTTAGAGATCTCAGCCTCCCAGATACCGTCCGCGATGAGGTACATGGGATTTGCAGCTCTGTCCCAGCCGTTGAAATCGCCGACAACAGATACGCTTACAGCATTAGGAGCCCAAACTCTGAAAGTGAAAACCTTGCCTCTTCCCTTTTTCTTGGAATGAACGCCAAAAAACTTGTATGCTTCGTAGTTTTTACCCTGGTAAAAAAGGTACAGCGGAAAATCATTTGGATTGTTATTTTTATTAACAGACATAATTCAGCCTCCTTTGCTATAATACATTTTATCAGAATCAGCATAATTATTCAAGCATTTTTGCAAATCGTGAGAAAATTTCAGATGTTATGCTAATATTACCACTTCTAATTAGTGCATTTTGACATATTTATTCTGGCAATTCCTCGTTAGCCTTTGTTAAAATGCACAGCAATTGAATGTATTTAGCGCGAACTGTATGTCATTTAAGTTAATATTTTGTGAACAAAATGTGACTTTCAGGCGGTTACCCTAACGCCTATGACCGTGACGTCATCGGCGTGTATGGTGGGATTGAACACGGGAGCTTTCCGGCATATCTCGCTGACCATATACCGCAGGTCATCACCGCCCAGAAGAAGCTCCTTGATGAAGGGATAGGCACCTTCGGAGATGCCGTCGGAAAACATGATTACTATGTCCCCCTCCTCGAAGCCGCAGTCCCTTGTAAACACCTCGGACTGCTCATATATGCCTATGGGAAAGGTGGGCGCAGTTATCTTCAGTACGCTGCCTCTGTGACGGATGAGGGTCGCCGCAGCTCCCGACTTTATCACAGTGAGACCGCAGTCGTCAAGGTCTATGCGCAGAGCGTCCAGGGTCGCGAAATTCTCCTCTCCCGACCTGGTGACCATGACGGAATTGATAAGCTTTATGGCTGAGCGGAAATCCACACCGCTGCTGACAAGTCTGCGGAAAAGGCTGACTACCATGGCGGACTCCGCAGAGGCACTGCTGCCCGTACCCATGCCGTCGGAGAGCACCACATATCCTGCCTCTGCCCCGTCGGTGAAAACCGTATGGGTGTCACCGTTTGAGTCTGAGCCGTCAGCAGTTGATGAGGAGGCACAGACCTCCATAGTGCACCGCGGCTTCTCGAAAACTCTTATGCGCACCTCCCTGCCCGTGCGCACAGGCTCGGTGCAGCCCATTTTCAGTCTCAGTTCATCGGCTATGAGGTCGCAGACCCTTCTTCTCTCCTCGGGAGCACAGTCCGCAGGGAAATACAGCTCCGTCAGCAGCCTGTTCCTGCTGTTGTAGTAGGCAATGACCTGTGCGGGAGCAAGCCCGAACTTTTCAAGCTTCACCCGGATACACCTGCTGACGCTCTCGGAATATCGCACGTCCAGTCTCTCCCCTGCTGAACGGACAAGCTCCTCGGTTATCCTCATCTGCTCATGAAGCAGGTCGCGGCTCTCAGAGAAGCGCATATCCATAAGCTTTGCCGCCGCCTTCTCACGGGAGCTCTCCGCAAAGGCGTCAATGAGCTCCTTCTTTCTCAGACAGTCCGCCAGCTCATCGGGGAAGCTCTCGGCGGCGAACTCAGTCATCTCCGCAAGCCTGCGAAAACCGCGGTATGTGTTGCCCCTGTCGGACTTCCAGCAGAAGGGGCGGCGGTAGCAGCCGGAGCACACCGCCTGTGAATTTTCCTCTATCTCAAAGCTCTCCTTGCGGCGCTGAGAAAGCATATCTGAGATACGCTCCGACTCCCTGCGAAGCTCCAGAACAGTATCCGAGAGGAAGCCCATTCTGGCGTTTATCACATCGGGAAGCATTTTCTCACCCTCGCTGCCCGTCCTTATCCACTTGTCGGAAAATTTTCCCGATACAGGAATAAAAATCAGAGCGCCGCATATAATATCTATCATGCTCTCAGCCCTTGCGAAGGTAACTCCCGTCAGCACCGTCAGTATGAAGCTGACCCCTGTGAAGAACAACGCCGCGGTCTGTGGCTTGCGGTCGTGCATATAGCCTGTCAGGAGACCTGCCGCAGGAAGCAGGACTATGCTCAGCCCTGCCGTGGGTGAAGCGAGGAATGCTCCGCAGACCGAGAGAGCACCGCAGAGCACTCCCCCTGTCTGTCTGAAGAAATAGGCGCCTGTCAGAGTAACGGCAGCGCAGAATATCACTCCTATGTTTACTGCTGGCAGCTCCACCGAGCAGAGAGAAGCTGCTGCCATGATATATACCACCGAACAGGAAAGCCCGCCTGCTCCCGAAAGGTCAACGGAGCGCTCCCTGCGAAGACCGCTTATGAGCCTTGCGGCAGAGTACGCCGTGTAGCCCGCAACACTGCCGTAGAAGCCGTAAAACAGCAGCTTTCTTGTCAGCTCACCTATCACCGCCGATACCGCTGCTCCCGAGACAATAACACTTACGGCAGTATTGATACCGCTGAGTTTAGGGTCGCTTCTGGGCTCCAGGAACATCTTGATTATGACTATCAGCGCCAGGGAGGACAGCTTCACGATATTATGCCCCACCGTGCCGCCTATTATACTGCGGACAAGGCTCCCTGTGAATACCGCCGCCGACCAGGGCAGTCCCGCTGCGCCTGCGGCAGATATATCCGCAAAGGAGGCAACTCCCCCCACCTTTGCCCCTGTCAGAAGGAAGCCTGCTCCGAAGCAGGCTGCAAAGGCGGCAGCCGTCCCCGCGTACCGCCATTCCCTTATGGTCTTAACTATCTGCATCGTACATCACCTCACAAGAATATACGATACATTATACCACGGAAAAGCCGCAGCTGCTGTCGGTATCCGCCGTCGATTTTCCGCAGAGTATGAAGCTTTGCAGAGCAAAAGAAAAAAGCCGTGCAAAGCACAGCCTTTCCTGTCATTTTCTGCCGTCAGCCATATAGAGCAGGGCATTGCATATCGCCGCCGCCACATTGCTTCCGCCCTTGCGTCCCCTTGCCACGATACATGGTATACCGCTTTCGATGATGAGCTCCTTTGACTGAACCACGTTCACAAAGCCCACAGGAACGCCGATGACCAGCTCAGGCACGAAGCTGCCTGATTTTATGTGGTCGCAGAGTTTTATAAGAGCGGTGGGAGCATTGCCCACTGCGTATATCACGGGAAGCCCCAGCTCCGCAGCCTTGTCCACTGAGGCAGCCGCCCTTGTAGTGCCCTCTGCCGCAGCCTTCTCAGCCACATCGGGGTCTGCCATAAAGCACTCCACCGAACAGCCGTGACGGGTAAGGGCAGCCTTGTTTATCCCCGACCTTGCCATGTTTGTATCTGTGACGAAGACTGCGCCGTTCTCTATGGCAGTGAGCGCCTTTTCCACCACTCCCTCGGAGAAGTACATATTGTCATAGTAGTCGAAATCCGCCGTGGTGTGGATGGCTCTCATAACTATGGGACGAATGTCATCGGGGAGCTTCCTGTCCCCCAGCTCAGCTTCTATGAGCTCGAAGCTGCGCCTTTCTATGTCCTTTGGCAGAACGTATTCAAGCTCCATCATATCCCCTCCTCGATAATTCTGTAGAGCAGCTCGATGTTGATACTGCTCCTTACACCCTCAGCCAGCAGGTCGAACTGAGCCTCCTTGTAGGCGTGTCTGTCGGCAGTACCGCCGCCGAAGGCAAGTCCCTTGCTGCTGAAAAGCTGTTTCACTATCCGTTCCGACACCTGAGGTGAATCAAAAATACCGTGTATATAGCTGCCGTAAACGCTGCCCTCATAAGCGCCTCCGCAGTCAAGAAGCTGCGGACTGCTGCTGTCCGTAGTGCCCATGTGTATCTCATATCCGCTGAACTCCGCGCCGCTGAGGCAGCTGAAAAATCCGCCTGTATCAGTGAATCTTCCATGGGTCTGCACCTGCTTTTTCTCCGCGCCGAAAACAGTGCTGCACTTTAGAAGCCCCATGCCCTTTATACTGCCGCCGCCCTCGCTGCCGAGAGGGTCAGAGATGGTCTCGCCCAGCATCTGATAGCCGCCGCATATGCCGAATACGGGGACTCCCTTTGCAGCAAGCCTGCCGACAGCTATCTCAAAGCCACTCTCGCGGAGCCATTTCATGTCGGAAATGGTGCTTTTAGTTCCCGGGATAATGACCATGTCGGGAGTCTCAAGCTCCTCATAGCGGCTGACGTAACGCACCTTCACCCCGTCATACTGAGCGAAGGCGTCGAAGTCGGTGAAGTTAGAGATACGGGGCAGCCTTATGACCGCAATGTCGATAAGCCCCTTCTCTCTTGATGAAAGCTTATCGGACAGGCTGTCCTCATCTTCGATGTCACAGCGGAGGTACGGTACAACTCCCAGAACAGGCTTGCCGCCGCGCTCCTCAAGTATACGTCTGCCGCTGTCGAAAAGCCCTATATCACCGCGGAACCTGTTGACAATGAGTCCCTTCACCATTGATAGCTCATCGGGCTCAAGGAGACCAAGAGTACCGAGAAGCTGTGCAAAAACGCCGCCCCTGTCTATATCTCCCACAAGGAGGACAGGAGCCTTTGCCAGCTTTGCCATGCCCATGTTCACAATGTCGTCGCTTTTCAGGTTCAGCTCAACGGGACTTCCCGCCCCCTCAATGACGATAATGTCATGCTGTGCGGACAGCTTTTCATAGCACTCCATTATCCATGGTATCAGCTCGCGCTTCCTGCGGAAGTACTCCGCGGCATTCATGTTTCCAACGGCTTTGCCGCCCACTATGACCTGAGAGCCCACGTCGGTGGTAGGCTTCAGCAGCACAGGATTCATGAGCACCGACGGCTCAATGCCTGCCGCCTCTGCCTGCATGGCCTGGGCTCTGCCTATCTCGCAGCCGTCGGCGGTTATGTAGGAATTCAGCGCCATGTTCTGAGACTTAAAGGGCGCGCAGGAATAGCCGTCCTGACGGAATATCCTGCACAGCGCCGCCGCTATGAAGCTTTTTCCCGCGTTGGACATAGTGCCCTGTATCATTATCGCCTTAGCCATCAAGGCACCTCCTAACCGCGCAGATAAGCGCTTCGTTATCTTCATGCAGTCCCACAGCCGTGCGGAAGAAGCTGCCGTCAAGACCGCTGTAATCACCGCAGCTCCGTATAAGTATGCCATCACCAAGGAGCTTCTCACCAAGCTGCGGGATACTGCGGAACAGTATATAGTCAGTTTCCGAGGGATATACCCTGACGCCCAGTGCAGTTAGCTCCCTTGAGAGGCAGTCCCGCTCCTCAGCGATGAACTCAACCGTTTTCCTGACGTAGTCCTCCTCGCCAAGTGCAGCGATGCCTGCCGCCTGAGCAGGTGCGGAAACGCTCCAGTACTGCCCTGCGGCGGCTAATTTTCCGGAAGTATCGGCGCTGCCGCAGACCGCGTATCCAAGCCGCAGCCCAGCCATTGCGAAAATCTTCGTGAATGAGCGGAGCACTATCACATGACTGCCCATGCAGTTAAGGGCGGTAAGCTCCTTCTCTCTCCCCGTAAAGCCGATAAAGCTCTCATCCACCAGGAGGTAAGTTCCGTTTTTTTCACACTCCGCCGCTATTTCTGCCATAAGCTCAGGGGGAACTGTCATACCCGTAGGGTTGTTGGGAGTACAGATAACCGCCATATCCGCACCCGAAAGCTCCCCGAGGATCCGTTCCGTCAGAGCAAAGTCTTCACTCTCGCGGAGGATATGCTCCCTTACCTTACAGCCGTTCTCGCGCAGAGCCTTGCCGTACTCCCCGAAGGTTGGAGCGCAGATAAGAGCCGAATGCGGCTTCAGCGCAGAAGCTGCGCGGTAGATAAGGTCATCAGCACCGTTTCCGCAGACGATGTTTTCCATATCCGCTCCTGTTTTCTCCGAAAGCTTTTTGCGAAGCTCCCTGCACAGCGGATCGGGATAGCGCTCCCAGCAGTCTGCCGAAGCAAGAGCGGCTGCCCTGACACTTTCGGGCATACCCATTGGATTGAGATTGGCGGAAAGATCCAGCCTTACATCAAGACCGAGATCGTTTCCGCCGTGTGCTGCGTTTATCATAAAATTCCTCCGACTATTACCGCCCTGACAGCCGCCGACACCATGAACACCAGTGCCGAAGCCGCATACATGAGCCTGTTTGCCCGCGGTATATCCTCATTTTCAATATCCCTGACAGGATCGCCGATGAACTCCTTTTTGTGGAGCTCCCCGAAATAGTAGGCGTCACCTGCAAGCTGAACTCCGAGAGCTCCTGCGCAGGCGGACTCGGTCTGTGCAGAATTGGGACTTGCGTGCTTACGGCGGTCACGCTTCCAGATACGGTAGGCTCTCTTGCCGTCCAGTCCCACAAGAGGAGCACAGACTATCATGGCAAGCGCTGTAAGACGTGAGGGTATGAAGTTGAGCACATCGTCAAGCTTCGCCGCAAACCGCCCTATATCAGCGTATTTCTCGTTTTTGTAGCCTATCATGGAGTCCATGGTGTTGGCTGCCTTGTAGAATGAACCGAGAACCGCTCCTCCCAGCGACATATACATTATAGGAGCCGTAACCCCGTCGGAGGTATTCTCCGCCACGGTCTCCACAGCCGCCTTTATTATGCCCTTGCTGTCGAGGACAGCCGTATCACGCCCCACTATCATGGACACCGCCTTCCGTGCGCCCTCTGTATCACCTTTGGAAGCAGCTCTGTATACCTTCATGCTCTCGTCGCGGAGGCACTTTGCCGCCATAAGATAATAGCACATAATGCCCTCCACCGCGGCTCCCAGCCATATATTCACACTATAGCACAGGATAAGTATCCCCAGTGGGACTGCCGCCGAGATAATGAGCACAGTGACAGCAAGCAGGACTCCACCTGCCCGAAGATGACCGCCCATGCGGCTGCGGACGAAGGTCTCCAGCCGCGAAATAAGCCTTCCCACAAGTCTGACGGGGTGCGGAAGGCTGTAGGGGTCCCCGAGAATGCTGTCCAGCACCGCTCCGATCAGGAGTGGCAGGACTGCTGCAAAGTAATTCATATTTTCTCCGTAACTGTTATCTTTTCGCCGTCGAACCCGGTAATGAA
Organism: Ruminococcus flavefaciens ND2009; assembly: GCF_000621785.1. Classification (GTDB taxonomy): domain Bacteria; phylum Bacillota; class Clostridia; order Oscillospirales; family Ruminococcaceae; genus Ruminococcus; species Ruminococcus flavefaciens_C. Next base: position 432,159 of record NZ_KK211348.1, on the reverse strand, counting down.
GCCGTGTCCGTTGGTGACCTGCCAGTGGTAGTAATCCTGATGAGGCTGTGAAAATCGCTCCAGTATCGCCATTATAGTGCCGCCGTGGACTACAAATGTGGCACTGCTTCCCTCGGGTACCTTTGCTATGGACGCAAGAAAGCCTGCTATACACCGCTCCTTGAAATCCGCAGGGTCCTCACCCTCGGGGAAGGCGCTCACGCCGCCGCTGTCTATCCATTTCTGATACCTGCTGTCCGTTGAGAGCTCTATGTAGTTTCTTCCCTCGAATGCCCCGAAATCACACTCTCTCAGCTCCTCGCAGATGATGGGAGCCTTGTCGGGATATATGAGCTCCGCCGTCTGTACGCACCGCTTCATTGGACTGGTTATGAGCACTCCGCAGGGAGGGTAGTCCGTCTTCATCAGCTCGGCGATACCCGAGAAAGAGAGTGGCTCGTCAGTCCTGCCCACATAGCGCATTTCCAGGTTGCCCTCGGTCTTTCCGTGGCGGATGAAGTCAACCCTCATTTGGGGCTCCCTTGATGTAGGTAGGTATACCGCAGATAACACGTATCACCGTATCGCTCTCCCTTGCTATCATACAGCCGCATCTGCCCGTAGCTTCGCGGCGTACACGCTCCGCCTTTACCAGCGGCACTATTCCGCAGCCTATCTCGTCCATGATGATAAGAACGTCCTTGTTGGTCTCGCAGAGGCGCTTAGTGAACTGCACGGGGTCAACACCCTCCGCAAGCAGCTTTGCAATGAGCTTATGATAGCTCTTTATGCAGACTGCGGAGAAGACCTCCTCAAAATCGCAGGTGTTGCCGTTTACCATATCTGCTTCATTTATGCCGAAAAGCTCCGTGGCACAGCCTATCTTGCCCTGAAAAGCTCCACCGATTATCATTTTCATATCACATGACCTCCATTATTCTGTATGTAAGCGCAGCAGAAGCTGCAATGACAAGTTCGCACACCTGCAGGAACCAGCCTGCAAGGTCTCCTGTAATACCGCCGAACTCCCTGTACGCAATATGACGGTAATATAAAAGGGTCAGCAAAGCCGCTGCCGAAGCTGCTGCACCTGCCCCGGGACTTATCACCACCATAGCATCCACGGAAACTGCGGAAAGTATGACAAGTGTTATCACAGTTACCCGTTTATGTGCAGGAGCGGTGAAGCTTTGCAGGCTCCCCTCCTTTTTTGCAGCGCGGAATGTTACAGCTGCCAGTCCGCTGAGAGACCGTGAAAGCACATATCCTACGCAGACCACCGCCGCTGCGGAGAGAGCCCTCAGCTCCGTGAATACCGCAGTGTAAAGCACGAGATAGACTCCCAGCTTTATTGCCGCAAATGCTCCTATATGAGAGTCGCTGAGTATCTTCAGCTTTTTCTCCCTGTCTCCCCATGAAGCCCGTGCATCACAGGTATCGCAGAAGCCGTCAAGGTGTATACCGCCTGTGACCATGACTGTAATGCCCAAAGCACCTGCGGCATAGAGTATGCTGCCTATGTGAAGCACTCCGCATAAGTACCGCCAGCCCAGCACCAGTCCGCCGATGACTGCTCCCACAAGCGGAAAAAAGCACAGGGCAAACCGCCTGTTCTTCTCGCTCCATTCGGGTCTCGGAACAGGGATACGGGAGTACATCAGCAGTGCCGAAAGCATTGAATTCAGCATATGAGACTTCCCTTGCGGACTATCGGTATACCGTAAACGCACTCCACCACATTGTCGGCAAGCTCAGCTATACGGCGGTTGATGATCGCCATCTGCTTTATGTATGCCATAGTATCGGGAGAGTAATCGTTGCCGTCGCTCCCCACCTCGTTGGTGACGATGACCAGCTCCTTCGTCTTTTCCGAGAGACGCTTTATGCCCTCTACTATCTTCTTTGCAGGGTCAAGGACCTCAGAGCCCACAAACATCTCATTGGCACAGAGATTTCCCACGCATTCCAGCAGCACGCCGCTGCCCTCGGGTATCTCGGTATCGCCTATATCACGAAGTCTTTCAACGGTAACATAGTTCTTGCCGCAGCGCATCTCCACATGACGGGCAATTATCTCCTCGGCATCGTCGCCCACGGGATTCATGGTGGCGATGTAGTATTTCTGCCCCTCAAAGCGATCAAGCACCCTCTCGGCGTAACTAGATTTACCGCATTTAGTTCCTCCTGTTACCAGTGTGATCATTTCAGTTCCACATACCTTTCTATCCCTGCGCTCTCAAAGCGATGGGAATTATAGTAAAGCGCTGACGCTCCGTCCAGAAGCGGCAGCAGCAGTATTCCTCCTGTGCCCTCGCCAAGCCTGAGACTGCCGTCGATAACTGCTCTGAGCCCCAGCCTTTCGAGAAGCATTTTTCCCGCAGGCTCCGCAGAAACATGGCCTGCAAGCATATAGTCCTTGCAGTCGGAGGCGAGCATTGAAGCAAGCACCGCCGAAACTGCGGATATAACGCCGTCTATGATTACAGTTACGCCGTAAACGGCTCCCCCAAGGAAAAGCCCCGTCATACCAGCTATCTCGAAGCTTCCGAGCTTTGCCATGAGCTGAACTGCACCGCCGTCACAGGGAGAGTTCACAGCAATGGCGCGCCTGACAGCGTTTATCTTGCGGCGGAGCCCCTCGGTGGTGAGTCCGGCTCCCCTGCCTGTGACGGTCTCGGGAGGGAGCCCCAGTATCACCGACGAAAGGGCAGCTGTGGGAGTTGTGTTGCCAATGCCCATTTCTCCCGTAACAATGAGCTTCACGCCCTTGCCTGCAAGCTCCTTCACCATGTCCATACCCACAGCAACAGCGGTTTCAGCCTGACTTTCCGTCATGGCAGGTCCCATGGCGATATTGCCCGTACCATGGGCGATCTTCCTGTTGATGATATTCTCACAGGTGGAGTCCCCCTCCATGCCGATGTCAACAGACAGGACCTCTGCTCCGTAGACAGCCGCAAGAACGTTTATGTTAGACCTTCCGCAGGCGATAGCCTCAGCGCAGGCAAGTGTCACGGAGCTGTCGGTCTGGGTGACCCCCTCTGCGGTCACGCCGTTGTCGCCGCACATGACTACCACAGCACGCCGCGAAATATCGGGGCTGTCGGTTTTCTGCACAGCGGCAATCCTGTCCCACATCTCTTCCAGGGCGCCGAAGCTGCCAAGGGGCTTAGCCACGCCGTCCCAGTGCTCCTGAGCCTTTGCGGCGAAGGATCTGTCCGCAGGTCGGATAAGCTTCAATCTTTCCATTTTACACCTCCGTAGGCGGCGCAGGCAGCAGCAAAACGCTCTGCGATCCTGACATCCGAATAAAAGTACAGATGGGGAAATCCTGCGTACATAGCTGAATTTGCGTGGACACACTTCCAGCTTCTTCCGTCGGACTTGGCAGCAGTGAAGTCTGCTCCGCAGTCCGTGCTGTCCCAGTAGTGGAACTCATGAGCGGGAAAGCTTTCCCCCTTGCGACAGAGAAGGCAGTCTCTTTCGGCAGTCATTGTAACATAGCCAAACCGCTGAAGCCTGTCGGTCTCGAAGGCGGTGCCATTTATAACGCCTGCCATGGGGTATTCCGCGCCGTCGGCAGTCCTTATGCTGTCATGGAGATACATGAAGCCGCCGCACTCGGCAATAGTCGGAAGTCCGCTTTCGATCGCCGTCTTTATGCACTCCCTCATGGAACTGTTCGCTGCCAGCTTTTTAGCATGGAGCTCGGGATATCCGCCGCTGAGGATAAGACCGCAGCAGTTTTCGGGAAGCTTCTCGTCCTCAATGGGTGAAAAGTATTCCACGGTACAGCCAAGCTTCTTCAGCAGGCTGATATTCTCGGAGTAGGTAAAGCAGAAGGCTCTGTCTACCGCCACAGCTATCTTTGGTGAGAAGCCTGTACAGGTACTGTGCAGTTTTTGCGGTGCAAAACGAGGAAAGCTCCTTTCGGACACCTCAATGAGCCTGTCAAGACGGATATGCTGCTCCGCCAGCTTGCCAAGCTCCGCAGTTTTCTCCCTGAGGTCAGCTATCTCCGCAGCGGTGACAAGTCCCAGTCTGCGGCTCTCTATACCCGGACTTTTCGGCGGCATACAGCCGAAATACTCAGTCCCGAGTTCACAGCACAGCCGCTCCGCCATAGGGACAAGCCGCACAGGGAGCCTGTTGAAAACAAAGCCTGCAATATTATTTGGAGCCTTGTACGTCAGGAAACCTTTCATCACCGCGCCGATAGACTCCACTGAGCCCTTGCAGTCCAGGACTACAACAGCAGGAGTGTCGGTAATGTCAGCCACAGAGTGTGCCGAGCCCCTTCCGCCAGCACCGTCATAATAGCCCATGACGCCCTCTATCACCGATATATCGGCGTTCTGACCGTTCTCCCACAGGAGTTGTCTTATGCAGTCATCGCCGCAGAAGAAGCTGTCAAGATTATGAGCGTCCGTGCCGATGATACTGCTGTGGAACATGGGGTCGATATAGTCGGGACCGCATTTGAATGAGGAGACCGCCAGTCCGCGGGCCTTCAGCGCCGCAAGAACTGCACAGGTGACCGTGGTCTTTCCGCAGCCGCTGTGAGTTCCGCCGATAAGAATTCTTTTCATACAAGCTTCCTTTTTATAATGAATACGGGATTAAGTGCAGACATCATTGTATGCGAACCGACTTTATTGGTCCTTGTGACTGCTATCTGGGTAATTTCGGCTACAAATCCAAGCTCATCAAATACAGCGGTGCACTCCGAGAGAGTTTCCAACGAGACCGCAGTAACGGTCAGTCTGATATTGCTGTTTTTTTCATAGGCTGCCTGAACAATCTGCCTCAGCTCTCCCCCGGAACCGCCGATGAAAACACAGTCGGGACAGGGCAGATCTCCGACGAGCTCCGCCGCTCTTCCCGTTTGTATGACAATGTTATCGCAGCCGAATTTACGCCTGTTGCGGTCAATGAGCTCCGCAGCCTCGGGCGACTTCTCAACGGAGTGGACGGTTCCACGCTCACAGCGCACAGCCATCTCCACGGACACAGAGCCCGTCCCGCCGCCGATGTCCCAGCATACGTCATCCCTGCCGATGTCAAGTCCGGAAACGGCAATTGCGCGGACCTCAGCCTTCGTCATGGGTACCTTTCCCCTCTCGAAGCAGTCATCGGGGATACAGCCCGGCACACTGCGCTCATAGTCAGGATTTTCCGCCAGCAGCACACACAGCTCCGCGGTAGTTATATCTGAAAGCTCTGAAGCTGTTCCGCTCATTATCCTCTCGTCTGCATAGCCCAGTCTTTCGCCGATATGCACCGTAACTCCGCCCATTCCGTAGTCACAGAGCCGCCTGCACACCTCGGCTGCCGTCATATCTCCGCCAAGGAGAAAAAATGTCAGCCTATGGGCTCTGACTGCTCTGACAATATTGCCGCTTTTGCCGTGAAGACTGACAAAATTGCAGTCCGACCAGTCCATTTTAAGCTTTGAGAAGAGGTAAACAGGTGAAGCTATACCGCAGATGAACTCCACATCATGGTCAGCAAGCGCCTCCGCAAGCCGCGCTGCACCGCTGAAAAATCCGCAGTCACCCGACATCAGCACCGCCGCTGCGGAAAAGCTGTTCTCAGCAAGATAGCGCCCTATCTCAGCGCCCCTGTACTCCTCAAGGACAGGCTTTCCGCAGGAGCGGTAGTCCTCCACCATTCGTTTTGCGCCGATAATGACCTCCGCTTTTTCAATTGCAGCTATCCCTTCGGCGGTCAGCGTCCTCCTGCCGTCGGCGCCCGTGCCTACTATGTATACCTTCACATTTTCACCTCCTCATGGCGTAAATCAGAGACTTTATCTCCTCCATGGTGCTGCCCTTTTCCTCGGGACGAGCAAGCACTATCGCCTTTATACCGCATTTTTCCGCCGCCTCCAGCTTCTCGGGGAAACCTCCCGCAGCACCGCTCTCCTTGGTCACAAGAAGCGCCGAATCGCTCCGTTTTATATGAGCCATATTCTGCTCAAGGCTAAAGGGACCTTTTTCAAGGATAAGATGCTCCGCAGGGAACCCCAGTTCAATGCACAGCGCCCTTACGCTGTCAGTGGGGAGAGCTCTCACCCAGACCCTTTCGGCGTAGTTTTCAACTTCCGTAAGCTTCGGCAGTTCCTTGCTGCCGAGAGTGCTGAGCACACTTCCGCTGCTGCTGTTTATGAGCTCCACCAGCTCGTCCATATCCCTGACCGAGACACAGTTCCCCAGCTCCGATGAGCTGCGCAGAAGCCTGTGATATGGCAGTTCGGCAGCTTTGCAGGCGGTGGTTATATTAGCTGTTACCTCGGTGGCATAGGGGTGAGTGGCGTCAATTACCGCCCTGCATCCAAGCTCTCTCATGATGGCTGCCATTTCGTCACTGTCAAGCCTTCCCACAAGGATACGCAGTCCCTTTTCTCGAGGGAGAAGCTCTCCCCCGTACTCCGTAGCCACGGAAACCGCCGCGGAAACTCCGCAGGAGCAGCAATACTGCGCCAGCTCTCTGCCCTCGGTAGTTCCGCCGAATATGAGCAGCTCACACATTTCTGTAGCCCCTTGGCGTCACCATTTTTCCGCCTATCACTTTGGCCTCGGAGTTCCCTATGAACACAGTTGTGAACATATCCACGGCAGTCCCGCGGAGCTCCCCGAGAGTGAGCACACGGCTCTCCTGCCCCTCTCTGCCGATATTCCGCACATATCCGCAGACCGTATCCTCAGCGCGGTACTGAAGGATAATATCGCAGGCGCGCATAAGGTAGTCCGCACGCTTTTTCGACGAGGGATTGTACAGAGCGATGACGAAGTCCCCCTCAGCCGCACAGCGAAGCCGCTTCTCTATCTTCTCCATGGGCGTCAGCAGGTCGGAAAGGCTTATGAGAGCCAGGTCGTGGGTCATAGGCGAGCCCAGGACAGCTCCGCCGCTGAATGCTGCCGAAACACCAGCCACCACCTCAATATCCGCGTCGGGATAGTCCGCTGAGAGCTCATAGGCAAGACCTGCCATACCGTAGAGCTGACTGTCGCCGCTGCAAACCAGAGACACGGTCTTTCCGCTCTGTGCAAGGTCAAGTGCAAGGGCAACGCGGTCACGCTCCTGTCTCATGCCTGTGGAAAGGCACTCCTTTTCGGGGAAGAAGCTCTTTATCTGCTCCGCATAGACGGTGTAGCCAACCACAACATCGCTGTTCATCACAGCCTGCTGCGCTTCCAGGGTCATACCCTCACGGCTGCCGCAGCCAATGCCCACAACGTAAAGCTTCATAGCACGTTCCTCTCAAAATCAAGATATACGGGAGCCTCAGCCGCTGCCACGGTAACTCCGTCAAAGGCAGTCTTGTGAAGGACCAGCCTGCCGCCGCTGCACAGCACAGCACTGCGCTCACAGACATTGTCCGCACCTGTGGTCTCGCGGACGAAGTCAGATGAGTCAAAATCGCCGCTCACCGCCATGAGCTCATCGGCGGTATAGGTCCGCAGCTCCATATCCCTGCGCTCACAGAATCTGAGGAGCCCCTCCTCACGGGCTTTCAGGTCAATGGAAGCCACACCGCTTACTCTCTCAGGGTCAATGCCAGCCTGACTGAGAGCGGAATTCACAGCTGTTTCTATAGCTTCGGCAGAGGTACCCTTTTTGCAGCCTATACCCAGAACGATATTTCTCGGAACAAGCCTGAGGGTAACGTCAAAGGGCTTCACATCGGGCTCCGTGCCCACATAGATACCCGTCCTGCACACGCCGAACTCCGTAAGCTCGTCGGGCAGTCCGCCGTGTCTGTACTCCGTTGAAAAGCCCACCTTCTCATCGTCCAGCACCTCCGCCGCTATCTCTTTTGCAGCAGCAAGGTCGGTGATTATAAGCCCGTTTGCCACTGCGAAGCTGTCAGGCGAGAACTGTCCGCCAACGTCCGTAGCCGTAGTTATTACGGGAGTATTTCCCAGAGCCTCCGCCAGCACCTCCGCAAGTCGGTTAGCACCGCCGATATGACCGGAAAGCACAGGGATAACGAAGCGTCCGCTGTCGTCCATGACTATGACCGCAGGGTCGTCCGCCTTTGTACCCAGGAGAGGAGCCACTGCCCTCACCGCAATACCGCAGGCACAGACGAAAATAAAGGCGTCGGAGCGCTTGAAAAGTCTCCCAACCATGCTTCCCATATTCCAGAACACTGCCGAATTGTCATCGGTGTGCTTGTGAAAACAGTAGCGGCTGACCTTATGCTCACCGCCGAGTACCTCCGCAGCCCTTTCTGAGAGCTGTCTGCCTTTTTCAGTAACGGAAAAAATCGCTATATTCATTTGGCTTCTGCCTTTCTGAACTCAGTTTCAAAATTCTTGTCATAGAGCTTTGAAAGCTCATAGTCGTCTCCCAGGAAGTCTCCCACGGTAATGAGAGCAGTCTTGCTTATGCCGTTTTCACGGGCTGCCTGTGCAAGAGTTCCCACAGTGCAGCGCACTACCTTCTCGTCCTGCCATGTGGCTTTGTAGACTATCGCCGCAGGAGTATCGGCGCTGTATCCGCCCTCAATAAGCTTTGCTGACAGCTCCTCCGTCATTGAGGCGCTGAGGAAAATGACCATAGTCGCATGGTGAGCAGCAAGGCACTCAATGCTCTCCCTTTCGGGGACGGGAGTCCGTCCTGCCATTCGGGTGAGTATCACCGTCTGTGACACATCGGGCAGGGTGTATTCCGCCTTCAGAGCCGCAGCAGCTCCGCAGAAGGAGCTGACACCGGGAGTGACATTGTAGGCTATTCCCAGAGCGTCCAGCCTGTCCATCTGCTCCCTTATGGCACCGTAAACCGAAGGGTCTCCCGTGTGGAGCCTTACGGTGTGAAGTCCCTCCGCCTCAGCCTTTTCCATGACATCTATTACCTCATCAAGGTGCATAAGAGCGCTGTTGTATATCCTGCACCCCTGCTTTGCGTAGTCAAGGAGCTGAGGGTTCACCAGCGAGCCTGCGTAGATTATGACGTCAGCCTGCTCAAGCAGCCGCTTGCCCCTGAGAGTTATAAGGTCCGCAGCGCCGCAGCCTGCTCCCACAAAATCAACCATTTTCTTCCTCCGTGATCGCCTTTATTAGCTCCTCCGCAAGAGCGGTCCTCACTTGCAGCTGACGCTTATATGAAAACGCCAGAGCCCCAATGGGTATCGAATCCTTCACTCTTGCGCGGAGATAGCTGTCCATGCGCTGAGAGAGTATCTCCGCAGTTTTTTCCAGATAGCCGCCTTCATCGAGTATATCCATTGCAGCGTCCGCAGTTGCGCAGTCGGGCAGCCTTTTCAGGGTATCCGTATCAGCTCCCGCAAGCAATCCGCAGGTGACAAGGACGTCCATTCTGCCGTCCGCCCACGAGGAGTGGGTGTTCATAATGCCTGCACCCAGCTTTACAAGCTTTCCGATATGACCGACTATAAGTATAGACTCAAAGCCCAGCTCCATGCCTATGTCGATGGCGTCGCCGATGAAGTTGCTGCAAGTGACGCTCCTCTCCAATGAAAAGGGCAGTTCCCTCCGGACGAAGTCCTCGCTGTAATTGCCGATAGTAAGCAGCATATTCCGCTGACCTGCGGCACGGCGGATATTAGCCTCCGCGCGTATAGTCTCTATGACGGCAGTATTGCTCATGGGCTCCACGATACCGCTGGTACCGATAACGGAGATACCGCCCTCTATGCCCATGCGAGGGTTGAAGGTCTTCTTCGCCAGCTCCACTCCCTGAGGAATGGAGACCGTCACCTCAAAACCTCCAGAGTAGCCGTATTTCTCGGCAATTTCAGCAACAGCATCGCCTATCATACGCCGCGGCACCGTATTTATTGCAGCGTCCCCCACGGGACGGTCCAGCCCTGCCTTTGTAACAACTCCCACACCATCGCCGCCGAGGATAACAGTTCCTTCGGGGATAAGTCTCACATGGGAATATACCCTGATACCATTGGTGATGTCGGGGTCGTCGCCGCTGTCCTTTACTATAGCGCAGGAAGCGCTTCCCTCATTCAGCTCAGCGTCCACCACATCAAGGTCAAGCAATATGCCCTTGGGAGTCATGAGCTTCACGCCAGTGACCTCATGCCCCGTGAATATCATCTCAGCCGCAGCCTTTGCGGCAGCTGCCGCGCAGGATCCCGTGGTATATCCGCAGCGCAGTTTCTCCGCGCCCCTGTAAACATATTCCTCAAGTCTCATCTCTGCACTCCCCGACAATGAACACCGTAAAATAGCCAAGGTCATCGGGTACCTGGTCAAGGCTGCCGAATATCCTCTCGTTATCAAGTCCGCAGTTCTCTATTACAGAAGTACGCAGGGCAAGTCCCTTTTTTCGCAGTAACGCAATAAGTTCACCGCATTTGCTGCCTGTTTTCATGATGACCTTTGTGCCCCTGAGGTCGAGGAGCTTCTCAAAGTCCTCACAGCCACAGGGCAGTATATGCAATGGCTCGCTTCCCAGACACAGGGGCTTTCCGAGAGAGGCAGCAGCAGCGCTGAAGCTTGTGACTCCCGGGCATATCTCTGCTTTGAAGCCCCGTTCCTCAACACGCTTCGCAATGCGGCTGAATGTGGAATACACGGAAATATCCCCCAGTGTGGGGACTGCAACGTCCTCGGTTTCCAGCAGTCCGCAGAGCATTTCCGCTGTTTCGTCATAGTTTCTGTCCAGTGCCTTCCTGTGCCTGCACATAGGCAGATCCAGATACACCTTACGCTTGCCAGCCAGGTCCGCAGCCCGCTCCGCAATGGACAGAGCCAGACTGTTCTCACCGTGAGTACGGGGAACTGCGATAACACCGCAGCTCTCCAGTATACGCACAGTCTTCACCGTCATGAGCCCGGGGTCACCTGCACCTACGCTTACACCGTATAAAGTTCCCATCAGCCCTTCATCAGTTCAGCGGCAAGAGCAATAAGCTGCTCCATATCCAGCTGCTCGATCCTTGCAGCCTCGGGAAGTCCCAGCCCCGTAAGTGCAGAGTAAACTCTGTCCTTGGGTATACCCATGACGGAGGCAAGTGAGTTTGCAAGAGTCTTGCGGCGCTGTGAGAAGCCTGCCTTTACCACGCGGAAGAAGAACCTCTCGCTTTCCTCGTCGAGACGGTGTTCGCCGTTGAGGTCTATCCTTATGACAGCGGAATCCACATTTGGCGCAGGCATGAAGCTTCCCCGTGAGACGCCGAAAAGATTCTTCACGGTGCCGTAGTAGTTCACTCCCACAGTGATAGCTCCCGACTCTCTTGTGCCCACCTTTGCGCAGAGGCGCTGTGCGGCTTCCTTCTGCACCATTACGGTGATGGACTCAATGGGGAGCCTGCTCTCAAGAAGCATCATTATGATGGGAGAGGTTATGTAGTAGGGCAGATTTGCGCATACAGCCACTTTCAGTCCGCCAAACTCCTCCTCTATGAGCTTGTGGAGGTCGCATTTCATAACGTCCTCATTGATTATCTTCACGTTGTCAAAGTCCGCCAGTGTCTCCTCAAGAATGGGGAGCAGACGGGTGTCTATCTCCACCGCCGTGACCTTGTCCGCCCGCTTTGCCAGCTCCGCCGTAAGAACGCCAATGCCCGTGCCTATCTCCAGCACTCCGAAGCCCTTGCAGGCATTGCCGTTTTCGGCAATTTTCGGGCATATATCGGGATTGATGATGAAGTTCTGTCCCAGTCCCTTTGAAAAGCTGAAACCGTGTCGGGAAAGTATATCCTTAACGGTGCCGATGTTAGTAAGATTCATTCAGTACTCCTTAGACCTTATGCCTTTCTTTTTCGGAAAACTCCTTCTGCTTTGCGTCATTGAGCTTTTCCATAGTGTTTACAAGATAGTCTGCCGAACGGTAGGCTCTCTGAAAATCCATGTCCTTGAAGTGGACCTTCAGGTCTACGAATTCGCCGTCAATAACTATGTCCAGCTGACCTATCTGGCGACCTCTGTACTTCTGTCCCGCATACTTTATGTACTCGTCTATCTCAGCTCTGTCCATTTCTCCGCCGATAACATTAATTTTCATTTCCAAGCCTCCTGTTCATGTATAAAAATATCACTCCGACTTCTTGTCGTCGGTGTCTGTGTTTTCGTTTATGACACTGAGCTTTTCTGCCAGCTCAGCCTTTGCGATGACCTGTTCGCTGCCGTCGCTGCCGATGAGAAGTATCTCCTTGCCGTTGGAGCAGATAACGCCCTCACTGCACAGGGTATAGTCCATGACACCCTTGCGCACCACGGTCTCGGTACCGTCGGGACTTATCCTTACCAGCACGCGGCTCCTCGGGAAGATACCGGGATTTGCGTCCCCTGCCGCAGCGTTTTCCTTCTCATTCTTCTCAGCCTCAAGAAGTCTCTGCTCGAAGTATATCTCCCTGGGGGACTTGTTTCTGGTCTTGACATCGCCCTTTTTCTGAGACTTCCTCAGTGGCTCGCCGCCGAATATGACGCTGAAAGCGTTGATGAAGCCGAATATGGCTTTTACCAGTCTCACAGGGAAAAGCAGCACCGATTTCCAGATAGGCTCCTTTTCCACTTTTGGCTGCTTATAGGGCTGGCGTATGAACCAGAAATTCCCATCAGCGTCATTTTTAGGCTTCAGCAGGTCGTTTGCCTCGTCCTCATAGAGAGTGTCGATAGTACCTGCCTCCTCGTCCACTGCAAGGACAGAGCCTGCGGAAAAGACTCCGGGGTCCTCCACGGAGCGTCCCTTGGTGGTGCAGAATATCCTGCCGTCGGTGGCTGACCATGAAGGACTTTCCTCCACGGACTGCCCGTCTGTGAGCTCGTTGTAGTCGCCCCGCTCGTCGAATATGGCAAGGTGACCGTCAAGAACAGCAGCTATCCTGCCCTCCTTGTAGGAAATATCACCGATGCTCCTGTCCATACCCGTGTAGATATGCCCCTCGGGAGCCTTTGGCGAATCGGCGCTCTTTCGGTACACAGCGCCCATCTCGCCCAGTTTTGCAGAGTAGATGAAGCCCTCGTCCGCAGCGCAGATACCGTTTATGCTTATCATCTTTCCTGGGTCTGCCTCGCCGGGCTGGATATCCTCGCGGAAGAAAGCTCCTGCGCCCTGATGCTTCCACTCCTTGTTCTTGTTTATCTCATTTACGGCGGTGGTGTACTTCTCCGCCCTTTCACAGGGAAGCTCCGAGACCTTGCCGTTATTGCAGACATACATCTTGTTTCGTGAAACGTAAACTATCTTCATTGTCTCTCCGCTCCCTTCATTTCTCTGCAAACTGCCTCCGCGCACTTCATACCGTCAACTGCTGCGGAGACTATGCCGCCTGCATAGCCCGCTCCCTCGCCGCAGGGAAAAAGTCCCCTGAGGGAAACCGACTGCATATCCTCTCCCCTGTTTATCCTTACGGGAGAGCTGCTCCTGCTCTCTATACCTGTCAGCAGTGTGTCCCTATCGTCAAAGCCCTTTATCTTCTTTCCCATTTCCTTTATGCCCAGTTTCAGGGACTCACAGACGAAATCGGGAAGATAGTCCCCGGGCGCTGCAAAGCGTACGCCGGGACGGTACGAGGGCTTTACCCTGCCGTGTTCCGTGCTGACCCGTCCTTCCAGGAAGTCCCCGAGAACAGCCGCAGGAGCGCGGTAATCGCTGCCGCCTGCCCTGAAAGCCTTCTCCTCAAGGTCACGCTGGAACCACATACCTGCCAGAGGGTGATCACTGCCGTAGTCCCCGGGCCCCACGTTCACAAGGAGAGCACTGTTGGAGTTCTCGGCGTCGCGGGCAAAACAGCTCATACCGTTGACCGCCAGCCTGCCCTCCTCTGAGGAAGCCGCAACAACATATCCCCCGGGACACATACAGAAGGTGTAGAGCGTGCGTCCGTTGGGCAGATGTACTGCCAGCTTGTAGTCGGCAGCTTTAAGGGCAGGATGTCCTGCGAAACCGCCGTACATCGCCCTGTCTATATCCGTGCGGAGATGCTCCGCTCTCACTCCCACGGAAAAATTCTTCTGTGAGAGGTCGATTTTTTCATTATAAAGCAGCTCAAAGACGTCCCTCGCGCTGTGGCCTGTTGCCAGAATGAGACTTTTTGTCTCTATGCGCTGCACTTCACCGCCGCAGCTGTATGAAACTGCCGCAAGCCTGCCGTTTTCCGCTTCAAATCCGCAGAAACGGCTGTTGAAACGCACCTCACCGCCGAGAGCGATGACTCTCTCCCTCAGGGCTTTTACTGCGCCGCGGAGCTTATCCGTGCCAATGTGTGGCTTGGCAAGATATAATATCTCCCCGGGAGCGCCGAACTCCACCAGCCGCTCAAATACCCAGCCTATGCGCCTGTCCTTTATGCCCGTGGTCAGCTTGCCGTCGGAAAAGGTGCCTGCGCCGCCCTCACCGAACTGCACATTGCATTCGGTGTCCAGTCTGCCGCCGCTCTGAAACTCCTCAACAGCCTTTACTCTGCTGTCAACGTCGCCGCCTCTTTCGAGGACTATGGGCATTGCGCCTGCCATAGCCAGCACCAGTGCCGCAAACATTCCCGCGGGACCAAATCCCACGATAACAGGGCGGTAGTCCCCATTGCCGACTGTGGGCACATCATAGTGCACAGGCTCATGCTTTGCCGCATTTTTCAGCGTGCGGAGCAGCTTCTCCTCCCCCTTTGCCTCAATGTCAAGGGAGATTAGGAAGTGAACATCGGACTTTTTTCTTGCGTCCACGGACTTCTTTCCCAGCTTCACGCTGATTATCCTTTCACGGCTCAGCTTCAGCTTTTTCTCGCAGAGGGAAACAAGGTCGGAAAGGTCGGTGTCCAGCGGTATTCTTATGCCGCCGACTCTTATCATGAGAGCCCTCCTCTCAGTGAGTCGGCGCAGCTCCTGCCTGCAAGAATGCCCGAGGACCATGCCCACTGGAGATTATATCCGCCGCAGTCGCCGTCCACGTCAAGTATCTCTCCGCAGAGGAAGATGCCCTTCTCGCTTCTCAGCTGCAGCCTTTCGTCAACGCATTCGCCGCTTATGCCGCCCGATGTGACCTGAGCGTCCTTCCAGGGAGCAGTTCCGGTAACGTCAAATTCAAGGCACTTTATGAGCTGCACTACCTGTCTCAGGTCTGAGTCGCGGAGCTCCGAGATAAGCACTGTCAGGGGCTTCCCGAGAGCCCTTTTGGTTATGTATGATGAGAGGTTCCTGGGGAAGATACCCGTCAGGAGTTCCTCAGTGGTCTGTCTGCTGCGCTGATACTGTATAACGCGGAGGTAGCCCTCAAGCTGTTCCGCGTCCATATCAGCAGCCAGGTCAAGTCTCAGCTTCAGCTTGCCCTCGTACTGCGAGAACAGGTGAGCCATGTTGAAAACGCAGATACCCGACAGAGCATTGTCCGTGAACTGTATCTCGCCCACCTCCTCCTTGAGGAGCCTGCCTGCTGAATAAGCCATTACCCTGCCCTTTGCGCGGACTCCCTTGAGTCCCTTGAGAAGCTCGGGACGAACTCTCAGGGGCGCAACTGCGGGGCATATCTTTGTAGTGTGGCAGCCCTTGCTGCGGAGAAGTCTTATGACGCTTCCGTCGGTGCCGAACTGTGGGGCTGCATAGCCTCCTGCGGCAACGATGACTCTCCTGCACGGGTACTTCTCACCCGATGCGGAGTGTATCCTGAAACCGTCATTGGTGCTTTCGATAAATGTGGCTTCAAAGTTGCAGCGCTCGCTGATACACAGCTCCTCTGCGCGAAGCCTCAGTGCGGACAGAACAGTAGCCGCGCTGTTGCTCTTTGGGTAGATACGCCCCTTCGTATCTGCCGTGCATATCACTCCGATGCTTCCGAAAAATTCCTTTGCTGAGGGAGTCGCACCGATTATGCGCATGACGTTCTTCACGCTTCCGTGGTAGTGGTCGGCGCTGAGATTGATGTTGCTGAGATTGCATCTGCCGTTGCCTGTGGCAAGTATCTTCCTGCCCACGCGGTCAAGCTTTTCCAGAATGACCACCTTAGCCTTTGGCAGAGCGGTCTTTGCCTCTATAGCAGCTGCAAAGCCGGAAGCACCTCCTCCGATAACGGCAATGTCAGTGATATTATCCTTACTCATATTTTCACCCCTTTGGCTTGACTTCGATAACGGCTATCTCGGGACGGTTGCACATTCTCACAGGTGCGGGATAAACTCCTATACCCGAGGTTATGAACATCCTTCCACCGTCATAGCTGAAGCAGCCTTTGTCATATATCTCAAGCTCATTGTGCAGGAGCTTTGGAAACCATACTTTTTTCTCGGAGCAGTAAACGGGTCCGAGACCGAAGGGCAGCCTTGCCATTTCTCCGTGGGTATCGCCGCAGAGAGTAAGCTCAGCGCCGAAATCAGCGAATTTCTCATAATTCGGAATGTGCGCCAGCAGTATATCAAAGCTGTTTTCGTCAAGGGAGAAGGCATTGTTAAGGTCAAATGTGGGACTGTAGTAAACATTGTCTATACCCATGATATGGAGCCTGCTGCCCCTGACCTCGATAGTGTACTCCTCATAGGAGAGCACCCTTGCTCCCGCTTTTTTCAGCTCCTCCACGTACCTGTCATCGTAGTCATGCTCACCTGTTACGCAGTACAGCGGATAGCCTGCCGAGACCAGCATCTCCGCAAGGTCAACGGGCTTCTGTATCAGCTCCCACTCGCTCTGTCTTGTATACATATCTCCCAGGAAGAACACCACATCGGGGTGCTCTTTGTCAACGGCTTCAAATATGGTCTTGTTTTTGATGCCGTGCTTTGTGGCGTGGAGGTCGCTGATGACCGCAAGCTTCACAGTGCTGTGAACACTGCTGCTGACTATTTCCGTGTCATTGATCCTGAGAGTGTAGTTATTGAACCACCACACCAGCAGGATAACTATGACCCACAGCCAGAAATGCGACTTTTTCTTTGTTTTACTGTCGGGCTTCTTCTCAGGAGCCTCTTTCTTCTGTTTTGTCTCTGCCATTATATTTTGTCCTTTACATGAATGTCAAGCTGGTCGAAGGGTATCTCGATACCGTTCTGCTCAAAAGCAGCCTTTACCTTCTCTGTCATATCGTATTTTACGGTGAGAAAGTCCTCATTCTTCACCCATACCAGAACATCTATGGATACCGAGCTGTTATTGTGTGAGCTCATGCGCACGATAGGTGCAGGGTCGCCAAGTATCTGCTTTTCCTCGTTGATGACTTCCAGCACAGCGGACTGTGCCTGCTCAAAGTCAGAACCGTAGCTTATATCGAAGCTTAGGTCTACGCGGCGCAGAGGTGTCTCGGTATAGTTGACTATCTTCGCGTCAGTGACCTTGCCGTTTGGAAGGAGCACCGTCTTGCCGTCGAAGGTGGCTATCTTGGTGTAGAAGATACCGATCTCCTTGACAGTTCCCACGGATCCGTCCACCTCGATGATGTCACCCGTAGTGAAGGGCTTGGTGAACAGGATTATGAAGCCGCCGCTGAGATTGGACAGGCAGCTCTGGAGGGCAAGGCTTATGGCAAGTCCTGCTGCACCCAGAATGGTGATTATTGAGGACATGGGCACGTTCAGCACCGACAGCGCCATTATCACCACAGCGATATAGAGTATTATCTTTATAAGGGACACCAGAAAGCTCTTTGCCGCTCCGTTCACATTTGACTTTGAGACAGCCTTCCCCACTATCTTGGCGATCAGCTTTGAAATGAGAACGCCCACCACCAGAATGATAAGTGCGATTATGAGTAGCGGCAGCCCCTTTTGCAGGTAGCCCAGGGCGTCGGAAAACAGTCCCGAGGTCTTTTCCACGGAATCCTGTATATTTCCCAGTATCTGTCTGTCCTCGGTCACGGTCTCCACGGCGGGCAGTAATATATGGAACAATGAGATCATCTCCGCATATGGTAAATTCTTGCAGTACACAGCTGTTACCGCTAATAAAAAAGTATACTTATAATTTATTATATCAGATTTGAGCAGAAAGGTCAATATGTAAACCAAATAAACAAAAAAATCTGCACCGCAGCAAAAGCCGCAGTGCAGTGGTGATCATTTATTTTCATGAGCTCCGCAGATAGTCTGAAGCTGCTTCTTGTTAAAGTCATTGGGGTTTATGAATGTGGGCACCATCTCATGGAGAGCGCTTATAGCCACTTCCTCGTCGTTTTCCAGAGCCGCATCACGGAGAGCTCTCAGTCTTTCCGCAAAGACCTCCTCCTCTATCTCGATCTGCTTACCGATGAAGATGAGCTTGTTTGAGGTCTTCTTCAGCCCCTCCTCGTTCATAAGGAGCTCCTCCTTGATCTTCTCGCCGGGACGGAGACCCGTGAACACTATGGGAACGTCTTTATAGGGCACCTTTCCGTACATACGGATAAGGTTCTCGGCAAGGGTGACTATCTTGACGGGCTGTCCCATATCAAGGACGAAGATCTCGCCGCCGTGAGCGATGGCAGCAGCCTCCATAACAAGGCTTACAGCCTCGGGGATAGTCATGAAGTATCTGATGATGTCCTCATGGGTAACGGTAACAGGCTTGCCCTGCTCTATCTGCTTCTTGAAGAGCGGGATAACAGAGCCGTTTGACCCGAGAACGTTGCCGAATCTTGTGGTGACGAACTCAGTCCTTCCCTCATGCTGCTGAGAGAGGTACTGCACGATCATTTCGCAGCAGCGCTTTGAAGCTCCCATAGCATTTGTGGGGTTTACAGCCTTGTCGGTAGAGATCATAACGAACTTCTCAGCGTCATGGAACTGAGCCAGCGTAGCCACATTGAAGGTACCCACAACGTTGTTCTTGATAGCCTCCATGGGGGAATCCTCCATGAGGGGAACGTGCTTGTGGGCAGCCGCATGGAACACGATCTGGGGCTTGTACTTCTCAAAGATCTGGTTCATACGGTAATAGTCGCGGACAGAGGCGATAAGGGTGACAAGGTCAAGCTTTTCGCCGTAATCCATTATCAGCTCCTGCTGTATCTCATAGGCGTTATTCTCGTATATATCAACGATTATGATCCTCTCGGGATTATACTTTGCGATCTGGCGCACCAGCTCTGAGCCGATGCTTCCGCCGCCGCCTGTAACCATGCAGACCTTGCCGCTGATGAAGTCTCTGATGTCCTTATTATCAAACTTTATGGGATCACGTCCCAGAAGCTCCTCCACCTTGATGTCGCGTACCTGTCCGAGGAGAGTTGCATCGTTGTCCAGGATCAGCGTACCGATAAAGGGAACTATCTTCAGAGGAAGCTTTGTCTCATTGCAGGTATCTATGATCTCCTTGCGCTCCTCGGGCGTGATGGACGGGATAGCAAGAATGAGCTGCTCGATCTCGAATTCCTTAGCAAATTTCACGATCTCTTCCGATCTTCCTACCACCTTTACACCCAGCACTTCCTTGCCGAGCTTGGCTGGATCATTATCGATAATGCAGACAGGATCGAACTGGGCAGAATACTTATCGTCCTTATAGGGCGACTTCTGCGCGTTGAAGATCTCGGTGAGGAGCATCCTGCAGGCACTTCCACCTCCGATTATCATGGTCCTTTTGGCGTTGATGCAGTATTTTACCTCCGATTCCACAATAAACCTCCCAACTCCGCTTCCATAGGCGGAAAAAATATAAATAAACCTTATTTGATCTCTGATATGTATCTCTTGATACGCTCCGTGCACTCCTCGGGAGCACCGTTGTTCGCGAATCTTACCGAAATGCCTGCCTCAGCCAGCTTTTCCTCAGAAAAATCGGCGCTGTCCGAAACAAAGCGCCTGCAAAGCTCAAGGTATTTCGGTTTTTTCTGGGACTTCTCACGCTCCACGGCGCGGAGGAACCTTATATCGTCATCGACCTCGATGTAGACGGGCACAACAACGTCCTCCCCGAAATAATCCCTCAGTTTCAGGTAGGATTCCAGGGTCCCGATGCCTATGCAGCTTCCCTTCCCGAGGGAGACGCTGTCGGCGGCGGTGAAGTATATCCAGTCACCGTATACGGTATCATAGACGCGGTATTCGATTATGCTGCCGCTGCCGAGCATTTCGCGGAAGCGGTCTTCATCGACGAAATGGTATTCTCTGCCGTCCTGCTCGCCCTCCCTGACAGGGCGCGTAGTATAGAGGATAACGGGGGTGAGCTCTGTCTCAGCCAGGATACGCCTGTAAATGGTGTCCTTTCCCGACGAGCTTTTTCCCATTAAGTAAAAGATATGGTCCATATCAAAGCTCCGCAGATAAAAATCTTTATTAAAGCAGATTACTCCACTTTAAGACCATTATAACACATCGAATCAAATAAATCAAGTGTAACAGACCAGATTTTACGCATTTCCGCCCATTTCGGGCACAAATAGTCCAAATCACCGAAATATCAGCCCGAATACCGACTTTTATGAACAAAATGCCGTTTTGTCGGCGTAATTTGTAAACTTTCTTTTGCTTCACTTTACATCTTTCAAAAAAAGTATTAAAGTAATATGGGGATAAAACAACATTTTACCAAACGGAGGTCCTTTTAATGAGAAGGAAAGACAAACTCATACGCAGGACGCTGTCGGCACTGGCAGCAGCCGCTGTGACTTTCGGAGCTCTCATACCCGCGGGAGCACAGCTTTCATCTATTACCGCATATGCCGGTCAGCAGCTGGGTCAGACCGATTTCGACGAGGGAGTGGGTCTCCCCTGGCACATCGTCGAATCCGACCCCGGAAAGATGGAATTCGACATCGACGACGGTGTTTACTCCATCAAGATAATCAACACAGGCGGCGCCTCTGAGGGCGGCGAGGACCGCTGGGACTGCCAGTTCCGCCACAGAGGACTGACAATAGTCTCGGGACACCAGTACAAGGTCTCCTACGAGATAACAGCTTCCGAAAGCGGTAAGTACTACACCAAGATAGGCAATCTTGATGGCAAGATAGAGGTGTGGCACAACAACATGGATGACAACGGCGCTAACCTTGACTCCACCTGGGAGCGTCTACAGATAAACAAGGGCGAGACCAAGAAGGAGGAGCACATCTTCACCGCCAATCAGACCGTAGAGGTGGCAGAATGGGCATTCCACCTGGGCGGCGACGGAGAGTTCACACCCGACAAGTGCTTCCCCGAGGGAACAGTCATCACCTTTGACAATATGTCCCTCATCGACCTTACCAGCGACGAAAACGACTACCCCGAGGTCGAGCCTTACCAGCGCGCGGATATACTCACCAATCAGGTGGGCTACTTCACAGACAGAGCAAAGAGAGCTACCCTCCTCTCCGACTCAAAGAAGGCTGTGGACTTCTCACTGAAGGACGAGGACGGCAAGGTGGTATACGAGGGCGAGAGCATTCCCTTCGGCGAGGACAAGGACTCGGGCGACAATGTCCATATCCTTGACTTCAGCAGCTTCACCGAGGCAGGCACCTACTATCTTGAGGATGAGGACGGCAACGTGAGCCGCGAATTCGATATTGACGGCTCTGAGAAATACTCCTCCCTGCTCTATGACTCACTGAACTACTTCTACCAGAACCGCAGCGGTATCGAGATCGAGGAGGACTTCATCTCCTCGGGCGACGCAAAATCACTTGCCCGTGCGGCAGGTCACACCAAGGACTCCGCAGAGATAGAGCAGACCTGGGGCTACAGCGGCAGCAGCGGCACCATAGATGTCACAGGCGGCTGGTATGACGCAGGTGACCACGGAAAATACGTTGTAAACGGCGGACTCTCCCTCTGGCTCATGCAGAACCAGTATGAGACTGCCCTGAAATACGGCTTTGAGGACGCCTATGCCGACGGCACCATGCTCCTTCCCGAAAACGTCAACGACGCTCCCGACCTCCTGGACGAGGCTCGCTGGGAGATGGAGTGGATGCTGAAAATGATGGTGGACAGCGGCAAGTACGAGGGCATGGTCTACCACAAGGCACATGACGAGAAATGGACGGCTCTGGGTATAGCTCCTGCGGACGATGATATGAAGCGTATCGTAAAGCCGCCCACAACAGCTGCTACCCTTAACCTTGCAGCCTGCGGCGCTCAGGCAGCCCGTCTCTGGAAGGACTATGACAGCGATTTCGCCGATGAGTGTCTTGAAGCTGCCGAGAAGGCGTTTGCAGCCGCAAAGGAGCACCCCGATATGTTCGCTCCCCTTGACGAGTCCATAGGCGGCGGAGCCTACGGCGATACCGATGTTGAGGACGAATTCTGCTGGGCAGCCCTTGAGCTGTTCATCACCACAGGCAACGAGGACTACTACGACGAAGCCACTGAAAACAAGTTCTTCCTTGACGTACCAAAGAGCCTTAGCGGCGGCGAGAGCGTTGACACCGTGGGAAGCTTCGACTGGGGCAACACGGGAGCTCTCGGAACTCTCAGTGCAGCCCTCAATCCCGATAAGTTCGACAAGGGCGATGTTGAGATAATCAACGAGGCGATAGTCTCCGCCTCCGACAGCTATATCTCCCTTGAGGAAAATCAGGGCTACGGACTCCCCTACGGTCCCAGCACCCTCAGCTACAATGACGATGACGAGGGCTATCTCTGGGGCTCAAACTCCTTTGTAACAGACAACTCCATCATCATGGCTTACGCATATCTCCTCACCGAGGACGAACAGTACCTTGACGGTGCTATCGGCGGTATGGACTACATACTGGGCAGGAACCCCATGGACTACTCCTACGTTACAGGCTACGGCACTCACGCTATCGAGTACCCCCACCACCGCTTCTGGGCATACCAGATAGACGAGACCTTCCCCAAGGCTCCCAGCGGAGTAATGTCAGGCGGACCCAATTCGGGTATGCAGGACCCCTGGGTAAGAGGCTCGGGCTGGAAGAAGGGCGAGATAGCTCCCCAGAAGTGCTACCTTGACAATATCGAGGCATGGTCGGTAAACGAGTGTACCATCAACTGGAATGGCTCGCTGGCATGGCTCACAGGCTTCATCGCACAGGAGGCAAGTGACGAGGGAATAATCGTAACTCCTCACACCAACGGAAAGAAGTCCGACGAAGAGGAGGACGAGGAGAAGCCCGCCACCACGAAGTCAAAGAAGGACAAAACGGAAAAAACTACCACTAAGGAAGAAAAGTCCGACAAGGACACAGACACCAAGGAGAAGGACAACAGCGGACTGTGGAAGATAGGTCTCATATCAGGCGCCGCAGTCATCGGTCTTATCTCTCTTGAGCTTTTCATCTACAAAATGGCAAAGCTGAAAAAGGGCAATAAATAAACAAAAGCAGGATACCCTCCCATTTCGGAGCGGTATCCTGTTCTTTTTTGTACTAAATGTAATTTTCATTCTTCTATCACAGAGAAATACTGTCTTTTGACTTGACTTTTTGAACAGATAGTAGTATAATATCTTATATCTATTCTTATAGGAGTGTGTTTTTTTAATGAGTAAAGGAAACGGCTTTTTCAGCAACCTGAAAAGATCCACAAAGATAACCCTCGTCTCGTGCGGCTGTTTCATTGCACTTACGGCTTTAATACTTCTCTTCTTTGTAATGTTCCCCATCACCCCCTCTGAAAAGGTGATCTCCAGCTTCGGACGCGAGAGCATCTACAAGCAGGACACTACCGGTATGGCTGTAACAACAGCTGTCACCACCACTATGAACGATGACATCGTTGTTGCTAAGGGAACAAAGACCACTACTGCATCAAGAACAACAGCAAAGAAATATACCACCCACAAGCTCACATCGGGCTCGGGCTTCTATATGGATCAGCGTATCCCCACAGGTGTTTATCCCAACGAGTACTACGTCCCCACCACCACTACAGCAGCCGAGGGCGGCTACGCAGGTGAAGGCGGCTTCCAGGGCGAAGGCGGTCAGGGCGGTCTCCAGGGCGGCACAGGTACAGAGATACCCGGCGGCGGCACAGGTACGGAGATACCCGGCGGCGGTACGGGCTCCGAGATACCCGGCGGCGGTACAGGTACAGAAAATCCCGGCGGCGGCACAGGTGAAGAACCTGCCGGCGGCGGCACACCCGCTCCCGTAGAGGGCGGCGGAACACCTGCTCCCGCAGACGGCGGCGCAGCAGCTCCTCAGGCGGACTGAGCGCTGCGGACTGAACGGAATAAAATAAAGGCTTCCGAAATTATCGGAAGCCCTTTTTTTATCAGAATACCGCTTTCTTTATCATGTCAAGCTCCTCAAGGGAGATGCAGTTCGGTATATCCTCGTATTTCATTATGGAGAGAAGCTCGTCTATCTCCGCCCAGCAGACCTCTGATACCTCGGAGGACTGTAGAGTGAGATCCTCGATGTTAATCTTCTCGCGGCAGATATAAACAGCTGCCAGCTCGTTGTCCTTTATATCGCCCTTGGAGTAGCAGGCTCTCCTGAGACCGATGAATTCAAGCTGACTGCGGTCGATATTCAGTCCCAGCTCCTCGCGTACCTCCTTGAGGGCGGTGTGGCGGAACTCCTCGCCCTGAGTAACGTGACCTGCTGCGGAAACGTCATAGCAGTCGGGGTTGATGTCCTTCTCATGGGCGCGCTTCTGGAGAAGCACGAAAACACCCATATCCCTCCGCTTTATCATCCATATATGGACAGTGGGATGAAGGTCGCCGTCCCTGTGAACAGCGGTCCTGGGCTTGCTCTCGGCAGTTATCCTTGCATTGTCGTCGATGAGGTTGAGGAACTCGTCAGATATGAACTCCACCTTGATATCGGGCTCCTCCTCAGCAGCCTCGGTAAAGACCGCCTTTATCTCGTCGATGGTGCTGTTTTCAATGTCCTCGTCGGAAACATACAGCTTATATGAAGCAGGTGCGCCGATCTCGGCAACAGCTCCTGCCAGTGTGAACCTGTCGGTTATTTCTGATTTTCCAAGCTTTTTCGCAGCCTCGGCATAGAGCTTATCCTCTGCCGAAAGTCTGCTAAGATAGATCTCAACGTCTTCCATAATACACTCCATAACTCTCATTTTACCCATAAAAATGCTGTAATTTTCACATCACAGCGCTATACATTATATACCCACAGCGCGAAAAAGTCAAGTACTTTTTATGTACAGGGCAATATTTGGGAAGGAATGAGAATTTATTGAATAATAACGATATAAAAGTATACAGACGAAAACAAGCCCCGGGGATAACCGCGGGGCTTTGTCTGTTTATTCGGTTTACTGGGGCTCAAGCTCGGGGTCGCTGGTAGTGATAACGTCCTCGTTCTCAAACTCGATAAGCTCCATTTCGGGAGCGGTGTACTTTTCCATTTTCATTTACCTCCTAATTAAAGTATATCACGTAATTTCGGG
Organism: Ruminococcus flavefaciens ND2009; assembly: GCF_000621785.1. GTDB lineage: Bacteria > Bacillota > Clostridia > Oscillospirales > Ruminococcaceae > Ruminococcus > Ruminococcus flavefaciens_C. The sequence continues at coordinate 406,994 of NZ_KK211348.1, read as the reverse complement.
CATTCCTTGCATATAAATATAATGCCTTTACCACGACTGAGAGAGTGTGTGGAGCATCTTCCCTGTCAAGGACCCTGTATACGTAATTCATCGGGTTTACCGTGAACTTAGTGCCGTCTGCAACTACAGTATAATTATCCATAAGCTTATGTGCGGGAATATTCTTTATTTCGTAATATCTGCCGTACTGGCTTGTCTTTGCAGTCGCCCTGACGCCGTTTATGGTAACGTTCTTCTTGTCCGTGTACAGTCTCATAGAGGTCTCTGAGCCAAGCACCAGTGAAATAGAGATGTCAGTGCCGAATGTGGGCTTGAAATTTGCAACGGTCTCCTTCTTCACAATCTCGCCCAATCTCTCATCATTTGTGGTGCCAAGGAAGTGGTTTTCGGCAACACTGCCATAACGCTCAAGAGCATACAACACGTCACCAACCCCGTTCGGGTTGACAAATCCGTGTTTATGGGAATTCAAAATGTAACTCCTTATGGAGAAGCTTGCCGTTGAATAAGAGAAAGGTGTGTTATTGCTTTTGAAGACTATGAGCTGCTTACCGTCCTTGTCGTAGAAGCTCAGGTCGAACATATCGCCTAAATGTAAAGCATTCACGGGACAGCCGAACTTATATGTGCCGTCTTCAAGCTTGTAGGGAGCAAGGTCATCTATGACGATCTCGCCCATGGGACCGCTGAAAACAGCCTTTACAGCAGCGCTTCCAACTGTAACGTAGAAGTTCATGCCGATGCTGCCGTCAAGGTAGACACTTACGCCGTTGACAGTGCAGGAATAGGGAGCAAGGTCGTCACACCCCGTGAACATATCATCGAAGTTTTTAAGGCTGTCGAAAGAGTTCTTGGTCAGATCAATGTATTTCAGGTGTGTACAGCCGTTAAACATATTTGTAGCATCTGTTATAGCCGATGTATCGAAGTTGCCTATGTCAAGATATTTAAGATTTGCGCAGCCGTTAAACATATCTGAAGCATTTGCTATATTTGATTTACCGAAACTGCTTATGTCAAGTTCTTCAAGACTTGTACAGCCGTTAAACGCACCTTCAACACTATTCATTTTTGAATTATCAAAGCTGCTGAGGTCAAGCTTTTTAAGCTTTGAACAGCCTGAAAACGTATAATAAAGATTGTACGAATTTGAGGTATCAAAGCTGCTCAGGTCGATACTTTCAAGATTTGAACAGTTAAGGAACATTTTGCCAAAAGAACCAATGTGTGATGTATCAAAACTTGAAAGGTCAAGAGATCTGAGAGAGCTGCAATTACTGAACATTTCTTCAACGTCCGTTAAACTTTTAGTATCCCAGCCTGATAAGTTAATATCAGTCAGCGCACTGCAGCCTTCAAACATAAACCTGGTTCTTGTTACCTTAGAAGGATCAAAGCCGGACAGATCGAGAGTTTTAAGCAATGAACATCCTTGGAACATCCAGGAGAAGTCTGTTGCAGATGATGTATCCAGCTGACTGAGATCAATATTCTCAAAAGCCCTGCAGTGGTAGAACATCTCCCTGAAAGAAGTTACATTAGAGGTATCAAAGCCTGTAAAATTAATATTTTTAAGTGATATACAGGATGCGAACATTCCGCCGCAGTCTTCGACAGACGATGTTTTGATCTTACTGAGATCAACAGTCTTAAGAGAATTGCAGGCGTAGAACATACTGCTAACACTTTTGAGCTCGGGATTGGTGAACTCACAGAGCTTTACCTCTTTCAATTTAAAACAGAGCGAAAACATCTGTGAGGCATCTTTTACTCTGGAACCGTCCACATTTGAAAGGTCTATCGTCTCAACTTCTTTAAAGCCTGAGAACAGAGCATTTGCATTTTCCCGCATTACAGCGCCTTTCTCTGCAACGATGGTCTTTACGCCGCCTCCGCTATAATAGTACTTATTATAGTACTGGACAATGCTGCTGCGGTCAAATTCCCCCCTGAGGGTCAGTACATGAGTTGTCTCGTCATAGGTGATAGTGTCATTTTCGGCGGCAGAAGCCACAGCAGGCTTGAAGAGCCCCGGCACTCCCGGCACGGAAACTGCTCCTCCCATAATAAAAAGCGAAAGCAGCGCTGCCCCTATTTTTTTGCGAGTAAAATTCATAAAAGCCCCTCCTTTTTAACGCGTATCAGAAGAGTACATCTCCCCTTAAAGATATTATACCAATATAATACAGCAATGTCAAGCCAAAGATTGCTATTTTACGGGCTTTCAGCCTTTCGTCACCGCAATAAACAGGCACAAAAAAATGCCGCCTCACATCATGTGAAGCGTCAGCCTTCGGGGTTCCCCTGTATGTGTATATTTTTCATATCGGATAGACTTCATGTGCATAAAAAAATCGCGCTCCACAAGAAGTGAAACGCGATACTGCGCGCCCGATCGGCGCTGGCGTCCCAAAGAGGAGTCGAACCTCCGGCCTACTGCTTAGGAGGCAGTCGCTCTATCCTACTGAGCTATTGGGACACATTACAAGTTATATTTTACCACATATTTCTCCCCATTGCAAGCCCTGAGATATAATTTTATCATTTTACATAATGCCTGAGAGGTTCTCAACAGCCTTTTATGGGACATTTTACGTCTTGAAACCCTCCCCTTTCTACGATATAATTGTATTATTATATTAAAGACAGGAGGATATTATATGGAATTCATAAGCGCTCACGAAATAAAGGAGCTCTCAAACCCGGGAGTTGTCTCCCGTCAGCTTCTCAATCCCGAGAACTCCGCCAGCACAAGAGTGACCATCACAGAGGTCCATCTTGAGGTGGGAGTAAGCCAGCCCAGGCATACCCATGAGGCTTCCGAGCAAATATGGTACGCCACCAAAGGCAGCGGCACTCTCCTTCTTGCGGACGATAAAACTAAGCCCTTCAGGGCAGGCGATGTGGTGCGTTTTGCGGACAGGGACGTCCACGGACTCCTCAATGACGGCGATGAGGAATTCATCTATGTCTCCGTGACAGCTCCTCCCATAAACTTCGGCTACGCTTACGAGAAGAAATCATAAGCACAGAGGGCGGTGATTCCGCCCTTTTTCATGCGCTGTAACCCTTTTTTAACTTGACAGCGTATATACGCTGTGATATAATGAACCTGTAATATGGAGTCTGAAACTGAGGGAAGCACGGTGAAAGTCCGTCGCAGCAGTCACTGCCGTACAGTCGGATCGCTCGTCAGGCTCAGAGCAGGTAATAAACGTTTTCGGGCAAGGGAGAACGTATGCCAAAAACTTCGCAGTTGCCCTGCGGAGCTGTTTTGCTGCGCTTTTCTGCACCGCGGAAAGGCTTTTTTTGTTGCCTGTAAGTAAATTTTAAGGAGTAGGTATTATGAAAAAATCATTCGCTATGGCAGCAGCTCTGGTAATGTCATTCTCAGCTGCTGCAATGAACGCCTCAGCAGAGGGTGAGACCAAGGTCTATGTCACTATCTCTGACAGCAACAGTGCACTGGTACTGACACAGGAGCCCGTAAATGTTACCGATATTGACGGTGACGGCAAGCTCACTGTCAACGATGCTCTCTACATCGCTCATGAGGACAATTACGAAGGCGGCGCAGCAGCAGGCTACAAGACTTCTGTGGGACAGTACGGTCTGGGTCTTGACGTACTCTGGGGCAAAGAAAATCAGCAGTCATTCGGCTACTACGTAAACACAAAGATGGCTAATGGTCTTACCGACGAGGTCAAGGACGGCGACTACATTGACGCTCTCACCTTCCCCGACCCTTCCGACCTTGACTATCACTACAGCTGGTTCGACGCAAGAGAGGGCGAGGGTGAAGCCGACAAGGAAGTTACTCTCCAGCTCAAGGCTCTCTCCTTCGACGCTTCATGGGCTCCCGTTGAGAACCCCGTAGAGGGCGCAAAGATAACTATCAACGGCAATGAGACAGACTTCGTTACCGATGCAGAGGGCAAGGTCACAGTAAAGTTCACAGAGGCAGGCAAGAATGTTGTCAGCGCTAAGGGCGGCAACTTCAAGATAGCTCCTCCCTCATACATCATGACTGTAAACGGCGAGGCTGCCGAGACTACAACCACAACTACAACCACGACCACTACTTCCACAACAACAACAACAACTACTACCGCAAAGACCACAAAGGCTCCCGTAACTACTACAAAGTCAAAGAGCAACTCTCCCAAGACAGGAGACTCCGGCGCAGCTATGGCTGTAGTCGCACTGGGCGCAGCAGCTGCCGCAGCATTTACTCTCAGACGCAGAAATGAAAAGTAAGATACTCACGGCTTGCCTGAGTACCGCACTGATATTTGCAGTATTGCCGACTGTTGTTCCCATACAGTCGGCATACTGTGAGCATACCGTCGGTGAGGTCGATGACCTTATCGGCGGTATCGTTGATTATAAGCTTAATCAGACGGGCTCGGGAAGCGTTGAAGACTGGCTCTCGGGGGATATTGCCGCAGGTGCGGGCACCTCCACGGACTGGTATGCACTCACCCTCAGTCAGAGCGGCTACAGCGACCTCTCCGCATACAGGAGCTCCCTTGAGAGCTATCTCAGCAGCAACAGTGTCTCCTCTGCCACATCACGGGAAAAATACGCACTGGGGCTCTGCGCCTCTGGAAGCACAAGCAGCTACATCACCGACACCCTTGAAAGCTCCATAGGCAGGCAGGGCATTATGAGCTGGATCTACGGGCTCCATATCCTCAATAACGGCTACACCTGCCCCTCCTACACGGCTGAGTCCGTGGCGGACTATATCCTGTCACTGCAGCTTGATGACGGGGGCTGGGCACTGTGGGGAGACTACGGCGACATTGACGTTACCGCCATGACCCTTCAGGCTCTTGCTCCTCAGTATGACAGCAACGGTGCTGTATCAGAGGCGGTGTACAGGGCTGTGGACTTCCTATCGGAGCGTCAGAAGGAGGACGGCGGCTATGAGAGCTTCGGCAATCCCAATGCGGAGAGCACGGCGCAGGTGCTTACAGCGGTATCGGCACTGGGGATAGACTGCCGCTACGATGAGCGCTTCATCAAGGAGGGCAACGACCTTATCGACGGCATAGCCCAGTACCGCCTGCCCGACGGAAGCTTCTGCCACACTAAAGACGGAGGCTTCAACGAGACCGCCACGGTGCAGGCATATTACTCCTTTGTGGCGTTCAGGCGCATGACCGAGGGGAAGTCTCCCCTGCTCATTCTGGACAATAAGCAGACGGCTCAGCCCTCACAGGGGGGCAGTAATGAGGGCAGCGGCAGTAAGGTCGGCTCTCAGGAGGGCGGTACCTCAGTTAATGAGGAGGTAAGCGCAGGCACAACGGCTCCCACAACTGGAAAAAGCTCCACAACCGCAAATGCAGGCAAGTCCACGGAGACTACCACAACGGGCACAGGGACTACCACTGCAAAGCAGACTGCAACGGTGATTTCCGTAACATCGGGGGCTCCACAGACAGAGACTGCCGTAACAGCAGCACAGGAGCTTACCGAGAAGCAGTCACGGAGAAGCTACAAGCCCTTCGCCATACTCATTGTACTGGCAGCGGCTGCGGTCATCGCCCTTATCATCTTCATCATGGGCAAGCGCAGCTACAAAAACTTCATCTTCCTGGGAGCAGCGGCAGCTGCGGCGATAGCGGTCATTCTCCTGACGGACATTCGCTCACCCGAGGAGTATTACAGCGGCGAGAAGAAGGAGAAGGACAATGTCATCGGCTCTGTCACCATGGAGATACGCTGCGACACTATCGCAGGCAGGTCCGACTCGGAGCATATCCCTGCGGACGGCGTGATACTGGCACCCACAGCCTTCGGCATCGAGAGCGGCGACACGGTCTTCGACATACTCACCGAGGCTGCACAGACCTACGGCATACAGGTGGAGAACAAGGGCAGCGCAGGCAGCTCCCACGGCATGGTCTACATCTCGGGCATAAACTACATCTACGAATTCGATTTCGGCGACCTTTCGGGCTGGGTCTATCATGTCAACGGCATCACTCCCTCGCGTAACTGCGGAGAGTATGTCCTCAGCGACGGAGACCGCATAGAATGGCTCTACACCTGCGAGGTGGGGCACGACCTTAACGAGGTATACGAGGAATGAGAAGCTTTTCCGAATACAATCCCATAGCAGTGGCGGTGTGGTTTTTCAGCGTCACGGGGGTGGCAATGTTTTGCAGTTACCCTGCACTCATGGTAATATCACTGGCGGGAGGAGTGCTGTTCTTCCTAAAGCGCAACGGCTTCACCCACAGGAAAACTCACCTGTTTTTCTGGCTGCTTTTCGCAGTCCTGGCACTGGCAAATCCCCTTGTCTCACACAACGGCAAGACGGTGCTCTTTGTCATGAACCACAATCCCGTAACTCTGGAAGCGGCGCTGTACGGCGTAAATTCAGCAGTTATGATAATCGGCGTCCTGTACTGGTTCCGCTCCTTCACACAGATAATGACCTCGGAGAAGCTCCTCTACATCACGGGAGCTCTCTCCCCCAAGCTGTCACTGGTGCTGTCCATGGCACTGAGATTCGTCCCCCTTTTCAGCAGGCAGTCCGCAAAGATAAGCGCTGCACAGACCGCCATGGGACTATACAAAGAGGACAATATCGTGGACGACATAAGGGGGAAGTCCCGTATCTTCTCCATCATGGTTACATGGGCGCTGGAGAACGGCATTATCACCGCTGACAGCATGGAGGCAAGGGGCTTCGGCACAGGCAGACGTACTCAGCTGCGGCGCTTCGGCTTCCGTCGGGGAGATATTCTCCTGCTGGCGGCGTCACTGGCTCTTCTTGGGGTGACAGCTGCCGCCATCGGTACGGGAGCCCTCAGCTTTGAGTTCTATCCGTCAATGGAGATGAAAGAGCTCACATTCCTCGGTATTTCGGGGATAATTTCCTACGCAGCACTGGTCATGCTGCCCATATTCATAGAAACGGAGGCGGAACTGAGATGGAAATACTTGCGGTCAGGGATATGACCTTCACTTACCCCAATTGTAAAAAGCCTGCCATTGAGAATATCTCCCTCACCCTTGAACGTGGGGAGCTGGCTGTGCTCTGCGGGGCTACGGGAAGCGGCAAGTCCACTCTCCTGCGTATGCTGAAACGGGAGCTGTCTCCCATGGGACAGGTCTCGGGCAGCGTCATTTTCTGCGGAAAGGCTCTCGGGGAGCTGTCCGACAGGGAGTCCGCCTCGGAGATAGGTTTCGTCATGCAGAAGCCCGAACAGCAGATAGTCACCGACAAGGTCTGGCACGAGCTTGCCTTCGGACTGGAAAATCTGGGTACTCCCCCTGCTCATATATCACGGAGGATAGCGGAAATGGCAAGCTATTTCGGTATCGGGGACTGGTTCGGCAGGGACACTGCGGAGCTTTCGGGCGGTCAGAAGCAGCTCCTAAACCTGGCTTCCGTTCTTGTCATGCAGCCCAAGCTCCTCATTCTGGACGAGCCCACGGCTCAGCTTGACCCCATTGCTGCCTCGGATTTCATTGCAACTCTGCGGCGTATCGCCAACGATTTCTCCATAACCATTCTCATGGCGGAGCACCGTCTGGAGGAGGTAGTCCCCCTGTGCGACAGGCTCCTTGTAATGGACGGAGGCAAGCTCATCGGTGAGGGCTCTCCCTCGGAGGTACTGGCAGGGCTGGGTGACAGGAAGGACATAATGTGCGGTATGCCTGCGGCATCTAAGCTTTTCGCGGCTCTGGGAGAACAGGGCAAGGCTCCCCTTACGGTCCGTGAGGGCAGGAACTTCATAGAGTCCACCTACGGCAACTCCGTAAGAGCCCTTGAAAGCGAAACAGCTCCTCACGATGGAGAAGCTGCGCTGGAATATGAGGGAGTCTGCTTCCGCTACGAGAAAAACGGTGCGGACGTTCTGGACAGTCTCAGTCTCAGGGTGAACACGGGAGAGCTTTTCTGTATCCTCGGGGGCAACGGCTCGGGCAAGACCACGGCTCTCTCGGCAGCGGCAGGACTGCTGAAGCCCTACAGCGGCAAAATACGGGTTTTCGGCAAAAAGCTCAAAGACTACAAGAACCGCTCACTGTACCGTGAGTGCCTTGCAATGCTGCCCCAGGACGTTCAGACCGTATTTCTCAGGAACACCGTCAGGGAGGAGCTGGAGGAGTGCAGTGCGGAGCTGAAAGAGCTTCCCTACGACCTCTCTCCCCTGCTGGAGCAGCACCCCTATGACCTGTCGGGAGGTCAGCAGCAGCTTGTCGCCCTTGCAAAGGTACTGGCTGCACACCCACGTCTCCTGCTGCTGGACGAGCCCACAAAGGGACTTGACGCGGCGGCTAAGGAGAGCTTCATAGAGCTGCTGAAAAGGCTCAAAGCCGACGGTCTCACCGTTGTCACCGTCACCCACGATGTGGAGTTCGCAGCCCTATGCGCCGACAGGTGCGCTATGTTCTTCGGAGGAAAGATAGTCTCGGAGGGAGCTCCCCGTGAGTTCTTCTCGGAAAACAGCTTCTACACCACCGCAGTCAGCCGCATGACAAGGGGCTATTTCGACGGAGCCGTCACCCTTTCCGACGCCGCAGAGCTTTGCCGCTTAAACGGCAGGAAGGAGAGCTGATATGCTGCTGATAAAAAGCAAAAGGCTCCGCGACACTATCCGCGTGGTGGTGCCATTCATAGCGGTCCCCCTCATTACAGTTCTGGGAGCCCTCGCCTTCGACGAGAAAAAGCACATAATCATCGCCCTTGCAGTTGCTGTGTCGGCACTGCTGGTCTTTGCGGCAGGCTTCGAGAAAAAGTCCACCGGAACGCGCCGCATGGTCATTGCAGCCGTTATGACAGCCCTGTGCTTCGCGGGAAGGTTCATACCCATACTCAAGCCCGTTGCAGCCCTCACCATAATCACTGCCCTCTATCTGGGCGGAGAAGCAGGCTTTCTGGTGGGAGCCATGTCTGCTCTGCTGTCCAATTTTTACTTCGGACAGGGTCCCTGGACAGCCTTTCAGATGCTTGCCTGGGGACTCATCGGACTCTTTGCGGGCATACTCTCGGATAAGCTGCTGAAAAGCCGTGTCCTGCTCCTCATTTACGGAGCCGCAACGGGCATCGCCTACTCATTCATCATGGACGTCTGGACGGTACTCTGGTACAACCGCGGCTTTGACATAAAGCTCTATCTGGCAGCACTTGTGTCCGCTGTGCCCTATACGGTCAGCTATGCGGTGTCAAACGTTCTGTTCCTGTATCTCCTTGCTAAACCCTTCGGCGAGAAGCTCTCCCGTATCAAGACCAAGTACGGGGTGTGAGTACAAGTGTCGGCAAGCCTTTCGGGTAAGGACGGGCTGATCCGACGGTTGCATACTTTGATCCATCGCCGAAGGTGATACTGTTGAGTTGTTAGTGGTTAGTGCTTAGTGCTTAGTTATGTGGGCGGCGACATAATCCGTTCCGTCACCAAAGGCGTCCCTGCAAGGCTGACGGCCCGGAACTATGCACTAAGCACTAATCACTATGCACTTAAAAGAAACCTGTCAGAAATTCTCATGGCAAGGCGAGTGTAATATATGAATGCATTCAAAGGAGTGAAACGATGACAGACAAAGAGCTGAGCCGCATGATGGAGCAGTCAGCCGAGGAAGGCAGACGGGCTCTGTTCGATGAATACTGCGGCTACGTCTATGCTATCTGCGCCAACAAGCTTAAAGGCTGCGGAAGTCCCGAGGACACGGACGAGTGTCTCAGCGATACATTTGCGGCGGTATTCCGCTATCTCGAAAGCCACAAAGCTGCCGACGGAGACCTGAAAGGCTTGATAGGCACCATTGCAAAGCGTACTGCGGTAAGCTATTTCAGGCGGCTTTCTGCAAAAAAGGATACTACCGTATCTATGGAGTCGGAGACCCTGGGCGAGCTTTCTTCCGACATCAGAGTCGATGAGTCCGCGGAGCTCTCGGCTCTGCGCGAGACAGTTCTTGACTGCATAAAAAGCCTTGGGGAGCCCGATTCTTCCATCATCGTTTACTTCTATTACTACGGACTGAAAACCAAACAGATAGCCGCTCTTGTGAGACTGAGCGACATTGCTGTGCAGAAAAGGCTCAGCAGGTCAAGGAAAAAGCTCAGGGAACTTCTCAGCGCGGCAGGTATCACAGAGGAGGGATCACAATGAGAACAGACGATGTATTCAATGACATCGACAGCAAAACAGCAGACAGACTCGCAAAAGAGTATCCCGTCCTCAGAGACGAGCAGAAAGAGAGGCTGTACGCCATGAGTAAAAGAAAGTTTGATATAAAAATAGACAACAGCAGTATTGACGTATCGGGAGTTGAGAAATACCGCAGACCAAAGTGGTATAAGGGCGTAAGTGTTGCAGCAGCGGCTTTGCTCCTTGTGGCAGGCATAGGCGGCAGTATGTACTATATCAGCCGTAACGGTAAGGCTCCCGCAGCTGAGGTGGAGGAGAGCATTTCAGAGACCACCGAGGTCACAACAGAAGCCCTTACAGAGGAGCAGACCGAAGCAGAAATCGACGCAGACGCAATTGCAAAGGGACTCATTGACGATTACAGAGAGTTTATGTGCGTCCTTTATGGAGGAGACCTTGAAGTTGACAAGTCTGATATTATCACAAGGGCAATAACAATTCCCGACAACGACGTTACCTTTGACAGAGAGTTCTATCGCGTTACCGACACGAGATTTCCCACATGGGCAGATATAGAAAAGCGCTGTTATGAGATACTCGATACCGAGCTTGCACATAGAATACTCGAAATTAGTACCGAGAATACAGAAGATATTATGGGCAATCCGTTTTTCTGTGTCACAGAGGACGGATACTACGTCGAAACAGGTCTGCATGATAATGGCATAGACCCGTTATCGACCAGCGAATATGACATGAATGTCCATACCGATGACAGCGGCAATATAATCGCAACAATTGCAGAGACAGAGCTCCGCGAAGTCCATGATTATCCAATCCCCGAGACCACATTCACTATCGTGGAAACTCCAAACGGCTGGCGCATAAGCGATGTTACGGAAAAGCCCCTTGATGAAGAAAACGACAACAGCACCGACGCAGACGCTATAGCCAAGGAGCTTACAGGAGCATACAGAGATTTTTCGAATGACCTTCATGGAGGAAATCTTGAAGTAGACAAGAATAATGTCGTTACAAAAACTATAATATCATCCGACGGTGTTGAACATCAGAGAGAGTTCTACCTTGTCACAGACCTGAGGTATCCCACATGGGCGGATATAGAAAAGAGATGCTTTGAGATATTCGATGAGAAGTTCGGAAAGGTAGTGCTTGACAACTGTATGTGCGATAAAGAAGATGACATTAACTACGATACATTTATGTATACTACAGATAACGGATATTATATCGAAAAATCTGTTCATGATGATAGCATGGGACCCCATGATTGGGACGAGGACATTGTTAATGCCGAGACGGACGAGAATGGTAATATTATTACAGTTCTCCATAGATCAGGCTTTGATGGTGCTGGATATAAATATACCGTTGAGACAGTCTTTACTATTACAAATACAGAGAATGGCTGGCGCATAAGCGATGTCACGGAAAAGCCTGTCGAAGAAAATGAATAAAAACAAAACGGGACTGCAAAAAACGCAGTCCCTGTTTTTGTATCATTAAGATTTAGTTTACACAGTTATCTGGCTTCGACAATAATTCCGAATTCCGAATTAAGCAATGCAAAGCATTGCTTAAGCCATGCCAGCTGTGATGATAGCCATCTTGTAAACTTCGTCAGCGTTGCAGCCTCTTGAAAGGTCGTTGATAGGAGCGTTAAGGCCCTGGAGAATAGGACCGTAAGCCTCGTAGCCGCCAAGTCTCTGAGCTATCTTGTAGCCGATGTTTCCAGCCTCGATGAGGGGGAAGATGAATGTGTTAGCCTGTCCTGCAACCTTTGAGTCGGGGCACTTTGTCTTTGCAACTTCTGCTGAAACAGCAGCGTCGAACTGGAACTCACCGTCGATTACAAGGTTGGGGTCGATGTTTCTTGCCTCGATAACAGCGTCGTGGCTGAGCTGAACTGTGCCGCCCTTGCCCGAGCCGTATGTAGAGAAGCTGAGAACAGCTACCTTAGGATCAATGCCGAAGAAATCAGCTGTCTTTGCAGTTTCAACAGCGACCTCTGCAAGCTTTCTTGCGCCTGAGAGAACAACATTGCCCTCCTTGTCAACTGTATCCTCATAGCTGAGGTTGATAGCGCAGTCGCCCATAGCTATCTTCTCTTCCTTGCCGTCCTTCTCTCTGAAGAGAATGAATGAGGAGCTTACCAGATTTGAGCCCTTCTTGGTCTTGATTATCTGGAGAGCAGGTCTTACTGTATCGGCTGTTGAGTATGTAGCACCGCCGAGGAGAGCGTCTGCCTTGCCTGCCTTTACGAGCATAGTTCCGAAGTAGTTGGACTTAGCCAGAGCAGCACGGCACTCTTCCTCAGTCATCTTGCCCTTTCTGAGCTCTACCATCTGAGCAACGAGAGCGTCCATCTCGGGATATGTAGCAGGGTCAAGGATCTCTGCGCTGTCGATATTGAAGCCGCCGTTCTTAGCAGCAGCCTTAACCTCGTCAACGTTGCCGCAGAGGATAACGCCCATAAGGTCTTCCTTGATAAGTCTGTCAGCAGCGGAGAGGATACGGGGATCGCTTCCCTCGGTGAAGACGATGGTTTTCTTGCTGGATTTAAGGTTTGTAATAAGCTTGTCAAACATTCCCATTTTGAGATACCTCCATTGGATTTAAATTTTACCTTACTATTATATCACAGTCCCGCCTTAAAGTCAATCTCTTTAGTGATTAGTTAATAGTGCTTAGTGCATAGTTCCGAGCCGTTAGCTTGTAGGGACGTCCTCTTGTTGAGCCGCCTTCGGCAATGGAGCGAAGAAATGCTGCCGCTCCCATAACTAAACACCTAATCTTTCATCTCTCTGAGCATGGCAGCGACCTCCTCCACGCTGCAACGGTAATCGCCGTCGCCGCTGCGCCTGTAGGTGCCTGTATAGAGGCTCCCGCCGATGTAGACGGGCTCCTCGCCTCTGGCAATTCTTGGTACGTTTATTACGATGATGTGCTTGCCCTCAGTCTCAACTATCCTGACGTCCTTTTCCGTGAGGATATTCCTGCTGACCCGCTTTTTGTCACGGATAATGTCCCAGAAGTCGCTGATGAGCCACTGAGGGTCGGGCAGGTCAACGGGGTGCAGGGACTTGTCGGGGTACTCCTCCACCCCCAGAAGTATGATACCGCCCAGGGTATTTGCAAAGGCTGAATAGGTCTCCCACAGGCTCACGGGAAGTCCCCCTGTAGCCTTTTTTGCCTCTATGCGGTTGTTTTCCTTGTATTTCTCAATGTTGTCAATATCTATCATATGCCCCTCCATTCGCTGTACAGATGTTCTGTCAGTCTCAGTTCTCCTCTTTACTGCCCAATGCGGAAGTGAGCTGGAGCATTATCTCGCTGAAATAACGCTGCGGCACTTCACTGCACTTTACGAATTCCGTATCCTCTTTGTCCCAGTAATTCGGAGCCTTCCCCGCCCTGAAGAATACTATATCCTCCGCAGTGACCGACTCATCCTCCATGTCATAGGCAGCAATGGACATTCCCGAATGTATCAGCATGGTACCATAGCCCTTCACCAGCGCACTGCCGTCGGGGGCAACGCTTCGGCTTGAAACGTCCTCGCGGATAAAATAGTAGAAGAATCCTGCGTCCTCAGCCTGCCCCTTGTACCAGCCGAGCCTTGTCATCTTGCCTGTCAGCGAAAGGCAGCCTGCTTCCTTCCCCTTGAAACGGGTGAGACGCCTTGTTTCCAGCTCTGAGGGTTCGGGACGGAATACAGTGCGTGAGAGCTGCGGGAAGGGCTGAACTATCTCATAGTCGCTGAGCTGTTCTGTCCACTGAGCCCTGAGCTCATCCGAAAGCTCTATAGGGTGAACAAGACCTATCACCACGTTCTCCGGAAGCTCAAATTCGTCGCCGTCAGAGGTAGTAAAGCTGCCGTCGTCCATATAGCGGAATGTGGTGATGAGCTTTCCGTCCTCGTAAATTCCCCAGATAAGGTCAATGGCAAAGCAGTGCATTATGGCATTCTTTACAAAGAGAGCTCTCCATCCCTCGGTGCTCCATTTTCTGTCACACATAAGCACGTATTCAAGGCGCTGTTTCTGTAAAGTCACAGCGGACTTCATCACCTTCTTCATCTCCTTGAACTGCTCATATGCGGCATTTGCCTTTTCGGCATCATCAGATGCTCCGGGCTTGGGCATGGACTTCAGCAGCTTGTCTCCGCAGAATATCTCCAGCTCAAGTGAGGGGCGGATATATACGCTGAACTGTCTCTTGCCGTAATCAAATACACGGCAGAGCTTCTCATCAAAGCCAAGGTCGGGAACTATCCTGTCCGCCAGTTCCTCGGCAGTTATACCGAGACCGTCCGCGGCGGCTGCCATAGCGTTGACCGCAGCGTTGCGCACCGACTTGCCCTTGAACTTGCGCGCCATATTGTCAACGGTCATAAGCGCCTCGCTGCTGCCGTTCATTGCCAGAGCCATTACAGCATCGCCTGCAATTGATGTACGCATACCAATCATGGTATTGCTGTTCTGCTGATATAGAGCCATGGCTTTCTGCATATATACGGAATAATTGCCCCATTCATTGATATGGACAACAAGCTCACGGCACATAGGGCTTCCGCCGTGGACCGCACTGAAATACAGCACCCATTTTGTCTTTGCCTCAGCGCCCTTTTCGTACCAGCGGGCAAAGACCTCCTGTGCAAATGCTTCCAGCTCCTTACTGTCAAGCTCCTCTGCCAGCCTGCAGGCAAGACTGCTTCTTCCAAGCTTCTCCATGCTTGCATAACACAGCATCATGACCTTGAGATAGTCCTCATCGGCAATGGTACCGTCGGTCCTGTGAACAGGCTCAAAGGGCTTGCTGTACAGCCACGCCACTTTTGAAGCTCCGCGCATGAGCTTCTTGATCATTTCATCGTCACTTATCTGCACAGACGCAGTTATTTTTTCCGAGCCAATAAGTGCAGCGATACGTATTTTCAGCTTGTCATTCTTTTCGCTTTCAAATGCCTTTTGAAGTTCATCGGAAAATCCGTCAGTCCCCCAGGCTTCCAGCACAGTGACAGCAATGTCACGCTTAGCCAGCTTCTTTGCAGCAAGGAGGGTCCTGACCTCATCAGCAAGCTCCTTATGAGCCTTGAAAACGTTTATCACCTCGGTGCGTACAGCCTTGCTTCCGTCATCGGCAAGGGCTGCAAGATTTTTTCTGAATTTTACGGGGTCACTGCCGATGGCTCTTGTATAAATTATCCTGCCTCTCACGCCCATATCCTTAGGCTCACAGCCGCCGAGGAGGTCACTGAACTGCTCTGCGGCTTTTGCAGCAGCATTTGTGTAGGCTTCCACCGTTGTGCCGTATTCTCCCTCAGCCAGGTCGCCCATGCACGATATAGCGTCAGTAAGGGGCGCACCTGCATCCAGCATATACTGCATGGACTCCTTTTCACGTACAATATCCTCATTGAATGGCTTGTAGCCTGTATTGTCTTCAACGTTCATATGGCTGCAATAGCTGTCGTCGCTTGCTGTCATGACGATGGTAAAAATACGCCTGAAAAAGTCATCTGCGCCGAAAACGCCGTAATAATCGAATTTCCTGCCGCCGTCCGAGAGATTGTTCAGCTTCTTGTATCCGCTGAATATCCTTTTTATATCATCGTAGCTGCCCTTGCCTTTAAGATAGTTCCTTATTAGCGCGGGATCATCGCGGCTGTATGCTTCCAGAACTCTTTCGGCGCGGCGCTGTACTCTGCGTTTCAGATCGTATTCCTTCGGGTCAAATCCCGGATCCTTCTCGGTGAGCACGTCCTGCAAAATGACCGCAACTTTAAGATCCTTCTCGGAATCAAGCACCGTACGGACCTTTTTCGGGTCGAATTCCGCCATCTTTCCAAGGCGCTCCTTCAGGTTTGTGAAGTGTCCCGAAGCGATATAGCGTATATAATCCTCATTTATGATCTCGGGCATACTCTCAATTACCCGTGACACCCTCCTGTGGGAACGGATAAAATCCCCTTCAAGCTTTGCAGCTTCCACCAGGTTATTTACAGCCATGACTTTAAAGATCTGCTTTGCTTTTTCGGAAAAGGGAGCAGCCTCTGCCATTGCTACGGTAAGGAAATTGTACTGATGAGCGTTTACCTTGCCGGCACTGTCATATACTTCTATCAGCGTATCAACAGCCTTTTTTACGATGGGATCGTCTGCGGCGTCCCTGTCCTTTTCGGGAAGGGGTGAATTGTTAAGGGCGAATACGGCGAGCTCGGCTTTTGCAAAATGATCCTGACCGCTGCCGTATTTGTCAAGCATACCGATAGCCTTCATGCAAAGAGCGGGATCGTTTGTTTCCAGGTACATGGGTCTGCATATTATCTCATGGTGAAAGTATGCACGGAGGGCAAGCTCTATAGCCTCGGCTTCATCTCCGAAACGGCGCCTGAGAGCCTTTGTGCGGGTCTTCTCATTGTTATGCTTTGAGCCGTAGTACTGCCCCTGAAAAATGAACGATGCTCCGCTCATGTGCGATGCCGTAAAAATAAAGCTGACATATCTCAGGAATGCTTCTTCATTTTTGGCAAAGACCTTTTCGTTCATACGCTCAAGTATCCGCTGATGTTCCCAGCTGACCACATTTTTTGCCCTGATGGGCTGTATCCCGTCAAGCAGCGTTTCATCGGCAGTCTCACCGCTCATATAGCGTATTCCGATGTCTATGGTGTTTTCACTGAATCCTGTGCTTTTCAGCACCTCAGCAAGTTTTGCAAATTCCTGATCTTTTTCTCCGTAAAGCATACTTATTCTCCTTTATATAGTTTACTCAGTGCAGAAACGCTTCCTGTCCGTTCTTCTGCGGCAATGATATACCTGTTGAGCTTTATCATGCAGTCAAGCACCCTGCGTGAACCGTCCGTTACCGAATGGCGGCAGCTTTCGGCAGCCTCTGCCGTTTCCTCTGTAAGTCCCGCAAGTCCATGCATACCCATATTTCTGCTTTCTGCAATGAGCTGTCCCCAGTCATGCTCCGACTGCAAGCCTGTCAGGACTATCCTTTCAAGCATATCACCAACAGCGGCGATATGTCTGCCTGTCTCCGCGGCAAAGCTTCCCTCCTCCGCAAGCTTCAGGGCTTTGTCCGCTAAGCTGAATGTGTGCAGCTCCGCGGGCTTGATGAAGTCATATATCTCTATGGGGAAGAACCGCAGCTCCCCCTCCTCGATATATGCAGTCACCAGCAGAGTATAGATCTTTTCCGAAGGTTCCGACATCCTTCTGCATATGCGCTCAAGCTGTCCTATAAATTCTTTTGACTCACTGCGGTACTTCACAATACAGTCGGCAGTACAGCCGCAGTGATCCTCAAATGTAATGACAAGCTGCTGATCGTTCCTGTCAAAGCCATACCGAACCATACGCTTCGGATAAATGAAAAACAGCCTGTCCGTTTCCCTTCGGGAAGAACTCTCCGCAAGGCTCAGGGCTATCTCACGGAAATCAGTCACCATGAGGCTGTGTATCAGTGAGCAGTCAAGGACAGCAGGAACGGAAGCCGCAACGACCGTATCCTTTGAAGCAGACAGTCTGCCCTCACACACCTTAGCTCCCACCAGAGTGAGGCGGCGCTTCATCACGGAGCGGAGGGGTGTCTCCATACCCCAGGGACAAGCTGCCGTATGACGTTTTTTCAGAGTTTCATAGAACACAGGACGTATATCGGAAAACGTCAGAAAACGGTATTCATGCTCCGTATCGCAGTTGACAAAATAGAATATCTCGCCTGTATATTCGCCGCCCGAAACAGTTCTCTGTCCGACGGGAAGGAGCTCCAGATCTCCCTTTATATCCGTATACACACTGCGGAAGCTGCCCAGATCATCGGGAGATATTTCATCATTCAGTAAATGCTCAAGGTGCTCCGCAGTCTCCAGAAGGCGGCGGGTAAACGCCCTGCTGTCAAACGACGCTCTTCTTGCGGCGCAGTCAGCTATACGTCCGCCGAGCCCACGCATCAGCCGTTCACATTCCGCCATTTTAGCTCCATGGCAGCGTACCGCAGCAAGTTCAAAGTCCTCGGCGGCAGTCTCGGGGATACGGACAAGTCCATGGGTGAGAACACCACCCAGAAGTCCCATGCACATCTCCGCACAGCTGCGTACCGCTTTCAGCCCGCCTTCACTGAGAGTATCATCGCTGTCTTCGGCGGCAGGCTTTATCTCCGCAGCCTCAGCCGCTTCCGCGTTCTCTTCCTCCTCACAGGGAGCATCTTCCTCAGCCTCCTGCGGCTGCTCGGGAAGCTGTTTTTTCAGCAGAAGGATCGCTGTGATGATATGGCGGCAGACAGTGCGTGAAGGGCAGGTGCAGCTGCTCTCTCCCAAAGGCAGGGTTATGACACATTTTTCTCCGCCCACCGATACTTCCGCAGCAGCTCCTGAGTACGTTATGTCCCCTTCTGCACCTTCGGCATCCTTGACAGCACGTTTATATATGCCCTTGTTTGCAATGGCAGTAAGGCTTTCCTCGTCCGCTTTACGGATAGCGGCGGCAAGCTGATCGTTCACGATACCCTTTGCTCCTTTCACTCAAGATCATGCAAACAGACTGCCTATGTACTCTCCCAGCCTGTCGGGGGTCAGTGCCCCCACAAATGCGCCCATATCGGCAAGTTTCTGACCCAGATCCCTATCAAACACAGGCTCAGCCTCCTCGTCAAGAGCGGTGAGGAAGCTCAGCTTAGCGCTGCTGCCGATAATGCTCCGTGCAGTATTGAGCAGACGGCTCCTGCTGCCGCCCTCAAAGAGGTCGGTGACACATATCACACAGGTCTCATGGGGAGCAGTTATAAGTGTCTCGCAGTAGCCGAGGGCTTTTCCTATGTCAGTTCCTCCGCCGAGCTGAATGCTCATTATCACCTGTGCAGGGTCCTCTGCCTCAGAAGAAAGATCCACCACATTGGTATCAAAAATCACGAGCCTGACGTCTGCAAAGCTCATTCCTGCCATTATCTGCGCCATAACAGCGGAGTAAATCACCGAGCCCAGCATTGAACCGCTCTCGTCAACAGCGATGATAACGGTTTTCTTGTTGTACTTCTTGATCCTGCTGCCGAAATAGACCTCCTGAAGGACAAGCTGTTCACGGTCGGTGTCATAATTTTTCAGGTTGCGCCTGATAGTTTTCTTCATGTCTATGTTTCTGTATGAACGGACAGGACTTCGCTGTGAACGGTCAAGCCTGCCTGTTATTCCTCTGCGTGTGGTGTTTTCCAGCTTCTCCCGCAGCTCGTCTGCTACCTGTCTGGCGATGCGCTTTGCCGTTTCAAGGACCTCACCGTGCATAAGATGCTTCAGCTGGATAACGGTTTTCAGCAGCTGCATATCGGGCTTCATGCTATCAAGTATCTTCTTGTCTGTCAGCAATTCGGTCATGCCGAATTCCTCAAGTGCATGGCGCTGCATGACCTCCGCAGCAGACTTAGGGAAAAGCTGCCGCACACGGGTTATCCACTTTGCAGCTGTGAGCCGCGAATCCTCTGCCCCACCCTGTCTGCACTCATCACGGCGGACATCGTCTCCCTGTGCATTGCCGTAAAGGTAGTCAAGAAGCTGTTCCATATCCATGAACCTTCCGACCTCATCTGAGCTCCCGACAAAGTCAAGGCTTCTTTCAGAGCCGCTTCCGAGCACGAGCCTCCAGCGGTTTACAGCCAGTATGTTATCGTATTTTCCGCTCATTCCTTCACCTCTCAGCTATCTGAGACATTATCTCACTGTCAAGCCTGTTTCCGAAAGCATAGAGTCTTTCATCAACGGCGCTGCCGTAACGTATCTCTGCCGGCTCCGCACTGTGGAGCTTTGCCACAGCCTTTGCGGTCCCGGCGGTCTCCTGTGGCGTGAAATAACCGAATGCAAGGCGGAGCTGAGGCAATACCTCGATGAAATCATCGTATCCCATGCCTGTGATGAGCTCGTCGGTCATTCTCAGGAAGTCGTTATCACCGAACATTATATCACGGGCAGCGGAAAACAGTCCCTTCAGGTATTCCGCGCCCTGCTTCATCACCTCAGGCGAACCGCACAGAAATCCTCGGAGGACCTGCTCCGCCGTTATGCGCATACTGCTGTCAAAGCTGCACAGCAGACCTATTGCCGCACCGTACACTGCAGGCTGTTTCTGCGGTGCGGAGATGATGAGACGAAGAGCGGATTCAAGCTCCCCTGCACGCTCTCTCAGCAGTGTATCGGTAAGCTCCAGCATATGCTTCATTATGCGTATGCAGGCATCGGCGCGGTCTGACGGGAGCCCCGCCATCAGCGGCAGAGAGGAGATCAGCTTTGAAAAGCATAGCTCAATAAGTGTCCCCGCACTTCTTCCCTCATAGCCGTAGACCTCGCAAAGACGGTAAAGCATCTCAAAAAATCTCATTCCGTCGCCCACCGAGAACAGGTCACCGTCTGCTGCGATAATATCCGACATTATCTGCTGTTCGTTGTCGATACCGATACCCATGACGAAGCAGTCAACAGCCGTTTGCGCTGCCCGTGAGCAGTATTTTTCGTTGTCAAGGGTCCTGCGTACAACAGTCAGACAGGCTTCTTCGATAGTATAACCGTCGGCGGTATGATCGGTAAGTACCGCGTCCACTGAGGGTCTGCGCTGATATGACCACTCCTCGCGGACACGGCTCCTGTCCCTGTTTTCCCGGAGAGCTGCCCCTCTGATGACATGACAGAACCCTGTTCCCAGGTATCGGCAGCGATGGAGAAAGCGGCTGAGCGCCAGACCTCTTGCCGAGGTAAAAAGTCCGCATTCTACGGTCTGCGCAAAGGTATTGTCTGTTTTCAGCCTGAATGCCGCACACTGCTTCTCAAAATCAGCGATAAGCGGCGGAACATGGCTCTTATCGCCGATATGTCCAATTTTATTTCCGACAGCTATCCTTGAAAGAATGTCAAGGGGCATTGACGATGATACAGTTTTTTCGCCCTTGATGAATGTTGAAGTGATACCGTCGGAAAGCTCATACATACCGCATTCCCTTACACCGCGAAGTGCCGCAAGTCCTTTCATGAGCGAGAGTGCCGCGGTAACATCGGGCATTGCCGCAGGGAGGTCTTTATCTGCACATTCCCTTGCGGTCTGCATGAGGAAATCAAGTGTCACCTCATCGTAAGCGCCCTCAGGCGAGCCGTGTGCTATTATTCGTCGGAACACGCTGTCATAGAAGTAAGGATGCTCCATACCCGACGCATAGCCATGTAGTGCATCTGCCGATTCATAGCTGTAAGCAGCAGGATATGCACCTCTCAGGTCGGCAGGTATGCTGTGCAGCTTTGGCGGAGCTGCATTGCCGTTTCTGATAAGCTTCAGCAGCCCGGAGCTGTGAAAGCCGCCTGTTACCACAAGTACCCTTTTATTTGTCTTCATCTCCTCGATGATACGTGAAGCCATAAATCGCTCACGGATAAGGGTACCGTCCGTTTCGGATCCGGCAGGATCGGAATTCTCTCTTGTAAGACAGCAGTATGTGTGCATCTGACGCAGAAACTCCTCGGGCGTGAGAGTAAGTCCCCCGATCTCGAAATACTTCTCCCAGAACTCGTCAAAGCTTCGCACGGAGGTCTTATCACAGAGAGCACGGTACATCTCGCCCTGTGTGAGCCTGGTATCGTCTGCATAATTCTGCCTGTCGCTTCGTCTCAGACCGCTCTGTTCCGCGGTATTTATCATGATCTCGCTGTAGGGCAGATCAATGAACATTGCTTTTATACCGAGTTTTTTCGCCTCTGCAAGTGCATTGTATTCTGGGGAGGAATACAGAAAAGGATAGTAGCATTTATAGTCCTCCCCGTCCTCATTGACAAGCTTTTTCCTGTCCTTGTAGAAATAGTATATGGCAACAGGAAGCCTCGTTTCCTCATGGGTAAGGACGGGTATCAGCCCGCAGGCATCGGAGGGACCTTCAATAAGTACGATGTCGGGGCGGTAAAGCTCCATAGTCCGTATAAGCTGATATGAGCAGACAGGGCTGTGATGACGCACAGGAAAGAGCAGCAGAGGATTATCCTCTGCAATAAGCGTCATTTCAGCAGCTTCGACGAACTGAGATACGTTTTCCATAGCCCACCTTCCTTAGTCTTATCCTTTGAGGCTGTTCTGAAATAAGCGCGGAGCTTCGCAAGATCCTCCCTGTTCTCCTTGCATACAGCACCCACAAGTATCTCTGTGAGAATTCCGAGGTCAAACCGTGAATCATCGTAATACCAGGCGTGACTGAGGGCCTGGAAGTACACCGATACCGCCTCGGCAGTGCTCATTATCGCAGAGGGTCTCTCGACCACAGTACCGTCGGCTGTCCTCCCCTCACGCAGCTCATGATAAGTAACCGCAAGGAGCTCGGCAACATCGGTATCAACAGGCATATCTATATGGCCTGCCTTAGCCATATCCTCAGCCTCACGTATGATTATCTCCTTTTCCTGCTTTACATCGCGCACAGGCTCCACTGTCTCAAAATTAAAACGGCGCTTGAGCGCACCGGACATTTCGTTTACGCCCTTGTCGCGGGTATTGGCTGTTCCTATTATATTGAAGCCCTGACGGGCAAGTACAAGTCCATCGTCACCGAGCTCGGGGATATTGAGTATCTGGTCACTCATAACTGAGATGAGACTATCCTGTATTTCCGCAGGAGTACGGGTTATCTCCTCGAAGCGGGCAAATATGCCCTGCTCCATACCTATAAGAAGCGGTGAGGGCACCAGTGCTTCACGGCATGGTCCCTTTGAGAGAAGGAGCGCATAATTCCAGCTGTATTTTATCATATCCTCGGTAGTTCCTGCCGTACCCTGGACCGTATTGGTGGAAACACCGCAGCAGGCGGCGGAAAGGAGTTCGGAAAGCATAGTTTTTGCCGTACCCGGTTCGCCCACCAGCATAAGTCCGCGGCTGCCTGCGAGGGTAATGATCGCACGTTCAACAAGAGAATCATTGCCGTAGAATTTCTTTGATATTTCAGCTTTGCCCGATGGAGTATCAACTTTGCCACCGAGTATGAAGGTCCTGACAGCACGGGGAGAAAGCTTCCAGTTTTCGGGACGCCTTCCCTTATCGGAAGCTGCAAGGGCTGCAAGTTCATCAGCATAACGTACTTCAACAGGCGGTTTGATAAAATTATCCATTCCGTAGTTCCTCCGTTCGTATTTTGAAATATTATACCATTTATCTGATAAAATGTCAATTTGATTAGACCATTTCGTACATCAGCAGTACCCGAGGCAAACAAATACAAAAAAATCGCGCTCCACAAGAAGTGAAACGCGATTATCCCGCGGGGGACTCCCCGCTGTGTTATCTGTACTAAATAGATGACAGTGCCGTAAGCGATGTACAACTATCATTCCCGATAACGGTAAGCGAGCTTTGCGAGCGACAACGTGGTCGCGGGCACAGGCTCTGTGCTGTGTTATCTGTACTAATTAGATGACAGTGCCGTAAGCGATGTACAACTATCATTCCCGATAACGGTAAGCGAGCTTTGCGAGCGACAACGTGGTCGCGGGCACAGGCTCTGTGCTGGTACGCCTGACTGGAATCGAACCAGCGCACACGGCGTCGGAGGCCGATGCTCTATCCTCTGAGCTACAGGCGCATATTCATATAAAAAATCATGCGACTATATAATTATATCAAAAAGTCTTGAAATTTGCAAGTGTTTGTGATATAATTATAAAAAATAAATTAGGAGGGAACGTTTTGGGGGACTACATTTATCTGATAGTCGCACAGACAGGTACAAGACCCGCACGATTCTTCAAATTTCTAACAAAAAAGCCATATAATCATGTTTCTCTTTCAGGAGATATACAGCTTTCGGAGATGTACAGCTTCTGCCGTACATACCGTCCGTTTCCGCTTCCTGCTACCTTCAACAAGGAGATAGTGGGACAGGGCACACTGGGACAGTACCACAATATCCCCTGCGAGATATACCGCATAAGCGTGACTCACGAGCAGAAGGAAGCCTACAACAAGATAATCAACCACTTCTCACAGCACAGGAAGGTATATTCCTACAACCTTCTGGGACTTCTGGCGGTGTACTTCAATATCGAGTGGAAGCGGGAAAGGAGCTTCGTCTGTTCACAGTTCGTGGCATACACTATGGACAAGATAGGCATACCCCTTGACAAGGCTTTTTCGCTCTATAAGCCCGACGATTTCCGCAGCTTCCCCGGTGCAGACCTTATCTACACAGGCGAGCTGAACACCTTCTACTACACAAGACAGTCCAAGCTATATACATAATGACACCACATAAGCTGCCAGCCTCAGTTCATCAGGCGAAAGCAGATAGGCTCCGCAGTAGAGCTTGCTGTGGGCAGCTATACCAGATATGCTGAAACGGGCACTGTGACCGAGAATGTCCACAGTCGCAGTCTCTTCCTCCACCACCATCTGAGCAGGAACGATATATTCGCCGCTCAGTCGGCTGCTGGAATTGGCATAGGAATAAATAAACATCCATGAGCCGCCGCTCAGGAGCAGATACATGAAAGCTGCTCTGAGTACGGCTTTTTTTCTTTTTCTGCGCATATTATCTCCTTTTCATGGAATTGAGCAGCTCTCCCAGGGACCTGCCGAAAAGCTGGCCTGCGTACTGTACCTGCTCAAGGGTATTGCCGTGGGAGCCTACCTCTATGAGAAGGCTTCCGTTGGTAAGGTCCTGATTATAGTGGCGGTAATCGAATAAAATGGGACGAGTAAAGCCCTCATGGTCCCTCTCCAGCTTCTGCTGAAGGGCACAGGCAAAGTGGAAATTCTGCATACAATCCGGCATACCGAGGGTACCGTCATCGCAGCCCGATATTATCATTATCTGAGCTGCTTCTCTGCCATCCACCTCAACGAAGGGCTGATAGGCATAGCCCTCACCCGAAATGGCGTCCCTGTGAATGTCAAGCACCACCTTTATGCTTGGGTACTTCTCCAGAATGGGCGTTATAGTCTCGCGGCTGCGCCCGTAGGAGCCGTTATAGCTGGGATAATCGTGTACCTCCACGGCGTGTATAACGCCTATGCCCTGAGCCTCAAGCTCCGCCTGAATGGCGTCTCCCACCATGACCACGTTCTTTGTGGGGTCGGTGGTGCGGTAGTTGAAGCTGCTGTCATAATGCTCCCTGACAAAGGGCTCGAAGCTCTCGGTGGTGTGGGTATGGTAGAGGAGCACCAGAGGTTCATCGGTGTCCTCCACGGTAAAATTGGGCAGAAATCCGCTCTCACGGATAAGCTCCTCGTTGGGAATACCGGTCTTGTTGTTCACCTGTCCCCCGCCCTCAAGACCGAAGAAGGCATTGCCGCTGTACAGCCCGTAGGTAGTGCGTATTATCTCCCCGTCCCCCGTTTCCCAGTGGGCAGGATAGGGCTTCTCCCCTGCATTATCAGCCTTCATGTCCAGGGGCGAGGGAAGCCGCAGCAGCTCCCTGTTACCGTCGCTCTCGTCTTCTATGCCGTAGCCCTGTGAAAGCATAATGCTCTCGTCGGGAAGCTCCGAAAATGTAACGCGGCTCACCTCCTGCCTGTCCGCCTTAGGTGGAGCCTCTGCACTGCCCGTGCTGTCCATAAGGAGGGCTTCACCATTCACAGCCCTGTCCACGTATTTTGCTCCCCTTGCACCTGCCGCCACAGTCAGGGGCAGTATCACCGCTGCGGTGCATTTCAATATTCCTCTCAGCTTTCTGCGTCTGCGGCATTTCATAAGCACTCACCTCACAAATAATTCCTTTGAGATAAGTATATTCGCCGTCTGACGGAACTATGTCCCAATTTTATCGTCATTCTTCCGCATTTTTCCGCATATGATACTGTGAGGTGATACCATGTACAGTTGTTTCCGCCTGAAAAGGCTTCTTGCGGCAGTCTCCGCCCTCCTTGTGCTTATAGGTGCAGGCTTTGCACTTATCCCGGTCTTTGCGGAGAACTCTCCCGAGCCTCCCGTGTCTCTGCCCGTCATAATGTACCACAGCGTCTGCGAGAAGGAGCCCTCCGCTTACACAGTGACTCCCGAACAGCTTGAAAGTGACCTTGCCTGGCTGAGCGGCCATGGCTACCGCACCGTCACCGCAGAGCAGCTCATCGGCTACACAAGGGGCGTTGGACAGCTTCCCGAAAAGCCCGTGCTCATTACCTTTGATGACGGCTTTTACAATAACCTGTCCCTTGCACTGCCCCTGCTGGAGAGATACGATATGACCGCCCTTGTGTCTATTGTTGGCAGGTACACCGATGATTATGCAGCCGCCGACCCTCATGCGGACAGCTACTCCTACCTGACCTGGGAGGACATTTCCGACCTTCTCGCCTCGGGACGAATTGAGATAGGCAGCCACACCTATGACCTCCACTCCGACACTGTCCGCAAGGGCTGTGCAAGGCTCCCCGATGAGACTGTGGAGGACTACTCCGCCATGCTTGCCGCTGATGTGGGACTTCTCAGCACAGAGCTGCATCTTAACTGCGGAGTCTCCCCCGTTGTCTTTGCCTATCCCTTCGGCTCGCTCTGTCCCGAGAGCCTGCCGGTGCTCCGTGACAGCGGCATACTCATGACCCTGACCTGCCGCGAGGGCATGAACCTCATCACCCGTGACCCTGACTGTCTCTACGGCATATTCCGATATAACCGCAGCGGACTTCTCTCCACGGGGGAGTACATGGCAGATCTCACACAATAAACAAAGCCCCCGGCGCAGGTGCGCTCAGGGGCTTGTGTTGTTCGGTTATACTAAAAGTGCAGGCTGAAAGCCAAGTGCAAGGTCTGAGGAATCCTCGTCATAGGTGTAGGTATATGAGTATGTACCGCCGCGGTTCTCCTCCTTGCGGCGCTTTACGAACTCATCGAAGAAGTCGTCGAAGGTATTGCCCTCGCCCCATACATCGTCATACTTGCTGTCCCTGTACTTGTCAAATCTTTTAGGGATAGTGCCGTCTCTGTCGTAGTCCTCGATGATCTGATCCTCATGCTCTGCGAAGTAAACCAGATCCTTTGACACATCGTAAAATGTCTTGCCGTAAACGAAAAGTGCCAGACCTGCGAGAACCGAGAATATGATACCGAATATAGCAAGCACGGTACCCTTTCTCTTTTTCACAAGAGAGACGATAGATAAGATGATACAGAGAGGTGCAGTTATGAAGCTCAGAAGAGTACAGCAGAGTATCAGGTTCACCAGAGATACTACAAATGAAGTTATGGCAAGACCTGCTCCGCCCTTTTCCTCGGGCTGATAACCGTTGTTATAGCCGAAATTCTGTCCGTTGTATCCATTGTTGTAGCCATTGTTGTAGCCGTTGTTATAACCGCCGTAGCCGTTATTGTTGTAGCCGCCGTTGTTGTAGCCGTTGTTGTTATAACCGTTATTATAGCCTCCGTTGTTATAACCGCTGTTGTAGCCATTGTTGTTGTAACCGCCGTTGTTGTTTCCGTAGAAATCATCCATTGCTTTTCAGCTCCTTTTCTTACAGACTTGTCTGCCAGTTCCAGTTACGGACCTCCAGCTCGTCCAGATTATATGGTGTCTTCTGATATACGCAGTAATTCAGCCAGTTTGAGAACATAAGGTTGGCCGTGCATCTCCATGAGAAAACAGGCATATTGTCGGGATTGTCACCCGGGAAATAATTGTATGGCATCTGTATGTCGATACCCTTTTCCAGGTCTCTCCTGTACTCGTTGGCGATGGTGTCCCTGTCGTACTCGGAATGTCCTGTGATGAAGTACTGCCTACCGTTTTTATTGGCGACGATGTGTACTCCCGAAATATCCGATGAGGTAAGAATCTCCAGCTGAGGGATACGCTCAATATCCTCTCTGCGGACCTCGGTATTTCTTGAATGGGGCACATAGAAAACATCGTCGAAGCCCCTGAGGAGCTGACAGTTGCTAACCTCAGCCCTGTGGGGGAAGATGCCGAACATCTTATGGTCGAGAGTATACTTTGGTATACCGTAGTGATAGTAGAGACCTGCCTGTGCAGCCCAGCAGATATAGATAGTGGAAAAGACGTGGGTCTTTGACCACTCCATGATACTGCATATCTCCTGCCAGTAGTCCACCTGCTCGAAGTCAAGGAGCTCAACGGGAGCGCCTGTTATTATCATGCCGTCATAGCGGTAATCGGCTATCTCGTCGAAGGTCTTGTAGAACGAGGCAAGGTGACTGGATGAGGTATTCTTTGACACATGGGAAGCCATCTGGAGCAGCTCCACATCCACCTGTAATGGCGTGTTACTGAGGAGCCTCATGAGCTGGCTCTCGGTCTCTATTTTTTTAGGCATTATATTGAGAATAATCACCTTCAGCGGACGGATGTCCTGATGCTCCGCTCTCTCCTTTGACATGACGAAGATATTCTCCTCGCCGAGGGTCTTGAATGCAGGGAGCTCTGAAGAAATCCTGATGGGCACTCAAATCTATCCTTTCTTTTCATCTTTCTTGCTCTTGCAGCTCTGACAGCCGTTCATGAAGCTTTCAAGGTCGCCGCACTGTCTGCTGTCGCCGCTTAAAAACCTGAGTTTTTTCAGGGTATCGAACTTTTTATCGTCCTCCAGCTGAAAGAGCATATGGTTTATGCCCTTCAGCACGCTCTTGAGCATGACTGAGCGAACAAGCCCGTCACAGAGCATCATATCGCCGCAGTCCTCATAGTCATAGACCACAGTCCTCTCGCTGCCGTAGGAATAGGCGATAAAGCCGATAGCCTCGCCCCTGTCAAGGGCTTCCGTGATATGGAGCTGACTGCTCCCCGCAGCCTCGACAAGTCTCTCATACCCGTTGGTATCGAACCTTTCCTGTATCTCCAGCATATCACTTCTCCTTGCCTATGGCATTTCTGATGGCGCGGAGCTCCTCGGCGGTCAGGTCGCGGTAAGCACCGGGCTTCAGCATACCCAGCTTCAGGGGACCTATGCTTATACGGCGGAGCCTTGCCACTTCCAGTCCCACAGCCTCGCACATCTTTCTTATCTGGCGGTTCCTGCCCTCCTTGATGGTCATGAGGAGGACCACCCTGCCCTCTGCCTTGTCCTTTACCACAACGGTAGCGGGGAGAGTTTTCCTGCCGTCTATCTCAACGCCCTCTGAGAGCCTTACAAGCTGCTCGTCGGTAATGTCGGGACGGACCGTAACGCGGTAGGTCTTGGAGATATGGCGGCTGGGGTGCATTATGCTGTTGGCGAACTCACCGTCATTGGTAAAGAGAAGAAGTCCCTCCGAGTTCCTGTCAAGGCGTCCCACGGGGTAGACTCTCTCCTCCACATCTGTAAGGAGGTCCATGACACAGCGCCTGTCCAGCTCATCGGAAACGGTAGTGACATAGCCTCTGGGCTTGTTCATCATCAGGTAGACGAAGCTGCGCTTCTTAGGCATATAAATCCTCTCACCGTCAACGGTGATGATGTCCTTGAAGCCGCACTTGTCGCCCAGCTTGACAGGGTGACCGTTGACCTTAACCCTGCCCTTTGTAATAAGCTCCTCAGCTTTTCTGCGGGAGCATACGCCGCAGTCGGCGATCATTTTCTGAATTCTTATTTTTTCCAAAGTAATCCTATCCTTAATGGGAGAAAAAGCTCCCGATCTTATCCATTATTTTCTGAAAAAGACTTTTGCTGCCCCTGTCTTCGGAATGGACGTCCACAGTCTCCGCGGCGAGAAGGTCAACACTTTCCACTTCCCGTCCCAGGTATCTGACAGAGAGGCTTCCCACCTTCTCCCCCTCCCTTACGGGAGCGTACAGGAAAGGACTCCTCATCACCGTAAAGGTGAAGTCCTCCTCATTTCCTGCGAGGGTGGTGACCGTGACAGTTTCCCTTTCGGGGACTATACGCAGCCTGTCAGCATTTCCGCCGACTATATCCGCAGTCATATCCCGCGGCAGACCTATCTCCGCCAGTCTCACATTTTCAAAGCAGCTGTCATACAGCGCCATATGGTCGTTCCAGTCATTTCTGTCATTGAGGGTGACGCAGATGAGGTCCTTGCCTCCTCTTTCGCAGGCAGACACCAGGCACCGTCCCGCCTCGTCGGTAAAGCCGGTCTTAACGCCGTAAACTCCCTCATACATACCCAGAAGCTTATTGGTGTTCCTCAGCCACCTGTCATATGGCGGCGAGCCGAACTCCACCTTCATGCTGCTCTGAGAGCAGATACTGCGGAAGATGTCGTTCCTCAGCGCCTCACGGGCAAGGAGAGCCATATCAGCTGCCGATGAGCCGTGTCCCTCACCCTCAAGACCCGAGGGCGTGACGAAATAGGTCCTTGAAAGTCCCATTTCACGGGCGCGGTCGTTCATCATCTCCGCAAAGGCATCTATGCTGCCTGCTATCCTTACGGCAGCAGCATTGGCAGCGTCATTCCCAGAGGGAAGCAGCATACCGCAGCACAGCGCGTACTTTGTGACAGTGTCCCCCTCCTGCAAGCCCATAGACGAGCCCTCAACCTTGATGGCGCCGCTGTCCACGGTGAACTCATCATAGAGCCCTCCGCTTTCAAGGCAGAGCAGAGTGGTCATTATCTTGGTGGTGCTTGCCATGGGAAGCTTCATAGATGCGTTGAGAGCATAGACCACCTCGCCTGTATCGGCGGATATTACCGCCGCAGCCTTAGCCTGTACCTGTGGGTACTCAGCTCCGGCTGTATTGCAGGGACAGACCGCAGCAGCAGCCAATACTGCCGCCGCAGATATAGAAACGAGCCATTTCATGGGCACACCTCCGTATGATCATATACTAAAGGTTATGCCCGGGGCTGCTTATTTATTCTCAGTTAAGGGGCACAGACTCGTCTGTGATACCGCCTGCGGCAGTATTGTCGGAGCCGCCCTTTCTCTTGTTGATGAAGCCGCTTACCTTGTCGATGATGCCGGGCATCTTCTCGATAGCAGCGCTGATGGGGTCGCTTGAGCCCTCCATAGTTACCATCTTTGCGGAACCGTCGGGAGAGATAACGAGGAAGCCCTCGGGCTTTATGGAAACGCCTGCACCTGCTCCGCCTCCGAAGAGGTCCTTGTCATACTTTGAAGGCAGGTCGGAGCCGCCCGAAGCGAAGCCGTAGCTCACCTTTGATACGGGGATAATGGTAGTACCGTCGGGAAGCTTTATGGGCTCACCGATAATGGCGTTTACGTCAGCCATCTCCTTGATCTTTTCGATGGAAATTCCTAAGAGATCACTTACTGGTGTATTGTTTGCACTCATGATTTATACCTCACTTCTGCCTTGCGGCGGATTTTTTCAATTTGCGTTTTCTCAGCTTTCCGGGAATGAAAGATCTGAAAATATATGTCATCAGGAACCATGCTCCTGCGATGACCACTGTACCGAGACGGAAGGAGAGCTTTCCTGCTGCGTCCCAGCGTCCTTTGGATACGCCGAACTGCGGGTGTACGTCGATGGTTTTCAGCCTTACGGTAAAGAGCTGGCTGAAAAATGCTATGCCGTTGTAGACCAGAGCCGAGTACCTTCCGTACTTCATGGCGCAGTCATAGGCGTCCTCGTCGGCGATTATGAAGTCGATATACAGATCCTTCAGCTTGAAGCCCTTGAATATCTTCAGCAGGGGGCGCTGAGCGCTCTCCCATATTCCGACTATGAACTCTATCTTGTCGCTGACGGACTTTTTGTCCTCGTACTGAGACTTGTCAGCGCTGTCATCATCTTCATCGAAGAGGTCCTCGTCAAAGTCCTCGTCCTTCTTCTTTTTCTTCTTTTTGTCCTTTTTCTTCTTTTCGGGAGCTTCCTCCCCGGTCATCTCCTCTGTGAAGCTGTCGGTGCGGGGAGCCTCCTCCGCTGCGGACTGAGCGCTTTCCTGCTGAGCCGTTTCCGCGGGGAGCATATCAGCCTCAGGATCATTTACGGGAATGTCCTCCAGCTCCTTCTCCCACTCATACTGTTCTCTCTGTTTTTTCTTTTTTGCCTTTTTTTCCTTTACGGGCTTGTCTTTTTTGGGTTTCTCAGACTTTGAGGGCTTGTCCTTTTTGTTTGCCTTCCGCTTTTTCCACCAGTTGTAAAGGCCGCCGCCGTCGGAGTCCATAAGGTTGATTATCCAAAGCTTGACTTTATAGCTTAATTTGCCGTCGATATAGCTGAACTCTCCTCCCGCAGGAGTAATGAGCACCAGCAGTATGATGCCTAAAACGGCAAGAAGTATATACAGCAGTATTTTTAGTACGATCAATCCTGCCGCTCCTTTCCTTGATTATTCGGTCTGCTTAGCCTCAGCCAGCTCTCTGTCCACGAACTCCTCCTCGGTCTCAAGGACGAGATCGCTCTGTCCCGGGAGAGGGGGAAGATCCGCCACGGAGCTGAGTCCGAAGCTTCTCAGGAACACCGCCGTGGTCCTGTACACTATGGGCTTTCCGGGAACGTCAAGGCGTCCAGCCTCCTCGACGAGTCCCTTTTCCACCAGGTTATTGATGACAGAGGAGCTGTCGATACCGCGGACATTTTCCACGAAGCCCTTTGAAACAGGCTGATTATAGGCGATTATTGTAAGAGCCTCCATAGCCGCATTTGAGAGAGGAGCCGTTCTCTTGGTCTCGAGAGCTGCCCTCACCTGAGGAGCGAACTCCTCACGGGTACACATCTGGAAGCTGCTGTCCAGCTTTTTTATGCAGATACCGCTGCCGCAGTCCTCATAGCGCTCATTGAGCAGCCTTATCATAGAAGGCAGTGTGCCAGCGTCAACTCCGCTTGCCTCCGAGAGGCGGTATATCTCAATAGGCTCGCCGCTTGCAAAGAGGATAGCCTCTATTGCTCCGAGCTTGTCTTTGATCTCCAAGATCTATCCACTCCGTTCTTTCTTCCCTTGAAGAATATCATGGTATTATCGTCACTAATGGTGATACGTCCGTGTCTGGTGAGCTCCAGGACTGCCAGGAATGTGGCAACTCTTGCGGAGCGGTCGGTGACTCCCTCATATAGCTTGTCCATATAGACCTCTCCCGAGTCATAGAGCTGGCGGAGGATATGCACCACCTTGGTCATAACGGAAACTATGCGCCGCTTGACCACTGAGTTTATCTTGTTCTCAACGTGGAGCTTGGCGTGTTCCGACTTTATATTTTTCATTGATATAGCGCTGTAAGCGATAGCCAGTCTCTCGGGCTCATGTACCAGTGTATATGTCATATCCGCCTTGATCTTCATGGGGCTTCTCACGAAGATATTGCCGCCCACAAAGGCGTCCGCCAGAGTTTTTGCCGCTATCTTGCAGAGAGAGTACTCAATGAGAGCGCCCTCCAGTTCGCGCTTCATCTGTTCAGCCTCCTCGGGCTGGGGCAGAAGTGAAGCAGTCTTTATATATATGAGTCTTGCAGCCATTTCGAGGAATTCCCCTGCAAGCTCCAGATTCTGCTCATGAGCCTGATCTATGTAGAGCAGATACTGCTCCAGCAGCTTTGAGATCTCAATATCGCAGATATTCAGCTTGTGCTTTGCAATAAGGCTGAGGAGGAGGTCCAGAGGTCCCTCAAACACCTCAAGCTTGAAAGAAATGGTCTCCATATATCACTCCAGATAGAAAAAGTTATTACCGAAGACGATCTTAATGATCTTGTAGGGTATCTCCAGGAAATTGACATGGAAGAATACCAGTCGGTCAAGTACAGCCCGGCGCCACAGGTCAGCCAGCCAGCCTATGACAGATATCTCGCCCTCGGTGATTATGGCAAGGAGAAAAATGCCGTAAAGAATGTACTGTGACCACTTCATTATCTGCTTGTAGCGGCTGAAGTACCATCTTCTGAACTTTGGCCATGAGAACTGGTAGAATATCTGGAAGCCGTCCAGCGGAGGCAGAGGCAGAAGCGCGATGACACCGAAGCAGAGTCCCGTGTAAGCCGCTTCCCTGAGCACCCTGTAAAGACTTGCCAGAAGTATGGAATCGGGAGCCAGTCCGTAGAGGGCGCCCGAGAGATTATATAAAATAATGTATGAGACAAAGTATGCCAGCGGAGCTGCCAGTGAGATGAGGGTGATGTCACGCTTCATGTGTTTCAGGTTTGAGACGTCATAGTTCATCTCCCTGCTCCAGCCGAAGCCCAGTATCATTATAGTCAGCATTCCCTGACGGTCCATGTGCTTTCTGAAATCCAGACTGAGCCTGCCGCTGTTTTTGGGAGTATCGTCCCCCAGGAGGTGAGCCGTACCTGCCTTGACGAAAGCCGCCAGTGGCATGAGCCCCACCATTACAATGGCTCTGCCTATGAGTATGAGTAATAACCGGTAAAATACGCTCATATAGTAATAAGACCTTTCGGGTGATGTTATGATGTCACTTGAAGAATAACGGTATCCAGGATACCATAAGGTACAGAAGCTGAGCAACCGCCGCTATAATAAAATAGAATGCCACGCGGACATAGAGCAGTCTGCTTCCCAGAATTATCAAAGCAAAGAATATGCCGCTGAGTATGCGCTGATTGTGGAACACCCAGTTATCAAACTTTGCGGGTGTGAATGCCCTGAGGAAATTGAAACCGTCCATAGGCGGCAGGGGTATCATATTGAATACAGCCAGCATTACATTGATGGTTATGAAGTTGGACAGCAGTTCAAAAGCTGCCTTTCCCGCAGGAGAAGCCGCGCTTTCTGCCGTGAACCACTGGTCGCTGTGAGTAATGATACAGCCCGACAGCACCATTATAAAGCAGCCCGTAAGTGCAGCCAGCAGGTTTGAAACAGGTCCTGCCAGAGCTACCAGAGCGTAGCCGAGACGGCGGTGTTTGAACTTTGAGGGGTCCACAGGCACAGGCTTTGCCCAGCCGATACCCAGAATCATCATAGTGATAAGACCGATGGGGTCGATATGTGCAAATGGATTAAGGGTAATGCGTCCCTCTTTCCTTGCGGTATCGTCACCCAGCCAGCCTGCAACAACGCCGTGAGCAGATTCATGTATAGGTATAACAAGCATAAAGGTTATAGCTCTCGCAACGATGAGCATGATAAAGACCATATCTATTCCTGAGTCCCGCATAATTATCCTTTCCCCGTCGGAGAGCAAAGCTCCGACAATAGTTATACAACATATATTATACTATAAAGCGGCATATATTTCAAGTAAAAAAGCACATTTTCGGCTGCCGAAAAAAATTTTTTTGATTTTTTTTAAAAAACACTTGCTTTTTTTCTGATTATGTGTTAAAATAATCATGTTGTATTTTTACAGGTTAGTTAAGGAGGTGCAACCTAATGGCAAAATGTGATATCTGCGGAAAGGGCGTGACCTTTGGAATCAAGGTTTCCCACTCACACAGACGTTCCAACAGAACATGGAAGCCTAACGTAAAGCGTGTAAAGGCTATCGTCAAGGGTACTCCTTGTCATATCTACGCTTGCTCAAGATGCCTGCGTTCAGGCAAGGTTGAGAGAGCTTGATCATCTTTGCATGATAAAAACGGAGCGTTCCGAATGGAGCGCTCTTTTTTTATGCCTGTTCCGCAGCAGAACTTTTTCTCCGCGTCCCTTGCTATTCTCGGAAATATATGCTATAAGCGGGGAGCCCCCGCTGGCTGTTTCGCGGCAGAGCCGTCCGCAAGGGAACTTTTTCTCCGCGTCCCTTGCTATTCTCGGAAATATATGATATAATTAGTCATGTGTTTGTTATAGGAGTTGATAAATATGTCAAGTCATGATGTTTGTCTGAATATAGACGCTTCTGCTCCGGACGATGTATGGGAGAAGATAGCCAAGGTATACCGCTCCATGGATTTCTGGGAGAGCAAAACAGTAGAGGGCTGCCCTGCGTGGACAGGCGAGAATATATGCCTGACAGCTTCCTCCGAACCCGGCGGGCTCCAGATCTCGGGAGAAATGCCCGACGAGATATGGGACAGCTGGTATCCTGAGTTCAAGGCAAAGCTGACGGAAGCTCTTGGCTATGAGATAGGCGAGCCCGAGGACGGATACAACTTCAAGCACTGGAAGCCCTTTGTAAAAAGCTATGCCGACATAAAGTCCATAGATGACAAAAAGATAGTATTCAACGACCTTTCCACCTTCTTCTGGAACAGTTTCACCGACTTTGAAAGGGATATTACCGCAAAGCCGCCTGTTTTCATCTTCCGCTCTGATATGACAGAGCTTAGGGTCAACCTTGAAGGCAAAGGCCTGTTTGCAAAGAAAAAGCAGCATCAGGATTTCGCAGAATTCCATTCAAGACTTAATGAGGCTGGGATAAGAACGCTTGACCTCTCCTGAGCGGCTCACACAATAATAAAAAAGGCGGTATCATTATGACAAAAGAACAGATCGGGACACTGTTTAAGCTAATGCTTGAATATATCCCGCCGACGCTGAAGATATTCGGATTTACCCTGCTGTGGTCCATACCACTTGGCATGATAGTGGCACTTCTGAAAATGTGCAAATTCAAACCCATCAGCTGGCTCACAAACATATACATACTCATAATGCGAGGAACTCCCCTGCTGCTCCAGCTCATAGTCGCCCAGTATTCGGTGCCCTATCTGCTGAAATGGGAGGGCTGCCCCTCATTTATCCACAGCCTCCTCGACGGTGTTGATATACGAAGCGCCAGCTACACCTTCAATATGCTGCTCATTGCCTTTGTGCTCAACTACGCCGCCTACTTCGCGGAGATATTCCGCGGCGGTATCGAGGCTATCCCCAAGGGACAGTATGAAGCCGCAGGAGCACTTGGCTTCAGCCGCGGACAGACCTTCTTCCGCATAATCCTGCCGCAGGTAATAAAGAGAGTAGTCCCCGCCAGCTCCAATGAGATAATCACACTGGTAAAGGACACCTCACTCGCTTCCGCCATCCCATACATGGAGATAATGTACATCGCAAAGAAGCAGGTCCCCACCTATGCTTCTCTCCTGCCCCTTTTCATGGCAGGCGTATTCTATTTCGTATTCGCAACTGTGCTGACGCTTTTATTCGGCTATATTGAGAAAAAGCTCAGCTACTACAAGTAAGGAGGTGCAGCAGTTATGGCAATGCTTGATGTAAAGAACCTGTCAAAGAGCTTCGGCAGCCTTGAGGTGCTCAAGGACATCTCCTTCAATGTGGAAAAGGGAGAGGTCGTGGCAGTCATAGGTCCGTCGGGAAGCGGCAAATCAACCCTTCTCCGCTGCATAAACCAGCTTGAACGTGCAGACGGCGGAGTTATAAACGTCTGCGGCACCGATATGCTCATCAAAAACTCCAGAGGCAAGACGGTCTATGCCGATGCAAAGACTCTCCGCGACATAAGGCTGAAAACAGGACTTGTTTTCCAGAACTTCAACTTGTTCCCCCACATGACAGTTCTCCGCAACATCACTGAGGCGCCCGTGTGCGTACTCAGGGAGGACAAAGCCAAGGCAAAGGAAAAGGCAATGGCTCTGCTGAAAAAAATGGGACTTGAGACCAAGGACAAATCCTATCCCTGCGAGCTTTCGGGCGGACAGCAGCAGCGTGTCTCCATAGCGAGAGCTCTCGCCCTCAATCCCGATATACTCTTCTTCGACGAGCCCACCTCAGCCCTTGACCCCGAGCTTACGGGAGAGATACTCAAGGTCATCAAGGAGCTTGCCGCAGAGGGCATGACTATGGTCATAGTCACCCACGAAATGGCATTCGCAAGGGACGTTGCCGACAAGGTCATCTTCATGGAAAACGGCTACATCGTTGAAATGGGCGCTCCGGAGCAGCTCTTCGGCGAAAACGCCTCTGACCGTGTACAGCAGTTCCTGAAGCGCTTCAACAGCTGATCCAGCTTAAACTAAAAGAAAACCGCTTAAAAAACGAGCATATTCAATAATTAGTCACACCAATTTTACCGCTATTTGTACAAAGCTTTAATAAACCGAGGAAAAATCTGCGCCATTTTCGGCATTTATACGATTTTTCCGAAAAAATCTTGCCTTCCCGGCTTTTTCTGTGATATAATATATTCATGGATATGAGATGGATGACAGTATGGAACGTTTTCTGAGTTCGCTCCGCACTGACATCTGTGTTGACGCTTCTTGGTTACGAAGAGCGCCGATATTATTGGGGGGCATAAAATTTAATGGATAAAAAACCAATACGGCTTGTGTTTTTCAAGTACATATTGGCGAATGTTATCAGCTCTTTAGGTGTATCGGTATATATTCTTATCGATACACTTTTTATTTCTAAGGGGATGGGGTCTGAAGGACTTGCCGCACTTAACCTGTCACTGCCTGTTTTCAACTTTCTGAACGGTTTCGGACTGATGCTGGGAATGGGCGGCGGAAGCAAGTTCTCCATGCTTTACTGTCGCACGGAACGAAAAGAGACCGATGCAGTCTTTACAAACGCCTTCTTTGCCATGCTTGCCATTGCGGCTGTTTTTGAGATACTGGGCATATTCTTCTCCGGACAGGTCACACGACTGCTGGGAGCGGACGAAAGTATCTTCGCAATGTCTCACAGCTACATAAAGAAGGTCCTTCTCTTTTCACCTGCTTTTCTTATGAATAACCTCATGGCTTGCTTCATGCGCAATGACAGCGCACCGAGGCTTGCTATGTTCGGACTTCTGAGCGGTAGCCTTGTCAATGTAATACTTGATTACGTGTTTATTTTCCGTCTTGATATGGGAATGGGCGGTGCGGCTCTTGCGACCTGCATCGCGCCCTTTGTCAGCATGGCGGTTATGAGCATACACATCATAACGGGCTGGAACGCATTCAGTCTCAGAGCGATGCTTCCGTCCATTGGCACTATAAAGGAGATAGTCTCACTTGGACTTCACTCCTTCCTGTCTGAGGTATCGGGCGGAGTTGTCATCATGATATTCAACTTCGTCATATATCGTATCTCAGGCAATACGGGAATAGCCGCATACGGAGTCATCGCCAACACGGCAATTGTTTTCACAGCCATATTCGCGGGCATAGCCGGCGGTATCCAGCCGCTGATGTGCCGCTACCACGGACGCAATGACAGTCAGGCGATAGGTTATGTGCTGCGTCTCGCCATGACTACAGCGCTTATATTCTCGGTTCTGGCATATGCCGCTGTCTTTCTGGGCACCTCCCGCATCGTGGGAGCCTTCAACAGCGAGAGCCATGCGGGCTTCAGGAGCATAGCCGAAAAGGGACTGCGCGAATACTTCCTGTTCATGCCGTTCATGGGAGTCAATTCCGTATTCTCCGTATACTTCACCTCTATGGAAAAGCCCGGACGGGCGCAGATGATCTCCCTGCTCCGCGGAACAGTGCTTGTGATACCCATAGCAATTATTGCATACATACTCCGCAGCATGACATGGGTATGGGCAACAGTTCCCGCAGCGGAAGCCATAACAGCCATAGTGGGCATAACCATTTTCACAGTAAGCGCAAGAAAAAAATGGACGGAGACTCTGAGTCCCCTTCCCACAAGATAAAAACAGCCCCGAAGCATTACGCCTCGGGGCATTTTATTTGATCAAGTTGAGAGTTTAGAGTTGAAAGTTAACGTAAGCGCAGCGAATACATTCACTAATCACTATTCTCTGTTTATCATACGCTTATTACAGTATGCTCTCGCCCTCGCCCATAACGGGGATGATAACAGCCTTTGCGTCCTCAAGATGGAATATCATCATCTTGTTTCCTGTCTTGTCGTTGTAGATGTCTCTGAGGTGAGGAGCGCCGTCCAGAGCAGCCTCAGCGTACTTGGGATCAGTCTCGAAAACAGCCTTGCCTGTGTAGCGAAGCCACTTTCCGTCAGGCTTGCAGGCAGCTATCTCACAAAGGGGCGAAGCAACGAGCTGCTTGTATACGTCCTTGAAGTCTCCCACGCCGAAAAGCACCTTTCCGTCCATTTCCATGTGAAGACCGAGTGGTCTCAGCTTAGGCTGGTCGCCGTCCTTTGTAGCCAGGAAGAAAACTCCTGCTTCGGTGAGAAAATCGTTGAGTTTGCTCATAAAATATACCTCCTTATGCACATTCCGTGCTTATTAGTCCTCAAATAAAGGTGTTGAGAAGTATCTCTCGGCAGTATCGGGAAGGATAGTAACGACAGTCTTTCCCTCGCCCAGCTTCTCGGCAAGCTTCAGAGCTGCCGCAACATTTGTGCCGCTGGAGATACCGCACATTATTCCCTCCTTGGAAGCTAAGTCCTTTGCGGTCTGTATAGCCTCCTCGTCGGTAACTATATAGATGTCATCATAGATGTTCTGATTGAGTATATCGGGGATTATACCGTCGCCAATGCCCATCTGGAGGTGGGTGCCGATGTTGCCGCCCGCAAGTATAGCAGCATTCTCGGGCTCAACAGCCCATATGACCATATCGGGGTACTGAGCCTTGAGAGCCTCTCCGATACCTGTTATAGTACCGCCTGTACCTATTCCCGAGCAGAAGCCGTCTATCTTCACCGCAGACTGCTCCAGAATCTCAAGGGCTGTGTGATACTTGTGTGCGCCGATATTGTTCACATTGGCGAACTGCTGGGGCACGAACACATTCTCGTCCTCCTCAGCCATTCTCAGGGCAGTATCGAGACATTCCTGAATGCACTTGCCTATATCGCCGTCATCGTGGATGAGCTTTACCTCCGCACCGTAATGGTTGACCAGCTTGCGGCGCTCCTCGCTGACGGAATCGGGCATGATGATAATTGTCCTGTATCCCTTAACAGCCCCCACAAGAGCGAGACCTATGCCCTGATTGCCGCTGGTAGGCTCAACGATTATGGTATTCTCGTTGATCTTTCCCTCCATTTCGGCATGACGTATCATATTGTAAGCGGTACGGGTCTTAATGGAACCGCCCACATTGAGTCCCTCGAACTTAACGAGTACGTCGGCATTGCCCTTTTTGTTCATACGGTTGAGCTTTATCATGGGAGTATGCCCCATTGCTTCCAGAATATTATTGTATATCATTGTCAGTTCTCCTTAAACAGCTTTATTGTCACATAACATTACTATTATACAATAAATCCGACTAAAACGCAAGGATTTTTTTTTGCACTCCTCAAAACAGAGTCGGACCCATGTTAACCGACGCTTACAATTTACTGTTTTTCCTCAATGGAAGCCATAAGTCCCGAGTGCTTATAGAGCCTGACTGTGTAGGTCTTTTCGCTGTCAAGAGCCGCCTCCAGCTCCTCTCCCTCTTTTTTCGAGACCTGAACAATATTTTCATAACCGCCGTCCTCCAGCACACTGAACCTGTAGGTCAGACTGCTGTGTCTTCTGCTGTTATAGCGTCTGCTCGTTATAGCGTAGGAGATGGAGTCGGTGCCGATATGAGCGCCGCTTACCTCCACAGCAACGGTCTCACCCTCGGTCATATCCATAAATGTGCTGCCCATAAAAGATACGTATGACAGATTGTCAAACCGTGAAAAATCTTTGATATTCCGCTGTGAATACAGAGCCGTCTCCCTTACGCCGAAGGACATATACATCAGGAACAGAAAACCGTAAAGCAGAACAAAGCCGGCGATCCTGCCTGCCTTGTTCTGCTTTTTCTTATTTTTGCGGGAGCCGTACTTCTTCTCCATAGTATCTGCCGCAGTCACAAGGGGCTCACTGCGCTTTATGAGCATTATCCTTCCCAGAGCCACAGCGAAAGACACCTCCGCCGCCAGTCCCAGGATTATACGCAGCAGTGAGAACAGGAACACTGCCTTTAGTCCTTTCTCCCCGGTCATAACGTCGGGCTTGAACAGAACTCTGTGCAGGATAGAGACAATGA
Organism: Ruminococcus flavefaciens ND2009; assembly: GCF_000621785.1. Taxonomy (GTDB): domain Bacteria; phylum Bacillota; class Clostridia; order Oscillospirales; family Ruminococcaceae; genus Ruminococcus; species Ruminococcus flavefaciens_C. Next base: position 365,198 of record NZ_KK211348.1, on the reverse strand, counting down.
ATGCTGCCACCGCAGCAATAAAGGAGAGCTTGTCCCGTTTCCATAACATTTCTTCGCGCTCAAAAGCCTTTCTTCTTGCCGCAGCCGATCTCTTTCTGCTCATCTCGTCACCCCACCCCCTCATTTAAAAGTAAGGAACGCCGAAAAAGGCGTTCCTCATGATACTTATTATTCCTCATCCGCAGCGAACTGGCTCTCGTGACGGGTGAAGAAATCCGTTCTGGGAGGCAGGAACTTCAGCTTGTGGTTCTCGCCTGTGAAGTAGTTCACAGGCTCAAGGATAGTATCCCATGACCAGATACGCTCGTCGACTTCCAGATACTCGCGGAGCTTCTCTGTGCCGAAGGGAGCCATGGGGTGCAGGAGCACACCTGCTATCCTTATCATGTAGAACAGGTTGGCAAGAGACTGCTTCAGCACTTCCTTGTCGGGATAGTCGCCTGTGAGCGCCTTAGCCATGTACTTGCTTCCGTTGCGGATATAGCTGTCCAGAACGTAGGTACACTGGTGGAAAGCGAACTTGGACATATGCCTCTCGTAGTCAAGCACAGCCTTCTTTGCCTCCTCGCGGAACTTCTCCTCGGGAGCGTTGTCGGGCATGATGCCGTCCAGCTCCTTCTGAGCGGTATAGAAAGCAGTTCTTATCATACGGTTGTATACATTTGAGAGGAGCAGACCGTCCTTTACAACTGGATCCGCGTCCTCGGGCTTGGCGTCGGGATTGTAGGGCTTGGGCATGAAGCTTACGGAGCGCTGACCCAGACCAAGTCCCAGCCAGTGCATACGGAGCTGCTCGGGAGTATAGTGCTTGAGCAGATCGTCAGCCATAGGCGGCTTTACAGCGCCGGAGCTGGAAGCCTTCTTGTCCAGGAAGAGGATATGGTGATTAGCTACGATAACAGGCATCTGAAGCTCTCCCTCGGCAGGGTCGGCAGTCTTGGTATCGCTCTCCTGCTGAGCCATCCACATAGCAGGCTCGGCAATGCCGTAGAAGTAGATGTTATCCTGACCGATGAACTGATATACAGTCGAGTCCTTGCTGCACCAGTAGTCCTTCCACTCGTTAGTGTCATGGCCGATGGACTCCAGATAGGTCTCTGTGAACGAGATAGGAGCCCAAAGGGACTCAGGCCATACCCATACGGTAAGACCGTCAACGCCGTCCATAACAGGCGCAGGTACACCCCACTCGATATTTCCTGTAAGGCGGAAGGGAACGAGTGTCTTTCCTGTACGGTAGCGTATACCGTTCTCGGTGAGAATGCGGCAGGCTTCATCGCAGTCGGAAAGCTTTGTGAATTCTATTGTAAATGAGGGCTTTTTAGGCTCCTCAAGGTACTCATGTGCAGGCATGGAATCCTTCAGCTCCATGTACTTTTCCTCAAACTCGCGCTTTATGTAGATAACGGGGTTCTTGAGGAACTCGTCAATGGTCTTCCACACAACGGGACGGATGTCCTTGCGCTTTTTCAGCTCCTCCACCCAGTCCTTCATGAGCTGCTCGTAGTCACGGAGCCTGAAGTACCAATTGGTAACGGGCTTCATTGTGGGAGTCTCACCTGTCAGGGTGCTGACGGGGTTGATGAGGTTCTCGGGCATATACTGATGACCCATATCGCACTCATCTGCGTAGCCCTTTTCGGAGGTACAGCCGTCAACGGGGCACTTTCCGATTACCTGTCTGCCGTTGAGGAACACACCTGCCTTCTCGTCAAAGAACTGCATGGTGGTTATGCGGTCAAGCTGTCCCTTCTTGTAGAGTGAGCTGATGAAGCGGTCGGTAACTGAGGCGTGTATCTCCTTGGAGCGTCCCAGACCGGAAGCTGCAAACAGATTGGGAGAGATACCGTAAGCATCGAGAGTCTCCTGCTGCTTGTCGTGGTTTCTCTGAACGAAGTCCTCAAGTGAGCCCTCGAACTCGCCGTTCTTGACCTTTACGCGCCAGCCCTCGGCAATAGGAGAGCCGTAGCAGTCTGTACCGCCCACGAATATAACATTGTCCTTGCCTATACGGTCGCGCATGAATCGTGCGAAGGTGTCCGCAAAAACGAACATACCGCCCACATGGCCGAAGTGGAGCTCCTTATTGCCGTAGGGCATACCGCCTGTGACGATACATCTTTTCGGGAACACAGGACGGGGTATCTCAAAATTCTTCTTTTCCTTTTTATCTGACATTTTTATTACCTCTTTATATAATTCATAATTAAGAATTCATAATTCATAATTGTGGTGTCCGCTACCGCGGACGGATTTGAATAATTTCAGGCGACCATTAATTACGCATTATGCATTATGAATTATGCATTATGAAAAAGCCTGAAGGCGCTTGCGTGTTATCTCCTCGCCGAGAACATGGCTCACTTCCCATATATCGGGAGCATTTGCGTGTCCTGTGAGAGCGATACGGAGCATATTTGTGATATGGACTATGCTTCCCCTGAACTGGTCTGGGTTCTTCTTGTAGTCCTTGGGCTTTACAGCGAAGCCCATTTCCTCGGTGATAGCCTTTACCTTGTCGAACCATGCAGCGGAATCATCGCTGTGATCATAAGTTGCAAGATACTTGCCGAAGAACTCCTTAACGGTAGCCTCGTCGCACTCCTCGGGCATATCATCGGTGACCTTAAAGGTCTCATCATAGTAGAAGCTCATGAAGTCGCAGGCCTGCTTCCAGGTCTCGATGTCACGTCTGGGCTTTGCACCGCCTCTGCCCACATTGAGAGCAGCAAGAGTTCTCTCGGGATACTTCTTTATGAGGGCGGCAAACTCGTCATTGTACTCACTGCACCATTCCAGCCAGCCGTCAAAGACCTGCTGTGCAGGCATACGGCAGATAACGTTCTTGGAGATATCGCGGAGCTTGTCCAGGTCCACCAGAGCGCCCGAAACGGACATCTTGTCCAGCGCATAGGGGAAGTCATGGTAGTCAGCCTCGGGATTGGCTATACGCCATTCCTCGTAATTGGAGTTGAGGAGAGTGAGCAGGAACTCCCAGATAGCGTCTCTGCTGATGCCCTCCTGCTGATAGTAAGCCAGTGCCAGCTCGGGGTCCTTACGCTTTGAGAGCTTGCGCTTGCCGCCTGTCTCTCCGTCTATCTTCATGAGAGTTGCAGTGTGGCAGTATTTAGGCTGCTTCCAGCCGAGAGTATTGAACAGCTCAACGTGCATAGGCAGAGAGGAGATCCACTCCTCGCCGCGGATAACATGAGTTGAGCGCATGAAATGGTCGTCGATAACGTGGGCGAAGTGGTATGTGGGGATACCGTCGCTCTTGAGGAGAACGAAGTCCATGTTGTTTCTGGGCATTTCCAGCTTTCCGCGGATAGCGTCCTCAACAGCTATGGTCTCGCCTGTCTCCTGACCTCTGAAGCGGAGGACCCACTCCTTGCCGGCGGCGATATTAGCCTTTACTTCATCTATGGTAAGGTCACGGCACTTTGCATACTTACCGTAAACTCCGGGGTTTTCCTTGTTGGCGGTCTGCTGCTCGCGGACAGCTTCTATCTCCTCGGCAGTCATGAAGCAGGGATAAGCCAGTCCCCTTTCTGTGAGGAGCTTTGCGAAAACGTGGTATATCTCCTTACGCTGACGCTGTCTGTAGGGACCGTAGTTTCCGTTGTCGCCCTCTGCGGTAGCACCCTCGTCGAAGTGAACGCCGAAATAGTCCATAGCGTTGATGACGGTCTCAACAGCGCCCTCAACCTCACGCTTATTGTCGGTATCCTCTATTCTGAGGTAAAAAACACCGTCTGACTGGTGAGCAATACGCTCGCCGATGATAGCGTTGTAGAGGTTGCCGAGGTGAACGAAGCCCGTGGGGCTGGGTCCTATACGTGTAACGCAGGCGCCCTCGGGGAGCTGTCTTTCGGGGAAACGAGCGTCAATATCCTCGGGAGTTTCCTTAACATCGGGGAAAAGAAGTTCTGCAAGTGCCTTAAAGTCCATAATATCAATCCTTTTGTAAATTCTGAGCCTGTAAATGCACAGGCAATATTTATTTAATTATACCACATAGCTCCGCCAAAGTCAATGACTAAAAACCGCAGTGAAAAACCGCTTGACAGACCGCAGAAGGTACGGTATAATACGGATATACGATACACTCTCTTATATTCAAAAAAAGGAAGATCATGAATTATAAATTTCTAAGAGGGAAACATTCCCCGATCATAATACCCATATTAATAGCCATTCTGATATTCGGCGGCGAGACCGTAGGAACTATTGTTTTCATCATCGGCGCCGTAGTAGTTGCAGTATGGCTCTATGATCTTCTCAGCAGTATTTTCACAGACAGCAGCAGCGATGAGCACTTCAGCGATGAAGATAATGACAAATATCATGACAGGTACGAAGAATAAAAAAGCTCCTCTTTTTCAAGGGGAGCTTTTCATATGTGCATTTATTAATGTTTATTTTCAGATATGTGGTCTGTCAGATGTGGTAGCAAGCATGACGAACCTTGTATACAGCGCCGTCATTGTTGATGCACTTGTACCAAGCCCATACAACTACATAGTTGCCCTCTATTGAGGTTGTGTACTTCCAGAACTTATACTGATGATTGAGCTCAGCACTTGCTGAGAGAGTGTTGTCAGACTTGGGAAGTACAGTCTTTGTTACAGCTGTACCTGTTCCAAGAAGGGCAAATGCCATTGCGAAAACTGCTGTTCTCTTGAGGATATTTTTCATATAAGGTGTTCCTTTCATAGAAAATTAAGATATGGTTTATGCGGCTTTCTGCCGGCTTATCAGCCGCATTTATCTTACAGTCATTATTCTACATATCTCTCACCTTTTCCGCAATAAAACCGGAGTGAACAGCACCAAAAGCGGAGTAAACCGCAAAAACGCACTTCATCATGGGGCATACAGATCACCGTTTTATGACGGCATTACACAAAAGGCTCCCCTCGCCATGAGGGGAGCCTTTTAGTTTGTTCAGAGCTGTAGCTCAATAAACATGAGTTTCCAGAGTCTTACCGCATAGACCGCAGTAGACTGTCTCTACGCATATATAATATACATAATCGCCTGTCCAGATAGGGTATACATCCCACTTTGAGGTAACATGATAGCTTCCGCCGTGGCAGTTGTTACAGCTTGCAGCAGAAGCAACGAGTGTGTTGTCAGACTTTGGTGCTACTGTCCTGGTGAATACCGAACCTGCTCCGAGAAGAACGAAGGCAAGTGCAGCTGCTGTGATTTTTTTGAGTGTGTTTTTCATAGTTTGCTACATCCTTTACAATATATTTAAGGTCAACGGACCTTATGTGCAGAATATAGCACAATAGTTCAATAATGTCAATAGTTTTTATGCGCAAAAACAGTCTGTGTCTGATCAATAAGGCGGATAACAGCTGCCTAAGATGTCTTTGATTCCAGGAACCTCACCAGCATATTCCATGTTGTGCAGTCCACGCAGCCACTTTCGGGAAGTCCGCAGCAGCCCCTGAACACCCTTACCGCCGCGGCAGTTTCCTCACCGAATTCTCCGCTTACAGCTATTTTCGGCATATTGTCATACCAGGCGGCAGCCTTCCACAGCATTGCCTGTATAATGTACACCAGCTCGCCGCTGTCACCGATGTCCAGGGTGAAGCCTTTGGAGGGAAAGGCGTGATACGCCGCAGGATCCCCCTCAGTGAGCTCTCTGTAGACCTCAGCTATCATGTCCCATGTGTCGGAATCCGTGTCTCCCGTAACGGGAAGCCCGTACTCACGCTGAAAAGCCTCCACCGCCTGCCTGGTGTCGTTTCCGTAGACACCGTCGGGCAGCACCTGCGGTATCTTCCCTCCCAGCATAGCTATACCGCAGAGCATCTTCTGAAGCTCGCGGATATGTCCCTTTCTCTGTTCATCTGTATATGGCATATATTCCTCCATTTATCAATGCGAAAAGCGTAATTATTATGGTTTCATTCCTTCCTGCAAGCTCGGGACGCCGAGGGCGGCGTCCCCTACTTAATTGTGTAACCGGGGTTCTGATAGGGACGCTTGTCAAAACCGAAGCGCAGGTCGGAGTAAACTCCCGCTATCCTGTCCCAGGTCACCGCCCCCACGATACCCGATGGGTCAATGCCGAACTGCCGCTGGAAGGCAGTGACGGACTGCCTTGTAAGGGGACCGAAATAGCCCGTGTCGCTTACCGCAGGAATATCGGGATAGCTTCTGTTTATATAGGTGAGGTACTGCTGGATAGTTCTCACCGAGTCCCCTCTTGCCCCCTCGCGGAGAACAGTCCCGGGGTAGAGGGCAACAGCGGTATACCGGGAAGGCACAGACTCCGCAATGCCCTCATAGGCGCGGTAGAGGTCGTTCCTTGTGGCTCTGTCCACCACTCCCGTCTGTGGAAGCCCGAAGACCCTCTGGAAGGACTTTACGGAGCGCTCGGTCTGCTCTCCGAAATAACCCGTTATCTCCACGGGTATCACCGCCTCATAGTAGGCGCCGATGACCGCAAGGTAGTATTGCAGCATACTAACCTCTATGGACTGCATACCGATCCGCAGCTCCTCCGCGAACTGCGGTGAGATCTCCTCGAAGCGAACTCCCTCGGAGTCCAGCTCCGCAAGCCGCTTGACGCTGGTGTAGATGTAGGTTATCCTGTACCAGGTGGCGGCATTGACTGTACCCGTTACTTCCAGTCCGAAGACCTGCTGAAACTTAGTGACCGCCGCCTCGGTAGCGCTGTCAAAAATGCCGTCGGCGGCAGGTATCTTTGGTATGGCAGGAAAATTTCCCGATATACGGTTGAGCCATACCTGTATGTACTTCACATCATTGCCGAAGGAGCCGTTTTTCAGCTCCGTATCCGGGAATGAGGGCATGGCAGTCTGAACGGGAGCGTTCTTCACGATGTCGATGTCCTCGCCGTAGTAGTACTGCAATATCTCATAGGGAGTATACCCGCGGTTGGCAAGGGTCACGGTGCCCCACTGAGAAAGCCCCGCACAGGTGGTAGTGGTACCGTTGCAGAAGGCGGTGAACAGGGGCTCCACCCTGCCCTGCCGCCGCACATAGTCATTGAAGAGCTCGTCTGCGAGGTAGCTTATGTTCTCGAAATACTCCCGCCCGTTTATGAACTTCTGGTCGAACTGAGTAGTGGCGGTGATGTCGAAGCTGTACCCCCGTGAGCGGTACCACTCGGTATAGATACGGTTCAGCGCAAAGGAAACAATGGCGTAGATATTGGCGCGGAGAGCGCTCTCGGGCCAGGTGGGGTATATCTCGCTGGAGGCAACGTTCTTGACATAAGAAGCAAAGCCCACGGTCACATCGGGAGCCTCAGAGTCGGGAAATCCCAGGTGTACAGTGATAGTCTCGGGGATAAAGGGCGTACCTGTAAGCATAGGTCACTCCTTTCCGCCGCCGAAGCTTGGCTCCGCGTTGTAGTAGGTCACGGTCTCGTCGGAGCTGTCCATCATGAGCGGCAGGGGTATGAGATTGAAGTTCTGCACCGAGGTTATTCCCGAGAACACAGGCACATCAACGCTCCTTGCGCGGAAGAACCCCTCTGCGGACACGCTTACGTCAAAGAGATTATAGGGGCGCTCCTCGGGAGAGGGCTCCTGTGAGTGCTCAAGGTCGGGGACGGGCAGGGCGAATTTAGGCGAAACACCGCTCTTATCTGTCACCCCCGAGGCAAGCACCAGTCTTTTCCCGTCCACAATAGCCGTCACCGCGATGAACGCGCCCTCAATTGCTGAGGAATCGTCTCCCGTCCGCACATTCACGAGAATATAGCCCCTCTCACTGCCCAGAAGGTCGCCGCTTTCGTATTCGGGTGGCACATCGTCCTCATTGGAGTGGGTGCCGAAGTCCGTGTCCAGCTCAGAAAGGTCAGGCTCGGGAAAGCGGCTGTTGTAGTCCTCCACTGCACCGTTTGAGTCCTCCTCAGTATGCTCGGCATAGACAGTATCATCGTCGGCTGTTTTATCTGTCTCATTTATCTCCCCGGGAACAGGCTCCGTTACCTGTTTTTCCTCAGCGGAGGTGCTTCTGCTGTAGAGCTTCATGAGCTCCTGCTTGTATTTTTCTGTATCAAGATTTCCGTTTGGCATAATATCTCCTCCCGATAAATCCTATGCGGACTTACGCCGGGTTATACCTCTTTACAAAAAGCCGCCCATGTGTTATAATTCTCTTTGTGGCATGAGCTGTGGGGAATACCAATTATAAGGGAAACAGCTTTATGACCAACATAACACTATACATTGCAAAAAACGGGGTAATATAACAATGGACGAACACTTTGAAAAAGTAATGGACCTTGCCTCACAGGGCAGATTTGAAGAAGCAAGAAAATACATACAGGAGGCGGACATTACCGCCAACCAGAAGGCGTGGTACAATATGTCGCTGTGGCGCATGGAGAATAACAGCATGAAGCATACTCCCGCACAGCCCGACGTACCAAAGCTGCCTGTGATATCAATGATACTGGGCTTCGTACTGATAATAACTGCATTCTTTTTAAGCGGAGATGCCCAGACCGCCTTGATTGTCATCGGACTTATTATGGCAGCCGCCATCCCTGCGGTCTACGCATTCAGGGAGAAAAAGCAGACCGACACGGAACACGACACCCGTAAGGAAATGGCGATAAGGTACACAGACGGTGAAGCAGATATGAACTTCCCGTGGCAGGTGCCCAATGCAAGGGTGGTCGTTACCACTATCATCGGTATCGTACTGCTGGCAGTATCGGCATATTTATACGACAAAACCGCCAATGACCAGACTATCATAACTTCACTTGTACTTGCTGTGGCAGGCTGTGCAGTCATGACATTGTCAAGAGCAGTCGCCAACAGCTTCAACGGAGTCATCATGTGGGGCACATTTGCAGTCAGCGCAGTGTTCATCTCTGCAACAGCGGCAAACGTCGAGCTATTTGAAGGTCATGTAGCTGTGACCGCCGCCTTTGCGATCATCAGTGCCCTTGTCCTGCTGCTGTATCCCCTCTGGTTCACCATCCTGAAGAAGATGGTCTGCAAAGAGAAAGTCGATGCGGAATGTGTGGACATACAGACCATTTTCGGACGAAAGAACTACCGCCCCAGATACCGCGCCATATGGAAGTACGAGTACAACGGCACCACCTATATCCACAGGGATATGACAAGCTACAAGAGTCCTGTCTACAATGAACGGCGCATAATAGGCATCTCACCGCGTTATCCCCACAACATCTATACGGGGAAGCTCCCCGTGTACACATTCTTTATCTCGGCGGCAGGCATATTCATTCTGTCATTTCTGCTGTCCTTCCTTATGCCTCTGATTTAAAAGGCGCAGTACATCTTTTCTGCAGCGATCAGGTATCACAAATCAAATCATCAGGAGATAATATGAAAAACAAAAACTCAAAGGCGGCTGAAAAGAAGCCCCTTCCCCGAATACTGAAAAACAAATGGTACCTCTACATGACGGAGTTCTTCGCAGGAATGTCCGTCATGGCAGTGGAGCTTGGCGCCAGCAGGCTGCTCGCCCCCTATTTCAGCTCCTCCCAGATAGTCTGGACCATCATCATCGGCACTATCATGATAGCCATGGCGCTGGGCAACATCTACGGCGGCAGGAGCGCCGACAAGAACCCCGATCCCGACAAGCTCTACGGCAGGATACTCATTGCGGCAGTATGGATAGCAGCGGTGCCCTTCATCGGAAAGCTGGCTATCGCCGCCATAGCAGGACTGCTTGTAGTCACCGTAAACACCAATTTCCTTATATGGGCAGCCTTCATCACCTGCATGGTGGTGTTCGTCTATCCCCTTTTCCTGCTGGGAACTGTAACTCCCTCACTTGTAAAGTACACCGTGGACTCCCTTGACGACAGCGGAAGAACAGTGGGTACTCTGGGAGCCGCAAACACTATCGGCTCCATAATCGGAACCTTCGTCCCCACCTTCATCTCCATACCTGCGGTGGGAACAGCCGTGACCTTCCTCATCTTCGCAGGCATAATGCTGATAATAGGACTGGTCTACTTCATAAGCTCAAAACGGGGCGCAGCAAAGACCGCCATAGCATCTGTGCTGTTCATCGTCTGCTGCTTTGCCTCTCCCTCCATGGGCTTTGCCTTCTGGGAAAAGGGACTCACCTATGAGGGCGAATCCGTATACAACTACCTCCAGGTGAAAGACGATGATGACAATACTTACCTGTCCACAAACGTGCTTTTCGGAGTTCAGTCCGTTTACGTAAAGTCAGGTGAGCTTTCGGATATGTACTATGACTACGCCATGGCAGCTCCCCTTATGACCGAGTCTCCCGACACCGCGGATATACTGGTGCTGGGCATGGGCACAGGCACCTACGCCAAGCAGTGCCTGAAGTATTTCAGCGGAGCTGAAGCCGAGGGCGTTGAGATAGACGATAAGATAACAGACCTTGCCAGGGAGTATTTCGAGCTTCCGCAGGAAATAAAGGTCACCACCTATGACGGACGTGCCTTTCTGGCAGCCTGTGAAAAAAAGTACGATGTCATCATGGTAGATGCCTATCAGGATATAACCATTCCCTTCCAGATGTCCTCCGTGGAGTTCTTCACCCTTGTGAAGGAGCACCTCAATGAAGGCGGCGTCATGGTAGTGAACATGAATATGCGCTCCGAGAGCTCAGACGGCATAAACAACTGTCTCGCAGACACTATCTCCTCCGTATTCGGCAACGTAGTCACCATAGATGTGGCGAACTCCACCAACAGGGAGCTTTTCGCCTCTGACAGCGACAGCTTCCTTGACAGGCTCTCCGCCAACACCGACGCTCTCCCACAGGAGGACCTGCGGAACATGATGAGGATAGTAAAGACAGGACTTGAGCCCTATAAGGCAGGAGACCATATCCTCACCGATGACAAGGCTCCCGTAGAGCTTCTGGGCATGAAGGTCATCGACGACATCATACAGGACGAGCTTGTGTACTACAAGCAGGCATTCAAGGAAAAAGGCATAAAGGGACTCCTTGAATAAACGGCTTTAAGTGCTTAGTGGTTAGTGCATAGCGCTTAGAAATAACAGTGTAGGGACGTCCATCGGGCGTCCTGTTTTTTTATCTCTTCACTGTCATCTCAACCATAGGTTGTATCTTCTCAACTCACTATTGTAACCGCTCAACTCTGAGTACAGCTGCTTCTCGTTATTTTACAAAAAGTTATTGATTTGCCCCGAAACACGGTGTATAATAGTAGTATAATACTTCTTTTTAAGGAGCTGAGAACATGAAAAAAAGAATAGCATCACTCATGGCAGCTCTTGCTGTTACAGCCGCAGGCACAACGGCTTACGCAGCAAAGGCATGGGCTCCCGATGACCTGAAAGCACTGAGCAGCTTTCTCCTGGGAACCACCGAAACAGGCAGCGCAGACCTTAACGAGGACGATGTCTGCGACGTATTCGACCTGATAGCCATGAGAAAAAGTCTCACCGCCGCTGTGGGAGACTACAAAGAGACCACAGTCAAAGCAACGGAGGAAAACGTGAGATTTATCAACCGCAACGTAGTATTGAACGACGTCACATGGCTGGTACAGAGCGGAGCAGCCGTAGAGTTCAGCGTCTCAAGGGCAAAGACCGTATCAGTCACCCTCAACGGCAACGGCGCACAGAAGAATGACGAGGACCACCGTCCCAGGTATGCCATACTTGTAAATGACGAGCCCGTAAAGATAGAGTGTCTTGACGAGAGGGAAAAGGTCATAAAGGTTCTGGAGTCCGATACTCCCACCAACGCCACCATAAAGGTGATACATCTTTCCGAGGCAAACAACGGTCCCGTGGGAGTAAGCACCATAACCGTGGGCTCGGACTCAGTACTTCCCATTGCACCCACAAGCAAAAAGCCCCTGCACATCGAGTTCGTAGGCGACTCAATAACCTGTGCATACGGCGTAGAGGGCAAGGACCAGTATGAGGGCTTCAAGACCACCACCGAGAACTTCATGAAGTCCTACGCATATCTGACCGCGCAGAAGCTGGACGCAGACTACAGCACAGCCTGCTACAGCGGCTACGGAGTTGTCTCCTCCTACTCCTCCGACGGAGTAAGGCGCACCGACGGAATAATGAGCGAGCATTATGACAACGCCGCCGCCAAGTCCCCCTACAATATCCCCTGGGACCACAGCACAACTCCCGTTGACATTACGGTAGTGAACCTGGGCACCAACGACAACACCTATTGCAGCAAGGACTACGAGACCCGCGGTCCCGAGTTCACCGAGGCTTATGTAGAGCTCCTGGGCAAGATACACAAGGCTCACCCCGACGCCGCTATCCTCTGCACCGTAGGCACCATGGGCTGCGCAGAGATGTACCCCTATATCGAGGAGGCAGTCAAGCAGTTCAGGGAGTCCTCGGGCATGGGCGACAGGATAAGCTGCTATCTCTCTGCACAGCAGGACATGAACAATGACGGTCTGGGCTCAGACTGGCACCCGTCCTACATCACTCATCAGAAGGCAGCAGCAGTCCTCTCCGACAAAATATGCACCATGCTGGGACTTGAGTCCGACCAGGTAGGCATAGATGTGGCAGCCGACGCAAAGTATGAAGTGTCACTGAACAAGGATGCAGGCGCCGATGCAGCCACCTACTTCTCCGACTTTGACAAGTCCTTCTGGGTAAACGTAGTCACAGGCGGCAAGGAGCAGAGCGACGTTCAGTCGGTAGTATCCCCCATCGGACTGAAAAAGGGCGGCACCTACAAGCTGACCTTCAAGGCAACGGCTCCCGATGGAAGCAAGCTCCCCGTACAGATAAGAAGCAAGGACGGAAAGACTCTCTACTGCGATGAGACCTTCACCTCCAAGGGCGAAAAAACTCCGTTTGAAGCCGAATTCACCGTTGATTCCGACGATCCGTCAGCAGAGTTCGCCATAATGTTCGGCGCAAAGGACTACTCCTCCGTAACTCTTTATGAGCTCCACCTGGTAAAGACCGCCTGAGTGCCCTTGACTTTTTTCCCGTATTGGATTATAATATATTGTAAACTTATCTTCAGCACAGCTGAGGAAGGAGGTCAATATGGAGGATAAAGGCAGGATAATAGGCTTGCTCATAGCCTTTGCAGTGTGCATACTCATCATGATCGCCACCAAGTCCTGTATCGACAGCGCAACGGAAGCAAGGCGTGAGGCGAAGATCAATGCTACACAGCCCACAAATGACGTTCATCTCATTACAGAGCCTTATACTCCCCCCACAGACGGTGAGGATCCCCAGCTCATTGAAGGAGAGACTGTAACCACGGAAAGGGAGTATGAAGTAGTCACCAACATTCTGGGCAACGTAGTTGAGACTATCCCCATCACCAGTCCCGAGGAGGCAAATATGCCTACCACCACACTGTCCATACTGGATGAGTACAAGAAGAACTCTAAAAAGGAAGAGATACCTTCTGAGACACAGCCGACGACCACACATGAGTACGTCGAGCCCAAAACAGACATTACTATCATCGTTAATTAACGGAGGAAAAAAACATGGTTATCATCGAAATGGAAAACGGCAAGAAGATAAAGATCGAGCTTTACCCCGAAATAGCTCCCATCTCATGCGAGAACTTCGAGAAGCTGGTAAAGCAGGGCTTCTATGACGGACTCACATTCCACAGAGTTATCCCGGGCTTTATGATCCAGGGCGGCTGCCCCAACGGCACAGGCACAGGCGGTCCCGGCTGGACAATAAAGGGCGAGTTTTCATCAAACGGCGTAAAGAACGACCTGAAGCACACCAGAGGAGTTCTCTCCATGGCTCGTTCAATGATGCCCGATTCAGCAGGCTCACAGTTCTTCATCATGCACGATGACGCTCCCCACCTTGACGGCAACTATGCTGCATTCGGCAAGGTAGTAGAGGGCATGGATGTAGTTGACGAGATCGCAGAGTGCGAAACAGACTACAGCGACAAGCCCACAACACCTCAGGTAATGAAGAAAGTCACTATCGAATAATAGTTATAAAAGCACAAAAACAAGCCCGGAAGCATTTTTCACGCTTCCGGGCTTTTATCATACTGTCCTTAACTGTTTGGCAGCTCACTTGAGGTACGGAGCAAGTCCGCTTATGTTCTGCTTTCTTACCTCTCCTGCCACAAGACCTGCCACGATGTTGGCGCCCTTCTCGCAGAAGTGAGTACCGTCGGTAGAGCCTGCAACAGCACCCATAAGGTGGTAGCTCTTGGCTGTGTCATAGCCAACGGAGTTATAATGGTTCACCATAAGGGTATTCAGGTCGATGCAGGGAATGCTGTACTTCTTGGCAAGGTCGAAGCAAGCCTGATTATAGTTGGTATAGCTGTTTACGAACTTGCCGCCTGAGTAAGCCTTCATACCGAGCGTAGTAGTCACCAGTACGGGAGTAGCTCCCTTAGCCTTTGTGGCGTTGATGAACTGAGTCATGTACCACTCGTATGAACCGCTTGAGGGATTATTGACATTTCCGCAGGTAGGAGCATATCTGTCCGCATTTGCAGCGCCTGCATCATTGATAGCGAACTGTATCATAACGAAGTCGCCCTCTTTGAGGTTATTGGCAATGGCATCAAATCTGCCCTCATCGTAGAACTTCTTGGAGCTTCTTCCTGCGATGGAGTGATTTACAACAGTGAGGTCACTGTTGAAGTAATCCTGTAAGTAGTAGCCCCAGCCCTGCTGAGGAGCTTTATCTGCACGGTAGGACTGCACAGTGGAGTCGCCTGCGATATAAAGCGCATGGCTTCCGCTTACTGTCTGCTGTTCCTGTGAAGGGTCATAGTAATCGGCAAAGGGCTCATCGGTAATAAAGAGCTCGATGAAGTCCAGATTGGGACCGCCCTCTGACATAGCTGACTGCATGAGGATAGTGTTCCTGCCCGCACTGAGAGGAAGGACAATACCGAACTCCTTCCAGTCGGTCCAGTCACCGCTTCCGGGGAAGGACTGCATCCAGCAGCGGTCAACATTGCCGTTTACAAAGAGCTTCATCTTTCTGTCGCTGGTGGAGCCGTTTGCGAAGCGGATATGTGTCATATAGTTTCCTGCCGCAGGAACGTCCACAGTGAAGGTGATATTGCTGTCTGTGGAATTATCCAGGTTCACGTAACCCTCAGCCTTGGTATAGCCGCTGTTTGTGGTCTCGGTCATACCGTTCTGCCACTGCTGGTCAACAGCGAAATACCTGAGCATCACAGTGGTGGTAGTGGTGGTAGTTGTCTCCTCTGTGGCAGTAGTTGTGGTAACGGGTATCTCATACTCCTTTGGAGGCAGAGTCTCCAGATTGAGGAGGCATCTCTGAATGAACAGAGCGTCGTTGGAGGTAAGACCCACGATGTTCTTGTCCACGTCGCCGTTGAGAGAGCCCTGATGAGTGAGGTGCTTGGTATCATAGCCGCTCAGACCATACTTATCGGGATTTGCAATGGACTGCATGATGAGTATAGCGTCAGCCAGCTCTACCTTACCGTCGCAGTTTGCGTCACCGGGGAACACCTTCAGCACAGGCTCGGCAGGCGGAGCCGTAGTGGTCGTGGTAGTGATGACAGGCTGTGTTGTAGTTGTAGTGGTAGTTGTGGGAACAGTAATGACAATGTCGTCCACCTCTATCATCTGCCACTTCTGGCAGTTATGACCGTTTACCTCCCACTGCTGGATATTGGCGCCGTTGTTGGTAGCAGCGCTTCCCACCTCAACAGCCGCCGCATCGCGTGAAGCTCTTGTGAGGAAGGTAACAGTGCCGTCGCCGTTGTCCCTTATCCTGAAGAACTGGTCGCTGTAGCCGTTTTTCTCGGCAACAACGATATTGCCGCCGTTTTCCTTGCTTCCGTTCTCCACATAGAGGTACAGGTCGGCATTCTGGGGCTTTATGTAGAAATAATCACCGGTAGCCTGAACGAATTTCCAGGTATTATGGGGCTGAGAGCCGTCTGCTCCCCACTGCTGAACATTTGCACCGCTTGCAGTGCTTCCGTCGGCGACTTCCATATAGAGACCGCTGTTGACGTTTTTGAACATATAGGTCACAGACTCATTGGGGTGGATGAAAGCACTTCCCAGTGCCAGTTCCTCCTGCATCATCTCAGCTATCTTCTGAGCGCCCTTCTTGCTCTGGTGGAGGTCATCTGCCGTACCGTCAGCCTTTGTAGCGTAGTAGGAAAGCATACCGTCATAGCCCACTGAGAAGCCGAAATCCTGCCATTTTGTAAACAGGTCTATGACTCTGACGCTCTGCTCAGAGCCGATCTTGTCAAGGGCACCGCCGAACCAGCGTCCGGGCAGCTTAGGATTACGGGTAAGATCGCCGCGTCTGCCCTGCTGCTTCACGAGTACAACGTCCATGCCCTTGGCCTTGGCTTTTTTTACCATATCGGTGACAGTGTTGTAGTACTCCGTCTCGTTGGAGTAATTGATATCGTTGATACCGATAGAGATCACGTAAACGTCTCCCGACTTGCCGTAATACTCAATGGGAGCGAACTGACCGGCGTCCACGAAGCCCTTTGCGTACTGACCGCTTGCAGCCAGATTGCGGACATCATACTTTCCGCCGTCGAAGAACTGACCCCAGCCGTGCTGAGCAGTATCGGCAGTATTATAGTAGTTGGCAACGGTAGAATCGCCGCATATCCATACAGTAGGCGGCATTTCGCCTGTGTCATTGAGCTTCTTTATCTCCACCGCGGAGATGGACTGCTCTCTCTTGGACATACCCTCAACAGCCTGGATATTGAGCTGACCGTCGGTAACGGGTATCTTGATGGTCTCGGAAGCCCCCCTGCCCGTCAGATTTATCATCTGGAGCATACCTTCCATTTTGATAGTAGTTCTTGGCGCATTGCCGATAGTTACCTTTACCTGATATAAACCCTTTGGTAGGTCGACGTTAAAGGTGTTGGACGCACTTCCGTCGTTGAATTTGACGGCATCAGCCAGAACGCCGCTTCCGCCGGCACTTACATTTTCAACATTCCATGTCTGAGCGAAGCCGTATCCCCTTCCCGAATTATAGCCGTCTGCAGCTGATACAGCGGTGAATCCGTTAGCAGCTCCGCTTCCGCCGAAGTCAAAGTTCCAGTCAGACTGAGCCGCACTCGCCGATACGGGACGTATCTGCTCTGCCGCGCCCAGACCTGCTACAGCCGAAAGCGAGAGAGCGAGGGAGGTCAGTCCGCCAAGCAGTTTTCTGATCTTCATAAAACTCCTCCAATTCCGTACAAAATATGTACAATTTGTGTATTTTAATTATAACACGCCGCCAACATTAAGTCAATATGTCTAATATGCAGTTTTGAAGCATAATTATGAACTTTTCCTGCATTTTCCACACTGTCTGCCGCAAATAATCTCCTTACAACAAGACTATTTTACATAAAAGCCAAGTTCACGGTCACAAAGAGAACAAATTTTAGTACCGTAAGGCACTAAAACCAACATTTCACAGTTCTGATATGGTAAAGTCAATAGTACCGATAGGTTCTAAAACTGTCGGATTTCAGACATGATCGGAGCTTATAATATGTACTTTCAGCGACTGAGAGACCTTCGCGAGGACAAGGACATGAACCAGTCACAGGTGGCGGAGATTCTGCACACCAGCCAGACCGTATACTCACGGTACGAAAGAGGCAGCAGGACTATTCCCGTGGAGCATCTGATGATACTCGCAGATTTTTACGGCGTCTCCGTGGACTATATCCTGGGGCGCACCAACGTCAGGGAGCTGAACAAACGCCGCAGTCCCTGAACCATATACAGGCATTTTCCATTCAAAAAAGGGGGGTTTTAATGGAAAACAAGCATCCACACGCAGGCCATCGCGGCAGACTGCGCAAGCGATTTCTTACCTCTGGCCATGAGGGACTCTACGAGCACGAGCTTCTGGAGCTCCTTCTTTTTTATGCCCGTCCAGTAGTGAATACTAACGACATAGCCCACAGTCTTCTTGATGAATTCGGCACACTGGGCAAGACGGTGTCCGCCGACGAAGAAAGTCTCAGCAAGGTAAGCGGCGTGGGACGAAGCGGAGCCCTTTTCCTGAAGCTCATGCACGATCTCGGCATAAGCAATATGCGCATTTCCCACAGCAATGAGACCCTTTCCAAGCGCGCTCAGCTTTGCAGCTGTCTGACGGAGCAGTTCGGCAGCTCAGAGGCAAAGGTCTGCAACCTGCTCTGTCTCAGTTCACGTTCCGAGCTTCTCTCCACATTGACACTGCCTGCGGAGAAGCTTCTCGGCGGCGGAATGACGCCCCGTGAGCTGGCAGCAGCCATACTTAAAAGCGGAGCGGCATCGGTCTGTCTCGGCATAAACCACGGCGCTGACCTTCCCCTGCCCCGTCCCGAGGACTTAGCTCTTGCCCGCATGGTTGGCGAGCTCCTGTCCGCCATCGGCACAGGCTTCACGGACTGTATCATCTGCGGCGGCGGAAGCAGCTTCTCAATGCGCGGAAGCGGCGCCTTCGCCTTCTGAGCCATGGCAGACAAGAAGAAGCTGCGCAGGGAGCAGCTCATAGAAAAATACGAAACAGAAGGCTTTGAAGCACTTACCGAGCAGGAGCGCCTTGAGCTTCTGCTGTCCTACAGCTGCCGCGGAGATGTCGGGCAGTTAGCATCTGACCTGCTGAGAGACTACGGCAGCGTCAATGCCCTTACCCGTGCAGACTCCACGCTGCTCATGAAGGATCCCCGCATAAACGAGCAGACCGCAGTACTGCTGCGGCTTATACCCAGTGTTAGCCGTGCCCTTTACATGGAGCGCTTTGCTGTGCGCACCCTCAACAGCGCAGAAGCCGCCATGACCTTCTTTGCCAGTCATTTTATCGGAGCTGTGGGCGAGCAGCTGATAATGACCTCGGTGAACAAGCGGTTCCGCGCAGTCAGCACGAAGGTACTTGCCTACGGAACGGCATCGCGGGCAATGGCTACATACAGGGACATAGCGGACTTCGCCATAAAAAGCGACTGCGGCATATTCTTCATCGCCCATAATCATCCGCAGGGCAGTGCGCAGCCCTCTGACAGCGATATACTCTTCACCCGCAACGCAGCACGGGCACTGTCAAAACTCGGTGCCGTACTTGCGGATCACATCATAGTAGGCGACGATGAGTCGATTTCGCTCCGCGAGAGCGGGCTTGTCCCCGAGCTGAATGTGTCTCCCCTCAGCGGCTACCGTACAAGCCCCCCTTCTGTGGGATAAAACAAGTATCACATACACAACCAATAGATACAGCAAAAAAGCCATAGCACTTCCGGAATACGGAAACACTATGGCTTTGTTTTTATGTCACCGCTCAGCCGCGGTCGGTATGAGAAGTCTTAGTCCTGGTGAGAGTGAACTCCGTATGTGAGGTCACCTTTTTATCTGGATCGTTCTTATCGGGAGCAGTAATATCCATAGTCAGTCTGACGTCGCTGAACCCTTCCAGCATCTCAGAGAGCCTGTACATGGTCTCCCGAAGGATATTGAGCTGATTATCCCTGTATATCCTGCCTACAGCCGACTGCGTATCCGTTTCAAGAAGCGCATACAAAAGACTGAGCACCTGCTCGCAGGACTTAGGCGGCTGTGGAGCCCCCTCCTGCAAGGCAAAATCAAGGTCGGCGGAGCCGTCCTCGGCGACTATCCCGGCAAGCTCATGATTTGAAGCATATCTGCCGAAAATATCTATAAATACGGGATTAGTGAAACGTATCCTTATCCTGTTCTCCTGCTCAGCCATAAACGTCACTCCTTATGCAAGCGCAGCCTTGAGAGCCTCGACTCTGTCAGTCTTCTCCCAGGCAACGCCCAGCTCCTCACGGCCCATGTGACCGTATGCAGCCAGCTGTCTGTACTGGGGCTTTCTCAGGTCGAGCATCTCGATGATAGCAGTAGGACGGAGGTCAAATACCTTGCCAACAGCCTCAGAGAGCTTCTCCTCGTCCACCTTGCCTGTACCGAATGTATCAACAAGGATAGAGATAGGCTTGGCAACGCCGATAGCGTAAGAGAGCTGGACCTCGCACTTGTCAGCGAGACCTGCTGCAACGATGTTCTTAGCGATATATCTTGCAGCATAAGCAGCACTTCTGTCCACCTTCGTCGGGTCCTTGCCGCTGAAAGCTCCGCCGCCGTGACGTGAGTAACCGCCGTATGTATCAACGATGATCTTACGGCCTGTAAGACCGCTGTCGCCCTGAGGACCGCCCACAACGAAACGTCCTGTGGGGTTGATGAAGAACTTTGTGTTCTCGTCCATGAGCTCGGCAGGGATAACAGCCTTGATAACGAACTCCTCAATGTCCTTGCGGAGCTGCTCCAGGGAAACATCAGCGGAATGCTGAGAAGAAACAACAACAGCGTCTACTCTTACGGGCTTGCCGTTATCGTACTCAATAGTGACCTGTGACTTTCCGTCGGGACGGAGATAACGGAGAGTGCCGTCCTTGCGGACCTCTGTCAGCTTGAGAGCAAGCTTGTGAGCCAGAGAGATAGGAAGGGGCATGAGCTCGGGAGTCTCATTGCAGGCATAGCCGAACATGATACCCTGGTCGCCGGCGCCGTTGGAAAGTCCGTCAGACTCGCTTTTTTCCTCTCTGTACTCGAAAGCCTCGTTAACGCCCATAGCGATGTCGGGAGACTGCTCATCAATGGAAGTGAGCACAGAGCAGGTGTGACCGTCGAAACCGTACTTGGCTCTGTCATAGCCGATGTCGATTATTACCTGACGAGCGATCTTTGGAATGTCTATATCAGCCGAAGTAGTGATCTCGCCCATACACATTACCATACCTGTGGTAACGCAGGTCTCGCAGGCGACTCTGCCCAGCTTGTCCTGTTCGAGGATAGCGTCCAGGACTGCATCTGAGATCTGGTCGCAGATCTTATCGGGATGTCCTTCTGTAACGGACTCGGATGTGAAAAAGCATTTACTCATTAAAAAAACCTCCTGAGAAATAAAAAGGGCTCCTCATTCCGAGAAGCCTTGATAACGATAAGTTCCTCATCTTTCGGATAAAACCGCAGGAATTAGCACCTTCGACTCATGGTCGGGTTGCCGGGCTTCACAGGTCCTGTTACCTCCGCCGCTCTTGATAAGGTCATGAATGTATTATACACCATGCTTCGACATTTGTCAATAGGGATTGCACTAATGCAACAAAATTTTTAGTACAAAACAAATGAGCCTCCTTTTCAGGAAGCTCATCTGCCATGATATAGGGATTATTGGGGATTTAATAATTTAATGTTGGGGTAAACATTAAACTACCATGAAAATCAGCTTTGGGATCTTCTCCCTCAGCAATTATATTATAGCATAGGATTATGTATTTTTTGTGAAAAAACGAAACGAGCAGCACACAATATTTTAAACACTTATTTTGCACTTTTGTGCAATACTTACAACAAACCATAGGTTTGTCCACCTGTTTTATACCAACTGTAATTTCGCCTCTACGAATTATCGCCTGTTATCACACTTCGTGCCATTACATAACTCTTTACAAGTTCACAGGAACGGAAACAGTTCCGTCAGAACTCCGACAGAGTTCACACCCTCGGGAACCTCCCTGCCGCCGCGGTTGAGCCAGACAGCTTTTATGCCTGCCGACTCCGCTCCTTTAACATCGCTGCTCAGCGAGTCGCCGACGTGAATAACTTCATCGGGAGCTAAACCCGTTTTATTCAGTGCATAAAGGAAAAGCTCCTTTCGCGGCTTATATGAACGTGCGTCCTCGCTTGTGAATATCCCCCGAGGCTTTACACCGATGTGATCGAGTGCCGACATAACATCACATCTGTCGATATTTGATACTATACAGACAGGAACTGGACATTTCTCAAAGAAAGGCAAGGTATCAGCGAACACAGGCGGCTTCTGCCAGTGACTGAACATAAGCTCGCTGAGCTTTCCTGCATCTGCTTTTGAACAGAAATGCTTTATCGTATCCTCAAGGGAAGTATATTCCAGTTCACGCTGAGTGCGGAAATCCTCACCGTAAGAGCTGCTGAACAGGCTTTGAAAGCTTTCCCACCAGTACGCACCAATATCCGAAATGTCATCTGCCTTACCCGTATCGAATATTTCCTCGGATATCCTCTTTACGATCTCTCCGTCCTCATGAGCAAGAGTGCCGTAAAAATCGGTAAAAACCGCTTTTATCATTTTTCTTTCACATCACTTATCTTGAACCAGAATGTGGAGCCTTTTCCCAGTGTACTGCGTACACCGTAGTCATAGTTGTGCATTTTCAGCACAGCCTTAACGATAGACAGACCCAGACCTGTACCCACGACCTCTCTCTTATGGTTCTCGGAACGGTAGTACTTATCGAAGATAAGCTTTATCTTGTCCTCCTCGATACCGTCGCCGGTGTCCTCCACCTCGACGAGAACGCCATCGGGCTGATTTATCTGGCGCACAAAGACCTGCTTGTCCTCGCCCGTGTAGTTTATGGCGTTATTGATAAGGTTATAGATGACCTGTTCTATCTTCACCACATCGCAGCAAACCGTTCTCTCCTCATCGGGAGTGAAGTGAATCTGATAGCCGTTTTTCTCGGAAAGCCCCTTGAAGCGGTCCATTATCTCGCTCAGCTTTGCACTGATGTCGAATTCCGTAGGATTGAGCTTCTGCTTGCCGCTCTCCAGCTTCGAGAGGTCCAACATATCGTTTACCAGGAGCGCCAGACGGTCTGTCTCACTGATTATGATTTCGAGGTGTTCATTGCGCTTCACGGGGTTATCGCCGGAGAGATCGCGTATCATTTCCGCATAGGCTTTCAGCATGGTCAGCGGAGTCCTCAGGTCATGGGACACATTTGCGATAAGGTCTCTCTGCATGGTATCCACCTTAGAGAGCTCATTCTCCGCGTAGATAAGGGCGTCTGCCAGCTGTTTCGCCTCAAGGTATCCCCTTCCGTCGAACTTTGTCTTGAAGTCGCCCTTAGCCAGCTGTTCCGCCGACTTGGTTATCCTGTCGATAGGCATAGCGATACGCCTTGCCAGGTAAAGGGACAGTATAAACGAGAAGAGAATGAGAATGAGTGTGATTATCATGAGCTGATGCTTGATGATGTCCACCGTAGCCCCCACAGGAACGAGGACCGAATTAATGAGCAGATAGCCGTCGGTCTCTCCGTCCGACTCCAGCCTGCACCCATAAATGAGCATATCATAGCCGCTTCGGGGATTTCTGTCCTTGAACCTGACCACACCATTTTCGGAAGAGTCTATCATCTGACACAGGGCAATATTCTCATTTCCCCTGTCGTGGATGATACAGTCGCCGATGACGTGCTTTTTCTTGACAGGGCGGCAGTATTTATCCAGCACCAGTACACAAATATCGTTATTGAGGGCGGTCTCATTGACAGTATCATAGAAATCCGCCTTGCTGTCGTTGGAGTAAGAAGCGGCGATAACGTCCATACTTTTCGCCGCCGAGCGTATCCTCATGCTCTCATACAGCTTTTCGAGGGAAAAGATCTGGAATATCCACAGCAGAGCGAAAACGATGATAGTGAACAGCATGAAGTATATACACACCGTAGCTCTCAGCGGTACTCTGCTGGGAAGATGCCTGAAAGGCTTAATTCGCTTCAAACTTATACCCCATTCCTCTCAGCGTAACGATGAACTTGCGGTATTCTCCGAGGCTGTTTCTGAGCATTTTTATATGCGTGTCAACAGTTCTGTCATCGCCGAAGAAGTCATAGCCCCATACCTCTTCAAGGAGCTTGTCCCTTGAGAGGGCGATATTTTTATTCTTAACAAGATAGAAGAGCAGGTCATACTCCTTGGGAGTCATGGAAGCCTTCTCACCGTTGACATATACCTCACGTCCGGCGATGTCCACCTCAAGTCCCTCGAAGGAGAATTTTTCCTGAACAGCGGGAGCAGCAGGAGCTGCATTGCGCTTCATTACCACCTTTGCTCTTGCCATGAGCTCCTTTGGAGAAAAGGGCTTGACCACATAATCATCAACACCTATCTCGAAGCCGAAGAGCTTATCGTACTCCTCGCCTCTTGCAGAGAGCATGATAACGGGGATATTCTTTGTCTTATGTATCTCCTTGCAAGCGGAATAACCGTCAAGTCTGGGCATCATGATGTCCATGATGATAAGGTCGTAATCATTTTCATGACAGAGGTTGACAGCCTCCATGCCGTTTTCGGCTTCTGTTACCTCATAACCCTCAAATTCAGCGTATTCACGAACGACCTTTCTTATATTTATTTCGTCATCAACGACCAGGATGTGTGCCATAATATTTACCTCCGTTTGTTTGGGCATTATAAACATACAATAAAAAGAGCAGTCTGTCACCCTTACTCCGTTTATATTATAACATTATATCAGGCAAAAGTGTATATTACGTGAAATTTTCTTGTAATTTTCCGTCAATTTTATCAAATTTGTTAGCTGTCCTGAATTTTCGATTGACATTTTAGGCTATTTTTGCTATAATATATTTGAATATTTGTGTATGAAGGGAGGCGGTTTCTATGAAAAAGAAGTCCGGTTTGAAAAGGCACTTCAATCCGCTTGCAGCAGCACTTATCATAGTAGCCGCAAGCTCGCTTGTCATAGGATACTGCATCATGAGACCGCAGTATGCAACGGAAACGCTTATCATATATTTATGCACCATTGTATGCGCCACGCTGATACTCGCCCTCTCTACCTATATATATAAGAGCAAGAGAACGTCCATAGACGAGAAGGACATTACCAAGATAATCGAGGACCTGAACACCGAGATGATAATCTGGTCTGACAACTTCTCCTATGTATTCATAAACAAGAAGCTCCGCGACCTGCTGGGCATAACCGCAGACCGCTCCGACAAGAAGGAGGCAGTCTGGACTGCATTCGGCATAAACTCTCCAGACGCATCGGCACTGATGAAGATAGCGGGCAGCAACTCATATGAGTCCAGCTTCCGCAATCCCAAGGGCACACTGGTCTCCATAGCCTGGAGCACCTCCCCCGTCAAGAAGTACCGCAAGCAGTCGGTGTACCTGAGCACAGGCTTCAACCTCACAGAGCTGAAGAAGATGAGGGTGAACCTTGCCAGCGCCAACGACTTCTTCCACTCCTCAATGGAGCTTGCCGAGATCGGACTCATCATGAGCACCGACAGGAAGATATTCCGCGCCTCACCGGAGCTCATGCGAATGCTGGGGCTCAGAACAGGCACTATCAACATCAACGAGTTCCGCTCGCTGGTGCACCCAAATGACAGGATACAGTTTGACGGAGCAGTCCGCAGTGAAGATCTTTCCGAGATAAAGAACATCGAGATAAGGCTCCGCAGCGCCGACGGCTCATACCGCTGGTACTCCTACCGCTTCAAGTCCATCGCAGGCACAGGCAATACCCTGCCCCTGTTCGGAGGAGCGGTCATCGACGTTACACAGGAGCACGAGAAGGACGTTCTCATCGAGCGTCTGGCTTACATTGACGAAGTCACCGACATCGCCAACCGCAACAAGCTGGTGGGCACAGGTCAGGAGATATACGACTCATGCAAGGTGCTGGGCTACTCCTTCTGGATGATAGTCCTGGACATCGACCGCTTCCACATCATCAACGACACCATAGGCTACAGCAACGGAAACTATGTGCTGAAAAACTTTGCACATATCCTGTATAAATTCGTAACTCCCGGCGGACTTGCAGCAAGAATAAGCGGCGATAACTTCGCCCTTCTGCTGAGAGACTACGGCGACGACGAAATGCCTACGAGAACAGTAAAGTCCATACAGGAGGAGTTCTCCAAGCTTGCAGTTGAAGAGCTTGCCAGCATCAGCCTCACCTGCTCTGCGGGCTACTCCAAAATGCCCGAGGACGGCAATTCCTTCCTTGACGTAATGGAGCACGCAGAGTTCGCGCTGAAATCCAGCGACGGCACAGGCAGCATATGCGGCTATGAGCCCAGTATGCACGACTCCATCATCGGCAACACCGAGCTTGAGAAGTCCCTGGCACTTGCCATCGACAACAACGAGCTCCAGCTGTTCTACCAGCCCAAGATAGACCTGGCAACAGGCAGACTTATGGGCGTAGAGGCGCTTATCCGCTGGATAAAGCCCGACGGCACCATAGTAAAGCCGGATGCCTTCGTGCCTATCGCCGAGAGCTCACACCTCATCGGACGCATCAGTGAATTCGTACTCAACGAGGGCTGCCGCCAGAACAAGCTCTGGCAGAAAATGGGCTATCCCAGCATAGTTATGTCAATAAACTTCGCCTCCTCCGACTTCTATCAGACAGACCTGAAGGACAAGGTATTCGAGGCACTGGCAAGATCGGGACTGGATCCTCAGTGGCTCGAGGTAGAGCTCACCGAGACCCTTGCTCTCAGTGACATAGACTTTGCGGTGGACCAGATGAACAAGCTCCGCGACCTTGGCGTAAAGCTGGCGATGGACGACTTCGGAACGGGATACTCCTCACTGAGCTATCTCCAGATACTCCCCATCACCCTGCTGAAGCTGGACCGCTCATTCATAACCGACATTGAGCACGACAACATTGCCTATGAGATAGTTTCTGCGGTAATACGCATAGCCAAGTCCAAGAAGATAGAGACTATCGCAGAGGGTATAGAGAACAACGTCCAGGAGTCCATACTCCGAATGGCAGGCTGTGACTACGCACAGGGCTATCTCTACGGAAAGCCCATGCCGCCGGAGAAGATACAGGAGTACTTCGATATGGACGAAAAGAAGGCTCTCTCTCCCAAAAAAAGATAAGTTCAGTGTGAACTTCACAACATAAAGCAAACGGAGGTCATAAACATGAAAAGAAGAATAGGAATCCTCACAAGCGGCGGCGACTGCCCGGGACTCAACGCAACCATAAGAGGCGTGGCAAAGGCTTGCTACGAGCGTTTCGGCGAGGACAATGTAGAGATAGTAGGTATTTCCAACGGCTACTACGGACTTATCAACAATCTCTGCAAGGATATGTCCCCCTCCTCCTTCTCGGGTATCCTGACCCAGGGCGGAACTATCTTCGGCACCAAGCGCCAGCCCTTCAAGATGATGCAGGTCATCGGCGAGGACAACATCGACAAGGTCAAGAACATGAAGGAGACCTACAGGAAGCAGAAGCTGGACTGCCTGCTGACCCTTGGCGGAAACGGCACCCACAAGACCTCCAAGCTGCTGTCTGATGAGGGACTCAACGTAATAGGGCTCCCCAAGACCATCGACAATGACATTTACGGTACAGACGTTACCTTCGGTTTCCACACCGCAGTGGACATAGCGACCGATGTCCTTGACCGACTCCACACCACAGCTGCAAGCCACTCCCGAGTTCTCCTCTGCGAGATAATGGGCAACAAGGCAGGCTGGCTGACCCTCAACGCAGGTATCGCAGGCGGAGCTGATGTTATCATCATTCCCGAGATTCCCTACGACATCGACAAGATCTGCGACGCAGTAATGGCAAGAAGTGCCAGCGGCAAGACCTTCTCAATAGTTGCCGTAGCAGAGGGAGCTTTCGACATCAACGAAGCGAAGATGAAGAAAAAGGAGCGTGCAAAGAAGCGTGCCGAGGCAGGAATACTCACCGCCACGAGCCGCATTGCCGCCCAGATACAGTCCAACACAGGACTTGAAGCAAGGGTCTGCGTTCCGGGACATATGCTGAGAGGCGGAGCTCCCAGTGCTTACGACCGTGTGCTCTCCACCCAGTTCGGAGTTCATGCCGCATACCTCATAGCCAAGGAGCGCTATGGCAGAACAGTAGCCAAGATCGGCAACAAGATAACCTCAAACAAGCTTGAGGACATAGCAGGAAAGACCAAATTCGTGGACACCGAGAACCACCTGGTTATCGCAGCCCGCGACATCGGAGTATCCTTCGGCGACTGATACACCGCCCCGAAGCCCAGTGCTTCGGGGCATTTTTGTTTAGTGCTTAGTACTCCCCCGCTATTAACGGGATTCCAAAGGGACTGTGTTCCTTTGGCAGAGTCCAGAGGCAGCGCCTCTGGCAGGGTCCAAGGGGCAGCGCCCCTTATTACGTCAGGCGCCTCGCAAAGGGTGAATTCAAAAACAGTCCAGTGGACTGTTTTTGAAGAGGGGACGCCTTGTAAGAGAAGGCGTCCCCTGAGTAACGGAAAAACCGCCATGTGCCGTATACCCAAAGTAATATATACATTTTATAATACAATCATAAAAAAATGATATGTCAGTTGTAAAACGGCGGTTTATAGACCACAATCTCTAATTGTGAACTTGTTAAATCATAATTTTTTTATCATTTTAAAAAAAGCTATTCCCAAAACCTCCCAAATGTGCTATAATAACTATATATCTGTTCAGGAGGTATTATTAATGTCAGAAATGGAACTTTATGACCTTTGGTGCAAGAACGCCAAGGAGGATCCCGACCTTAAAGCTGAGCTCGAAGAGATCAGGGGCGACAGCGAAGCTATAAACGATAGATTCTACCGCGATCTTGAATTCGGTACAGGCGGACTGAGAGGCGTTATCGGCGCAGGAACCAACCGCATGAACATATACACCGTAAGACGCGCAACACAGGGCTTTGCAGACTACCTCAACCAGGAGTATGACAACCCCAGCGTAGCGATCTCCTACGACAGCCGCATCAAGAGCGACGTGTTCTCAAAGGCTGCCGCAGAGGTACTTGCAGCAAACGGAATAAAGGTACATATATATAGAGAGCTGATGCCTACACCCTGCCTCTCATGGGCAGTACGCGCACTGAAGTGCCAGGGCGGTATCATGGTAACAGCCAGCCATAACCCCGCAAAGTATAACGGCTACAAGGTATACGGCGAGGACGGCTGCCAGATCACACTCAGGGGTGCAGAGATAATCCTTGACAAGATCAATTCACTGGACGTATTCACAGGCGTAAAGACTTCCGACTTCAACGAAGAGTTAGCCAAGGGCAACATCAAATACATCGGCGAGGACATCATCGAGGACTTCTACAAGCGCGTTCTTGCAGAGGGCATCAACACAGACCTCTGTCCCACAAGCGGACTCAAGGTGGTATACACTCCCCTCAACGGCACAGGAAACAAGCCTGTCCGCGAGATACTGAAGCGCATCGGCATCACCGACGTTACAGTAGTAAAGGAACAGGAGAACCCCGACGGCAACTTCACCACCTGCCCCTATCCGAATCCCGAGATCCGCGAGGCACTCCAGGTTGGACTGAGCTACTGCGACAAGGTAAAGCCCGATCTTCTTCTTGCAACAGACCCCGACTGTGACCGTGTAGGTATCGCAGTTCCCGACGGAAAGGGCGGCTACGCACTGTTCTCAGGAAACGAGGTAGGCGCGATGCTTCTGGAGTACATCTGCGAGCAGCGCATAAAGAAGGGCACAATGCCAAAGAACCCCATTGCCGTAAAGACCATTGTAACAACAGACATCGTAAACCTCATCGGCAAGGAGTATGGTGTAGAGATAATCGACGTTCTCACAGGCTTCAAGTTCATAGGCGAGCAGATCGGCTTCCTTGAGGCAAAGGGCGAGGAGGACCGCTATGTATTCGGCTTTGAGGAGAGCTACGGCTACCTCTCCGGCAGCTATGTAAGAGACAAGGACGCCGTTGACGCATCAATGCTCATCTGCGAAATGGCAGCTTACTACCGCACACAGGGCATCACCCTCATGCAGGCAAGAGAAAATATGTACAAGAAGTACGGAATGTTCCTCCAGACCCTCTACAGCTTCCAGTTTGAGGGCGAGAGCGGCATGAAGCACATGGAGGAGATCATGACAGGTCTCCGCGAGAACCACCCCACTGCTATCGGCGGACTGAAGGTTGAGCGCTTCGAGGACTACAAGGCAAGCACCTCCAAGAACATCGCAACAGGCGAGGTCAAGGAGCTGACACTTCCCAAGTCCAACGTACTTGCATTCTATCTTGAGGGCGGCTGCAAGGCAATAGTTCGTCCCTCTGGTACAGAGCCCAAGATAAAGACATATATAACAGCCAAGGCACCCACAAGAGCAGAAGCCGAGGTCATTGAGCAGCAGATCTATGCCGATTTTACACAGAGCATGAAGTGATCTTCAATTCAATACAGAAAAATTAGGGGGATGGACGAAAGTCTGTCCCCTTTTATTGTTAAAAATAAATTCAAACATCTATGAAGGAGGAAGTATGAGCGATATGCAGGAAACAACAATGGTGATGATAAAGGCAATAATTCAGATCATCAAGGACAGCAAGAACAAGGACGAAGCACTGAAGAAGATCGAAGCACTGCTGAAGTAAGAATCCCCTGCTCAATGCGAGAAAGGAGAAGTCAATGGAACTCCGCGAGATAAAGTCACTTATAGACCGTTCCCTGTTTGCCTCCCTGGGCTACACCGACTCAGAGGGAAGGCAGAATATCCGCCGGGTGTTCTGCGTCTGGCACAAGGGGCTGGGACAGCACCTTATATCCACCAACACAAGCTCCTCCCACGTACGGGAGCTGCTGAAAAACGGCACAGCCTGCCTTTACTTCTCCGATGACGAGACCTTTGAAGGAGTCTGCCTTTACGGAAAAGCCGAGGTGAGCCGTGAAAGAGCCCACAAGGAGCTTCTCTGGAACGAAGGCGACGAAAAGTACTACCCCAATGGCATAGACGATGAGGACTACTGTGTCATAGTCTTTACAGCCGAAAGCGGCAGGTACTACCGTTTCGACGGCAAAGCCGACATCACTGCCGAGGAGCTGTCAGCCTACGATAAGGACGCAGAGTTCGAGAACGGCTACTCAAAGACCCACGGCTGATAGCCTAAAGTTAAATCATAAAAATATATTCATGTCCCCTTGACACACACGGGACAGTGTGATATAATTAATTACTGTAATGTATATTCGGCACTACTGTCTAAAGGAAATGATGGGCTGCACGATCTACAAATTATTGTAAAGAGGTGAAAATCGTGAAAGAGGGAATCCATCCTGAGTTCAAGAAGACCACAATTACCTGCCACTGCGGTAACGTGATCGAGACTATGTCTACAAAGGAAAACATCAAGGTTGAAATCTGCTCAAAGTGCCATCCTTTCTATACTGGTAAGCAGAAGCTTGTTGATACAGGCGGACGTGTTGACAGATTCAAGAAGCGTTTCAATATGGACAAATAAGTCACAAGGCCCCGTCAATGACGGGGCTTTTCGTACATAGGTAAGTATTTATGAACTATCTGACAATTTCTGAAAATGCCAAGGCTTCGTTCATTGAGAAGCGCTCGGAGTTCATCGGCTATATTGCCCCCGTAAAGACCAATGACGAGGCAGTAGCCTTCATAAACTCCATAAAGGCGGAGCACCGCAAGGCAAGACACAACGTCTACGCCTACATACTCCGCGAGGACAATATTTCCCGATATTCCGACGACGGCGAGCCTCAGGGCACT
The DNA here is from genome assembly GCF_000621785.1 of Ruminococcus flavefaciens ND2009. Lineage (GTDB taxonomy): Bacteria > Bacillota > Clostridia > Oscillospirales > Ruminococcaceae > Ruminococcus > Ruminococcus flavefaciens_C. The sequence goes on along the minus strand of NZ_KK211348.1, from coordinate 333,820 downwards.
GCGGGAGTCCCCGTGCTTGACGTGCTGAAAAAGCGAGGGCTCACCGATGTATGCGTGGTAGTCACCCGCTACTTCGGCGGCATACTCCTGGGGGGCGGCGGACTGGTGAGAGCCTATTCCCACGCAGCTTCCCTTGCCTGCGACGCAGCCCACATCATGGATATGTGTCTCTGCCACCGTCTGAAAATATCCGCAGACTACGGTATGTACGGCAAGATCTCCTATCTCCTGCCCAATTTTGACACCATCACGGTTAACTCAGATTTCGGCAGCGATGTCACACTGGAGATACTTGTCCTCTCCGAGAAGCTTGACGCCCTGAAAAAGGAGCTTACGGAAGCCACCAACTGCACCGCTTTCATAGAGGACTGCGGAGAGCTTTACGAGGATTTTTCCTCGGTGAAAAAAATTTCCAAAGAAAAATAAAGGGTTTTTTGTCCCGTTTTAGTATAAGTATATAGAGGCAGTTTTAAGGCTGTCCGTGTGTACAGTGGAGAATTTCGCTGTACACGGTTTTTCACTGCATTTTTGCCAATAAACAGTCAGGGAGGAGAGATAGTATGACAGTCCGCGAACAGATAGAGATCAGCGAAGCAGGTATTCTCAGCAAGTACGCCTGTTCCAGCGTTGACGAGGAAGGCACAAAGCGTGACCGATATGAGGAAAAGTGCCCCTACCGCACGGAATTCCAGCGTGACCGCGACCGCATACTGCACTGCAACTCCTTCCGCCGGCTCAAGCGTAAGACCCAGGTATTCCTTTCCCCCGTGGGCGACCACTACAGGACCCGCCTCACCCATACTCTCGAAGTAGCGCAGATAGCGAGGACTATTTCCCGCGGAATGCGGCTCAACGAGGATCTCACCGAGGCGATAGCCTTAGGTCACGATCTGGGGCACTCCCCCTTCGGTCACTGCGGAGAAAAGACCCTGAATGACATCTGCCCCCACGGCTTCAAGCATTACGAGCAGAGTCTCCGCGTAGTTGAGGTAGTGGAAAAAAAGGGCAAGGGACTGAATCTCACCCATGCAGTCCGCAACGGCATACTCTGCCACACCAACATGACAGCGGATACCAAGGAGGGCAATATAGTCCGACTTGCCGACACTATCGCCTACATAAACCACGACATCGAGGACTCTATACGCGCAGGCATACTCAGCAATGACGATCTGCCGAGAGACTGCGTAAGGACACTGGGCAGAACAAAAACACAGCGTATCACCACCCTCATCGCATCTGTCATAGAGCACGGAGCTGTTGATATAGACTTCGCTCCCAATATACGCAAGGCGCACGACGACCTCAAGCGTTTCATGTTTGAGAGAGTCTACACCAATCCTGCCGCAAAGCAGGAGGAGGGCAAGGCTGAGCAGCTGGTGAGAAAGCTTTACGCCTACTTCATCGAACACAGCGACAAGCTTCCCGATGAGTACCGCAATATAATGAAAAATTCCGATGCAGACAGAGCGGTCTGCGACTATATCTCGGGCATGAGCGACGAATACGCAGTCGATCTGTACACCGAGCTGTTCGTCCCGAAATTCTGGAAGTGAGGGAACTATGCCCCGTAACGATGAATTTCTCTACAACCTGCGAAATGCCAACCCCATAGAAACTGTCATGGGCGGCTATGTGAACCTCATAAGGCGAGGGCGGAACTACGTCTGCTCCTGCCCCTTCCACTCGGAAAAGACCCCCTCCTGCACCATATTCACCGACACCCAGAGCTTCTACTGCTTCGGCTGCGGCGCAGGCGGTGACGTTATCACCTTCACCATGAAGATCGAGAACCTGGACTTTTCCGAAGCCGTAAAGCTCCTGGCACAAAGGTCGGGCATGGAAGTCCCGGAATACGGACAGAAGGACAGCGGCTACGCAAAGCGCAAGACCCGTATCTACGAGATGAACCGCCTTGCCGCCAACTTCTTCTACACCAACCTGTTCAAGGGTCCCGACAAGACGGGATTGCAGTATTTCGCAAACCGAAAGCTGACTCCCCAGACCATAAAGAAGTACGGTCTCGGCTATGCCTCGGACTCCTGGAATGCACTCACCGATCATCTCCGCTCCAAGGGCTACACCGATGATGAGATCGTGGACGCATGGCTGGCAGGCAGCAAGAATAGCAGGATATTTGATATGTTCCGCAAGAGGGTCATGTTCCCTATCATCGACCTTCGCGGCAATATAATAGGCTTCGGCGGACGAGTCCTTGACGACTCCCAGCCAAAGTACCTGAACACGGGAAAAACTCCCGTATTCGACAAAGGCTCCAACCTTTTCTCCATGAACTTTGCCAAGAATTCAAACGCCAAGCGTCTGATACTATGCGAGGGCTACATGGACGTCATCGCCGTAAACCAGGCAGGCTTCGATAATGTGGTGGCCACCCTGGGAACCGCTATAACTCCAGATCAGGCGCGGCTCATAAGCCATTACGCCGAGGAGGTCATAGTCGCCTACGACAGCGACGGCGCAGGACAGAAGGCGACCCAGAAAGCCATAAACCACTTCGCCGACGTAGGACTGCGCACAAAGATAATCCACATGGAGGGCGCCAAGGACCCCGACGAGTTCATAAAGAAGTTCGGCAGAGACCGCTTCCGTATGCTCCTTGACGGCTCCAACGACGCAAATGACTTCATGCTGGACAAGTGTGAGGAGGGTCTCGACCTCACCACAGACATAGGCAGAGTAGAGCTGCTGAAGCGCACCTCAAAGGTGCTTGCAGGCATAGAATCGCCTCTGGAGCGAGAGGTCTACATCTCCCGGACGTCCAAGAAGTGCGACATACCCGTGCAGGTGCTGAAGACCCACATCGACGCCATGCTGAAAAAGAACAGCAGCAGCGCCAAGAAGAACGAATGGCGCAATATCAAGGCAAAGACCTCATACATACGCGACGATATAAACCCCGACGCTGTCAGCAACAAGAAGCAGGCGCGCGCCGAGGAGACTATAATAAGCTATCTGCTCATGCGTCCCCAGGAATACGAGGACGTTGAGAAGCTGGCTCCCGCAGATTGCTTCGTGACCGCCTTCAACAAGAAGGTATACAGAGCACTTCTGGAGCGAATGAAGAATTCCGACAGATTTTCCATTTCCCTTCTCTCGGACGAATTTTCCACGGAGGAAATGGGAAGAATAAGCGGAATAGCAGCAAAAAAGCGCGAAGTAGCCGTAACGCTGGACGTTGTGGCAGACTGCGCAAAGGTGCTGAAAGAAAACAGACCCGCGGCTGACGGAGAGCTTAGCAACGACGAGCTGCTTGAGCTGTTCCGTTCCAAAAACAAATAGGAGGATATAAGATTATGGAAAAGAAGAACACCATCGAAGCCCTGATGGAACAGGGCAAGACCAACGGCAAGCTCACCACAAAAGAGATAACCGATGCACTGGAGGAGCTTGATTTTGACGTTGATCAGATCAATACCTTCTATGACAACTGTGAAAATCTCAACATTGAGATCGTCGAGGATATGAACCTTGACGCTGACCTGAAGATCGGTCTCGACTCAAATATGACAGACGACCTCGAAATGGCACTTTCCACCGAGGGTATCGCCATTGATGACCCTGTAAAGATCTACCTCAAGGAGATTGGACGAGTTCCCCTGCTCACCACCGAGGAGGAGATCGAGCTGGCACAGAGAATGGCAAAGGGCGATCCCTACGCAAAGAAGCGCCTTTCGGAAGCAAACCTCCGACTGGTAGTATCCATCGCCAAGAAGTATGTTGGCAGAGGAATGCAGTTCCTCGATCTTATCCAGGAGGGAAATCTGGGACTTATCAAGGCTGTTGAAAAGTTCGACTACACCAAGGGCTTCAAGTTCTCCACATATGCAACATGGTGGATACGTCAGGCTATCACCCGTGCTATCGCCGACCAGGCAAGAACTATCCGTATCCCCGTACACATGGTAGAGACCATCACCAAGGTAAAGAAGGTGTCCAGCCAGCTTCTCCACGAGAACGGCCATGACCCCAGCCCCGAGGAGATCGCGGACAAGCTCAATATGCCTGTGGACAAGGTACGCGAGATCATGCGTGTTGCACAGGATCCCGTATCCCTTGAGACTCCTATCGGTGAAGAGGAGGACAGCCATCTCGGTGACTTCATTCCCGACGATGATGCTCCCGCACCTGCTGAAGCAGCTTCACACACTCTTCTCAAGGAGCAGCTCAACGAAGTGCTCTCCACTCTCACAGACCGTGAGGCAAAGGTGCTCAAGCTCCGTTTCGGTCTTGAGGACGGCAAATCCCGCACACTTGAGGAGGTAGGTCAGCGCTTTGACGTTACCCGTGAGCGTATCCGCCAGATCGAAGCAAAGGCACTGAGAAAGCTCCGTCACCCCAGCAGAAGCAAGAAAGTCAAGGACTTCCTCGACTGATAACAAAACTATCGCAAGCCGCCTTTAATGGCGGCTTTTTTATTGACATTCGGGCACTTATGTAGTATAATTAAATTGTATAAACAAGTACGTTATCACGGTCACCTGCTGACCCTTCAAAAAGCAGGTACACAAGGGGAAATACGCTGCGGCAGAGCGCTGCGGCACCCAAGGTATAAGGAGCGAGCATGAGTATATTCGATTTTAGCAAAACTCCTCCCGCGCTGAGCCATGACTGGCAGGTATTCCAGCAGTTTGTAGGGAATATAGGTGCGTTTACCTACATCGCAAAGGAAAAGGCAGCCTATCTCGACGCCGCAGCCTGTCATATGCTCGGATGCCCGAGTGAAAAGATCAATGAATTCGAGTTCTTCAACCTTCTTGAGCGGATCTCGAAAAGCCCTGTTGAGGGGCAGAAGCATATATATAAATTCACCGACGGAAGCACCTCACGCTACATCAAGATGAACATCTATGAGAGCAGCGATGAGTGGCTGGGCTTCGTACAGGACTTCACACGCCAGATAACCGACATCAACGAGCGTCAGTCCTTCGTGGAGTACGATCCCATCACAAGGCTTCCCTCCTACCCCTCCTTCTCCCAGAAGATAAAGAAGATACTTCCCGAGATACAGCACGCCTGCCTCGCCACTATCTACATTAACGGCATAGACAAGCTGGGCTCGTACCTCACTGTTGACAACACCAACAGCTGTATCACATCTGTGGCGGAGGCGCTGAAGAGCTTTGCCAGCGATACGCTGATAATCGGCTCAAAGTCCAACTATGAGATATGCGTGTTCTTCTGCGACTGCGACAAGATGAGCATTTACAACATTCTCAACAGCATGGACGAGGCTGTACAGAACTGCATACTCACCGACGATTTCGGCGAGATAATAGATATTTCCGACAAGAGCCGCATAAGCCTTTCCATAGGCTGCGCTTCCTTCCCGGAGGAGGCTTCCGACTTCAATATGCTGGTGAACTATTCCGAGTTCGCCCTCTTTGAAGCCAGAACAGACAAGCGCTCTGTCATCAACTGGTTCTCAGAGGAGAACTACGTCCGCGAGAAGGACTCCTACCGCAACGCACAGACCTTCTCCCGCATAGTACAGGAAAATCTGCTCACCTACTACCTCCAGCCTATAGTGGAGACCCAGACCGGTGAGATAGTCGCCTACGAGGCTCTCATGAGAACAATAGGCGATATAAAAATGGCTCCCAAGCAGATACTCAAGATCGGTGAGGCTCAGAACGACCTCTATGCTATCGAGAAGCTCACATTCTTCAACACACTGAAGCTCCTCAGCGACAATCAGCAGATCTTCGAAAACAGGAAGCTGTTCATAAACTGCCTCCCCAATCACCTTCTCACCGACGAGGACTTCAACGAGCTCTACCTTACCTACGGCGAGCTCCTTGAAAAGACCGTCATCGAGATCGTGGAGGAGTCCGCTTCCTCTGCAAAGGGCATAGAGACGCTGAAAAAGCGCTGCGGCTTCGCAAGGGCTATGCTGGCTATCGACGATTACGGCACGGGCTATTCCAACAGCTCAAATCTGCTGCACTACTCCCCCGATTACATCAAGATAGACCGCTCGCTCATCAGCGATATACACAACGATCTGAAAAAACAGCAGCTGGTAACATCTGTAATAGAGTTCTGCCACGATAATCAGCTGAAATCCCTGGCTGAGGGAGTTGAGACCCTCCAGGAGCTGAAGACTGTTATCCGTCTCGGCGTTGACCTGGTGCAGGGCTACTACACTTCAAAGCCCAAGCCACTGTTCCTCAACAGCATTTCCGCTGACATCAAGGACGAGATAATCAGGACCAACCTTGAGACCCGTCCAGAGGGCGTAAAGAAGATATACGCCGCTCAGAACGATACAGAGCTGGATCTTGTCAAGCTGGCACTCGAAAAATATACCGATATACACGTTTATCAGAGCAAGCTCACTATCGTCGGCGATCCCGACAAGCCCGTGAAGATGAATATCTCCGTCATGGACAATCACAGCTGTGAGCTGACGCTGAAAAACTGCAATATAACCAGCGGTAACAGCAAGCCCACTATCTCCGTGGGCGAGTACGCAAGACTGGTGCTCACCGTGGTAAAGGCAAACAAGCTGGGCTACTCGGGAATTTACGTCCCCATGGGCTCACAGTTTGAGCTGAACGGCAAGGGCAGCCTTACCATTGACTGCTACGCCTCAGAGGGTATCGGCATAGGCAATGACTACGACCACGGCTACGGCGACATCACCGTGGACTTCAGCGGCACTCTGGAGATAATCTCCAACAGCGTCGAGTCCATGTGTATCGGCGGCGGCTATAACGATGACGATTCGGAGATAAACCTCCGCTCGGGCAAGATAAAGATATATATGTACTCCCACAACGGTCTCGCTGTCGGAAGCTTCAACGGCGACGCCAATATCGATATCGGCGAGGACTGCTCAATGGACATCACCATCTCGGGCAACCGTGTAACCGGTATCGGAAGCTGTAAGGGCATTTCGACCATCAGCTCAGGTGCTGATATAGTCATGACCTGCACAGGCGCTCAGGCTGTGGGAATAGGCGTCCTTGAGGACGGCGAGGGCAGTATCTATATCAAGCAGGGCAAGATAGAGATGAAGATGCGCTCCGCCAAGCACTCAGCTATCGGCGCAATGAAGGGCAGCGTCAACACCAAGATAAGAGACGCTGTTATCTCCATAGACTCCGAGGGCGACGACGTCACAGGTATCGGCGACTCCGCGGGAACAGGAAATGTCACCATCATCGACTCTCAGGTTTCACTGGTGGTCAATGCAGGCAATCCCAAGGACATCGGCACCGAAAACGGCGACGTCCAGATACAGAATTCCAACGTAAGCTCGCTGGTAAACAACAAGCGTACAACCTACGCAAGCAACTAAAAGCTATTTCTCCCCGCCTTTACCGGCGGGGAAACATATGATATGAAAGGTAAGAATAAATATGAAACTTGGTATGGTAGGTCTGCCCAACGTGGGCAAAAGCACTCTTTTCAACGCTCTCACCAATGCTGGTGCGGAGTCAGCAAACTATCCCTTCTGCACTATCGAGAAGAATGTGGGTATAGTTTCAGTTCCCGACGAGAGACTGGACAAGCTGGCTGAAATGTATGAGCCAGATAAGTTCACTCCCGCGACCCTGGAATTCGTTGACATCGCAGGTCTGGTAAAGGGAGCTTCAAAGGGCGAAGGTCTGGGAAATAAGTTCCTTGCGGATATCCGCGAGGTGGACGCCATCGTTCACGTTGTAAGATGCTTCGAGGACCCCAATATCATTCACGTTGACGGAAGCATCAATCCCCTCCGCGACATCGAGACCATCAATCTGGAGCTTATCTTCTCCGATATTGAAATGGTGGACAGACGTATCGACCGCGCAAAGAAGGCTGCCAAGGGCGATAAAAAGTACCTTGCGGAGATAGACTTCCTTGAGAGACTCAAGTCCCACCTGGAAAACGGCAAGTCCGCAAGAGGCTTTGACTTCACAGACGAGGAGAGAGAGCTTATAAAGTCAACTCCCCTGCTTTCCGCTAAGCCTGTTATATATGCGGCTAACCTCAGCGAGGAGGACTTCACAAACAATATCGACACCAACGAGAACTACAAGGCTGTCTGCAAGCTGGCAGAGGAGGAGCACTCCGCTGTTCTGCCCATCTGTGCGCAGATAGAGGCTGAGATCTCGGACATGGGCGACGAGGACAAGGCTATGTTCCTCAGCGAGCTGGGTCTGGAGGTCTCGGGTCTCAACCGTATCATCAAGGAGGGCTATGCGCTCCTGGGTCTTATCTCATACCTCACAGCAGGCAAGCAGGAGGTCCGCGCCTGGACTATCACAAAGGGCACCAAGGCTCCTCAGGCAGCAGGCAAGATACATACCGACTTTGAGAAGGGCTTTATCCGTGCAGAGGTAATCTCCTACGATGACCTTATAGCCTGCGGAAGCATGGCTGCCGCCAAGGAGAAGGGTCTTGTGCGCCTCGAGGGCAAGGAGTACGTTATGCAGGACGGAGATATAGTTCTCTTCCGTTTCAATGTGTAATTAAAGCAGTAAAACCGCAACAGGAGGGATAAAATGCAGGATAAGCCAGAGAATAATGTCCCCGACCGGCAGCAGGCTGAAAGGATAAGGGAAGCCGAGGCTAAGGTGGCAGCTATGTTTGAAAGCGCCAGGTCTCAGAATAAGCGCTCCGATAAAAAGCGCAGGACCTTCCATGAGGACTCAGCTCCTGTTCTGCCCTTTGTTCCTCCCGTTAAACAGGAAAGAGCAAAGCCCGATACATCGGCGGATATTGCTGAGGAGCATTTGTCCGGACTTGCTGAGGACATTCTCCCTGCCGAACCAGACAAGGAGACTGCCGAACCGGCAGACAGCCTGTCCGAGGCTGAGGCAAAAGTTGAGGCTATGCTGGCAAATGCCAGATCTCAGAGCAAAAAACCATCTGCGCTGAGCCGTGAGCTGTTCGCGGGCAAGGCTGATGAAAAGCAGGATCCTCCTAAGCTGTCCGATGACAAGTTCGACGCCATCTTTGCGGACGCAAGAATGCGAAGCTCCATGGAGAAAAAGAATGCGGGCACTGTTCTTGCCACCGAGGTGGTCATAATGGAGTTCATCTCGCTTTTACTGTTCTTTATTGCTATGAATTCGGAAAATCCCGTTTTCTCCCTCATAGCTGTGCTGCTTCCCGTCTTTGCGGGAATGGGCTACAGGCTCTTTGCAAAACAGATGAGCCTGAAAGAAGCTGCTTCCAAATGCAAGCTCCATATTTTTATTTCCGTTTTTAATCTTGTGTGCGCTATGCTCTCTATGTGAGCACTGACTGTCAGTTTCTTTTATACAGTACTGTACGGGCGGTCTCCTTTTTCAGATGCGGAGCACCTTTTATCACCCCTTTCTGTAAGTAGGCAGAAAACGGGGTCAAAACAACGTAAAACCGTTGTATATCATAAAAAATTAACATCTGTTCCGCGTATTGCACAAATACCAGGAACAGAATTTGTGTGTTATCACTGTAATAGCTTGTTGTATAGGCAGCATCAATGACGCTGCTGCCTGAAATAAATTAACTGGAGGTCTTTCAATGAGCTTTTCTCCTAAAGAGATACTGAAATTCGTTGAAGAGAATGACGTAAAATTTATCAGACTTACTTTCTGCGATATGTTCGGAAATCTCAAAAACGTGGCTATCATGCCGAACGAACTGCCGAGAGCCTTTGAATACGGCATACCCTTTGACGCCTCATGTATTGCGGAGGGCTGCTCCGACCTGCTTCTCGTTCCCGATATTTCTACTCTCTCTGTTCTCCCCTGGAGACCGAAGTCAGGCAGAGTTGTCCGCTTTTTCTGCTCCCTCAAAAATCCCGACGGAAGCGACTATGTGGGCGATATGCGTACCGAGCTCACCAACTATATCAATCAGCTCCGTCTGGACGGATATTCCTGTGAAATGGGCACTAAGTGCGAGTTCTACCTCTTTGAACTGGACGAACACGGCGAACCTACTAAGATACCTCACGACAAGGGCGGCTACCTGGACGTTGCTCCTCTGGATAAGTGCGAGAACGCAAGGCGTGAGATATGCCTCTCCCTTGAGGAAATGGGCATGAGCCCCAAAAGCTCATGTCATAAGCACGGTCCCGCTCAGAATGAGATAGAGTTCCGCGAAAGCGAGCCCATTACCGCTGCGGACAATATGGTACACTACAAGACCGTAGTTAAGTCCATTGCCGCTCAGAATGGTCTCTTCGCTTCATTTATGCCTAAGCCCCTCCCCGATGAGCACGGAAGCGCTCTCAGTATCTCCATAAGCCTTAAAAAGGGCGGCGAGAACATCTTCGGGGACGATATAAACGCTATGCCCGATGAGGGTAAATGCTTTATCTCCGGCGTTCTCAGCAGAATGAGAGAGATAACCGCTTTCCTCAACTCAACCACCAACTCATATAAGCGCTTCGGCATCGGCTATGCGCCTAAATACGTAAACTGGTCCTCGGAGAACTGCGCTCAGCTCATAAGAGTACCCAAGCCTGTGGGAATTACTCCCCGTATCGAGATACGCTCCGCTGACGCCTGCTGCAACCCCTATATCACATTCAAGCTCATTCTTGCCGCAGGTATAGAGGGTATACAGTCCAATGACTGCTCGCTCTTTGAAAGCGCTATGCACAGCGGAGAAAACTGCGACCTGTTCCAGCCCCTGCCCTCCACTCTGGAGGAGGCTGCCGCTATCGCCGAAAGCAGCGAATTCGTAAAGCGCACTCTGTCCGCTGATATAAGAAGCAGCGTTTTCGCTCAGCTGAAACAGCAGATAAGCGACTACGAAAAGGCTGACGATAAGGACAGGTTCGAGGAAATGTCCTACTTCAAGTTTGTGTGAGGAGTTAAATGGAAAGAGCACTTATTGTTTCCGCTAACACCGAGGTCTCGGAGCTTGCAGAACAGCTCCTGAGGATAGAGGGCTGCGGCAGGATAGCTGTAGCTGTAAGCGGAAGTGAAGCCAGAAGGCTGGTCAAGAATGACGCCGAGCCTGAGCTGGTCATTATAAATACTCCCCTGTCCGATGAGTTCGGGCAGGAGCTTGCGGAGATGATCGCCGATATTACCTCCGCAGGCATTATCCTAATTTGCAGCGGCGATGTCTCCGACGAGATCGCGGACAGGCTATCCGACAGCGGTATAAACGTCCTTGCGAGACCTGTCACAAGGGAGCTTCTCCAGCGCACTATAAGGCTCGTTATCGCCGCAAGAGTGCGTATGGCAGGTGTGAGGGAAAGCTCCGATATTCTCAGCCGTATCGAGGAGATGCGCACTATCAACCGCGCCAAGACTACACTTATGAAGTACCTGAAGTTCACCGAGCCTCAGGCTCATAAGTACATCGAAAAGCAGGCTATGAACAACCGCCAGACCCGTCTGGAGGTGGCTGTCCGTATCCTTGCACAGTATGAATGATATGAGCGAAAAATTCATTGCGGTCATTACCGACAGACAAAATGACAGCGAGTCTATGCTTTCGATATTTACCTGTGAGTACGAAAAGGACGGCGTGAAGCAGACCGCCACATACAAAGACGGTACCCACATGATTGTCGATGTGGGCAGTACCATCGAAATAACCGTTGAAAACGGGCAGATAATCGGCACCAATGTTGATAAGATCGTCGGCTCAAACAGTATATTTATGCTGGTATGCCTGTTTATCTTTATCGCTGTTGTGGTGCTGCTGTTTGTGTGGTTCGTAAAGACAAAGTACATAGCAGTACGAATTGGTATTGGCGTTTTTGCTGCGGCTTTTTTCATTCTTACACACATTCCTTCAAAACAAAAATAAACAGCTTACAATAAAGCGGTCATTATGAAGAAAACTGTATTATTTGCCGTCATGGCTGTACTTGCGCTTACAGGCTGTGACAACAGGGAACAAAAAAAGCTGAACAGGCAGTATATCAGTACAGCCAAGTCCAATGCCGTTAAATATATTGAGGATAAGTACGGCTTTACTCCTGAGGTCATAAGTGCAGAACAGGAAAGAAAATATGGCTGGATAAACTCCACTCCTCTGACTACGGTATACGTCCGTATGAACCACGGTGACCGTGACTTCGGTGTGTATATCGACGGCGCTTCGGAAAATACCGACGGATCCGATAATTATCAGAGCAGGGATATTGCGGACTGCTTCTGTTCTGCTATCTCTGAGATAACAGGCAAGCCTGTGCAGCTTACGCTGAAAGGCGGAATGGTCCAGACAAGCTTTGACCCCATAGAAAATGAATGTATCAATATGTACTCTGAGAGCTTCGATCCTTCCGCTCCCGGGGAGTTTTTCAGCAACAGCCGCTGCTCTGTCCTGGCGGAATATGTGAATACGGATATTTCCTCCATTTCGGGCAGGGACCTTCCCTTGTACTTTTTCAAAAACAATAATAAGAACGACATCACTCTGGTATCATATCGGGATAAGGATTATGTTGGTCTGTACGACCGGAGCTCTATGCTGCCATTCTATGCAGAGAGCAGAACGATAATCAACCGCATTGAAACTGTCCATGAGGACTTCTCCCTTGGGCAGGTGGGAGATATGTCCTATTATATCAAGGACGAGGACAGCAGCACTGTTACTGTCAGGGAGGTCGTCCCCGATAACGGCTCTGAATGGGACAATGAATTCTTCACCGCAGAGACAGCTTCAAAAGCCTACTCCTTCAGATGCGACCATGACTGCGAAGTGAATATCTTCTTTCCTAAGTCTGCTATTGAACCCCTGGATCCCAATTATATCAAGAACCATCAGGAACTCGGTATCTGCCGCGGTAACGGCAGCAGCCGCTCCTTTGATACATATAATCTCATGCATTTAAATGATGACTATGAGATATGCAGTTTTAACCTTAATGCAGACCAGGAAGCCTATGTCGTCTTTCTTCGTCTGACAAATGTAAAAAAATAAAAAAGCCCCGCGATCAAAAGCGGGGCTTTTCATCTCAATAATAAAGGCTGCGGATAATCGCTATCCGCAGCCTGTTTTACGATCCTTTGCGATCACTTCTTCTCGGGCTCTTCGTCCTTGTCCTCAAAGTCCTCGATAGTAAGATCATCATAATCGAACTCAAGGAGCTCATCGCAGTTAGGACAGTTTATTGATCCCTCTTCGATCATGCCCTCGTCAAGGAGAATGGTGTCTCCGCAGGTGGGACAGGTGATCTCATAAAGCTCATCGTCATCGTCCTCGTCATCGAAGTCAAAATCGTCATCGTCCCAGTCGTCATCGTCGTCGCAACTGTCACAGTCGCCGTCGCACTCGTCACAGTCAAGATCCTCATAGAAATCATCCTCAACTGCGCCAAGATCCTCGTCAAGGATGTCGCAGAGCTCTGTGAGCTCGTCTACCTGTGACTGGAGGTCCTCAACATAGAGCACCAGCTCGGACATTACCTCTGACATCTGGATGAGAGCCTTGCCCTCCTTTGTAGATGCGTCGATCTCAAGACCGTCGATAAGTCCCTGTAAATATGACATTTTCTCGGTAAGCTTCATAACAAGCTCCTCCTCTCAAAATAGTATCGCGGTTAACAGGAGCTTATGCTCTTGACATATACTCGCCTGTTCTTGTGTCTACCTGAATGATCTCGCCTTCGTCGATGAAGAGCGGAACCTTGATCTCTGCGCCTGTCTCAAGTGTTGCAGGCTTTGTAGCGTTTGTAGCTGTATCGCCCTTGAAGCCGGGGTCTGTCTGTGTGACCTTCAGCTCAACGAAGTTGGGGGGCTCTACGCCGAATACGTTGCCCTTGTATGAGAGGATCTTGCAGATCATCTCTTCCTTTACGAACTTGAAGTTGTCGCCAAGGATAGATGCGCTGATCGGTACCTGCTCATAGGTCTCGAGATCCATGAAGTAGTAAAGATCACCGTCGTTGTAGCTGTACTGCATATCCTTTCTCTCAACGAAAGCTGTAGGGAACTTAGCTGTGGGGTTGAAAGAAGTTTCTACAACTGAACCTGTGATCACGTTCTTGTATTTAGTTCTTACAAAAGCAGCTCCCTTACCGGGCTTAACGTGCTGGAATTCAACGACCTGAACAACCTGTCCGTCAAGCTCAAAGGTAACGCCGTTTCTGAAATCTCCTGCTGAAATCATTATAAATACCTCCGTATTTTTCAAATTAATATGATACTTTATTTTACCACATTTCAGGAATTTTTGCAATACCTAAAGCGATATTCTTATAAAGTTATGAGATTTTTTGCACTTTTTGTCAAGTTTTCGCAGCCGTTTTCGGTCAAAATGACAAAATCCTCTATTCTGACGCCGAATTTTCCTGCGATATAGATACCCGGCTCTACCGTTACTACTGCGCCCTCATTCAGGGGAAGCTTGTAATTGGGTGAAGCATTGGGCTTTTCGTGTATCTCCATGCCTACGCCGTGACCCAGAGAGTGTCCGAAGCAGGCGCCGTAGCCTGCCTTTTCGATGATGTCTCTGGACACCTTGTCAAGGTCGCTGCCTGTTATGCCTGCCTTTGCGGCTTCTAAGCCTGCAAGCTGCGCCTCAAGGACTGTATCGTATACCCTGCGCATCTCATCGGTGGGCTCCCCTACGCAGACTGTTCTGGTCATGTCGCTGTGGTAGCCGTTGTAGACTGCGCCGAAGTCCATGAGGACGAAATCGCCGCTCTCCACCTTCTTGTCGGAGGGAACTCCGTGAGGCATGGAGGTATTGGCTCCCGAAAGGACTATGGTATCGAAGGAAAGATCCTCAGCTCCGAAGGCAAACATCAGGCGGTTCAGCTCAAGAGCTATCTCGCGCTCGGTCACACCCACCTTTATGAAGCCCAGAAGCTCCTCCAGAGCCCTCTCAGCTATCTCCTGAGCCATCCTTATGCAGGCTATCTCATCGCTGTCCTTAGAGGCTCTCAGAGTGGCTATGGCGTTGCTGAGAGAGTCGTTGCTGACAAAGTTAAGGTTTGTGAAGAAGTGCTCATAGGCGTTGAGCTCCTTCACCGTCATGGTCTCGGACTCTATGGCAACGGACTCTGCGCCGTGCTTTTTCAGCAGCTCCATGAGCTGGGGGTAGAGCTTCTTCAGCTCTATTACCTCAGCGTCCTTTACTGTGGCTCTCGCCTTCTCTATGTAGCGGAAATCTATGAGCAGATATGCCTTCCCTGGAAATGCAAGTATCACTCCCGCAGAGGACTTCATGCCTGTAAAATACCGCCTGTTTATGTCTGAGGTTATGAGTACGCAGTCTGCGCCCTCGAATATATCAAAAAGTCTGTCAAATCTGGTCATGCAGCACCTCTTAAAGCTCTGAAAGAGCCTGCACTGCAAGGTAATAGCTTCCGAAGCCGAAGCCGCTTATGCTGCCCTTGCAAACAGGCGCAATGACAGAATTTGAGCGAAAGCCGTCTCTTGCGAACACGTTGCTGATGTGTACCTCGATGACGGGGATCTTTATGGCTGCGATAGCGTCGCGGATAGCGTAGCTGTAGTGTGTATAGGCGCCTGCATTGAGGATAACTCCGTCAAAGCTCTTCCTTGCGGCGTGGAGCTTGTCTATGATGGCTCCCTCGTGATTGGACTGGAATATCTCGCACTCCAGCCCCTGTTCCTTTGCACGGTCGATTATATTGCTGTTGAGGGCGTCGATGCTCTGGTCTCCGTAAACACCGGGCTCACGCTCTCCCAGCAGATTGAGGTTGGGACCGTGTATAACAAGTATCTTCTTAACCATATTTACTCCTTTGCAAGTTTGACAAATTTTTTCGGCAGGAAGGGCTTTTCAAGTACCCTTTTGAATCTTATGAAGCGCTTGCTCTTCGGTTCAAGCTCCATGGGCTCGACGTAGAGCATGGTCACGCCCGATATGTTGGCTCCCCATACGTCCGTAAACAGCTGATCCCCTACTGCGGCGGTCTCTGAGGCTTTCAGCCCCATTTTCTTCATAGCCGCCTTGTAGCCCCTTCTCAGGGGCTTGCCGCTGTCGCTGACGAAATCAAGCCCCAGGGGGTCCGCAAAGGGTCTCACGCGCTCGGGGTGATTGTTTGAGACGATCATCAGCTTTATGCCTGCGGCTCTCATGGTGTCAAGCCACTCCCTTATACCCTCGGCAGGGACGGGATTGTCATGGGTGGTAAGGGTATTGTCCACGTCAAGGATAAGTCCCTTTATTCCGTGCTTTTTAAGAAAGGCGGGACTGATCTCCACCGTTCTTCTGAAGGCGAAATCCACGT
The DNA here is from genome assembly GCF_000621785.1 of Ruminococcus flavefaciens ND2009. Lineage (GTDB taxonomy): Bacteria > Bacillota > Clostridia > Oscillospirales > Ruminococcaceae > Ruminococcus > Ruminococcus flavefaciens_C. Next base: position 317,655 of record NZ_KK211348.1, on the reverse strand, counting down.
CGGTCCCTGTAATTTTATGTATAAGGCCCAAGTTATTTGTCAACTCCGTTCATACAAATGAAAAAGCGAGCCTAAGCCCGCTTTTATCAACATTAATCATTTCCGTAAGATCAATACTTACGCTTACGAGCTGCCTCAGACTTCTTCTTACGCTTTACCGAAGGCTTCTCGTAGTGCTCTCTCTTACGAACCTCAGCAATTACGCCGTCCTTTGCACATGATCTCTTAAATCTCTTAAGAGCTGTGTCTAAAGACTCGTTTTTGCCAACACGAACTTCTGCCACTAAATTTCCCTCCCTTGTTCAGAGGTTGCTCGGAGCTCGGCTCCGATGCTCTATACTAATCACCCTTGCGGGTGTCAGTCAGCATATACCCCAATAAATAGCAGATATACTATAATTAGTTATAAAGAATATACTATAAGTTTACCATATTTTCGGACGATTGTCAAGCATTTTTTTCGTCCGAAAAAAATTCGTTATTTTGCAACAATATTAACAAGTTTATTTGGTACATATATCTGTTTCAGGATATTCTTACCGTCTGTTGCTTCCTTTACCTTCTCGTCTGCAAGTGCCAGAGCGATAACGGAGTCCTTATCGGCGTCAACTGCGATATTCAGCTTTGCCTTCAGCTTTCCGTTTACCTGTACAACTATCTCGATAGTGTCGTCCTTACAGAGCGCCTCGTCATAGCTTACCCAGCCCTGCTCGCTGAGAACTGTGCCGAATACGCTGTTGTAGATCTCCTCGGAGATGTGAGGTGCGAAGGGATAGAGCAGTGTGCAGAATGCGCCCAGCTCTGCCTTGTTTATGGAGCCTGCGTTATATATATCGTTTATGAGGGTCATGAGGGCTGCGATAGCTGTGTTGAACTTCATAGCCTCAATGTCCTCTGTTACCTTCTTGATGGTCTTGTGGAAGTTGGAGCGGAGTCCCTCTGTGTACTCTGTGCCCTCTGTGAGCATATCGGTAAGTGACCATACTCTGTCCACAAATCTCTTGCAGCCCTTGATGCTGGATTCGCTCCAGGGAGCTGCCTTCTCGTAGTCGCCCATGAAGAGTACATACAGTCTCAGTACGTCTGCGCCGTACTCGGCTACTACGTCGTTGGGGTCGATGACGTTGCCTCTTGACTTGGACATCTTCTCGCCGTCGGGTCCGAGGATAAGTCCCTGTGCGGTACGCTTTGCATAGGGCTCTGAGGTGGGTACCAGTCCCAGATCGTAGAGGAACTTGTGCCAGAAACGGCTGTAGATCATATGTCTTGTAACGTGCTCCATACCGCCGTTGTACCAGTCAACGGGCATCCAGTACTTCAGTGCCTCCTGTGATGCGAACTCATTGTCGTTCTTGGGGTCGCAGTAGCGGAGGAAGTACCATGATGAACCTGCCCACTGAGGCATCGTATCGGTCTCGCGGCGTGCGTCCCTGCCGCACTTGGGGCACTTGCACTTTACGAAGCTGTCTATCTTTGCAAGAGGGCTCTCGCCGTCTGTACCGGGCTCGAAGTTCTCCACCTCGGGCAGTCTCAGAGGAAGCTCCTCATAGGGTACGGCTACCATTCCGCAGGTGTCGCAATGTACTATCGGGATAGGCTCGCCCCAGTATCTCTGGCGGTTGAATGCCCAGTCCTTCATCTTGTACTGTACGCCCTTTTCGCCGCAGCCAAGCTTTTCAAGTATCTCAAGAGCCTTGTTGATGGCATCCTTCTTGTTGGAAAGTCCGTTGAGCTCGCCTGAGTTCACAAGCTCGCCCTCGCCTGTGTAGGCTTCCTTGGTGATGTCGCCGCCCTTGATGACCTCGATGATGTCTATGCCGAACTTCTTTGCGAAGTCATAGTCTCTTGTATCATGTGCGGGAACTGCCATGATAGCACCTGTGCCGTAGCCCATCATTACATAGTCGGATATGTAGATCGGTATCTCCTTGCCTGTGATGGGGTTGATGGCTGTAAGTCCCTCTATCTTCACGCCTGTCTTGTCCTTGACGAGCTGTGTTCTCTCAAACTCGCTCTTCTTTGCGCACTCTGCCTTGTAATCGTCCAGTGCGGCGATATTAGCGATGCTGTCGCGGTACTTCTGGATAATGGGGTGCTCGGGGGCGATAACCATGAAGGTAACGCCATAGAGTGTGTCGGGACGGGTGGTGTAGATGCGGAGCTTCTCGTCCTGCTCCTTTATCTTGAAATCAACGAATGCGCCTGTGGACTTGCCTATCCAGTTCTGCTGCTGGAGCTTTACGTTAGGCAGGTAGTCTACGGTCTCAAGTCCCTCAAGGAGCTTGTCTGCGTACTCTGTGATACGGAGGTACCATACCTCCTTGGTCTTCTGAATGATGTCGCTGTGGCATACGTCGCACTTGCCGCCCTGTGAGTCCTCGTTGGAGAGAACTACCTTACAGCTGGGGCAGTAGTTTACTGAGGTCTTGTCGCGGAATACAAGGCCATTCTCGAACATCTTCAGGAATATCCACTGTGTCCACTTGTAGTAGCTCTCATCTGTGGTGTCTATTACTCTGGACCAGTCAAAGGAAAATCCTACTGTACGGAGCTGATTTGTGAACTTCTCAATGTTTCTGTCAGTAACTATTCTAGGGTGGATATTCTCCTTGATAGCAGTATTCTCCGTGGGGAGGCCGTAGGCGTCAAAGCCTATGGGGAAAAGTACGTTGTAGCCCTCAAGACGGCGCTTGCGGCTTACTACCTCAAGTCCCGAATATGCCTTGATGTGGCCTACGTGCATTCCGTGTCCCGAAGGATAGGGGAACTCTACCAGCGCATAGAACTTCTTCTTGCTGTGGTCATCTGACGCCTTGAAGGTGTCATGCTCGTCCCAGTATTTCTGCCATTTGGCTTCAACAGATGAGAAATCATATCTGCTCATTGTAATATCATTCCTTTATTTTAATTATTATTGTTCCATGGTCTCGTGTAATGCTCCGCAACATCTTTGTGGAAGCATAAAAGTGCGGCACAGCATACGTCTGCGGCTCCCTCAAGGAGGTATATCCAGTTGGAGCCGATATTGGCTATGTTCTGCGGAAAGTATATTATAGCTATGAAGGCAAGAAGCCCTGCCAGAGCATAGTTCACATACCTGAACCACAGGAAAAAGGCTGCTGCCTCAAGTATGGCTATGACAAGGGTGGTAACGGAAAGATGTCCGCTGAGTGCCATGTTCAACAGGCACTTCGCCACTACATACACCGCCATAACTACGATCAGCGTACCGCCTGTTTTGTTTTTGAACGTCAACCTTCATTCTCCTTTACAAGAAGGCTGCTGATGTCTACCTGCTCGCCGTCTGCCCAGAGTCCCTCAAGCTTGTAGAAGTTTCTGGTGTCCTTGTAGAATACATGGACGATTATATCGGCGTAGTCAAGGATTATCCAGGTGTTGCCCGTGTCTGCCTCGCGGCGCTGGGGCTCGATGCCCTTCTGTGAAAGTACGAACTCCACCTCGTCCGCCAGTGTTCTTGCATGGGTGTTGCTGGTACCGTTTACTATTACGAAGTAGTCCGCAAGGATAGTCAGGTCGGAGATCTTTATCGCCTGTATGTCCTCGCCTCTCTTGCTGTCAAGTGTCTTTACTATAAGCTCGAGCTTTTCCTGCTCTGTCATCTGCTTCACCTTTCTTTCATTAGTTGTAATCCGAAGCTCTCGGCGGTTCCGTTGCCTTTTCAAGGTCCTTGAAGGTTATTCCCGTATCGTCATAGAGCTCGTACTGATATTCATATTCGCTTACAAATTCCATTATATTGCTCTCGGAAAGGAGCATGGGGCGCTGGTAGGGACGGAAATACTCGTTGAGCATATCCACTGTTGCCCTCTTGTGGATAGAGTAGATACTGTACTGTACGCCGTCAGAGCCGATGTAGGCTGCGTCCTCGCCGGGCACCATGTTGACCGATACGTTATCCGTGGTGAGGGTGGAGCCGAAGTCCGCAAGCTTGCTCAGGTCGTCAACGCTCATGTTAGTAGCTATCCACTTCTTCCTGTATATGGTGTTGAGGTAGCTGTAAAGCTTCAGCCTTCCCTCGTCCTTTACTATGCTGAGTATCTTCTGCATGGCCGCTGCCATGAAGCGGCGCTGGTTCTGTACTCGTCCGATGTCGCCCTGGAGCCAGTCGTGACGGAAGCGCACGAACCACTCTGCCTGCTCACCTGTGAGTATCACGTTCTCGCCTGCGGGGATGATCTTGTCCGCCTCATATACGATCTCGTTGTCGATGTTCATGGGTATTCCGCCCACAAGGTCAACGATGTCAACGATGTCGAAGCAGGTTGTGGTGATATAGGCGTCTATGGGTATTCCGAAGTTTTCCTGTACACAGTTTACCACACGCTGTATCTTGCTGGAATCCTGATCCCAGGCATAGTAGTAAACGCTGTTTATCTTCGTGGTGGGATTGCTGGTATAGTTGGGCACAGCGCTGTCTCGGGGGATCTGAAGGATATGGAGCTTTGCTGCTGCGATGTCAAACTGGCATATCCAGATAACATCGGTGAGCTCCTGATCCTCGTCAAATCCAAGGAAGAGCACGGTGTACTGTCCCTCAATGAGCTGGGGAAGGTCAAGTCCGTCGGTAAAATCGTCGTTTACGATGTCTGTATCCACGCTGAGGTCCATCTGGGGTTTCTCAAGGTCGCCCTCAATGTCACCTGTGGGCTGCCAGCGCTTGAAATAGTTGATTATGGACACTCTCTCGTCGGGCTGCCCCGCCTTCTTGTACCAGAGTATGGGCATATTCAGGAAAAGAGTGATTATGGACACTATGCTCACCAGTATGGCGGCAAGCTTTATAAGGGCGTCCTTCTTACTCTTTTTCTTTTTGCCTTTCGGCTTTTCCTCGTCCTCATAATCTTCATAGTCCGCAGACTCGACGAAGTCTTCCTTCCTGCCCTTTTCATGGGCTCCGTGATATACCTGACGGGGAGCGCTCTCCTGAGGTCTCTCCTCGCCTTCTATGGCTATATCTATCTGGGGTGCCTCATGGAGCCCGTGGTATTCGGGCTCGGCGGGCTTGCGGCTGTTATCTATACGTTTAAGCTTCCTCAGCGGTTTCATAGGCTTCGGAGCGTTGTCTGCATTTGTTTTTAACTCCTCGTTAAGTTCTTCTCGGTTCATTAGAGTCCTCTTTTCAAATTTCCATCATTTTTTTATCTTATCTGGAAAGCCGTGTATAAAAATTATACCCCTCGGCGGTGCATATCGGTATAACTCCGCCTTTTTTTATCACGGACTTCATGGAAAATGCAAATGCCTCACGCATCGCTGCGTTGAGATCTGCATAAGCAAGCTTTCGCATTTTATCTACGTCTTTGTAGTCTCTCTCTGCGGAAATGAGATCGCCCATGTAGACTATCTCTTCAAGTCGGGACATTCCTGCCCTGCCCACTGTATGAAATCTAATAGAGTTGAGAATGTCTATATCCTCTACTCCGAACTCTTTTTTGATGAAATATGCGCCTGCGATACCGTGCCAGAGGGAACGGGTGTCCAGCTCCTCGCGGCAGACGGTGTATCCGCTTTCGAGTACCAGAGCCTTCTGCTCATCGTCGGGCATCTCCTTGCATATATCGTGGAGAAGTCCCGCAAAATATGCCTTATCGGGGTCCTCGCCGTATTTTTCCGCAAGCTTTCTGCACTCCGCTGCCACATTCAGTGAATGGGTGTAGCGCTTCGCCGAAAGATGCGCTTTCAGGTATTTCTTCTTATCGTCAGGGTTATACTGCAAACTGCCTTCACCTCTTACTGAATATAATCCCTTCAATCTAATATATTGTACTACATTTTCGTCAAGATAGCAAGTGAAATCCTTATTTTTTGCAATTTTTTTTCTTACCTCAGTGCTTGAAATGACCGTGGGTGAAGCCTCGGATACCAGTATCCTGCCGAATTTTCCGAGCTCCTCAGCTTTTCTCTTCAGAGCTGGCAGATCTCCCTTTTCACGGGAAACTACACACAGGGTAACATTGGAGAGTATATCCTCGTAGCGGAACCATGTGTCAAAGCTCATGAGCATATCGCTTCCCACAAGGAGGAAAAGCTCGTCATCGGGATAGGTCTCGCGGAAATGCTCCACCGTGTATATAGTATAGCTCACACGGTCGCTTTTTATTTCGTAATCGCTGACGAAAAGATGATCATTGCCCTCGCAGGCAAGTCTCAGCATCTCAAGTCTGTCCTCGTCAGGTGCGTACTCAGCACTGGAGCGATGGGGAGATATTTTTGAAGGCAGGAGAAACAGCCTGTCAAGTCCGAACTCTTTAACGGCAGTTTCCGCAAGATGAATATGTCCGTTGTGGACGGGATTGAAGCTTCCGCCATATATGCCTGTCTTCATTATGCACCTCCTGTTATTTCCACGGACGTTTGCTCTCTGTCCAGCCCTTTGCCTTCCAGTAGTCCATGTCTGCCTTGTTCCAGCCGTTTCGCTGCATAAGGCTCATTATCTTGAAAAATCCTCTTGTTTTAAGCGATACGGGTACATTTCCCTGCCGCTTGAGTATCTTTTTGGCGATACTGTCCGCCTTTTTGCTGATACTTTCCTTCACCTCGGGCTTTACGCTTTCCCAGTCCGTCGCCGCAACAGGTCTGCCCAGCTTGTAGGTCTTGGGTATGCCCCAGAAGAAACAGCTGTCTGCCATATCCTTCATGGCGGACTTCACCCCTGCTCCCGAAGCTGTGGATACTACCACCGCCTGCTTGCGGAACATCTTCTCCTCGGGACGGTGTGCCATCCAGCGCCAGCCGTAATGGTCCAGCAGCGCCTTCATCTGTCCCGTGCAGTGATAAACGTACACGGGCGATGTGAGTATCAGCACATCGGCGGCATCTATAAGCTCCGTTATAGGTCTAAGCTTTCCGTAGTGGGGACAGGTTTCCTCGCCCTTGGTGAAGCAATTTGTGCAGCCGCAGCAGAACTCGTCAAAGTCCCGCGGCAGGAACACCTCGTCTATTTCCTCGGGCTTTGCAAGCTTCTCGGCTGTCAGGCGTCCGATACTGTAGCCGGAGCCCTTGTGGGAGGTGCCGCATATTATCAGTACCCTCATGACTTACTTAGCCTTGGGGATGTTCTCGATAACGGGGTCCTTTTCGTTGCGCTTGAAAAGCACGAATTTGTTGCCGATGACCTGCACTACGTCTGCGCCTGTCTGCTCGGCGATGGCGTCTGCGGCTTCCCTTGCTGTCCAGCCTGAATTGTCAAGGACCCTCAGCTTTATGAGCTCCCGCTTTTTCAGTGCTGCGGATATGTCATTGCACATTGCCTCGGTAACGCCGCCCTTGCCTATCTGGTATATGGTCTCGTATGTGGAAGCGATACCGCGCAGGTACGCTCTCTGCTTGCTTGTAAGCATATTATTCACCGTATCTTTCTTTCAGGTACTTGTACAGCTCCCTGAGAGCCGCACCTCTGTGACTTATTGCGTTCTTTTCATCTGCGGTCAGCTCCGCCATGCTTTTCTCTCCTACCATGAACACAGGGTCGTAGCCGAAGCCGTTGGTGCCGCGCTGCTCATAGCCTATACTGCCGCTGCACCTGCCGCTTACACCGTAATTCTCACCGTTTTCATCAATAAATGCGATGGAGCACACGAAAGCTGCTCCCCTTTTGTCTGTGGGGACGTCCTTCATTTCATCAAGGAGCTTTGCACAGTGCTGTCCCTCGGGAGCGTACCTGGCGGAGTATACTCCAGGACGTCCGTCCAGTGCAGCTACGCAGAGACCGCTGTCGTCGGCTACTGTGGGCAGCTTTACCGCTTCATAGACCGCTCTTGCCTTGATAAGGGCATTTTCCGCAAATGTGGCGCCGTTTTCCTCGGGGTCGCAGTTTGCTCCTGCCTCGCGCTGTGACAGCACCTCTATGCCCAGAGGTGAGAGTATCTCCCTCGCCTCGCGGAGCTTGTTTGCGTTGTTTGTAGCCATTACCAGCTGCTTAATCATCGTCCTTACCTCCGAAAAGTCTGCTGAAGAAGCCGCGCTTTTTCTTCTTCTCGGGCTCGGGTGCGGGAGCTTCTTCTTCCTCCTCGTCTTCCTCGTCCTCGTCTTCTTCCTCTTCTTCGTCTGCGTCCTCGTCATCGGTCAGGTCGTCATCATCGTCAGACTCCTCGTCCTCATCGCCTTCATCGTCAGCGTCATAGGACTCGTCCTCTGCCTCGTCTTCGTCGTCGGCTTCTTCTTCGTAGTCCTCGTCCTCGTCATCGGACTCCTCATAGGCAACAAAGGCGCCATACTCGTTGTAGTAGCCCTGAACGCCGTCCACCTCCACGATGTCGGTGTCCTCCTCGTCCTCAGCGTACTCCTCGTTATCGTAGTCCTCGGTCTCCTCGTCCTCATCCTCAAGAGCTTCAAGCTGCTCGGGTGAAGCAAAGAGGGCGTCAACGAACATATTGCTGTCAAAGGGCTGGAGGTCGTCTATCTTCTCGCCTACGCCTATGAGCTTTACGGGTATGCCAAGCTCGTTCTTTATGGAGATAACGATACCGCCCTTGGCTGTACCGTCAAGCTTTGTGAGAACTATTCCCGTGATGGGAGCGGTCTCGCTGAACAGTTTCGCCTGGTTTACGGCGTTCTGTCCTGTGGTGGCGTCAAGCACGAGAAGTATCTCTCTTGAGCAGTCCCCTGCCTTGTTGTCGATGATACGGTTTATCTTCTTCAGCTCCTCCATAAGGTTCTTCTTATTGTGAAGACGTCCTGCCGTATCTATTACAACTACGTCGCACTCTCTTGCCTTTGCGGCTTCAAGGGCATCGTATACTACTGCGCCAGGGTCGGAGCCTTCGGCGTGCTTTACAATGTCAACGCCTGCGCGCTGTGTCCACACCTCAAGCTGGTCGATTGCTGCCGCACGGAACGTATCCGCTGCCGCTACAAGGACCTTCTTGCCCTCCTGCTTGAACTGGTGGCAGAGCTTGCCTATGGTTGTGGTCTTGCCTGCGCCGTTTACGCCGATGACCATTATTACTGCGGGGGATACGGAAAGGTCCAGACCTGTATCGTCGCCCATTATCTCCGCGATAACTTCATGGATAAGTCCCATTATCTCCTTGGGGTCGGTTATGCCGCGCTCCTTTATCTTCTTGCGGAGCCTGTCGCATATCTCCTCGGAGGTCTCAACTCCGATATCGCTCATTATCATCTGCTCCTCAAGCTGGTCGAAGAGCTCCTCGTCGATAACGGTAAAAGAGTTGAGCACTCTCTGGATACCGCCGAAAAGGAAATCCTTGGTCTTTCTAAGACCGCTGGCAATTTTAGAAAAAAGTCCCATTATATCCTCCAAACATGGTCTATTAATCATATCGCAGCGATATGTTCATCTGTGACAAAAAAATTATTGAATATCTGCTACGTCCTCCTGGAAGTCCACCTGCTCCATCTTCAGGAGCTTGGATATTCCGTCCTCCTGCATGGTGACGCCGTAGAGCACATTTGCCTCCTCCATGGCGCTTCGTCTGTGTGTTACCAGTACGAACTGGGTCGTGTCCGTGAATTTTTTGAGGTACTGTGCGTACTTCCTTACGTTTACCTCGTCAAGAGCCGCGTCTATCTCGTCAAGTATACAGAAGGGCGCGGGTCTAAGCTTCAGTATGGCAAAATAAATCGCTATGGCTACGAAGGACTGCTCGCCTCCCGACAGCGATATAAGGTTCTTGATGACCTTTCCGGGAGGGGCTACGCTTATCTCAATGCCCGATTCCAGTACGTTCTCGGGGTCGCTGAGTATGAGCTCCGCCTTTCCGCCGCCGAAGAGCTCCACGAAAATGCTCTTGAAGTTTGAGTTGATTATGGCAAAGCTCTCCGAGAATATCCTGCACATCTCTGCGGTCAGGTCCGTGATTATCTTCTCAAGCTCTGCCTTTGACTTCTGTATGTCGGCTATCTGCTCGGACATGAAGCGGTATCTCTCCGATACCTCCTTGTACTCCTCGATAGCGTCCACGTTTACGCTTCCCAGTGCGCGTATCTTGTTCTTGATGGTGGTCAGCTCTGCCTGTGCAGCCATCATGTCGTCTATCTTCTCGGCTATCTGTACAGCCTCTGAGCGTGTCAGCTCGTAGACCTCCATGAGCTGTCTGATGATGTTGTCGGTGTCACGGCAGACTGTCTCCCTGCGCTCCTCAAGACGGGTTATCTCTGCGGAGAGCTTCTCCTTGGAGTCGTTTATCGCCTTGAGACCGTTCTGCATCTCGTTGACAAGGCGGTTCTGCTCGGTGTGGGTGGTGTGACAGCGCTGTATCTCCTCGTTGTAGGAGGCAGTGTTGTCCTTGAAGTCGGCAAGCTTCTGCTTCAGCTCCGCTATCCCGGACTCCTTCTGCGCTATTATCTCCCTCTGGCGGAAGATCTCTTCCTCGAACTGGTGGGCGCCGTATTTCAGCTCCTCCTCACGCCTGTCTATGCGTGAGAGCTCAAGCTCCTGCGCCTGTAAGTCCTTGGCAAGCTCCATGCCCTTTATTTTCAGCTCGGACAGCCTGTCGGACAGCTCCTCACGCTGAACTCTCAGCTTCTCGCGGATGTCCTGTCCCTGGGCAAGCTTCTCCTCCGCCGCCTTTATCTCCGCTTCCGTGTCGGCAAGAGCCTTCTCGGAGTCGGCTATGTTCTGCTTTGCAGCCTCTATGCGCTGCTCTGTCTCTGCGGTGACTCTGTCGGAGTCAGCAGACTGTGCGCGGAGCTGGTCTGCCAGTGAGATGACGCTGGTGAGCTCGGCTCCTATGCGGACTCTCTCAGCCTCGCACTGTGCCTGCTCCTCCTTGGCTGCCTCGGTGTCATAGCGGAGCTTCTCCGACTCTGCACGGAGCTTCTCTGCCTTCTCGCGGAGGGTGTCCCTCTCGGCAGCAAGCTTCTCTATCTCGGCGTCAAGTGTGTCTATCTCGTTCTTTCGGGTGATGATACCGCCTGAACGCTGTGCGGAGCCTCCCGTGAAGGAACCTCCCGCGTTGATGACCTGTCCGTCAAGAGTGACTATCCTGAACTTGTAGCCGTACTTCTTGGCGATAAGGGTGGCGGTGTCGATGTCCTCGGCTATGACTATACGTCCCAGCAGCGATGCGATTATGCCGCTGAACTTGGGGTCATAGGTAACTATCTTGTTGGCATTCGCCACAAAGCCCTCGCAGTTTTCCAGCCCCTGCTCCCTGAGCTCGTAGCCCTTTACGGAGGTGATGGGCAGGAACGTGGCGCGTCCGCCCTTCTGCTCCTTCAGGAAGCGGATACAGCGCTTTGCGATGTCCTCGTTTTCAACGATTATGTTCTGCATTGCGCCGCCCAGTGCGGTCTCTATGGCTACGGCGTACTGCGGCTCAACGCCTATATTCTGGGCGATGGTGCCGAATACTCCTCCTATGCGTCCCTGCTTGGAAGCCTTCAGCACCTGCTTTACGCTGCCTGCGAAGCCCTCCATGTTGTTCTCAAGGTCGGTTAATATCTTCCTGCGCTGCTGCTTGTCCTTCAGGTCATACAGTGCGCGTTCAAAGTCGTTTTTCGCCTGCTCAAAGCCCTCGCGGCGTGACTTATACAGTCTTTCAAGTCCGCTGAGCTTGTTGCGGAGCTCCTCTGCCCTGGCGGCGTTCTTCTCGCTCTGGGCGGTAAGGTCAGCTCTGTGGCCCTCGTACTCCTCGATGCGCTTCACCAGTGTGCCGCTGTTTTCACGGAGCTCGGCAAGCCTTGCGGTCTGCTCCTCTATCATGGACTTTGAGGACTCGATGTTGAAGCGATGCTCGCTCTGTCTGATGTACAAGCCGTTTATCTCACTGCCTGCCTTGTCTACAGAGTCTCCCAGTTTGGTGCTCTCGCTCTCAGCCTTCTCGAAGCTCTCCTCCGCTGCCTTTATCTCGGCTTCCAGAGCCTTCTTCTGCTCCTCCAGCTTTTCAAGTCCCTCAAGAGCTGCCTTGCGCTCCTGCTCAAGAGCCTTCTTTGCCTCCTCGGAGCTGTCGATATTCTTCTGGGCTGCCTCAACAGCCTCATTGCAGTGCTTTATATCGTTCTCAAGAACGGCTATGCCCGACTTCATCCCGGAAGCGGTCTGCTCCTCCTCCAGCATCTTGCGGCGGAGCTCGTCAGCGCGCATGGTGCTCTCCTGCATCTTCCTTATGCCGTCGGCTATCTTCTGCTCCTCGCGCTGTATGTCGTTCTCGATGTTCTCGTATTCGTTCTTGCTGACGAGTATCTTGCTCTCAAGCTCGTCAAGCTTTATCTTCATCTCGTCAAGACGGCTGACCCAGACGCTTATTTCCAGGCGCTTGCGCTCCTCCGCCAGCTTGATGAACTTCTCTGCCTTCTGGGACTGTATCCTCAGAGGCTCTACTCTGCCCTCCAGCTCGGTGAGTATGTCCGTGAGCCTGAGCAGATTCTCCTGTGCGGCGGTGAGCTTTCGCTCCGCTTCCAGCTTCTTGTAGCGGAACTTGGATATTCCTGCCGCCTCCTCGAAGATGTCACGGCGCTCGGAGCTCTTGGCGCCTACTATCTCGGCAATACGTCCCTGTCCGATTATGGAGTAGCCGTCACGTCCCAGACCTGTGTCCATGAACAGCTCGTTGATGTCCTTCAGTCGGCAGGGCTTGCCGTTTATGAGGTACTCGCTCTCGCCGCTCCTGTACAGCTTACGGGTTATGCCGACCTCGTCCCCCATGTCGGGAAGGGTCTTGTCGGAGTTGTCTATATTCAGCGTTACCTGCGCAAAGCCCATGGGCTTCCTTGCCACGGTACCCGAGAAGATTACGTCCTCCATCTTGTTTCCTCGCAGGGTCTTTGTGGACTGCTCGCCCAGTACCCAGCGCACGGAGTCGCCGATATTGCTCTTGCCGCTTCCGTTAGGTCCAACGACTGCGGTAAGTCCCTTGTCAAAGGTAAGGCTTATCTTGTCGGGAAATGACTTGAATCCCTGTATTTCCAGTGATTTAAGATACACCCGCTCACCTCCTCAGCTTACATTCATATATAGGGACGGTCTCACTGCCCACGATGGTCAAGTCCAGACCGCGCTCCCTGAAAAATTCTATATTCGCTCTTTTCTGTCCCACAGCCTTGCTGATACACCTGCTGCTGACCTCTGCCGTGACACTGCCGCGGCAGTCCGGCAGCTCCTTCTCTATGGCGCGAAGGATATTGCTGCGGTAGATGGCTGCCTCACACAGCTCGCGGAATGCAGGGTGATAGTAGCCTGCCACCATGTCCTGCTCCACAAATTCGCTGGCGTGAAGTCCGCATTTTATGACCCTGATGCCGCGCTCAGTGAAAAGCTTCATTATATCCGCACAGACCTCCACCATTTCATCAAAGGGTGCGGGAGCGTACTCGCCGGACAGATAAAGCTGTCCCAGACGGGTGCCCCTCAGCACTACCACAGGGTATATCCTGACAGTATCGGGAGCAAGGTCTGCTATTCTCCTTGCTGTTTCCATGTCGTCCGCAAGGCTGCTCTTGTAGAGCCCTGTCATCATCTGCAAGCCCAGCTCGAAACCGTAGTCCTTTATAAGGCGGCTTGCGTTCACAACGTCCTGTGCGGTGTGTCCGCGCTCGTTGGCGGCAAGCACCTCGTCCTTCATGGACTGGGCTCCCAGCTCTATGGCGGTGACTCCGAAGCCTTTCAGCAGGTCAAGCACCTCAGTGCTTATGCAGTCGGGACGGGTGGAGCAGCGTATGCCCCTGAACTTCCCCTCGCCTACATATTCCCGGGCTGCCTCAAGGAGCTCCAGCATATAATCACGGGGAACTGCCGTAAAGCTTCCGCCGAAAAACGCTATCTCCGTATCCTCGGGAGACCTTACCTCCCTCAGTGCCTGCTCGCAGACCTGCCTGACATAATTTCCGCGGGGAAGGCTCTGCGCGCCGCTTATGGTCCGCTGGTCGCAGAAGCTGCACTTGTGTGGACAGCCCACATGAGGCACGAATACGGATATGTTACTGTGCTTCATAACCCATGAGCTCCAGCGCTTCCTTTGCAGCAAGCTGCTCGGCTTCCTTCTTGCTCTTTCCGCTTCCCTTGCCGATGACCTGGTCATTCAGGCACACCTCAACTACGAAGCGCTTGTTGTGGTCGGGTCCCTCTTCGCCGATGAGAACGTATTCCACCTTCTCCTCGGGATTTTTCTGGACTACCTCCTGGAGCACCGTCTTGAAGTCGTTGAATACAGGCTTCTTTGCGTGGCGGATATCCTTGGGCATGAAGCGCAGGATATGCTTCGAAACGGGCTCCATTCCGCCGTCAAGGTATATGGCGGCGATGACTGCCTCAAAGGCGTCGGCAAGTATGGAAGGGCGCTCCCTTCCGCCTGTGTTCTCCTCGCCCTTGCCCAAAAGCAGGAAATCTCCCAGGTTTATCTGCTTTGCAAAAACGTGAAGGGACTTCTCGCATACCAGGGACGCTCTCATCTTTGTCAGCTCGCCCTCTGCTACGTTCAGGTTCTTGTAGAGGAAGTCCGATACCACGATGGACAGCACGCTGTCGCCCAGGAACTCCAGACGCTCGTTGCTGCCGTTGGGGTGCTTTCTCTCGTTTGCATAGGACGAATGGGAAAGAGCCTGCTTCAGCAGCTGTATGTCCTTGAACTTATATCCGATTATATCTTCAAATCTCGAAATGTCTTCCATATTATCACTCCTTGTCTGCGGCTGCCATACGAGCTACATAGCTCTCGGTCACGCCTGCGACATTGCCCTCCACGCACTTCTTTGCCTGCCTTACGGCGTTGAAGAAGGCAGTTCCGTCAGAGCTTCCGTGTGCCTTTATGACGGGCTTTCTTACGCCGAGAAGGGCTGAGCCGCCTACCTCCTTGTAGTCCATCTGCTTTCTGAATGCCTTTATCTTGCCCAGGGAGAATATCGCTCCCAGCTTGCCTGCTCCCGAGAATATCCACTTCACCCTCTTGGCGAAGAAGCTTCCCATTCCCTCGTAGAGCTTCAGGACGATGTTGCCTGTAAAGCCGTCGGTGACAACTACCTGCACCTCGCCCTTAGGCAGGTCTCTTGCTTCGATATTTCCTGCGAAGTTCAGCCCCGACTGCTCCAGCAGCTTGTAAGCCTCTATTTCAAGCTCTCTGCCTTTGGTCTCCTCGGAGCCTATGTTGAGAAGTCCCACCTTCGGTGACTTCACGCCCATGACCTTCTCCATGTAGGCGCTGCCCATAACAGCGAACTGCACCAGCATTTCGGGTCTGCATTCTGTATTTGCTCCTGCGTCGAGAAGTATGAAGCTTCCCTTATCACCGGGGAGCACGGGTGACGGTGCTATCCTTTTGATGCCTTTGATACGCTTGACGATGAAGGTGGCTCCCATGACAAGTGCTCCCGTGCTTCCTGCCGAAACAAAGGCGTCGCCCCTGCCCTCTGCAAGAAGGGTGAGTCCCACTGCCATAGAGCTATTCTTGCCCGACTTGATTATCTCCTTCGGTTCCTCATGTATATCAAAAACATCATCGGTATGGACTATCTCTATGCCGTTGAGGCTGAGACCGTTTTCCGACGCACATTTCTTTATCTTTTCCTCGCTGCCCGTGAGTATGATGCTCACGCCAAGCTCGCGGACCGCTCTCTCGCAGCCCTTTATTACCTCCAGAGGAGCGTTATCTCCTCCGAAGGCGTCAACTATTATCTTAGAAGCCAATTCTCTCAAGCTCTCCTCTCAGCGAATTAACGGCACGCTCTGCATATGCTCCGTAGCGCTCCTTTTTGTCCTTTATCCTTACGCCGATGTCGGGAAGTATCCCCATATTCGCACCCATGGGCTGAAAACTGCCGCTGTTGAAGAGGTCACTGATGTAATGGGAAAGGGCTCCCGTCATGGTGTCAAGGGGGAGCTTTACGGGCTCAAGTCCCTTTATCCTGCGGGATACCGCGATACCTGCTATGAGTCCGCTTGCAGCGCTTTCCATATAGCCCTCTACTCCCGTTATCTGTCCCGCAAAGGAGATCTCGGGGCGGCTCCTCATGGAGAAGTCCGCATTCAGCAGCTCGGGGCTGTTTATAAAGGTGTTTCTGTGCATTACGCCGTAGCGCATGAATTCGGCATTTTCAAGTCCCGGTATCATTGAGAATACACGCTTCTGCTCGCCGAATTTAAGATTGGTCTGAAATCCCACAAGGTTGAAAAGTGTGCCCTCGCGGTTCTCCTTGCGGAGCTGCACTACTGCGTAGGGACGTCTGCCCGTTCTTGGGTCGTCTATGCCCACGGGCTTCATGGGTCCGAAGCGCATGGTGTCCACTCCTCTCGATGCCAGCTCCTCGATGGGCATACAACCCTCGTAGACGCTGAAGGGATGGGTCTCGAAGTCCTTGAGCTGCACCTTTTCGGCTCCTGTAAGAGCTTCGTGGAACGCAAGGTACTCCTCCTTGTTCATGGGACAGTTGACGTAATCCGCGTCACCTCTGTCATAGCGTGAGGCATAGAAGGCTCTTTCCATATCTATGCTCTCCGCAGTCACAATAGGTGCGGCGGCGTCATAAAAGCTGAGTCCCTCGCCGCAGAGCTCCCTTATTATATCCGCCATAGCTCCCTGTGTAAGGGGACCTGTGGCGATTATGGTCTCGCCCTCGGGAAGCTCCGTCACCTCGCCCTCTATAAGCTCTATGAGGGGGTGGGATTTTATCTTCTCCGTTACTGCGTCCGAGAATTTCTCGCGGTCCACCGCAAGGGCTCCGCCTGCTTCAACGGAATTTGCCTTTGCACAGGGCACAGTCAGTGAGCCCAGCAGCTCCATCTCGTACTTGAGCAAGCCTGCTGCCGACTCAAGTCTCGCCGCCTTCAGGGAATTGGAGCATACCAGCTCCGCAAAGCCGCTGTACTTGTGGGCGGGAGAATATTTCTGCGGCTTCATTTCGTAAAGCCTTACGTTTATGCCCGACTCGGCAACTGCCCATGCAGCTTCGCAGCCTGCAAGTCCTGCGCCTATGACATTGACGGTCACGCTCATTTCTTCAGCTCTCTTTCATAGCCGCAGCCCTCGTTCTCGCATACAAGCTTGCCCGATTTTCCGCCCTTCATGAACAGGCTCTTGCCGCACTGAGGGCATACCTCCTTGGTAGGCACGTTCCAGGTCATGAAGCTGCAGTCGGGGAAGCCCTCACAGCCGTAGAAGCTTCTGCCCTTCTTGGACTTTTTAAGCAGCATTTTCTTTCCGCAGCGGGGACAGTTTCCGTCCGCCTCTGTTACTATCTTCTTTGTGTTCTTGCACTCGGGGAAGCCCGGGCAGGCAAGGAACTTGCCGAACTTGCTGTACTTTATTACCATGTTCCTGCCGCACAGCTCGCATACTACGTCGGTCTCCTCGTCGGGTACCTTCACGCGCTTGCCGTCCATTGCCTCCTCTGCCTTTTTCAGGGTCTTTGAGAAGTCGTCGTAGAACTCGTGAAGTGTGCTTACCCAGTTCTTTTCGCCGTGCTCTACCTCGTCCAGATTGTTCTCCATCTCGGCGGTGAACTTGGCGTCTACTATCTTCTTGAAGTGATCCTTCATAAGCTCCGTGATGACCTCACCAAGGTTTGTGGGCTTCAGCGCCTTGCCCTCATGCTCGACATAGCGGCGTGAGGTTATGGTGGTTATGGTAGGAGCGTAGGTACTCGGTCTGCCGATGCCGTTCTCCTCAAGTGCCTTGATGAGAGAAGCCTCGGTATATCGCGGAGGGGGCTGTGTGAAGTGCTGATTGCCCGCGATGGACTTCAGCTTCAGCTTATCCTCTGCTTTAAGCTCAGGAAGCATCTTCTTTGAGCCGTCCTCGGAGTCGCTTGACTCAACGTAAAGTGCCATAAATCCGTCAAACTTAACGGAATAGCCCGATGCCCTGAATGTGCAGCCATTTGCCTCTATATCCGCAGATACGGTGTCCAGCAGGGCGTTTGCCATCTGGCTTGCGATAAAGCGCTCCCATATGAGCTTGTAGAGCTTGTACTGGTCGGAGCTGAGGCTGGACTTTACTCTCTCGGGGGTAAGCTCGGGGGTCGAGGGACGTATAGCTTCATGGGCGTCCTGTGCGTTGCTCTTGGTCTTGAAGTTTCTGGGCTCCGGGGGCAGGTAGTCCTTGCCGTATACCGTTCCGATATATTCGGCGGCTGCCTTCTTTGCCTCGTCGGAGATTCGGAGACTGTCCGTTCTCATGTATGTGATAAGACCTACTGCACCTACTCCCTGTACGTCAACACCTTCGTAGAGCTCCTGTGCTGCCTTCATGGTGCGCTTTGCACTGAAGCTGAGCTTTCGGGAAGCCTCCTGCTGGAGGGTGGAGGTGATGAAGGGAGGTGCGGGCTGTTTCTTTGTTACCCTTTTCTTTACCGACTTTACTACATACTCGGCATTCTCGAGCCTTGCAAGGAGTCCGTCTGCCTCTGCCTGGTTGGGGATCTCAAGCTTTTCGCCGTCTACTGCTACCAGTGCTGCGTCGAACACCTTCCTCGATGAGGGGGCGGTGAACTTGGCGTCGATGGACCAGTACTCCTTGGGGACAAATGCCCTTATCTCGTTCTCGCGGTCAACTACAAGACGTACCGCAACGGACTGCACTCTGCCTGCGGAAAGTCCTCTCTTGACCTTTTTCCACAGGAAGGGGCTCAGCTCGTAGCCCACCAGTCGGTCAAGGATACGCCTTGCCTGCTGGGCATTGACCAGGTCCACATCTATCTTGTGCGGATTGCTCATTCCGTTCTTTACGCCTGTCTTGGTGATCTCGTTGAAAGCCACTCGGTTGTTATCGTTCATATCCAGCTTCAGCATCTGGGCAATATGCCATGATATTGCCTCTCCCTCACGATCGGGGTCGGTGGCGAGGTATACTTTGTCGCACTTCTTGGCGCGCTTTTTCAGCTCTCTGATAACGTCCTCCTTGCCCTTCATATCGGTGTACTGAGGCTTGAAGTCGTTGTCCTTGTCCACGCCCATCTTCGACTTGGGAAGGTCGCGGACGTGTCCCATGGAGGCTATTACCTCATATCCGGGTCCGAGATACTTCTGGATAGTTTTTGCCTTTGCAGGCGACTCTACTATGACTAAATCTGACATTGATTTATCCCCTTATCTGATAAGTTCAAACATTTTTCCGGGAAGTGAACGCACTGTCCCGAATATTTCAAGCTCCGTAAGCTCTGTCATAAGCACGGAGGGATCAAGCTCAAGTCTCTGAGCAAGCTCATCTGCGTGGAGAGCACCGTTCATAAGCTCCTCCGCAATGCGGCGCTGAGTCTCCGACAGCTCGTCGGACAGCGCGGGCTCAGGTCTTTCGGCAGGTTCCTTTTTTTCATCGTCTATACCGTTCAGTGCCCTCATAAGGTCGTTCATCTCATCGGCTGAGGGCTCACTGGTCTCACCGAACACTTCTGCTCCCCTTCTGACGGCAGAAGTATCCGCTGACTTTTTCTTCTTTCCCGTTATGCAGTCCATAACGTCGGAGGCGTCGTACATGGGCAGCGCTCCGTCACGGAGAAGCTTCACATTGCCTGCAAATTCTCCGCTGAATATGTCCGCAGGCGGCAGACACAGCACCTCGCGCCCCTGTCCCGCTGCAAGATTGGCTGTTATCAGCGAGCCGCTCTTGGCTCCTGCCTGGAATACCACCGCAGCTGCTCCCAGCGCCGCAAGCACTCTGTTCCGCTTGGGAAAGTTGGGCGAATTGGGCGGTGTTCCCGGAGGAAATTCCGATATAAACACGCCGCCTGCCGCAAGTATGATATCTCTGTACCGGAAATTGGGCTTGGGATAGTCCACATCAACGCCGCAGCCCATTACGCAGACTGTGGGTCTGCCTATGTCTGCCGCTGCCATGTGTGAGGCAAGGTCGATGCCTACCGCAAAGCCGCTGATTATAACAGCTCCCCTTGCCGAAAGCTCGGAGCATATCTCCTTAGCTGCTTTAAGGCTGTAGGGAGTGGCTTTTCTCGTGCCCACGGAGGTGACTGTCAGCTCCGTTTTAAGGCAGGAGATGTTTCCTTTATAATAGAGCAGGGACGGCGGATTGTAGATATGTTTCAGCTGCTCGGGATAATCGGGCTCCGTAAAGGCTACGGCTCCGATGCCCCTCTTGGCGCAGTTGGCAAGATATATCTCCGCATTCCGCAGAGGGATAGAATTGACGTTCTTCCGCTCCGCCTCGTTAAGACTGACTATGCCGTTATCGGTGGTGAGGGAGATGTACGCCTTTTCCGCCGTGCGGAAGAAGCTCATGACCTCCCAGATACGGTGGTTTCCCGTTCCGAAGACCATATTCAGCCAGAGCCAGTATTTTGTTTCCTCCATAGTCAGCCCTCCTTTTCGGACTTATCGTTTCAGCTCCCACATAAGTATCCCAGCAGCCATCGCCGCGTTGAGGGAGTTGATGTTTCCGTGCATGGGTATAATGACCCTTCGTGTGCAGCGCTGTGCGATGTCCGCAGGCAGTCCGTTGCCCTCGTTGCCGATAAACACCGCCTGTGTGCCCGTGAACTCACATTCCGTCACGGGTATCGCGTCCTTGTCGATGACTGCCGCAGATGTGACCGCACCCTTTCCGTTAAGCTGCTCAAAAAGAGCGTCGGCATCGTTTTCAACGGCGATCGCCATTCTGAACACCGAGCCCATGGTGGAGCGTATCACCTTTGGGCTGTAAAGGTCGCAGCTGCCCGACATTATAACTCCGTCGATACCAAGGGCATCCGCGGTCCTTATCATCATGCCAACATTGCCAGGGTCCTGGAGACCGAACAGCACAAGGTATTTCCCGCCCTCGCGGACTATGCTCTCAGCAGTACGCTGAATGGGTATCCTGCATATGGCAAAGGCTCCCTGTGTGCTCTCCGTCGAGGCTATCCTGTTTCCAAGCTCATTTGAAATGACAATTGTCCTTGTATCTCTCAAATCAGCCTGTAAAAGCTCCTCGCCCCAGCGCTCCCACGCCTTCTCGGTCAGTATGAGCTGAGTTATGCCGCTGTCCTCTTTAAGAGCGTCCTCAACTATTCTGAGCCCCTCCAACACGAATAAGCCGTACTGAAGCCTTTCTTTTTTCGACGAGGAAAGCTTCTGATACAGCTTGATGGTGGGATTATCTTTAGAGGTTATAATATTATCCAATACTACACGCACCTCCGTTATAACTTGGTGAGACTTCTTGCAGCAGGCGGAGTCTTCCCCCGCCTCCTACAAGAAAACACGCTCTTTATAAAAGGAGCGTGTTTTTAATTGCAATTAAAGAGCAGCCTTTGCCTTGTCAGCGATAGCTGTGAAGCCTGCTGCATCGTTGATAGCGATCTCGCTGAGCATCTTTCTGTTGAGAGAGATACCAGCCTTCTTGCAGCCGTTCATGAATGTTGAGTAGTTCATGCCGTTGAGCTTTGCAGCTGCGGAAATTCTTGTGATCCAGAGCTGTCTGAACTGTCTCTTCTTCTGCTTTCTTCCGATATATGCGTAGTTGCCTGACTTCATTACGGCCTGCTTAGCCATCTTGAAGTGCTTGCTCTTTGCGCCCCAGTAGCCCTTAGCAAGCTTTAAAGTCTTGTTTCTTCTCTTACGAGTCATCATTGCACCTTTAATACGTGCCATAGTCTTTTACCTCCAAAATTAAAATTACGGGAATTGCGCTCAGTACCATGCGGAACAAATTATCCGCTTCCGATTACATATAAGGAACGAGCTTCTTGATTGTAGGTGCGTTTGTGCAGTCTGCTACACCTGCGTTACGAGCGATTCTCTTGCGCTTAGTGTCCTTCTGAGTAAGTCTGTGTCTCTTGTTGGTGTGCTGGTACTTTACCTTACCGCTTCCTGTAATCTTAAAACGCTTCTTAGCGCCCGAGTGAGTTTTAACCTTTACCTTTGCCATTATATGATCCTCCTTACTTAGCGGCCTTTGGGGAAACGAACATTACTATGCTGCGTCCCTCCATCTTAGCCGGCTTATCCACAGTGCCTGCCGCAGAAACTGCTTCCTTGAAGCGATCAAGCAGCTCGCTTCCAAGTTCCGGATGTGCAATAGCTCTCTTACGGAATCTCACCGAAACCTTGAGCTTATCGCCGCCCTGTAAAAATTTGACAGCCTGATTTACCTTCGTCTCGAAGTCATGTGTGTCTATTGTGGAGAACATTCTGATCTCCTTGATAGCAACGACTTTCTGATTTTTTCTTGCTTCCTTCTCACGCTTAGCCTGCTCAAAGCAATACTTTCCGTAGTCCATGATACGGCACACGGGCGGTGTTGCCTGCGGAGCGATCTTAACGAGATCCAGATCCTTGTCGAAGGCTATCTGCTGGGCCTCTTTGGCGGATAAAACGCCAAGCTTTTTACCGTCAGCGTCGATTACGAGTACTTCCTTGTCTCTTATCTCTTCGTTGATCTGCAGTTCCTGTTTGCTAATAGTCAAGCACCTCCAAGCAATATAATTTAAAAACAAAAATGAGTGCAGAAGTTATCCGCACTCACCAATACACACTGAATATATCCCCTGCCGCAAGAACAGCAGGATATCCGATACATATTGACCGTTTCAGCTTAGCCCGACGGTGAGAACGCATAGTTCTGCTTTGTTTACTTAAATATTATACATCACTGTGGGAAATAAGTCAAGCGGCTGGGTGAAATTTGTCACAATGCACAGTTCAGGTCTCTATAAGCGCCTTGATTTTATCCCATATTGCAAATCTTATCTTATATTTCTTCGGCTTTTTCAGTATATCGAGCTCCTCATCGGCGAAATACTCCTCTTCGACAGTATTGTCCTCTGCGGCTTCCGTCTCCTCCTCGGCTTCGCCGCAGGCTGCGGGAATGCACAGGGGCGGATACATTACGCACCACCAGTTGTGTCCCTCTGCCTTTCCTATTTTAATACGGAGGGCTCTGTACTCTCCCGCGGGCATAGTGATGCCGTCGTAAATGCGGTCGGTGAAGTCCGTAGTCTCAAGCTCTGCTGTTACTTTGTCCGCAGAGCCGTTTTCGCGGAGCACCTTCTCCGCTGCCGCTGTTATATCATCAATTTGCTCACGCGCTATGGCTTCAGCCTCGGTGAGGTCTGACGCTTCGCCGAAATAGTCCCTTTTCAGCAGCTCATCGCGGACCAGCAGTTTCAGCCGCTGGTCCTCCACGCTGTCGGAGTTTGCAAGTATGTGGAGCCTCAGCACCCGTCCCCGTAACTTGTCAAGTCTGCGCCCGTCCCGTATTATAACGCCCATATTTGATATAAGTATTGTCAGTATGAGCCCTGCCGCCAGGACTGCCGATGTGGTTTTTCTCATTGTTATCACCTCGGTAATATTATGGTAATTTATAAGGTGTAATATTCAAAATATCAAGATTTCATTATTTTATCATTGACTTTTCTCGAACGCAATTATATAATATAATTATTAACTTATAGAAAGAGGGATAAAAGTGTCCGAAAAAAGCTCCAGAGAAAAAAAGCTAAAAAAGGAAGAACTGAAAAACCAGCATAATAAACGCACCGAATCAAAGCAAAAGCGACAAGAGTTCATCAATAAGCTAAAAGGATTGTCTGTCATTCTATCAATCTTAATGATTATTGTTGCATTGATCCCCATTCTCTTCATCCGAAAAAATCATCCGTGCGTTGGCCTTGATATTATTGGCGGAATACTGCTGCTTTCACTCCTCATAATCAGCATTATCATCTGCATACAAGAAGTGAAGAGAAACCCCATTATCCTGCTCATTGCTTTAGTTGTGATAACCTGCTTCATCTTGTTCAGTTTTGGACTTATAGACCCTCCCAGTCTTAACCTGGTAGTTTGTACATTCATTCTTGATCAGCTGGTATTCAAACGAAGCATTATTCCAAAATCTGAACGCCATCTCAGAAATCTGAAAAGAGAAATAAAAGATATAAATAAGAATATTGAAAGTAAATACGAAGTCGATGAGTTTCTGTTCAACAGGACCTATGATTTCCTAATGGCTTATATTCGTATAATAGCTTTTAGTCTTGTTATACTTCCCGTTATTTCTTATAATAGTCTAACTTCATTTTTGCAAAAGGTCAACCACTCTGAATTTATTGCAAACAAAATGACATTCTGTATAACTACTTCGTGCTTGTTCTGTGGTGCGGCGGCTCTCTTCATGATCTTTTCAAAAGAGACAAGGATCACTTCAAAGATATACAAAGTTAAAAACCAACGTGATATTTCCGCCGAAGACGAACAAAATCTTAGTTTAATTGCTCAAGATGATATAATATACATTAATTTTCCTGACGACAAAGTACTATACAAACTCAAATCCGAGCTGTCTCAAAAAGAATATGATACTTACAAAGACAACTACTTAAAATAAACACTGAATCACACAAAAGCCCCGAATGATCCTTCGGGGCTTTATTTTATATGGTAAGCGCAGGCTCTCTGCGGAGTATCGCCATGAACTCCTCGCCTGTGATGGTCTCCCTCTCAAGGAGGAAGCGGGCTATCTCGTGGAGCTTACCCAGATTGTCGGTGAGTATCTGAACCGCCTTGGCATGGGCATTTCTCACGATACTGCTCACCTCCTCGTCTATCTTTGCCGCTGTCTCGGGAGAGCACGCCAGCGAGGTATCGCCGCCGAGATACTGGTTATTCACAGTCTCAAGAGCTACCATGTCGAATTTGCTGCTCATTCCGTAGCGCGTCACCATGGCGCGGGCAAGCTTTGTCGCCTTCTCAATATCATTGGAGGCTCCTGTGGTACAGGTATTGAAAACCAGCTCCTCCGCCGAGCGTCCGCCTGTGAGAGTGGCTATCTTGCCTAATGCCTCCTCCCTGGACATGAGGAACTTTTCGTCCTCGTCCACCTGCATGGTGTAGCCGAGAGCTCCCGATGTTCTGGGGATTATGGTTATCTTGTGGACGGGAGCGGAGTCCTTCTGCATTGCCGCAACAAGGGCGTGTCCCACCTCGTGATAGGCTATTATCTCCTTTTCCTTCTGGGAGATGACTGCGTTCTTGCGCTGGTAGCCTGCGATGACTACCTCTACGCTCTCCTCAAGGTCGGACTGGTTCACAGCACTCCTGCCGCTCCTTACGGCTCTCAGTGCCGCCTCGTTGACGATATTGGCAAGCTCCGCGCCGGAGGCTCCTGCCGTGGCTCTGGCTATGGCGTTGAAGTCTATATTGTCGGTGAGCTTCACCTTTTTCGCGTGTACCTTCAGCACTGCCTCTCTGCCTGCAAGGTCGGGAAGCTCAACGGGGATACGCCTGTCAAAGCGTCCAGGGCGGAGCAGCGCAGGGTCAAGGGACTCGGGACGGTTGGTGGCTGCAAGGATAACTACTCCCTTTTTGCCGTCAAAGCCGTCCATCTCCGTGAGAAGCTGGTTCAGGGTCTGCTCACGCTCGTCATTGCCGCCGACTTGTCCGTCACGCTTCTTGCCTATGGTGTCTATCTCATCGATAAATACTATACAGGGAGCCTTCTGGGTCGCCTGGCTGAACAGGTCGCGGACCTTCGCAGCACCCATTCCTACAAACATCTCCACGAACTCTGAGCCCGAAATGGAGAAGAAGGGCACCTCCGCCTCGCCTGCTACTGCCTGGGCAAGAAGCGTTTTTCCTGTGCCGGGAGGTCCCACAAGAAGGGCTCCCTTGGGAAGGTCGGCACCTATCTCGGCATATTTATCAGGATTGTGAAGGAAGTCCACTATCTCGGCAAGCGCTTCCTTGGCTTCGTCCTGTCCTGCCACGTCGGCAAAGGTCTTGCCTGTCTGCGCCTTGACGTAAATCTTCGCATTGCTCTTGCCGAAGGACATGGCATTGCCAAGTCCCCCCATTCTCTTGCCAAGCCCCTTGAACAGCAGGTTCCAGAGCATGAACATACCTACAATGGGGATTATCCAGCCCAGCAGGAAGTCACGCAGAGGGCTCTGCTCACGGAGCCTTCCCGTGAACTCCACATCGCCGCTCTCATGGAGCCGCGTTACCAGATCGGGATCGTCTATGCGCACCGTGGAGTATGCCTGCTCCTTGCCGTCCTCCTCAACGGTAAAGGTTATCTCGCTGTCTTCTATCTGTACCTTCTTCACGTTCCCCTCTTCAAGGCTGTCCAGAAAAAAGCTGTAATCGGTGTCCCTGACAGCTGCCTGTGTCAGCTTCGGCATAACTATGGCGTTGAATACCATCAGCAGCACCAGGCATATCACTATGTATACCGCATACTGCTTACGCGGATTTTTTTCTTCATTCATGTGAATTCATCTCCTATATCAAGTATGACAAAATTATAACATAGTTGATGTGAAAATACAACAGGTAAATTGTGAGAGAAATGAAAGTTTCGTGAAAATGCGAAACAGCTGCACCTTTTCAAGTGCAGCCGTTTCGGGTAAATTATATCAGAGTGTTGCCTTCTTGTGAAGGAGGAAGAGCTGTATCTCCAGCGCGTCGTTGGAGGAAAGTCCTTCGGTGTCGTCAACATCGCCGTTCTTCTTGCCACGCTCTGTAAGAGCCTTTTCATAAGTGCCGCCGATATTGTACTTGTCGGGATTTGCAAGTGCCTGCATGATGAGCAGTGCGTCTGCCAGCTCTACCTTGCCGTCGCAGTTTGAATCACCGCGTACAACTGTGCTATTGGGACCTGTTGTTGTAGTTGTGGTAACTACGGGCTTTGTGGTGGTAGTGGTTGTCTTCCGGGGTGCTGTTGTGGTGACATCTTCTTCCTTGGGTGCGGGAGTCGATCCGTCAGGCTCGATACCACCTACCAGAACACCGTCAGCGTATACGCAGATAGCGTCGCAGCGTACCTCGGGCGGATCGTCAACTGCAAAGAAGTCTGTCTTCTTGCCAAGCTTGAGTGACTTATAGCTGTAATCGTTTGTGGGATCCCAGTCATAAACGATATACTTGTTGTTTTCAGTGTATCCCTTTCCGTAGAATCCTACAGAGAACTG
Source organism: Ruminococcus flavefaciens ND2009 (assembly GCF_000621785.1). Classification (GTDB taxonomy): domain Bacteria; phylum Bacillota; class Clostridia; order Oscillospirales; family Ruminococcaceae; genus Ruminococcus; species Ruminococcus flavefaciens_C. The sequence goes on along the minus strand of NZ_KK211348.1, from coordinate 290,844 downwards.
GCTCTTCTTGCCTGAGTTGGCGATATTGCAGCCTTCCCATGAAAGCTCTGCATAGTAGATGCTGTCTGAATCCTTGTACTTCTGTAAGGGGCTTACAGTACACTTAACGCCCTGTATCTCCATCTCTGCCTGATCGTAAAGCTTCTTTGTTTCGATAACGGAAGGATCCTTTACTTCAGATGCGTCGATGAAGTATCTTACTGTGATATTGTTTGCGGGCTTTGATTCGCCGGAGAGGACCTTCAGTGATACCTCTACCGCGCCTGTTCCGTCATCGTTACGGCTGTCGATTCCGACTGCCTCTATCCAGTAGCCGCTTCCGCCTTCGCCGCCACCGCCGCCGTATACTCTCTTCTCGTCCTCAGGAGGGAAGTTGGGAGTGATAGCCATTTCGGGTGTGCCGTATATTGCGTAGAGACCTGCTGCTGCTCCGGGGAGACAAGCGTTATAGTCGATGGTCACCTCATTCTCGGTCCAGTCATTTGTGCTGTCGCTGTGAGCGTCGTTGTCATCGGGTCCGCCTGCAAGTGCGCCCCAGAGAATGTGTCTCTGCTCACGGGGATCCTCAGCCATGAGGAGTCCTGATGCTGCACGGTGATGAGGATTCTTTACTGCTGAATCATTGTATCCTACGATGAAGGCTCTGGGACCGTGTGTACCGTTTCTGCCTGCAAGAACTGACATATCAGGTTTTTCCTTATAGGTTATATCGTTCTTACCGAGAACGTAGTCCATTTCCTTCCTTGCCCACTCGCTCCACTCGCTGGGCTCGCCGTTATTGGCATACTTATCGTAAAGAAGGCAGATGAGCTGCATAGCTGTGTTATAACGGCAGCTTCCCCATGTATCAAGGTGTGCAAAGCCGCCGGGAGTTTCCTTCTGCTTGAATGCCTTGAGGCACTTTCCTACACAGTCATCGTCCCAGAAATCTTTGAATACATACTGGTTCTTTCCCTGTGCGTCTCTGATCTTCTGGACCAGGTCAAGCTCGGGGTACTTCTGGTTTACTACTCCCCACATTACGCCTGCACCGCTCCACATATCGTTCCAGCAGTAGCACCAGCCCGAAGGAGCATAGTAGTCAAATATCTTTACTGCATAATCGAAGCTGGAAGCCTCGCCTGTTGCAAGGTACATCCAGGCTGCTGCCCAGCAGTAGTCGTCCTGCCACTTGGATGAGCCGTAGAAACGTCCGGGACCGTCACCGTTATCGGAAAGCAGAGGATCCTTATCATCGGCTGCGGGGAATGTATCTATAGCATTGTTTGCAAATGCCCAGAGAGCCTTTGCGTATTTCAGTGACTTTTCTGCATACTCCTCGTCGGTATCCTTGAAGTTGAGATAGTTGATCGCCAGAGATGCTGCGGCAGATACTACATAGTCAATCTGCGGCTTCTCGGCTGTGAGGAAGAATGCGGGACGAGGCATTGTGTCTACCTCGGGGCTGTTCCAGATAGCGTGGTCGATATTACCGTCGCCTACCTGATAGCAGTGTGCGATAACTGTGCCGTTATCATCAAGGAATGTACACTTCATGAGGTAGTCATTGAAGTAACGGAGAATAGTCTCCATATGGTCATCCTGCTCTAACTTCTTGAAAACATCGCGGAATTCATAATAATCCCAGCCGAGGGTAGCTGCCGTATAGTTTTCCGGCATACCGAACTCAACGTGGTCACCTGCATCGTGGAATCCGCCCGCTACGTCGATAGTGCCGTCACCGTCGGGGTCGAGAACGTCCTTATACTTGGTCATGAATTCAGATGAAAGGTTGGTACCGCCCTTGCTGGTCTGGGTGGTGATCCTGTCCCACTCTATCATGGGAACGTGTGCGTCATAGGTATGGCAGTCGCCGCGCCATGAAAGGCGTGTGTGCTCACTTACCTGGTCTCCGCACATATTCGCATCGTAGAAATAGAGCGAATACTGGAGTGCTCTTGCGTAGTCTATATCCAGACCGGAGTCTGTGACTACCTCACTGATAGGGGCGCAGAACTGCTGCTCCTCTTCAGTGTCCGCAGCCTGTATGGGCATTGATGATGCCATGCTGGCTGCCGCCGTAGCAGCACTCAGTGCTGCGGCGATTATCTTTTTTGAAAGCTTCATAGTATTATTCCTCCCTTTTATAATGCTGAAGCAATTTTAATCCCATTTTGTAAGTCTGAGAAGATACCTCTGTATCTCCAGAGCGTCATTTGAGGTAAGTCCCTCGGTGGACTTGTCAACGTCTCCGTTTACTCTTCCCTGCTCGGTAAGATGCTGCTTGTCGCTGCCCTTTATGCCGTATTTGTCGGGATTTGCAAGAGACTGCATTATCATTATGGCGTCCGCCAGCTCCACCTTGCCGTCACAGTTCGCATCGCCATTGAGGTAGTCACCTGCTGCGGGCTTCTGCGATGTTGTTGTGGTGGTGGTCTTTACGGGCGCTGTAGTAGTCGCCGTTGTTGTCTTTGAAGGAGCATCCCCCTCATTTATGGGGTACTTCTTCAGGTCGGGCAGCTCATCAAGGGTGATACAGTAATCGCTGTTGTATATCTCCTTGAGGTTGTCCACGGGGTTGTTCTGCTCGCTGGTGAGAAAATTCATGTACCACGGGCAGAAATACAGCCATGCTGCCTTGTCGTTCACCAGGTTTTCAAGTGAAGGTATAGTGTCATTCTCAGACATGGTCACCATCTTGTGGCAGTCAGTGCTCTGCACCAGGCTGTAGAAGGTGGACGATATAGAGCTGAGATTTGGCATTCCGTCTGCTGCGTTGTACTTGTCGTAACCCACTATATCAACCACGTCATCGCCCGGATACCAGGCGGGAGATGTGGGGAAGGTATAGCCTGTCCAGACCCAGATAAGGTTGTCCAGACCGTACTCGTTGGTGAGCTTGTCATAGAGTAACCTGTAAAGCTCCTTGCAGGGCTCGGGGCCCTCGGCTCCCCACCAGAACCAGCCGCCCTCGGCTTCGTGGAGAGGTCTCCACAGCACGGGAACATCGGCTTCCTTCAGCTTTTTCAGCTCCGTTGCCAGAACATCTATGTCCGCCAGAAGCACCTCGTGCTCCCAGGTGCCCTCCTCAAGGGCTTTTGATATACTGAAGGTGGTGTATGTAGCCGCCGCAGACTTTACATAGAAGGCAGTTTCCTCGCTGCCCTTCTCCAGCGGCACGTTCCAGTGCCAGGTGAGAGTGGCTATGCCCTTGTACTCGTTGACCCACTGTATAGCTCGCTCGGGAGCGTGGTCACGCCATGCGGAGGTGGAGTTATACGCCAGCAGGTCGATGCCTCTAATAGCAGGCTGCTTGCCTGTGGTCTTTTCAATATACTGGAATTCCGCCTCGTTGTCCACTATATAGTTCTTAGTGGTTGGGTCGGCATTGATGTTGTAGTTATGCTCGCCGCAGTACTCCTGCTGACCTGCGATGATATGGTTCCCGTAGGTGTCACAGAGGTAGCTGTAGAGCCTTTTTGCCGAGTCGGACGCCTTCGGGTTTGAAAGCTTCCTGTCAGGGCTCAGGTTGGTGAGCTTCTCAGGGGCAGGCTTCAATGTGAGGTAGTCATAGTACGCATAGCCCCAGTAAGCCTTGAGCTCGATGGTGTTTTTGCCCTTTTTCAGGTTCACTACGCCGCCCGAGGTCTCCTCGAACTTTGTGTTGAATGGAAAGCTTACCTCACCCTGATTTACGCCGTTTACGTTGAGGTACTGCACCTTCTTGTTGGGGTCGCTGGGCTCACAGTAACAGATAGTCAGCTCATAAAGCCCATCCGCAGGTACGTCCACATCAACGCTTATGGTTGTGCCCTTCTGGTCGAGGTACGCAAAGCCGCTGCCCGAGAATTCGGATATTTCCCACTTCACTTCCTCATCGGGCTTGCTTTTGATCCCCTCGGTGTAGAACTTGCCGCCGGATGTCTTGCCGTCCTCAAACTCGTACTTGAGCACGGTGTCCGCAGCAGCTGCACCCTTCCCGTCTTTCATGGCAGAGGGAAAACTCATCGCTGCCGCAGCGATGAAAGCAGCCGCCACAGTGCAGGCAGACCGCTTTATAATATCTTTCTTCAATTTGATCCCTCCAGATCGGTTTATTAAATTTTCAATGTTAAGCTTAAAATTTAAGTGCCTAAGTTAAACTATAAGCTTAACGCATACTTCCAAATCTATAATAGCACATTTTCCGTGAAAATGCAAGAGATTTTATGAAACATTCCTAAAAATGGTATGTTTTCGGGAAAACGCAATTAATGGTCAGTCATTTTCATCTTTATTTAAGCTGTCGTGATCTTCCCGTCTGAACACCAGCCACAGCACCAATGCGGCGATAGTGCCGAATACAAAAAGTCCCAGCCAGGCGGCAAATGGCACCTCGTCCTCAAGAGGGCGGAGCTCCGCAAAAGCTGCCGCAGAGGGCTCCCCGACACAGAAGGTCAGACCGTTTTCATGGGCGTATTGCTCAGCAGCGCTGCCCGGCTCCCCTGTGATGACAAGGTCGGTCTGCTTTATCAGAAGGTTCCCGTCGCAGTCATAGCCCAGTGCCTCATCGCCTATGGTCTCTACGGTAGGCGGCAGATACACGGTATCCATATTGTGGCACTGATAAAACGCCCGTTCTCCAATGCTCACAAGGCAGTCTCCCGTTTTCACGTTTTTCAGTGCCGTGCAGCCCGAAAAGCAGTACTTGTCCACGGTCTCAAGTCCCGCGGGGAGCTCAGCATCGGTCAGCGAGGTGCAGGCGCGGAAGCAGGAATCAGGCAGCACACGCAATGAATCGGGCAAGTCCACAACGGACAGGGACGCACAGCCGCAGAAGCAGCCCATGCCTATCTCCTCAAGTCCCTCGGGAAGCTCTGCGGTCTCAAGCTCATAGCAGGCGTAGAAGCTGTGGTGACCTATCTTTTCGACAGTGTCGGGAAGCTTTATCCACTTCAGGCTGTTGCAGTTATAGAATGCGTTGTCCCTTACCTCAGTAACGGGGCAGCCCTCAATAAATCCGGGAATGTCTATGTATACGGGCTTCCCTGTGTAGCCCACGATGGTCGCCTCACCGTCGATTATGGTGTAATCGTAGCTGCTCGGCAGGGTCTCTGCGGAGTCTGTATCAGTACCGCCCGTCAGTACAGCTGCTGCCGCGAGTAAAATCAGTTTCTTCATAGCAAGATCCTCCTATGAAGAAAGTATAGCACCCGAGGATTTTCGGGAAAAGGGATTTTTCTCGCCATGATCTGCGCTTTCCCGCGAAAACAACACATTCTCACTGAGACTGCGACAGGCTGAAACAGAAAATCCTGACGCCTTTTATCAGAAACTGACGAAATATTTCCCGACGGCTGTGTGCTCCGCACAATAAAAAAGCTGCCGGCACTTTCGTACCGACAGCCTTTACCCCTTCCATTTCCTTCCGAGGTATCTCAGCGTTGCCGCTGAACTATTCAATTAGTCGTTCTTCTTTCTCGGCTTCATCGTTACACCGAGCATGATGAACATTATTCCGCCTACTCCCATGGGAAGTACAGGCCACCAGAGCTGTCCCGTCTGTGGGATCTTCTCCTTTGGCACGGTGGTAGTTGTGCTTGCGGGAGTAGCCGATGTTGTTTTCGGAGCAGTAGTCTTTTCAGTGCTTCCGCTGGTCGTTGTTGTGGTCGTAGTGGTAGTAGTCGTTGTGGTCGTGGTAGTTGTGGTAGTTACGTTCTTGTAGCTGTTCCTTATAAGGTACTGGGTATCGTTATGCTCGATCCTTACCTCATAATCCACGGGTACCACGCGCTCGGCAACTCTCCACTGTGAAGAATTGTCATTTACTATCCAGCGATACTCCCAGTCGTTGCTCTCGTTTAGAGTGACTGTGTCATAGAGTGCCTCGTCCTTGAAAATGTCAACAGTTACATATGTGGGACGTGCCTGAGCAGCATTGTCATCGTCCACCCACACTTTTTTTACGGTGTAGGCTGTAACATTGTCACTGAGAGTTACTCTGACTATCTTGGGATATGCGTCAAATGAGAAGCTGCTGCCATCGCTTCTGACTTCCATCAGCAGCGGTGAGGGCTCATAGTAGTAAGCTCCGTCCTCAACGGGATAGCCCACTGCAAGGTAAAGTCCGTCATCAAGTCCGCTGAATGTAACGGCTCCGTTATTCGCTGTGGAGCCTTCAGCCAGCGCCCCAAGCTGCTTCATTATCGCAAAGCTTTCGAGGGTCTGTGCCGCGTGGCTTATGTTCTCCACGGACATATCTCCCAGATCTGCCTGACAATCCGCAAAATCGCCTGTCAGCACAAATCCTTCGCCGCCTCTTTCGCCTGCGCGGTAGATCTTCCACCGCATACCCTTCAGTATTACGTCATCTTTTTTACATTCAAGAGTGATGCTCTTGTCAGAGGCAGCTGAAAGATCCACGGGAACTGCCCAATAGAATGTAAACAGCATACAAAGCATACTCATCAACAAGCATAAAGCACTTTTACGGACCTTCTGCATTCTCATCACTCCTTTCATTTTTTGTCTCATTTACGGGGACCCCCTGTCCCCTGAAATATTCCTCTACAGCCCTGCGGCTGCTTTCATAAGAACTCTTTTTCTTTTTCCTGCCGCCGAACATCAGTATGATGAACAGTATCAGCAGTATCGGTGCTGCTATAACAGGTGCGACGATGATAGGTGATACTATGAAGCCGTCGTTGGCAACATAGACCTTCATCTCCTCCCTGGTCTCTATCCTTTTGCCCCTTACGAGAAGCCTGTGGGAATTGATACCGTACGGAGTGCAGGTGAACAGTGTGCAGTAGTCCTCATTCGGGTCTATTGCAAGATCCTCTACCTCATAGGGCTTGACGGTCTTTATCTGATCCACCTGATATGTGAGGACATCGGACAGGATCGTTATGTAGAATACGTCTCCTATCTCCATCTTGTCAAGGTCAGTGAAAAGCCTCGCACTGGGAAGTCCTCTGTGTCCCGACAATACAGCGTGTGTACCTTTGCCGCCGACGGGAAGGCTCGTTCCCGGCAGATGTCCTGCCGCTATCTGAAGAACGTTCTCGTCAACGCTGTGGTAGATAGGGAGCTCCACCTTGATCTTCTCAATGGTGACATATCCCATAATTCCTGTTCCTGTAATGTCAAGTGTTTCGTCGTAGCCCGCCACGCGCTCGGGGTGAAAAAGTACTCCCTGGGTGGAAGCTATCTTCCTGTTATATTCGTTCGCAGCTCTGATAAGCTGTTCCTGCTGCTCATTGCTCATTGACTCTGCTAAATCGTTATACTTCTGTATAGCGCGGGACTGGTGCATGGTATTGATATGCTCGCTGACCGTGGGGTACAGCAGCAGCGCCAGACCTATAAACAGTGCCAAAAATGGCAGCGACTTCAGAATAAAGCGCTTCATCAAAAGCTCCTTGAGAAATATTTATGATCATGCAGCGGAGGGAGAGCCCCTCCACTGCACTCAGTTATTCAGATTTTTTGTGATAGATCGTTGTAATGATTAGTTTTCCTTAGCCATTCTCTTCTTTGTGATAAGGAGAATGCCTGAACCTGCTACCAGGATACCGCCGAAGAGGTAGAACAGCTTTGTACCGATACCACCGGTTGAAGGAAGTGTTGAACCTTCCTTATTGACAACTGTCAGAGGAAGCTTGGACTGATCTGTTGAACTGCCCTGAACGAATTCACCTGCTGTTGTTGCATTATTATGATCCTCTAATGTCTTGCCCCATGTGCAGCCTGTGATAGAAACGCCTGAAGCTGTGATAGTAACTTTTATAGGCTGAGCGAGCTTGTTGAAGCCGCTGGGAGCAGCTGTCTCAGTGATGGTGTATGTACCTTCGCCAAGTCCTGCAAAGCTGATCTTACCGTCAGTACTTGTTGTAAATTCCTTGGAGATCTTAGAATTTGCAGGAATAGCTGAAGCTGTAACCTGCTTATACGTCTTGTTTGTGCTCTCATAAGCATTTGCAGCGTCAGGCTTTATAGTTGTGTATGTACCGTCAGCAAGTCGATAGTATGTACCGCTTGCATCTTCCATGTAATATGTACCTTCTACAGCGCCGACTGTCTTCATATAGCCTTCAAGAGTGAAGGTTGCGTTTGCAAGAGGATTTGTTCCGTCTGTCTTTAACAGCTCGATCTGTGTAACGTATGTTACTGTCTTGACCTGAGGTGTATTACCTGTTGGTGCTTCGGGACCGGGCTCGTCGGGCTTATCCTCACTTAATGGTGTAGCTTCCTCATTAGGATTGTTTGAATATGTGAGCTGAGCGGTATTGATATTACCTGTCTGTGTCATATCTGCTTTTTCATTTACTTTTGCAGAATACTTAACGATAATGTCATCGTTATTAGGATTATCATCATTTAAGCCTTTATACTTATTATAGAAATCCTTGAAAACAACCTTTATTGCGGTAGTGTCAGTTCCGGATGTCTCTACTGTGAAGTCAGTTGCGGGGATAGTAGCTCCGTTAACTGTGATCGAAAGGTCATTCTGATATGTAAGACCCTTGGAAAGAGTATCGTTAAGTACGAAGAAGTACTTGGTGTAGCCTGTCATGTCAGGTACTTTTGTCTTGATGATGTAAGGAACTATATCGCCGACACTTGCTGTGTTAGCTGCAACTCCGCCCTTCTCGTCGATCTCCTTCTCGAGAGTAGGAAGATCTTCCTTGGTATCCATTGTTACAGCACCAGCTACTCTGAGCATATTGAGAGTACGAGGATTAGCGTTCTCGCCATCTGTTATGGGAGCTGTATCCTCAACAAGATAATAGCCTGCTTCAAGAGACTCTATCTTATAAGGAGATGTATTATCTCCACCCTTAGCATCACCTTTAAGATGTTTGCCTGCAAACTTAGCAAATGCGATCGCTACATCACTGTTGTCTGCATATGTCTTAAGTACCTCTGCAACATCTTCTGCTTTGTTTGAATTAGCAAATATGCTTGTTTTAGCCCCGCCTTCTTCAGCAGGAGCAACGAGGTTAAATGCTGTGTCTTCCTTCAGCTTTGTAAGGAAATCATCAGCTGCATTATCGCCCCACTGTATGTCAGAAAGCACATAAGGATCCGACTCATCAACATCTGTTGTAGCAGGATTATCTTTTGCGCCTGTTCCGCTCAGTGTTCCCTTGAAGATCTGATATGCTTTATAGTCATGCGTTCCTTCCTTTGCAGGATTAATTGATATTGAGTTTGTAGTCTCTCCTTCTGCAAAAGAAGTAAGACCGGTTGCCGCTACAGGTGTCATTGCCATAAAGGCTGCTGTCATTATCGCTAATGCGCGTTTATTAGTTTTCATATATTTTCCTCCATTTTAATATATTTTTGTTTTTTGCGGATGTGCGTATGCAACTTTCAGGAAGCCATTTCAGTCACGCCTCCTTTTGCGCTTGTATGCAGCGCATCCGCTTAATATACCCATTGCTGTAAGAAAGCCGCCAAGCACGTAGATGCCTGTGGTTCCTCTGCCGCCTGTTGCAGGCAGCTTGTACCAGATGTACTTGTTCTTGACAAGTATCGGTGCATTTTCTGTGTTCGTCGCAACGAACTGTCTGTCATAGGATATGAGGTAATCCTCATGGGTGCTTTCAACGATCTTATCGTCTCCTGCTACCTTTACCTGAGTCGAGATATCATCGTCTCCGATCTTTACCTCTTCTATCCAGTATCTGTACATTACCTCGTTTTGTTCATTAAGATCCTGTTTGGTCCAGTGGTAGCCCCATTTTTTTCCGTCTTCATCTTCATACAGGTTACCCTGAGGGATCAGGATCTCTCTTGAGAAATCAGTATCAACACTGTATTCGCCGTTATTATCAAGCCTAAGCGGCGAAGTAACGGAGTTTTCGTCCAGTTCTACGGTGTAATTGCTGTAATCGGAAACGTACTTGCCGTCCTCGATCTTGTATCCGTCCTTACGGTTAGCCGGGATATTCTCAATATATTCCGTCTGCTGTGTTGTAACAGATGTAACATCATATACCGTTATCTCTCTAACTCTGAACGGACCATTTGGATTTGTTCCACTTGTTCCAATATACATTGACATTTGATTCAAATTAACATCTGACGGGATCGTAACAGTATCGCTTGTAACAGTTGTAACCTTATAATCACTACCAGATACATTTGCTTTACATACCCAAGGGTAATGATTATGCTCGTTTCCATCCCAATTAATTCCTGAACCATTAACGTTTAACGTCAAATGAATATCCTCAGCTGGTGCAGAATCTACTCCTTCGCGCTGAACAACAAGCTTGAACTTATAAGAATGTCCCTTTTGAAGAATATCCGAAACTCCTCGTTTAATGCCGTCATCGGTATGATCTCGCTCATAAACCCTGACGTAATGATCACCGTCCCTTAAATCCCAGTCATAAGGTTCTGCTGTTTTTAAATTGTGGTTGTTACCATTGTCATTTGCAGTCCAGCCACCGCCTAAACCATTTGAATCAGGATTTTCAAAACTATAAGTATATACTACGGTGTTACCAGTAGTAGTACTGCTTGTCTTGTCACCTTCAATAGTTACAATTCCTCCAGGATCGGTGTCAGTTTGTCTTGATACAGATACGTTTCTATCTCCTTCAATGGCTGTAAACTCATCCATATAGAATCTAGAAACCAATGGAGCTTCGTAATTGGAAGCAGTGCTGTCATTAGTAGGATTTGCTGTTTCTACAATGATAAACATATTGTAAGGGTCAATATCATCAGGAAGTGTTACTGTTCCTGTAAGCGGAGTCCACTCATTAGGCGGAACACTCTTACTGGATATTGTATGAAAGCTCTGATAATTAGCCTTGTTCAATCCGTCATTGAACGTGAAGTTGAACCGGACATTTTCAGAGCCCTCGTGATAAACATAGGTACTGAAAGTGTATGTCTTGTTAGCCTTGAATTTTGCAGGATCAAGAGTCAGAGTCGCTCCGTTGAAGGACTTGGATCTGTTTAATACTACCAATGAATCATTCTTAGCATAGGAGTACGTATTACTCGGCGAAATACGAGCAGCTTCGGTCTGTTTGCTCATGTCATTCTGAATGCCCCAGCCATCGTCGCTTCGTGTGAATGAATGATGTATCAGCAGCAGTTCATCCTCTGCCTTATACGTTGCTATCTTCAATGTGACCTCATTGGCTATTGCATTAGGATCATTGCCCTTTGGTGCAAGATTTGATACAACGAGAATGTTTTCGTCATACTCGTATTTTGCACCGAGCTGAGCAGGAGTCTTCTGTATAGCAGGTATGAAGTCTTCATCTGCTTTGTGCAATGTTACTCCTTCGGGAAGATTGCAAATTATCTCTGCACTTCCGTTAGCGTAAACATCGTTGAAAGTCGTCTCTCTGATAAGGCTTCCGCCCTCATCAATGAGCTTGACCTTGAGATTTGTTTTTTCGCTCGGGTGGTAACCTACCTTTTCACGTCTGAGAACGAGTTTAACGTCCGGCAATACATCCGGCTGGTTCTCCCATTCTTTCTTGACGTAAATATCAGTCTGTGTTGTGTCTGTGTTGGTCACCTGAAGCACTTTAACTTCTTTGCCAGCAACAGTTTCTGTACTTTCGCTGTATGAAGCCTTGAAGCCCATAGGAACATTCAGCTCTTCAACCCTGTAGCTGTAGATATGATTGCCATAGCGTGAAAGAAGATCGTTGATCTGTTCTCCTTCAAGCTGTTTACCGGGTGGAAGCAGGAATGTTCTTCTCTTCTTCACCTTCATAACATGAGTTTCAGGATCTTCTACCTCATACTTCAGTGCTACCTGCTTAACCTCTCCGTCAAAGGAGTCAGTACGCATTATCTTGTACTTCATAGTGAAGTCGGCAGGTTTCTTGTTATCGGGATCTATCCAGTTCTTTTTGACTCTGATAGAAGTCTTTTCCTGGATAACCTTATTGTTGAATATGTATGAATTAGTAGTGCCCAGATCTACGGCTTCATTACTTGAACTTACCTCAGTCAGGCCTCCGCCGCGGTTGAGCTTTGTAGCGGGTCCGCCATTTACAGATACCTCATCATAAATATTAGGATCAACATTTACTTCTGTGATCTTGAACTTTCTGTGCTGCTCAAGATCTTCAAATGTCATTCTATCTCCGTCTTTGATCTTGAAATATCCCTGATTCGTTCCGGGAAGATTCGGCTTAACCCATTCATTGTCCTTCCACTCCCATACCTGAAACTCATATTCCTTATCGTCTATCAGAGTGTCTTTTACCAGATGATCCTGATAATTGACTTCCTTCTTGACTGTAAGGGGTTTGAGTGTAGGAAGGTTCATTTCCATTGCCAGATTTGAATAACAGCCGCCTCGTTCAAGATAGAACATCTTAATCTCGTGAGTCTGTTTTTTGCCATCTACAAGAGCGTCCCAGTCAACGCCCAGATACTGAGTCAGCGGTGTTACGATCCACTTATTTCCTGAACCCTGACTTGTACTTGATGTATCAGTACCGATAGGCATCGGAAGCGCATTAAAATCAGCACTTGTATTAATACCATTGTTCTGATTTATAAGATCCTGCTCAACTTCGCTCATGGTTTTACCGAGCTCGTTATCCTGTATCCATACAAGACCGTTTGTAAAGTCAATCATACCGCCGCAAGGCTCATGGATACCGCCAATATCGAGAACCAGTTTTCCGTCAACGAAGACCCACATATCATCATCACCGCTGTACTTGAAAGCTACAGGCTCTCCGCTCTCCAGATTCTCGGGAGAAGGATTAACGAACTTAGCTTCCATCTTCATACCGAAGTGATGATTGAATCCGTTTCCGTTGTAGTTAGGATCCTTTCTGCTTTCATCATACTGATCAAAAGGGAAGAAACCTATCATAAATCCTGGATCAACGGTATCATCAGCAGCATATACATAAGGAGTACCGTCATCATTGAATTTATTCGGATTTGTTTGACCTCCCCTATGATGAGCGTCATTGATAATCTCGTAGGTTTTGTTATAAACATCAAATTCCTTTGTATCCGTATTGAAGTAAGCGTAATTATCATTACTGTTGTATATGAGATGCGACCCGCTTCTCTGTAACAGATGATTTACATCTGTATAAACAGTCTTATAATCAGATTCGCTCTCATCAAACAGATATGCAAGGCTATGATGCTCCGACGCATTGACTGTTGGATAGCCATTAAGCGGATCATTTTTATTTTCAGTATTATTGTAAAGCGTATTGTCTACAATACCCGAAACAGGTCTGTTACCTGAATACATTGGATTTGAATTATAATCGCCCGAATAGCTGTTTTTATCGGGTAAATAATCAGTAACTCTGTATCCGATCACTATTGGATTACCATCGTTATCTAATTTTTGATTACCATTTTCGTCAAGCTCATAAACAGGTACATTTGTATTATGCACATTTGGATCACCACAATACCTGTCTACAGGTGTACCATAAGCAAGGAACAGGATATCCTGCTCAGCATTTTTGCCTGCATTTATTCCGTCCGTTGTATTTGCATTAGGGTGAGTCCATACATTATTATCACCATCCCAGCGATAACCATAATTGTTATTCGGCGACTCCAGATTAGAATCACCGTAATCAAACAGCGTAAACTTGATACCTTCGGCAATATTGTCGATAGTACTGATCGTCGGAGGTAAATCGCCGTCTGCCATCAGCTCTATCTCGTTATCGAGCGTAAGCTCCGGCATATCAGTAACGAAGAATTCCTCCTCCGACTCTGTGTCGAATTCCTCCGGTACATTGCTTACAGCAAAATCCGCTTCTTCCATTTCAGCGGCAATGTCCTCCTCAGCACCTGAGCATACTAAACTGTGTATATGCTCTTCCATGCCGCAGACCAGGCGTTTTTCGTAGCATTCCGCTGTATGGGTATGCTCCTCATTTTCCTCGAGTCCGCATATGAGGACATCTTCATAGCACTCATCCGTGTGGGTATGCTCAGCGATGCCGCAGAGCTCCTCATTCACCATTGTAATGCCTGTATCGTGCAGCCCCCAGAGGACGCCTGATGATACAAACATTGAAAGAACAAGCAAAAGCGAGATCATGCGCCGTCGCTTGAGACTGTTTTTATGGATAAGTTCATAAAAACCGTCGATATAGTTTTTCATCTATATCACCGTCCCCCTTTCTAAGTCATTTTATCGGCCAGACCTTGAAAAAGACCTTTCCGATGATCTGATCCTTGCCCACACAGCCGATAGCCGCGCTTCTGCTGTCCACAGAAGACTCACGTCTGTCGCCCAGGAGAAAGATCTTATTGTCAGGGACCAGATACGGAAATTCGATCTCACATATACCGAGGCTTTTCTCGGTAACGTAGGGTTCCTCCAACGGTTCGTTATTAACGCTGACGTTGCCCTGATCGTCAATATCTATTTTGTCCCCGGGTAAGCCGATAACGCGTTTCAGGAGAGTCTTGTTCTGCCATGATACACAGCAGAGGTCTCCGTATCCCACCTTATCGGACTTGACAAGCACGAGTACATCTCCGTTTTTCAGTGTGGGCTCCATGCTGGTGCCCGAAACCTGAACAACGGGGAAAAATAAAGTTGAAGCCAGCACTGCCAGCGCCGCTACTACTATCAATACAGAAACGGTGCTCAGCAGAGTGCTAAGGAATTTTTTCTTGTATTTTATCTTGCCGAGTTCGGTCTCGACCTGTTCCTTTGAAGGCATCGTGACCGATTTCTTTTTATCAGCTGCCATTGAACTGCTTCTTTCTTTATATTAAATAGTGAACCTGCGATTCACTTTTTCCTGTTTGCTGCTTTTATCTTTGCCTTTAAAACAATTTCCGCAGCCTCATCCTCAGCCTGCTTTATGATCTCGGCAGCTTTCTTTTCTGCCTCCTCGTTCGCAAGCCTTACCTGCTCGATGTAATCATCGGCAGTCTTCTGTGCGGTCTCAAAAAGAAGATCGAGTCCGACAACAGCCTCTGCGATCGAACCCGCTTTATTAATTTTAAGATTTTTCGATTCGAGTTGTTCCCGAAGCTCGCTGATCTCTTTCACGAGTTCTTCCTGTTTCTTCTGATATTCATATATTATTGCGATAAGATCGCCGCGTTTAAGCTTTCTGAATTCTTTATCAGTCATATTAATGCTCCATATTATTTTTCAAATAGCGTCATATCTTTTTCACAAACTAATTATACCATCTGTTGAGTGCACTGTCAATCAAATTTGTCAACTTTTAACATTTTATTCAATACTTCGTCGCTTTTTACAAACCTCCTGCTCATTTGCTGTAAATATCAGCTACAACCAGCAAATAGTTCCACAAAGTTCCACTTTGTACAAAATGTTTATTTAAATTTGAATACTACAAAACATAATAAAAAAGTCTGTTTTATGCCGATTTCAACATTCTCCCCATTTTTTGATGTGTACTTTGCACAAGTCAGCTAACTATTGCGATATACATAAAATATATATTTTTTACCAATAAAAAATGACTGATTTTCATTGACTGAACTGAAAGTATGAAGTATAATATAATAAGGTGATGACACTATTACCTGTTTTTCGGCAAAGACTATTAATTATTTATATATCGTTCAAATAATACTAATTGTATATATTGGAGGAACACCATGACTGACAAGCAAGTGAAAAAACTCAAGCGCTCTGAGCTTT
Organism: Ruminococcus flavefaciens ND2009; assembly: GCF_000621785.1. GTDB lineage: Bacteria > Bacillota > Clostridia > Oscillospirales > Ruminococcaceae > Ruminococcus > Ruminococcus flavefaciens_C. Next base: position 275,222 of record NZ_KK211348.1, on the reverse strand, counting down.
TAGAGCTGCTTTATTACGCAAGAAAAGAGATCGACAGGCTTCAGCAGGAAAACGATCAGCTGAAGGAAAGACTGGACAGGCTGGTGGGCGAGGCTCTCCATGAGTCGCCTTCCGACGGCGGAACGGAGTCCTGACATGAAAAAACAGAAGGAACTTGAGCTCCCTACGGCGGAGCAGCTGAAAAAAGAAATGGACAGGCGCCGTTACAAGCGCAGCTACATAAGAACACTCACGGGGACCTTCGGTGCGCTTCTGGCTGCTGCCGCAGCTGCGGTACTGCTGTCGGTACTGGTCTTCCCTGTCATGCGCGTAACGGGTTCAAGTATGGAGCCTGCACTCAAGGAGGATCAGGTCATACTTTGCAGCCGTCCCGCTCACATACAGCGCGGCGACATCATCGCCTTCTATCATAATAAGAAGATACTGGTCAAGCGTGTCATCGGACTTTCGGGGGATATTATATCCATTGACGAGAACGGCAATGTCACGGTAAGCGGCTCCCGTCTCGACGAGCCCTACGCCGCTGTATCTGCTGAGGGCGAATGCGATATATCCTTCCCATTCACCGTTCCCTCGGGAAGATACTTCGTTATGGGCGATGACAGGGCAGTCTCTGTGGACAGCAGGTCTACGGCGGTGGGCTGTGTGGCTGAGGAAAACATCATCGGCAAGGTGACTTTCAGGATACTCCCCCTCAGCGACGCAGGCAGGCTCGAATGACGGCGGAGGCGATACGATGAAAAAGAAAAGCAGCGTCATCACTACGATGATCTTTGTTATCATGTTCATCACAGGTATCTGTCTGACACTGTATCCCTCTTTCAGCAACTGGTGGAACTCCCGTATGCAGTCCCGCGCCATCGCAAGATACGACCGGGCTGTTGCAGACCTCAGCAACAACGAAAAAGAGAGGATACTCCAGAAGGCAGAGCAGTACAACAAGGAGCTGGGCAGTCTCGGCGCCCCCTTTGAGGACTATGAGCAGATAAGCGGCTATGAGGATATTCTGGACATCACGGGTACAGGTATCATGGGGTATATCACTATCCCGAAGATAGATGTTTACCTGCCTATCTACCACGGAACAAGTCCCGAGGTGCTCAATGTCGCTGTGGGACACCTTCAGGGATCATCTCTCCCCGTTGGCGGAACGGGCTGCCATTCGGTAATATCAGCACACAGGGGTCTCCCCTCGGCACGTCTCTTTACGGATATAGATCAGCTGATCGAAGAAGATACCTTCACCATAACTATCCTCGACGAGGTACTGACTTATGAGGTAGATCAGATCGTTACAGTGCTCCCCTATGAGAGGAACGAGCTCTATGCGGTTCCCGATGAGGACTATGTCACCCTTATGACATGTACTCCCTACGGAATAAATACTCACAGGATGCTGGTCCGCGCGCACAGGATAGATACGGTCTATCCGCATAATGTAAAGGTTCCCTCGGACGCCGTTATGGCTGACGAAATGACGGTATATGCAGTGATAATCTCTGCGGTGCTGATACTCCTGCTGATATACTGGTTCATATCGGGAAGGCTGGGCGGACACAGGCACTTCAACGATGAGACGGTCTATCAGATACCTCTTAAAGGCGAGAACTCCGAAAAGAAATAATACAAAAGCCCGAAGGCTGCACAAAAGCAGTCCTCGGGCTTTATTCTTTCGTATTCTGTTCAGGCTCAGCCGATAAGGCTTGAAAGCTCTGTGTAGTCATAGCCGTGTGCAGCGGCAACGTTCTTGTTTGTCAGCTTTCCTGCGTAGGTATTTACGCCGCTGGCGATGACCTCGCTCTTTTTGCAGGCTTCCTCAAGTCCGTTCTCTGCGATCTGGAGTCCGTATCTGAGAGTTGCATTTGTGAGAGCGATGGTGCTTGTACGGGGAACTGCTCCGGGCATATTGCCTACACAGTAGTGTACTACGCCATCCAGGATATATACGGGATCATCGTGAGTTGTAACGTGAGAGGTCTCTCCGCAGCCGCCCTGGTCGATAGCAACGTCAACGAATACTGCTCCGTCTTTCATCTCGGGGAGATACTTCGCCTTGAAGAGCTTGGGTGTGGAACCGCCGGGTATGAGCACCGAGCCGATGACAAGATCTGCGTCCTTTACGGCTCTCTCCACGTTGCTGTCTGTGGAGTAGAGTGTCTGTACATGAGCGCCGAACATATTGTCAAGCTGCTCAAGTCTCTTGAGGTTCACGTCAAGGATGGTTACGTTTGCACCCATGCCCACTGCGATCTTGCAGGCATTGGTTCCGACTGTACCGCCGCCCAGGATAACTACGTTAGCCTTGGGTGTACCGGGAACACCTGCAAGGAGTATGCCTGCGCCGCCGAACTTCTTCTCCAGGTACTTTGCGCCCTCCTGAATGGAAAGACGTCCTGCTATCTGGCTCATGGGAGCAAGGAGAGGAAGTGAACGGTCTGTCTCCTGAAGTGTCTCATAGGCTACTGCCTTTACCTTGCCGTCCAGAAGAGCGTCCATCTGCTCCTTGTCTGCTGCAAGGTGGAGGTATGTATAGAGAATGAGACCGTCATGGAAAAGAGGATATTCCGATTCCAGAGGCTCCTTTACCTTTACCATCATGTCCACCATGTTCCAGATGTCCGCTGCGTTGTCAAGCACTGAAGCGCCTGCCTCAACATACTCGGAATCTGCAAAGCCCGAGCCTGTACCTGCGCTCTTTTCGATGTACACATGGTGTCCTGCGGCTATATAAGCCTTGACATTGTCGGGAGTAAGTCCCACTCTGAATTCATTGTTCTTGATCTCTTTTACGCATCCGATCTTCATACTATTTCTCCTTTTATAATGATTTCCGCGCCGTGTCTGTAATATGACTCTGTCAGCAGCGTGAAGACATTCCGCTTACGGGCTGCCCTCTCTGAAAAAAATATAGTTTAATTATACTATAATCAAAAAAACTTGTCAAGAGTAAACAGTTATTTATATCTTCGGCAGTTTAATTTATCATTTATGCCTGCGCAATAAAAGTGCCGCACCCACAAAATTTGAGTGCGGCATGATGTTTATCTCAGATGGTCGGGATTTTCTGCGTTGCAGCTCGGGCATCTCTTGTACTTTGCCGCAAATGTGTTTCCGCAGTACTGGCATACGGTGTTTTTTCCGCTTCCTGCTCCACTGTTGCGTGCCCCGTAAAGATCATCCATATCAGACTGAGGCGTGTAATCGTCGTAGGACTGTGCCGGAGCCTGCTTATTACTTTTATAGGCTGCGCTGCGCTTGTAGTCCTGATAGCTCTGAAACTGCGCTGTGGGATCATAGACGGCTCTGCCTCCGGGATCGGAACCGTCAGCAGGTACTGCGTTTCTGTACTTCAGTTCACTGAAGCCAAGCACGAAGTATGCGTGGAACGCAACAAAACCAAGTATGAAAAGCCCCGGGAACAGCTGCTCGAAATCGAAGGAGCGCGAATAATTATCGGTAAACTCCGAGAAAGATGTCTTCACAGCTGTTCCGAATTCAGTTCCGTGCTCAAGTTCCCCGTGAAGCCTTCTGTTGAACTCGTTTGCCTTGTCAACTGTGATGACAGGGTCGGTATCATCGCCCTGCATTCCCTCCCAGTACCAGTCATTGAATCTCGGATCAGGCTCTGTGGGCTCTGAATACACGATGAGCCAGTGCATCTCGTCATCAAACTCCTGAAGATACCTGTCATAGGCATAATTCTCAAGAGTATAGTAGTTTTCCCACTCTTCGTTATGTATCGTGACTACCGACGGAGTAACGCCCGTCTTGTCCATGAAGCGCTCAAGCTCCTTGTAAAGCTCGTCCTCATTGTCGATCACTCCTGCTTCGTCCTTCAGGACTATGTTGTGGTTATAATTCTTCGGAACAAAAGGCAGAGCATCTTTCAACATCATGATACCTATAAAAATGAATGGCAGATAGATAATACCTATCAGCAGTCTCGCCGGATGAAATCCGGGCTTGTAGTCTTTGGAAGCATAGAAAAAGCGCTGTCGTCCATGCCTGTAATAGGAATATCGTCTTGAGCCTGCAAACGGTGTTCTGCTTATAGCAGGTCCTCTGCTTCCACCATGTGAGCCGCCGTGTGAACCTCCGTGTGAGCCTCCTCCGTGAGAGCCTCCTCCTGATGAATGTGGCATATTCATTCCCCCTGTATCATTATTCGGCGGTGCTGCCGCCGTGCTTTGCAGGCGTCAGCTATACCCGGACTTCTCCGCGGAAACCGCTTCGGACAATATCATATCCTACCCCTGAGTAGTCCCGAAAGCCTGTCCGCCGCCTGTGCCTGCGATATAAACAGGTACCATGGCTGCACCCTGATACAGCCATGGTAACCTTGTTATCAGATATTATACATCATTCTCTGCCGATTGTCAATATATCTGCGTATCCTCAGGCTCACTTTCTACCGCAGTTCTTGTCAAATGACGGATTGCAGGCATAGAAGTTCCTTGAATCAAGCTTATCCTGTGCTATCCGCAGCGCTTCACCAAAACGCTGGTAGTGTACTATCTCGCGCTCACGCAGGAAGCGGATGGGGTCCCGCACATCGGGATCGTCGGCAAGTCTCAGGATATTGTCATAGGTGGTACGCGCCTTCTGTTCCGCAGCAAGGTCCTCCTGAAGATCCGTGAGTATATCTCCCTTGGACTGGAAATATGCTGCGGTAAAGGGTGTACCAGAGGCTGCCACGGGATATATGCCCGTTGTATGGTCAACGAAATAGGTGTCGAAGCCGCTTGCCTTTATCTCCTCCATTGACAGGTCCTTGGTGAGCTGGTAGAGTATTGCCGAGATCATCTCAAAGTGTGCCAGTTCCTCGGTGCCGATGTCCGTAAGAAGTCCCTTGACCTCCCCGTAGGGCATGGCATAGCGCTGGTTGAGATACCTCAGTGACGCAGCAAGCTCACCGTCGGGACCGCCAAGCTGTGATATGATGATCTTTGCAAGCTTTGCGTTGGGAGTCTTTATCTTTACGGGATACTGTAATTTCTTCTCATACTGCCACATAGCTTATCTCCTTTCCCAGGGCCAGGGGTCTTCTACCCAGGTCCAGCTCTGCGTGTCGGTCACCTGCTCGGGAGTAAGAGGTCCGAAGCGCTTGTTATACTCCTGTACTGCGTCCCTGCGGAGCTCCCTGTATTTTCTGAACATTGACAGTGCGCGGCGACAGTTGGGATGAGTATCAAGATAGAGGTTCAGCTCCTTCAGTGTGAAGTCATACTTCTTTATCATGCTGAGAAGCATATTTTTTTCATTCATTTGTCAGCGCCTCCCTTCGAGAAGGGCAGGTCGAGTTCGGGGAAGAGCGTTCCCCTGCTGAGCGCCTCATCGTCACCGTAGGTCTCTCCCCACTGCTGGAACGGCACATATGCCATTGCAAGGGGAGTATTTTTCGGAAACCTCGTCATACTGCCGTTTCCGTTATTATTCTTCATTTCCGGTACCAGAGAGGCTTCACGCTCATGGAGAATGATGCCCTCCATATCGTCAAAGAGATCAAGATTCATACCTTAGTCCTCCTTTCCTGCGCGGAGAACCATGTGCGAAAAAGCTCTCCGCACGTTTTATGATATGCTGCGGGAGAGCTTTTGGTGAATTATATCAGGGTATAAAAAGGGACCTCCGAGGAAGTCCCTTGTAATTGTATTTACTTGACAGCTGTGAATGCGCTGAAGCCCAGAAGTGTGAGCACCGTTATGATGACTGCTGCAAGAACTACTCCGAGAGATACTGCGATAATGCTCTTCTTGAAGTCAAGGTCAAGCAGACTTGCTGCCAGTGTGCCTGTCCATGCGCCTGTTCCCGGAAGGGGTATTCCTACGAAGAGAAGAAGTGCCCAGAACATTCCCTTTCCTGCCTTTGCCTGGAGCTTTTCGCCGCCGCTGTGTCCCTTTTTAAGGCACCACGAAAAGAACTTGCCGATATACTTCTTGTCCGAGCCCCACTCCAGTATCTTTCTTGCAAAGAAGAAGATAAAGGGAACGGGTATCATGTTTCCTATCATGCAGATCGGTACTGCGTAATACCACTTTACGCCCATGCCAACGCCGATGGGGATACCGCCTCTCAGCTCTACGATGGGAACCATTGATATAAGAAATGTAAGAATATACTTTAACATAACAAAACTCGCTTTCATTTATAATCACATACACTTTATTATCTCATATTCTTCGGAAATAGTCAAGTGTTTTCCAAAGTTTTTTCATTAAAGGTTGACTAACCCAGCGGTTTACGCTATAATAATTATGCTAACTAAATCTTACTCAGAGGTAACTATAATGTATACAAGAAGACTTGCGGCTCTTGCCGCTTCTATCGCAATGTCAGCTTCATTTGTCTCCTGCTCCTCATCATCTGTGGGACAGGCTGACGTCAGCGGCACTGCTCAGACCGATACAACTGCGGCTCCCGAAACTGAGGCTTCCACCGAGGCTGTCACCACAGAGCAGCCCACCACACAGCCTGCCACCGCTGCTGCGGCTGAAAAGGGAAGCTTCTATGACGCAAAGGGCAGACTCCTCCTGTCCACAGGCGAGGACGGCAAGCGCCGCGTCTCCGCAGAGCCCTATGCTGTTTCCTTTGCAAACATAATCACCACCATGTCCGACGGCTATGACACCGCCTTCAACGATATACTCACAACTCCCGACAGCGAGGGCGCAGGACAGTCCATACGCCTTACCCTTGACGGAGATGTGCAGAACGAGATATACAGCTACATGGAGCAGAACAATATCGTGGGCTCCGTGGTTTGTCTCCGCACAGACGGCTCTATCATGGCGCAGGTGAACTATCCCTCATACGACCCCAATGCCGTTGCCGACCAGAAGTACGACGAGGACCTTGCCTGGGGAGATGTGGGCAACAAGGCTTTCAGCAACTATGAGCCCGGCTCCTGCTTCAAGATAATGTCTGAGATCATCGCCGACAAGCACGGGGTATACTCCCTCTACGATGACGGCACCTGGGAGGTGGGCGGCGTTCCGATCGTCAACTGGGACCACGAGACCAACAAGGGCGGCTACCCTATCCCCGACCGCTCACTCAGTTCGGCATTCATAAACTCCAGCAACATCTTCTTCGCTAAGGCTTTCGAGGAGGTAGGCGCAGATGATGTTCTCGCCGACCTCAGCTCAATTTTCCACTTCGGCGCAGATGACGATATAAAGTGCGATTTCGGCTCACTCAGCAACAATATCGAGATATACTGCCTTGACGATCTGCGCAGGAGCGCCTTCGGACAGTCCTATGTGCTGACCTGTCCCATTTTCCTTGCCGCTCTCGGCAGAGAAGCTATTTTCGGCGACATGGTAACTCCCTTCGTGGTCAAGGATATTGTAAGCTCCGACGGTACTCAGAAGATCGGCGAGGGCTCAAAGGCTCTTGACGTTATCGCATCAATACCTGCGGATTACCGCCAGAACCTCCTTAACGGAATGACGGGCGTTGGCTCGGGTCTGGGAGTGCAGCTCCCCGCAGGCTACAGCTTCTACGCCAAGACAGGCACCGCTGAGGGCTGGAAGGGCGACTGTCTCTACATCACGGGCTGCGCCAAGAATGATGCCGATGACGGCTCCACGGTATACGAAAACTATGACAGCTACGGCGAACACGGCTCCTATGTGATTGTAATGCAGGTCATGAACCCCGCAGATCACGGCTTCGAGTTCGCTTCACAGTCCTCGGGACTCTACAGAGAGATAATGAACATCGTTGTGGGCAGATAAGCTCAAACAGAAAAGCCATAGTACCCTGATGTCAGTGGTACTATGGCTTGTTTTTTATGCCTTCGGCATTTTCTTTCTGATGTCTGAAAGGCGCTCAAGTGCGCTGTTCAGAGTTTCATTCTTCTTTGCAAAATGGAACCTGATATATCTGTTTTCGGGCTCCTTGAAGAAGCTTGAGCCCGGAACGGCACCGACTCCCACATATTCAGCCAGCTTTTCGCAGAAATCAAGGTCGCTCTCATAGCCGAATTCAGAGATGTCCAGCAGTATGTAATAGGCGCCCTGAGGCACTGTATGGCTGAGTCCTATGCGGTCAAGTCCGTCAAGGAAGAGCTGTCTCTTTTCGGTGTACTTGTCCTGTAACCACTGATAATAGTCAGCTCCGAAGCGAAGTCCCGTAACTGCTGCCTCCTGGAGTGGCGCTGCGGCTCCCACGGTGAGGAAGTCGTGTACCTTCTTGACGGTGTCGATTATCTCGGGAGGTGCTATAACATAGCCCAGTCTCCAACCTGTGATAGAATAGGTCTTGGACAGCGATGAGCACGAGATAGTCCTCTCCCACATACCGGGCAGAGAAGCAAAGTAAATGTGCTTGTGGGGAGCATAAACTATATGCTCATAGACCTCGTCGGTGATGACGAAGGTGTCGTACTTCTTTGCGAGGTCGGCAATGATCTGAAGCTCCTCCAGGGTGAATACCTTTCCGCAGGGATTTGAGGGATTGCAGAGGATTATAGCCTTGGGACACTGCTTGAAAGCCGCCTCCAGAACGTCGGCGTCAAAGCTGAACTCAGGCGGTATAAGGGGAACGTAAATGGGCTCGGCTCCCGAAAGAATGGTATCTGCGCCGTAATTCTCATAGAAGGGCGAGAACACTATGACCTTGTCCCCGGGGTCTGTGACGGTCATCATTGCCGCCATCATAGCCTCGGTGCTTCCGCAGGTAACTACTATCTCACCGTTGGGGTCTATTTTCCTGCCCATGAGAGCAGACTGCTTATCCGCAAGAGCTTCGCGGAAATTCTGAGCACCCCAGGTTATTGAGTACTGGTGGAAATCCTCGTTTGTGACCTGTGCAAGGCGGTCAAGTATCTCGCGGGGAGGCTCAAAATCGGGGAAGCCCTGGGACAGGTTCACTGCGCCGTATTTATTTGAGATCCTCGTCATACGCCTTATGACGGAATCTGTAAATGTCTCTGTTCTGCTTGAAAGCTTTGGCATATTTTTCCTCCTGAATCATATAAAATGTAGGGGCTGGCGTCCTCGACAGCCCACTCAGTCAACCGATGGGACGTCGGGGACGCCGTCCCCTACAAGAACAATTCGCATGGGGCGATGCTCACACCGCCCCTGCATACATCTTTTATATTATACTACTATCAGATGTTGTAGTCAATATTTCTCTCGTCGATAACTCTTCTTGATTTGTGCTCGGAACGTGTATCAAGTCCGCCGTCGGGGTGAACTACCACCTTTGCAGGCTTAACTCCGATACGAGCCTTCAGTGCTGCACTTATCTCTGCTGCAACTGTATCATCGTCCTTGGGATTGTCTGCGTTCTTCTCGATCTCAACAGCATACTTGGCTGTGAAGTCCTTCTCAAAGATACGGATAAGGTACTCGCCTGTGATACCGCTCTGCTCACGGATAACCGCCTCGATGTCGCTGGGGAATACATTTACTGCGGAAACGATGAACATATCGTCCTTTCTGCCGAGGATACTGATCCTTCCGTGTGTACGTCCGCACTTGCACTTTGTAGTGTCGATGCGTCCGATGTCGCCTGTCTTGAAACGGATGAGAGGACGGGCGTGCTTGCGGAGAGTTGTGAATACAAGCTCGCCTACCTCACCCGGCTTGAGGACCTCGCCTGTGTGGATGTCAACTGTCTCCACAAGAATGTGGTTCTCGGCGATATGAAGTCCGTCGTGGTACTCGCACTGTGCGGCGCAGGCACCGAAAATGTCGGACAGTCCGTAGAAGTCATATACCTCAGCGCCCCAGAGGTCCTCGATAGCCTTTCTTGTGGCATCGATGGATCCGCCAAGCTCGCCTGCTACGATGATCTTCTTGATATTGAGATCCTTCTTGGGATCGATACCTGCCTTGAGAGCCTTTTCACCAAGCTGCCATGCGTATGAAGGGGAGGTCCATATTACAGTGGGCTGATAGGTCTTGAGTATAAAAAGAAGTCTCTCGCTGGGCAGTGTACCGCCCCAGATGCACAGTGCGCCTAAGTTCTGGGCACCGATAACATCAGGTCCGCCAACGTAAAGTGAGAAGTTGAGAGCGTGAACGTAGCGGTCATTGGGTCTCATTCCAACCTGCCAGAACCAGCGGCTCTCTGTCTCCTGGAACTCGTCGAAGTCCTTCTTTGTGAAGGGGCTCATTGTGGGAACTCCCGTAGAGCCCGACGATGTGGATATGAATACAACGTCCTCCTCGGGGACTGCACACAGCTCACCAAGGAATGAGCCGACACCCTGAGTGTCACGCTGAGTTTTCTTGTTTATGAAGGGGAACTTTTCGATGTCCTTGAGGGTCTTGATGTCCTCGGGCTTTACGCCTGCCTCATCGAATGAACGCTTGTAGTAGGGAGCGTTGTCGTATGCGAACTTAACGATCTCCTTCAGGTCTTCAAGCTGTCTCTTTTCCAGTTCCTCGCGGGGGAGGGTTTCCAGCTCCTCGTCCCAGAATTTGTTGTTTACATCTCTGCTCATGTCTTTATCCTCCGATTTCAATTATTATTACAATTTCGATATATCCTATCGGTTTTCTATGCTTTTATTATACACCCTATAAACGTTTTTGTCCAATACCAAAGGCTTATCATCAGTTATAGGTGATGCCTATAACTGATATATACCTTCATCGGAAACTATTTTCCCGAATATTCAAAGCTGCTGTTTATGTGCTCCCACTTCTTGTCGCGGGACTCGGTTATAACTCTTATATCCTCATCGTCAAGGTGCCTGAAGCGTCCCTGCTTTTTCAGATAAGCCTCAACGCTGGTGAACTCCCTGGGCTTGTGATTGAGAGTGAACCTGCCGTTTTCATACTCTGCAAGATACCACAGACCGCTGTCCACCACTTCTTTTGCTATCTCAACGGTCTCGTCGGGAGCGACTCCCCAGCCCGTGGGACATGGCGCAATAACGTGGATATACTTGGTGCCCTGTATCTGCGATGCCTTCTTCACCTTTGCGATGAAGTCGGGCAGATAGCCTACGCTTGCCGTAGCTGCATAGGGAATATCGTGGGCGGCTGCTATCTCGAACATATTCTTCTTGGGACGGATATTGCCGTGGATATTCCTGCCTGCGGGAGTGGTTGTGGTTTTTGCTCCGAAGGGCGTGAGACCGCTTTTCTGTATGCCCGTATTCATGTAGGCTTCGTTGTCATAGCAGATGTAGATGATATTGTCGTTGCGGTCGATAGCTCCGGAAAGAGCCTGTATGCCGATGTCTGCGGTGCCGCCGTCACCTGCGAAGCCAACTGCGGTGAAGTCCTTGCAGCCCTTGGCTCTGAGACCCGCCTCAACGCCTGTGAGCATGGAGGCTGTGCCTGCAAAGGTGGAGATTATGGAGTTGTTGGAGAAGCAAAGCTGTGGGAAATTAAAGCCTACCGCTGACATACAGCCCGCAGGCAGCACTGATACTGCATTTTTGCCCAGTACCTTCAGTGCAGCTCTGACTGCAAGGCTTCCGCCGCAGCCTGCACACGCCTTATGCCCGTAGAAAAACTCCTCGCGGGAAATGCTTTCCGCCGTTTTATTAGCCATTGTCCGAACCTCCTATGCCAAGGAAATGAACGCCGTCATTACCGTCGGCGATGTGTGCAAAGATACCCTCGATGTCTGCGGCAGAGATATTGCGTCCGCCCAGACCGCCGATGAAGTTTCCGCCCTTTATAGTGAGCCCTGCTTTTTTCAGAGCCGAATTAACATTGGTATAAACCGCGCCCTCGTTTCCGAAGCTGATGTCCTTTTCAAGAACTCCGTAGCCCTTTGCGTTTTTCAGCTCACGGGCTATCTCCTCATTGGGGAAGGGACGCATATAACGTATCCTGAGAACTCCTGCCTTCACTCCCCTGCTGCGGAGCTTATCTGCGGTCTCGCGGCAGAGTCCTGCGATACTTCCGAGGGTGATGAGTATGTAGTCGGCGTCCTCGGTGAGGTAGCTCTCTGTGAGTCCCGTATAATGTCTGCCGAAGATCTCCGCAAACTCCTTCTCGGTCTCGGCGATGACGGCTTTGGCTGCCAGAACGCCCTCATGCTCCCTGTATTTGAAGATGTAGTTGGTATCGGGACCTGCGGAGAACGCCATGTTCTTCGGGTCATCGAAGTCGATGCGGTTATCGGTCTCATAAGGCGGCAGGAACCTGTCTGCCTGCTCCCTGTCGGGGATCTCCACAGTCTCGTAGGTATGGGTAAGTACGAAGCCGTCAAGATTTGCCATGAATGGCGTGGAGACCGCCTTGTTCTCAGCTATTTTGTAGCTCATTAGTGCAAGGTCCAGAGCCTCCTGTGCGTTTTCGGCATAAGCCTGTATCCAGCCGCTGTCCAGCTGTGAAAGGCTGTCGCGCTGGTCACCGTAAATGTTCCAGGGGAGAGCCGTTGACCTGTCCGCATTCATCATAACGATGGGGAACCTGCCTCCTGCGGCGTAGTAAAGACATTCCGCCATGTAGAGAAGTCCCTGTGATGATGTGGCTGTGAAGGCTCTTGCTCCTGCAGCGCTTGCTCCTATGGCACATGAGAGAGCGGAATGCTCCGACTCTACATGGACGTACTCAGCCTTGAGACTGCCGTCCTCAACCATCTCGGAAAGGCGCTCCACCACTATGGTCTGGGGAGTTATGGGGTATGCCGATATGACCTCTGGGCGGGCAAGCCTTATACCCTCGGCAAATGCCTCGTTGCCCGAAAGAAATTTTCTGCTCATCAGCGCTCCGCCTCCATTCCTATGGCACCTATCCTGCATATCTTTGCGCATATGCCGCAGCCCTTGCAGAAGTCGTAGTCTATCTGTGCCTTGCCGTCCTTTATTGAGATAACGCCGTCGGGACAGTACAGATAGCACTGCTCGCAGCCCACGCATTTTGCGCTTTCCACCACTGGGCGGATACTTCTCCAGCCGCTGTTGACTGTGACAAGATAGCCTGCTTCAAATGAAGTATTCACAGGCACCTCGTCAAAGGCAAAGGCGGTCTTTTCCCTGATATACGGTCTCATGCAAGCACCTCCTCAACAGCTCTGCGGAGTGCAGCGATGTTGCGCTCCTGTATCTTTTCAGGCATATAGCCCTTTATGGAGCTTACAGCCTCCTCCACGGAGACTACTCCCGAAAGTCCCACCAGCAGCCCGTACATGACCGTATTCACCGTGGGAAGTCTGAACTCCGCGGAGATCTTCTCACCGTCAAAGGTGAGGGCTCCGCCGATAACATTCTTTGAGTTGACTATTATCCTGCCGTCGTCCTTGAGGAGCTGTTTCAGCTGAGGACTGTACAGGGTATCGTCAAGTATAACGATGTAGTCTGCCTTTTCGGTCTGGCTCCTGTCGGTAACGGGCTTGGTATCAAGCTTGGTGAAGGCTCTCACGGGAGCTCCTCGTCTTTCGGGACCGAAGGAGGGAAATGCCAGTGCATATTTATCGCTGTTTTCGGCAGTATATGCAGCTCCGAGGAGCTTTGCGGCGGTGAATGCGCCCTGTCCGCCTCTGCCCAGCCAGATTATCTCTTTCATGGAAAATCTCCTATCGTTTTGGTATGCTTTAATTATACACCCATAGCACCTCCCTGTCCAATACCGAAACGCTATGATGTGTTATAGGATAAATTTATAGCTTCAGGTAGTCCCGCATCTCGCTGATGTAGATCTCAGCCATTTCGCTGAGTATCACGTTTTTCAGCGTGATATAGCCTATCTCCATTACCTCGTCCGCAGAGCCGCTGTCGAAGGGGACAGCGATATAGTCGCTGCCGTTGAGCTCCTCGCAGATAATGCCCGAACAGAGAGTATAGCCGTCAAGTCCTATCATGAGATTGAGCATGGTGGCACGGTCATTTGCCTTGATTATGCGCTGATACTCATTGGTGCTCAGTATCTCCTCAGCAAGATAGAAGGAACTGTTGTCGCCCTGCTCAAAGGAGAGACACGGATAGTCCGCAAGCTGTTCAAAGGTTATGGACTTCTCTCCTGCCAGCGGGTGTCCCTTCCAGAGGTAGACGAAGGGGCTGCACCTTGTAAGAGAGTGAAACTCCAGACCGTTGGAGCTGAGCAGCTTTGTCATGGACTTGCGGTTGAAGTCATTGAGGTATATTATGCCTATCTCGCTGCGGAGAGTTGCCACATCGCTGATTATCTCCGCGGTCTTGGTCTCGCGGACAGCAAATTCGTATTCAGAGGTGTCGAAGCGCTTTACCATCTCCACGAACGCCTTTACCGCAAAGGAATAGTGCTGGGTGGACACGCCGAACTTCTTCTTGACATTGCCCTTGCTGATATACTTCTCCGCCAGAATATCGAACTGTCCAACCACCTGTCTTGCGTACTGGATGAACTCTGCGCCGTCATTGGTGAGAGTAACTCCCCTGCCGCTTCTGTGGAAGATCTTTATGCCGATCTCCTTTTCAAGCTCCTGCACCGATGATGTCAGTGAAGGCTGGGACACATAGAGCTGCTCGGAAGCCTTGTTCATGGAGCCTGTTTCGGATATGGCAAGAATGTATTTAAGCTGCTGTAAAGTCATTATAACACCTCTTAAAAAATAATAATAAAGGCGGCGAAGCCGCAGCATCGGGATTCTCAAGGGAGGCTCTCCCTTGAGCGGGAAGGTGTGCGAGGAAGGGCAGAGCCCTTCCTGAGAAGTAGTGTGACAAGCGAAGCAATGTCACACGGCTGTAACGCATTTTCCCCCCTCGGCTCGACCGACGGTATAATTATATTGTCATCGCTGAAATGCTTCGGTTTTAGTCAAATAACCCCGTACTGAAGTATCTGTCTCCACGGTCTGGGAATACCGTGACTATATTGCCCTTTGCGCCGCCGGCTATGAGCTTCAGCACCGCCGCCATAGCCGCTCCCGAGGAGGAGCCTGCGATAACGCCCTCCTTAGCAGCAAGAAGTCTTGCTGTCTCAAAGGCTTCGCTGTCATTGACCTTTATCACCTTATCCACCAGTGTCATATCCATGGTGTCGGCAATAAAGTCATTGCCTATGCCCTCGATGTTGTAGTCACTGTGCTCTCCGCCGCCCATGGTGGAGCCTACGGGGTCCGCCAGAACGCCCTGTGCGGAGGGAACTCTCTCCTTAATATACCTGAGTATGCCCGTGTAGGTGCCGCCGCTTCCTGCGCCTGCCACAACATAGTCGATCTTACCGTCAAGGTCCTCGAAGATCTCCCTGCCCGTGGTCTCATAGTGAGCGAGGGGGTTGCTCTGATTCTTGAACTGCTCCAGCGAGATAGAGCCCTTTATCTGTGCCTTTATCTCCTCTGCCTTTTTTACAGCTCCCAGCATTCCCTCCTCACGGGGAGTGTTGATGACCTCAGCTCCAAGTGCGCGGAGCAGCGACTGCTTCTCCGCCGAGAACTTGGTGGGAACTACAAAGATGATACGGTAACCGCGGTTCAGAGCGGCAAAGGCTATGCCAAGGCCCGTATTGCCTGCGGTAGCTTCAACGATGGTCCCGCCTTCACCCAGGAGTCCCTTCTTCTCGGCGTCGTTTATCATGTACAGACCTGTGCGGTCCTTGACGCTTCCCGAGGGATTATAGAGCTCCAGCTTTGCGAAGACGTTCACGCCCTCTGCCTGTACGATATTTCCAAGTCTCACCAGAGGAGTGTTTCCGATGAGAGACTGCATTGAATCATAGTACTTCATATATTATCTCACTTTCTTTCAGATTTTGCAATAGCCTGAGCAACATCTCCGAGAATATCGTCGATCTGCTCAATACCTACAGAGAGTCGGATAAGTCCGTCGGTTATGCCCACTTTTTTGCGTATATCCGCAGGAATTGAGGCATGGGTCATTGATGAGGGATGGCATACAAGGGACTCAACTCCGCCCAGGCTCTCCGCCAGGGACACCAGCTGAAGGCTCTCGAAGAATACGTTTATATCGTAGTTTTCCTTGAGCTCAAAGGAGATCATTGCGCCGCCGTTCTTTGCCTGACGACGGTTCACCTCATAGCCCTGACTGCCGGGAAGTCCGGGATAGTAGACATTCTTCACGGCGTCATGCTCCGAGAGGAACTCCGCTACCTTTTCCGCGTTGTAAACGTGTCTGTCCATGCGGACTGCAAGGGTCTTGATACCCCTGATAAGCAGGAAGGAATCAAAAGGTCCGAGAACTCCGCCTGTTGAATTCTGTATGAAGGCTATCTTCTCGGCAAGCTCCGCGGAATTGACTACGGCAAGTCCCGATACCACATCGCTGTGACCGCCAAGATACTTGGTCGCGCTGTGAACCACTATGTCCGCACCAAGCTCAAGGGGCTTCTGGAGATAGGGTGTCATAAAGGTATTGTCCACGATGACGAGAAGACCGTGTCTGTGGGAGACCTCTGCCACTGCCCTTATATCGGTGACTGTCATGAGAGGATTTGCAGGGCTCTCGATGATGACTGCCTTTACGTCTTCGGCAATGTCACTCTCAAAGCTTGCAAGATCGGTGGTGTCGGAAATGGTGTATGTGATGTCGAAGTGGTCGAATACCTTGCTGAGGAGCCTGAAGGTTCCGCCGTAAACGTTGCTGGAGATAAGAACTCTGTCTCCGCTGTGAAGCAGGCTGAGAACCGCTGTCAGAGCTGCCATTCCCGAGCCGAAGGCAAAGCCTGCATAGCCGCCCTCCAGCTCGGCGATGAGAGCTTCAAGAGCTTCTCTGGTGGGATTTCCAGTGCGTGAATACTCGTATCCGCGCATTTTTCCCAGACCGTCCTGCTTGTATGTTGAGGTCTGGTATATGGGGATATTCACAGCGCCTGTGCGCTCGTCAATGGAGATACCTCCGTGTATAACTGCTGTTTCTGTATTATTGAATCTGCTCATTGTAAACACTCCTATTCAAAATTATAGCCCGAGGTATATGTAGCCGATATAAGGCTGACGTTTTCAAAGGCTCTCATATTGTCCTGTCTGCCGCCGAAGTACTCCTTCTGTACCTTCTCGGGAGGCATATACGTGTCGATCTGGAAGCCCAGGGCGTACAGCGCACGGGAGACCTCATTGTAATCAAAACCGCCCCGCATGACCTCGCCGAGGGACTCGGTTATCTGTTCAAGTCTCTGCACTCTTCTCGGGAATGTACCTGTTTTTATAGGGTAATCAAAGGCAACTGCGCTCCCCAGTGCCGAGAGCTCGGCTATCTGGGAAAGTGTGTCCGCGAAGACGTCCAGTGTCAGATAGTAGGACACGCCAAGTATGCTGAAAAATGCCTTTTTTTCAGGATCAAAGCCTGCTTCTAAAAGCTTGTCGCACATTCGCTCCTTCTCGAAGTCAACGGAGACAAACCTTACATTCCGTGGGATATTCCACTGGAGCCCACCTATCTTCTCAAGCTTGTAGCGCTGAGTATCGGGGTGATCCACCTCAAAAACCGTGATGTTCTCATTGGCGTTGCGGAAGGAAAAGGTGTCCGAGCCCGCACCGCAGATAACGTACTGTATCTCGCCGTTCTCCTCTGCGAAACGCTCAAGCCTGCTCTCGGAAAAGTGTATCCTCGAAAGCGGTATGGGAGCTATATACTCATTGATGACCTGCTCCGTATCCTCCCTTGAAAGCTGCGGTATGTTTCCGCCAAAGCCGCGGCTTATCATGTCATAGACTGCGTCGTACTCCTCCTTGCCCATAAGATCATAGGCAAGATAATCGTCGTATATCTTCTCGCGCGACCTGTTTGAGTGCCAGGCTCTTGCAAAGGCACAGAGCTTAGCGGTCACGCTCTCTCTTTCATCGACCATATTGACCTCCAAACAAAAATAAAGCGCGGAACGCATTCCGCATTCCGCGCATTTACAGACCCATGGGTCCGACATATGCCTTAAATGTTTCAGAAAGAGCAACATCGCTGAGCATAAGTGCGCACTATACGGAACATATAATTGCTATTCATGCAACAGCAGCAACACATTGAAAAATGTCTCATGTTCAGCTCTCCTTTCATTAATCCTTGTATTCCTATCGGAACTGTATGTATTATAGCACCTGTTCCCTTGTTTGTCAATAGGTTTAGTCTATATTCGGCAATAAGCACAAAAAATCCTCCGAGTATCAAGTCTTTTGCACAAACCTGCCTATTATGTCTTTTTGCTTATAAAAATGTTGCAATATCCGTGTATACTGAGGAAAGAGCTGTGGAAGATGCAGAATACTTATAAGAGGCAAAGACGGAGCTTTATTAGCGGCGCATTGCTGATATGATAAGGAAAAATCCCGCAAACTGTTTATGTCAGACAGTTTGCGGGATCATTGCATATTCTGAAAGCTATCGGTCTGCTTGTAAGAGAACATAATAACAGCGAGCTGCCGTATCTGAACGGCACCCCGCTGCAATGAAAGATATTATTCTCCGATCAATTTCATCATACGCTGCCGCCGATAAGCATATCAAAGGTCACGCCGTACTTTTCGGCAATATCCTTTGCGTAGGACGAGCCCTCGGGCTGTGACAGAGCCACCTTGAAGGAACGCTTCCCCTCCTCTGTCCGCATGATAAGGGAAGCAGCTCCCGCACCGTCACGGGAAAGCTCCTCAGCGTCCTCACCCAGCTTGTGCATATGGGTATTGTAGATAGTCCGCACTCCTTTTGCCAGTAGAGCCTTTACGGAGTCTCTTGCGATGTAGTAGCCCTCCTCAAAGGAGGTAGTGGAGAATGTCTCGTTCAGCAGAAGAAGGCTTTTGCTTGTGGACTGAGTGAACAGCTCCTTGAAACGGACGCATTCCTCTCCCAGCCTTCCCAGATCCATTGTCTTGTCCTCATCTGCGGGGAAGTGGGTATAAATACAGTCGCATGGGATATAGCGGAAACTCTCCGCAGGGACGAAAAGTCCTCCCTGCGCCAGAACGAAAAGCTGTCCCAAAGCCTGTGTGATCGTGGTCTTTCCTCCGCGGTTGGCGCCTGTGAGGATATAGACGGTATGCTTTTCATCGAAGGCAAGATCGTTGACTACTATATCACCGATATTCTCCATGTTCATTGCCAGCTTCAGATTATAGAAGCCCTTTGCTTCCATAGAAGTCCCGCCCTCAGTTATCGGCTGAGCCTCGCTGAACACGCATCCCTTTTCCATCAGACCGCCGATAAACTCCGCACATCTGATGTAATATATAAACTCTGATACCAATGCAGAAACATTCACGATCGCCACATTTGCGTATACGGTAAGCGTGTCCCTCAGCTTCTTCACAAGAGAGCTGAGCATTTTATTCACCACAGTATCAAGATAGGAAGTTGCGCTTGCAGCTGCACCGTCAGCTATTGCATTGGCGATGGTGGACTTGACTCTGGCATTGGTCGCAAAAGAAGTCTGAACCGCAAGGGCACCTGCCTCATTCTTCATATAGTCCAGGACGCCGCGCTTTTCCTCCCTGTCGATGAGCTGATAGTGCATATCGCCGTCCCAATCTGCTGTGTCGCGGAGCTTGTCCTTAGAAGCAATGGCATCGGCGAAGTTGCTGACTATGCCCGACTTCCTGAACTGCTTTTTATTGACCGAGACCAGTCCTATACTGACAGCTTCAAAGCGCTCGTTTACATTGATACCGAGAGTGACGCTCTGCACGTCGGATGCCTTCAGTTTCAGCGCAGCGATGTCCTTCTTCATATCGGCAAAGCAAGCATCCTCGTAAAGCTCGGTAATGTAATCCCGCAGCGCTGTCAGTCCCTCTGACCTGATCCTGTCATCGGAGAGGCATTCACGCATAGTCTCAACGGTTTTTATATAGTCGTTCAACTCGTCAAGACGGTGAAAGAGATGCCACAATCCAAGCTCCTCATCGGAGGTCTTGTGCATGGTGGAGAAATCCTGCATAAACTGTATCTTGTCAAAAAGCTCCATCATGGTATTCCGCAGCTCAGGCAGCCGAAGTATATCCCCGAAGATCTGCTGTCGGTATGCGGCAACTTTCGGATCGTCCGTTACCTGTGAGATCACATTCGTGATAAAACGGCGTTCCTTGGCATCTGTTGATATTTCTCCGAAAAAAGCGTCAAGTCCAAGATCGTGCAGCACATTATCGGGCAGCCTGTGATATTCGGCATCTGTCCCCATAGGCTGCATCAGACTGAACCCCGGGTCTTTCTTCATTTTATCACCTCTTACAGTTTCTTTAAGGGAATACAGATATAGCTCACCGTATCGGCAGGCTCCTCCGCAGGCGGCAGATAGAACTCAAGCGAATAATTACCTGCTAAAGTATAGCCATGCAATGCCGGAAGCCATTCCGACCATATCTGTGTATTGACCTTCTGCATACTGTCAGGCAGTGTGCCTTTGCAGCGGAACAGTGCCCACAGTCCGCCCGGGATCTGATAGGTCTCACAGCCGGAAGGAATATCCTCCCACGGCTGATACAGATCAGCGATCCGGTAGTCAAAGTTCTTTCCGTCCATGTCCGAACATACACCGAACATTCCTTTTAAGCCCTTCATGTCTGACATCCACTCTTCCCAGAATTTCGGGATCTCCTTGTAGCTCGTTTCGGCACTGAACCTCTTTTTGACACCTACCACCGTAAACGGAGCCTTTTCCACGATTTTGTAATCCAGCATATTACCGCCCTCCAATGTTACCTTGATATGCAGCGGAGCGAATGACCGCAGGTTTGCTCCTGCTTCCCTCGCCTGTGTCGGAGTGATGCCGTGAAAGCGCTGAAATGCCTTTGCAAAGCTGTCGGGAGAATCATAGCCGTACTTCATAGCAACGTCGATCACCCTGTTATCGGAGCAGCTGATCTCCTGAGCCGCCAGGGTCATACGCCGGGCACGGATATACTCCCCCACTGTCATACCGCAAAGAGCACCGAAGATACGCTGATAGTAAAATGGGGATAATGCAGCCTTTTCAGCGATGTCCCCGATATTGAGCTCCTCCGACAAATTCTGTTCGATATAGTTGACGGAAGCCTGAAATCCTTCGATCCAGTCTTTAATAACAGTCACCTCATTCCGCTAAAAATATTTTATCACATCAAGTCATTTCCGTCCCGATTTTTTCTGCTCTCTTTGTCAGGTCGGGAATGTATCGCTATAAACCGAATGGATAACTACAGCGATGATAGATAGTCCATGAAGTTTTGTTTGTTTTCAAGAGCAGAAGCAGTTGGTCTTCCAAGATCAGCTCTTGAACCGACAGAGCATTTCACTTCGATCAGCGAAAGCTCATTTCTGCCCTTTGCCGCTTCAAGTTCCCTGTCAAGTTCATCAAAGCTGTCAACACATACTGCATTAGGATAACCGCAAGCCCTTGCGATGCCCACAAGATCCATCTGTGCGGCAACTGTCGGCATACCTCCCACAGTCTCGTGTGCACCGTTATTGATCACTACATGAACAACATTCTTCGGTTTATTGGCGCCAAGAACAGCCATACTTCCCATATGCATGAGGACCGCCCCGTCACCGTCCACGCACCAGATCCTCCGTTCCGGCTTATTGATCGCTATGCCGAGTGCAATTGAGGAGGTATGTCCCATGGAACCCACGGTAAGGAAGTCATACTTATGGCTCTGACCGTTTGCGGTCCGCGTCTCAAAAAGCTCACGGCTTGCCTTACCAGTTGTTGAAACTATCGGATCCTCTCCTGCTGCCCTGACTATATGCTGAATGACCTCCTCACGGCTCATTTTGTTATCATTCCAGTATCCCACCTCGGGGGCATTGGTCAGTGCGCCCTTGCGGACAACGATCGCTACCTGCTTTCCTTCTGCAAGAACGCTGCGAAAATCAGTCATAGCAGCAGCCAGCTCTTCCTCGGTGGTCTCCCTGCCGAGAATGAAGTTTTTTATGTCCATATCCTCCAGCAGCTTTAATGTGACTTCGCCCTGAAAGATATGCTGAGGTTCATCGTGAACACCGGGCTCACCGCGCCAGCCCACAATAAAGATCATCGGTATCGCATATACCTTGTCGTTAAGCAGCGATGCAGCAGGGTTTATTATATTGCCCTCACCGCTGTTCTGCATATATACTACAGGAACTTTTCCCGTTGCAAGATGATAACCTGCTGCAATGGCAGTGCAGTTGCCCTCGTTTGCCGCAATTATATGATGCTTCCGGTCTATCCCGTAAGTATCCATAAGATGATCACAAAGGGCTTTGAGCTGACTATCCGGGACACCGGTATAGAAGTCGGCACCGATCATATTTACTAAACTTTCAACTTTCATAGGTTCATCCTCTCTTCGACCCTTTGGATACGGAAACAATGCTTTTACTATTGACGATCGATCATACAGATATTCCTGCGATCATCTCATGCGCCGAGAATAGTCTGAAGGGCTTACTCCTCGGGGATAAGACGGATAATATCCCTGAAGGGCATACATATATCATCACACTCTTTTGCCCTGTGATTTTCAAGAATGAGCTTTGCAGCATTCTGCATTGCGGGGAAACCTGTTCTTGTGAGCTGATTTGCATAGATAACTACGTTCACGCCTCGCTCTTTGAACTCTTCCTCTCTGACCGTATTGAATGAGGACGGAACAACAACGACAGGTGTTTCATTGTCCTTTTCACGGAACTTTTCAACGAATTCAAATATCTCAGCAGGATCCGTCTTTCGTGAGTGTATCATGACAGCGTCTGCGCCTGCGTCAGTAAAGGCAAAAGCTCTCTCAAGCGCATCGTCCATGCCCTTCTCAAGGATAAGGCTCTCGATACGTGCACAGATCATAAAGTCAGCTGTCTTCTGAGCCCTCTTGCCTGCCCTGATCTTCTCGCAGAAATCAGGGATCGAAGCCTGTGTCTGCTTAACTTCTGTACCGAAGAGGGAATTCTTCTTCAGACCTGTCTTGTCCTCGATGATCACCATAGATACGCCCATACGCTCAAGTGTACGTACAGTGTATACGAAATGCTCAGTAAGTCCGCCTGTGTCACCGTCAAAGATGACAGGCTTTGTGGTTACTTCCATAATATCGTCAATGGTACGGAAACGTGACGTCATATCAACAAGCTCAATATCAGGCTTGCCCTTTGCAGTTGAGTCACAGAGTGAGCTCACCCACATGGCATCGAACTGTCTTGCACCGCCGTCCTGATAAACAACAGTGTTTTCGGCAATAAGTCCCGTAAGACCGCTGTGAGCTTCGATAGCAGTAATGATACCCTTCATGGCGATAGCCTTCCTGAGCCTTCCGCGTCGCATATCAGGCATGGACATATCCGAACGGGCTCTGTTTTCAAGCTCCCTGTATTTCTCATCATTTGAATATGGGAACTCAACAAGCTGTCCCCCGTAAGAGGCAAGGACAGATGATACTTCATCACGGATAGGCTTCTGGAAGCCTTCCCGCCAGTCGTCACCATGGACCACATAATCCGGACGGAACTGCTCAAGATTTGCCTTATAGGAAAGCTCTTTCTGCTCAACTACCTTCCATACACCGGAAATATTCTCGAATATCGCCTTGCGCTCTGAAAACGGAAGCAGCGGAAAGCGCTTATAGCTGCAAACAGCTTCATCGGACAGTACACCGATGATGAGCCTGCCCAGCCTTTTTGCCTTTTTGATGATAGCAATATGACCGCTGTGTATCATATCGGTCGAGAAGCACATATAGACCGTGCGGTTCCCGATCTCCTTCAGCTTTGCGGAAACAACAGCCAGATCCTCAGGGGTGTCTATCTCCGCACACAGTCTTTTTTCAAAATCAAGAACAGTGATATTCTTATCAGCTATCTCGTTGAGTGCGTTCTCGGCATAGCACTTTTTCTTTGCTTCATCGCCGCTCTCGCAGTAAGCGATGATCGCATCAAGCCACTTGTTCCAGTCGTCCTTCAGCAGCTTGTAGAGAGGCTGTGCAGCCATTGCATCGTTAAAAAACTCAATACCGACCTTCTGCACCCTGCCATCAGCAACAACCGCTTTGAAATCCTTTTCAGGCAGATCAAGTGCAGAGCTGACAGTCATACAGCTTGCCTCGGAAGCAGCGACATCGTCGAATACTGTATTTTCAAATACAAGATCGCCGTGCATCAGGATAATATCCTCATCTCTCAGATACTCTCTTGCACAGTAGATCGAATAGATATAATTTGTCTTGTCGAAAACAGGGTTCTTCACGAATGTGATGTTTAAGGGAAGATCAAGGCTCCTGCAATAGCTGACAAGTAAGCCGCTGAATGCACCTGTAGTCATTACGACTTCTTTGATACCCCCATCGGCAAGCAGCCTGAGCTGTCTGCTGAGGATAGTGTCCTTTGATGTTATGGCGGTCATGCACTTCGGGCGCTCATCGGTGAGCACACCCATGCGGGAGCCGAGACCTGAATTCAGGATCAATGCTTTCATATTATCATACCTCATACAGCCTGTAACACATTTTATTTATCTGCTTTTGTGAGTGATCCGGATACGGATCCTCATACTCATTTTTATTATACCCTATATCGGCTCAGACTGCAAGTGTTGTTCAGCACATCTGACGTTTATTGAAATACCGCAGCAATAGTAAAAGATCTCCGCACAGCGATACACTCTGCGGAGATCATAAATTGTTATAAACCCCAAAGCGGTTACGAGAATATTGGGAAAGCGAGCCCGCAGGCGCCTGTTATCAGCCGTTTTTCAGCTGTAAACAGTGTCGGTAATTGTCATAGAAGGATGATTTCCTGCCCCTCTGCGTCCACACGCACCTTCGCACCGTATGGAAGTACAGCTCTCGGAGCAGCATGGCCGAAATTCACATTGTAGAGTATGGGCAGCTGCGGATCGTTCACCACATCAAGCCACACTTTCTTGTATTCCTCATAGTTCACCTCGTTCATGGGCTTTCCTATGATGATACCGTTTATATTGGCGAAAACTCCCTGTGCCTTCAGGGCTTCCAGGTATTCTCTCAACAACTGAGGAGACGGCATTTCCTCGCTTGTCTCGGCGAAGAGTATCTTTTCCTTCCATTCCTCAGCAGTTGGGAAAATGTGATACTTTTCTGTTATCTCAGCCTGTCTCAGGAAGTCCTCTCTGAGCCGTGGGCAAGCCCTGAACAGGTCAGCAAGGATCTCGCTGTACCTCTCTGCATTCCCTCCCATGAGCATTTCGCCCATACTGTCGATACAGCCGCCCAGCAGCTCTCCCTCAAACACGGGTGCGCCCTGTAACAGCTCATAGCCGTGCTCCTCCTTGTGCGAAACGGGAGCAGTTCCCACAGCGGCGGCGGAGAAGTCCTTTCTCTCCTCGTACCATACATCAGAGGGAGTTATCTTCCTGCCGTGATAAGGGGCAAAGCAGCTCTCGAACTGTGCCTTTGAGTAAGGGAGCATATCTCCCGAAAGCTCGGCAATGTCGCACATGAAAGCCTGTCCGTAGAAGGTCTGCAAGCCCAGTCTGTGGAACATGAGGTGGTTGTTGGTGGTATCGGAAAAGCCCAGGAAGAGCTTTGGGTGCTGCTTTACAGCGTTTATGAACTCCTCGTCCTCCATGAGATACGGGAAGGTGCGGAAGGTCTCGATTCCGCCTATGGAAGTGATTATCCCCTTTACCGAGTCATCGAGAAAGGCTTCCTTCAGGTCAGCGGCACGTGCCTCGGGGTGACTGAGGATAAAGTCAGCACCCCTGAGAGCGTGTCTTGTGAAAACGGGTTCAAGTCCCATTTCACGGAGCTTTTTCTCGCCCAGCTCCTTTTCGTGAGCGCAGTACGGCTCGCCGATAACGCCGCTGGAAAGACATATCACAGCGACCTTGTCGCCTTTTTGAAGCGGCTGAGGACTGATCATAGTGAATTACCTCCATTAGCAGAAAATATTGATAGATCTAATTTTGTCACCGTTAAATCCGAATACGACCTGTTTATCTTCACTTTCACCGTAAATAAATGAGCCTTCTGTCTGAACATTCGGTTCACCGAAAGCCTGAATAATGTCATCTTTACCTGATCCGTAACCAATACCGCAGATACTGAAATCGCTGTCCGGAACATCATCGTCTATGAACAGACCGCGCAGCTCATTATCCTTTGAAAGATCAATAAAGCCGATATTCTTATCTTTATAGTACAGCGTGTATGTTGATATATCACGCCCTTCATAGGGTATTGGATCAGCTGCGGTATAATTATCATCCAGATCATCAAATGAAGATGAAAGCGGGATCTTCTCACCGTAAAGAACGATATTATCAAGCATTTCGCAGACAATATCCTGTTTTTCCGCAGAAGTTGTCCCTATCATTTCAGATGTTGTATCACTGCTGCTGTTGTTTCCGGACGGCTTTATATCATGTCCGTATCCGACCGATAATGCAGCGGCAGCGATAAATATAGCTGCGAAAATTTTTCTCATATAAATAATGCCTTAGATCTTCCTTATCTGTTGCGTGATTTGAGATTGCGGTCTATTTCACGGTTTGCGTCGCGCTTTGCGATGTCCGCACGCTTATCATAGAGCTTCTTGCCCTTGCAGAGCCCAAGCTGCATTTTCACCCTTGAGTCCTTGAAATAAAGGCTGAGGGGTATGAGGGAAAGTCCCTCCTGCTTGAGAGTTCCGTAGAGCTTATTTATCTCGCGCTTGTGCATGAGGAGCTTTCTCACCCTCATGGGATCGCGGTTGAAGATATTGCCTTTTTCATAGGGGGAGATGTGCATTCCGCGGACGAAAAGCTCGCCCTTGTCGATGGAGCACCATGAGTCCTTGAGATTTACGCCGCCCTGACGAATGGATTTTACCTCGGTACCCACAAGCTCTATGCCTGCTTCATAGGATTCGAGGACGAAATAATCGTGGCGTGCCTTGCGGTTCTCGGCAATAGTTTTAGTACCTTTTGAGCGCATAATATCATCTCCTGTCTGGATAAAATTATACACTATGCGGGAGAAATTGTCAACCGTGGCAGATGCAGTCCCCTGACGAAAACAGTCGGATCGAGTGGTTAGCTGTTAGTGCTTAATGCTTGGTTACAATGGCGGCGGCTTTACTTCTATCCATCGCCGAAGGCGATACCTTCGCTATTCACTCTTCACTAATAACTATTCTCCCTATTGCTTTTTTCAGACTTTCATGTTATAAGCGCAGAGCCTGCGCCCCCTTTTTCGCGTTATAATACTGTCACATATGAACTTTTACACCGCGCCCCTTGCAATTATAATGCTTTTATGTTATAAGCGGGGAGCCCCCGCAGGCTGTTTCGCGGCAAAGTATCATAAAAC
Organism: Ruminococcus flavefaciens ND2009; assembly: GCF_000621785.1. Lineage (GTDB taxonomy): Bacteria > Bacillota > Clostridia > Oscillospirales > Ruminococcaceae > Ruminococcus > Ruminococcus flavefaciens_C. The sequence goes on along the minus strand of NZ_KK211348.1, from coordinate 248,117 downwards.
GGCAGTTTTTCTCCGCGCCCCTTGCAATTATAATGCTTTTATGTTATAATAAGGGCACAGACCGTGGGGACGGTCCTAATGATATGGAATATATCGAAAGGGGTATAACTATGAGACGTTATGGATTGCTGGATCTGCTCTTTGAGGGAGCTGTGGCTGCCGCAGACTACATTGCCGATGAAAGACGTGAAAAGCGCGGCGAAATGCAGCGCAACAATACCTATCTCGGAGACATCAGCGGAAACAGGACTCTTGAATTTGCGGAGCTGCTCCGCGCTGATATGGAAAACGAAAAGGCTATGCGCAGCAGCACAGAACAGGAGCTGCGCAACAACTACAACTTCAGCAACAGGAATACAGGAATGGACGACCTTTTCTTAGGTACGCAGCAGCAAAGCTCTCCCTCACCTGCTCCTGTGCAGAGCTTTGACAGCTCACCCTCTGTCCTGAAATATGACGGTGTTCCCGATTTCGGCGGCACCTCTCCTGCTGAGCCTCCTGAAGGAAGCAGCCGCGGCGGCAAAAACTCCCACGGCTTCTGGAGCGACTGAATACATAAAAAGCTAACCCCTGAGCGGTCAGATGACTGCTCAGGGGCTTTTGTTTTTGTTTTGCAGCTCAGTTCCACTGCGGCTTTCCGCCGACCACGGATCTCTGGGCGTAGTATGCCAGTATCCGTGAAGCGTCAAGGCTGTCTATCCTGCAATCGGGCTCGCTGCACATATTCACCGATTCCGTGTCTATGTCCGCAGACATAAACGCCAGGCGCTCCATTACACCGTCGCTGTTTTCCTCGCCTGTGAAGGTGAAGCTCTCACCGACGGACTGCCGTGCATAGCAGCTGAGAACGATACTTGCGTCCACCGCATTGACAGCTCCGTCCATATTCACATCACCCTTTACAATGGAAGCCACTGTGGGCGAAGCTATAAGCTCGTCGCCCAGATAGAGGCTGACGAAGCATATCAGCGTATCATCGACTCTGCGGAACTCCAGCTCGGGCTCTCCCGAACTTCCGAAGCTGAGCTCCTCGGGCTCCAGCTCCTTTCCGTCCACCTCTGCGGAGGAGACTATGTCCCTGGGTGCTATGCCCTTCCTCATTATAACCTGATGAGCGGAGGAATTGAGCACAACGGGACATTCCTCAATGGTAGTGCTGCTCTGAGGAGCTGTCGTAGTGGTCGTTGTTGTGGTGGTTGTGGAAGTAGTTGTTGTCGTGGTCGTTGTTGTTGTAGTTGTTGTTGTGGTAGTCGTTGTTGTTGTGGTAGTCGTTGTTGTGGTTGTCGTTGTTGTAGTGGTAGTCGTTGTTGTTGTAGTCGTAGTAGTTGTGGTAGTCGTTGTGGTAGTCGTTGTTGTGGTAGTCGTTGTTGTGGTTGTTTTCGGGGCTGTCACAACAATATCCCTTACTATCTCATCACCGAAGGGAATTACCACATAGGTATTCCTGTCGGAGCAGCCGTAAATGGGATTTACGCTGTTCTTCTGGTCGGTGAATACTGCGTCACCCTTTGTGGGACCCGACTGCCACCACCAGTCGGTGTAGCCGTTGCCTGTGTATATGCCTATGTGGTGGTTGTCGGAAAGCTGCCTGAGTCCGTTGAGACCCGTTCCGTAGTATCCGTCCACGCACCAGATTATGTCGCCCTTGCGGAGTGCGCCGCTGCCCAGCATTTCCGCCTTTGTGGAGAACTCATAGTACCTTATATTGTAAATGCTGAGGTATGAGAGCCAGCCGCTTCCGCCGTTCCAGGACTTTCTTGTAAACAAGGTATTGAAGGTGTCATTGAAGGGCACCAGTGTTCCTGCGTAGCTCATGGTGCAGCCCGTCTTAACTGAGATGCCCTTGGCAAGAGCGTGCCATACGAATGCCATACAGTTAAGACCGCCGTCGGTGTCGGAGCCTCCCGTGCTGACTATGGTGTCACGGCAGCCCTCGGAATACTGCCACAGGTCTCCCCTGGGAGATGTGGCGAAAAGCCATGTGGAATAGGGAGTGCCTATGTAATAATCATTGGAGGCATACTCGGTTATGAAGCTCTGCCACTGGCTGAGTGAGATATTTGCCTGACCGCCTGATGCTGCCTTTATGGCGTCGTTGAAGTAGACGCCCTCGGGATTTTTCAGTCCCGCCGTCACTGTCCTGGTGCTTCGCTCGCGGTATACCGCAGATGTTGAGGTAGTTGCCACAGGCTGTGCAGAAGCAGTTGTGGTAGTTGTTACGGTTGTAGTCGCCGCAGGCTGCCAGCCGCTGACGCCGTCCCATGGCAGGACGATGTAGGTATTGCTCCTTGCACAGCCGTAAATTGGATTTATGCTGTTATACTGTGCGGAGTAGTCACCGTCCCCTGTTGTTGGACCCGTCTGCCACCAGAGGTCTGAGGAGCCGTCCCCCATGTATATGCCGACGTGATGATTGTCGGCGGGGATACTGAGTCCGTTCATGAGAGTTCCCACAGCGCCGTCCACGCACCAGATTATATCGCCCTTGTTGAGTACTCCGCTGGAGAGCATATCGGACTTGGTGCTGAATTCGTAATACTTGACGCTGTACTTCGATATGAAGTCATACCAGCGGTTGTTGCCCCCTGTCCAGCACTGGCGGGAGAAGCCGTTGGTGTTGAAGCCGTTGAGCATGGGCACCCATTTGCCCGTTACGGACATATCAAGTCCAGAGCCCTCTGCAAGGCTCTTTGCGGCAGCGTGCCAGATGAAGCCGGTGCTGTTGAGACCGCCGTCCACATAGGAGCCGCCGCCCTGGGCAAGGTAGCTTCCGTAGCCCTCGGCTGCCTGCCACACATCTCCCCTGGGAGAGGCGGAATAGAGCCAGTAATCAAAAGGCGTGCCCAGATAGTAGTCGGTCTTTGAGTATTTGTCCAGGAAGTTCAACCACTGAGAGCGGGGCTCATGGTAGCGGTTGCCTCCTGCAATATTGAATGCTTCGCTGAGAAATACCCCGTTGGGGTTATTAAGAACTGCCGCCTTTGCGCGGAGTGCGCTGTCGGGGAAAAAGCAGCAGGTAAATATCATAATAAAGGATATGAGCAGAGCAGCTGCCCTGCGGATAATATTTTCGGAATGAGCCATAGCAAAGCTCCTTTCACAAAATGTTCATAATTTATTATAGCATATTTATATAGAGATGTCAATATAAGCGATTTTATAGAAAAATATTGCAGTAATTTGTTCAAATAGCTGTATTTTTATATATTTTGTCCACCAAATCTGCGAAATGTCAGTTGCAGTTTGTTCGTCATTATGATAAAATAGTAATCAACAAGGGCAGAGATTTCGTCGAAATGTTATATACCATGCACGATAAACAATTGACGCTCCGAACCTTGGTACATAAAATAGAAATAAAGGGGATATTTATAGAAGGAGGAATTGGAAATGAAACACACAAATGCAAAAAGAGCAGCACTTTCGCTGCTCCTTTCGGCTGCCCTGACGGCGGGAGCGGTAATGCCCTCCCTGCGTTTTGACAGCACTGCCGCGGAACAGACGTCCACGGTGTCCAACCCTGTTATATGGGCGGACGTGCCCGATGAGGACGTCATCAGAGTGGGCGACACCTACTATATGGTCAGCACCACCATGTTCTTCAGTCCCGGCGCTCCCATTATGAAGTCCAAGGACCTTGTATCCTGGGAGATATGCAACTACGTCTATGACACCCTTGCGGACGGCGACGTTCAGAGCCTGAAAAACGGCAAGCATGACTACTCCCACGGACAGTGGGCGGCAAGTCTCCGCTATCATGACGGTATGTACTATGTCTTCTTCGGAAGCTACGGTACGGGAAAATCCTACATATTCAAGACAAATGACATCGAGAACGGCACCTGGACAAGAAGCGAGATAAACGGTATGTACCACGATGCCTCCATTCTCTTCGATGATGACGGCAGGAACTACCTGGTCTACGGCGGCGGCGAGATAAAGATAAAGGAGCTCAACTCCGAGATGACAGGCTTCAAGCAGGGCGGCGTGGACAAGACCCTGTTCAAGACCAATATATCGGGATATGTTTCGGGCGAGGGCTCACATATTCAGAAAATAGGCGATTATTACTACATATTCATCATTGCATGGCCCAGCGGCAGCGGCCGTACCGAGTACTGCTACCGCTCAAAGAGCCTTCTCGGCACTTATGAGAGCAAGGCTGTGCTCAGCTCGGGCGTAGGCTCCTACGGAAGCGGCGCTGCACAGGGCGGTATCGTTGATACTCCCGACGGCAAGTGGTACGGAATGCTGTTCCAGGACCACGGAGCAGTTGGAAGAATACCTGTACTTGTCCCCGTTACATGGCAGAATGACTGGCCTATGATGGGCGTAAACGGCAAGGCTCCCGTAACATTTGAGATAGACGGCGGCTTTGCGGGGACTCAGCTTGCCAAAGACGATGATTTCAGCTACAGCGAGAACAAGCTGAAGCTTGAGTGGCAGTGGAACCACAATCCAGATAACTCGGCATGGTCGGTCACTGAGCGTGAGGGCTGGCTGAGACTCAAGAACAAGAACATCGCTTCTGAGCTCCTGAAGGCAAGAAATACCCTCACCATGCGTACCGAGGGTCCTGCCTGCTCGGGAGTTGTCAAGCTTGACGCCTCAAATATGAAGGTGGGCGACTACGCAGGTCTCTCCGCTTTCCAGTTCAATTACGGAAACGTGGGCGTCTACGTTGCAGACAACGGTGAGAAGCGCATTTACATGGCTAACAACGGCGGCTACTCCAATAATGCCAATGTCACCGACAGCCGCAACAATATAGTGGAGGAGACCAAGCTCAACGGAAATGAGATATACCTCAAAGCGGACTACCGCTTTGCCAATGTCACCTCCGACGGAAGCTCCTCAAACAACATCGACAAGGTAAATTTCTATTACTCATATGACGGAAGCAGCTGGACAAAGATAGGCAAGGAAATTGGCATGACCTATGACCTGAAGCTGTTCACAGGCTACAGGAACGCTATTTTCAGCTACCCCACCAAGACCACAGGCGGCTATGCAGACTTCGACTTCTTCGACTATGAGCGGGAGGAGTGGAATGCTCCCAATATCGTGGAGCCCGATCCCGACGGCTACTTCTTCCACAATACCTTTGAGAGCAGCACCGAAAAGTGGAGCGGCAGAGGCTCCGCTTCCGTTGCCTCCGACAGCAAGGACAGCTACGCAGGCAGCGCTTCCCTCCTCTGCAGCGGCAGAGAAGCCAACTGGAACGGCGCTGTGCGCTCGCTGGCAGCAGGTACCTTCAAGGCTGGCGAGGAATACAGCTTCAGCACTGTTGTGAAGTACGACGAGGGTCCCGATTCACAGACCTTCTATCTCACTCTCCAGTATGACAAGGACGATGATACCTTCTATGACAAGATAGCCATTGTGGACAACGTTCCCAAGGGCGAGTGGATACAGCTCAGCAACACCAGCTACAAGATACCCGAGGGGGCTTCAAACCTCCAGTTCTATGTTGAGACCGCTGAGGACGAGTACGATTTCCGCGTGGACGAAGCCATCGGCGCTCCCGCAGGCACTGTCATTGACGGTCCAAAGGCAGTTCCCGTTATTCTCGGTGATGTAAACGGCGATCTGGTCATCGACAGCTTCGACATGACAGCAGCAAGAAAGGCTCTCCTTGCAGACAAGTTCGATGACGCAAGGCTGAAAAAGGCCTTCGACGTCAACAGGAGCGGCAAATGCGACGTTGCGGACCTGCTCCTCATTCAGCAGTTCGTGCTGGGCAGGATAAGCGAGTTCCCCATTGAGGAGAACATCGTTACCGAGGGACCTTCAGTCCACTACTCCATGGCTGAGTACACAAAACTGGTGGAGGAAAAGGTGGTCAACAGAGAGCCCGATTCCTCACACCAGGAGAAGTCGGGAGTAAAGTACGGCACTGTCAAGAGCGGCACTTACTACTCCACCACCTGTAAGCGCAACAAGCCCTTTAATATCCTGCTCCCCGCAAACTACGATGAGAACAAGAAGTACCCTGTGCTCTACTGTATGCACGGCTACTGGGAGAACCAGGACAGAATGATAATCAAGGGCAACGGCACTATGTACACCCGTCAGATAATCGGAAATGCCATTGCTGAGGGCGAGGCTGAGGATATGATAGTGGTATTCCCCTACATCTATTCCAGCGCCACACAGGCTGACTGCTCAGCTATGGACGACGCCAACAACGCCGCCTATGACAACTTCATCAATGACCTGACCAAGGACCTTATGCCCTATATCGAGAAGAATTACAGCGTAAAGACAGGCAGGGACAACACTGCTATCACAGGCTTCTCAATGGGCGGACGTGAGTCTCTCCTCATCGGTATGCAGCGCCCCGACCTCTTCGGCTATGTAGGAGCTATCTGCCCTGCACCGGGAGTAACAGGAAGCTTCAGCTGGAAGAGCGGCGAGGAGCCCCATCTCCTGTTCATCACCGCAGGCAGCAACGATCAGACAGTCTACAATATCCCCAGCGGATATAATGACAGCTTCACCAAAAACAACGTGCCCCATATCTGGCACTATGTAAACGGCGGCTACCACGGAGACAATTCCATTCACGCCCACCTCTACAACTTCGTAAGGACATTATTCAAGGCATGACCATCACATTCTTTCCTCTTTAACAAAATACCGCAGCCCCTTCGGCGGAGCTGCGGTATTTTGCTTTATTTATCCTCAACGATGTTGTTTACCCATATGTCGCTCCTCACCATGAAGTAGCCGATGACCACCTTTATTATCTCGGAAAAGGTGACGACTGCGAAGATGATGCGTATATCAAGGTTCGTGAAGTAGGCAAGGACTGCGGCAAGGGGGATCATTATCACCCATGTGAAGCCGAAGTCAAACAGGAAGGTGATACCCGTTTTGCCGCCGCTCCTCAGTGTGAAGTAGCAGGCATTCGTGTAGCCCCACAGCGGCATTGCCAGCGCCTGAATAACTATCATGTAGGCGGCAAGGCTCCTGACCGAGGGCTCGGTGTTGTAGATATGTGGGAATATGGGTGCGAATGGCAGGGTAACAAGTCCAACCGCCGCAGCTGCCGCAACTGCGAAGAAAAGCAGCTTGTTGTCGGTATCGCGGGCTTCTTCAAGCTTGCCGGCTCCCAGCCTTGCACCGACGATTATGGCGATACAGGCTCCCATCTGGAGATATACGGAGCTGAAAAGATTTGTCATGGTGCTGGAGATGTTTCTCGCTGCAACGACTTCGGTGCTCCTGACGGAATAGCACTGCATCACCACGGACATTCCGAAGGACCAGAGAAACTCGTTTGCCAGCATGGGTATCCCCTTCTTTGTGATGTCTGCCATAAGCGAACCGGGTATGCGGAAGCCGCGGAAAAGTCCCCTGATATACTTGTTCTTGTCGGGGTGAGTATGCGCCCAGACTATGACCACAAGTGCTTCGACGGTCTTGGCGATGACTGTCGCCCAGGCAGCGCCTCTTACTCCAAGGGCAGGCATTCCCAGCTTGCCGAATATGAGACACCAGTCAAGCAGCACGTTTATCCCCACCGCAGACATGGCTGCTGCCATGGGAGCCTTGGTGTAGCCGCACTCTCTTACCACGCTTGAGTACGCCTGACCTATGCCGAAGGGCACGAATCCTATCATGATTATCCTGAGATAGTCCATGCCGCTCTTCATTATGGCGTCCCTCTGCTCCGGAGAGCTGTCCTTGCTGATGAAGAGCGATATGAGGGGCGAGCCGAAAAGGCTGCATATCAGGGCGGCTATGGCGATTATCCCCGTACATATCAGCAGTCGGAAGCGGAAGGTATGCTTCTGTCCCTCGCTGTCGCCCTTGCCGAAGAACTGAGCGCCGAAGATACTGGGTCCCGCAACTGCGCCGAATACGGTGACGTTGAAAACGAAAACGAACTGGTTGATTATTGAGACTCCGCTCATGGGATCTGTACCCAGCCTGCCCACCATTATATTATCAATGAGACTCACCAGATTGGTGACCATCATTTGCAGTATCATTGGTACCACCATGACCATGACGGTCTTGTAGAATCCCTTTGTGCCGATGAATTTTTTTCTGAACTGTGCTGACATAAATACCTCCTGTCGAATAGAGAATATTATAACACACTGCGCCTAAAAAAGCAAGCAAAAAACAGCGCCTGCAATAATGCAAGCGCTGCTTCGGCTTTTTTCTGTTGAACTGCGCGGAGATGCCGCACACAGCTCTGCTATGAAGCGATGTTATTATCGAGTGTACTGAGGGTAGTCCTTATCTTCTGCCATCTCTCGTTGTTCAGCTCTCCGCGGAGACCGAACTTATACACCTTATCCTTATAGGTGACCTTTACGGATGAGAGACGATCACAGCCTGCAAATGCGAACTTGCCTATCTCCTCAAGACTTGAGGGAATAGTCAGATCACTGAGACTGCGGCAGCCGCGGAAGGCATACCAGCCCACTCTTAAAGTGCCTTCGGGGAGTGCGATACATTTAAGGTTCTCACAGCCGCTGAACGCCGTATCGGAGATCACCTGAACGGTATCGGGCATGAGTATCCTTACAAGATTGGTGCAGTCGCAGAAAGCGCCCTCGTCGATGATGCCGACGTTATCGGGAATAAAGATCTCGGTAACGCCTTTCTCGTCCTTGTACCTTTTGAGTACACCTCTTTTGATCTTGTAATTCATTAAATTTTCTCCTTATCGAAACAAACATCGATCCATATCCCCTGAACCCTTTGGTTCACTTATATCATAGCACAAAAACAACAAAATGTCAACTTGAGGAGCATATTCCGAGGCATATTCATCAGATTTATACAAAAATACTCCCTCTGATTTGCAGAGGGAGTAAATTTTACCATAATTTAAGTCTGTCATTCAATTGATTTAAGGGAATCAGCCATATTAATTTTTTCAAGTTTAAGCTCCATGAACAGGTCAACAATAAAGTTGAAAAGGAATGTGAGGAGAATGCTGTACAGGAAGCTCTTTGGCAGCACCTTCACGCTGAAATCCACCAGATCCACTCTTATCTGAGCCATGACAAAGCGGTGTACCAGAATCCCCAGACCAAGTCCCACAGCTGTACCGAAGGCGGTGAGAGCCAGATTTTCCCTGAGCACGTAGGAGGAGGTCTCCCGTCGGAAGAAGCCCAGCACCTTTATGGTAGCAATCTCGCGGACGCGCTCGGTGATGTTGATGTTGGTGAGATTGTAGAGCACTATGAATGCAAGTCCTGCGGCGCAGATAATGACGATGAGAACGATATAATTCAGGCTGCTCATCATCTTGCTCAGTCTCTCCTTCAGGTCGCCGAACAGCACTACCGCTGTTATATTGCCGTTTTTGGAAAGTGCCGCAGATGTCTTGTATATATCTGCCCCATCATTGAAGTTGAGGAGTGCGAAGTTTATGTCCGTCCTTTCGCCCAGCTGCTTCTCCATGGTGCCGGTGCCCATGAACACCACGTTGTAGACGTGGTTCTCAAAAATGCCCGACACCTTCACGTTAAGCTCACGCATATTATCGTCGCGGAGCCTTATGGTGCCGCCTTTTTTCACGTTGTATCTCTCGGCGATGCTGTGGCTAACCACCGCTTCTCCCTCAGCGGGAGCAGCAAGGGCATTGCCCTCCATGTCGCGGAGCACATAATATTTGTCCAGACCGTCAAAGCTGTCAACCGCGTTCACTGTGACGCTCTTGACCTTTTTTCCGTAGAGCAGATCCCAGGAGCCTGTGTACATGAGCCTGTAGTCGGCGGTATTCTCGTCAAGGAGACTGCTGAGTGCCTCCGGCAGCTCCCCGTCTATATTTTTCAGCGAAGCCGAGGCGTCTGCAACCTCTATCTCTCCGTACTGAGTCTCGGCAAAGCCTGCGATGGAGTCCTTTAAGCCGAAGCCCGTGACCAGAAGCGCTGTACAGCCGCCGATACCCAGTATCATCATGAAAAGCCGCTTCTTGTAGCGGAATATATTTCTTATGGATACCTTGTGGAGGAACTTGAGGCGCTTCCAGATAAAGCCCACATTTTCAAGGAGAACTCGCTTTCCCGCCTTGGGAGCCTTGGGTCTCATCAGTCCTGCCGAGGTCTCCGCCAGCTCCAGACGGCAGCTGAACAATGTCGTGCCGACTGAGCAGATGAGTGACACCGCAAGAGCGATGAGCGCCAGCTTTGTGTCAAAGAGATAAGGCATGGGGAGCTTCAGATACATGAGCTCATAGGTCTTCCATATGACCTTCGGGAACAGGAAGGTTCCGCCGAAATAGCCCAGTATACAGCCGATAAGTGCTGCGCTTCCCGAATAAAACATGAACTTGCCCATGACAGTGCCCTCGGAGTAGCCCAGGGCTTTGAGGACGCCTATCTGTGTACGCTGCTCCTCCACCATTCGGCTCATGGTGGTCATGCATACCAGAGCTGCCACAAGTATGAAGAAAACGGGGAAAATACGGGCGACCTGCGCCACTATCTCGGAGTCGTTTTCGAAGCAGGCATAGCCGATATTGGTATTCCTGTCCAGAACGTATATCTCGGGAGCGGAAAGCTTTTCAAGCTCCTTTTCGCCGTCGGCGATGTCCTTTTCCGCGTCCCCTATCTGTTTGTTGAAGTCAGCAAGAGAGCTCTCATAGTCTGCCTCGCCCTTTTCATAGTCGGCAAATGCAGCGTTGTACTGCTCCATTCCTGCGGCGTACTGCCCCGGGCTAAGCTCCTTTATCTGCTCAAGCTGAGCCGCCTGTCCCTCCAGCTGAGCCTTTGCACTGTCAAGGTCGGCACGGGCGCTGTCCAGCTTCTGCTGCCCCTCGCTCCGCTTGTCCTCAAGCTCTTTTCTGCCGTCGTCAAGCTTTTCCTGAGCCTCGCTGCGGAGCTCCTCATAACGTATATCAGCCCTTGAACGGGCAATGTCCTCCCACTGTTCGTCCCTGCCCTCCATGTAGCTGTCATATTCGTCGGAGTACAGTTGAAAGTCATGCTGAAAGCGCACATACGCCTCGGTGTAGACCTCCATATCGAAGGCTTCCTCGGGAAGGTAAATGAAGGCGGTTATCTCGCCGTTTCCGACCGAGGTAGTTCCCCTCTCGAAGTTGATATAAAGTGAGGAATCGCAGGTACCCACCACCTTCAGACTATGGGCGGCAAGGGACTCCTTTACCCTGTCGGAGTTTTCCGACGAAACACTGAATACCCTTCCTATCTTGAAATCGCCCTTATTGGCGTCCACAAGGCATTCGTCGGAAGCCTGGGGCATCCTGCCGCTTCTGAGCCTTATGCCGTTTATATCCCCGGTGATGGAATGTGCCCTCAACACATATTCCTTTTCCCCCGAGGTCAGTATGTCAAGACTGTATGCTCCCTCTGCACTGCGAACATCGGGACGAAGACGAAAGTCCGCAATATCATCGTCATTCCAGCCCAGTGAGGACAGCAGCCTGTAATCGTAGAACTGCTTTTCGTTGAGATAGCCGCTGACCGTGTTCACCATTGCGGGGGTTGTTATCCTTACTCCCGTGAAGAAGCCCACTCCGAGAGCGATTATCGCCATGATAGCGAAAAATCGTCCGAAGGTGCCCTTTATTTCGCGGAGAGTGGTCTTTCTTATTGCCGAACCCATACCGTCACCACTCTATATCTGCGATGTCAACGATATTATCGTTCATACGCACGCTTGAAACGGTTCCGTTCTTCACGGTGATTATGCGGTCAGCCATGGGTGTCAGTGCCTGATTGTGGGTGATGACCACAACGGTCATGCCGTTTTTGCGGCAGGTGTCCTGAAGAAGCTTCAGCACCGCCTTTCCTGTTTCGTAGTCAAGGGCTCCTGTAGGCTCGTCGCAGAGCAGCAGCTTGGGGTTCTTTGCCAGTGCCCTGGCAATGGCGACTCTCTGCTGCTCACCGCCCGAAAGCTGTGCTGGGAAGTTTTTGGTGCGCTCACCAAGTCCCACCTGCTGAAGCACCTTTTCCGCGTCAAGAGGGTCTGTGCATATCTGAGCGGCAAGCTCCACATTCTCCAGCGCAGTAAGGTTCTGCACCAGATTGTAGAACTGGAACACAAAACCCACATCGTAGCGCCTGTAGGCGGTGAGCTTCTTTTTATTAAGGGCGGATATTTCCGTACCGTCCAGGAATACGCTTCCCGAGGTAAGGGTATCCATGCCGCCGAGGATGTTGAGGATAGTGGTCTTGCCTGCACCAGAGGCTCCCACTATTACACAGAACTCACCCTTGTTTATCTCAAAATTTACGTCGCTGAGAGCGTGTATCTCTACCTCGCCTGTCCTGTATGTCTTTTTCACATTTCTGAACTCAACGTATGCGCTCATAATTATCCTTTCGTTAATCGTAGCTGATGCGAACCTTCCGCCTGACACTTCACGTCTGGATTTAGTGCGGGCGCGGAGTGTTCTTTCCGTCCGTGAATACTTCATCGCGAACACGGGTGCGGAGGCTTCTCCGCCTGACACTTCACGGCTGGATTTAGTGCGGGCGCGGAGTGTTCTTTCCGCCTGTGAATACTTTATCGCGAACACGGGTGCGGAGGCTCTCCGCCTGACACTAAAATGCTCAATACGGATAAATTATACCACATCGTGCATGATCTGTAAAGCACAGTGCAGATGTTAAAAAATTTAAGTCATAATATCACCACATTCTGCATATTTTCTGTTTACAAATACAGATAATTAATGTATAATATAATAAGTATATTCAGAAAGGAGCCTTTTGCATGAATTTATTCAGGAGGATATTATCCGCAGCAGCGGCAATGACAGTTTTTGCGACAACATTCGCGGCTATGCCAGTGAGCGAGGCTGCGGCAGCGACAGTAGTTTCGGTCTCGCCATACGACGTTTACGACATCAACGGCGGCAGGTTTGAAGGCTGGGGCACTTCACTGTGCTGGTGGGCAAACAGAGTTGGCTATTCGGACAGTCTCGCACAGCAGAGCGCAGACGCCTTCTTCAGTCCCGAGGGACTTGGTCTCAATATCGCCCGATTCAATATCGGCGGCGGTGATGATCCGAGCCACACCCACATCACCAGAACAGACTCAAATATGCCCGGCTACACCAAGTACAACAACGGCTCGGTCACCTATGACTGGTCCGCAGACCACAACCAGCGCAACGTGCTGGAGCGCTGTATCAAGGCGGCAGGCGATGACATGATAGTGGAGATGTTCTCAAACTCTCCCCCCTACTACATGACCAACAGCGGATGCAGTACGGGTGCTAAAAACTCAGGACAGAACAATCTCCGTGACGACAAGTACACTGACTTCGCCGAGTATCTGGCGGAAGTCACCGCCCACTATGAAAACGACTGGGGCATTCACGTACAGAGCATCACCCCCATGAACGAGCCCTATACGAACTACTGGGGAGCCTTCAGTGCAAAGCAGGAGGGCTGTCACTTCGACCAGGGTGCTTCCATGGACAAGATATATCAGGAGCTTGCAAAGTCACTGAAAAAGCGCGGGCTCAACGATATTATCATCAGCGCCTGCGATGAGTCCATTATCGACACCCAGATAACCTCATGGAACAAGATGTCCGATACCACAAAGGCTCTCATCGGACGTATCGACACACACACCTACGGCGGCAGCCAGCGCGGTCAGCTGAAGGACACCGCCATCAAGGCAGGCAGGAACCTGTGGATGAGCGAGGTGGACGGCGGCTCAACAGCAGGCACCAACGCAGGAGAAATGGGCGCAGGTCTCTGGCTGGCAGACCGCATAACCACCGACCTCAACGGTCTTAACTCCTCAGCGTGGATACTCTGGCAGGTCATCGACAACCATATCTCAAAAGTCGGCATGAACGGCAACAAGGACAAGGGTATGGTAAATACCCAGGGCGGTTACTGGGGTCTCGCAGTTGCCGACCACGACAATGACAAGATAATCTTCACAAAGAAGTACTACTCCATGGGACAGTTCTCACGCTATATCCGTCCCGGAATGACAATGCTCAAGTGCAGCAACAACTGCGTGGCAGCCTTCGACCAGAAAAACGGCAAGCTGGTCATCGTTGCCACCAACGACGGCAGCTCCGACAAGCAGCTGGTATTCGACCTCTCGGGCTTCAGCGCTGTGGGCAGCTCCGCAGAGACGATCCGCACCAGCAACTCAGAAAACTGGAAGAACATCGGTAATACCACGGTTTCAGGCGGCGCTCTCCAGGCAACTCTCGCCAAGCAGTCCGTTACCACCTTCATCATCGACGGTGTAAAGGGCGGTGCCGACCTCACCGACAAGATAGACCTTTCATCGGCAAAGCTCAGCGGCTCAGACTCATGGAACAGCGACTCTTCGACCAACTACACCAAGGCTTTCGACGGCAGCGCAGGCACCTATTTTGACGGCGTCAGCGACGGCTGGGTACAGGCAGATCTGGGCGGTCTCTATGACATCACCGCTCTCGGATACGCTCCCAGAAGCGGCTATGAGTACCGCATGACAGACGGAAAATTCCGTGTATCACAGGACGGTCAGACCTGGTCAGACCTCTATGTGGTAAAGGACAAGCCCACCTCGGGTATGCATTATGTGACTTCCCTTTCCGGCGACACCACCATACGCTATATCCGCTATGAGGTGCCCTCGGGCAAGCCCGCCAACGAGTACAACAGCGACAGCTCCTACTGCGCTAATATCGCGGAGATCGCTCTCTTCGGAGTTCCCCACGGTCAGGGCAGCAGCACCAGGTATGACAAGCTCACTGCAAAGAACGTTACAGGTACCCTTTCATGGCATGAGTCCACAGCAACATCTGCTGACAAGGCTTATGACGGCGACATGAACACATACTTTGACGGTCTCCAGCAGGGCTATGTCACTCTTGACCTTGAGAAGGTATGCGATATAGGCAATATCGCTTACTGCCCAAGAAACGGCTATGAGGCAAGAATGATCGGCGGCTTCTTCAGCACATCAGTGGACGGTGTCAACTGGACAAAGGTATACACCGTCGAGACCAAGCCCACATTCAGAATGAACTTCACTCCAGAGCTTGAGGGCGTGAAGGCACGCTATATCCGCTACGAAGTTCCCGAGGGAGCTCCCACAAGTCCCCTCAATACCGACTCCGAATACCTCTGCAACATTGCCGAGATAGCTATATACGGAGTTGAGGGCGCCGACATTCTCACAGGCGACGTAAACAACGACGGCTTTGTAACTGCGGCAGACCTTGTTTCGCTCCAGCGCTATCTGCTCAAAAAGGACGCACTTGCTGCTCCCGAAAAGTCAGATATAAACGGTGACGGAGAGATAGACGTATTCGACATGATACCGCTGAGAAAACTGGTACTTTCAAAGCAGCAGACAATATGATTTAAGAAAAGCCCCGAGGCAATTGCTTCGGGGCTTGTTTGTTCTGAGTTAGTAGTGAGTAGTAAGTAGTTGTGGTGTCGCCTGCGGCGACAATATTTAAATATTGTGAGCGAAGCGAACACATTAACTCTCAACTTTCAACTATCAACTTAGCGCATACGCGCTAAATTCTTCTTATCTGTTCACTATATTCTCGACTATCCATATAATGAAGTAATGGAGCGGATAGAAGATATAGAAGAACCACTTGGCAAACTCGGGGTGTCTGCCCTTTTTGCCGTTGTAGAAAACTGTCATGCAGAGATATGCTGCCACGAACATGAGAAACATTGTGGCTATCTCCGCAAGCAGCGGCACCGTGGGCACCTTTCCCAGACTTAACAGATTAAGTCCGAAGTACAGCGCCGACAGCCCGAAATACGTGATGCAGCGTACCTTCGGCTTCTCGCGGAAGCCATGTATCAGCAGTATGTACAATATACCGAATATGAACCAGTCTGACTGTATCGCCGCAGTTGTGCCCATGCACAGCAGGATAAGTCCTATCCTCTGCCAGAGCCTGAACCTGCTCTCCCACGCCATTAATGCAAGAAGTCCGAAGAACAGCGTGAATATAACATTGGTATGCCACCAGCCGAATGCCTTGTGACAGCAAAGCCAGTCAAAGGGCTGGGCTATGCAGGCAAAGATAAACAGCCTTTTGGCGTATTTTTTCCTGTCACGGGTGTATTTGTAGCCGTCCGCGATAAAGAAGAACATGACAGGCGGACAGAACAGTGACGTGTATATCAGTATCAGCTCCCACAGCGGAAGCTCATAATATTTCGTTACGTCGCCGTCGTACCTGTCCATGATCACCCAGCCTATCAGGTGTCCCCAGAACATGATGAAGATAGCAAGGCATTTCATCATATCGCGGTTGAATATTTTGTACTTTTTAATTGTATCCATTAGTGTTACTGCCTTTGAAGTCTATTTTTCCCTATAGTCCGAGAAGTAGACCATATAGTCATAGTTTGTGCCGTCATATACGGTATACAGTGAGTCCACCTTACACTTGCTGCCATAACTCCTTTTCACCTGCTGACCGTCCATTACCCAGACAACGCAGTCCGGTTCTATGGACTTTATCTCCGCTATGACCTGAAGATCGGGAGTCTCGGGTTTATCGGTGAGCCATTCGCCGCCCCAGTTCTCATACAGCTTCATTCCCTCCCTGACGGTGAGAGTCTGGTCAGCTTCTCCCTCACCCAGGAAGTTACCGTCCTCTCCCCAGCCGATGTGGTGGGAGTGGATATTTATGGTACACTCCTTTTTCTTTGCTGTACCGCAGCCTGCAAGGAGCAGAAGCGCTCCCGACAGGCTGAGTACAGTTATAAGCTTTTTCATTTTTCTCCTCACCCTATCATGCTATATCAGTAATTCTCTTTTCTCACCTCGAAGTAGCTCTGGGGGTGGAAGCAAACGGGACAAACCTCTGGTGCTTCGGTGCCGATGACGATGTGTCCGCAGTTGCGGCACTCCCACATTGTCACGCCGCTCTTTCTGAATACCTCCATAGCCTCAACGTTGTGGAGGAGAGCACGGTAACGCTCCTCATGGTGCTTCTCGATGGCACCTACGCCGCGGAACTGCTCCGCAAGGTCGTGGAAGCCTTCCTCGTCGGCTTCTCTCGCCATTCTCTCGTACATATCTGTCCACTCGAAGTTCTCGCCCTCAGCGGCATGGAGAAGGTTCTCCGCAGTAGTGCCTATGCCGCCCAGCGCCTTGAACCACAGCTTTGCGTGCTCCTTCTCGTTCTCGGCAGTCTGGAGGAACAGGGCAGCTATCTGCTCATAGCCGTTCTTCTTTGCCACGGAAGCATAGTAGGTGTACTTGTTTCTCGCCTGAGACTCGCCTGCAAAAGCCTCAAGGAGGTTCTTCTCGGTCTTTGTGCCTGCGTACTTATTGGCGGAAGCGGTCTCGGCGGGAGCCTCGCTTATCTTCTCGAACATATCCGCGCCGACTCCGCAGAGAGGACACTCAAAGCCCTCGGGAAGCTCGTCGCCGATATACTCATATCCGCAGACTGTACATCTCCAGATCGTCTGACCGCCCTCGGTCTTTCCCACAGGCACCATGTCCTTGTCGGGAGCCTTTGTGACCTTCTCAAAGTCGGAAGCACCGTGCTTGCATATAGGACAAATGAAGTCCTCGGGAAGCTCCTCGCCCACGTACTCATAGCCGCAGATAACACATCTCCAGATGGTCTGACCGTCGGAGGTAGTGCCTACAGCCTCGGGCTTGGGCTTGATATTGCTCTGGTAGTATTCATATGTAGCTGAGGGCGTATCGGAGAGCACCTCCATATCAGTAACATCTGCGATGAACATGGTATGGGTGCCCAGGTCAACAGTCTGACAGACCTTGCCCGAGATATAGGCATTGGTGCCCTTGGTTACGATAAATGTGCCGTTCTCTGTGCGCTTGCAGCCGGTAAAGTCCGTAAACTTGTCCACGTCCCTGCCTGACTGAAAACCGAAATGCCTGAACAGCTCAAAATCCGCGTCAGTGCTTATAACGGAAGCGGTAAATGCTCCTGAGTCCATTATCATGTCATGAGTGAAGTTGGTCTTTGCAACGGTGAGACTTACCCTGTTGGGAGCCGAAGTCACCTGAGCAAGGGTATTTGTGATACATCCGTTATCCCTGCCGTCTCTCTGTGCTGTAACAACGAAAAGTCCGTAGCTTATTTTATACATAGCCTTCTTGTCCATAGATCTTACCTCCGTTTTAATATATAATAGCTGAAACCAGCCTCATATACTGATTTTAACAAAAATCCGCCGTCAATTCAAGTATATTTTATTAATATTCTTTAATCAGCATAAAAAATCGGTGCCCCCGCAGTGAGAGCACCGACCAGTGTATTTAGCATAGAACGCTTGCAGATCTAAGAATATTCCGTTATCCGGGAAACAAGAATGCAATATATGCGGCTGCCGGAGACAGCAGGCAAAGCATGACCTCTCCTTCTCATTTTTTAAGTCAGTATATCTTAAAATGACTTTCCCTGAACCCCAAACGGATCATGACCAGAAGCACTGCAATTATCAGCAATACCGCAAAAACCTTCTGCTTTCGTGCTATGAACTCACCGGGAACTATATACTCTTCGGGGAATACGGGATTTATCCTGAGAATGATGGAGTCGTCTTTATCATAGATCGAGGAATTCGACCTGACGATATGCCGGTATTCTTCACCGCCGTAGGTATAGACAAAGGTGTATGTGAAGGTAAACCTTCTTTCCTCACCGGGGAACTTCAGAGTGCTTGTATCCACATCTCTGAGCGTGGCTTCCACCTCCTCGGTGTAGCACCTGTATTTATAGAATACATCCAGCCCATGATAGATAAATAAGCCCACGGCAATTACGACATAAATAATTGTCTCCATATCCACAGCATTACCTCATTTACAGTACATTCCCGACTTAGCTTCATTATTATCATTATATCACAGGGCGTGATTATTTTCAATATCTTTCAGAAACAACTGCCCCAAGCCGCTTGACAATTCATATAAAAGTGGTATAATAATAAAAAAAGGGAGCTTGTGAACAGGCTGAGAGGGAGTTGTAAACTCCGACCTTACCTGATTTGGATAATGCCAACGGAGGGAAATACTTTTGCAATGAAGGTGTGTCTCTCTTTGCGGGCACACCTTTTTTCAATTCATAATTAAAAATCCATAATTCATAATTTTGGTGTCCGCTTACGCGGACAGAACATAATTATGCCTTTAATATCGTATCGGCGACATTTATTATGAATTATGAATTATGCATTATGAATTATCAAAAGCGGGACACCGGGGGCACCACCTTGTCTCGCTATACAAAATTAATGCTGGGGAGAGATCCCGAAATTACCGAAAAGGAGAAATGTACATGAAAACAGCATTAACGATCGCAGGAAGCGACTCCTGCGGAGGCGCCGGCATTCAGGCGGACATTAAAACAATGACCATGAATGGTGTTTACGCTATGAGCGCTATAACCGCTCTCACAGCCCAGAACACGACCGGCGTAACAGGTATTATGGAGGTAACGCCTGAATTTCTATCCATGCAGCTTGACGCTGTGTTTACGGACATACGTCCCGACGCAGTAAAGACAGGCATGGTCTCCTCCGACAAGCTTATCCGCACCATTGCTGCGAAGCTCCGCGAATACAAGGCGGAGAACATCGTTGTAGACCCCGTTATGGTGGCTACCAGCGGCTCAAGGCTCATCGCCGAGGAGGCTGTGGAGACTCTCAGGTCGGAGCTCCTCCCCATTGCCACTGTGGTGACGCCCAATATCCCCGAGGCGGAGATACTGGCGGATATGAAAATATCCTCACAGGAGGACATGGTAAAAGCCGCAGAGATCATCGGCAGCAAGTACAGCTGTGCAGTGCTCTGCAAGGGCGGTCACAGTCTCAGCGACGCCAACGACCTGCTCTGGAATAACGGCAAAACTGCATGGTTCAACGGAAAACGTATCGACAATCCAAACACCCACGGCACAGGCTGCACTCTTTCCAGCGCCATAGCCTCAAATCTGGCTAAGGGCTTCGGTCTTGAGGAGTCTGTAGAGAGGGCTAAGGAATACATATCGGGGGCTCTGGCTGCAATGCTGGACCTCGGAAAGGGCAGCGGTCCCATGGCTCACGCCTTCGCTCTTACTGGCAGATTTGCCCGGGAGGCTGAGTAATGGAACAGAAGCGCACCTCAATATATGAAAACGGACTTATCTGGTTCGGCGCAGGTGTATCCATCGCCGAGATAATCACGGGAACATATTTCGCTCCCCTGGGCTTCGGAAAGGGTCTCCTGGCAGTCATCATCGGTCACATCATCGGCTGCACCATGCTGTTCCTTGCGGGGCTCATCGGCGGCAGGACCCGCAAAAGCGCTATGGAGACCGTAAAGATGAGCTTCGGAAGCAAGGGAGGTATCTTCTTCTCAGCCCTGAACGTGCTGCAGCTGGTGGGCTGGACGGCTATCATGATATACGACGGCGCTCTGGCCGCAAACGGCATTTTCGGCGCAGGTCGCTGGGTGTGGTGTCTGGTCATTGGCGGACTTATCATACTCTGGATACTCATCGGCATAAAAAATCTGGGCAAGGTAAATACAGTCGCCATGGCTGCACTGTTCGTGCTGACGCTGATACTCTGCAAGATTATATTCTTCGACGGCAGCGAGCTCCCCATCTCCGAGGAGAGCATGAGCTTCGGCGCCGCCGTGGAGCTGTCTGTGGCTATGCCCCTTTCATGGCTGCCACTCATAAGCGACTACACAAGAGAAGCTGAAAAGCCTGTTGCAGCTACGGCTGTCAGCGCCATCGTCTACGGCATTATAAGCTGCTGGATGTACGCTATCGGCATGGGAGCTGCTATATTCACAGGCGAATATGACATCGCACAGATAATGCTGAAGGCAAGCCTCGGCATTGCGGGTCTCCTCATCGTGGTATTCTCCACAGTCACAACCACCTTCCTTGACGCCTATTCCGCAGGTATCTCGGGAGAGTCCATCTTCGCCAAGCTCAAGGGCAAGTGGATAGCCGTGGCTGCTGCGGTCATCGGTACTGCGGGAGCTATCATCTTCCCAATGGACGATATAACGGACTTCCTCTATCTCATCGGCTCGGTATTCGCGCCTATGATAGCCGTTCAGATAGCGGACCATTTCATACTGAAAAAGGACAGCTCGGACAAGAGCTTCGACATAATAAGCTGTATCGTGTGGGTGCTGGGATTTGCGCTCTACAGGGTACTTATGAGGGTGGACATTCCCGTGGGAAATACTCTGCCCGACATGGCGGCTACTATTATAATGTGTGTTGCCGCAAAGAAGATATTTGCAAAAAAACAATAACGGGAAGCCGGGAGACAAGAGCATGACCTGCTCCCCCGCGCTCCCGGCTCCATAATATATGGAGGAAATAAAAATGAGAAACTACAGTACACAGATGGAAGCGGCAAAGAAGGGCATTATCACTCCCGAGATGAAGATAGTCGCTGAAAAGGAATATATAAGCGCCGAGGAGCTCCGTGAGCTGGTGGCAAAGGGCGAGGTCTGCATCCCATGTAATATCAACCACAAGTCCATTTCTCCCGAGGGTATCGGCACAAGAATGCGTACCAAGATAAACGTGAACCTGGGTATCTCAGGCGATGCGAAAAACTATGACGTAGAGATGGAAAAGGTTGATATGGCGCTTAAATTCGGCGCCGAGGCTATCATGGATCTCTCCAACTACGGCAAGACCAATACCTTCCGCACCGCTCTCATAGAAAAGTCACCTGCTATGATAGGCACAGTTCCCATGTATGACGCTATCGGCTACCTTGAAAAGGACCTCCTTGAGATAACTGCCGATGACTTCCTGAGAGTTGTCCGCGCTCACGCAGAGGAGGGCGTTGACTTCATGACTATCCATGCAGGTATCAACCGCCGCGCTGTTGAGGCATTCCGCAGAGACAAGCGCAAGATGAACATAGTTTCAAGGGGCGGCTCACTCCTGTTCGCATGGATGATGATGACAGGCAACGAGAACCCCTTCTACGAGCACTATGACGAGGTGCTGGATATACTCCGCGAGTTCGACTGCACCATCTCCCTGGGAGACGCTCTCCGCCCCGGCTGTATCGACGACGCTACCGACGCAGGACAGATCTCAGAGCTCATCGAGCTGGGCGCTCTCACGGAAAGAGCCTGGGCAAAGGACGTTCAGGTCATGGTAGAGGGCCCCGGTCACATGGCTATGAACGAGATCGCTGCAAATATGAAGCTCCAGAAGCGTATATGCCACAACGCTCCATTCTATGTCCTGGGACCTCTGGTAACTGACATCTTCCCCGGATATGACCACATCACCTCTGCTATCGGCGGTGCTATCGCTGCTGCAAGCGGTGCGGACTTCCTCTGCTATGTAACTCCCGCAGAGCACCTCCGTCTTCCCGACACAAGCGACGTTAAGGAGGGTATAATCGCAAGCCGCATAGCTGCTCACGCTGCCGACATCGCAAAGGGCATCCCCCACGCAACAGACCGCGATAACGCTATGGCTGAGGCTCGTCACGAGGTAGACTGGGACAAGATGTTCGAGATAGCTGTTGACGGCGAAAAGGCAAGAGCCTACTTCGAGAGCACTCCCCCCGCTGACAGACACACCTGCTCCATGTGCGGAAAAATGTGCGCAGTAAGGACTACAAATATGATCCTCAACGGTGAAAAGGTAGAGTTCTGCTCTGAAAAGTAAATACCCAAAGCACACCTGACTTTTGTGCTTATACGGAAGTTCTGCCCCTGAGCGCTGAAAAGTGCCCAGGGGCATTATGTTTCTCTGAAGCCATTAGCCTTTAGCTTTTAGCCATCAGGAAGCGGCTTTGCCTTTTTATTATCGGGCGGATAATATCCACCCCTGCATTATGCTAACGGCTAAGGACTAAGGGCTTAACTCAGTTTTTTCTTTGTACAGGCAGGCTCAGACTTCGTGCAAGAGCACAATTTTGTCTGTTCGTTTTTGTTGGAATTGCATTAAATTCCCGGCTCTTGTGCAGAAATAGACTTCCTTCCCTTGATTATTCTTCATCAATGTGTTATAATGTAACTTATACTATGGATAGTTATGCACTTTTTCTGCATAGCTCTTCCGCAAAAAAAATTCTCTCCCGAGGGTGAGAGTTTTCGGGCGCTCATGCGTCTAATTATTATAAGACTATTTTCGGAGCTTACGGCTCCGTGGAAGGGAAAAGGTAATAAAACATGAAAAAAGTCATTATTATCGGTGCGGGACCTGCGGGTCTTACCGCTGCCTATGAGCTTCTCAAAGACGGCTCAGGCGAATACGATGTCACTGTACTCGAAGAGACCTCTGCTATCGGCGGTATCTCAAAGACCGTAAACTACAAGGGCAACCGTATGGATATGGGCGGCCACCGTTTCTTCTCAAAAATACCCGAGGTAAATCAGTGGTGGAGCAATATGCTTCCCGTTCAGGGCGTTCCCTCATCGGACGATAAGTTCCTCAAGAGACACGTAAACGTTGAGGAAGGCGGTCCCGACCCCAAGTACACAGACCGCGTTATGCTCAAGAGACACAGAGTGTCACGTATCCTTTTCAACGACAAGTTCTATGATTACCCCGTTTCGCTCAAGCCCGAGACTATCAAGAATTTCGGCTTCTTCACAACTATGAAGGTGGGATTCAGCTACCTCAAGGCTGCTATCCACAAGCGTCCCGAGAACAATCTGGAGAACTTCTACATCAACTGCTTCGGTAAGGAGCTCTACTCCATGTTCTTCGAGTACTACACCGAAAACCTCTGGGGCAGACACCCCAGCGAGATCGACGCTTCATGGGGCGCTCAGCGTACCAAGGGTCTGTCTATCGTGGGTATCATCAAGGACTTCTTCGGAAAGCTCTTCAAGGTAAAGAACCGTAAGGTAAATACCTCTCTCATCGAGGAGTTCAAGTACCCCAAGCTTGGTCCCGGACAGCTCTGGGAGGTAACTGCCGATGAAGTAAAGAAGCTGGGCGGTACCATCATCATGGAGGCTGCCGTTAAGAAGCTCCACAAGGACGAAAACAACAACCTCACAGGCGTTACTTATATAAAGGACGGCAAGGAGGTAGAGCTCAGCGGCGACTGCGTTATCTCCTCAATGCCTGTCAAGGACCTTGTTGCAGGCATGAACGATGTTCCCGAGGACGCTGCAAGGATCGCCGCAGGTCTTCCCTACCGTGACTACATGACCCTCGGTGTTCTCGTTCCCAAGCTCAAGCTCAAGAACAAGACCAATATGAAGACTGTAGGCAATATCGTGCCCGACTGCTGGGTATACGTTCAGGACAGACGTGTAAAGATGGGACGTTTCCAGATCTATAACAACTGGTCTCCTTACATGGTAAAGGACCTTGGCCATACCGTATGGGTAGGTCTTGAGTACTTCGTTACCGAGGGCGACAAGTTCTGGAACATGACCGAGAAGCAGTTCTCTGACTTCTGCGTAAAGGAAATGGTAAAGCTCGGTCTTATCGACAGCGCAGACCAGGTCATCGACACCCACATGGAAAAGGTGAAGAAGGCTTACCCTGCTTACTTCGATACCTACGACGAGATGGACAAGCTCATCGAGTACCTCGATACTATCCCCAACCTCTACTGCGTAGGACGTAACGGCCAGCACAGATATAACAATATCGACCACTCTATGGTAACCTCCTTCGAGGCTGTAAAGGCTATCAAGAGCGGCAGCACAGATAAGTCCGCTATCTGGAACGTAAATACAGAGAAGGAATACCACGAGGAGAAGCAGAAGTAATGGACGAGATCAAACAGATCTTCCGCGACAAGGACTTCAAGAAGCTCTTTGTGGGAGATACAGACAATACACTCATACAGTTCTTCCGCTATATCTTCGTCGGCGGTCTCGCTACCGTCGTTGACTGGGGACTTTCCTTCGTTCTTTTCAAGTTCGTCTTCGGCGAGCGTTTCGCCGTTGCGGCAAATTCACTGTCATTCGTGGCAGGTCTCATCGTCAACTATCTCATCAGCACCTTCTGGATATTCAAGACCTCAAACGTCAAGAACAAATTCGTGGAATTCCTCGGATTTGCTGCCATAGGTGTTGTGGGACTCCTCATCACTATGGGTATCACCAAGGGCTTTGAGGTATGGCTCAGCGACAAGACCAGCGCTTATCAGATGATAGCAAAGGTAGTTTCTACCGCTGTATCCTTCCTGTGGAACTTCTTCGCAAGAAAGATACTGCTCTACACTAAAAAGGACAAGACATAATTTATTATCGTGGGGCGGCGTTTATGCGCCCCCTGCCTTTTATGGAGGAAAAATATGGACGACAAGACTAAAAAGGCTGCTGACAGTGTAAAGGACGCAGCTGAGGAGGTACTTGACTTTACCGAAACTGCCGCTGATGAGGCTGAGGAGGTCATCGACCTTACCGAGACTGCTGCCGAAGAAGCTGCGGAAAAGGTGAAAAAGACCGGAGAAGCAGCCGAAAAGGCAGTGAAAAAGACTGCCGAGAAAGCTGAAAAGGCTGCTGACAGCGCTAAAAAGAAAAGCAGCAAAAACAACAACAGCAGCAAAAAAAGCTCCGACGGCAAAAAGCCGGACAAGAGCAATGGCGATAAAAACAAGAGCAGCAAGCCCGAGAAGAAGACCGAGGAGCCTGCCGAGACAGAAGAGCCAAAGACTCTGGCAGAAAAGCTTGCAGCTTTAAAGGAACGTCTCCACCTTGACATTCTGGGCAAAATAGCTGTCTGGGTACTCACAGCTGCACTGTTCCTGGGCGTCTGCGCAGTTACTATCTACTACGTTACCACTGCTTCCAAGGCTGAATTCCACGCCGACTGCACCGATACTATCATCTGGGCTGAGGCTTCCGTGGAAAGCGGCCACACCTACGATAAGGACTTCTCTTATGCCTGCTTCCTGCCATTCAGCACAAGCACCATAATGATCCCCCTTATCCATATGTTCGGCTACGGAATGACTGCTCATATCGTGGGAATGATGTGCTTCTTCGTACTGCTCACGGTATTCATGCTGTTCATGATAAGAGAGACAACGGGAAGCTTCCCCATTTCCATGGTCGGAACGGCAATATTCCTTTCCATCACGCTCTCCACTCAGAAAATGCGTGAGATATTCTGGGGACACACCATTTACTACTCCCTGGGAATACTCTTCCTGCTCATCGGTGCCTTCCTCTACTTCAGGCTCCTTACCGTCAGCGGCAAGGCCTCAGCTCTGAGAAAAGAGGGCAAGGACACCAAGAAGACATTTATCCACAGGATAATCATTTTCCTCTGTATCTGTGCATTCATGGTTTGCACAGGTCTGGACGGCATCACAGGCTTCACCCTGTTCGTGCTTCCCTTCGCAGGCGCTGTATTCGCAGAGCAGTTCGTTGACGCAAAGACCAAGCTTTTCAGCAGCAAGACCTTCCTTGTTGCTTTCAGAGCTTTTGTGTTCCTGGTAATGGCTGTTATCGGAAACTTCATCAACAAGAAGCTCCTGGGCGACCTCAGCGCAGGCTATCAGGAGGCAAACTCCAATTTCTCACCTATGGAGGAATGGCTTGAGCACTTCCAGAAGCTCCCCTTCGCATGGATGAGGCTCCTGGGCGTCAGAAGCCTTACAAACGTTAAGTTTGCAAGCAAAGATGGTATCCCCAATATGCTCTGCCTCATGACAGCTATCCTTATAGCTGTGCTCCCCATCGTTGCTACCTGCTTCTACAAGAAGTTCGGCGACGACCGCAAGGGCAGAATGATGCGTATCTGGATATGGATGCACTGGGCTGTTACAGCTGTAAACATCATGGGCTATGTATTCGGTGTTCTCTCCGCTGCTGACTGGAGAATAATCCCAATGATAGGCACTTCGCTCATCGTAAGCATACTCTTCCTCACATGGTCTGTCTCCAGAAAGGCAGATGTTGCAAGACTGGCAGTTGTGCTCTTCGTCCCCATCTTCGTAACAGGTCTTGTTCACTGCAACGATGTCAGAAAGATGAAGAAGGACGCATACAAGACTAACACACAGTTCATGCTTGCTGACTTCCTTGAGGAACAGGGCGTTACAAAGGGCTATGCTACATTCTGGAATGCTAACTCCGTTACACTTATCACCAACAACAAGATCAAGGTATTTGACATCAATGTCGATGAGAACGGCGCGACCATGAGAACATACCAGTCCTCAAGAAGATGGTATGAGACAGATCCTTACCAGAAGGATTACTTCCTCCTTCTCTCGGATTATGAGTACAGCCTGTTCCAGCAGTCCAACTCCTACGCAATCGATCCGCCTCAGCGTATCGCCAATACAGTTATCAACAATGTTGGCTTTACACTTCTGGTATACGATCACAATATCATCGAGATATAAAAGAAAAAAGGCACCTTCGGGTGCCTTTTCCTTATCATATCAGCCTGAAAAAATTATTCAGCAAGCTTCTTGTTGATAGCGTCAACAAGCTCGTCTGCATTCACACCGTGTACCATTGCTGCTTCCTCAATGGACTCGCCCTGTGATGCAGGACATCCGAGGCAGTGCATTCCTATGCTGAAAAGAATAGGTGATACGTCCTTGTCAAGCTGGAGAAGCTCGCCTATCTTTGTATCCTTTGTAACCTGTGCCATAATTACGACCTCCGTTATTTTTTACTTCAGGGACTTGACAAATGTCCGCCCCTTTGTTATAATATTATCATAGTATTTGACAATTGTCAAGGAGCTTGAAACAACTTTTACAAAGCGAGGTATTTTGTCCATGTATCAGGGAAGCAACAAATCAGCATTACTCTCTCAGAAACTCATCTCAGAAGCACTTCTGCGGCTTCTTGAGGAAAAATCATTCAGCGAGATAAGCGTCAGCGACCTCTGCCGTGAGGCTCAGGTGTCCCGCCAGACCTTCTATTCCCTGTTCGGAACAAAGGAAAATGTCATAATGTATGAGCTCAGCCATAACTGCTGCTTCCTTCCCGAGAAAAACGATACCTCCTGCCACTCAGCTGTGTTCCGCAGCTTCTGCGAGGGCTACAGCCGCTATATCGTTGAGAAAAAGCACATCATCGGTCTCCTTGTTAAAAATGATATGATACACTTCCTCTATGACGTTCAGTATAAGTCACTGATGGACTGCAAACACTTCATCAGCGACGTCCCCGATGACAGCAGAGTCTTTATCGTTGATTTCATCGCCAGCGGCATGAACAGCATAGCCAAGAATTATATACTCACAGGCGCTAAGGCTGACGTTTCATTCCTGGAAAAGCTCATGTTCAGCCTCTACGGCGGTCTCTACTTCAAGAATTACAAGTAAGGATAAAAACACAAAAACCTGAAGGCAGTATTTCTGCTTTCAGGCTTTATTTTTATCTCTTCCAGCGGAGAAGGTAATTCTGGAGCTTATTGAAAAGGAATGTAACGGCAATTACTACGAAACCGATGACCAGAAGTCCTGTGATGGTTCTTGTGTAGTCGCCGAAGTCCGAATAATACTTTACATAATAGCCCATACCGTCCCTTGCGCCTATCATCTCCGCTGATGTTAGGAGTATGAAGGAAACACTGAGTCCCTGGTTGCAGCCCAGGAATATCTGCTGCAAGGACGCGGGAAGTATTACCGAGAACAGCATCTCCGGCTTGCTGATGTTCAGCACCTTTGCCGAGTCGATTATCTTCTTGTCAACGCCCAGGACTCCGCTCATGGTTCCTGCAAATACAGGCCAGAAGGTAGCCAGGAATATTACGAATACGGATACCGATCTGAATGTGGGGAGAAGCGCGATACCGTAGGGAATGTAAACTATCGGCGGTATTGAGCTGAAAAACTTGGTGATGTATGTGGCAGCTCCGCCCACTCTTGCGCTCCAGCCGATGAAAAGTCCCAGGGGAATGGCTGTGACAGCTGCAAGGAGGAAGCCCTGAATGGTTATGCCCACGGAGCTCTTTATATTTATAAGTATCTTCTGCCTGTCCTCAACGAACTGATTGATCACCTTGCCGGGTGCGGGGAAAAGCATATCGTTGAGTATGTTGTACTTGGCTGTGGCGAGGCTCCAGACCGTCAGAAGAACGTACACAAAGCCCACTATATCCAGCAGCAGTGACAGGGACTGGGGCTTCTTTATTATAAATGAAGCCAGCAGGGTCACAACTTCAACACCAATAGCAAAGGTCACCAGCTTTCCCGTAAAGACCTCCTTTGTGGATCTGTCGGGAAGGAGCTGTACCAGAAGAAGTATGATGAAGAGCAGGTGTGTGACTCTGAGAAAACGCTTTTTCCATGTCATAGTACCACCTCATCTCCGCCGATACGCTCTCTGATGTCATTGTAGAGAAGTCCGAGAAGTCTGTTCCTGAATTTGCCGTACTCCTCTGTACCCACCAGTGCAGAGCGGTTTCTGGGGCGCTCAAAGGGCACCTGTACTATCTCGTTGACTGTTCCGGGGTGTGCGGTGAGAACTACTATCTTATCCGAGAGGAGGATAGCCTCATCTATATCGTGGGTAACAAAGACAACAGTCTTGCGTTCCTCCTTGCCGTCTCCCTCCCAGAGGGAAAGGAGCAGCTCCTGGAGCACTACTCTGTTCTTTGCGTCAATGGCGCTGAAGGGCTCATCCATGAGGAGTATCTCCGTATCCATAGCCAGTGCCCTTGCGATAGCGGCTCTCTGCTGCATACCGCCCGAAAGCTGGGAAGGGTATTTGCTGCCGAAGCCGTCAAGTCCCACCTTATGCAGGAATTCGTCCGCTATCCTTGCGCGCTCACTGCGCTTGACGCCGTGTTTTGCCTGTTTGATGCCAAATTCTATATTCTTTCTTGTGGTCATCCACGGGAAGAGAGAGTAGTGCTGGAACACTACTCCCCTCTCTGTACCTGTGCCGTGAAGCTCCTTGCCGTCTATCTGCACGGTACCTCCCGCAGGAGAATAAAGACCTTCGAGAACACTGAGGAGTGTGGACTTTCCGCAGCCGCTGGCGCCGATGACGCTGACGAACTCGCCCCTTCCAACACCGAATGTCACGTCATTCAGTGCGTTGAAGCTTTTTCTGTTCTCTGTGTAGTTGACTGTGAGATTTTTTATCTCTATCTTGTTGGCGACTGCCGTATTACTCGTACTCATTGAAATGCTCCTCTAATTCCTTATAGATGTCATCGGAGCCTTCAGCCAGGATACTTGCCAGAGCGTTTTTGTAAATATCCGTATTATAGTAAGACTCGATGTCATAATCGTCTGTGTAGCCAAGATCAACAATAGTATCCTTGAGTGTGACGGTACCCTGCTTGTCGGGATCGGGACTGGAAACGCTGTATCCGCCGTAGACCTCAGTCTCGATAAGGTCATCCTCAATATCTATGTATTTCTTGACGTCCTTGATGGTCTTGTCGTGAGCGGTCTGTGTAAAGTGATAAGCCTTTATGAATGCTCTTTCGATAGCTATAAATGTATTGGGATTGCTGTTAAGTGCCGATGTCTTGGCGATCTGACGGCAGCAGGGCTGATTTTCAAGCGCCTTCTCATGAGCGCAGTAGTATACTACCTTGTATCCCTGTGATTTTGCAAGAGAAGCATAGGGTGAATATACAGAAGCTGCGTCAATAGACGAATTTGAAAGTGCAGCGTATGCGTCCTTCTGGCTGTCGAAGTAAACGATATTCACCTCGTCATCGCCCTCACCGATACCGATATTAGCGTTTTTGAGAAGGATCTGAAGCTCTGCATCCTGAACGCTGTTCTTAACGGAAGCTACGTTTCGTCCCTTGAGTATCTCAACGCCCAGCTCGTCCTCGTCTGCGTATTCAGACTTGATAACATAGCCGTGACCGTTGGTCATTGCACCGCCGAAGATGGAAATATCGTGTCCC
This sequence comes from Ruminococcus flavefaciens ND2009, assembly GCF_000621785.1. Taxonomy (GTDB): domain Bacteria; phylum Bacillota; class Clostridia; order Oscillospirales; family Ruminococcaceae; genus Ruminococcus; species Ruminococcus flavefaciens_C. Next base: position 217,366 of record NZ_KK211348.1, on the reverse strand, counting down.
TGGCTCTGGAATGTGAGCGTAGGTACCGAACCAACGAAGGCAACGTCCAGCTTGTCGGCTTCAATACCGTTTACCAGTTCTGCTGCACTGGAGAACTGTGTGAGAGTAACATTGAGTCCCTCTTCCTTGAAGTAGCCTTCCTCAGCAGCAACAAATGCAAGAAGGTGAGCTGTTGAGTTGAGGTGTCCGATATTGATATTGGTCTTTTCGGGAGCTCCCAGTGTTACCGCCTCGGCGCTGTCTCCGCAGCAGTCCGCAGGCTCATCCTTGCAGCAGTCCTTATCCTTATCCTCGCAGCAGTCTGTTGTAGTTTCCGAAGCTGCTGTGGTGGTCTTGTTCTCAGTTGTGGCTGTCTCTGTACCGTCCTGGTTGTTGAATGCACCGCAGCCTGTAAGAAGAGCGGCTGCTGTAAGTACTGAATATACCTTTATTCTTGTTTTCATATTTATCGACCTTTCATCACATTAATTCTTTCATATCCTCTTATTATCTTCCGTCTGTCCTATCATCTGCAACATCGCATTCGTTCCGAATTAAGCTGTCTTCTGTAAAGTGCTTTCATATTCTCACTCCCTGTGTTTTCTATGAGCTAATCATACCATACCTATAGGCTTTTGTCCAATACCTAAACCCTATGGTCTCTTATAAAAAAAATCTATCGCCACAGCTTATTCAGCAAGGCACCGTTGACCGCTTGTTATACGGAGGTTGTCCGAAGGGATTTTTTTCGATTATTTTTTAAAACGTATTGACGAAGAAAGGAAAAAAATGTATAATTATAGTATAGCCTTTCATGCGGTGCATTTAAGGCTTCAGATACAGATAGCAAGGACGGTAATCAGAATGATATCGAGGGGAAAAAGACTTATCACAATGCTTGTTTCGGCAGCTGTGGTAGCGTCGTTTCCGTCCTGTTCATCGGAGGTCGGAAAGATAGAGGTCTACAAGGACACCGGCTCACACCCGGCAGCTCAGGAAAAGGGAGACACAGCCGCCGCCGATATAACAACAGAAGAAACGACAACAACGACAACAACGACAGAACCCGTTTACAGGGGAAATATCTACGATACTAATTATAACCTTATAACATACAGCACCTACGCCGAGGGCGGCGAGGAACAGCGTACCTACGGAGAGGGCTACGCTTATTCATTCGGAAATATCATCAGCGAGGCATCGGCAGGCTACGATGACGTTTTCGGTGACCTGCTCCGCGTTAAAAATCCCACCCCCGTTACTGCGGAGAACAATGTGGGACAGTCCATAAGACTTACCATCGACGCAAATGTGCAGACCGCGCTGTGCTCCTATATGGCTAATATGGGAATGGCAGGCTCCATAGTTGTACTCAGGACCGACGGCTCTATACTGGCTGAGGTTTCCTACCCCACCTATGACCCTGAGCTTTTCTATGCGGATCCTTCATACGTTGAAAATCTCAGCAGCGGCACTATCGCCAACAAGGCGTTCCAGAACGCTTCTCCCGGCTCCTGCTTCAAGATAATGTCAGAGGTCATCGCCGACAAGAACGGTATCACCACCCTCTACGATGACGGCACATGGGAGGACGACGGCGCTACTATCGTCAACTGGGACCACGATACAGGCTGGTACCCCGTTCCCGAAAGGACTCTTTACTCCGCATTCGTGAACTCCAGCAACATCTACTTCGCAAAGGTATTCGATCAGCTGGGCACCGATACTGTGCTCTCTGACCTGAATAATATATTCCATTTCTGCGATACCATCAACTGCGACTTCGGTCCCATCGAGAACAATATAGAGATATACTGTGCCGATGACCTGCGCAGAAGCGCTTTCGGACAGGCTTATGTCCGCACCTGCCCCATATACCTGGCTGCACTGGGCAGAGAGGCTATATTCGGCGATATGGTAAAGCCCTTCGTCATACAGCAGGTGGTTGATACCACAGATCCCTACACACAGGCGCTTCCCGGAAGCGCCCCCTATGAGGTGCTGGGCTCTATCCCCGAGAACTGCCGCCAGAACCTTCTGGACGGTATGACCGGAGTTGCCAATAATCTGGGGCTTTATGTCCCCGAGAACTACCAGTTCTACGCAAAGACAGGCACCGCCGAGACAGGCGCGGGAGATTTCCTCTATATCACAGGCTGTCTCAGGAACGTGAATGACAACTCCGCACAGAAGCCCGTCTATACCAGCTATAACGACTACGGCTACAACGGCTCTTACATAATCGTTATGCAGCTCCAGAACCCCGCCGATTTCGGTTTCGATTTCGCAAGCCAGACCGGAAGCCTCTACCAGGGCATCATCAATACCGTACTTTCATACTGAAACACAGAGCGGCTCTCTCAGCCGCTCTTTTGTTTTCCGGTAATTGAAGCTCCTGACTTATAACTTAATTACCGCTTTACAAAATCTGTAAAACGTAGTATAATAGTAGTGTAAGATTTTAATTCAACGGAGGAATTTATATGTATATAACTTGTCTCGACCTTGAAGGCGTTCTCGTTCCCGAGATCTGGATCGCATTTGCTGAAGCAAGCGGTATCCCCGAGCTGAAGAAGACTACCCGTGATGAGCCCGATTACGATAAGCTCATGAACTGGCGTCTCGGTGTTCTCAAGGAGCACGGTCTCGGTCTCAAGGAGATCCAGGACACTATTGCTAAGATCGACCCCATGCCCGGCGCTAAGGAGTTCCTTGACTCTCTCCGCGAGCTTGGTCAGGTCATCATCATAAGCGACACCTTCACACAGTTCGCTGCTCCCCTTATGAAGAAGCTGGGCTGGCCCACTATCTTCTGCAACTCCCTTGAGGTGGCTGAGAACGGCGAGATCACAGGCTTCAGGATGCGCTGTGAAAAGTCCAAGCTCACTACCGTCAGGGCTCTCCAGTCCATCGGCTATGATACTATCGCAAGCGGCGACAGCTACAACGATCTCGGTATGATCGAGGCAAGCAAGGCAGGCTTCTTATTCAGAAGCACAGAGCAGATCAAGAAGGATCACCCCGAGCTCCCTGCATTTGAGACTTATGATGAGCTTCTTGATGCTATAAAGAAGGCAATGGCAGACTGAGCAGACCGCTCACGAGCCCACTGAAACGGAGGTAATGTTATGAGCTACAGCTTCAACGCTGAAAAAGTCACCAACGAGGTAGTTGAATGGGTAAGAGACCTGTTCGAGAGAACAGCTTCCCCCACCACTAACGCCGTTATCGGCATATCGGGCGGTAAGGACAGCTCCGTAGCCGCAGCAGTCTGCGTAAAGGCTCTCGGCAAGGACAGAGTCATCGGAGTCCTCATGCCTCAGGGCGAGCAGGCAGATATTGCCTACAGCCGCCTTCTGGTGGACACCCTCGGCATAAAGAGCTACACTGTCAATATCGGCGAAACAGTAAGCACCTTCATGAACGAGCTCTCAAAGCACATGGAGCCCTCGGAACAGGCAAGAGTAAATACTCCCGCCCGTATCCGAATGACTACCCTCTACGCCGTAGCTGCCTGCCACAACGGCAGAGTTGTCAATACCTGCAATCTCTCCGAGGACTGGGTGGGCTATTCCACTAAATTCGGCGATGCAGCAGGCGACTTCTCTCCCCTTTCCGACCTTACTGTCACCGAGGTATTACAGGTGGGCGACCTTCTGGGACTTCCCCGCGAGCTGGTACACAAGGTGCCTATCGACGGACTCTGCGGCAAGACCGACGAGGAGAACCTGGGCTTCACCTACGCTATGCTTGACAAGTATATCCGCGGCGAGGACGACCTCAGCTCAGTACCGGAGATAAAGGAGAAGATAGACCGTCTTCACAGAGCTAATCTCCACAAGCTCAGGCTCATGCCAAAGTTTGAATACAAGGTAAACGGCTGACGGCACACCGAGTTCAGAGTCAATGTGTTTTTAAGCTGCCGAAAGCAGCACCATAGCATTCAACTCCGGACACTAAACTATAAACTAAAAGCCCCTGAACGCTTTGCAGCGCTCAGGGGCTTTTTCTATATGTGTTTTACTGTGCGGGAACAGCTTCCTGTGCAGGCTTTTCTGCTGCGCTCTGTGAAGCGGTCTGACCGTTGACAAGCTCGATTATCCTGTCGCCGTAAGCTGCACACTTGTGGGAGTGTGTTACCTGGAGGATAGTGATGCCCTTCTGCTTGTTTATCTCGGAAAACAGCTTCATTATCTCGGCACCTGCGTTGGAGTCAAGATTTCCCGTAGGCTCGTCTGCAAGGATTATCTCGGGATTGCCGATAACTGCTCTTGCGATAGCTACCCTCTGCTGCTGACCTCCCGAAAGCTCGGAGGGCTTTGCCTTGCGCTTCTCGGTAAGACCTGTTATGCGGAGTATCTCATCAAGCTGCGCCTTCATATCAGCTCTGCTCCTACCCTTTACACTGGAGGGAAGGAGGATATTGTCCTCAACGTTTAAATTCTGCACCAGGTTGTAGAACTGGAAGATAAAGCCTATCTTGTCAAGTCTCAGTGCGGAGAGAGCCTTCTCCTTCATCTTGCCGATGTCATTGCCGCATACGTTTATAGTGCCGTTGAAGTATCTGTCAAGTCCGCCTATGAGGTAGAGAAGTGTGGATTTACCGCTTCCCGATGCTCCCATAAGTGACACGAATTCGCCCTTTTCTACGCTGAGGGACGCTCCCGACAGCACCTTTGTCATGCTCTCGCCCTTGCCGAAAGCCTTATATACATTATTTACTTCTATTACATTAGCCATTGTACTTTCTCCTTTATTCGTATTTCAGCTGTGAAACTACGTCCATTTTCTTCAGTGCCCTTATGGGGAACAGTGATACAAGTGTGAATATGCCCCAGAGGAATATGGCATAGATAACGCACTTTACCACAGGTATCAACAGGGGGATAACGTTTCCTGTTGTGTCCATCATTCTCATGAATATCACTGACATGAACATTCCTATGGGTACCGCAAACAGCAGAGCTGTTCCTGCGGCTATCATGTTTTCAAGAAGGAACATTTTCGACAGCTTTTTCCGCGGCATCGCAACTGAGGTCATAACTGCGCATTCACGCTTTCTTCCCTCAAGTCCTATGAGCTGGTTGCTGACAACGCCGATAAAGGTAAGTCCTACTCCGATGAGTATGAGCATATGGATGATGACCATGAGTATAGCACGGCTCATACCGAGCTGAAGCATATACTCATTGCTGGTCATACACAGAGGTATAAGGTCTGCGGAGTGATCCTGAATGGTCTTCTTTATAGCCTTGGGATCGTCACCCTTGACAAAGAGATATGCAGGGTGATCGCCGTAGATCTCCTTGAAGGTTTCCTCATTGAGGACAGCGCAGGTACCTGTGCCAGAGCCGTAGTCGATGTCTATCCTGCTCTTTATGGTAAGCTCCTTTTCAGCGGGGAGATAGCCCTTTGCCATGAAGATAAGCTTAACCTTATCGCCGACCTCAAGGCCGTAGTCCCTCATCAGTATCTTTCCGAGGCAGACCTCATCGGCTCCGATATGGTCATCGCAGCCCTCAAAGGAATCAACCAGCTGATTTCCGCCGTCCTTCCAGCCGTAGATATATATGACCTCTTCCTTCTGCTTATCGCCTACTTTCACATAGTCCTGATTAAGATAGAAGAACTCGGTCTGCTCAACGCCGTCAAGCTGGTCGATATAGGTGAGCATTGTGGGCTTGGTTCCCGAAAGTTGGTTTATGACGTCGCACTTGAACACCTGCTTTGAGTATACAGTGGACAGCGAATTGGAGAACATATAGATAACCAGAGCAAGTGCAGCTGCTGTAACGCAGAGCACTGAGCTTCCTACAGTGGATTTCTTTGCTCCTGCCTCTACTGCCGCAAGATGTGCAATGGGGAAATTTAGCTTGTCAAAGAGCTTTGCCAGAAGCCTTGCTATGCCTCTGGTAACATAATTGAACAGAAGTGCTGCACCTGCGATCACACAGACGAAGCAGATCATATTTGTTGTAAAGCTGTCCTTGAAGAAGAATGTGACAGCGGCTGTGATAAGCAGCAGAGCGCCTATCACTGTAGCAGCCCTGCTGGGCTTGTACTCAGTCTCCTTGGTGTTGAAGATTATATCACGGATGGGCACTCTCAGAGCCTTTATGCTCTCCTTTACCGGGCAGAGGCTCTCGATGATGATCGCTCCAAGGATAACTCCGATGTATATATAAAACTTCGGCATGGGTACCTTGGGACGGATCGCATCTTCAACAATGAGCATGGAGTTGAACAGAGGCTCCTTTATAAGAATGTAGAGAAGTATACCTATACTGCTTCCCACAAGTCCGAAGAGTGCATTCTCAAAAATGAGCGCAAATGTGGTCTTTGCGGGAGAAACTCCCAGGCTTCGGAATGTGCCTACAACGGACATCCTGTCGCTTATCATACGCTCTGATACGGATACGGTCACGAAGATGACAAGGAGCATACATATAGCAAAGAGTATAAGGAATACTCGTGAAATTCCCTTTATGGAATCCTCAAGGTCCTTGTCCTCAAGGAAGTTTATCACCTCTGCTGTGGGGTACTTATCCTTGAAGAAATTCTCTGCTTCCTTTATCTGACTGTCGTCCTTGACATCTACCATTACAGAGGTGATCTCTGCCTCTCCGCCGAGAGACAGGTCATTCATATCCTCCAGACTTATGACGATAACATTATCGCCCATGGCAAAAAGTCCTTGCTTTTCCTCAATGGTACCGACGGTGAATTCAACGGGAATATCCCTGTCTCCGTGGAGGACTATCTTGTCACCCTCCTCAAAGCCGAACTCCTCGGCAAAGCTCTTGCTGACGCCTGCCTTCTTGCCGCCTATCTGAATGTCATCGCGAATGACGCTCATATTCTTGCCTTCCTCAATATCAACAGCCACAACAGCTGCCTCACCTCGGTTGACATAGGAATAATCGCTGTCTATCCTTCTGTCAAAGTAGCAGGAAATGCCGCCCAGCCTAAGGATATTGCAGTCGGGAGCACCGTCTGCGAAATCATCTCCTACAGGAGATTTCGTATCCACCTCAAGATCGCTTGAGCCTGCCATAGTGGAGAAAAGTCCTCTCAGCATGGTCTTGAGAGAGCCGCTGAGGTCCAGACAGATCATTGCTGTGAAGCTGCACACGATGATACAGATCAGCAGCAGCAATGTTCTCAGCTTATGTGCGAGTATGTCCTTGAAAATATGCTTGATTATCAGTCTCATCGCTTACCACCTGCTTACCCTTTCCTCGGGAGCAACGTACATTCCGTCGCCCTCCTTCACATCATATACCTCGTTGAACTTCTTGTTCGAGGCAAGCACGGCGTTTACGCGGACCTTTCCGGGACTGTGCTCATCTTCACTGAGCAGTTCTACTGCGTCAGAATCCACTGCCAGTGTGCACCAGATCTCGGCATAACTCTTGAAAAGCTTCTTCAGATCCTCGGGATCGTCAAGTATATTGGTAACGCACTCCAGAGAGCTGAGATCGGCGTAGTTCTCGCCGTTGGTGAGCTCTCCGTCAACATGGAAGACCTCCATGATAGTGTAGTCGCTGTAATACTTTGAGAGGGCATCTGCACGCTCCTCGAGTATCTTTCTGTCAGTCTCGTTTATCCAGTCGGGATTCAGCTTACCGTCGGGATCGTACTTTATACAGTTGGAGTCAAAGGCGTGACCTATCTCATGTGCCACAACTGTGCCCAGTGCGCCCAGGTTCTCAGCTTCGCTCCTGTTCGGATCGAAGAAGGGGGGCTGCATTATGGCAACTGTGATGTTTATCGAGTTGCAGGGAAGATACTGCGCATTAATAGTATCGGAAGTCATCAGAGGCTTTTCTCTGTCCATAGGCGAGCCAAAAAGCTCCATTTTCCTTTTGTTCACATACTTTCCGATGTTCTTGTGAGTCTCATAGAAGTTTTTTCCCACAAGCTTTGCGTCCTTGGGATCAGTCTCGTGGTACTCACCTGTGGTTATGAGAAGGATATTGTCAAGCTTTGTTCTCAGCGCCTTACGGGTGTCGGCTGTGAGCCAGTCCGCACCGTCTATGAGCTCTCGGTAGCTTCCGATTATGTCATCAAAGAGGCTGTTGATACCCTTTTCTATTTCGGGAGTATAGTATCTCTTAGCGTAGAGCTCCGAGATCTGGAAGGTGAGATACTGTGAGACCAGCGCTGCGGTGACCTCATCCTTTGCTTCCTTGCTCTCGGGATTGTAGTCAGCGAGTATATCATTGCTCTCGCGAATGAAACTGCCCATTTGTCCCAGATATGAACTGAGGATATAGGACTTCCACTGCTCAAGATGCTCCTCGGTCATGAGGTCATTTACAGCGGCGAGCTGCTCCTTGTCACCAACGTAGATACCGTCGCCCATCTCTGTGGCATTGCCCAGGAACAGGTCTGCGAAGGAGCCGTCATAGTTGCTCATTATCGCGTCGAACTCCTCAAAGCTGAGCTCCTTGTTTTCCATGAGCATATCCAGATCAAAAGTCAGCTCAAAATCGGTATGATTGGCAATGTAAAGTCCGAGATAGACCATCTGTCTGCCCTTCTCGTCAGCGGTCTCATAGTCATCGCCCATTACCCTGTGCATATCCCTTGCAAAGCTGTTGGCATTCCTGCAATTATCTGAATCATCATTGATGTCCTCCAGCGTAGAACCGAGGAAATCGCCTATGGGATAGAGATAGAGCGCATACTTTGTGCTGTCAACATAATCTTGCATCACGTCAAAGCTGAACATGGATCTTGCGCCGTAATTCTGCACCAGATCGCCCCATACATCAAAGAGGTCGTTTATATTCCCTGCGGCAAGTATCCTGTCGCAGTTGCCCATTATCTCCTTTTCGGCAGTTCCGTCGTCCTTATAGTCATAAGCCTGATGATAGACGTCATGGACCAGCTGTTCATTGCTGCCCGCCGGGAATTTTGTGTTATCGCCGGCTATCTCCTGGATCAACTTGGTCACGGGATCTTCGCCCTCGGGACTATCAAAGGGAGTCATTTCCGTCATGCCGTATGGGATCTCCATCTCCGACAGAGTCTTGTAGTTGATATAGCCGTAAAAATCGTCCTGCGGTCTTATATCCCCCTTGTCTTTCTCCTCCGGCTCTTCCCCGCTTTCGGAGTCTTTTTTTCCCTCGCCGTCCTCAGCAGCGGTGCTGCTGTTCTTACTGCTGTCCTTTTTGGACGGGGCAAAGCAGCCCGCTGCACCGGCTGTCAGCATAGCTGCCAGAATGAGAGCGAGGAGTTTCCTGTGTTTCTGCATTTTAATCCTCCAATAATTATTACGTTTTGTTTTGCGAACGTAACTTTTATTATACATCCTTTTACAGATCCTGCGGATCAACGCACACATTCTCCGCTCAGATGTATATACACATTATATACAATTTTAACACGCTTGTCAAGCCCTTTTACTAAATTTTTCCTTTTTCTTTACCATTGTACAGAAAAAGTAAGCCCCTGAGTATTCCGTTTGACACTCAGGGACTTGACTGATCTTATTCATGATATTCCATACTGCACAGCCAGGAGAAGCCCCAGCAATGCAAAGTTTATGACAGTGAACACCAGGAAGTAACGTCCTGTCTGCGCTCCCTCATCACGGCGGTAGAGCTGGAAGGAAATGAGACTGGCAAGTGAGGCGATTATGGTACCGAAGCCGCCTATATCCACGCCTAAGAGAAGCTGTGTTCCGTTATCCGTGAACTCCGCAAGCATTACCGCCGCAGGCACATTGCTTATGACCTGGGACAGCACCGCCGAGACTATCAGCTCCCGACCGTCAAGGATACGCGAAAAGAAGCTGCTGACCGTTTCTATACGGGCGATATTGCCCACAAAAACGAAAAAGCACACGAATGTGGCGAGGAGGGCATAGTCGACCTTGCCGAAAATACGCCAGTCGCAGACTGCAACTGCCAGGACTGCACCTGCAAGGCAGACCCAGTCGGGAACAAGGCGGAATACTGCCGCGATACACAGCAGAAAAAGCGCAGCGAATACCGCTGTCTTTACCGCAGGCGGCTTGGCACCGCTGTTTTCGGGAGCCTCGCACCTGTTCTTAGGCAGCAGCAGGGTAAGTCCCATAACTGCCGCAAGTCCGAAAACTCCAACGGGGAGCATGGTCCGGAGAAAGGTCAGAGCAGTAAGCCCGTATTTATCATAGAGGAACAGATTCTGGGGATTTCCCACGGGAGTCATCATGCTGCCAAGATTGGCGGCAGCCGTCTCAAGCACCACAGTGAGAATGAGACTGCGCTTGTCATCGATACCGTGGAAGATGAGCAGCGTCAGCGGAACGAATGTTATGAGTGCCACGTCGTTGGTGACCAGCATGGCGCTGAAAAAGCATATCAGCGTCAGCACGGCTCCGAGTCTGCGGACCGTGCCTGTTCTGCGAAGTATCGCCCTTGTAGCGGCATCAAATATACCTGCGCTGCGAAGTCCCGCAACAGCTGCCATAAGTGCAAACAGCTCTATGAGCACCGTTCGGTTGCAGTAGCCAATGTACTCACTGTCAGGCGGGACAATGAACATGGTAATGACTGCAAGCAGAAAAGCTGCCGCAAGCACCGGCTGCGCCTTTATGAAACCAAGCGCCTTCTTCATGGACGCTCCTTTGTCATGAGACCATAGTCCGAAAGTCTGTAGCCCTCGCCGAAATAGCAGGCGTAGGCAGCCTCGTTCTCCTGCTCCACTTCCATCTTGAAGCGGACCGCCTCGGGAAACTCTTTCTCGATATGTCTGAGCACCTCGGTTCCGATACCGAATCGGCGGAACTCGGGCTTGATGTACAGGTCCTCCAGCCAGACACAGATACCGCCGTATTCAGTGGTGTAGCTGACCGAGGTCATAGCATAGCCTGCCACATCGCCGTCATGCTCGGCAATAAAACCGCGGAGGTAGGGCAGTTCCCCCACGCAGTCGCGGAAATCCTGCTCCAGGACGCTGTCGGGAGAGGTGTGTATCACCGCAGGTGAATCGTAGAACACCCTCATCATACCGAGGACCTCGTCCCTGTCGTTTTCCGTCATCGGGCGTATATTTATGTCATTATTCATATTATCTTCCTTTCGCATATACTGCAAAATGATTATACCACCTTTTTGGCAGTTCGTCAAATCATATCCCGCTTTTTAAATAAGTGAAGACGGCTGACATTCATTTTGTCCACCAAGCACAATAATATTACAGGCGAAGGCTTATTTACTGACGGGTATCATGCAGTCTCTTGTTTTCAGCACAAATGTTATATTTTTTTGTGTGCAAAGCGATAATTTAAGATATATGAAGAAAAACTGCCGCAGATAATTCAGTTCAAAAGCAACATTATTTAAGAAAATATTATAATTATATTACTATCATGCTTGTTGATTTTGTCCACCTCGCAATTTTTGGGCAGCGTAAGTAAACAAATTATTATCGCGCCCATCTCAAAGTAAAAATATTGGTAAAAATCTTTGATGAACAGCAAGAAATTGCGGTTTTTCTGACCAAATCTTGCTGAGAAGTAGTCAAAAATTGCCGTCTTGTTAATAATTACTTTACAAATTCACGGTTTTATTGTATATTTACATCAAAGATAATAAACAATAATGCCAAACTAACAGGAGGAAAATTATCTATTTTCACCTAATGTCTGAATGAGGAGGGATCATAAAAAACAAGCTCACGGCATTATTCAATGAGGATGTTTTTTAATTAAATTATTCAGGAGGGAATTATGAAATCCAAAAAAATCACTTCGCTATGTCTGGCGGCTATGGTCACTTCCGCAGTTTTTGGAAGCTCGACCGCAGCAAGCCTGGCAGCTGATGACGAGATCGTGACTCTCATCGGCAGCAGCTTTGAAAGCGGCGAGGACGGCTGGTCGGGAAGAGGCGCAGCTTCTGTAGCCACAAGCAAGTCAGCTGCACACGAGGGCTCCGCTTCTCTTGCAGTCACAAGCAGAACTGCCGCATGGAACGGCGCTACCATACCGCTGGATTATTCTTTCTCGGCAGGCAGCACCTACGGCTTTGAGGCTTATGTAAGATTCGACTCCGGCACCGACTCCGACAACTTCAAGCTGTCGCTCCAGTACAACGACGGCACTACCACACAGTACGCCGACATCGCAAAGGGCGTCGTAAAGAAGGGCGAGTGGACAAAGCTCTCCAACGATAAGTACACTATCCCCGCAGGTGCTTCGGATATGTCTTTCTATGTTGAAACTGAGGACAGCACTATTGATTTCTTTGTTGATGATGTAAAGGTAACAGGCGCTAAGGGTGCTGCTCCTTCCATACCGTCAACACCGACAGTATCCTCATCGGGCAAGCCACAGCGCGGTGATATGAACAAGGACGGAGTCGTTGACTGCTTCGACCTCATTACTATGAGGCGCATTGCTCTCCAGTCCGAGTACGACAAGGACTCCCTCAAGCTGGGCGACCTCAATAACGACGAAAAGATCGACGGCTCAGATATAAAGGAGCTCTCCTCATTCGTCAGCGGCGATGACGTTGAGTTCCAGCCCACTAATATACAGGACGGTCCCGGGGATTATCCAAAGAGCTATGACTTCCCTGCTGTAAGCCAGCTGAAGAGCTCCAATGACGTTCCCGATCCCTTCATCTTCATGGACGGCTCAAAGGTACAGTCCGAGGAGGACTGGTGGAGACGTCAGGCTGAGATCAGCTGTATGTACGAATACTATATGTACGGCAAGTGGATCGACGGCTCAGACGACGAGACCTCCTACAAGATCAGCGGCAACAAGATGACTATCACAGTTAAGCGCAAGAGCACAGGCAAGACCGCTTCCTTCAACATGGTCATCAACAAGCCCGCAAGTGTACGCCATGAGGGCGGTGCTCCCGTTATCCTTGGTATGCACAAGGGTATCGCAGAGAGCACTGCTACCTCAAAGGGATATGCAGTTATCACCTATGATGCTGACGGTATGTTCTCAGCTCCCGGTACTGCACAGGACAACAACCAGCACAAGGGCGCATTCTACGACCTCTATCCCTACGGAAACAGCTTCGACACCCAGACAGGTGAGCTCATGGCATGGTCATGGGGACTCAGTCGCTGCCTTGACGCTCTCTATGCAGGCGCCGCAAAGGAACTGAACATCAACCCCGAGAATGCTATCTGTACAGGCGTTTCAAGATACGGCAAGGCTACTGCTGTATGCGGAGCTTTTGAAAAGCGTTTCAAGATGTGTGCTCCTTCCTGCTCAGGTGCAGGCGGTATCGCTCTGTATCGTTACACATCACAGGGCAAGACCTACGACTTCAGCTCAAAGGGTGCTTCAAGCTCCTACAGATACACTGAGAACGAGCCTCTCGGAAGTCTCCAGGCTTCAGGCGAGCAGGCATGGTTCAACGGAAAGTTCATGGAATTCAGGAACGTAAATCAGCTCCCGATGGATCAGCATATGCTGGGTTCACTGTGCTGTGATCCCGACAGATACCTTTTCATCATCGGTTCCTGCGTTGGTGAGGACTGGGTAAATGCTCCTTCAATGTGGATGAGTTACTGCGGTATGAGACATATCTGGGATTACGTTGGTCTCAGCGATCACCTTGCTATCAATATACATAAGGAAGGTCACGCAGTAATTGCCGAGGACGTTGAGAAGATGATCCAGTTCTTCGATTACCACGTTTACGGTATCCAGCCCAAGATGGACCTCAAGGAGCTCCAGACATCTGTATTCGAGCTTCCCAAGAACAAGGATCCCTATCAGGATACCTTCACATCAAAATGGCTTTATTAATAGAGACATTTAACCTGAGTAGAAAGTTTCTGCACAAAATGTTACAGTTTTACCGCTTTTAAGGTTAGTTTAAGATTATTTTAAGAATTATTTATTATTATATAATCATCTATTAATAATAGCCCCCATAGCTATTTAGGAGGATGATTGAAATGAAAAAGAAAAGTTTACTGGCAGGCATACTGTCTGCCTGTATCCTCAGCTCGGCAGCCGTGGCAGTTACCTCGGCTGCAGGAGCGCCCAATGATATAGTATATGGCGATGCAAACTGCAACGGCACACTTGAGCTGTCAGACGCTATACTTATCATGCAGAGCCTGGCTAATCCCTCAAGATACGGCCTGTCAAGCACTGAGGACGGACATCTCACCCAGCAGGGAAAGCTCAACGGCGACGTTTATGAGCGCGGCGGCGGTATCACTGCCAATGACGCTCTCTCCATCCAGCGCCGTCTGCTGAACATTATCCCCAGTCTGCCCGAGTCCTATGACCCGAGCTACTCAGGTGAGGGTGAGACCACCACTACCGCTCCTATAGTTACAACAACACCTGTAACAACTACAGAGCCCATCGTTACCGTTCCCAAGGAGGACGTGGAGACCAAGATCCACCTCAACGGTTCATCGGCTACTGTTGAAGGAAAGTACGCTACAGCAAACGGCTCTAACGTTACTATCTCACACTCGGGCAATTACTACATCGACGGTACTCTCAACAACGGACAGATCTACGTTGAGGTCCCCGATGAAGCAGCCGATCCCGACACAGTAAAGCTCATCTTGAACGGCGTAAATATCACAGGAAACAGCGCTCCCGCTATCCTCGTAAAGAACGCCGACAAGACCTCTATCACTGTTTCCGACGGCACAGAGAATACTGTCTCTGACGGCACTTCGGCTTATACAGGCGACAACGAGGGCTGCGCTGTTATCGAAGCCAAGGACGATCTCACTATCAAGGGCGGCGACGCAGGTACAGGTACTCTGAACATAAATGCTAATGTTCAGCCCGGCGTTGTCTGCAACAACGATCTCAAGATCACCGGCGGCAACATCAATATCAATACCCTTAACGAGACAGAGGGTCAGGACGCCATCAAGGGCAAGACCTCCGTTACAGTAAAGGGCGGCACTGTCATCATCGACTCTAAGGGCGACGGTATCAAGTCCTCAAAGGGCAATGTTGACATTGAGGCAGGTGCAGTAAGCATAAAGTCCAGCAAGGACGCTATCCAGGCTGAGACCGACCTCAACATCTCGGGCGGTAATATCGGCGCATTCGGAGACAGAGGTCTCACAAGCGTTGGTACTATCAACGTTACAGGAGGCAGCCTCCTTGCTACAGCTACAGATAATCAGTACGAAGGAACTCTTACCGCTCAGCAGTCAGTTCTCGCATTTGACTTCGTAAAGGAGTGGTCAAAGAACAATCCTATCGCTCTGACAGATTCCTCCAAGAAGATATTCTTTGAGGAGAACACACTCAAGAAGTACAGATATGCAGTAGTTTCATCTCCCGACCTCAGCACCTCGGGCGACTATAAGCTCTTTGCAGGCGGTATCAAGATGAAGCACAGCACAGGCAACACCTTCAAGGGCGGCACTCCTGCAAGCTATACCGAAGTAAACAACGATATGGACGATCAGGATCAGCTCTACGGCAGCCTCTTCAACCAGAAGCTCGTTCATAAGATCGAAGTTAAAATGTCAGACAATGACTGGAACAACTTCATGAGAGTTGCTCAGGAAGAGCAGTGGGCTCCCTGTGATGTCGTTATCGACGGCGAGGAGTTCAAGAATGTCGGCATCAGAACCAAGGGCAACAGCTCTCGTATGATGGTAAACAACGGCAAGTACAGCTTCCGCTTCAAGATGGATAAGTACGATAAGTACACCAACTATCACGGTCTTACAGAATTCTGTCTGAATAACTTCTATTCGGACGCTTCATGCATGAGAGATACTATCTGCTATGATGCTATGTATTCTATCGACGGCGTTGCTCCCAAGACCAGCTATTCCGATATGTACCTCAACGGCAAGCTCTACAGCTTCTATCTCGCTTGTGAGCAGCCCGGTACAACTCTGGCAGAGCGTTACGCTATCGATGACGATTCAAACCTCTACAAGGCTACCGAGAGAAGCGATCAGGGCGGCGGTATGCTCGGAATGGGCGGCGACAGCTACAGCACATTCACACAGAATATGCCCGTAAGCAACCTCGACCTCAAGTTCGGCAACGATGAGCAGCTCACTCATCTTGAGGAACTCAAGACAGAGATCAACAAGCTCACTCCCCAGAACTACAAGTTCATCGAGGACATCATGGACGTTCCCAGCTTCCTCAAGGGCTTCGCAGTTAACTCGGTAATGTGCAACTACGACAGCTATAACGGCTCACTTGCACATAACTATTACCTCATCTATACAGGCGGCAAGCACTACTTCGTAGGCTGGGACTACAACCTTAGCCTCGGCGCTTTCATGGGCGGTACAGACGCTGTAAATTCTGACGTCAAGACAAGCCTCTATCAGGCTGAGGTCAAGGATCGTCCCTTTGCAAAGCTCCTTCAGGTTCCCGAGTACTACGATATGTATGTAGGCTACGTTAAGGAGATCCTTAACACATTCAGCAATCCCGAGCAGTACGCTGCTAATTACGTTTCACTGATCCGTCCTCACGTTCAGGCAGATCCCCTGTTCTTCTTTACTCTCGATCAGTTCGACGCAACCACAAAGAAGACAGCAAACGGTCTGCAGGTAGGCAACGGACAGCAGAATCCCGGTCAGCAGCAGAACCCTTGGGGTCAGCAGGGCTGGAACTGGAACTGGCAGTCCAATGAGACCGAAGACGGTACAGTCGTTACAGACGAAAGCTGGGCATTTGAAGGCGGCTTCGACTGGGGCGGCGGCGGCGCTCAGTGGGGCGGCGGCGGCGCTCAGTGGGGCGGCGGCGGCTTCGGCGGCGGCGGCTGGGGCGGAGGCGGCTTCGGCGGCGGCGGAATGATGTGGAATTCAGAGACAGTCTCTGTTGTAGACTTCCTCATCAAGCGCTTCGAGATAATCCACTCCGCACTTAACTTCTGAGCCATATAAAGCTCATACCCTATAACAAACAGAGCCATAGTGCTTCCCGAAAGAGAAGTACTATGGCTTTTTTATTGACATTATATATATATATGCTATAATGAAAGTGACGGATATGATACGGACATTCAAATGAAAAGGAGGTTTTGATATGAAGAAGTCTATCGCTTTATTTACGGGAGCTTTAATGCTGTGCGCTCCCCTTTCGGGACTTATGTCAGGCAGCCTTGAAGCTGCGGCTTCTCCCGATTACAGACTGTGGGACAATTTTATCAGGTATGACCTGTGTATCACCGACTATGACTCCCTCACCGAGGAGCAGCAGGAGCTGTGTCACTTTATCTTCGACACAGAGCAAGCGCAGAATGACAACATAGTCTGCGAAAGAGCAAGACGCCTCCTTGCAGGCGATGACGTTGGCGAGCGACTTACCTTGCAGCAGCTGGAAAATGCCTACGGTATTGCAGATCAGATGTCCTACTATAAGACCGACAGCTGGCTGACATATATCAACTGTGTTCCCGATGTTGTCCATCTGGAGCTTGGTGAACTGCGGAATAATATCGTCGATCAGACCATCGAATACTGGCTTGACGATGAGCGGAACAGCTATGTGGTCTATCGTATGCAGACCTCCCCCGATACCAAAGGCTGTTTTGAGGTCTATAACAAAAAAGACGAGCTGATCGAGACTATCCCCACCGTATTTGACTGTCCCATGAGGGATTTCAGAGGCGATGCCGAGTATATGGAGAAGTTCGGCTTCATTGAGAAAAACGGCGGCTACTACTACACAAGACCCGACGGTACGGCTGTTCTGGCGTGGACGGACTATACATATACATACAGCGATACCCCCATTACAAAGCCCTTTACTGTGGAAAGAGAGATAGACGGCTGTCCCGTGACAGCCGTAGAAAAGTATGCCCTTGCACAGACCCCGTTTACTGAGATAAGACTTCCCGATACTATCGAGATCATTGACAATAATGCATTTGCACAATGCAAATATCTTAAAAGTATAAACTTCCCTTCAGCTCTGAAATACTTGGGAATGTTCAGCTTTATAGACTGTCACTCACTGACCGGGATAACGGTGCTCTGCCCCGAGCTCAACATCGAGCGCTATTCTTTCTATAACTGTACCGGACTTAAAACAGCGCAGCTTCTTGTCAGTGAGATCGGTGAGAACGCCTTTGACAGCTGCACTTCCCTCGAAAAAATTGACTTGATGAACGGCATAAAGCGTATAGACTCACAGGCATTCAAAAACGTCCCCCTGCTTAATGAGCTTACTATCCCACGAAGCGTAAAAGCTATCGAACAGGACGCTTTTCAGAGCAGTATCACCTCTGTGATCATACCTCCCGAAGTCGAAGTCATCGGCGCATACCCTCGCAAGGAGTTTGAACAGTTCTTATCCGGTTTAACTCCCCCTCCCCCAAGACGTCCGCTGACAGATGAGCCCAAATGCGCTTTCGACAGCAGCTGCGTCATAAAGGGCTGCAAGGGCACGGAAGCGGAGCGCTACGCCAACGAATGGGGACTGGAATTCGTTCCACTTGACTTCATCAAGGGCGACGCAAACTTCGACGGTACCGTAAGTATCGCCGATGTAGTAACTGTCCAGAGCTACCTGCTGAATAAACACGGCTCAAAGCTTAACTGCTATGAAGCTGCCGACGTCACCGAGGACGGCGTCATTGATATATTCGACCTGCGCAGTCTGAGAAGCTCCCTCGTCAGCAAGCTGAACAGCCGCAGTATCGACATTTTCGGTCTCACTCCCTCCGATGACGGCGTGGAGGAGTTCCTAAAAACCGCTGTCATTGCTAAGTACATATCCGAAAAAGAAGACTGCTTCAACGTGACGCCCTGGGAAATAACTGAAAAGTACGGATTCCGCATCTTCAAGTTCAAGAGCAGCTGCGAGAGCTTCCTCGTCTATAACGGCGAGATGTATGTCCTTGGCATGGGCTTCGGCGGTTACGGAACGGAAACCTTTGCCGTTGCCGATATTAACGGAGACGGCGCAGAGGAGCTTTACTTCACATACTCCTGCGGCTCAGGTCTCCATCACTCCTCTGTCGGTTACTTTGATACCGCCACAAGAGAAACAGGCGGCTTTGACTTCTCGTCCCTTATGGACGATCTGACACTTGACCTCCGCGACGGAAGGCTGGAGCTCTGCAAAGCGAAACTGAACGTCCGCTCTTTCGTTGATATTAAAGCAACTCCCGATGAAAAGCTGGGCGAGATAGTCTGCGAAAACGGTTCCATCGTGCTGAAAACCGTGGACGCTCCCCAATAATGATAAAGCGGTCCCTGAGAAATTCTCCGGGACCGCTTTATCATTAATTAAAAAATAAATTTTTCTTGAAACTGTTGACAATCCCTCCCCTATCTGGTATAATTATTGTGTTGCAGTCAGCAACGATAATAAATAGGGGTATAGCTCAGTTGGTAGAGCAGCGGTCTCCAAAACCGCGTGCCGAGGGTTCAAGTCCTTCTGCCCCTGCCAAAAAATGCCGTAAACTCGCCGTTTACGGCATTTGCCATTTATGAACGGCTGTTCATTTCTAACACTTTTCTAACACTTGGATATTTTGTGCGTCCTGTGCGGAACTGTCAAAAGTTCTGTGCAGGACTTATTTTATTCGTTAATTGCAAGCAGCTGTGCCATTTTTGCTGCCGAGCTCTCCTTGCTGGAGTAGTCCAGATGAGCATAAATGTTGGCTGTTACCTCGAATGTTGAGTGTCCCAGCCACTCCTGTATCGCCTTCATTGGTATGCCGTTCTTCAAGAGCAGGCTTGCACAGGTGTGACGCAGGTCGTGGTAACGTATGTGGCGGAATCCGTTGTCCTTGAGCAGCTTTCCGAACTGCACTGATATGAAGTTCGGACGCATAAGCTGACCTGTGGCATCAGTGCAGACGTAATCGTCGCAGTCATGGCAGTACGCACCTCGGAGAACTGCCGCATTCATGGACTGCTGCTGTCGGTGGTAAAGCAGTTCGTTTTCGACGTCCTCAATGAGCGGAAGTGTCCTGTTGCTGGACTGGTTCTTCATTCTGTCGAAGCCCTTTGCCTGATATTTGCCGTCCACATTAGCTTCGATGACCTTATGTGATATGGAAATGGTCTTGGTCTGGAAGTCGATGTTGCTCCATTTCAGCCCCAGAGCCTCGCTGCGTCTGAGTCCATAGTAAGCCGCAAGCATTACGGGAATGTATATGGGACTCTCCCTCGCCGCAATAAGCAGGTCTCTCAGCTCATCCTCACTGTAAAATGAGGCACGGTAGCGCTCCCTCTTCGGGTGGTCTGCGTGGTCGCAGGGATTATCGTCGAGGAGCTCCTTCTTCACCGCGTAGCTGAATGCCGCATGGATAAGTCCGTGATAGCGCAAAGCTGACGCTCCCGACAAGCCTGAGTCTTCAAGATAGGCATAGAAGTCGTTGAGGTCCTCGCCTGCAAGGTCACCTATCGTTATACCGCTGTCCCCGAAGAACTCGGTTATCCTGCCGTTCACCATTTTCATATAGCCGTCTATCGTGGACGGCTGAAGCCTGCCTGACGACAGGTTTATCCAGTCCGTGAGGAACTCCGTCAGCGTCTGATACTGCACCTGCTCTCGCTGCTGAATGAACTTCTCGGGAGCTTTCTTCTTGCTGATAGTCCTCAGCAGCTTCCTCTGACTGCGGTTATACTCCTCCAGCACCTCCGCCATACGAGCCTTGGCAGCCTTCTTGTTGCCTCTTGCGTCCAGCCCCAGCGCTACCCACTTTATGGAACGCTTGCCGCTGCGATCGTACAGATTCACAAGCACATAGTACTTGCCATTTTTTACTTGCAGATTTCCTGTTACTTCTTTCATTTTTACCTCCTGTTTCGGAAATCCGCTTCAGCGACTACAGTATACCACAACCAGTCCCGAAAAGCAATATTCGGACTCAGAATTAAGATTTCAGACACATTTGTGGGAGCAAAAAAATAAGCCGGAAAGTTGTTAGCTTTCCGGCTTATAATCGTGTAAATCAGAAGTTATCACTTAATATTACCAATAAATTCTTTCATTTTCTCGCTTATCTGCTCCTGCTTATAATTATGAACATAGTGTCCGCAATCAAGTTCAACAATAGTTGCATTTGACAGTTCAGAAGCATACTCTTTTTGTATCTCCGACCACTTTTCAATGCCTGTTTCTTTTCCGTCAGATATAAACATTAACATTGGTATATCAGGTTTAGGCGCTCCGTCGATTTTTTTGACGGCATTGTGGATAGCAAGACCTTCATTTATAACGTCATCGTTTACAGCTTTTTTACAGGCTATGGCTCTATATAAACTTTTTTCAGCTTCTGAAAGTCCTTGAGGAAGTGAGCTGTCAGAATAGTAAAACCTGATAATCCCCAACTCTCGTCCAATAGCTGCAATTTTTTCAAATCGCTCTGTTTTTGAATAATTAAAGTTGTCATAAGAGCGTGGCAGAGACATATCAAGACCTACAATTGCTTCGACTTCATCCGGATATTCTTGTGCCCAAAGTATCGCTTCAAGTCCAGACATTGAGTGAGGGCAGAGGATAAATGGAGCATCAATTCCAGCCTTTGAAAGAGCTTCTCTGTCCTGCCTCAGTATTGTATCAAATGACCTCTCAGTATTTACTACATCACTGAAACCGTAGCCGAATTTTTCAACAACTACTATCCTATAATCATCAACTAACAAACTATAAAGACTTCTGAAATCAAGTATAGGAGAAGCAGTTCCTGAACCTGAAAGAAATACTAATGTATGTTTACCTTCTCCCTCAGAGTATATGCACATATTATGTCCGTCAACCTCTATCATTTCGCCAAGAGGTTCGTCCAATAGTGCCTTTTCCTTATTCATCATAATTTTATTGTATGTGAACACTATTAGCAAGAAAATGATTAGTAATATTATGATTACAAGAAGTACCTTTCCAATTATCTTAAATGCTTTTTTCATATGAACATTGCTCCGTAAAATTCCGATTTATATTAGTATTGCCGTAAGCGAAAGCAGACTATGACTTGTAAGCAAAGTAAGCGAGCTTGCGAGCGGCAACGTGAAAAGCGCAGCCTTCGGCTGCAAATTCCGATTTTTCTTACTTAGATTATACATCACCACACTGATTATGTCAACCTCACACTGCCAGAACATGGGAGATTATCTCCGCCGAATGCTCCTTGCTGCTGAAATCAAGATGAGAATAAACGTCGGCTGTTGTGCGGTAGTTCGAGTGTCCCAGCCACTCCTGTATTTCTTTCATCGGCACTCCGTTTGCAAGAAGCAGACTGGCACAGCTATGGCGGAGGTCATGATAGCGTATGTGCTTCAAGCCGTTTTCTTTCAGCAGCTCACTGAATTTTGCCGTAACATAGTTTGGTCTGAGAAGCTGACCTATCTCATTCACACAGACATAGTCATCGTATTCGTGAACGTAAGAATTACCGCATAAACGGCGCTGCTCGTCCTGATGGAGCTTCAGACTCCGCAGTGCCATTGCCACTTCCTTCATCAGCGGAAGTATCCTGTTGCTGGACTCCGTTTTCATTTTGTCGTGACCGACTGTCTGGTATTTGCCGTCTACCTTCTGCTCCACGACCTTGTGAGCAATACGGATAGTGCCGTTCTCGAAGTCGATATTGCTCCACTTGATACCAAGGACCTCGCTGCGGCGAAGTCCATAATATGCAGCAAGAAGCACGGGAATGTATATCTCGCTCTCTTTTGCAGCACGGAACAGTTCTGTCAGCTCCGACTGATTATAGTATGCTCCGCGGTATTTCTCAGCCTTTGGACGGTCGGCGAAATCACAGGGATTGCTGTCAATGTACTGGTGCTTCATAAGAAAGCTGTATGCGGAATGTATCAGTCCGTGATACCTCTGCTGAGAAGCACCTTTCAGTCCCTGCTTAGCAAGGTAAGCGTAGAACTCGTTCAGATCCTCTTCTGTGAGATCATAAACGGTAGTTCCACGGCTCTCGAAGAACGCCCGTATCCTGCCGTTGCAGAGCTGTCTGTAACCGTCAATGGTAGTCGGCTGGAGCTTCGCGGACGAGTGGTCGATCCATTCTTCAATGTATAAAAACAGGGGCAGAGCCATTATCCGGCTCTGCTCCTTTATAAACTGCTCAGGGTGTTTCATCTTTGAGATAACTTTCAGGGCCGCCTGCTGTTTCTTGTTGTAAGCCACAAGCAGCTCGTCAAGGAAGGCTTTCGCAGCTTTCTTATTACCTCTTATCTCATATCCTGTGGATATCCATTTCTGTTTTCGTTTACCTGTGTGGTCGTATAAATTCAGCACAGCATAGTACTTGCCGCGCTTGGTTTGCAGACTTCCCGTCACATTTTTCATAGGCAGCACCTCCTTGTTCCGAGTATGTATTCAATAACTTTTATCTTCGGTATCCTTATATTTTTACCGACCCTGAAGCTCTGTATCTCGCCGCTGCTTATTAATTCATAAGCAGCATGGCGGCCTACAGACAGCATTTTCATCAGCTGCGGAACACTCACCACGTCGGGATAATCGGTAAACATCTTGTCGTACATCTTTTCAATTTCTGCCAATAGCTAACACCTCTCTTTATTATTCTAAACACGATTATGATTATTGAATTGTTCATTTTACATTTCTCCTTTATTATTTATTTGAAGGGAGCGGTGGTTTGCCGCTTCCTTGATACGAAAATGGGTACGGTAATTTGCCGTACCCTTACTAAGTTTTATTGTTTTATGACGTTATTTCAGGTTATCGCTCCTGCCGAACATCACATCAATTATCAGCTCGGCGCAGTCGTGGAAACCTTGTATGTAGCTTTCCGCTACCATTGTTTCGGACAGCATTCCCTGCATATCCCTTATGTTGTTGAGCAGCTTCTTATCGTCAGCCGACAGCCGTTTCTCCAATGTGTCGCACATTTCGAGCAGCTCCAGACTTCGCTTTGCATAGTCGGAGTCCCTTCTCACATCGTGCTGACACGGTATGATGTTTCCGTAGTATATATCCTGCAACTTCATCGCCTCGGTCACCTCCCGACCAACAATCATACCACAGCTCTCAGACGAAGTCTATTCATCAGACTTGACGAATGTCGGCTGTTGATACCGAGCAGAAGCACTACAAGGGTATCGGCTTTCACGATACCCTTTGTTGACAGAGACGCCGTCACGTTTCGTTACTTCGTCTACTGACCGAACGAATCGTTCTGTCAGCTCATACCTTCCGATATGGATGATTTGAAGATGCTGCCGTTTTGGATACCCCTTTGCTGAGTCTGCGATTTGCCGACTCAGGTTTATGAGGTGGCGGTTCACCACCTCATAATCGTGACGGGATGTTTCATCCCACCATGCCGAATTCCCATTTTGGGAACTCGCTCCTGAGGCAGGACTGAGTGCAGTCCTGTTTCGGGACTTCAAGTAACTTATGATAGTCGAGCTCTGAATAATAACTCACGGACATTTTATCCCTGAGTCATAGTCACCCCATGTGTATTCCGTGAGCTTCCTTACGCTCTCGTTCCTCGGCAAGTGCTTTGCTGTCAACGTGTTCCCGAGCGTACTCGGTATCGTCGGCGGACTCGTCATCGATCATCGAAGCCAGAGCAGCAATGCCACCGACGATATCAGGTGCAGAAACTCTATCAACACCACCAGTCGGAGCAGTCTGAAGCCGTGCTTTCTGCTCTGCTCTTCGGAGCCTTTCAGCTGCGATAAGGTCTGCTCGTTCAGCCTCCCAGCCTGTGATGCGAGGTCCTTTGCCGCCTGATCCAGCTTCGACACCTCTGCCGTCACGTTTTGTGACGTCTGCTCCTGTATCTCCTTCCCCTGTTCCAGCAGCTGATTGTATATCGTCTGCTGATTTCGCAGGTACTGTTTCATCTGTGCATATGTCATAGTTTCGTCTGTCTGAGCCTTGACTTCGAACAGCGTATCTGTCAGAAGTTTCAGCTGCGAGATCAGCGCCAGCCAGTTGTGTTCCTGGACGCAGACCATAGTCGGTATGTCCTGTGCCTCCTCCAAATTCTGCTTGGAGGCTTCTTTCGCTTCTTCGTATTTCGAATTCATATTCCATATTCTCCTTCCTGTATTTCGCTTCGTGCAATTTATTGTCGCGGCACCTACGTCCATTTGGGCAGGTATATGTGATGTACTTTCGGTTTTCTTCCCACTTGACATCGTAGCCACACTGCTTCATGTAGAAGCGGAATTGTTTCTTTGACTTTGCTCTTTTCATGACCGTATCTATTGTATTGATGAGATTCATTTTCCAGCTCTCACCTCGCATTGCAACTCGATACTCACTGTTAGTGATACCATTGCTCTGCTTGTGTATCTCAGGCTTGCTGAGAGTTGTCACTCCGTACTTCTGACAAATATCATCGCTGAGCTGCCGCAGGTCTTGCAGTGTGAACTTGTTGGAGTGGTACTTCAGACCTGTCTCAGCGTTGACTGCGTTGAGTACGAAGTGCGAATGTATATGGTCAGCGTCGGTGTGAGTTGCCACTACAACTTCGTGACCTTTGAACGCTTTCTCCGCAAACTCAACTGCTATCTTGTGAGCAAGAGCTGGCTCTATCTTGTAGCCGCTGGGGTGTGACTGAACGAAGTGATAGTATTTCACACCGTCAGTCTTGCCGTACATCTCACGAGTATTTTTGAATTCCTGATAGGCAGTGGGCAGCGAACAGTTGAGAGCCGTCACGAACTTTTTATTCTCGGTCTTGTCATCGCGGCAAATGTAGTCGAGACTTTTCTTTCCTCCGCCACCGCCTTTGGTGCTTATCGCTGTGACCGTCGCCACTACTTCACCTCCCGAAGCAGCTGACCTATCAGCTCCGTGACCTTCCTGTGCTCGTCAAGGAGCGACTGGAAGTTCACGACGGTCAGCCTGTCCATGTTTGCAAGTGTAGCTATCTGGTTCAGGTTTCGCCCGATAGCTTTCTGCTGCCGAACTATCTCGTCGATGCCTTTGGCGACAACGATCTTCTTGCCGAGAGCACACCGCATTACGAAGTCGTTCAGCTTCAAGCCGAGCCTCTCAGCGAGCTCATGGATACGTCTGCTTTCTTCATCTGTACAGCGTATCGCTATTGTGGTATTCTTCTTTCTCATATTATCTACCTCCTGACTTTTGTTGGTGTATGCCTATGAATTGAAGTGGGTTCGGGCTTCTGCCCGACAAGCAAGGCGGCAGGCGGAATGCCAGCTGCTATGCTTGCCAACCCAGTGGGGTTGATTTTTCGCCCCCAGCCACTGCTCTTGCCCTCTGCATATAATTCCGTAACGATTCGTTAATGTTTTATTCGCCACACTCGCTCCACGTTGCGCGACAATCGCTTTCATCGCCGCAGGTAGGATAACTACCCGATTTGTGTATCGGCGACAAAAATGGGCGCTTTTGTACGTGACAGTAACTCAGCCGTGACAGTAAAACTACCGACACGCAAACCTACTGACACACCCCGCAGATGAAGCTATATAGACGTTTATGAGCTGTCGGGCAACGCCTGCGTGACGGTAACATTTCTACCGTCACTACTGTCACGCTCGCCGTTGTAGTGAAGAATAATGACACGACCTTTGTGAACTCTTTCGTACTTGAAATCAATTCCGTACTTGCTGAGTTCATAACCATTCTGAACCAAGTCTCTTGTAACTCTGTTCGGATAAATGACTTCATCGGTAACCGATTTTAGTTCTTCAACTAACTCAGTCGCAGTACCTTCAAAGTGAATTCGCTCTCTGATGAAAAGATATACAGCAGAGAGAACAATATTGTCGCGGCTCTTCTGCGCCGCAGGTTCGTTCTCAACTTTCCAGCGCATGACATCAGTATCGAAATGCATTCGCAGTTCAGTGTATTCAATGTCACGCCCCTGACAATACATGATCGCTTTTCCTGAGCCGCACTTTGTTTCCTTGAGCGCAAAGTTGCCGTCAGTTGCACCGCCGATACCTGTACTGCCTGTCATCATATTGAACGGATTATCATCCTTAGCTTTTCGCATATGATGTATCAGCAGTATGCAGATGTTTAAGCGGTATGCGACTTGTTTGAGTGCGATCAGTTCAGCGTAATCCGAACCATAACTTGACTCAACATTGCTGCGCACCATTTGCATAACGTCAATCACAACTATCTTTAAGTCATCGTGATCTTTCTTGAATGCTTCTATCTGTTCTTCTAGACCTGCACCGATTTTATCAGCAGCAATCGCGAAGTGTAGATTTTCAACAGGCTCAGCGTTCATTCGAAACAATCTGCGCTGTAGTCGCTGATAGTTATCCTCGAGACAAAGATACAAAGCAGTTCCCTGAATAGTTTCTCGTCCGAGCACCAGAACTCCTGTTGCAATGCTGAGACAGATATCCATTGCCAGCCATGACTTACCTACCTTCTGTGCACCTGCAAGGACGTACAGTCCATGCGTAAGAAGTCCGTCAATGATGAACTCCTTCGGTTTGAATACTGTTGTCAGTATTTCTTCTGCGGTTTTCGTCTGTAACATATTACTCATAGCATTCCTCCTTTCCCATGAGATTCCCGAACACAGCCGACAGCTTTTTTCGTTACGGGCAACTGCTCGTGCGAACTATTTGTGTGGGCTGTGTCGGGCGGATTTCTACTCGCCACAAGTAAAAAAGTGGGAGCAGTATCCTTTATGCAAATTGACCTGTTTTTGCATATGTTTTTTACTGCTCTGAATCATTTTCCGAAACACAAATTGATTTTCATGAGAACTGACCTTTTCTCACAGCAAGCTGATATTGACCGCAAAACGCATAGAATAGAGCTTTACAGACATTTCAACTCAAAGCTGTTATTATTACAGTTTTGAATGTTTTTCAGTCAAAAATGAGCGTTTCGGAATGAAAATGTGGGAGCAGTATCCTTATTGCATTTTGGTATGTTTTGTGATATACTTTTAGCAGGTGGTGAGACCATGAAGTACAGGATATATGATCTGTCCGTCAGAGCAATGCTCAACTACTCCAAGCCTGACGGACTGTTTTACAAAACAGTTATTGATAAAAATGCACTGCGGAGCTGTCTGAAACACTCCGCACACGAGCAGGACGATAACGCACTTTTCTATCAGATAATGTGCGTGCTGCACGGTGACGATTTCAAATATGACGGCGCTGACCTTGTGACAGAACTGTCCGATGTTATCTTCTATGCAGACTTCTCACGGGTGTTTGACCGTGACGCTTCGCACCCTTACTATGCACAGCTCCAAGAGAAGGCTGCCGCTCTGTTCACGAACAGAGGTGTGGAGATAGACTTCGGCAACGGTATGCACAAGTACGTTGCGTTTGAGCGCTCCGCAAGCATGAGCAGAAACGCAGTACTGTCATTTATCCGTGAGGACATTTTCTGGAAGGTCACAGAACGCATTCGTCTCGGAATGAATATCACTAAGTGTCAGCTAAGCAAGCTGTACGCATACAACGGACTTATGCTCTCGGGCGGTATCCGTGTTGACGGAATAAACCTCGACAAGCCTCACAGAGTTATTGTTGTGGAAAATCAAAAACACACCGTTCACGACACAGATGTTATTACTGTTGAAGACGACGGAAGCGACAATGCTGTGCGAAAGTATCACCGTGTTGAGCGCAGGGAGAGTGTTGATATTCTCGGTTATGACGGCGAAGGAGTTATCTCCAGGGAGTTCGCAAAAGTCATCAATAAAAAGTTAGGCGTTGAGCACACATCGTTTCAGATACGTCTGCCGTACATCAAGGGAATGCTGCATCAAGTTGACATTCACGACTTTTTCAAGAGCGCAGGAGTTGCAACGCTCACTGACATCTGGGGAGTTGAGCACAAGGTTGCTGACGTTGATATAATTCTCACCAAGAGTATGTTCAAGGGCTATGGCTGGCTGCGCGAGAACAATATGAGGTGGGACGATTACTGGAGTGCTTTCCGAAAGTACAGGCACGCTCTGTACATATCTGGTGTGAGCAAGGACAATCCGCAGAAATTCACGGAACTGAACTATCAGTTCCTCAACACACTTTCAATGACAGCGGACGAGTTCAGACCGCTTGACCTGCCGCTGTCCTTTCCTGCGAACGATAACCGTCACTGGCTCACCAAGGAAACGGAGAGAGAATACCACAGGCTTTGTACCGACAGAGAGTATCGCCTGAGCTTTTTCACAAGCAAAAAACACAGTCGTGGTACTAAAGAATATCACCTCAAAAAGCTATTGGAGAAAAACCCAAAGTTCATTGCCGAGCCTGTTTACGCTGACAGATTGAAGTCACGGGCACAGGCGGTGCTGAAACAGTACGCGCTCGGACGTCTTATCGTTGCAGGCGACAACAGATATCTCTCCGCGGACCTGCTTGGTTTTCTTAAAGATTTTATACCAAAAAAGGCAAAGCGAAATACAAGTCAGCGCAACTTTTTCAACGGTGCAGCGCAGAGCAAATTTGAGAAGAATGCTTTCTATGCACCGTCTATGGCGTATTCGCACAGCGATGAGTGTACGCTCTTGCGCAATCCTCACATTTCCCGTAATGAGGAAGTGCAGCTGCAAGTCTATCCCGACGTTGAAAATATGAGGAAGTATTATCTCAGCCACCTCACCGATGTTGTTATGGTGAACTGGGACTCGCTGACTGCGGAGCGTCTCGGCGGTGCAGACTTCGACGGTGACATGATAAAAACTATCTCGGATCCTATCGTAAACCGCTGTGTCAAGCGCAATTCAAAGGAGGATACTCCGCTGTTGAAGATTCCAAGTGCTGAGCCTGTTATTCGTAACGCTGATGACTGGAAAGATCGTTTTGAAACGGTCAAGAGTACATTTTCTTCCCGCGTGGGACAAATTTCAAACGCCGCTCTGAACAGAAGTATAATCGCATACAATGAGAACTCCGACGACGAGCTTCGTGACAAGTGCCGTGAGGAAACGGAAACACTTGCTATCCTCACAGGACTGGAGATAGACTCAGCAAAGAGCGGTGTGAAGCCTGATCTTACGGAATACCTCGGCACTAAAACTGTCGCCAAGAGCAAGTTCCTGAAATACAAGAGCCTGGTTGAAAAGAGCGAGGGACGCCGTGCATGGTATGAGCCCACATTTGAGGAGCAGTTCGAGAAGTTCTTCGCTGATACCGATTGGAACAAGGTTGACTCCAATGTAGAGCGTCTGCCGTACCTGGCGTATATGCTTGGAAAGAATACGACTCCTGTTGCTGAAAAGCCTGCTGAGGACAGCGAACTTTTCACATTTGCGGCTGATGAGAACTGGAAGGATAAGCTGAGCAGTGATAAACTGGAAAAGCTGTCTGCTCTTATTACTGATTATGAACGGTGTCTGTCACGCATCAGAGCCTGCGGACAGCCAGTCAAGGACAGACAGCGCAGGAACGACATTCAGCGTATACTGTACAGCCGAGGTCAGGACCGTGAATACGACGCAGATATGCTGTATACCCTGTTTCAGGGTACACCTCCAGAGAGGATAACTGCTATCAGGCAGGAATTACAGGCTAAGAACTGGCACCTGACTCCGAAAGAACAGCGTGAGGATTTTCTCGCAGAATTTTTACCTGAGCTTGAACGGTATTATTCGCTTTTCAGCGACTTCCGTTTCGGCGGTTACCGTGTTCTCATTGATCTCATAACTGATATTGATGATGAAAACACTCTCACTGACAGGAAACGGCTTATCCGTGACGGTGATTCGCCTGAGTTCATACGGCTTATGGAGGCTTACCTCAATAAATCTGTGAATGTGTACTACCGTGACGCAGTTGCAGAGGAGTGCCGAAAACTGATAGAAGCCGTAATGAAGCCGGACGAGGCGGTCAGGTACATAGTTGGCCTGGGCAAAAGAAAAGTGCTCTTCGATCTGCTGCTGGACAGGATTGAAAAGCACGTCAGGAGGGAGAAATAATGCTGAACGAAATTGAAGAATTCAAGGCTTACACGGGGAAACCCGTTTACAAATGCAGCGGCAAGCGTGACCTTTCCTTCCTCGGACGTTTCAGTTTTGAGATGATGAAGGACTTCACAGGTCTGACCCGTGTGCTGACTATTATCGCTCGGGGATATATGTTCAGAAACGGTGCTCCCGATGTGGTTTATGCACGGCGAGCTCTCTGTGCGTGGTGCAGTATCCCCGACAAAAAAACTGCCGCTCCGAAGGGGGAGTGGCAGTTCAAGACTGATTTCAGTGATCTGCATGAGGAGTTTCCCGAATTGGTGGATAAGTCGGGAAAAGGCTGGTTTTACAGGCACGTTCACAAGATTGAAAAGTTCATCACAAAGAACAGTGAAAACATGAGCAAGACTACTCTCTCCAACGCTGAGCCGCTGAAAACCAGATTTGATGTCGCATGGAGAGATAAGGTGAAGCAGTATCAGGTGTCGCTCTACTCGCCCGAGACCAAAGGTGCATGGGTACTGCGGTTTGATGATGTGCTTGCGGACGCTCTGGAGCTCGGACCGCTGTCAGACAAGACCGTTTCCTTTACAGATGATGAAAAGGTGCGTATAAAGGCGTTACTGCCCGACGGTCTGCCTTATGAGGTCGCGGAAACAGTCATCGCCTACTGTGTCGCCAACAAGCCCGATGATTCGGATTATGTTATCCTGCCTGTTTCCAACTTTGATGCTTACTTTGGAAATACTTCTTTCAGCCACAAGTGGCTCAATTTGTTCCCTGATACGCTGCTTGAAAGGGAGAAGCAGAGCTTTGGGGTGTGTAGGGTGAGGAGATCTTTTACCAGATACAGCACACGTTGAGTGCGTAGTATTGATGTCACGGCAGAAATCATAAAACGCCGATTTATCGCGGATAATTGGCGTTTTGCAGTTCAGTAAACAACCAAAATAAGCACTCATTTTCTGTATGCGGGAACACGTAATATCACCTAAAGAGATACAGACAGCATTTCGGCGCACTCGCGATATAAACAGTCTTTTTAAGCACTCGATTTTTTGTGCTTAAAACTGCTGTTTGTAACTTTTAAGTGTGTAGAAATGCTGTCACTCGTTAAAAAGTCCGAAAAATAGAGAAAAATCGCGCTAATCAAAAATTGCGATTAAGGGATAGGGTTGAGTGCGTAAAAATGTTGTCATAGAAACCATTACAAAATAATCCACCACATCAAAGGATATTAGTTATCCAATGATGTGGTGGATTTTATCTTACACTAGCTTATTCAGTACATCACGAATATCTCCATCAATGCAGATACTCTGCTCGACTATCTCATCCGGTGCATACGCTTCGCCATAATTCAAACAAGCATATACGGCTTTCGGGTTTTGTGCTGTCATTTTCCAGAACGGATACTTGATGATAACAGGCGTATTGTAGCCCACGCCAAGCTCTAAAAACAGGATATGCTGTCCGCTGTGTGCTTGCAGAAAATTATCATAATGTTCTGCCGCTCTGTGCCAGCCCTCGTCCTCGACGAACTTATCGTCACTTCTGAGATGCATCGTCATGGGCTTGCCGCATTTCGGACATTTCGGTATCAGCTCGGCGGGTATCTTCATATCCGCCTGAAACTCAATCATATCCTTGACGATCTCCTCGTTGTCATAGGTCTTGTCATGGCACGGCTCGGAGCACTGGAACAGCCCGTAATCGCCCTGCGTGTAGAAAAGCCTTGACTTGTGAAAGCCTGCCCTTTGGAACTGATGATCGACATTCGTGGTGATAACAAAATAGTCTTTGTCCTTCATCAGCTCAAACAGCGTCTTGTATGTACCGTTGTCGATGTCCATGTAACGGTTGCACCAGATAAAGCGTGACCAGTATGCCCACATTTCTTCGGGCGTTTCAAAGGGGAAGAAACCGCCGGAATACATATCGTGAAAGCCGTACTTTGCTTCATAATCCGAGAAGTATTTCTCAAATCGCTCTCCTGAATAGGTAAAGCCTGCGGCGGTGGAAAGCCCTGCGCCTGCACCAATCACGATTGCGTCGGCACTTTTGATCTCAGCTTTTAATCTCTCTATCTCTGTCATAGTATCACTCCACTTTCACTACGATCTTGCCGTTTACCTTGCCGCTGTCAAGGGTAATACAAGCGTCCTTGATATGCTCAAGATCAAAGCACTCTCCGAAGCAAGGCTCTAACCGATGTTCATTCAGAAAAGCAAATTCAAGAGTGGCGCGGACATAGCAACTATACAATCACGGCGAACCTTTATAGTCATTTGGAATATAACGCAAAGGTGATCTCAGCCGAGACTATCGCAAGAGTGCTTGACGGTGAACCTGAAACCGAAGTACAGACAAAATCTCCTGCGGAAACTACCGAGCCTGCATCTAAGAAGAAGCCTGCACGGAAGAAGGCGGCAGCGAAAAAGACTGCGGACAAGAAATCCGAAAGCGTGAAGTCCACATCAAAGACAACAGATAAGCCTGCACCTAAAAAGTCAGGTGGTAGAAAAAAGAAAAGCGAATCACCAGAAAATACAGGTGAATCGCAAGCGTCAGCATTATAAAATATAATATCGAAAAAAATATAGCGAGAAAAAGAGAACGAAAAAGAGCGATTTTTGTAGAAAATCTGGTAGATAAAAAACGTGTTTCGATAATATGTGTTTCTACCACACAAGCTGATAAAGCCCGTAAATGCGATGTTTGGCAGTACGAAACGCCGAATTGTTCATATAATCTCATTGACTAAATCAGCATAATGTGATATAATGGTATAAGTACATTATCATAACCATATTTCATTCCTAGTGGTATGGTTTGGTAAAAAAGGCAGCCGTTTTAATCTTACCTTGATTTATAGACTTTTGACTTTAGTCAAGATGATTCGTTCTTTATGAAGATTTCAGTGGATGATTATTGCTAATATAAAGGTAACAAGTACGTGCTGCGAATGGTAATAAATGTGGATATACAACCAGTCATGTTATCAACGAAGCTTGCGAAAAAGATTAATTCAAAATAGCTACATTTAATAGAGAAATCCTTATGGCAGCAATAGGTGAATTTAACTGAATTATCGACGGCAATCCCGTTAGAACAGTAGATGATTAAAAGAGAACTTCTTTATTAAAGATGTATTAGCATATTACAACAATCGACTTCCACATAGATAGCTTATCACTAGAGGGTATAACGTGGCGTGAACGATAAAACGGGTTAGGAGAAAAATGTGAATGAATTTGACAGAATTATAATCGGCGCAGGGCTGTATGGGCTGTATGCAGCTTTGTTCTGCTGCCGTCTTGGCATGCGCGTGCTTGTGCTGGAGTGTGAACAGGATGCTTTTCAGCGGGCGACAAAAATCAATCAGGCAAGAGTACATCAGGGCTATCATTACCCGCGTTCTCTTTCCACTGCCATTCGTTCAGCAAAGTATTTTGAACGCTTTGTGCAGGATTACGGCTTTTGCATCAACAGTGAATTTCAGCAGATCTATGCTACCTCGAGTGTCTTTTCGTGGACCAATGCCGCACAGTTCAGGGCATTCTGCCGTGCAGCGGAAATCCCTTGTGAAACGCTGCATCCAGATCAGTTCTTTCATTCCAACATGTGCGACAGTGCGTTTCTGACCAAGGAATATACCTATGATGCAGAGATCCTGAAAACGTATTTCCGAAAGGAGCTTGCTGCATATACAGATAACTGTACATTATGGTTTGGCGTTCGCCCAAAGGCAATCCAGGCTGTGCAGGGACAGTATGAAGTCACACTGCCGGACGGGACATGTGTGTCAGCGCCCTTTGTCCTCAACGCCTCCTACGCGGGAGTCAATCAGATCATCAGCATGATCGGCGGAGAGCAATTCCGCATCAAGTATGAACTCTGCGAGCTGATTCTCTGTGAGGTTAATGAAAAACTGCGGGATATCGGCATCACTGTCATGGATGGGCCTTTCTTTTCAATCATGCCCTATGGAAAGACCGGTCTGCATTCCCTGACTGCTGTTACCTTTACGCCGCATTCTGTATGCTATGATCAGCTTCCGGCCTTCGCCTGCCAGGAGCAGTCAAGCGATGGATGCTGTGCAACGTTTCTCGGAAACTGCAATACCTGTCCGGCTCGACCGCAAACAGCTTATCCATATATGAAAAATCTTGCCAAAAAGTATCTTCTGGATGCCTATCAATTCACCTATCATAGCTCTATTTTTTCAATGAAGCCGATTCTGATGAGTTCAGAAATTGATGATTCACGCCCTACTGTGATTCGTGTGCATTCGTCTGCCCCGACATTTGTGAGTGTTCTTTCCGGAAAGATCAATACAGTTTACGATTTGGATGAGGTGTTACAGAATGGATAACAAAGAAAAGATATTTATCTCTGCAGTTGTGTATGTTCACAATTACGAACAGGAGATCGGATCATTTTTGACAAAACTAATTACAGAATTGGAAAGCCGTTTCCAGAATGCGGAAATCATTCTTGTGGATGATGCTTCCTCCGATCAGAGTGCCGAAAAAATCAGAGAGGTCAGCCGTTCGTCCTCCTCCTGCAGTATTACGATCCTCCGCATGAGCAGCTTTCACGGGCTGGAAATGTCTGTGAATGCTGGAAATGACCTTGCGATTGGAGATATGATCTATGAATTCGACAGCATCGCTTGTGATTATCCGTTTGAATTGATTTTTCAGGCTTATCAGAAGATGCGTGAGGGGTACGATCTTGTCAGCGTGTCGCCGGATAAAAACAGACGTTATTCGTCTTGGCTGTTCTACCGGCTGTTTGCAAGACTGACTGACATCCGGATGGACACGGAACGCTTTCGTATCGTCAGCCGCCGGCTCATCAACCGTGTGAATGACGATAATGTCTTGATCCCGTATCGGAAAGTAATCTACCAGACGTCCGGATTTCAGGGGGCGCGTATCACATTTCAGCCAGACCTGAAACAGCCGCAGCTTGATTCGGCGGCAGGAAGATTCCGCAGTACGCTCGCAATGGATTCTTTGATCCTGTTCACGGAGTTCGGCTATCGTTTTTCAATGGCAATGACGGTCAGCATGATGCTGATCTCTCTGTTAATGACCGTGTATTCCGTCATCATTTATCTGGCGGCAGAGCCTGTCGAGGGCTGGACAACGACTATCCTGTTTCTTTCCATTGCATTCTTCGGGATGTTCGGGATCTTGACCGTAATCATCAGGTATCTGCAGCTTCTGATCAATCTGGTATTCAAAAGAAAACATTATCATTTCAGCAGCATTGAAAAGCTGACGAAATAGAAAGCAGGCACAGTATGAAAGCATTGGTAGGAAATACCGGATTTGTGGGGAGTAATCTCTGCGTTTCCGGACAATTTGATGCCGTGTATCATTCGACAGATATCGAAAAAGCATACGGAACACAGCCGGATCTTCTGATCTATGCAGGCATCCGCGCAGAAAAATTTATTGCTAACTCAGAACCGGAATTGGATCTGGAACGGATTCGTCAGGCAGAATTCAACATTGAGAGGATCAAACCGCGCAAGCTGGTGCTGATTTCTACGGTAGATGTGTTCCCAAGTCCGGTTGGAGTGGATGAGCATTCGATGCCGGATCTGACAGCACCGCAGGCTTACGGGCGGAACCGTGCATTGCTTGAGCAGTGGGTACGCAGTCATTTTCCGGATGCGCTGATTGTCAGACTGCCCGCATTGTTCGGAAATGGGCTGAAAAAGAACTTTCTGTATGACATGATCCATCTTATTCCCACGATGCTAAGGGAAGAGAAGCTTCTGGAATTATCTGAAAAAGATCTGGAGATTCGCCGTTTCTTCATACCATGTCCAAACGGCTTTTTCAAACTGGATGTACCGGACAACTGCCGTGCTGAACTCAGAAAGCGCTTTGAGGCGCTTGATTTTACAGCACTCCGCTTTACAGACAGCCGCAGTCAGTTCCAGTTCTATTCTCTTTTCCGCCTCTGGGAAGATCTACAGACAGCGCTGGCGCATGACCTGACGTTCTGGCATCCTGCAACGGAACCCGTCACGGCGAGTGAAATCTATCACTATTGTACCGGAAAGACGTTTCATAACGAGATCACACAAACGCCTGCCCTCTACGATTACCGGACGGCTTATGCGGAGCTGTTTGGCGGGTGTAACGGTTATATTGACAGTAAGGCACATATTTTGCAACAGGTGAAGAGGTTTTATCATCATGAACGGTTGTCTGAAATACTTGATTGAAAAGCATCACCTGGAGAGATACAGAATCCCTGCGCTGATCCTGCTCGTGATTCTAACCTTTGGCCTCCTGATGCTGAAAGCCGAGGTATCCTTTCAATTGGATTCTGAAAGCCTTGTTGGTGATCCGATAATTGCCTTGATCAATCACCACGAGATTGATCAGAGTCAGTTTGGACTCGGATATCTTAATAATAACGGCAGTCAAATGATGTATCTGTATCTCCTTGAAGAAGATCCGACACTGGAGAATGAATACACCTATACAACTTATTATTCACAGTTGGGGCTGCAAGGATACTTCTTCTGTGCGGTTACCCGCCTTTTCAGAGACATCCGGATGATAACCTGGTTTCGCTGGAGCTGCTGTGCTGTTTTCTCAGCGCTTCTTGTCGCCATCACAATCCAACTGTATCGACGGTATCATCTGCTGTATGCCATCTGTTTCTGGGCAATTTCCGTTAATTCTAATTGGATCAGTAGTTTTTCACCGAATCTATACTGGGTAATGTTTACCTGGTTTGTCCCCATGCTGCTGGGTATATTGTGCCTGACACATGATAAATACCGAAAGCTGCTGTATCCTCTGTTTTTTGCATCTGTTATCATCAAAAGTCTGTGCGGATTTGAATACTTGTCTACCATTCTGATCGCTGCTGAGGTATGGCTGGCGGCGGAATGGATCCTGCACAAGGAAAAACGTGCCTCCCTTTTCCGCTGCATACTGATTTCCGGCCTCTGTATGCTGGCTGGCTTTGCTGTGGCAGCGGTCGTGCAGATGGCCGTTTACGGAAACGGCAATATACGGCAAGGATATGATTTTTTTATGCATTATCTTGTCCATCGAAGGACGTTTGGAAATCCCGAGGAGTTTAATCCCGCCTATTTTGATTCGTTGAATGCCTCCAGCGGCACCGTTCTGAAAAAGTACTTATGGGATTATGAAGAAGGCAAAAAAATGCTGCTGCTGTTAGTGGCTTCTTTGCTGTTTCTGCTGACAGATCGCGTTTTATTCAAGCGTGATAGGAAGCAGGATTTATCACTGCTGCTGCTCCATTTGGCAGCACCTTTGTCCTGGTTCATTCTTGCAAAGTCTCATTCCTATATTCACACGCATATAAATTTCGTCCTGTATTATCTGGGATTCGCGCAGACAGCAGCATATTGTCTGATTGCCACAGTAACAAGTCATATTCGCATCGTGGCTCCGGACGGAAGCGAGAAAATACAACCGGATGGGAAAATTATTCTGAAATTTGTAAAATAAATAACGATTCTGGTGAAGCATTATGAAATTATCATTTTCTAATATCGCATGGAGCAATGAAACACATGAGGAGGTTTGTACATTCCTCATGAAAAACGGGTTTACGGCGATTGAGATTGCTCCGACAAAGCTCGTGCCGGAGGCACCGTATGATCACATTCCCGAGGCAAAGCAGTGGTATGAACGCCTTCGGAGACAATATGGCTTTCGGGTATCCTCGATGCAGTCGATCTGGTTCGGTAGGCAGGAACAGCTTTTCGGGTCTGAGGAGGAACGACAGACGCTGCTTTCTTATACGCAAAAGGCGATTGATTTTGCTTCCGCACTTGAATGCGGGAACCTTGTCTTTGGATGTCCAAAGAACCGGAGCGTTCATGAACGTTCGGATTATCAGAAGGGAATTGCGTTTTTTGAAGAACTTGGCGAATACGCGGCTGAAAAGCACACCGTCATCGGTATTGAAGCGAATCCGGCAATCTATCAGACCAACTACCTGAATGACACTGCCGCTGCGCTGGAGCTGATCCGTGCGATTGATTCGCCCGGAATCCGCCTGAATCTGGATGTCGGAACGATGCTTGCCAATCAGGAGGATGTTTCTGTGTTGCGCGGTCAAGTCCGTTACATCAGCCATGTACATATCAGTGAGCCATATCTGGCACCAATCCAACCACACCCACTGCATGAGGCATTATGCCGGCTGCTGACAGCAGAAGGCTATACAGGGTATATTTCAGTCGAAATGAAACAGCCGGACCATCCTTCTGTACTGATGGCTGTTGCTTCGTATGTTGGCGAGGTGTTTGGATGACCGTAAAGGAAAAACCGGGTGTTCCGGCGTATGAATGTTTTGAGTTTCATCCCAGAACCAAAGCCTATGTTGTTCTGATTCCAATTATCAATGAAGGAAGTAGAATCATTCACGAACTCCGCAGAGCATCTGCGGCAAATATCAGTGAGTATGCGGACATTACAATCTGCGATGGCGGTTCTGAAGATGGCAGTACAGAAAGGCAACGCCTTCAAAGCCTTAAAGTCAACACTTTACTGATTAAATGCGGTCCCGGGAAGCAGGGAGCACAGCTTCGCATGGGAATCAGCTGGGCACTGGAACGCGGATATCAGGGAATTATCACAATTGACGGAAATGATAAGGACAGCATTGAGGATGTGCCGCGCTTCATTGAAAAGCTGAAGCAAGGCTATGATTTTGTGCAGGGCTCCCGGTTTGTGAAGGGCGGAAAAGCAGTCAACACACCGCTGATCCGGACACTTGCTGTCAGGCTGCTCCATGCACCTGTGATCTCAATCACAGCACACTATCATTTTACAGATACCACAAACGCATACCGTGCTTTTTCTTCGAGGTATCTGCAGGATCAACGGGTTCAGCCACTACGTGATATATTTATGACGTATGAACTGCTGGCGTATTTGTCAGTTCGTGCATCTCAGCTCGGCATGAATGTTTGCGAGATACCGGTCACACGCGCCTATCCTACCACAGGAAAGCTACCCACTAAAATTAGTTTCTTCAAAGGAAATACTGAGCTGCTGAGGATCCTTTTCAAAAATCTGATCAATGCCTACAGTCCCTAATTTTTAATCGTTGTACAGTTCGTTGCCGAAAAGGTCATTACATGTTAGAACAGCTTGCCGATTAACAGATCGAATGATCAGGAGACGTCACTGTAAAGTAAGATTTCTCCGTGAGAATCATACAGTCCCACACCATAAATCACCGTTTCTACATCCAATCCCGCCCAACGACTATCGCGATTGCGTTGTTATATTGCGGTTAAGACATCAAATCCGACCCTGCTAGGCACGTTGAGTGCGTAGTATTGATGTCAAGGGATAATGGCTGAAAATCCCCGATTTTACGATGATTTTCGAGAATATGGTGAAATCGCACACAGAGCTTGGAGACAGTTTTTTCTGTATCTGGAAAGACATCTACGCACTGAAAACGGCTGACAACATTTCTGCACACTGAGGAAAGTGGGTCAAAATGATAACATGCGTTTGAGAGTGCGTCAAAATGTTGTCACGGAATGAAAAGGTCGTAGAATCGAAGAAAAACAAACTTATCAAATATTGCGATTGATATATAGGGTTGAGGGGGTGGAAATGTTGTCAATAAAAGGAGGAATCCATATGCCAGAACACATCAATTTACTTGACAAAAACGAAATGCTCAAACTGCTGAAAGGCGAATATTCTGTACGCCGCGTGAAACGGTCGCAGTTTGACCATGAACCTATGAATGTTCCGACAGAAGTCTCTGTTGTTTTGGTGGATTATATTTACAAGGCTCCGCACTGTAAAAGGGTATTTCAAGAGGCACTGAAGGTGCTGTTTTCCGGTTCTGCCGGTGATGTTTTCCTCGGCTTTGATTATGTGGATGAATGTCTTCTGGACGAAAAGCTTGGACTCGCGGCATTTCACATTGACACAGCAATGCTGATTCCGTTGCTGAAAGAGGGTATACGGCGGAACAGGAACGGTCTGTCCGGCAGAACAGCATTCTGCTCCACAAGCTGTTTGGAGTGGATCAGAACTGTCAGCAGCTCTGATGAAAAAGAATACGGATTCACACTCTTGGATGAATAAAAAATCCCCGCACCACTGAATCACCAGTGATGCGGGCAGGGAGAAAGGAGCAATCATGAAACAATACGAAGAATGGATTAAACAGCATCTGCCGAAGGATATTCCTGCCGATATCCTATCCAACACGTTTTGCTACAGAGGCTTTTATATAAGCGGGCTGGATGTATACACCGAGGGTGACAGAGGTCCCGATAAGATTCAGCATTCCTTTCACTCTTATGACGATTTGCGAATCTGGGTTTTCAAAGAAGCCGCAAATAATATTGCCCAACAATTAGAACTCCGTTCCCGCCATACCGATGAACTCAAATGGCGTTATGTGCAGGATCACGCCGAAAACGGAAAATGGATGTATATTGAACACTGTCACTATCAGTTTAATGCAATCCATGATTTCCGTCTTGCATGGTTTGAAACTTATCTGCGGCTGGTTAAAGGCGGGCTGACACCCGCCCAATGGTCTGAAGAGATTTGTGAGTACACAAAACTGCTGAACAATCATTATCCGGTGCAGCATTGGGA
Source organism: Ruminococcus flavefaciens ND2009 (assembly GCF_000621785.1). Taxonomy (GTDB): domain Bacteria; phylum Bacillota; class Clostridia; order Oscillospirales; family Ruminococcaceae; genus Ruminococcus; species Ruminococcus flavefaciens_C. The sequence continues at coordinate 175,953 of NZ_KK211348.1, read as the reverse complement.
TTATGATAAAAAGAAGATGCAGTTTATTGAGATCAGCGATTCAAAGTATGTTTCGCAGGGTTGCGAAGAGCCCGCCCCCGGAACAGTCATCCGGAAAGAATAAAAACACCCCGCGCCACTGAATGTCGTACTGAAAAACAGCGTAAAATCGCAGAAAACAGACTTGTCAAAAGTTGCGATTCGGGTGTTTGCAAAATAACATTGAGTGTGGAAAAAGGTTGTCAATGAAAGGAGTGAACCATATGCCAGAAAATATCAACCTGTTCGATATCAATGAGATTCTGAAGCTATTGAGAGGAACTTATCCTCTTCCCAGAGAATACAGATCGCAGTTTGAACCGCAGCAATTAAATGTACCAACTGAAACATATGCCGTTTTGAGAGACTATATTTATCGGAATGCAGGCTGTAAGCTGTTTTTTCAGGAGGCGTTGCGGACATTGTTTTCCGGCAATGCTGATGATGTTTTTCTTGGTGCGGCGTATTTTGAGGATTGTATAGTCTGTGAAGAAAACAAAACGGCGAGTTTTTCTATAGACAGGGAAAGACTGATCCCGCTTCTGAAAGAAGGAATTCGTCGGAACGCAGCGGAACTAATGCACAGAAAGGCTTTCCTGATCGGCAGTGAAGAAAACTGCATGGAGCGGCTCGCCAAAATCAGCACTCTTTATAAAGATAAATACGGATTCACAATTTTGGATTAATTAAGGTAACACCGCGCCACTGAAAAACAGCGATGCGGGAGTACAGAAAGGAACAGAAAAACGGGTAAAAAGTTTCATCTGAATGGCTATAGATATTCCAGACCGAATACAAACCGCAATAAAGAGGGCAATATCGTTTTGATCAGTGCGCTCTCTGTGTCCTGCTGAGGTACACCAATGGGGCTTAAATGCCTACGGACAGCCGTACAGACTGGATGACTATATCGATGAGGACTCAAGATCTGAAAACATTATCTCAAGAAGCGAGCTGGTAGGAGAACTTCAAAGGCTTATCAGCCGCTGTCAGTCGGAGGGGTATCCGTACTGGGCAGCAGCTTATCAAAATGCGCTTCTCTGGCTGAATAACCACTGATACAAATCCCCGCACCACTGAATCACCAGTGATACGGGGATTGCTCTATCTATTCACTTTTCAATGCTGATCGTCACGCCTGATTTGAACCGGAATTCCAGAAAGAACTCGCAGACCTTGACGCTTTCCAGCAGCTTCTTCACCAGCGCCTCATCAAACTCCGTGATGGTGCGCGGCTGAGAATTGATGAAATGCAGCAGTTTCTGAATACGCTCCCGGTGCGCAGCTTTGGCGGCATCGTCCATGACGGTCTGTTCCTGCAGTTCCCGCAGGCGCAGGATTTCTTCCGCCAGATCATCGTAGTTCGTGCCGCTTTCCGTCCGGTCGATCAGCTCCTGCTGCAATTGCCGCATCCTTTCCGCGAGGGCTTCCGATGCGTGCGGATAGAAAAGCCAGCTACGATATTGACATTCAAACCATTCTATGGTATAATTTACATATGAACTGAATATCGGGAATGATGTTCTCCCACGGGAAACCGAAACCGCTTATCATAAGCTGATGACTTCTGCGTTTTACGCAATAGTTGTCGGCTTTTTTATTATATCCGGAGGTGTTTTATGTTATTATCACTTGCAATCATTTTTCTTGTCGGGCTGTCTGCCGCTGCAATTTTTGAAAAGCTCGGCTTGCCGCGCATCATTGGGATGCTTGGTGTGGGTATCGTTGTAAGCCCCTATGTCCTTGACCTACTCGACAGTTCCGTACTCGGCATCTCATCAGAACTTCGGCAGATTGCTCTTATCATCATACTGATAAAAGCAGGGCTTTCGCTGAATCTATCCGACCTGAAAAAAGTCGGCAGACCTGCGGTCATGATGGCATTTGTGCCTGCCTGCTGTGAGATCGTCGGTTATGTGTTGTTTGCACCGATGCTGCTTGGTTTGAACCATATCGAAGCTGCCGTTATGGGGGCAGTGCTGAGTGCAGTTTCTCCAGCGGTAGTCGTACCACGGATGGTGAAGCTGATAGAAGAAAAATGGGGTACGCAAAAGAGCATACCTCAGATGATACTTGCAGGAGCGTCGTGCGATGATATATTTGTGATTGTGCTGTTCTCGACCTTTGTGACGATGGTGCAGGGCGGCTCGGCAAAGGTGACGGACTTCCTGAATATCCCCATATCCATTGTGCTTGGTGTACTGCTCGGTGCGGTAGTGGGATTTGGTGTATATCTGCTGTTTGAGAAATCTTTTCAGCATAAGCACAAGATCAGAAACAGCAAAAAAGTCATTATACTGCTTGGTACAGCATTCCTGCTGATGAGCATTGAAACACTTGTAAAGTCACACGTTGCGATATCGGGTCTGCTTGCTGTTGTAGCTATGGCTTGCGTAGTCAAGCTAAAAGCAGACAGCAAAGTATCATCACGGCTATCTGAAAAATTCGGTAAGTTGTGGTTGGCAGCCGAGGTCGTGCTGTTCGTACTGGTCGGCGCAGCGGTAGATGTGCGTTATACCTTGTCGGCAGGCGGTATGGCTGTGCTGATGATATTCATAGCCCTTGCTTTCAGGGCTCTGGGCGTGTGCCTGTGTCTGCTTGGTACGGAGCTGACCGCAAAGGAACGTATCTTCTGTGTGATCGCCTATCTTCCGAAGGCAACGGTGCAGGCTGCTATCGGTTCGGTGCCGCTGTCGCTCGGGCTGCCTTGCGGAAAGATTGTGCTGTCGGTGGCTGTGCTTGCGATACTGATTACTGCTCCGCTTGGGGCAATTGGGATAGATAAGACTTATCAAAAACTGCTATCAAATAAATAACCCAATATATAATACCCCTCACCAGGCAAGGAGCATCTCGGCTTCCTACCTGATGAGGGGGATCATATTGTTGTATTCACGTTTCAGTTATTATCACTTGTTCTCCACTGTGTAGAGCTATTAGCTTCCCGCCCATGATTTGTTTCATCAGTTCAAATGCAGGTATGCCCGTGCAATGTCCGCTGTAAAAGACAGTATCAAGCTGTGAAAGTTCCTCTGCTGTCTGAATGATAACAGCTTTTTCTTCCTCGGTATGCTCGCCCTCACGCTTCATCATGTGAAATCCTGTGATAACATAGTCAGGATAGCTGTCAAACAGTTCCTTGTATCTATCAAGGATATTGAGTATGCCGTTATGAGCACAGCCGGACAGAAGCCAACGTTTGCCGTTTTGCGTGATAACAAGGCATTGCTCATGAATGAAATCATCAGGCACTTTTTCGCCTTTTCTCATACAAGACAGCTTTCTGTTCCCCTGCGGATAGCATCTCCTGCCTGTGATGCCGCTGAACAGAAACAGCTCATTGTCAAGCTGCATATCGCCGTCTATCAGCCGGACATTAGGCAATTTGAGAATATCAGTATCAATGCCGATATAGCGTTCACCGTTGTAATGCTGCTCAGCGGCTGACCTCTGCATAATGAGCTGTGCGGTACGGTTCAGCTTTGAAAAAGGCAGTATCCCTCCCGAATGGTCATAGTGACCGTGACTTAGTATCACAGTATCGACAGCAGACAGGTCTATACTGAGAGCTTCTGCATTCTTCACAACAGCGTCAGTCTGTCCTGCATCGAGCAGGAGCTTATGATTATCAGTCTCAATATAGATGCTGAGTCCATGCTCTGCGATACAGTTTTCATTACCGCAGGAATTTTCTACAAGTGTGATGATCTTCATAGACTCTTACCTCACAGGTGGATTTTCTTCAAGATAGCGGTCAAGTATCTCCGCAGCAGTTCTTACAAACTTCACGCATGGTCTGACTTTGTAGTATTGCTCAGTACGTTTTTCGGGAGTTGGTGTACTTGTTACCGCAAGTCCTTTCAAAAGATCTCGGCAGATGATCGTTTCGTGCCTCTTGCGAAATTCCTCTGCAAGATACTGTATACGCTGATAATGCGTCGCTTTCAAATTGTCATCGGATTCGATGCCCTGTCCGTAGATTATTCCTGCAACCATAAACATACCGGAACAGGTGCCGCATACCTCACGCATACGTCCCATGCCGGCACCAAACGATGATGACAGCCTTTTGGCAAGCTCCTCGTCCATGCCTGTCACATCAGAAAATGCAACAAAAACAGACTGAGCGCAGTTATATCTCTGTGTGAAAAGAGCGACTGCCTTTTCGGTATGATCGTATTTCATCAGTGGTTACCACAGCTGTGAGTGCCGCAGCCATGATCTCCGCAGGAATGACCTTCGCCGTGTTCGTGATCGTGATGATCGCATGTAGGGTTCTCATTTTGAACAAGTGTCTGTGCAAGGAATGCCTTTACAGCTTCATCGGCACTTCCCATATTACCGCCGTAAAGAGCAATGCCTGCCTCCTGCATAGCCATCTGAGCTCCGCCGCCGATACCTCCGCAGATCAGAACGTCAGCCTGTGCGTTTTTCAAGAACCCTGCAAGAGCGCCATGTCCTGCACCCATTGTTCCAACTACCTGCTCGTTGATGATCTTGCCGTCGGCAACATCGTACAGCTTGAACTGCTCTGTTCTGCCGAAATGCTGAAAGATCTGACCGTTTTCATAGGTTACTGCGATTCTCATAATTGTGCTTCCTTTCTGAGTTATCTCCTCTGAGATAGTGTTATCAAGAGTATAATTTCCGCCTGATATGACGATGCGTCTGCCCTCGACCAGTGCAGCAGCGAGCTTTTTTCTTGCGGTATCATAGATAGCCGTGACAGTTGTCCTCGCCACGTTCATCTCCTGAGCACACTGTTCCTGCGTCTTTGACTGATAATCTATAAGACGTATCGTTTCAAACTCGTCAAGCGACATAACGACCGTATCGTTTGCTGTATCCTGATCGGGTGCAAAGCTCCAGTAATCGGGGTAACAACAGATACGGCGTGATTTTTGTGGTCTTGGCATAACAGCATCTCCTTTCTGACTTATGTCGATTATAACATATTTATCGACTTATGTCAAGTATATTCTTGGCATATTCAGATATTGACGGATATTACTTCATTTGGTATAATTTTCTGTGGGAGTGATATTGTGAATAAGAATCTTGAATTATTCCTGACCTTTATGAAGATCGGAGCATTTACATTTGGCGGCGGTTATGCGATGATACCGCTCATACAGCGCGAGGTCTGTGATAATAAGCATTGGCTGAATGAGGATGATATACTTGAAGTTGTTGCGATAGCAGAATCAACACCGGGTCCGGTTGCGATCAACGCTGCTACCTTTGTCGGCAGCCGTACCGCCGGAACACTCGGTGCTGTCTGCGCAACGCTGGGTGTTGTTCTTCCGTCGTTCCTTATTATCTCGCTTATTTCTTTTATCCTGAAATCCTTTCAGGAGTCAAAAGCTGTGCAGTATGCCTTTATGGGGATCCGTGCAGGCGTTCTCGCTCTGATACTCAAAGCAGTATATACCATGTTCATGGCAACGAAGAAGCACGCTGTTTCCTATGTTATCATGGCAGCGGCATTGGTGCTGACAGCTTTTCTGAAAATTGATGCAGTGTTCGTGATCATTGGCTGTGCAATATTCGGGCTTATATGGTCGCTGATATTCAGAAAGGAGCAGAGCGATGATATGGATTGAGCTGTTTCTGACCTTCCTGAAGATCGGTGCGTTTACGTTCGGCGGCGGTTATGCAATGCTTCCTCTGATACAGAGCGAAGTCGAGCGTCACGGCTGGCTTACGCAGGCGGAGGTCGTGGATTTCATTGCTGTAAGTGAAAGCACACCTGGGCCGCTGGCGATCAATATGGCTACATTCGTCGGTATCCGTACTGGCGGTGTGATCGGGGCTGTATGTGCAACCCTCGGAGTAGTTCTGCCGTCCTTTGTGATTATCCTGATCGTAGCGAAGTTTTATGAAAAGTTCCGCAAGAGCCGTGCTGTTGACGGTGTGATGTACGGTCTGCGTCCTGCTGTGATAGGGCTTATCGGTGCAGCATTCCTGTCTGTGGGAATGACGGTTTTCTTTCCAAACGGTTTACAGACCACTGTTTTTTCAGGTGCTGGCTTTTGGTTATCACTTGCAATATTCGTTATTGGTGCAGTGCTTGCTTTCAAGAAACTGCACCCGATAGCGATCATAGGCATTTCTGCTGTTATCGGCATAGTGGCAGGATATGGATTCGGATTGTAAAAAAGGAGAATGAATATGACAGAAGTACAGCTTATTCCGCTTGAAACGTCTGACAGAGAGCAGTTTATAAAGGACAATCAGGAAGCCTTCAACTATGGTGCTATGGAGGAATTCGGCTGCCGTGATGAACATTTTGAGGATGACGGGCAAATCATTTCACGCGAGACGATTGAGCAGTCTATCGACAGCGGCGAAGCATATAGGATCCTGTCTGACGGAAAAATTGTGGGAGGCGCAGTTATAAAAGTAGACGGCACTCATGGTGACCTTGAACTCCTATTTACAAAACCGGGTGTTCACAGTAAAGGAATAGGCTATGCCGCATGGTGCGCAATTGAAAATCTGCATCCGGAAGTTTCTGTGTGGGAGACAATAACACCTTATTTTGAAACAAGAAATATTCACTTTTATGTCAATCGCTGCGGATTCCATATCGTAGAATATCTTAATAAACATCATCCCGGAGATATGCCTTTGGAGGAATTTGAGTGTGTCGATCCTCAGTTTCCTGCTGGAATGTTCAGGTTTGAAAAACAGATGAAATAAAAACAGCCTCGCACCACTGAATCATTCCCTCGACGAATTCTTAAATATGCTTCTTGACAAAGATGACGGAACATACAGTGTTTCTGATATCATTGATCGGTTTGAAGAGGGCGATATCAAAGTAAACATATAAAGAACATACAGTATTTGAAGAATAAATACCCCCTCACCAAGCACTTTGACTCGCTACCTGATGAGGGGGATTAAATTATAATATTTATTTCACGTTGAATGTATTGACTTCAGCACCGCCCCATTCAACGACTGTGAAGCCATTTCTTTCAAAGGTCTCAAGCTGCTGAGGCTCGATTGCCACAGCATTTTCAAGCGGAACATACGCCATAAAGACACGGCACTCACTATCGGGTGTTGGAGTGATCTTCAGCTTCGCGGAATTTGTATAGGCATCGCCCTGGAAGGATATGAGGTTATACGCATTATGTTCCATAAGAGGCAGCCAGTAAACGATAAACTCGTTCATTTCCTGTTCGTTCAAGCCCATATATGTGAGCTTTTCTTTGAGGAATGACTCGGTATCACTGCCTGCAACACAGAAGCCCTTGGAGAAATCGAAGCGTGTACGGCAGTTTACTGCGTCCCAGAAGAGATACTTATGATGTGAACCGTCCGCTTTATTCAGGAGCATTCCATCCGGATATGCCGTCACGTCCCAGCCGTTATCATACTTCGGATAGGTAGTGTTCAGCTCAGATTCCGTCAGCTCAAGCTCCACATGGACATCAGTTTCCTGCTCAGGATAAATGTAGATGACAGGCTTTTTGGTAGCCTCTTCAAAATAGATCACCATTTTGTCGTCTGCCCCAAGCGTGTTGATCCAGCCACACTGTCCGTTGTATTCGGTAAACAGCCATGTGCTGTTGCCGTTCATCGCACCGGTTTCGATCAGGCGTGTATCTGCCGGAATGGAAGCGATGACATCATAGCTTTCATCAGGGCCAGAATACAGCTTCAGCCCATCCTTCAGAACATAAAAAGGTACGCCCCACTCAAACCGCTCATCCGGTTCTACATAAGAAACCTGACTTGTTTGATATTTTTCAAGCAAAACTCTCAGCTTACTCAGAATGCTCGGATATTTGTCGGAAACGGCTTTCTTTTGAGAACCATCAGCATAATCGAGCGTTATTGAAAAACTTATTTCGCTCCATTGTCTCGGTGCTGACACAACATCAAGATAACTTCCATATGCCTCAGACATTATTTCGTTATATTCATCTTCTGAGATCTGTATGATCTGCGGCTCTGCATCCCGATTCTCTGTATAATCGGCGAAAGACAGAATCTTTTTTTCGCCTTCCTGATAAACCCTATATACTATTTGTGCTCCTGCAACTCCGCCTGCTTCTGTAACGCTGAGCTCGGCAGGCATTTTTAACGCCTGGATAAGCTCTCTCTTCATCAAGCATAAATCAAACACATTCAGAACATTATCATTGCAGAAATCAACTGCTTTCCAGTTGGCAAGATGCGTGTCCGGCACGGCAAGCAGCCATTTCTGTAACAGTACGACATCAGCAACATTGAATTCTCCGTCATTGTTCACATCGCCCATCCGATAAGGCTGTATATCCGGTTCAAATCTGTATCGGAAAACGCCGTTTTCCACGATCAGGTCATATTCCTCTTTCTCATTTGCAGTAATTGTAACTTCACCGTCGCTGCGGGCAGATACAACGTAAAGTGTCAGTATGTCATCCGCATCGAAAGCACTTGTAGTTCCCATTGTCATGCTGTGCCCGGCAACGGTCTTATCTGAAGTCGCTACAGTTTTAGAATGCGTTTCCTTGCTGTAAGGATAGCTCAGACAGAACAGCGATTGCACCGTTCTGTTTTCAAAAACAGTCGTAAAGTATCTGTCGTTTCCTGTTTCAACATTCGGGAGCATTCCGTTCACAAAAGAATAAAAGTCGCCGTCTGTTACACATGAGGACAGGTCATACACTGTTTCGTCGGGATGATACAGATTCTGACAGGTGACGGTCGCTTCTCCGTTTTTCACATCCACAATATAGCTGAAATAGCGCTTATACTGCACATCTGCTACAATATCTTCATACGCAACAGAATCAAGTGTCGTTTCTTCGAGCGTGACAACATACCTGCCGCTCTCCTTCGGCGTGAATACATATCCGTAATTCACATCCTGAACTGTAAACTGATTCTCGGAACAAACAATGAGCGCAGGATTGCTCAGAAAGCTGTGTGCCATAAAGTATACCGAGTTATCCTGCATCCTGAAATAATCCGGATACTCTTCAACGAGTGCGAAGTAATCGTCAGCCATTTTCGGATAAGTGTATTCCTCCGCTGAAACAGGCAGCGGAACAGAAAATGCCAGAGCCAGAGCCGATAAAACAGCACATATACGTTTTTTCATGGTATTACCACCTTTTCTCAGTGTGGATACATTGTCGGTCATTCAGTTTTATAGTGAGCGGCTTATTGCTGCTTATCTTCATTATAGCATGGTATATGTAGAAATGCAAGGGTTAAACGAAAAAGGCTGCTGATACCGTGTGAACAATATCACGCGATACCAGCAGCCCTTATTATTATATTCACTTTTCCACGCTGACCGTCACACCGGACTTGAACCGGAACTCCAGATAGTCATCGTACACAGTCACTTTTTCAAGCAGCTTCTTTACGAGACTGCCATCAAAAGCGGTAATCTCGCACTTCTGCCGCTCAATAAACCGCTGAAGCTGTCTTATCCGCTTCTTGTGTTCCGACTTTGCTGTGCCGTCCATATCCGCTTGTGCCTGAAGCTCACGCAGTCGGAGGATTTCCTCGGTAATGTCATCATAATTCTCACGGCGCTCTGTACGGTCGATTAGCTCCTGCTGAAGTTCGGACATCTTTGCCGCCAGTGCGGCGGCACTTTCCGGATTCGCCGCATTGATTGCGGCTTCAAGGTTCACCTTCAGCCGTTCCAGATAAGTGTCACTGTTGCCGACTATTTCATTGAGTGCGTCGAGAAATGCTTCAATCAGTATCTCCTCGTTGATTGTTCTTGCATGGCACTCGTCTTTATGCTCCAGCCTTGTCAGACACCGCCACACGACTGACTTCTTGCCGCAGTTGTTCCAATGGATTCTGCGGAACTCCTCGCCGCATTCAGCGCAGAATACGATTTTTGAGAACGGATGGTTTGCACTGAAGCTCTTCCGTCTTCCGAAGTAAGCGTTCTGTTCACTGCGCCGTGCCATTTCCTCCTGCGCCATGAGGAAAATCTCCTTCGGAATGATCGGCTCATGGTCGTCCTCAATGTAGTACTGCGGCAGGATTCCGTTGTTTTTACCACGCTTCTTGTTCAGGAAATCAATGGTGTAGGTCTTTTGCAGAAGTGCATCACCCATATACTTTTCGTTTTCAAGAATCTTACGAATCGAGGTATCGTGCCATTTTGCCTTCCCACGGGAGGTCAGGATTCCGTCACGCTCTAAGCCCTGCGCGATCTTCTTGCAGCTTTTCCCTTCAAGGTATTCTCTGAAAATGCGTTTGACAATCTCCGCCTGTTCCGGGTTGATGATCAGGTGACCGTCCTCATCCTTGTCGTAGCTGAGGAAACAGCGGGCGTTTACCATCACTTTACCCTGCTGGAATCGGTAATGAATACCCATTTTCGTATTTTTGCTGAGGGATTCGGATTCCTGCTGCGCCAGTGACGCCATGATCGTCAGGAGGACTTCCCCCTAGTATCCATCGTATTGATAGATTCCTTTTCAAAGTAAACAGGGATATTCATCCTCTATCCCCTTGCTTTTTCCTGTGAATCATGCTATACTATAGTCAGCAGTCTTTGGCATTCTCATAGTGCCATTTCAAAGTGTCACTTTGGAGTCTTATGTAACGGTATCCGACCTATTTCCAAGAACGCAGAAAAGCCTTTGACCTTTTTCCGAGAACATATAAGCCGATGATTTTTCGGTTATGACATCATTTCGAGGATTTCGAGGCACGTTGAGTGCGTAGTATTGATGTCAAGGAAAAAATAGAGAGCATAAGAAAAGTGCCGAAAATTCGGCACTTTTTCTCTTATGTAAAAATGATGGGATTATCGTGGAGTGGATTTTTTCTGTTCTTGGGAATAAGTCCAGTGTCTCCCGGAGATACAGTGCGCTTTGACTTACTAAAAGCACCCGACCTTATGTAGTTGGAGGGAAGAAATCCACCACTCATCTTCTGACAATCAGGTCGCCGGGGGCACATTTGTGTATGCCGCTCGGACTGCCACAGCTGCACGGGCATTTTGCCCACCCTCGCCGGGGACTGCCCACGGGCACTGCCCGGCAGGAAATGAGCCCGCCCGAGTATACAATCAGGCGGGCTCTTGCTAACAGATATGGTGCTATTTATATTCATATTTGCGGATGATCTTCCTGTATAAAGTCAAGTGAAACATACAATTTTCCGTCAGAAAATATACAAGCCGTTCGACACAAAGGATAAAAAGATAATGCGTGATGAATTTCCGGTGCGAGAGGCAGTATGACTCACCGGTCATATTGATGATCTCGCAGTGATAGATCCGTCTGTCCAGAATCGCGATGGTGATCGCTTCATCATCCATGAAGTCGATCCATTCATCAAAGCCTTTGTTGGAGGCTACGATATTTCTTATAGTTCATCAGCAGCATAAAAATTTCCTGCTGCCCGTTTTCCTGAGCAAGTTTGATGCATTTGTCAATATTCTTCTCATTGAAAAATGCGTCCGACTGCGTGAGCTCCGCGATCAAGCGCGTATCGCCCGCGGGAATGCATGACTCCATCATTTCAGTCAGATGTACTCTAATATATACAGCAAGCCGTTCATCATGCGTACGCAGATAATCTGCCGCCAGAACCGGATATTTCACCGCAGTCTTTGCCTTGCCGCTGTAATCAAAGGTTCTGTGCATTTCAAAGACCTTCTGTATCTCATCGGACAGATTTTTCACTGCGCTGTAATCCCTGTAAAATTTCGTGTCATCCGGATGCAGACGAATCACGCAGAGTACACTGCATCTGCCCAATGCGCCGTAGCCAATGTCTGTCACGCTGTCCGGTATGACGATTTCTCTAAGGCTGCCGCATTCAGAAAATGCGCCTTTGCCGATGCTTGTTACACGCTCCGGAAGCGTGATTTCTTTAAGGCTGCTGCACCGGTAAAATGCATGTTTATCAATGCTTGTTACGCTCTCCGGAATCGTGATATCTGTCAGACCGGTGCATTCAGAAAACGCACTGTCGCCAATGCACATCACTCCCTTCGGAATCGTAACCTCGCCGGAACAGGTTTTTCCGTCAATCAGAATATGGTTCACGGTCACAAGCGGATTTTCGTTCCGTTTCTGTTTCAGCCAATTTGTATCTCTGAATGCATTTTTTCCAATGCTTGTTACGCTCTCCGAAATATTGATGTTTGTCAGATTTGTGCATTCAGAAAATGCATACTCACCGATTTTCGTTACCCCGTCCGGAAGTACGATTTCTCTCGGGCTGCTGCATCCACAGTATGCATATTCACCGATGCTAGTCACGCCGTGAGGAATCGTGATGTTCGTCAGGCTGTGGCAATGATAAAATGCCCGCTCACCGATACCCGTTACGCTGTCCGGAAGTGTGATTCTTATCAGGCTGTAGCATTCATAGAATAAACCGCCGCTGATGCTTTTCACACTGTCGGGAATGACGAGTTCCGTCAGGGAGCATCTGCCAAATGCATTTTTGCCGATGTCTGTTACGCTGCCCGGAAGCATAATATCTCTGAGACTGCTGCATTGCCAGAATGCATATTCACCGATGCCTGTCACGCCGTCCGGAAGCGTGATGCTTGTCAGGCGGCAGCACCACTGAAATGCATGCTTGCCAATTTCCGTCACGCCGTCCGGAATGACGATTTTCGTAAGATGTTTGCAGTCATAAAATGCCTTGTCACCGATGCGCTTCACACCCTCCGGAATCGTGACCTCGGTGTCATTTCCCGTATACTTCACCAGCACGCCGTTTTTGATTTCAAATTCCATTTTGCTCCCCCCTTCTGAATATGTTTATTATACAGAAAACAGAACCGAATGTCAATCTCTTGGGGATACAAACTTCATAATTTACGTTCGGCTGCTGTTTGCGCTTGCTTTTTCAGCCGGGCAATGCCTGTTGGCAGTCACCGGCGCGGGTGGGCAAATACTTCGTGCAGCTGCGGCAGTCTGAGCGGCATACACAACATTCAATGGGCGGTTCTAAAGACTGTGCGACTTGACTGCCAATATCCCCTTGATAACAAGCATCAAGAACACGATCGTCACAGCATACGGCAGCCTTGCTGCTGTCAGGAACAGCACAGCGATGATGCTCAGAACAAAAGAAAGGGCCGTCAGGGCGGAGTGTCCCTTTTCAATATGCCTGTAATGCATCAGAACCTTGACTGCACCTGCTGCGATGAGCAGGAGCATCAAGACCCAGCAAACACATGCGAACGGAAAGGCAATTTGCGTATACCGCAGTAAACTGACAGCCGTAAATGTACCGCCCAACTTTTCCGGGTAAAGCGGCAGGAGCAGCATCATCAGCGACATGATGTCGGTGCAGCCTGTCAACAGGTCGAGCAGATTGGAAATATTTTTACGGTTATCGTCCTGTGCAGCGGTTATGAGTTCCTCCGAGGACAATAGCTCGTCGATCGTGACCGAGAAATATTTCGAGATCTCTTTTAGTGAGTCGATGCTTGGATAGCCCTTACCTGACTCCCATTTTGAGATTGCCGTGCGTGACACGAAAAGTGCCTGAGCAAGCTCTTCCTGCGTCAGCTCCTTCTGCTTTCTCAAGGCTTGTAATTTTTCGCTGAATTCCATTTGTGTTCCTCCGTCAGTCTGACAGTGCCGTGATACAGCAGATACAGCCCTGCACTCAGCAGCAATGCGCCGATAATATCCGTCAGCCAGTGTACGCCCGATATCGTCCGTCCCACGACCATAAAGAGTGTGAAAGCAGCGGTGCAGAGATATACGGTATTTCTCACACCACATTTCTGCACTCTTCGCCGCACCTGAAAGGCAAGCGTCGGCATTACACTGACCACTAGTAACGTCGTTGAGGACGGATACGATGCTTCCATCCGCCCCTCAATGGGGATAGGGCGGTAGTTGATCGGTATCATCTCAAAGATCAGATAGCCTGCGATCACGAGGATATAATATATCCCAAGCAGCATGATATCACTGTCCACCTTGAAAAGATTTTTTCTTCTGACAAGCTGAACAAGACCAATCACACCGAATCCCATACAGACAGCGATTGGCACCAGTCCCAGCCAGTCAGTGACCGTATAGATCGTCATATGAACGCCTGTAAGCCTGTGGAACCACTGATTCAGTACGGCAAAGCCGATATTCGTTCCGTTCTGTCCGACAGACTGCACGTCCACCGTCTGTATCAGCATCGTCCAGATGACGAATGCCGCCATCGTCCCTAAGCCAGCAAGCAGCAATTTTCTTCCATTCTTTTCCATAGCATCATATCCTTTCGTTCATTGCCTTTCGGCCGATCTCAGGATACCATGGAACTGCGAAAATGTAAAGAACCGCTGCGTCACACCGACGACACGGAGCGTGTCATTGGCGAAATACAGGCGTTTTTGACGGTCTGATGGCACTCGATCCTATGGTTTATTTATTGCCTTTTCATCACTTGGGGAGCCTTTGTATTTATTCAGTTATATTTTCGATAGCTCCTCTTATTCGCTTTATCGAGATAAACGCACTGCTGTCGTAGAGATTTTCATTCTTTGGTAGCATACTGACAATTGTTTCAAGAACCCGGTCGCCATAAATATATCCTAGTTTTCCGCTTGTTTTCTCAATGGAGCCGTCCTCTCTATATGCTTCTAATTCCCACGCAACTCCATCACATGCGTGGACATCTAGTGAAGGATCTCTCCAAGGATCGATCTTTATAGCTTCACAAAGTTTTGAAAAGTCATCTGATTCCATGGCGCCGGCAACTTTCTTCTCTACTAGCTTCGGAAGAAAGCTCTCTTCAATTTCTGCGTCCTCTAAAGATGGATTGAATGCGGAGATAATGTCATAGGAAGCGTCATGATATATAAGCCATGTGACTGTATTCCAATCTCCTGGTCCCGCAAGACCCCAGTTATGTTCTACGGCTTTAAGAAATAATGTTTTTTTCATTGAAATCCACCTCACAGATATTCTGAAACCACGCTTTCCAACAGTTCGCACAGGTCATCGTCCATGTAAGAATAGTCATGTCATCATCTAACGGCCATTCTATCCCGTGCTGTGCGGCAAGATCCAGGACATTCTTCACCGTGTGATGTGAATGACAGACACTTGCTGCGATCTGTCTCACGCTATAGTACTGCTGACTGAGTCTGAGAATCTCTTTATAGTCTACCATGTGATAGACCTACTTGATATGTAGTCACGTCATTGACGTGCCATACCAAGTATATCATAATTTGCCGGGCAGTGCCCGTGGGAAGCCACCGGCGAGGGTGGGCAAAACGCCCGTGCAGCTGTGGCAGTCCGAGCGTCATATACATCTCTCGGAAATACAGTGCGCTTTGACTTACTAAAAGCACCCGACCTTATGTAGTTGGAGGGAAGAAATCCACCACTCATCTTCTGACAATCAGGTCGCCGGGGGCACATTCAATGCCTTTACCGCTGAATTGCAGCACACACTGTGTCCCGCCGATACCCTGCACAGTGTTGTTTCCGAAGCTGGCACTGATGCTTCCGATTTTCAATACATTCTTCAATTCCAGATCAAATGCATTGCCGCCATGCTTCAGCTGAACCTGATCCGCCGGATCAAAATATCCGTAAATCACCCTGCCGGTCGCATAATAGATCGTGGGCTTCAAAAATCCGCCCTTTTCCGTCTGCACCTGATCCACCGCAAATACGGCATTTGCATTCTGATAATTCGCACGCAGTTTCTCCGTATAAGCTGTCACATTCTGCATTTTCTGTTTTGCTTCCGCGAGGTTCAGCTTCTGCATCGTGTCATTCCGGAGCTTTATGATTCCGTTGCTGTCTACTGAGACTATTAGCGGAAGCATCACACGCAGTCTGCGGATGCATTTGCTGCAGACCTGATTGCCGTCGCTGAGTGTGCAGATACCTTCCGGTGAAAGCAGCGCACGTCCGCACAGCGCACAGAATCCGCGTTCGATCGTTTTTTTTGCCATATACTGCACTCCTTTCGCTCAGTCAATCAGCAGAATATCGCCGGGATAGATACAGGAAACAGTACCTTCGATGAAGAGTCCGCATTCTGCGCCCTCTTTCACCTCTTTGAGATCATTGCTGTATGCTCTGCTGTCTCCGAGCTTTTTGATACAAAATGACTGCGTGCCATCTGCTCTGGTGACTGCCGCTGTATCCTTGCGGTTTATGCATCCAAACAGCACCCGACCGCCGATGCGGTATTCATTGCGGTAGCCGCGGCGTCCTTTGCTTTCATTATAGAGCTTTGCAATATCATCGACCTCAAACAGCGCTTTATGTTCTCCATACTGTGTTTTCAGGGCTTCTCTCCGCTGTGCAGCAAGTCCCTCTGCCGCTCTGAGTTCCGCATCACTGAGTGAATCAAGCGGATCAATGTATTCGACATCATAGCCGCCTTCCGGATCCTCCAACAGTGTCCGGATCAGCGGATACACAATGCGAAGCGCATCTGCATCATGAAACCTGCCGGATGCATCCTCTTTGCCGCCCTGTACCGCAGCCTGTGAGAACAGCGGCGCAATCTCCGAAAAGCACTTGTATCCGATTGCATCATATCCCGTATGCAGCATCTCAGCAGCACGATTCCCGCAGTCAGCGCAGATATAGGCATCCAGCATCCGCAGATTCAGCAGTTTCGGCAGCTTTTTACCGCAGAACGGACAGGTTTCCGGTTTCTGCACAGTATCGTATGCCTCTATTTTCGAAGCGTACCGATTCAGCATTTCGCGAATCTGTGATGCAGACATGAATTCTGCATCGTCCTCACGGCATACAAGCCGCAGTTTTTTACTGCACGCATCACAATAGGAGCCGTCTTTGCAGCTACTTCCGATTCCCTTATACGGATTGCCGCAGACGGCACAGTTTTTTTCTGCCATACCTCATCCTCCTTTATCTGCTTACAAAATAAGTAGGTATGTTATTTTCGTGATACAATCATTCTGTTTGTTTGATGGGAATAAGTCCAGTGTCTTTCGGAGATACAGTGCTCTTTGACTTACTAAAAGCACCCGACCTTATGTAGTTGGAGGGAAGAAATCCGACCAGTAATTAACATTTCATTTGCTGTTCTTCAATCTGTGTGATTTCTTATGCTTTCCGTTCATCTGCCGGTACTCTTCTGGAGTATGTTTCGGCTTTCCTTTGTCGATCAGACTGCGCATATATGCCTCAGCTTCAGCCTCACTTGAAAACCGTTTGTATACCTCCCGATGTCCTCTTGTCTCTTTTATGATCATACTGCCTTCAACATACAAATCTCCGTCTGAATCAAAAATATACAGTCCCATATGATCCTCCTTTATGTCCTTCACCCGCCGTAAGGGTATTTTGCATGCATCTCGCTGAATAACGGTCCTATCTTCTCGTGATGCGCGAGGAGATCTTCTGCTTGCTCTTTTGTAATACGGCAGGCCCACATAGGAGCGGAATCATGGCAGCCTCTCGGAGTGTAATCTGTCGCCAGCTCATAGTACTCATGTGCCGGCCAGTGACGTCGGAAGATGATGTACTGCGGAGTTTTCGCCAGAAGCTGAGGATGACCTCCGTAATTCGGAAGCTGATGATCTTTTTCGATTATAGGCTTATCCACATAGCTGCTGTACTTATCTTCAGCCTTGATTCTGCTTCGGAGCCAGTCAACTACCTTGTCCGGATTGTCAAGCAGATATTTCGCCTCGCTCTCGTCACTTGTCCAAATCTCCGGACAGCTGGTCTCGCGGGCACCTGTCTTTACAGGAAATTCACATTGAACATAGTATCTTGTGTCTTCGGGATAGTTGTAATGTGCAATACAGCAGAAGCCTGCGTCATAAACTATCTCGCCATTCACACTGATGATATAGCCTCTGTAGCCCAAGTATTCCTTATCGCTCATAATTAACATTCCTTTCGTAAGACAATAAGAGAGAAAGATGTACGTCAAATATAATCCGAAACCATGCTTTCCAACAGTTCGCACAGGTCATCGTCCATGTAAGAATAGTCATCGGGAATATTCAGACATATAACCGACTTGTCGGCCACTATATCTGAATACTTCTCTCTGATTCTCCGCATATGCTTCTTCTCCATGCAGAAGATCATATCTGCCCATCCGAGCAGTCCGGGTGTTACCTTTACTCTAGCATTGTTTTCTGTTCCCGCAGAACGGGCTTGATGCCCCTCGTAGCCGTCAAACAGCTTTTCAGCGGTCAAAGAGCGCCTTTGGTTCTGGCTGCATAAGAATAGTAAATGCATAGCATCACCCCCAGTACCGCTCTAAAGCATCCGTGCAGTATGTCATAATTGTTGAGATATCGTCATCATCGAGTGTTTTTATAATGCTTTTATCAATCTGTATTACTCCCAGATACTTGGAGTGTCTCATATATCCCATACCTTCAAATCGCTTGAAAGGCATGCTCAAAATATGCCTCTCGACATCCTTCTGGGTATAATCACCCTTTGTGAATATACAATTCTTCTTTTCAGCAGGGAGCCCTTTCTTGATTCTGTCCTCATATGTCCGATATAATGACATTTCCTATTGTCACTATATCATTTTTATTGAGCAAAGTCAATAGCCATCACAATTCTTTATTGTAGCTTCACCGACAAATTCCTTGAAAAACAGGGCTTGATATGGTATAATGTGTATATTATAAGGAGAGTGGAGCGTTTTATTGATATTGCAAAAGAGCAAGGGCGAATTGGAGTCGTGCTGACCTGAAAGGACAGGCTTATCCATTATTATGAGAAATTCGGCTTTGTCAATGAAGGTCTGGCCGCAAAATCAACTCACGGCGGTGCAGAATGGTATCAGATGAGGCTGTCTTTGCTTGAGAAATATGCTCGATACCAATGTTAAAAATCTCGATTTGTGTAAGATTTTTCAAAACAAAATTCTCGTTTTGTATAGATTTTGCCTTGATTTTTTTCTTGATTTGTGTTATACTTATTAAAAACTACGCAGATCGGAGCTGAGTGTATGAAACGAAAAATGTACGATTATCTTGTAGAATGGAAAAAGCGCACCAATGGAACAAGCGCTTTGCTGGTACAAGGTGCAAGACGCGTAGGCAAAAGCTATATCGTTGAAGAATTCGCAAAAGCCGAGTATAAAAGCTATATTCTGATCGACTTCAACAAGGCTGATGAGGCTGTCAAAGATATCTTCCTGCACGACCTTGATAATATGGATATTCTTTTTCAGAAGCTCTCAACTTTATATAATAAAAAGCTTTATCCTCGGGAATCGCTGATCATCTTTGATGAAGTCCAGTTATTCCCGAGAGCAAGAAGTGCTATCAAGTATCTTGTAGAAGACGGAAGATATGATTATATTGAAACGGGTTCTTTTATTTCAATCAGGAAAAATGTTGAGGGTATTCTCATTCCTTCTGAAGAGGATACCGTTAATATGTAT
The DNA here is from genome assembly GCF_000621785.1 of Ruminococcus flavefaciens ND2009. Classification (GTDB taxonomy): domain Bacteria; phylum Bacillota; class Clostridia; order Oscillospirales; family Ruminococcaceae; genus Ruminococcus; species Ruminococcus flavefaciens_C. The sequence goes on along the minus strand of NZ_KK211348.1, from coordinate 156,573 downwards.
CCAATGGATTTTGAGGAATTCCTTTGGGCGCTTGACAATGATACAATGTATCCTTTGATTGTTGAATGCTTTAATAATAGAAAGCCTTTAGGTCAGGCTTTGCACAGAAAAGCAATGGATCTGTTCCGGCTATATCTTATTGTTGGCGGTATGCCTCAGGCTGTAAAGACTTATGCAGATACCAAAGATTTTGACAGCGTTGATACTGTAAAGCGCCGTATACTAAAATTGTATCGTGAGGACATCAGAAAACACGCCATTGGCTATGAAATGAAAGTTGAAGCAATATTTGACGAGATACCTTCTCAGCTTCAAAATCATAATCAGCATTTTAAACTATCGTCTCTTGAAAAAGGTGCTCGATTTGATAATTACAGAGATGCGATGTTCTGGCTTTCTGACGCTATGATCGTAAATAACTGCTACAACTCCACTGAGCCAAATATTGGGCTGAATCTAAATCGTGACCGCACACTTCTTAAATGCTATATGGGCGACACAGGATTGCTTATCAGCCATTGTTTTGATGAGAAGGGAATCGTCAGCGAAGAGATTTATAAGAAACTTCTTTTGGGCAAACTTGAAGTTGATCTTGGAATGATAATGGAAAACATTGTTGCTCAAATGTTTACAGCAAGCGGTCATAAGCTGTTTTTCTATGCAAATTCATCTCGCGACGATGCAGAAGCAAGGATGGAAATTGATTTTCTTATCGCCAAAAGTAAAATCAGCAATCGTCACAATATTTCTCCGATCGAAGTGAAATCCGGAAAGAATTATACACTTTCATCTTTGAAAAAATTCATACGCAGATATAACCAACAACTTCATACTCCCTATGTCCTTCACACCAGTGATCTTAAAGTCGAAGATGACATAGTTTATCTTCCTCTTTATATGACTTCATTATTATAAAACTAAAATGCCCTCCGCACTTTTTAATACGGAGGGCATAATTCATCTTACAGCTATATAACAGTGCCTGCTGACTTCTTGCTTGTCTATCTCACACCTCAATTCGCCGTGTTCGCACAGCGGTTTCAGCAGGTAGTCCCGGCAAAATCCTGCACCGAGATTGAGATGCTGTGCTATCTCGGTTATCGTTCTGCGAGTGCGGCAGTAGCGGAGCACTTCACGCTGATAGTCACGGACATTTGGTTTATCGCTGACAGCGTAGACCGCAAGGTACTCAAGCACCCATTCTTTCGGATATATCAGGCGATTGCCTAAGTTATAGTGGCGCAGCATACCGCAGTTTTTTAGGTTCAATACAGTAGCTCTGCCGACTCCGAGTATCTTCATCACGTCCTTTGTTCCGAGAGCGTCAGGGTAATTTGAATATAGCTTTCGGAGCTTTACAACCGTCCTTATCTGTGCCGAAGTTAGCTCCCAATCGGTGTAACTTATGTCTTTCATTATACTTCCTCATTCCTCAGATTTATTTTGTTGCTGAAGCGGAATTATACATATTTCGTTAACGGTGTACACAAAAACCGTTCACAATCGCATCTAACACTTTTCTAACACTTTTGAGACTTTTTTTCACGATTTTTGCTCAGATGTTGCTATCAGTCAAATACATTAATATAGGCGTTTGCGGAGCTTCGATTGTTATACTTTGCTAAACACAGCCATTTATCGCCTGACAGGCTGATGCGTTCCGACACCAATTGGAATGTGCTGACACGTCCTGAAAAACGTCCGGCATGGCTCCAAAACCGCGTGCCGAGGGTTCAAGTCCTTCTTCCCCTGCCAGAACGATAAAGCCTGTATTTCGAGAAAAGCACTGAAATACAGGCTTTTCTCTTACCTATGCGAAACAGTTTGGGCTGCATTTTTGCAGCTTCGTGTGACTGTTTTACAGTCGAAAATCACACAAAATCACACGACATTTACGGCGGTACAATGCTTATAAAAGAAGCCAGCTCCCTATACGGGAGCTGAGTTTCTATATACAACAATTTTTCTGTTTCCAAAATTGTGAATAATAATGATTTTGGGAAACAGAAGTAATTCCTGCGATAGTAAGTGCGATAAACACTTTAGGATCAAGCTCTTTTATGACTGATCTTATCTTTCTCAATTGATCACTTCTCCTCTCAAAAAACGGCGTTTTATTTCTCTCTATTATTATATCAGGCAAGCGTCTCAAAGTCAATTAGCAAGGTGGGTTTAAGCCTATTTAACATAGGTTTAACCTTTCGGTACTGTTCAAATTAACATAAACTTGATATAATGATAGTATCAGGAGTGTGATGATATGCTAATATACATCGTTGAAGATGATGATAATATCCGTGAACTTGAGGCATATGCAATAAAAAACAGCGGTTATGATGCTGAATGTTTTGCAAGCTCCAAAGAGTTCTATAAAGCGATAACAAAAGCTGTTCCCGACCTTATTCTGCTGGACATTATGCTGCCGGGCGATGACGGACTGACGATACTCAGCAGGCTGCGTAATGATCCCGTTACCGAAAAAATACCGGTCATAATCATTTCCGCAAAGACAACAGAGTTTGACCGTGTGAAGGGGCTTGACCTGGGGGCTGATGATTATTTGTGCAAGCCATTTGGCGTTATGGAGCTTGTCAGCCGTGTGAAGGCAAGGCTGAGAGGGAAAAAACGGAGTCATGAATACCATTTTGAAGAGATACTGCTGAATGAGGATACCCGAAAGGTGTTCATATCAGGCAGACAGACAGAGCTTACATACAAGGAATTTGAACTGCTGAAAACACTTATAAAAAGCCCCGGAAAGGCTTTTGCCCGCGACTATCTCATTGATACCATATGGGGACAGGAAAGCACAGGGCGTACCCTTGATGTGCATATCCGTACACTGAGAGCAAAGCTTGGTGAATGCGGAAGATATATCGGAACTGTCCGAAACGTAGGCTACAAGCTGGATAAGGACGAGTGATATGGAGAGAAAGATCAATCTGCACCTATTCTATATGGGCGTTGTGACAGCGATCATCGGTATCCTTATCACAACTGTTTCATATTATCATTTCTTCCGCAAGGAGATCAAGGAAAACCTTGCACATGAATGTCATCTGGTGGCACAGTGCTACGACAGCGGTGATCCGATCACCGAGCTTGACCGCTTCACAGGCGAGGACTTCCGCATAACACTTATCGAAAAGGATGGTACAGTCCTATTTGAGAGCAGCGGTGATCCTCAGAAAATGCCAAATCATCTTGACCGCCCTGAGATAAAGTCGGCTATCGAAAACGGAACGGGTACAGACACACGCTTCTCCGACACCATAGGCACAGAGGATTATTACTATGCCCTGCGCCTTAGTGACGGAAACATACTGAGGGTGTCCATTCAGGCGGATTCTATTTTTTCACTGTTTGAGCGTTCCCTCGTTATCATACTTATTATCGCTTTAGGTATCATAATTGTTTCACTGCTTGTGTCTGTGAAGCTGACGAAAAATCTGATAGCACCCTTTCGCAGGATACCTGAGCTTATCAGGACAAATACCCCGCCCGAGGAAAGCGGTTTATACCCCGAAGTCATCCCCCTTGTGGAGGAGATACGCAGTGCCAGAAATGCGCAGAGCGAGATGCGGCAGGAGTTTACGGCAAATGTTTCTCACGAGCTGAAAACACCTCTGACCTCCATTTCGGGCTATGCAGAGCTTATCGAGTCGGGAATGGCACAGGGCGAGGACAGTGTGAAGTTTGCAGGAAAGATCAGAAAAGAGTCTGACCGTATGCTTGCGCTTATCAGCGATATACTGCGGCTTTCCGAGCTTGACAGCATCGGTGACACGCCCATTGATGATGAGATCGACCTGAAAGTCGTTGCCGAGGACTGCAAAGAACGTCTGTCACAGCAGGCGCAGAGCCGTGGTATCAGGATCACTGTCAGTGGAGAAAGCAGCATTATCACAGGCAGCAGGACGGAAATCACTGAGCTGGTCTACAACCTTGTGGATAATGCGATCAAATATAACCGTGAAAACGGCAATATAGAAATAGAGATCGCTGACAAAAAGCTGACCGTGAACGACACGGGGCTCGGCATACCTCAGGAGAGTATCCCACGGATATTCGAGCGTTTCTACCGCATCGACAAGAGCCGCAGCCGTGCAAAAGGCGGCACGGGGCTTGGTCTTTCGATCGTCAAGCATATCGCAGAGCATCACGGGGCTAAGATAGATGTGGAAAGCACCGTCGGTGTGGGAACGAGCATCACAGTTAAATTCAGATAGGAGTATCAAATGAATATTTTTTCAATATGTACCTTATGCGGAGGACTTGCCTTCTTCTTGTTCGGTATGCACGTTATGTCACAAAGTCTGGAAAAGATCGCAGGCGGCAAGCTGGAAGCGACTCTCAAAAAAATGACCTCTAATCCCTTCAAGAGCCTTGCCCTCGGTGCAGGCATCACCATCGCTGTGCAGTCATCATCTGCTATGACGGTCATGCTGGTGGGCCTTGTCAATTCGGGCATCATGCAGCTTGAACAGACCGTGGGCGTTATCATGGGCTCAAACATCGGTACAACGCTGACGGCGTGGCTGCTGAGTACCGCAGGAATTAAGAGCGATAATGTGCTGATCTCAATGCTCAAGCCCGAAAACTTCGCTCCCATTGTTGCTCTTATCGGCATTATCATGATAATGATGAGCAAAAAGAAGAAGCGTAAGGACATAGGAACGATCATGGTGGGCTTTGCGGTGCTGATGTTCGGTATGGAGCTGATGAAGGACGCCGTTTCGCCCCTTGCTGAAATGGAAGGCTTCAGCAAGCTTCTTGTAGCATTCAGAAACCCACTTCTCAGCGTTCTGTTCGGCGCTGTGTTCACAGGGATTATACAGTCCTCAGCGGCATCTGTGGGCATCTTACAGGCGCTTTCCCTGACAGGCACGATCTCTTACAGAATGGCTATCCCGATCATCATGGGTCAGAATATCGGCACCTGCGTGACAGCGTTGATTTCCTCCATAGGCGTCAACAAGAACGCAAAGCGTGTTACCGTTGTACATATGTCATTCAACATCATAGGCACGGTGATTTGCCTTACCATATTCTACGGACTTGATGCTCTCATTCATTTCAGCTTCGTGGATAAGCCCATCGGTGCGGTGGAAATTGCCGCTGTTCACTCCATTTTCAATATCGTCACTACGCTGATACTGCTGCCGTTCTCCAATCAGCTGGTAAAGCTGGCAAAAAAGCTCGTCCACGATTCAAAAGAAGCCGAGGTGGCTGTTCTGCTTGACAAGCGCCTTATCGCAACACCTCCCCTCGCCGTTTCACAGTGCAGAGAAAAGACGGTGGACATGGCTCAGGGAGCAAAGGATGCACTGCATGAAGCACTTATGGCAATGTTTGATTTTTCAGAGAAGGCTGTGCTGAGCGTGGAGGAAAAGGAGCAGCTTCTTGATGAGATGGAAGACCAGCTATCCACGTTCCTACTGGAATTATCCGCAGTCAGCCTGACAGACGAGGACAGCCGCACAGTTACCGAGCTTCTGCACACGATCAGCGACTTTGAACGTATCAGCGACCACGCTATCAATATGATAGAGATAGCGCAGGAAATGGAACGTAACAGTCAGAGCTTTTCAGACAGTGCGAAGGACGATTTCTCTACGCTTTTTGCCGCACTGACAGAAATATCAGGTCTTACCGTAAAGGCGTTTGCAGGTAATGATACCGAAATTGCACTGAATGTCGAGCCTCTTGAAGAAGTTATTGATGATCTCACTGCTGAGATCAGGGATAAGCATATCGACAGACTTCGCAAGGGCGAATGCAGTCCTGAACTGGGCGTTTATCTGTCTGATCTGCTCATCAACTGCGAGAGAGTATCCGACCATTGCTCCAATATAGCTGTATCTATCATACAGATCGCAAAGTCCAGCATGAGGAGCCATGTATACCTGAGTGAACTCAAAGCACAGCGTTCCGAGCAGTTTATCGGAGCATACAATTCGTATCATGAGAAATACAGACTCTCTGCATAAAAGAAATAAAAATCCCGATACCTGGCGTATCGGGATTTTCTCATTTGTTCCCCTAAGAGCAGCGCTATATAAGGTAGACCGCTTTATCATCCATTTAGGCTATGTATTCAAATTCCAATCGTCTTATCCAGTATATGCATCCTCGGCAGTATTCCTGAAGTTCTGCTTCGAGAGCCATTCTTCTTCCTCGGGAGTTTCAGGAATGTCGATACGTTCTATCTTGAAAATGACAGGTCTTGTTCCGTCATTGCAGCAAGCTATCATCATACGGTCGTCGTTGGTCCAGCTTTTCATGATAGAACCGCCCTGTAAAGCGGTATATACATATCGGCTAATTGCGTCCCACGCTTCACCGCAGAACTTGCCGTTCATCAGGTGATAGAAATCGTCCTGCTGTGCTGTACGCTTTAACACGAAGGTGTCTCCCACATTGAAAAACGGACACTTGCCAGACTTAGGATCTGCAAGATATTTCTCCTGCAGATCAGGGAATACTTTGGTGTCTATTACTGTGATCTTACATTCGTACTGCATAATTATGCTCCTTTATAGCTATTCTGTCATTTACATATCTTTGTAATAATCTCTGTTCAAGGACTATCGGGCTGCTGTCCGTCATGCGCTTTCCACGCACATTCAATTATCCGCATATCGGTAAAAACTGCCTTGAAGCTTGAGTCTTCGGGACTGCAGGCATATATTCCGAAGCGTATTGTACCGCCGCCCTCCCACATATGGCACACTCTCATCTGAGAAAAGTTCACACCGTCAGCAGAGCACTCGATACAGTAATCGTCCTCACGGCGGCTGAAGCGATACCACATCGTCTTTACTGTTGCAGGTATTGCAGTTGTTGCCCAATCGGAATAGCCGTGATTGGTGACTACCGAGCCTAAATGCTGGAACTTCTCATTCTCATATTCCACTGAAGCCTTGAGCCAGTTCTCGGAATCAAGGTACATAACGATGCCGCACTGATCGAAGCGGTGGCGGCTGTCGGTGAAATCGGTCTTTACGATAAAAGAGAAGTATTTATCATCAGTTTCCATTTGGAGAACAGGAGCATTATCATTGCGGAAATGATAATAGGTCCTCTGCCAGAGATCGGTATGAGGCTGAGTCACTATATCGATACGATCATCATTTATGCTGTATTGCTTCGGTTCTCTGGTCCATTTCAGTTTATTTATCATTGTATTTTCTCCTTGATTCAGACTTTTTATAACATAGGTCTTAGTGATTTTATTATATATTACGCCATCTATATCCATCGATGTTTGCTTCTCAACAAATTCAGATCCTGCACACCAACTGTGATCTGTTCACTTTCAATTTACCAATTGGTAGTATCCGGATCTTTGGATAATCCGACACAGCCGGTCAGACCGGCGATAAGCCTGACATCTTCGTCCGACAGCTCAAAACCGAATACATCAATATTTTCACGTATCCTCTCGGCTGTAACTGACTTGGGAAGGGGCAGGAAACCGTTTTGCAGGCTCCAGCGTATACATATCTGTGCGATGCTCTTATGATATTTCTCCGCAAGTGACTGCATTTCCGCAACTTTGAATATCTGCCCTGTACCAAGGGGACTGTATGCTTCAAGCAGGATATTACGCTCCCTGCAATAATTTACCAGTTCGTCCTGAATATCTCCGGGACAAAGACGTATCTGATTTACCATTGGTGTAATTTCGGCTGTTTTCAGCAGTTCATCGATATGATGCTGTCTGAAATTGCTGATGCCGATCGCTCTTATTTTTCCGGCATGACAGAGCTCCTCAAAAGCCTTCCATGTCTCTGCATTAGTCTGCTGCCATGTGCTGCGGTATTGCAGCGGATTAGGCCAGTGTATCAGGAATAGGTCAACATAGTCCGTTCCCAGTCGCTGCAGTGTTTCTTCAAAAGAACGCATTGTGTTGTCATATCCATGATTGGGATTGTCGAGCTTTGAGGTAATGAAGACTTCTTCACGGGAGATGCCGCTGTCCCTTACCGCTCTGCCCACAATATCTTCATTTTTGTAACCCTGTGCTGTGTCGATATGACGATAGCCGAGCTTCAGTGCCGAAAGAACAGCCCGGTAGCCTGTCTCATCATCAGGTGTCTGCCAGGTTCCCAGTCCGACAGCGGGTATTTGCACGCCGTTTGCGAGTATATAGTTCTGCATAACGCTCCTCCGATTGTTTATAAGTTATAATCTGGTATTGTCACTATATCATTTTTGTTGAACAAAGTCAATAGTTATAGCAGTACTTTATTATGGCTTTACTGATAAATCCCTTGAAAAGCAGAACTTGATATTGCAAGGTCGTTTTAATTCTCGATTATAGTCACGGACATTCGGCAGGTCACAAACGGTGCAGACCGCAAGGTACTCAAGTCCCCTTTCCTACAGTCAGAGTTCCTTCCATAGCTTCAAACTCCGCGGATGAAACAGCAATTTTCGGTCAGAGAGCAGTATTTTTTCGATTGACACCGTGCAGTGTATGTGGTATAATTTTAAACGTTTGCGGCTTTTTTTAAAAGACAAAAAAATTTTTTTAAAAACCGCTAACCTTTTCGGAAGATGCACACTCTAACAGACAGAAAGGCAATTATAAATGCTTTTCGTAATCTGAAAAGGAGGTGCGGATTTGGATGAAGACATAGATCTCGAAGAAGTACCGCTTGACGATCTGATAAAGCTGATACTTGAGTGGATGGAAACTTATGGTATGTTGGACGAACTGCTTGAGAAATATAGTGATAAGGAGTAAAAAAATGAGTGAAATCAATACTGAAAAACTGGCGGAAAGTTTAAAGAACGGAGACAAGTCTGCGGCAGACGAGATATACAGGCAGTACAGCGAGCCGCTGACAAAATTCGTTATAAAACAGGGACTTTCAGAATTTGACGCACAGGATGTTGTATCCGATACGTTTGTGGAGGTGATAAAGCACATTGATCAGCTGAAAGATCCTTCTGCCTTCAGCTCCTGGATACATACCATAGCAAAGCGCAAGGCATGGGAAGCAAAGAAAAAACTGTCACGCCGTCAGGACCTTACCGCAGGTTCGGATGAGACTGATGACATTACAGATCAGGAACAGGCTATTGAGCTTACCTATGCCCGTGACAGTACAGACACGGTCATGCTTCCACAGGATTATGCAGAAAATGAGAAACTGAAACAGATAATCGCCGAACAGATCAATTCACTCAGCGCAGATCACAAGGAAGCACTGGTACTGTTCTATTATAAAGACAAAAGCATTGCCGAGATAGCAGAGCTCACCGGAACAAATGTAAACAACGTAAAACAGCGCCTTTATGCGGCACGCAAAAAGCTGAAAGCCGGTCTTGAGAAGCTTCAGAAAAGCGGAGTCGTGCTGTGTGCAGTTCCGTTTACAAATCTCATATCTTTCTGCGCGGAAAACTTTGGCAATATTATGGGCACAGGTCCTGCGGAAAGCACCTCAGCAGTTTCATCAGCAAAAAGTGCGGCGGCTAAGAATGCTGAGGAAGCATCGAAAAGTATCACCGCAAAAACCGCATCGACGGCTGCAAAGACCGTATCGACGGCGGTCAGAATGGGAACAGGTGCAAAAATAGCAGCTGCTGTCATAGCAGCTGCTACTGTGGGAGGCGGAGCGATACTGCTGAACAGATCAGATAAGCCTGCCCCCCGCAGATCTGAAGTACGTATCATAGCCGAACCACCCAAGGTATCTCAAACATCTCCCGAAAATATCTGGAAAGGGAAATATATAGCTGATCTTACTGAAAGCTATGGAAGTGCAGATGGTCTCATGGGCGCAATGTTCGATACTGACGGCGACAATATACCCGAGCTGTTCATTTACGATAAGAATTCGCTGAACGCCCCTGATAATACTGATGCAGAGGATAAATACAGCGTATCGGTTTGTTCACTTGGCAGGTCGGCAAATAAGATCGGCACCATCCATTCAGTGCCCGAGATATGGTGTTCGGGAGCTCCTTCCGAAGATAATCTGGTGCGTATCACAGTGAATGAAAAGGATATATGGACACTGAAGGCAAAAAGCAGTGAAGGCACGGGCTTCGGCGATAATATAGACGAGGAGACGGCAAAAAGTATATATAATTTTGACACTCAGCCTCATATGCTTATCGCAGACGAGACCTGCGGTTACCGTGAAATAGGCGATTTCGAGTCATGGATAAACAGCTGGAACGGTAATGCGGAGACTGTTGAACAAAATGCTCCTGCATTGTCATACAGTACTTTGAACGTGTGGCAGAAGTCATATTTTGACTATATCAATATAGTCTCTGATCACCATGATAATATCCGCTGCGGGCTGTCCGATGTTAACGGCGACGGTATGCCGGAGCTGCTGCTTGAATACTGTGACGAAGTTACAGACTCGGGTATCCGGATAAACAACAAAACCGATCTCGTCACCTGCGACAGCAGCGGCGAACGTGATATATTATCAGCGGGAGTTTTTCCTGAGGGCTCCAAAAATGAAGTTTATGGCGGATTTACATTTACAGGTACAAATAATGCTTTATTCTCGGTATTCCCTGAGGAAAGCATAGAATACAAAGTAGTTTATCACGAATCTATCTTCACCATCGAAAACGGACATTTTGAATATGACGGCAGAGGCGATGAGTTCGCTTATGACAAAAACGGAAATATCGTTTACCTTAATAATTCCGATCCGACAGATGAAGACCTGTTCATGAAATCACATTACGGGTTACTTAACAGCGAAAACGCTTTGACTACCTGCCCCGGATCATTCGACAGACAGGCAGATATAACATGGTTCGACCCATGGCATAAAACAGACCTTTTTGCAGACTACGAATCAAAAACAAATAATACCAAAACGGAGGAATAAAAAATGAATATTCAGAAAATAACATCAATGGCAGCAGCACTTTGTATATGTGCAGCAATGGCAGGCTGCGGAAATACAGAGAGCAGCAGAGACAAGTCAGCTGAGAAAAATACCAAAACCACCATTGCTTCAGATGATGCACCAATGACTGAAGCAGAGTACGCTGAGACAGACGAGAGCACCGAAGCGCCTGAGGATATGGAATTCGCCCCCACTGACGAGATAATAAATGCAGATCTTGCTTCGGGATATATCCAGATCGGCGACGATATTTTCCGCGAGGGCGGATATATGACTGTAGGCGAATTTGTCGAAAAATACAGCAATAAGTACGACTGCTCCAAAATATCACTTTCCGAGGAAGCAGACGAGGATTTTTTCCGTTTTATAGAAGTGACTCAGTACGGCACAGACTTTACCATTGAGCTTGTCTGCGAGCCGCCTGCTGCCGGCAGCGGCACATTAGCTGATGCGGTCATAATCTGCTTCGGACATGAGGGAGGTATCGCTTCTGAAAAAACCTGGCTTCCGGGCGGCATAGGCTATCACTGTACCGACCGTGATTATGAGGGCATGGCAGCTTATATGCAGGAAAAGGGCTTTACCGAGACCGAAGATCCATTCCCCAACGGCAGAGATGTAAGCTCCGAAAAAATGCAGGAGTACGTCGGTACATTCAATAAGTATCAGGACCTCGAAATCAGCACACCATACGGCTCAATCACCTGTTTTGTACAGATAGATGAGGAAAACCTTTACGGCGTAAAGCCCCTGATGTCCTATTCGTTCGCTGACTTCATGGACGGAGATACCGTCTATTTCAACCCAAAGGATATTTACTACGGAAACGACAGCGATATATACTTCTGGAGCTGATCTTGACACTCATGCAGAAGCGGCAGCCTGTTTTTCGGCTGCTGCACCTATCGGCATAAAAGCAGTCCGCCTGTGCTACGTTCTCGAAAATATCCGTGGACTGGATGAAACAGTGCAGTACGGGAACGGGATGCAGCGTATGGACGGAATGAACCGCAAGACACAGCAGCTTACCGAAAATCAGGGCAGGCTGAATAAGCTGACAAGCTTCAATCTTGCGCTGGCGAACACATTTATTCTTGTGTTTGACATTGCAATGCTCCTGCTTTCGGCACATCTTTACAGCAAGGGCATCTCTGATTTTTCGGGATTTATCATTCCGCTGATCGCTCTGATGTCAAGCTACGGTCCGGTATCTGCACTTGCAAATCTCGGAACAACACTCCAAAGCACTATCGCTTCGGGAGGTCGTGTTCTGGATATTATCGAAGAAACACCCGAAACTGAGGAAATCACCGGAAAGCAGAATGTTTCATTCAGCGGTGCGGACTGTGTGAATGTCACATTCAGCTACGGCGGCGATGTTGTGCTGAAGGATTTCTCCATGAAATTCCCTGAAAACAAGATCGTCGGCGTGATCGGTAAATCAGGCAGCGGTAAGTCCACTCTGCTGAAACTGCTCATGCGTTTCTGGAAAACGGCTAACGGTACTGTGAATATCTTAGGCACAAACATCGAGAACATCAACACCGCAAATCTGCGTGATATGGAGAGATACATGACGCAGGAAACACAGCTTTTCAAGGATACGATCGCAAACAATATCCGTATCGGTCGGCTGGATGCAACTGACGATGAAGTGATCGCAGCCTGCAAGAAAGCCTCTATCCATGACTTTATCATGACATTGCCGAACGGCTATGATACGCAGGTCGGTGAGCTTGGTGAAACCCTTTCCGGCGGTGAAAGACAGCGTATCGGTCTTGCAAGAGCGTTCCTCCATGATGCACCGTTCATGCTTCTGGACGAGCCTACAAGCAACCTCGACAGCCTGAATGAAGCGGTGATCCTCCGTTCACTGAAAGAAGAATCTGCCGGAAAGACAGTTGTTCTGGTGTCGCACAAATCCTCTACCATGCGTATCGCTGACGTGACACATTCCGTAGAAAACGGACGAGTAAGCTGATGAATGTTCAGACAAAGCTCACAGAAGCTGCTCGACTGGTTCGTCGGAACAGAGATTCACCCAATACATTTACAGTCCTTTGTTGAGAAATAGAGAATGCTGATGAAAACACAGATCAGCATCAGGATCTCAGACATATAGGCATAAAAAAGCCGGAAAGCGGTCAGCTTTCCGGCTTTTATCATGAATTAAAATTCAGAGCTTATGATCACTCTAACGTCCAGTCATCACAGGCTCCGTTCACCCTTGCAGAGTGAAGATGTGACCTGAACTCACAGAACCAATCAGTTACGAAAGGCTGTGATGAGACGATGTCAATATCAGTCTTGTCCAGAAACATATTATCATCACAGCTCCATTCATACTGAAATAATGCATCGGGATATTTTTTCATGTACTCTGCTGTTATAGCAAGTATCATATCCGAATTCATGCTTTCGGGTCCGTAGCGTTCATCGTCCCAAATGAAGTCAAAAAACACCTCTCGGTAATAATCCGTTCCGTTTATAGTATATATCGGATGATCCTCACGGCTCACCCAGAGATTAACGCCTTTTTCATCGTCGCCCTTCGGGTGCATATATACCGACCGGTCATTCTTTTCTGCTTTTATTTGAAACCCCAGCGGACTGATGATCTCCAGAAATTCCGACACACGCTCCCCGGTGGTCATTTCGCTCTTGTGCGGGCGAAGTATCTGCGCTGATGAACCCATATTATTCTCCTAACGTTTTTTCTAACTCAGATTATACATCACATCAGCAGCAATGTCAACACCTCACCGCCAAGGCAAACGATCACTTCAGCTTTACAGCAGCTACATCAACATGATTCGGAATGCTGTTGAAGGTATAGGAAGCTATTTTATCACTGTTATATACCACATACTCATTTCTGTAATTCAGCGGTATTACAACGCTGCTTTCATTGGCAGAATCCAGAGCCTTTGTGAATATCTCCTGTATCTTTTCATTGTCATCGTAGGTATAAAGTCCCTTGATAAGCTCCTTTGCTTCATCATCGGACATGGTGGCAAGTGCCTTTGCTACCTGCGGATCGGTGGAATAAATACCGTCAGCCGACGTGTAATCATTAGACGGATACATATTCGCCACAAAAGTGTACGGATCATATGGGAACCAGTAGCTTATATATGCGGTCAGCTCATAATCCACCTGCGAAAAGATCTTGTCAAAGAACGTCATAAGATCCAGAGGTTCTGTCTTTATCTCTATCCCCAGTTCCTGCATAGTCTGCTGATAGTAAAGTACCACGTCATCATATACACCTGTTGCAGGGTATGTAATGGTATAGGAAAGTTCAGTGCCGTCCTTATCACGGACTCCGTTGCCGTCAGAATCCTTCCAGCCGTTATCTTCAAGCAGCTTGACTGCCGCATCGAAATCATATCCGGGCGTTCTGGTAGCGAGTGTAAATGGCGCGGGGAGTCGTACCCGCATTTTCTGCGATAGTTCGCATGGATGCACCGTTATAGCCATTTGTCAGGAATTCATGCATAGCATATTCCAGCAATTTTTCGGTCACACCCGGAGTCCGGTTCGCCATAAGCACCTCCAACATTTGAAACAGTGATGTGAAACGCCGTTGCGCAACACTGTTTCACATTATAACAGAGAGTTTTCCGTTTGACAAGAGGTGATATGAAATTTTAAGATATTTCCAAATTCTGATATATACAAAACGATCTTGATGTGCAGATTTCCTATTTTCAAAAGAATTTCCGCCTGTGAACAAAGTTCAGTGCGATAACAGCCATAATGCGGTTACTTAGTTCACAGCAATAAAAAAGCAAGCAGCCGTTTCCGAAAAAAGGCTGCTTGCTTTCTTTGTTATCTTATAGAGGAGTTCTCATGAATACTGTATATTTGTTTCTGTTTTATCTATTCTCCAGTCCTGAGCACCTTCATCAAATACTATGCTGAATATTACCTCACCGCGTGTGTCTCCGAACATAGCATTTGCATTGTTGCGGAACTTTCTTTTAAGTGTGAAAGACTTTTCGGTAACGTTTGTTATCTCCAGCTGATCGTCTGTCCAGTGATCGGTATTATCATATGATGTATACAGGGCTCTCTGGTATAATTCGCCGTTATACTCGATATATACGCAATTACGATCCATTGTCATATCGGAACCGTCTGTGAACGAGGGACCGAATAATTCAAAGTCATCGGGATACTGATTATAAGGATCATAGAAAGGATCAAAATCAGCAGTATAGTAAGAATAGTAATACTCCTTTAATTCCTCCATATTCCTGTCTGCAAGCTCCTTGAACATACACTTGTCGTACTCTATATTCATCGGATCTCCTGATGTATTATCGGGCGTTTCAAACCTAACGTGTACTGTATGTTCATAATCGGCAGACTGACGCACCGAACGGCCGAACAGGTATGCATAATCCCAGTAGTTATCGGTAAGTCTGTGTGCAGCCTCCTCGGGAATGGGAGAATTTTCCACATTCAGAGCAGTGGTAGTCTCAACATCCGCAGCCCCAGCAGAGGTAGTGGTGGTTATAGTTGTTGTTCCGGTCACTTCTGTTACAGCACCGCTTACTGCTTTCTGTGTACCGGTTGTTGTCTCAACAGATGCAGCTTCGGTGGTAACTGTCCCTGTTACATAAGTGGTAACTTCTTCCGCGATCGACGAATTCGGTGTAGGAGCTGTTGACTTCATGTTGTGAAGCAGATAGCTTCCTCCGCCTATACCGCCTGCCATCAGCACAACTGCTGCTGCCATGCCTGCGAATTTTATCCATCTCGGACGATTGTAGATCTCTACGCCCTTTACACTGTTATCGTTCTCGGTAAGATCTGCATTTGTATCATTCATTTTCTCTTTAGCCATATTAAACATCCTCTCTTTAGCTGAATCTGACAGGGATGGATACTCTTTTGCAACTCTGTCTGCTGTTTCAAGATCAATGTCAAGTCCATTGAGCAGCTCATCATTTTTCTTCATATACATCTCTCCTTAATAATTAATACCAACTTCGCAAAGCATTTTTTTGAGCTTTTCTCTCGCTCTTACGCTTCGCTTCTGCACTGCGGCGGCTGTCATGGAGATCGCTTTCCCTATTTCAGCCACTGTCATGTTGTAATAGTATTGTTTTATTATTATCGTTGTATCAGGTTCGCCTAATTCTTTTATTTTGTCAAGGAGTATATGATTCCGTTCTGATACTTCAGAAGATTCGATTATATTTTCTGAAGAAGGGAGCTCAGGAAAGTCTTCATCGTCGGAAGATACGGTAGTATCCGCTTTTTTGCTCAGTCTCCTGAACATATCTATCGCCTTGCGTTTTGCGATAACTCCGATAAAACCCTTGAGGTCGCCCTGTCCTTCTCCGAGAGAGTCCGTTTTTCTGAACACCTCGGCAAATACATCACTGACACATTCTTCTATGTCTTCATTGCGTCCGCAGGTCCTTAGTCTGGCGGCTGCTATAACATAAACATAATTACAGTATTCATCGAAGATCGCTTTCATACATTCATGGGGAGAGTCTTTCATCTGCTTTTTAAGCTCCCAGTCAGTCATATCAATTCCTCCTTATGTTTTTCAGCAATTGCTTTCATAATATACACTCGTTCACAGTTTATGGGGTAGGACATTTTTCTGAAAAAAATCCGAAAAAAATTTTTTTACCCTGTTTAACGCTGAAACTCACTGTCTTAAAACAGTATATCATATATATAAGCTCCGTTCAAGCAGGAATAATAAAAAGGGAGCAGCTGCAAGCGAGCTGCTCCCTTTATGATCTCTTTTGTACTAAAAAGTGTTCCCGTTCCTTTACTGTTTTATCAGGAAATAGGCTCCGTCATTTTCAACTATGCTATAGCGTCCGCCGTTTATCTCAAGAGCGAATCTGTCACAGCGGAAGCCCTCTATCCTTATGCTGTCATCTGTGCCTCTTACACTGATGATGAGACCGCCGCTGCCATCGGAAGCAAGAAGCAGATCCTCAGCTGAGATGCCTGTGAGCTCGATGGTCTCGCTGCCCTCGGGATCGCTGATAACGTCCCTGCCGAAGCCCCGTGCGAAAACATATCTGTCATCGCCTGCTCCGCCGTTGAGCGTGTCATCGCCTGTACCGCCCTCAAGTATGTCATTGCCTACGCCGCCGAAGAGCACATCATTGCCCTCGTCACCGTGGAGATCATCGTCTCCCGAGCCGCCATTAAGGTAGTCATCGTCCTCTCCGCCAACAAGGTGATCGTTGCCGCTGTCACCGTAGAGATTGTCTTTGCCGCCCTTTCCGTAGAGTCTGTCGTCCCCGTCGCCGCCGTAAATATCGTCATCGCCGCCCCAGCCGTGTATGCTGTCATCTCCGCCGAAGCCCTCTATTATCTCAGCCACGTCTTCTCCCAGGATATGGTCGGCTTTCTGAGTACCCTTTCTGCTGCGTTTGCCTCCCGAAGCCTTTGAAGTCTCTGCCTTTTTGCCGTTATTTGCAATGCGCACGCTCTCCTGAAGCGCAAGATACTTCTTCAGCACCGACTTTATCACCATGACCGCGATACCTGCAAGGAAGCCTGCCTTCTTTATATAAGAGATGACCATATTGACCGCAATGAGCTGACCTTTGATTATAAGTCCCAGCTCGTCGGAGAATCTGCCCGAGACTGCTCTTCCTACATTATAGGCATTCTGCTCCGCATCATCGCAGAGTGTCTCTAAGGCAAGTGCTGCGCCGATGTAGTAGAACTTGAGAATATCGGGCTCTGACATGATAAGGGCTATCTTATCGCTTGTCGGCGCTGATGACATTGAGCTGTCAGCGTTCTTGCAGTTGGGGACCACGATCACCTTGAATATGATGTCCTCACCTGCCTCGCTGCCCACATGGGATACCAGCGGAATGATTATCTCATAGAGATTTGTGATGAAGCCGATGCCCTCATCAAGTGTTGCCATTTCGCCGTTGAGACCCCGGGGAGAACTGCTGCCGCCGAGGAACTGCTCGGAAATTGTCATGAGAGACCTGCATATCTCTTCCCTCTCCTTCTGCGGAAGGGTCATGATATTGGCGTTTATCTCTTTTGCGCAGACTGCCAGCTCACGCTGCTTTGTGGTCTGCTCGTTGAAGTCATTGGTGTTAAAGTTGAAAATATAGCGTATAAGTCCCTTTTCCGTGTCGCTGCTATTGTCGGGAACTATGGAATGAGCACCGTTCATATCCGTGACATCGGTGGCAGTCTTTATGTAAATGGTGTTGTCGCCGGGAATTATCTTCCTGCCGAGAACGTTTACGTAATCGTTGTCGCCGCAGATTGAGTACATCCTGCCGCAAAGCTCCGAGGAGATACTGTCCGGGTAGTTTATACTGCTGAGAAATTCGGGAGAAAAGCCCTGTCCGTCAAAGGATATGCAGCTGTTTATCCTGCTTTTGTACTTCGAGGTAAGCATGATATACTGCGCAAGATTTCCGCCCTTGGAGTGACCTGTCAGTATCACCCTTACGTCCTCAGAGGGAGAAAGCTCCGCCATCATATCGTCGAAATAGCGCAGAGCCACCTTCTGATACTCCGAGGCAACATTTGCAAGGGCATCGCCGTTGTCATACCATCTTCCGTTGCCTGTGCCGCGGAACACCACATATATCACGGAGCTGTCGGGACTGCGGAATGAAGCCCCATAAGCGCCTATATACTTTCCGTCCATATTATCGGAATAGCTTATGAGCTCATACTCTCCGAAGCCTTTGTTGCCGCTGTGCTCAAGGCTTCTGCGCACCATTGACAGCGCCGCCTGCTGATACTCCTCAAGTCCGCTCATGCTTATCTGCTGAGTTATACTGCGGAGGGTAAGTGCCTTTTCGCTCTTTATGCACTTGCTTACGTACATGAAGGTATTGAGTATTATTGACATTCTTGCTTCGTCTTTTATGCCATGTTTTTCAAAGAAATCAGCCATTTGCGTTGACCTCCCACTTTCTTTCGGTTATATTGAAGTTATCGTCCATTCCCACGGTACAGTCTGCAAGGATATGATCCCTGTCCAGCTCCTTCGGTGAAGATGTGTCCCTGTAGACACCGTTGTCGTCCATATATGCGATATAGAAATAACAGCCTGTTTTCTCCTCTGCCAGCTTATCCATAAGCTCATCCAGCTGCTCGTCCTTTTTGCTAAGATCCTGTCCCTCGGGAAGAAGCAGATACCAGTAGAACTTCCCTCCCCTGAGCATATCGCCGACAGAAGAATCCTTTCCAATATCCGCAGGCAGTACTCCCCTGTCGTCGGGAACGTAAAAGCTCCTGCAATCGCCGTAAATGTCCTCAGCCATATCCGTAAGATATGTGACAGCCTCATTCCTGAACCAATATGCCATGAAGTTGTCTCTGTCCTCGGTCTTTCCGTCAAAAACTCCGTGAACAGCATATATTCTTTCATTGGGGAAGCTCTCAGACCGCACATAGACCGCACAGTGGTCCGCGGAAAAATTACCGCCCCCTGCGTCCTCAATAAGTGTAAAGGACTCGCCGTACTTTTTTTCAAGCCCCTTTATCAGCTCCTGTCTGCTGTCACTTTCGGAAGCAACTGC
Organism: Ruminococcus flavefaciens ND2009; assembly: GCF_000621785.1. Taxonomy (GTDB): domain Bacteria; phylum Bacillota; class Clostridia; order Oscillospirales; family Ruminococcaceae; genus Ruminococcus; species Ruminococcus flavefaciens_C. The sequence continues at coordinate 137,135 of NZ_KK211348.1, read as the reverse complement.
ACAGCCCCACAGCATTGCAGCCGAGGTCAGCACTGCCGTTACAGCAGAAGCGCACTGTTTTATCCTTTTCATCTCTATCTCCTGTAATTATCGTCAAGGGTCTGCAACTCATGCAGAAGCCCTGTTTGTCCGAAAATATCATATCCCTATTTTGCCATATTATTGCGCTTTTGTCAAGGGCAAAAGCAGCTCAGCCATATAAAACATGAACGGGAACAGCTCTGAGCGAGTTGTTCCCGTTTTATCGTCATATTCCGATGTTAAGCAGCGATCTCTGCTCTTGTCACTGTCATCGTTTTTTACTGTTTATCTTCGCGGCGGCGAAACCTCTCCGAAGCTCTGACTGCAAATGCGCCTGTTACCATAAACATTACCGCGCCAAGGAGAATAAGCAGGTTTGTCACCGAGTTATTGCCTGTCTGGGGCAGATCAACAGCCTTGCCCTCAGAATCCGTGCCCTTTCCTGTCTTTGGATCAACAGTATATTTGTCAAGCACCTTGCCTGTTTTGTCGGTGATGGTTATTTCGCGTTCACCCTTATCATTGCCGGTGATAGCGGCTTTTGTGTCCTTTACGCCGTTCTTCTTCTGATAGTCCTTTTCCGCCCATTCGCAAAGCTCCTCATCTGAAGCAATATCCGGCTTTTCTTCAGCATTTTCCTCAACAAACACGGGAGAGCTTTCAGCCTTTACCCAGCTGTTAAGGTCTGAGCCGTCATTGGTATAGAAGAGCTGATGTGAAAGACCTTCCTTATTGTTTTCGGTCATATCCTCAAGGTATGCGCTTACCTCACCGAGAACTGCCGTCATATTCTTCTTATTTGCATTGAGAGTCTCAGCAAATCCCTCTGAAGCCATCTCCTCTGCTGTTACGGCTGAGACCGTTATCTCGCCGCCCACAAGAGTTCCCGATGCCTTCTTCTCTGTTATTTCCTTGCCTGCTGCCTTATATACGGCGCTGCTGTTGAAGTAGCAGCAGTGGTCTGCTGCGATGCCTGCGCTGCGTCCGTTGATACCGCCGATATCCACAGTCGTGATAAGTGACTCAACATTTCCGCGGGTATAGCAGTTGATGTTGGTACCGCCTGACATACCTGTGAGACCGCCCACCATATCCTTGTTGTTGCTCTCGGCATTTGCACTGATATTTCCGAGGGTACAGCAGTTCACCTGCGCGGAACGGTTTGTCATTCCTGCCAGACCGCCTGCATATACGGAAGACGTTCCCGTTGCAGCGTTTATCTCAACATCTGTACAGCAGTCTGTGACAGTGCCGCGGAGCGTACTTCCCACAAGTCCGCCTACTCTCGCGAAGGACTCCTTTGTTTTGGCGTTTATGCTGCCCTCGGCGGAGCAGTTGTCGATAACGAATCCGTTCTGTGCCCATGCAATAAGTCCGCCAACGTTAGCCTCATAGCGCGACTCAACATTTATGGAAATATTGGTGAGTCTGATATTTCTGATGTTTACCAGTCTCTCGCCCTCCCCGGGAGTGAGGTTGGTTTCATGCTCACCTGCTGCAAGACCGAAGAGTCCCGCAAGGTAAATATCGGCAGGAGCTTCCTTGCTTCCGATAGTAAGACCGGATATTGTATGGTTTCTTCCGTCAAAGTTCCCACGGAATGGGTATACCGAGAATGTGGTTTTCTGACCCTTTATCTCTGCCTGTACAGCGTGACCGATAGGGAGCCAGTCGCCGCCTGTAAGGGCAATATCGCTGTCAAGGGCGAACCAGATGTTCTCCCAGTCCACCTCCTCGTTCATAGCCTCTGCAACATAGCGAAGCTGAGACTCTGTCTTTATAAGGTAAGGCTCCTGCTCTGTACCCTTGCCGCCTGCAAATACGGAAACGTCCGCAGGTGCGTATGAAGTCTTGTCGTTGTATGTGGACTTGTCCTTAGCTGTCTGAAGTGCAGCTTCATAAGCCTCACCCTCTGTGGAACCGTCAGATGAAACGATCTTTGTTATTTCACCGTCATTGACAGTGATGGTGACCGTTACCTTCTTATCATCGTCCCTGCCGTACCATGTACCATCGTTGAGCTTCAGCTCGGGCTTTTTCACGATCTCAGCCTCGGGCTGTACATAAAAAGCCTCTGCATAGTCTTCTGCAAATGTGACCTCGTTATCGAACTTCCATGCCTTCAGTGAATTATTTGTGATACCGAACTGTGTCAGCTCAACAGGGAAAGCAGCAAAGTTGCCGTTAAGCTTATCTGCAAGTCCGCTGAAGCTCTTTGAAGTGTATGCCTCGTTATTGAAAACGACGCCGCCTGTGTATGTCATTCCCTCTTCGCTTACGCCCGAGGAAACTCTCGTTCCCACATCGGCAACGGGATCAACGATAGTGTCGCCGATCTTCATTACAGCTTCGAAATTGTAATAGCAGTCATAGGTATGACCGATACCTGTTATCCAGCCTGATACAGCACCTGTATATGTGGAGTAATCATTGGTCTCGTGGCCGCCGTTTCCGTAGCAGTTTACCAGATAGCCAGCATTTACAGCTACAAGAGAGCTTACTGTTGCCATACCCTCGTCCTCGCGGTTTCCGCTTCCGTAAACATTTCCGAGAGTGTAGCAGTTTGCTACCAGTCCTCTGTTCACAAGTGCGGCGATACCGCCTGTTTCGCCGAATGCTGCACCTGTTTTTACGGTGCAGGAGGCATCAACATCTGATCTGCAGTTTATAATGGCTCCCTTGTAAACATATGCTGCGATACCGCCCACAAAGTTGTTGCCTTTTTCTGAGGTCAGTGTTATTTTGCCCTCAACCGAGCAGCCGTCCACGACAGCGCCCTTATAGCCGTTGTCCTCGGACTGCATTACAGCTGTAATACCGCCTGCATAAGCGCTTTTGCCGTATGAAACGTTGATAAGCACATCGGTGAGCACAACGTTCTTGACTACGGCATCAGTACCGAGACCTGTGAAAAATCCGATGTAATTCTCGCCCTCGGCAAGCTGCTTTGCTGTATCAGCACTGCCGACGTTCATGCCCTTTACAGTGTGACCCTTACCGTCAAAGCTGCCGTTGAAAACATACTCGCAGTCGCCTATTGAAGTCCACTCCCTGTCGGAAATGTCAATATCCTCTGCAAGCTCGATGAATGTTCCCGTGTAGTCGATATGCTCGGACAGCGAGCCTGCAAATCCGCTGAGCTGATCTGCTGTTCTGAGAATATAGGGCGACTCCTTTGTGCCCTCGCCCGAGTCAAATATTGACGCATCTATCACATCATTTATGAACACCTCATCGGAAAGAGTAAGCTTTCCATCGTCTGAGAGCTTCCACAGTCTGAACTCAGTTTCCGTATCCCCGAGAGCCCTTGAAATATCATAGAGATTTTCGTTGAGCACCTCTGCAAATTCGCTGCTGTTAATATCATCTGCCTTTTCAGCAGTAAATGTGCCCTCTGCGTTCATGGAGCCTGCGCCGTGAGAAACAGCATCAATTGCCGATACTTCTCCTGCTTCGTTCATATAGCGCAGTTCAGCGCCTGATGCAGAATAATCATACTTTCCGGAAGCAGCAGGCATAAGTGCTCCGTCGATGATACCTGCGCAGTTTGCAGCATCAGCCTGTGCAATGGTCCCCACTGTTACATTTCCCGAAGAAATGCAGTTGTACTGCTCAGAGGTCATCATTCCAACAACTCCGCCTGCATAGAGGGAGAATCCGCTTTTTGTCACCACGGTTATATCGCCCTTATTAGCGCAGTTCAGCACATATGTATCATTGCCTGTCATGGAAGCGATACCGCCGCCGTATGCGATCTTTGAGCCTGCTGATGAATAAACTGCGGTATCAGAAATGCAGTTTGAAAGGATAGCATTGCCCGAAGCTCTGCCAACTACTCCGCCTGTCATTACCATTGCCGCATCAGTCTCAGCTGATACGGAACCGCTGACAGAGCAGCTGTCTATTACTGCGCGTCCTTCTGCCTTTGAGACAGCATTGCTGGTGACATCTCCTGTTATTCCGCCAGCTCTTACTACCTTTTCGCCAGACACCTTAATGTTTACGTCTTCCAGCTTTACGCCCGAGACCTTAGCAGTGCTCAGCAGGGTGGAGAAAAGTCCCACATTGCTCTCGTCGGCATAGGGAGAATCCTCTCCCGTAACGATGGTGAGTCCCTTTACGATGTGTCTCCGTCCGTTGAAATCACCGGCAAAGATCTTATCGAGGTTTTTAGCCGCAGCTCCCTCGGCACCAATGGGGTTCCAGTTTTCTGTATCGGACAGGTCTATGTCCTCATCAAGGACGATATATCTGCCCAGGTAGTTTTCGCCCTCATCGACGCTTTTTGCAAAGCCCGAAAGCTGTGCTGCGGACTTTATAACAAAGGGATCCTCTGCACTTCCGCTGCCGCCCTCAAAACACTCGGGAGCAGCACTTTTTGCAAGGGCATTTTCCACCGCCTTTTTGATACCCTCGCTGCTGTAGGTAGCACCGCTGACTGAGTCTACGCCCTCAGTGCCGTTGGCAGCGATGATCTCGGGGATCAGCTTCTCCGCTTCCTTCCAGTATGCGGGAGTTTCGTTCTGGTCTGTAACCTCGACAGCTTTTATCGTGCCCTCCGAAACTGTTACCGATACTGTGATGTCGCCGTTGAAGCCAGCGGCTGTGCCCGAATAGGTGCCGTCCTTGTAAACGGTATCCGCATAGGCGGCTGTAAAATGAAGAGAATTCGTCACCAATGCCGCAGACAGTGCAGCACAGAGAAATCTCTTCTTGCTTAGTCTGTTTTTCTTCATTTCTATGACCTCACTTTATTTTAAGGATATGAGTATATTAAAATCGTTAGCATTTACTAACATTTTAATTATACCACATTGTTAACTTTCTGTCAATAGACAGCCTAATAAAAACATCTATGATAACAAAAACGGCACTTCTTTAACCGAAGTGCCGTTTATCATATCAGTTGATACAGATAAGTGAGAAATCCGAGATACGGTATGTTCCTGTTCCCTTATCCAGTCCGATAAGGAACTTGACATTGTCATCAGACTGTGTCATAGTCACTGTGTCTGTGATAGTCTGAGCGTTAGGAGTGAACATATGCTCATGATATGAGTAGCTCTTATACTCTCCGTAGCCCTGCTGGAACATCGTATAAGTATTGATATTCTGTGAGGTACTGATCTTGTAGGTCATGCGGTAGGTCTTTCCTGCCTGGAGCGAGACCGTACTGCTGCTTACCTGTGCATACTGTCCTGTCTTTGATACATTGACAGTTATGCTTCCGTCATCATTGTACTCGATAGAGCCTACACCGTCATTCATCCAGACGCTCCAGCCGAACTGATCTATCATATTCGGATCTTCCTGCCAGTTATCATTTATGCCGTAAAGGAGGTTGAGGTGGTGCTCAGCATATTTGGCTCTGTTCTTGTAGAAGTTGCGGATCATTTTAACGCAGCTGTCAAAGTTTGCGCATACGCCGAATCTGCGGAAGGTGTCGGTAACGGCAGCCTTTGTTGCAGAAGCGTAAGAGTCAATCTTTGCCGATACCTTGGAATAATCGAAGTTATCGTTCATCATCTCCTTGTAGCGGCTGTAGAACTGCTGCTTGAACTCGTTATTGCTCATCAGCTTGTTGAACAGTGAAGAGATGCTGGTGATCCTGCCTGATTTGTCCATATCCTTGAAGCAGTCACGGCGGAAGGAGCACTGTCCGTCATAGCCTGAAGAATACTCCGTATCAAAGAGCAGGAAACGCCATTTGCCGTCCATGTAGGGATTTGAAGCATCGTTCTCGTCTGAGCGCCAGATCATCCAGTTATTGCTGTTGATCATGCAGTCCCAGTTTGCAATGTAGTTTTCAAAGGCGACAAAGTCGATAAGTCCGTTTATATCCAGAGTATCGCATACTCTCCTGTAATTTGAGGGATCCGACATATTTGCGGACATAGCCCAGTTCCAGAACTGCTTGAAGTCCTGATATACAGGATCAAGTCCCGAATACTCATAGCCGTTCTTTACGGTAGTTACCCGATCGGGATCCACATGATAATGTGATTCAATGTAGTTCTCGTCAAGCTTCTCCTGCATTGAGTAGGTACCCCAGAATTCACCGTCAAGGAAGACGATATAATCCTGCTTCGCCTGTGTGCCGATAGCAAGTCCTTCTGCAAGAGACTGGTTCAGGTCATCACGGAAACGGCAGTTATCATAAGCATTTCCGCCGTTGCGTATAGTTACCTTTTTGTATTCCTTGATCTTAGCGCCGTCTGTATCTGTGGCAGCGCCCTCGAAGAAATCGTACTGCATTTTATTTGCACCGTAATCACGGCGTGCATAGAATGTCATGCTCTTCTGGGGGAATGCAGCTGTCCAGTTGCCTGCTATGCGGACTCCCACATCTTCGGTAAATTTGAGCTTGCCCTGCTCAAATACCTGTATATTGCAGGGGCGCTCCCATTCCTTGCCTTCGGAGTTATAGTTGGTGGGATTTTCGTTGCTTCCCACATCAAGATTAGGATCGAAGCTGCCGCTGTTCTTCCAGCGGTAATACTGATCGCCGATCATATATATGCCCTTTTCCTTATCGAAGAAATTACTGCTGTCAGTGGAGATCGACAGCACCTTCATATCCTTGTAATATGAAGCGGTTTTTCCGACGAAGTAGCTGTTTGTGGCAACTTCACTGTACAGTCCGCTGCTGTCCTTGCAGACCGCTCTTACGATCATGCCCTTATCAACATTATAATTCGGCGGCTCATAGCCTCTGAGCGAAATATCACGGATCGCCGCAAGCTGATTGGTATCGTTGGTATTGTTGCGAATGCTTATGCTGCCCTGATACTGTTTTGCAGAGCCCGAGGTCCGCGGATCGGAGCCGTCAAGTGTATAAAGGACCGTGCAGCCGCTGCTGCCCGAGAGTGAAAGATCGAATGCAGAGTCATAGAAGCCGCCCTCCGCCGAGAATACAGGCTTTTCCACACGATATACCACATCAGCCGAGCTGTTTGAAGCGGCGGGTGTGGGCTTCAGCAGTGCCAGACTGTCCGAACCGTCGGGCACTCTTCCGAAGGTGACATCAGTGTCAAGCTCAGGGAGCCCGACATTGTCAAGCTCTGTACCGTCAGGTGAGGTCAGATAGATAGTCTCTCCCGCAGCGCTTATTTTGAAAGCTGCGTGGAGCTCTCCTGTAGTTGAGTCCGTATCATCACAGAAAATAATGAGGTATTTTCCTGCTCCCAGGGTCGTTCCCTGAGGGAATGTGAACTTGAACCGGTTTTTGTCGCCGTCGGAAACTCCGATCCCGCTGAGGTCACATTCATTATCACCTGCATTATACAGTTCTATCCAGTCGGGCGATGAACCGTCAGCAGCCTTTATTGATTTTTTGTTTGTAGAACAGACCTCGTTGATACACAGTCCCGATGTACCGTTCTGCTGATGGGAAATGACTTTTTTTCTCATCAGACACAGGTCAAAAACGTCCCATACACCGTCATTATTAAGGTCATATTGTTTTCCGTCAAGGTTTTCATCGGTATTTTTTCCGAGCAGATGATCCTGCAAATTCTTCAGATCCTGCTGACTGAACACCGGATCCGCCGCTGCCGCAGCTGTCAGCGTGTATTTGTCTGATCTGCTGTGTGAAGCATCTTTTGTGCCGCCGTGAACAGCAGTTCCCTGAAAGGGAATCGCAGACACCGTCAGGAAAAGAGCTGTCAGACCTGACAGCAGTTTTTTATGCTTCATAAGCTTCCACCTCCTGAAAATATGAGTATTACATTTCGTGCACGTTTACACCGTAATTATATGGTATTTCGTGCGGAATGTCAATGCTTCGCATAGTGCATTTCGCGCCTATTATATAACACATTGCGCAAAAATCAGAATAGCGTCAATAACAGAAAAAGATGTAAGAGTTTTATACTCTTACATCTTTTTTCCAAGCTTATAAAACAGGATTTGCTGTCTTGCTTCTCAGTCGGTCATCACTTAGTGGGATCAAGTATCTTGATCTTATGAAGCAGGAACTCCTGTATGGTGAGAGCGTCATTGGCGGTAAGTCCCTTTACGGACCAGTCAACGTCGCCGTTGGTCTTGCCCTGGGGAGAAACAACGTACTTGTCGGGATTTGCAAGGCTCTGCATGATGAGTATAGCGTCTGCCAGATCAACATTGCCGTCGCAGTTGGTATCGCCGTATTTCACCGATGATGATTCAAATATCTTTGAATTTACCGAGCCGGAAAGTGCGATAGTCTCAACATTTATATCCTTTATATCCTTGTCAACAGTAAAGTACTTTTCGTTACCGAGCTCCTCGGCTGAGAGGATATATCCGCCTCCGCCTTTTATTGTATCGCCGAAGAACAGCACTGCTTTTTCGTCTGTTGACACCGCAATGATAACGCAGTAGGTAACGTGCTTGCCGTTGTCCTTCAATTCATATATTGAAATATCATCGGAAGTTTTGAGTGAATGTGCCTCCTGTGTTGTCTTTACAAGCCCGGGCAGATAATCTGTACCGCCTTTGAAGTCCTTGTAGGGAGAAACATACTCAAGGGTCCAGTTGCTCTTGTTCTTTGTATCAAAGACCATATCGCCGACAAGAGGAGTACGGAGGTCGTATGCTCTTACCTGATCTCCCTTTGAAGGGTGTGCAGGTCTTCTCTGACAGTCATAGCAGTAAGGGAAGGCATAGTTCTTTCTGCCCTTGAGGTCGGAATTCTCATCGCTTCCGAAGTATTTCTCGTTGCCGACTATCCTGTAGTATACGGTATAATCGCCGATCTCGGAGGCAGTAGGTATCTTTTCGCTCCATGTGCCGTTTTCCCCTATCTTGTACTGTACAGTACCGCCCGAAGCCTTACCTGCATTTACAAGCTCCTGGAGAGTTCCGTTGTATTCAAGTTCCTTTCCAGTAGGCGGTATCAGATTAGGAGTTTCCTTCTGTGCTGATGTTGTAGTCACTGGCTTTGTTGTGGTGGTAGTTGTTGTGGTAGTTGTTGTGACTTTTTTTGTTGTAGTAGTGGTATGCTTTGGAGTTGTAGTTGATGTGACCTTCTTCGTTGTAGTAGGTACTGTTACTGTAGTTCCTGCTTTGTGTGTTGTTGTAGTCGTTGTATACATATCAGGAGTCGGATCGTCCGAGAGCTGCTTTACAACGACTTCAAAATAATTCGTTAAATTGTTATGGGGCTGGATCCTGCCGTAGGGAGTTTCTGTGTTATAGTCCTTTGTATAGACTGTGCAGAGATACTCTGTGTCTCCCAGCTTGAATTTATGCTCGCCTTCTCCGCTGAACACTGCTTCTCCCTCGGAGTTAGAGATCCTGAAGCCGTGATACATATTGGGCTCAATATAGAAGTTTATGCCGTTTCCGACCTCTCCGCTGCCGCACTTTGTGGGCGGGAGCTGCGCGAGGTACAGATCAGGTGAGGTCGTAGGATATGATGTGAAGTCGATAAAGTTGTTATTCTTATCGTTCTTGTCTCCCATCTCTATATGGAGAGCCCCCTTGGTCTCGTCACGGAAATAAACATAGGAAAATCCGTCACTGAACACACCGGGACCTTCTGTAACATATATATCGTGATTTGAAGCATCAGATTCGGCTATTGAACCGAATACGCCGTAGATATATCCCGTATAGGTCAGTCCCGAATCCTTGTTGCCATATTCACCGACACAGCTTTTTCCCACACCGTGCAGGAAGCTGGTGTTGGTATTATCGATCATGTAATAGGTCTCGCTGCTGTGGTCGAGTCTGACAGCGTTGAGAGCGTGTCCGGGAACACCTACACAGAGTACGTCCTGATCCTTATCAACTATGTCATGTCCCATAGCAGCTCTGCAAAGGTCCTCGAAGGCGTGTGCCATACCGCCGCAGACGCCTGCATGGAAGCCGATAGTTGACATTGCCGAGCCTGAAAGGTTCATCATCTCGCGGCACTTTGACTGATCTGCATTATAGGGATAAAGTACACAGTAGCGTGTATTTCCTCTCATGAAGTTGACTATCTTCTCCATTTTCTGCATTCTGTTCAGCTTCGTATCATTTATGCCCTGCTTTTTAACAGCTTCCTCGGCGTAAAGATAGCCTATTTTTCTTGTATAAGGCGAGCAGGCAGCTTCGTTGATGAATTCGATCCTGCCGTTTACGCATTTGTTCTTATCGTATTCTTCCTTACTGACCATAAAGCAGTCAAGCTTGTCTTCCATAGGCGTGAACTTGTAGCCCTCGATGCCGACCAGCTCCCTGAATCTGGCAAGATCATCCGAGGTAGCATAATACGACTTGTCTATGTTGTCATAGGCATAGACCTCTGTGAGCCTTGTGTAGAGTCCGAAGGTATCGGCTCCCACTTCCTCAAGGTTATTGATGTTGACATAAAGACTTGTCATACACGGCAGATCGCAGTCAACAAGGGCTCTCTTGTGTATTTCCTTCAATGTGTTCGGCAGCTTTACGGTGGTTACCTGGACCTTGTCTGCCTTCGTCGAAATAATAACGCCCTGCTTATCGTCCCCTATTGCAGCTACGGTATAATCACCTATCTTGTCAGGTATTATGACCGTATCATGCTTACTGATATGCTTGTTTGCATCATCGTAGATCGCCTGGATAGTACACTCTCCCTTGCCCGGTGAATCAGGTACATACAGGTACGTCAGGTCACCGACGACCTTCTCGGCAGCTGCGGCTGTAGCTGTTGGCATCGGCAGCATTGAACCGTACTGCACAACAAGAGCTGCCGCCACAGATACTGCTGCGGTTTTGTTGATCAATCTCATTAAATAATCCTCCTTCAATGCCAAAAAATGTATATTTTGCTTATAATATACAAGAATTATTATATAATATAAACAGAAAAATGTCAAGTCTCTGATTCAATAATATCAAAATTCCCGTTATTACTGTCAAATAGGTCTGCTTTGGTAATATATAATACTCAATTAATACAAAACAGTTTATGTCCGTGCGCATTTTCGATATAATGTATTTAACAATCGTATTAAATTTTGTCTATAAATGAATCTGCGATTGTTGATCGATATTATCCGAAAATGAAGGGAGTGTTTATATGAAGCGATCATTTGCCGGACGTTTTACGTCAATCATGCTTAGCGCCGTTTTCTCCGTTACGACACTGACGGCTGTCATGCCGCCTTTTGTCCATGCAGAAGAGGATTACCTCTACACCGAGGACGGCTTTGCTTATGTGGTCAACGATGAGGGTACTATCACCATCAAGGGCCGCGACAAGACCCGCGAGGACGAATATGACAAGACAAAAATAGTTCTTCCGTCAAAGATAGACGGCAAGTACGTTACCGAGATCGACACAAATTACTTCGGACACAGCACATACTCCAGCAACAGCGAAGTGACAGAAATAGTTCTCCCCGACCACATCGAGAAGATAAACAACTGGGCTTTCAATGATTACAAAGCTCTCGACACCCTCATTATCCCCTCAACTCTGAAAGAGGCGGTCCGTCCTTTCACCTACTGCAAGATAAACAAGGTCATAATCGAGGACGGCATGGAGACTATCCCGACATCCCTCTTTAGCTGCACCGATTATATGGGCGAGCTGGTCATCCCCGATTCCGTTACAGCCATCGGCGATAACGCCTTTGATTCCATAACAGGTCTCAAGGAGATACACGTTCCCGACAGCGTAAAAACCATAGGCTACTGCGCTATTGCCAACGATCCCGACCTGGAAGTGCTTGACCTTCCCGACACACTTGATTTCATCGACACCTATGCCTTCTATAATAATCCAAAGCTCACATCCGTAACTATCCCCGATACATGGACATTCGGCGAAGGAAAATACGGATTTTTCAGCAGTTGCGGACTAAAGGAGATAACATTCGGTCCTAACAGGACCGAGATACCTCCCAATATCTGCCAGTACTGCGAAAGCCTTGAAACTATCAACTGGCCTGATGCTCCCGAAAAGATAATGGGCCGCGCATTCGAGGACTGTATCAGTCTCACAGACCCACAGATACCTGACAGCGTTGAGTTTATCGATGACTTTGCCTTCCAGGGCTGCAAGGGCATTACGAACCTCGATCTGCCAAAAGAACTCAAAGAGCTTTGCAGCAACAGCTTCAACGGACTCGCTTCGCTGAAATACCTTTACGTCCCCATGGAGCTCCCTTCAAAGGGATATTATGGCAATACCTCCTCTTTCCGGAACAGCGGTATCGAAAAGCTGGAATACGCCGACGGTATCACTAAGATAAATGCCATTACTGCTTCAGGACTTCCGAATCTGACCGAGGTCATAATCCCTGATTCCGTAACAGACATCGAAAACTACACTTTCAGCGATGACATATCTCTCCATAATATCGATCTTCATGAAGGTATAACGCATATCGGCGAACATTCGCCATTTTCAAACTGTGACAGTCTTAAAGAGCTGAATATCCCTTCATCTTTGAAGTTGAAAGGTTATGAGCTCTCATCTGCTCCTGTCCTTGAGACCGTATACGTTCCCGACGGTTGGACGGAGATCCCAGAAAAGGCATTCATAGGCTGTAAGCACCTGAAAAAAGTTGTTATCCCCGTAAGCGTCACTAAAATTAATACTCTGGCGTTCGGCAGTTGCTACGAACTCGAAACTATCGATGCACCGCACGAAGAATACGAGTTGGAAAACGGCGCCTTCACCTACTGCAACAACCTCTGGGACGAGAGGTTCACCATTGCAAAAAAGGGCGACCTCTTCATCACAAAATCCTCTCCCTCAAATGCGGCAGGCGACATCACCAATTATACCGTTTATTACTCAATAAACCCGCGTTTCCTCGATACCTTCGGAACAGCCAATCTGGATGTTTCCGTGCAGCCATGGAAGCACCTGGTAATTGACGAGAGCCTGCCTGACGGACTTACCGCAGGCGATGTAGGTTTCAACGTAGACCTTGGCTCGCCCACAGGCGTATTCCGTTTCAGTGTGCGCAATCCCGAGAATGAAACTGTCAAGGTCAAGGCAGAGTTTTCTGCCAAGACATACACTCCCGAGAGCTACGAATGGGACACAAAACAGCTGACACTCTCGGATACGGAATTTGAGCCCCTGACTATCAATGCTCCCGATACCGTAAGTATTAAGGACGGCAAGTCCTCATTCAGCGTCTTCGGCTATGCCACCATCGGTGAAAAGGTCACTGTCATGGTAAACGGCGAGGAGTATACCACCGTGGATTCCAATAAATACACAGGCAAGTACAGCGCTCAGATAGAGTGCGAGCCCGACGGGAATATCATTACCGTGCAGGCAGTCTGCGGCAGCAATAAGTCCGATAAGGTCCAGATAAACGCTGACGAAAACGTGCCTGTGCTCGTTGATTTCGATGTTACTCATTACACTCATGGCACCGACCACTGGACAAAGGATATGACGGATATTTTCCGTACAGGCTATTCACCCTTTGTTCCGATAAACCCGGGCAGGCCCTTTGAATTTGATGTTGAAATGGACAATGAAGATAATATTTATAAAGTACTCGTCTCCTCTGAAACAGCAGGTAAGCTGTCGTTTGTACCTCTGGAACGCAATAACGAAACAGGAAGATGGACGGGAAAAGGCTCCTTTGATACCACTATTCCGGGAGAGCTTTCAATCAGAACCATTCAGGAAAACAAATCGGATATGCTGACAGTCCGGAAGGACGACGACGGTAATATAAGCTCTATAAAGAATAAAGCCGGAAAGGAAATGCTCAAAACTGAGGAGGACGCTCCCAAGGATCCAGCCGAAAAATTCGCCGAAACCCATGATTCTACAGTAGTCGATACCGGAAACAACAATATTGCTGTGACCTTTAAAAAGAAAGCTTCGTCTTCTACTCCCGGCAATACTGATCCCGAGGACGATCCTGTAGACGATCCCGACAGCGATGAAGGTGAAATCACTGTCTTTGAAGGCAAGACGGATTCCATCGATATAGGCGGTGAAACAGTTGAACCTGAAGACATCGTAAAGACTCCAGAGGAGTTCGGTTTTGAGAAGTCCAACACGCTGGTGACAGACGAAAACGGCGATATTCACGAATACTATGCCAGAATCGCCACAATTGATGACAGAGAATTTGCAGAGAGCGTTACAAAGAGTATACCGCTTACAAATGACAGTTCTGATAAGAGAAGTGTCTATGACTTCCTGACCGATAAAGAGCTCGACAGACAAATCGAGGGCATAGTATTTGCCGACTTCAATAAGACAACGGGAATGACGGATATATCTGTAACAGCTTATTCCGGAAGCGACTATGACAGCCTTATGGACGACCTTTCAGTAGGTGCAGGAACTTCATATATACTTGAGGAATATGTCAAATCCCAGGGTCTGAAAGATGCGGCAGGCTTTGCCGGAGCAGCTATCACATCAGCTCAGGCAGGCTATGAGCTCTATAATCATTACTATTCACACAGCGATCGTGTGAACAAGATCGCCTATTCAAAGGATTCATTTGTCAAGGAACAGGGTCCGAAGCTTATGGTAACATCAGGAGCTCTGTTCGTCGGGCGCGCTGCTATTGCCGCAGTAGCCATAAAGGGAAGCTTCGCGCTTGCAGCAGCCGGTCTGGCATTCCTGCCCGGTCTTTTTGCGGGTGCGGCACTTACCTTTGGTATATGGGCTATGGGCAAGATCTATGACAAGCTTGAAAGTGAACTTGATGATGTCGTTGAGCCTGTAACACCCAAGGGAAAAGTAAATGCGGGCATCGACCCCAGCGGCTACGTTTATGCAGCTGTTCCCGAAAACCGCGTTGAGGGAGCTACAGCCACGATCTACTATAAGGACGACAGCGGCAAGGCGGTCAAATGGAATGCGGAGGACTACGATCAGATCAATCCGCAGATAACCGACTCCGAAGGCTGGTTCATGTGGGACGTTCCCGAGGGACTGTGGCAGGTAAAGATAGAAGCCGAAGGCTATGAGACATACACCACGGAATGGCTTCCCGTCCTTCCTGTACAGACTGATGTGAATATCCCCCTGAAGGGCACCTCAGCCGCAAAGATAGACAGCATAGATGCTCATACAAACGGTGTCAACATAAAAATGACTCAGTTCATCACCGACAGTACGGCTATAGCTGATAACGTCTATCTGACCGACAACAAGGGCAATACTATCCCGTGCAGGATAAGATTTTCAAAGTCTGAAACCAACGATACGGGCTTTTCCGACGTAATAACTCTCATCGCAGAGAGCGGAGATATTACGGGAGCAGAGCTCCATATCACAAAGGGTCTGCTGAGCTACAGCGGTGTGGCTTCCGAGGCTGTCAGCCGGAAGATAGGTGAGACAGACCCATCCCCCATCATCGACAACGATCCCGATATTCTGCTGGGCGACATCAACAATGACGGAAAGATCAACGCTGTTGACGCTTCCAATGTACTCTCATACTATGCAAACATTTCCACCAGTAAGGACGGCGGCTTCACCGATGCTCAGAAGAAGGCTGCCGACGTAAATAAAAACGGCGTTATCAATGCAGTCGATGCCTCTCAGATACTTTCATACTACGCATATACCTCCACAACGAAGGAAGAAGTCCTTCCTCTGGAGAAATATCTTGATCAGGCAGATCTGTGAGACTGATCCGCCGAACAGGAATTATCATCTTTATACATAATACTCTGCCGGGAAGCGATGTGCTTTCCGGCTTTTTTTGCAATGTGAGCTTAGGCAATTTTGCTAAAAACATCTCTCTTTCCTTGTACAGTCTGCCAAATTTAAAGTTTCACTTTAAATTATTATTGACACACTTTAATTTCTGCGCTATAATACAAGTGTCAGCCGACAAAAACTTTAATTTTTTAAACTCAAACTTTAAAAAGGAGATGTTTCTATGAATTATTCCATGTCTGCAAAACTTAAAAAGCGCACCTTTACCGACACCGTCATATCCTGCATTCTCTGCGCCGCTGCAATAGTTTTTTCAGCTTGCCAGATCATCAGCTTTTTCAGTACCGACGACCCTCAGCACATCAGCTATGCTGTTTACTTCTTCATCATATTCGCCGAACTCGGTCTCCTCAGTATGATACTTGTTGAGATAAGAAAAACAGGCAGACCATTTTCAGCAGGTATAATCACCAGGCTCCGTATTATGGCGATAATCCTTATGGCAGGAGGTCTTATGCCGAACCTGAGCAATGCCGAAGAAAGCGGCACTATCCTGTCAATGAATTTTGATATAAAAAACCTTATCATAGCTTTCCTTGGAGTGATAGTCGGCATAATATCCGAGATATTCGTATACGGCAGGGACCTTCAGGAAGATAACGACACGATCGCGTAAAAGGAGATACAATGGCTATAATCATCAGACTTGATAAAATAATGGCTGACAGAAAAATGTCTCTCAACGAGCTTGCCGAAAAAATAGGCATGACAAACGTAAACCTTTCCAATCTGAAAACAGGAAAAATGAAGGGCATACGCTTTGAGACCATGAACGCGATCTGTGAAGCACTGGAATGCCAGCCCGGAGATCTTTTTGAGCACATCAGGAAATAGGAAATACTTTTAAATACGGCATTGAAACAGAAAAGCTCCCTTTTTTAAGGGAGCTTTTTATCATTCATGCCGCTTTTTCATGAATTCTTCCAAAGAAATAATATCTTCCTTTGCAGTGGAAGTATAGGCATAGTAGGAAAGGATATTTGAAGCGTCCACGGCGTCGATCCTGCCATTGCTGTCAACGTCGGCAGCCGCCTTCTGCTCATCGTTGTATCCGCCCTCCTTATTGGTGGAGGTCATTGCATAATACGCAAGCACAGATGAAGCATCTACCGCATTGATAAGACCGTCACCTGTCACATCACCGGGTATGTAAACGCCAGCCGCAACAGGAGCTGTGGTAGTGATTGTAGTAGTGGTTGTTGTGGTGGTCGTCGTAGTGGTGGTAGTAGTAGTTTTTTTCTCGCCAATTATCTTGATATATCCGTTATAGATGCCCCTGGTGAAGGCATAGGTCATCTGGAGCATTCCTGCGTTGTCAGGCTTGTCTTTTATGAAGGTGTCAGCCACTATCCCGTCATCTGTATACGCCATGCCTATGGGGTACATCTCTCCCTGCTCCGCATCTTCGGGAACTATGAAGTCAATGGTGAACAAACAGCTGTTACTTAGCAGCGTATCCTCGCCATAGGCATAGAAAGCCAGCTGTCCGTCTTCGATCTTGGCTGAACCTGTTGTGAAGCCGTCCAGCCCCTTCCCTGTGGTTATCACCTCGCCCTTTGAGTTTTCCTTGACAGTAAGTCGGGTATCATAATAAATGTGGAACTTTATTTTGCCTACAGGCTCTGTTGCACCTGTAATACTGCAATATACCCTCTGGATCTTACCTGGGCCATATTCGGGCTCAAGTCCTATCTTATCAAAATAGATCATCAGTCCGCCTTCATAGTCCCTCGGATCGATCTTCGGTGTATTCCACTCATTGGGCTGCACCCAGCGTGTTCTGTCATAGGGCACCTCCATGTCGTCCTGCTTGTCAAAGGGATTATCCGATACACCGCTCTCCCCGGCAGCATGACCGCTTACTGTGAAAGCTGCATGATCTTTTGCGCTATCCATGAAATAATGGCAGACCGACAATACGATCGCAATGCCCGTCACCACCGATACAAAGCGCTTGAATATACTGTTTTTCATATCCTATCTCCTGTTCAGACTTATATATCCTTTTTATCATAGGGCTTGTCCCATGAGCCTATCTCTATGAGATTGCCTTCGGGATCGGCGATATAGCAGGTCCTCTGTCCCCAGGGCTCAAGCTCGGGCTCCAGTACAGGGACTGCACCCTTATCAACAGCCTTCCTGAAGGCGGCGTCCACCTCGTCAAAGGTATCAACATAAAGCGCGATCTCGTAATGTCCGTTCAGACCCTTGATATATTCATATCTGCGGCTCGTCATTTTCTCGAAGTCCTTTCTGCCGTACATCAGGAACAGAGTTCCGTCCTTCACAAGATAAACATTGGAGGTATCCTCAGCCTCCTTTATCTCAAAGCCAAGTACGTCCCTGTAAAAGCGTATCATTTTCCCCATATCTTCAACAAATATCCCAAAGCCGTCTAATCTCATACCAGACCTCCCGAGTTCAGTGATTTTTCTCATATTATACATCTCTGACGCCTGTTTGTCAACCTCAGAGCCCGGGGGGGCAAAGCGCTCCCCTCTTTGACAAAATCGGATCACAGGGGTATAATATATTCAGATTAATGAAAAGGCTAATGAAAGAAAGGTCCATGGAAATATGACTCAAGGCAAAAACTCCCAATACGAAAAAATGACGCTAACCCCGATACCAAGGCTTATTCTGGGGCTGTCGGTACCTGCTGTGATCTCGATGCTTGTCACCAACATCTACAATCTGGTGGACACAGCATTTGTGGGCAGGCTGGGCACCAGTGCCAGCGGTGCAGTGGGCATTGTTTTCGGATTTATGGCTATAATACAGGCATTCGGCTTCATGTTCGGACAGGGCTCCGGCAGTATCCTCTCAAGAGCTCTGGGCAACCGTGACGTAAAAAGCGCCTCTGTTCACGCAACAGCAGGCTTTCTCGGCTCATTCCTGTTCGGACTGATGATATGTATCTTCGGCTTCATCTTTCTGGACGATGTGGTGTACCTGCTGGGGAGCACCGATACTATCGCGCCCTATGCCAAGACCTACATCTCATATATCCTCATTTCGGCGCCATTTATGTGCTCATGTCTCACTATGAACAATATACTGCGCTATGAGGGCAAGGCATTTCTGGGAATGATAGGCCTGATGTCGGGAGCCGTACTGAATATGGTCGGCGATCCCATTCTTATGTTCGGACTGAAAATGGGTATCAGCGGTGCAGGTCTCTCCACTGCCCTCAGCCAGCTTGTGAGCTGGGGAATACTGCTCTGGATGTTCCTGACGGGAAAAACCGAATCAAAGCTCAGCTTCGGCAATGCACGGCTTATTAAGACCGCCATGGTACTCAATATCATGGCAACAGGTTTTCCCAGTCTGCTGAGACAGGCTCTGAACAGTATCACCACAGTACTTCTCAACAGCAGCTGCGCTGACTACGGAGATGCTGCCGTTGCCGCAATGAGCATAGTATCCAGGATAACGTTCTTCGCCTTCTCGGTAGCTCTCGGAGTGGGACAGGGATTCCAGCCGGTGTCCGCCTTCAGCTACGGCGCAAAAAGGTACTCACGGCTTCGTAAGGGCTTTAAATTCGCCTGTTTAATGTCCGAGGGCATAATCCTTGTGAGCTGCACCGTGCTCATTGTCTTTTCGGGCAGTCTCATAGGACTGTTCCGCGACGATCCCGAGGTAATAAGGATAGGCACAAGAGCTCTCCGCCTCCAGGCACTGGCAACACTGGCACTGCCGCCCTGCATGGTCGTGGAAATGCTTTACCAGAGCACGGGAAAGCGGCTGGGTGCAAGCATACTCTCCTCCCTGAGAAACGGACTGTTCTTCATTGCGGCGCTGATAATACTCCCCCGCCTGAGAGGTCTTGCAGGAATACAGGAGGCTCAGCCTTTGTCGCTGATCGTTTCCGTTCCGTTTTTTGTGATTTTTGCCTTGTTGTTCTTCCGCAGACTGCCCCGTGAAGAAGTCTCCGCGGAGGAAGGGACCGGCGAAGCATAACCCCCGGTGTAATGCCCCTGCCGTTATATGGCAGCTGCCCGGGAGCAGTTCCGTGCCCGAATGTAATTATATCGTCTGTTACTTCCCTGTAATCAGCCATTTTCTTTAACTTGTAGTATTAGCGTTCCCCTATTATACAATTATTATTAACGAAACGTCTCTTTTTTAGGATATTGTTGACTTATTCTGCAATATATGGTACAATAATATGCAGGAGCTGAAAAAAGCTCCTATTTCATCAGGTTAAGCTGTCTGCCCGACAGGCAGGCATAAAATGTATCATATTAACAGGAGGGGTTAATAATGAATTCAAAGAGAATAGCACTGAAGGCTGCTTCACTTGCAGCAGCTGCAACACTGTCAGCTGTTATGCCGATCTCTGCAATGGGAAGCACCATCGCACCTGCTGCACTGACTGCCTATGCTGCCGAGACAGCAGGAAGTCTCACTTATGAGAAGTACGACGATCACGTTGAGATCACAGGAAGCGATTACAAGGCAACATCCATCGAAATACCCGAGACTATCTCAGGTCTGCCCGTAACCGCCATCGGCGATTACGCATTCAACGGCAGCTCAATTTCAAGCATAACTATCCCCGGTTCAGTCAAGACCATCGGAAAGTATGCCTTCAGCATGAGCGCAAACCTTAAATCCGTCACCATTCCCGACAGCGTAGAGTTCATCGATCTCCGCGCATTCGATCTGTGTAAGCAGCTTTCCGAGGTAAATCTTCCCGATAAGATGATCGAGATGTCCGCAAAGGTATTCGATAACACTCCCTGGATGGACGCACAGCGCCAGAAGAGTGATCTGGTCATCATCAACGGCAACCTCATCGACGGTGCAAACGCAAAGGGCGATGTTGTGGTTCCTGACGATGTTAAGTACGTTTCCGCAGGTGCTTTTGAGAGAAACGAGGACATTACCTCCGTTGTATTTCCCTCAAGCGTAACAAAGATAAATGACAATGTATTCTTCTACTGCTCAAATCTGAGGTCAGTTGACGCAAAAGCCTGCACATTCATCGACAGCCTGGCTTTTGCATACTGCAACAAGCTCACCGATCTCAAGGTATCAGGCAAGATGACCAAGATCGACTACATGGCATTTTCCGATGTTACTTCACAGGCTACCATCACAGTTTACGGCACCCAGACTGACTGGAACCAGGCTGACAAGCCCTCTGACGACAAGTTCCTGAACAGCGCAAAGTACATCTTCGACGAGAGCTACGTAGCTCCTCCCCAGGAGATCAAGGGCGACGTTGACGCTAACGGCGAGTTCAACACTGCCGATCTGGTGCTTATGAACAAGTGGCTCGTGGGAGCTCCCGATACAGAGCTCAAGAACTGGAAGGCAGGCGACTTCATCGAGGACGAGCAGCTTGACGTTTTCGACCTTGTAATGATGAGAAAGGCTCTTATCGCAAAGTGATAACAATATCATAACTATCCGGAACAGCCGCTTTAAGCGGCTGTTTTTATGTCCGACAAAATTTTCTGTTGCACTTGCCATGTCTCCTGCGTATGTGTATAATGAAAGCAGATCTGCCGAAGAAGGAGGAGCACAATGAACGACTCAGAAATACTTGAACTGCTGCACCGGTCACCGCAAAATGGACACCGCGCCCTGTTCGATGAATATTACAGCTACGTCTGCGCAATATCTGTGAATATCCTCAGGGGCATCGGCTCCCGTGAAGATATTGAGGAATGTGTGATAGACACCTTCACCGCAGTCATAAGCAAGCTGGACGACAGCACTGTGGGCTCTGTGAAGCCTTTCGTCGGCACAGTCGCCAAGCATAAGGCGATCAGTATGCGGAGGTCTCTTATGTCAAGGTCGGGTAAGTGCGTCTCTATAGACAGCGAAGAGCTTGGTGAGCTCCGCTCTGAGGAAAGAGTGGATCAGAACGCCGAAAACTCGGAAATGACAAGGATTCTTCTCGAAAAGATAGAAGAGCTTGGCGAGCCTGACTCCGCTATAATAATACAGAAATATTTCTACGGACAAAATGCAAATGAGATAGGCAGAACGGTGGACATGAAGCCCGCAACAGTGCGTATGCGCTGTGCAAGAGCCATGAAGAAGCTCCGCAGCCTGCTCAGAGACTTCTATTAAAGGAGAGATAGTTATGAAAAAGGATACAGACAAGCTTTTCGGCAATTTAAGCGATGAGGACGCCGAGAGGATAGCCTCCCGCTATCCTGTGGGAGATAAGAAACAGCGTGACCGCATTTTCAACGAGATAGAGCGCCGTGTGGAGGGCGGACACACCTCAGAGGACATTGACGTCAGCGGCGTTGAGGCATACCGTCCAAGGATATATCTCAAGGTCATATCCGCTGCGGCAGCCTTGGTGCTCGCAGCAGGTGCGGCAGTGGGCGGAGGTTACCTGCTCCGCGGCAGAAATAATAATTTCACAGCTGAGCCCTCCTCCGATGTCATTGAGGAGACTGAGGCAACTGCCGAAACAACAGCTGCTCCCACCACAGAGGAGCAGACCACAGAGCCCGGGGTACCTACAGAGGAACAGCTCCTTGAACTGCTGAACAGCCGCTCCTATGACGATTATCAGCAGCTCAATATAGGCTACACCATGGTCAGCGAAAACGGAGTGTCAACAGAACGAGGCCTTGCCAAGAGGGATATGGTCACAGGAAACGAGTCCATGGTGAAGAAATGGAGCCATAATGCCGAATATTACAAGAACTTCAGCGATGAAGATCTCGCTGACTGGGGAATAGACCTTGACAACGTCGAGAGCATCTATACCTCAAACGAAATGTTCATGTACAAGGATCTGTATATCTGTGTATACGGAAGCAGCGACAAAAACTTTATAGATCAGTATGAGGTAACAGACCGCAAGGACAGCGTGTTCGATACGCCCAATGTTTTCGCAAGCCCCTGCAATTTCTATTCCGAGGTCGTTCTCGAGGAGATAAATACGGGCAAATATGAGATACAGGAGATAAGCGGAGGAGCCACCTTCCTCGGCAGAGACTGCACCTCAGCCCGCCTTTTCTGCCCCAGTGTGACAGAATATGAGCAAAAAATGGGACGAGGCGGAGTACGCATTTTTGACGAGGAGTATGTTGATGAGGTACAGCTGGACATTCTCGTGGATAACGAGACAGGCTTAATTCTCTGGTTCAAGGATACTCAGGGAGAATACACCGAGGAATACTCAGTGGATACTCTCCTGTTCAACGAGGACGCAGAGCTTCCCGAGGACGGCGCTTACATCAAGGAGCGTCTGTCGAGCTGTGCTCCCAACACTGAAGAGACTGCTTCTTACGACCTCAGCATACTTGACGAAACTCCCGACAGCGAAAATATAGGATAAAACATGATATAGTAAAACACCTCCGCAGCGGACAATTAAGTCCCACTCTGCGGAGGTGCGTTTTTATTTACGTAAGCTTATGCCTTTGTGCTTGCTGTGCGGTACTCCTCAAAAGAGAGCACCTTGCTGTGTGATGTGGAATTGTATGCGTAGCAGGCAAGGATGTTTGAAGCGTCAACGGAATTTACATAGCCGTCGCCGTTTACGTCAGCTGCCTTTTTCTGAGCATCTGTGAAGCCGCCTTCCTTGTTTGTGGAGGTCATAGCGTAGTATGAAAGCACCTTTGAAGCATCAACTGCGTTGACAGCATTGTCATTGTTGATGTCGCCCAGGGAGTAAGCCACGGAAATTGCTGTATCGCGGGCAAACTGTGCCAGACCGCCGTTGCCGAGGCTGAGCACATCGGGTCTTCTCTCTGAATAGGAAGCAGTGAACTTAAGCTCTGCGCCCTCATAGAAGCTGAGAACTGTAAACTCAGTGCCGCCGATATTCTCGCTGCCAAGCTTTACTGTGCCTGTAGAGGTCCTGCCCTCTGCGTCTGTGTACTTATATGAAGCGTCAGCATTTATTTCCATAGTGCCGATGTTCGCTGCGCTCATGTCAACTGTGGTGTTTCCCTTTGATACCTGATGTGTCCACTTGCCTGCGAAAGACATGATGTCAATTGTGTCAGCCTCTGCTGTTACAGAAGCAGCAGCTGTGTCTGCTGCGCAGAAAGCGTTTACGGGAGCGGCTGAAAGCATAATGCCCATAGCGGCGATAATAGTAATCATATTTTTCATAATAAATTCCTCCTGGATCATCGTTGTTTTAATCTCTAAGATCGACCTTTCATAAACAGTAATCGGAGCAAAAAAACAGTGTGTTACAAAAATCTCCCAAAAATTTCAGAAAATTTTCCGAAAAACAAAAACCACCCGTTTTCAGGGTGGTTTTCGGTGTTTATTCAGTTCAGCTGAGGGGCGAGAAGTCACCGAAGGTATACTGTCTGCCTGCACTTACCCAGTTCTTTACATTCCACTGAGCCACTGCGTCATCATGTTCTTCCTTGCTTACTTCTATTTCGTTTATATAATATTCCGCAGCATCCTCACCGACAATTCCAACATTGTTCATGGTCGTCTGGAGAGGGGTTACCTTGTGACCTTCATATTTTGCTGTTGAATAGTACTCATAGCCCTTATTTAAATTGTAACCTCCGAGAAGGTACTCTCCGGGACAATATTTTAACTCGCCGTACAGACCATAGGCTCCTATGCTGCCGTCACCTGTGAGAACAGGAACAGCATTTCCGTTCTCATAATAGTATATCCTTACTCCTGCCGCATAGAATGTGCCCAGTGATATGAGGAGCTCGGGTGTTCCGTCGCTGTCCAGATCCTGAACGTCCCATCTGGTATCCTGAGTGTATTCGGAAGAATTCATGAAGTCATTCAGTACCTGCCTGTAAGCGGTCTTCCAGCTCGACTTCACTTCCGGAACATTGGCATCGGCACTTCCCTCGCGGACCAGTCTCTCAAGACCGCCGTTGCCTATATTGAGGCGGTCGCTGCCAGCTTCGTTGTATGATGCCACAAACTTTATAGCCGAGCCGTCATAGAACGTGAGTGTCACGAACTCTGTACCGGCTATTTTCTCGACCGATCTCTCGACCCTGTCTGTGGTGACATTGCCGTTATTCTCGGTATAGGTATATGTGCCGTCGCCCCGTATCTCAACAGTGCCGATATTCTCGGCGCCCATGTCAACGGTATAGTTGCCGCTTGATGCCTGATACTTCCATCTGCCGACGAAGGGCTTCAGCTCCTCATTTTCAGCAGCTGTAACTGTATTTCCTTCACCGCCGGGGACTGCCGATGTTACTGCTGTACCGCCTGCGGTCGTTGTGGTAGTGGTCACGGTGACTGTTCCGTCCTTGCCAGATGATACAAATGTAGTTCCTGTGTTGTCACTTGCTGTGGTAGTAGCTGTTACCGCAGGTGGCAGCTCTCCGCCTCCGCCGGGCTTGCTTTCTCTTCTGAGCATGAATGTGCTTCCGATAGCGATACCCGCTATGAGTATGACCGAAGCTGCTGTGGTAAGATAAGCCAGCCATGCAGGTCTTCTGCTGCGCTCAACGCCCTGTACCTCGTCATTTTCTGTCATTTTTATAGTATTATCTCTCTCTGTTCTTTCCTGTGCCGCCATTTTGTCCCTGAACTTTTTCTCGCTCATGGCAAGTATCCTGTCAAGCTGTTCATCAGGGATCTCGGGGCACTTGTCTATAAGTCTTTCCATTGATTCGTACTCCGCATTTTCGAGAATATCGAATATTTCTTTGTCTTTCATATCTGCTCCCCCTTATCCTTGTATTCCGACTTCCACAAGCTTCGATCGCAGCTTGCTCATAGCCCTTGCACATCTCTGTCTGACAGCGCCAGCAGTCATGGAAACGCTTCTGGCTATCTCATTGGAGTCTTTATTATAATAGAATTTCTGAATAAGAATAGTTGAATCGGGCTCGCCCAGCTCATCTATCTTATCAAGGAGCACGCGGCGGAGTTCAGAACGGTCAACGCGCTCGTCAACACTGAAGTCAGAGACAATCTCTCTCATATCGTCCTCGTCGGTATCGGTGATATGTTTCTCCTTCGCACAAAGGCTCCTGAAGCTGTCTATAGCCTTTCTCTGAGCAATAGTGCCGATCAGGCTCTTGATGTCGTTTTCAGATGACAGATCAAACTGACACTTCATGAAAAGAGCAGCAAAAACATCACTGACACATTCCTCTATATCTTCTTTGGTCCCGCAGCCTCTGAGCTTGTTATAAACGATAGCATAAACATATCTGCCATACTCCCTGACAAGGGTCCTATGACAGTCGGCAGGTGATTCTTTCATCATTGCCGCCAGTTCTCTGCTTGTCATTTTCATTCCTCCTCGCGATCTATTTAATAAGGTCGGCCTTTCATAAACAACAATCGGGATAAACTTGTCAGCTGTTACATATCTGACGTAAATTTTTATTTCCATTACCAGCAATGCCCCGAAGCGGAGAGATAAACGCTTCGGGGCTGATATTGTTTATAAGATCAGTGAGCTCAGTCCATAGCGGCAAGGAGCTCTATATCCTTTGCTGAGGGATTTACCTTTCCCTCCACTATCTGTGCATTGGGAGCGCTGAGGCTCAGGTTCTGTACTGCCTTTCCGAAGCCGCTTCCTCCCGAGGTAGCAAAGAGTATTATCTTCTTGCCCGAGAGATCATAGCTCTCCAGGAAGGAGTTTATGATAGTGGGAGCGATGTACCACCACACAGGGAAACCGATATATATGGTATCGTACGCCGCTGCATTTGCCATAGTATCTGCCAGTGCGGGACGTGAGCTGTGATCGCTCATCTCAACGCTGCTCCTGGACTGCTTGTTCTGCCAGTTCAGATCTTCCCTTGTGTAGGGGACCGCAGGCTTTATCTCGTAGAGATCGGCTCCTGCTGCCTTTGCCAGTTTCTCAGCCAGAGCTGCTGTATTTCCGCTTGCTGAAAAATATGCTACTAATTTCTTACTCATGATATTACCTCCATTTTATAATGATCTACCTAATTTATATGCCATTTCAGGGTACTTCCCTGCTCTTGTCATTGAGGGAGTCCCGCAGCCATAGCCCAGTACCATGCCCATATCCTCGAAATTAATATAGCGCACAAGGGTTTTATAGTGGGCTTCAAGTGCTTCAAAGGTCCAGTCCTGTGAATTCCACGCCACAGTCAGCAGTGCCGATTTGAGATGCCTGCGGTTGAGGCTGCTGTTATATGCACAGAACCTGTCAACCACGGTCTTCAGCTGCGCCGACATACCATAATAGTAAAGGGGCGTGGCAAAGACCACCATATCGCAGGAGAGCAGCTTTCTTCGGATGATCTCATTGTCATCATGCTGAACGCAGTCCCCCTCATATCCGCAGGCTACGCAGCCTGTACATGGGGCGATGTTCAGCGTACAGACGTCTATGATCTCCACCGAATGTCCGCCTTCCTCTGCGCCCTTTGCGAAGCTTTCTGCAAGTATCCTCGTGGAGCCGTCGGTATTTGGGCTCGCCATAAGTACAACTATTTTCATACCGCACCTCTTTCCGTTCTGACACCGTGTCACTATTGATATTATAGCATTATTCTGACACTGTGTCAATATATTTGCGGCAAAAATTATATTTTCGGCAAATCGCACTGTCAGCGCTCCTCCGCTTAGTGATAACTGCACAAATCAAAGAAGCATTTTCCCGTCCGTAAGGGGGTATCATATATCTTCCTTTACTGCTCTTCCGTTTGCATAGATGGTAAACTCTCTTATAGCCTCATAGTCGGGCAGCTCGGGGAGGTCGGTGTTATCCTTTGCGTAGCCGAGACGCTTTTTGTAGTCCTCCACAAGCTCAAAGAACTCATCGGTAGGCTGTCTGTTTCCGTCCAGAAAAGCGCCGTTCCTTATACTCATGAGCAGATCGTGTTCAGCCTCTCTGTAGGTGATTATCTCGCCCTTTTCAAGAATATCTATGCACATGATATACAGCCTTATGAGGTGCATCATGTGCTTGCCCAGCTTGTTGTGGCTTATGGCGTTCTGGTTGCGCTTGCCCACCTTCGCATAGTCCCGGACTATATCCGACATCCGGTTCCACATATCCTTATAGTCGCGGAGGGGATAGTGCTTCAGGCTTATATCCATGAATATCTCCGTATCAAGGCTGTCATTCACCGCCTTGTCGATGTACAGCTTCACAGCGTCCTCCGGGTACTGAAAGTACATCTCGCGGAAGCTCTCGGAAGCCATTTTTATGCTGCTGAGTATATGCTGCTCCTGTATGGACTGGTCCGCAAGACGGGCAGACTTGTTGTCGAGCCGTCTGAACTGCGCTGTGGCATAGCCGCTGAAGGAGTTTACCGCCTTTCTTGACAGGAACATCTTCCGGTTGTCAAGCAGCTCCCTTCCTATATCCGAGAGATAGAGGTAATGGTCGGGTCTGAGCCCCAGTATCTCAATGGTATTGGGGTTACAGTCCGTCAGCAGCTGTATCAGCTTCGTGAAGGAAAACACTGTGGTATCGGTGGGAATATCCATGACCTGTTCAAAGTTCTCGCCGCAGAGTATCTCCTCCCTGCTGCTCAGTGCACAGCCCCTGATGTCAAGGTCTGAGGTCTCGGTCTCCGTACCGTAGGCGTGGGAGCCGCCAAGCCCGAGAAGTATTATGTTTTTGCCCAGATGTTTGTCGTTGCGCAGAAAGTCATATTCGCTCCCTGCAAGCTTTTCCTTTATTTCTTCAAGCTTCATTGCTTTCACCCCTTTATTTTAAGCACGCTTCTTGCGTAGGCAAGGCTCTGGCGGAGCTGGTTATCCTTGTCCAGACCTGCAAGCCTCAGCTTGTGTGCATAGCCGAGTATCTCCGAGAAGTGCTCCGACGGCTCAAGACCTGCCTCTATGAGGTCCCTGCCCATGAGACAGGGACGTGACATTATCTCGTTGAAGCGGTCGTATCTCTGCATGAGGAATTCCTCGGTATCATCGCATTTCGGCAGCTTCCCCAGTCCGTCGCAGACCGAAAGCTGTATAAGGTCAAAGGGCTCCACAGACCTGTCAAAGAGCCTGTTGGTCCTTTTCAGTTTTGACCTTGCCCGTGCCATTATATTGGGCTCCATGTGGAGCTCTGTCATGTTCAGAACGTATCTGATAAGTGCGCTTTCCGAGGTCAGCCTTTCCAGAAAGGTCTTAACCGGCGGCAGTCCCAGGGCTTCGTGCTCATAGGAGTGGACAGTCCCGTCCTCGTCTATTGTTGTGCTCACCGCCTTGCCGAAGTCGTGGCAGAGTGCAGAGAGCATGAATCCCAGGGGATATTTTGCAATATCACGCCTTTTGGCAGCCTCGTCCAGCACCATCATGGTGTGAGTCCAGGCATCTCCCTCAAGGTGGTATTGGCGGTTCTGGGGCACACCTATGAGTGCCTTTGCCTCTGGGAACCAGAAGCTGAGCTGCCCCATTCTGCGAAGCTGCTCAAAGAACACCGAGGGCTTTTCCGACCTGAGCAGCGCCTTTTCCGTCTCCAGCATTATGCGCTCGGAGGGCAGTCCCGAAATGTCAAGACTGCGGCAGAGACCGACTGTCTCAGCGGCTATGTCAAAGCCGAAACGTGCAGAGAACTGCGCCGCACGGAGCACTCTCAGTGGATCCGCAGCAAAGGTGCTGTCATCTATGTGACGTATAGTTCGGGACTCTATGTCCTTCATTCCGCCGAAGTGGTCTGTGATCTCTCCCGTGAGCACATTTTTCATAAGTCCGTTTACGGTGAAGTCACGGCGTCTTGCAGCTTCATAAGTCCCCATGAACGGGGCGGCGTCCTCGTCTGAGTGTCCCGACCCTGGCAATGATATATCAAGTCCAAGTCCTTTCAGACTGTAGATGCCGAAGCTTTTTCCGTATTCCTGACGGCTGCCCACCGAGTCCAGCACCTTTTCAGTCTGCTCGGCGGTGAGACCGTGTATCTCTATGTCGATGTCCTTGTTTTCCCTGCCCAGTATCCCGTCACGGACGCAGCCGCCCACGAAGTACACTGTTCCGCCAAGCTCTGCCGCTTTTTCGGCGATGAGCACTGCGGCTTCCTGATCGGTCATTTTATCCCTCCTCTCTGTATCTCTCAAGCAGCTCATACTGCTTTTTTATGCGTATTTTAGCCTGTTCACGCAGATGCTGCGGACCCGTTATCTCCACAACGGGACCAAAGCTCAGCAGCTGTATCAGCAGCTCTGTCTCGTCCTGTCGATCGTACCACAGTTCCACGGTGTATTCTCCCGTTTCCAGGTCGCGGACGGTGTGCTTCTCATAGGAAGCAAACTCCAGCATGAAGCGCTCCACGCCGTTTCTTTCGGGTTTCACCCTTATTACCGCAGGAGAGCTGCACTTGCGGCTCAGGAAATAGGACTCCATTGACACGGGAGTGCGAAAAACACGTCCCGTGTCGGCTATTTTATTTATGCGCCCGATGTTGATGATACCACTGCTTTTGACTCTGTCATTGCGCAGCAGATAGCAGTAGGCGCGGAATTTGTCGTTCTTGGGAGAGTACTCCATTTTCAGCAGTACGAACTTGCCTCCCATGCGCTTGCCGTGTCCCGAGGTGAACTCGATATAGACTATGCTCCTGCGCTTGACCGCCGTAAGAGCGGTGCGGAAAACCTCTGTGTAGCGCTGACTGAGAAAGTCGTCACAGTCCGAGAAGCGGTCGGTAAAGCCGAACTGCTCCCGCCTGTAAAGGGGCGGCACATCTGCAAGCTTTTTTTCAAGGGCAGTAAGTGTGTCCTCGTCCATGAAAAGCCTTATCCTGGGGTCCGAAAGCTTTGCCCTCAGCCACATCTTTTGCAGCCTTGTCAGCACCTTCACGGGTGCATTTTTTGTTATCCGCTCCAGACTGTTGTCGGACAGGCGGCGGAAAAGCCCCCAGCTTTCCTCACCGGGCAGCAGCTTCTGGGGCAGGAACAGCACCGAATCCCGGAAGCCCTCGCGCTGAACTGTTTCACGGACAGTCTTTTCGTCGGTAACCTGTTTTTCCAGCAGCTTTGCCGCGATACGGAAATATGTGCCGTATATCTCACTGAATATGTTCATCATCATCACCGCCGTACATTCTGTTCATTCTTGAAATATCATCGTAAAAGCGCTGTCTGACACTGTCTGCGCCGCCCTCTATGCGGACTATCCGCCCGATGAAGGTCTTGGCCCAGTGCATGAGCTCGTTGGGGTCAAAGACATCAGCGGTGAGAGTATAGAGGTGTTCGCCTTCCTTTTCAAGAGTGCAGCACCGCTTTTCGCGCTGAAGGCGTTCGATTATATATGGCTCCTTCTCCTCGTCGGCGAAGAAGGTTATCTTCATGGGAGTGACCGTGCCCGTCTCGCGGCGCATACCGAAGGAAACGCCGAAGCAGCGCCCCATATTGCGGTCGAACTTTGCCTTCAGAGAGTCATAGTTCTCGCATATATCCCCCTTCTTCACAGTCTTCATGTAGTCCAGACGGAATGCGGCGAACCTTTTCAGACTGCGGATATATCCTGCCAGATAGCGTCTTCCCGTCTGCACCGAGATAAGTATCCTCATGGGCACCACCTGATTTTCGGTGCCGAGGTCATCGCCAGCCTTGCGCCTTTTCGCCGAAAAGGTGCGGAAGGAGATATACCGCTTCTCGTTCATGGCAGTGAGTATCTCGGGCACCAGCACGTCCTCAAGGGTGTGCATCATATAATTGTGCTTGATAAAAAAGTGTTCGTTTTTCAGTCCCAGCATTTTCAGTATGCTGTTGCCGATTATGCCGAAGTGCTGGGTCTCGGAGAAGAACATCAGAGCGTCAGAGAGCCCTCTGAACTCATTTATATAGTCATCAGCCCTGTCCTGTGAAAGTGAGTAGTAAAGGGTCTTGCCCTGCTTTTCGGAGACGATTATGCCCTCATCGGTGTATTCCTTCAGCTTGTTGCGGACGGTCTGCTCATCAAAAAGCTGTCCGTATTCTGTGTTGAGAATGTCCGTTATCTCCCTGAGAGTGAGGCTGCTGCCGTCAGCGAGAATATCTGTGATAAGGAAGTGGAGACGTATATCGTTATCCGTGAAGCTCTTGGAGTAATAGGCACTGTACAGCGGATTTTCGGGGATATGACCGCTGTCCACGGATATTGACACGCTTCTGCCGCGTACCGAATCGTCATAGCGCATACAATCTCCCATCCAGCTCTCGACGCGGCGCTTCTCGTCACCGTAGGTGCGAACGCTCTTGCGGTCAAAATCGCTGCGTACCTTGCAGCCGTATATGAAAAAGTCCCGAACATAGTCACGGGTCTTGTCGAAATTTTTGATAAGCTCGGAAAATCCTGCCATTGCTTTCAACTCCTCTCTACATTTATATATTAACAGAAAAAACTTCCCTTTGCAATATGAAAAAGAGTGTGTGCAGAAAATTTTATATGATTATTTCTGTTCCCTGTGTTATACTGGAGTCAAGCTAAAGGAAAGAAGTGAAGAAAATGTTCGTACATTACAAGAAGAATTCAGAAATGCTCCCCATAAAGATATGGCAGACCAACGCCGAGGCAGTCGGCGAGAAGTGTATCGAACAGGCGGAGCACCTTGCGAAGCTTCCCTTCGCACATAAGTGGATAGCACTTATGCCCGACACCCACGCAGGAAAGGGAATGCCCATAGGCGGCGTCATAGCCTGCGAGAATGTGGTTATCCCCAATGCGGTGGGAGTTGACATCGGCTGCGGAATGGCATACGTCCAGACCGATATACCCGTGTCGCTGCTCCGTGAGACAATGACAGGCAGCGGTAACCTTGTGCAGACAATATGCGGCGATGTTCTGAGAAATATCCCCACAGGCTTTGCACACTACAAGACAGCTCAGCACTCGGAGGTGCTGGACCGCGCCAAGGCTGAGATGAGCCGCTTTGAAGCTGATAAGGAGCTTATCCCCCAGATAGAGGAGGGTTACTTTCAGGCAGGCACCCTGGGCGGCGGAAACCACTTCATCGAGATACAGCAGGACGACGATGGAATGTGCGGTATCATGCTCCACTCGGGAAGCCGTCACTTCGGAAATATCGTTGGACAGTACTTCAATAAGATAGC
This sequence comes from Ruminococcus flavefaciens ND2009, assembly GCF_000621785.1. Lineage (GTDB taxonomy): Bacteria > Bacillota > Clostridia > Oscillospirales > Ruminococcaceae > Ruminococcus > Ruminococcus flavefaciens_C. The sequence goes on along the minus strand of NZ_KK211348.1, from coordinate 104,498 downwards.
CCATGAGCTCAACGACAGATGGTTCTCAAAGGTGCCGTCGGAATGGAACCTGCCGTTCCTGCCCGTTGATACCGACGAGGGACAGCGCTATCTGGCATGGATGCAGCTGTGCATGGACTTCGCCTATGAAAACCGCGCAATAATGCTCTCAAAGGTCAAGGACATATTCGCAAAGCACATAACCAAGCATACAGGCATCGTTCCTGAGTTTTCGGGGGAGATTAACTGCCACCACAACTATGCCGCTCTGGAAAACCACTTCGGCAGGAATGTGTGGGTACACAGAAAGGGTGCAATACGCGCCCGTGAGGGAGATATGGGCATTATCCCCGGTGCTATGGGCTCATACAGCTACATAGTCCGCGGAAAGGGCAACCCCGACAGCTTCATGTCCTCGTCCCACGGCGCAGGCAGAGCTTACTCACGAACAGCTGCACTGGACAAGTTCTCGGTGGAGTCCGTAATGGTGGACTTAAAGGCGCAGGACGTAGTTCTCGCCAAGAACAACAAGTCCGATGTGGCTGAGGAATCACGTTTCGCATACAAGGACATCGGCGATGTCATGGCAAACCAGACCGACCTTACCGAGGCAGTCAAGAGACTGTTCACGGTAGGCGTCATCAAGGGCTGATAAAAGCGGCGGAAGCTCCCCTCCTGCCGCAGTAAAAAAGGATATAAAGGCACTTACAGCAGACGAATGACTATACTGTTAACATAGGATCATATTAAAGTGCCTTGCAAAGACGCATACAGCAGTTTTTATTTTCATCTGTCAATGAAAAAGAATGCGTCTTGTTTTCAGCCGTCCACGGCTCTCACAGCAATAGATTAAGGGACACAGAGAGCTTTCCTTCGGGTCAAAGCACTGTGCGTAAAAGACGAGCCGTGACGGGCGGCGAATGATCTATTTTACACTAAGTCAGCAACAGCACGAAAAATTGGCAAATGCAGGTTCAAATCCTGCCCTGCGGAAACGTATGGTATAAAAATGCTGACTTGAAAACTACCGTTACATTTCGATCACCGTAAGCGAAAGCAGACTTTGATTTTTACAAGAAGTGAGCGAGCTTGCGGGCGTCAACGTGGAAGCCCGCGGGGGCTCCCCGCTGAAAGGAGAATAACTATGCTGAATTTTCTGAAGAAGGAAGCAAATAACACATATACCGAGAACGGCGCTATGGCTTACCGTTCAACAGAGTCCTTCTGCCTGGATATGTTCTTCAAGGCAGGCGCCATGAGAAGTGCCTCCGCGGAGGAGATAGCCGCACTGGTTAACCGTGCTTACGCAGAAGACCCCGTGAAGACCATGAAGATAGTTTTCTTCGCCCGTGACGCAAGAGGCGGTCTGGGCGAGAGACGCTTCTTCCGTACAGCAGTCTCTGCACTGGTAAATACAGCTCCCGAGGCTGTAAGAAGGAATGTACACCTGTTTGCCGAGTACGGCAGATTTGACGACCTGTGCGTACTGCTGGGAACTCCTCTGGAGCCTGAGGCTGTAAACGTCATAAGAACACAGCTCAATGCGGATATAGCTGCAATGAACCGAAAGGGACAGGCTTCCCTGCTGGCAAAGTGGCTGCCCTCCGTGAACACCTCCTCAAAGGAGACAAGGAACAAGGGCAGACGCCTGGCAGCACTGCTGGGTATGTCCGAGGCGGAGTACAGAAAGACACTGTCCGCTCTGAGAAGATACACCGACATCATCGAGAACCGTATCCGCGAGAGAGACTACACCTTCGACTATGAGGTACAGCCCTCCTGCGCAATGTTCAAGTACAGAGATGCGTTCATACGCAATGACAATGAGCGCTACACCACCTTCCTGAACAAGGTACACAGCGGCGAGGCAAGACTCAACGCCGACAGACTGTACCCCTATGACATCATAAGAGCGGCTCTGACAGGAAAGAATTCCGAGGCAGACAGAATGTCTCTGGACGCTGCGTGGAAGTCACTGCCCGACCTGACTGCGTCAAGACGTGAGAACGCCATAGCAGTAGTTGACGGCTCAGGCTCCATGACCTGCAACTGCGGAGGCATACGCCCCATAGATGCAGCGCTGTCTCTGGGAATATACTTCGCAGAGCACAACACAGGCGCATTCGCCAACCACTTCATAACCTTCTCCGAGACACCTCAGCTGGTGGAGATAAAGGGCAGGGACATCGTCGCAAAGGCGAATTACTGCCGCACCTTCAACGAGATAGCCAATACAGACCTGGAGGCAGTTTTCAAACTGATACTGAAGACGGCTATAAAGAACCGTGTTCCTCAGTCAGAGCTGCCCACAAAGATATACATAATATCCGATATGCAGTTCGACTACTGCGTAACAGGCGGAAACAACGAGGTGCTGTTCCGTGCCGTAAGAAAGCTCTACCGTCAGTACGGCTATGTGCTGCCTGAGGTGGTGTTCTGGAACGTGAGCGGACACTGCGGCAATATGCCTGTGACACGCTCCGAAACAGGAGCGGCGCTGGTATCGGGCTACTCACCCTCTGTATTCGACATGGTCATAGGCGGAGAGATCTCCCCCGAGGCTGTGATGGACAGGGTGATAAACTCAAAGAGATACGCAGCTGTAACTGCGGCATAAATAGTGTAATACGGACAGTCCTTCGCTCCGATGGAGCAGAGGTGCAGCTAAAAAAGCCCCGAGGCAATGTAAAACGCTTCGGGGCATAACTTTTGTATACGCATCACTGTTAAATGTGAGCTTTTATTTCAGCTTATTGTAATCCTCATCGGAGACAGCCTCGCACCACTCTGTGCTTGCCTCCTCGCCTGCTATCTCAAGGGCAAGATGTGAGAACCAGCTGTCATGAGCGGCTCCGTGCCAGTGCTTTACATTTGCGGGGATATTGATGACTGTTCCGGGAGCAAGCTCCACAGCCTCCTTGCCCCACTCCTGATAATAGCCTCTGCCGCCTACGCAGATCAGCATCTGTCCGCCGCCGCTCTTTGCATGGTGGATATGCCAGTTGTTGCGGCAGCCGGGCTCAAATGTGACATTGTACACGGGCACCTGCTCAGTAGAAACGGGAGCAAGATAGCTCTGTCCCACAAAGAACTGTCCGTAGGGATTTTCCTCGCCTATGGGGAAGAAAATGGTATTCTGGTATCTGTCCCTGTCGGTGAGCTCAGGAGAAGTCTCATTCCAGACCTCCTTTGCAAGCCTGAAAACTGCCCAGCCCTTAGGCCAGCCCACATACATGGCAGCATGGGTGATAATGGCTGCTATCTCCTCTTTCGTGACACCGTGAGCCTTTGCATTCTGGAGATGATAGCTGAGGGAGCTGTCGGTGATACCCGATGCCATCAGCGATACCACAGTGATGATGCACTTTGTCTTTACATCTATCGCCTGCTCGTTCCATACCTCTCCGAAGAGCACATCATCGTTGAGATGTGCGAATGCGGGAGCGAACTCGCCAAGCTGGTCTCTGCCTGCTGTCTGTACTATTTTTTCACTCATGATTTATCTCTCCTTTATATTTTCTGGCTTCCTGTGGACCAGACGTGCTTTTCGTTTTTATTGGCGGGCTTGTTCTGTGCCATTACTCCTGCCAGAGCGTGAGGAACATAGGGCTCCTCAAGATATGCAAGTTCCTCGTCAGTGAGCTCCAGCTCCACAGCCTTTGCCGCGCCCTCGATGTGGTGGAGCTTTGTAGCTCCCACAACAGGAGCTGTGACCTTTGTGAGAAGCCATGCAAGTGACACCTCGGTCATGGAAACGCCGTGCTTTTCCGCAAGCTCTGCAACTCGCCTGATGATGACCTCGTCCTGCTCCTTTGTGGCGTCATACTTGAATTTAGCGTAGCTGTCCTCCTCGGCGCGCTTTGAGCTCTCGCCGGGAAGTCTTGCAAGTCTGCCGCTGGCAAGGGAGCTGTAGGGCGTCATAGCGATATTGTCCTCAGCGCAGAGCATAGCCATTTCACGCTCCTCCTCGCGGAAGATGAGGTTATAGTGTCCCTGAACGCTTACGAACCTGGCAAAGCCCTCCTTCTCCGCAAGCGCATTCGCCTTTGCAAGCTGCCAGGCATAGCAGTTGGATATGCCTATATAGCGTACCTTTCCTGCCTTCACAGCATTGTTCAGACCTTCGAGTATATCGTATATGGGCGTGTTCCAGTCCCACATATGATAGATGTAGAGGTCAACGTAGTCCATGCCAAGGTTTTCAAGGCTCTTGTCGATCATGCGGGCGATGTGCTGCTGACCCGTTATGCCTGCTTCTATATCGGCAGGAGTTCTGGGCAGGAACTTTGTCGCCACTACAACCTCATCACGCTTTGCAAAGTCCCGTAGGGCTCTGCCCACATACTGCTCGCTGGTACCTGACTGATAGCCTATGGCAGTGTCGTAGAAATTGACCCCAAGATCGAGTCCCCGTTTTATAATCTCGCGGGAGTGCTCCTCGTCAAGAGTCCATGAGTGCTGTCCGTTCTTTGAGTCTCCGAAGCCCATACAGCCCATACAGATACGGGACACATTCAGGTCGGAATTACCAAGCTTTGTGTATTTCATCATTTACCTCCCAACAGCTGTATTACGCAGGAATATATCATTTCATAAATGCTGTGCATTTTAAAGTCAAGTTTTGCTTCACGCATGGCGGTGAGCTGTTTTTCCGTCGCCACGGCATAGGGATAGACGCCGAAAAGGAACGGAAAGAACACGAATATGAAGCTCTCGGTGTTCACATCGGGGAAAAACTTCACAACGCAGGCTCTCATGGCGTCAAGTGACGCTCCGTAAGCCACCTTGAAGTCCGTGAGCCTTTCTTCACGGGAGTTCTCCTCCATATCGTAGTGGTTCATGGCAAGGAGCTTGAGAAGCTGCTCTCTCTTTTCCAGTGACTTTGCTATAACATCAGCAAAAGTCTCCGCAGACATGGTCTTGTTCCTGTCGGCAATGGCGCTTAGCTCCTCAGCCCACTGCTCGTATTCCCGCTGCATAAGGGCAAGGAATATCTCCTCCTTGGTCTGGAAGTAGTTGTATATGGAAGTCCTTGTAAAGGAAGTGACCGCACCTATCTCCTTGATCGTTATCTCCTTGAAGCTCATGGTCTCATAGAGCTTTTCGCAGGCAGTTATTATCTCCTCACGGCGTGAAGCCGTAAGCTCGGGTGACCCCTTTGGCATGACAATGCCTCCTTTTCTCTTATTCTGACACAGTGTCATTACAGTTATTATAGCATCATTCTGACACAGTGTCAACAAGTTTGCGGAGCTTTTTTAATTTTCGGCAATTCGCACTGTAAAATCATTGTCCATTAGTGATAAATGCACAAAGAAAGCGGAGCGCTTCCGGCGCTCCGCTGAGTGATTCAATCAAGCTTTGATAATTTCTTTATTTCTTTCGGATCAGCAGCCAGTCCCGTTCCGCTGATCTTCTTGAGGTATGTGCGCATCTCATCACACTCAGACCATGCGACATAGCCGCCTGTGGTGAAGATCTCAAGACAGCAGGGCTCGCCCTTTTCGTCCTTTCCGATGAGGAAGGTATTTGTCTGACCCATATCAAAGCCGAAAACATAGCCCTTTGATAATTCCTCGCCCATATGCTCTGCAAGCTCCGCTGTTATCTTTCTTGTGGGAGCTACCGCAGTATCGGGCATACAGAGCTTTTTGGCTTTTTCGTTCTTCATTACCGCCTTTATGTCCTCATACCAGCTGTCATTACTGAGATTTATAATAGTTCCATATGTATTGCCATTCTTGGAAGCGTCTGCGGAGTAGACCATGTTGTATCCCGTTCCGTTCTGATCAAATACGGTTATTCTCTGCTGAGGAGTCCATGCGAAGTTCTCACTGATTACCACCATCATAGGCTCGGGATCGTCAACGATACCCTCTCCCCAGAGAGGAGACTCCACCAGCAGCTTTCTCAGCTGCATGAGGTCGAATACGTCAAGAACGCCGTCACCGTCAATATCTGCATTTTCGGGCTTTCTGAGACTATCTCTGCCCAGGAGCCAGTTCTGGAGCGCCACTACATCGGCAACTCCCAGCATACCGTCATAATTGCAGTCGCCCTTGACAAGGGGATCAAGTCCCGCATCATCAAGCAGCGCGGCATGGAGATCAAGGTTAAAGCTGACTGTCTGAACGGTCTTTGCTGCGGGCTCATACTGTCCCTTGCCGCCGCTGTAATCGAAGGTCATTATGTCCTTTCCCTGTCTCCAGCCCTGATAGAGCACCGCCTCTGCATATGGAGCTCCCAATGTGGTCACGATGGAAGGAGCTTCAAATCTGTAGCTGAATGCCTCTGTGATCTCAGGGATACCCTCATAGGACATCTCCATATTATATGCACTTGAAATAACAGAGAACACAACATATTCCTCATGAGCTGTAACATTGCCCCTCTCCGTTATCCACTCTCTCATCTCTGTCATTGAGTCGGGAAGCCAGCCGAAAATATCGGTCTCAGTGACGTTTCCGCTGTCATCGACAGCAAATTCAAGATCTATGTAGTCCTTTGGCTTGCCGTTTTCGTATGTGTACATATTATCCCAGAACACGGAAAGAGTGGTGTTCTTTTCGGGCTTGAACACCTCAACGGTATAGTATATTTCTTTATCGGCGTTCTGAACGTCCTTTTCGGTGAGCCGGCACTTTTTCAGCATGGCAAGATAGCTCTCATATGCCTCGGTGTCGCTCTTGTCGGGGACCTCAAGGGTGAAGGTCCTTTCAAAGACCTTGCCGGGATCCGCATTTTTCTGCTGCTTGTCAAGGGCGTGAACGCCTGACTTTGTGTAGCTCCTGCCCTTTATCATTCTGCGGACGCAGCAGGCATATCCGTCGGCTGCACGGGTAGCACCGTAGGTCCTGTCAAACTCCAGAGCCTCGGCAAAATCCGTGGGGACCCACTCGGGAACGTCCGTCCTGTTTTCAACTATCTCAAACCGATCATTGGGCTTAGCGGTGATGGTGAAGCTGCCCTTCACGTTCTTCGGATCGCCTGCTCCCTGGACCTGTGAAGCTATATTGAACTCCAGATCCACCTCGCCCTCTGCTGTGGGCTCATAAACGATGACCGTCTTCACAGCGCTGCCGTCGCTTATATCGGACATATCCGCCTTTACATCTTTAACTGCGTATCTTGCAACCTCTTTGACCTCGCCTTTACCGCTCTGTGTCATGGTAACATCGAAGCCCGCAGCCCGCTGAACATCGCCGCAGAAGATGATATACTTCCCTGACGCCGAAAGATCTCCGTTTTCTTCTATGAAGCTGTTGTACTCACCAACGCAGTCGGGAGCAAACTCATAGATGTCGCTCTGTCTCTTGTCGAAAATATCCGTTCCGATGCCGAAGAAATAGGGCTGCATATCCGTTTCCACAGGCTTGTCCCCGTCCATATAGCCCGAAACGAGACCGAACAGCAGATCTGGCGTTGAGGACATATATACCTCTACTCTGAAATAGTTATCAAGAGACTCTGTGTCCTCGGCTATGCCGTATTTCTCCATAAGTGCGCGGAGCTTCTCCTGCTTCTCGGGAAAGCCCTCCTTTGGAATAATATCGGGAGAAAAGTACAGGTCATCGGAATAGATGCACCTTAACTTGGCGTCTGCGACGTCAACACTTTTGCAGACAATATCGTAATAGGCGTCCTCGGCGTCTGAGCGCTGCTGTACTATGCAGATATTACCGTTAGCAATACAGCCGCTGCCGTAGGTATTGACGAAGTCCAGAGCCTCCAGGTAGTTCTTCGGGTAGGCTTTCGGCTGAGCAAGTGTCCGGTCTGCTGTGATTATGCTGACATCACCCACAGGCACAGTCACCGCAGTAACAGGCAGTGCAGAAGCTCCTGCCGACATCATGACCGAGCCTGCAAGGAATGAAGTGAGAATTTGCTTGAATGGTTTCATAAAAATACCTCCTTTCGGAAAAACTTTCCGTTTTTACATATATTATAACGGATAGGACGGCAAAATGTGCGGCTGAAATTGTAAACATTCTGTTAATTCCCATTCAAAGATAAAACAACTTCTCCATACAGTGACGGAACCGTGGACGTTTTCGACCTTGTACTCATAGGCAAAGCGTTATCGCAGACGACGGCTGCACCGTTGCCGACCTTGTGGGAGCCAAACGTTTCCTGCCGGATATGGACTGAGCTCATAACAGAATATTCATAAAAGGCAGTCTCAGGGCTGCTTTTTTTCTGCGGAAAAATATTGACAGAAGGCTGTTTTTTGGCAAATAAGCAAAAAATGTATTGACAAATTAAAATAATTATGATAAAATAAACATTCAAAAGTGCATTTTTTACTTTAGCTCTGCACTGTAACTCTGAACATCATACCGCTGCCAGCCGCGGCGGCGGATCAAACAAAAGCGGCAGAAAAGGAGTGTTTACCATGGATACCAGACACATCAGAAGAGCAGCGGCAGCCATTCTTGCTGTTGCGCTCATAGGCGGTGCGCTGCCATATAACGGCGGTTCGCCACTGTTCGGAACAGCATTGACCGCAAATGCTGAGGAAACTGCTTCAACAGTTTCTTTTGACGAAGAAACAGGATTGATCACACTCAGCGGAGAAGTTATCAGAAGTGAAGTTCTCAAATACCGATATAACAAAAATGTCAATAAAGTCGTTGCCCTCGAAGGCACAAAGCTGCCTGCTGACTGCTCATCATTGTTTGCATATTTTCACGCCAAGACCATTGACCTTTACGAGGCAGATACCTCCGCAGTTACAAACATGGGCTCCATGTTCGCATCCTGCGAAAAGCTCGTTACGCTTGATATAAGCAGCTTTAATACCTCCAATGTAACAAATATGAGCCATATGTTTGATTATGACGCCGCACTTACATCACTTGACGTAAGTCATTTTGATACTTCCAATGTAAAGTCAATGACATGGATGTTCCACGGATGCAGCGGTCTTACCTCCCTTGACATAACCAATTTCCAAACAGGCAATGTTACTGATATGTCCTATTTTATTTCCGATTGTAAGAAGCTGACTTCAATTGACCTCAGCAGACTCGAGACCCATAAAGTAACGAATTTCGGGAATATGTTCGACGGTGCTTCAGGTCTCACCTCACTTGACGTCAGCAGCTTTAAAACATCTTCAGCCACATATATGTATGGTATGTTCATGGGATGCTCCGGGCTGACATCACTGGATATAAGCAATTTCGACACCTCAAATGTCACAAATATGACTCATATGTTCTCAAAATCCTCAAAGCTTACCGAGATCAATTTCGGAAACATAGACACATCAAAGGTCGAACACATGGAGTATATGTTCAATGGCTGCTCAAGTCTGACCTCTCTTGACCTCGGTTCATTCAACACCTCAAGCGTCACGAATATGTATTCAATGTTCAACAGTTGCAGAAGCCTTGAGACTCTTGACCTGCGCTTCAATACATCAAACGTTACAAACATGGGAAATATGTTCAGCGGATGCAGCAATCTTCAGCAGCTTCGCCTCCACTCATTCGATACCTCAAATGTTACGGGTATGAGCTATATGTTCAATGGCTGTTCTGCTCTCCATGAGCTTGATCTGAAAAACTTCAATACAGTTAAGGTCAAGGATATGAACCATATGTTCAACGACTGCTCAATGCTCTATGAGCTTGATCTCAGCAGCTTCGACACCACATCTGTAGTCAGTATGAACAGTATGTTCGCAAACTGCACACATCTTGAGAAGCTTGATGTAAGCAGCTTCCGCACCCCCGGTGTCACAAATATGAACGCTATGTTCTTAAACTGTGCTTCACTCCAGCAGCTTGATCTTTCTGAATTTGAAGTGGGAAGCAATACAGGCAAAACAAATATGCTTAAAGGCTGTGATAAGCTGAATAAGCGTATCGTTGCAGTTTCGGCAACCAGCGCCACACTGAACAGCAGTATCGGTCTAAACTTCTTCATAACACGCCCCGAACGCCTTGACAAGATAGTCATCAACGGTCCCAACGGAGATATGGAAACTAATCTCAGCGACTGCGAGTGGATCAATGGCTATTACAAGATAACCTATCCCCTCAATGCTTCACAGGGCAACTCGGACGTTACTATGAAGGCATACGATTACGAGGGCAACAGACTTATCGTGGCAAACACCTCCTACGGTCTCCTTGACCACTCTCAGTCCGCAACGACACTCGATAATTATCTCGCAGCTGTTTCCGCAAATAACAGCCTTTCAGAGGAAGTCCTTGAGCTTGCAAAACGTCTCAGACACCTCTGCACTGCTGCTGACGGATACTTCAACGGAACAAATGTCTACTACGCTCACCCCAATATCGCTCCCTCTGAGCGCGACTTCATATCCAACAAGAAGATGATCGACGAAACAGGCAAGTGCAAGATCTCGGTGGTACTCAACTCCGACACTGCTATCAGAATATACTACGACGGTGAAGAGAATACCGCTGACCTTGGCGGCAAGACCCTTACCTCAAAAACAGGAAAGTACGGCAAGTACTTCGAGATACCCGACATCGCTGCACATCAGCTCTTTGACGACTACACCATCACCATAGGCGGTAAGTCTGTAACATTCAGCACCATGTCCTACGTTCAGCGCGTTCTTGATAAAGGTGATATCGGCAGCGATCTCTACGGTGTTTGCGAGATGCTCTACGCTTACGGCAAGGCTGCTTATGACTACAACAAATCTTTAAAGGAGACCACATGATGAAGGAAAAATACACTGCTCCCGATCTGGAGCTCATAGAGTTTGAGAACGAGGACGTCATCACTACCAGTGATCCCGAGCTCGAACCCCAGTAAAAGCTTGATACAGGCAGTCCGTATGGGCTGCCTGTTTTTCGCAGGTTACTTCCAAAGCTTGCTATTCTCAAGCTTTTGTGTTATAATGGTCGTATAAACTTGGAGGAGTAAATTATGAAAAGAACATTACCTGTATTATTCGCCGCAGCTCTTATGCTGACGGGCTGTAACGGCGGCAAGGGCGGAAGCTCGAAGCCTTCCTCCTCATCGGAGACGACTACGGCTTCAACTGCCGCAGATACCACCGCTGCTGTGACCACAACGTCTGCCGGAACTACCGGATCAGCCCCCGAGGTGACCACTGCTGCTTCAACAGAGTCGGCTGTTACTACAGCTGCCGGAAACAGCTCAGCCGCAGCAGATGATCCCGGGACATCTGCACTTATCGAAGCCGGCATAATCCCTCCCGAAGCAGATGATGTCCCCGCACAGCCTGACACACCGTCACTGCCCGGAACAACATCTGACAGCGGCGTCATTGAGCTGCCCATTATCCCCATTGACTGACAGAAAGGAGTTTTGTACATGAAACTTTCACCGGGCTTTCTCACCCATGAATCAAGGGGGGAACACATCACAGTTTCCACCGGCGGTACCGAATGGAGCGGTCTTATCCGCAGCAATCCCACTGCCGCTTTCATAATCGAGTGCCTCAAGTCAGACACCACCGAGGCTGCCATTGTTGACAAGCTCCTTGAGAAGTACGACGTTGAGCGCTCAGTGGCAGAGACCGACACTGCCGCTGTCATCGCCAAGCTCCGCTCTATCGGAGCTGTTACAGAATGAACGGCATAAAAAAGGACCTGATATACCTGCTCGCCTGTGCAGTAAATGATACAGCTCCCGACGCCGAAAAAGTAAAGGCTATGGATATTGAAAATCTGTACAGCCTCTGCAAGGCTCATACCATCAGGGCAGCGGTATATGTGCCCCTTGAGAAGGCAGGAGCCGCAGATGAAAAATTCATACAGGCATACAACAAGGCTGTCAGGAAGAATATCCTGCTGGACTCAGAGCGTGAAGCCATAACCGCCGAATTTGAAGAACGCGGCATATGGTATCTGCCCATGAAAGGCGTTATACTCAAGGAGCTCTATCCCCGCAGCGGTATGCGGGAGATGTCCGATAACGATATACTCTATGACCCTGCCTTCCAGAAGGACGTCATGGATATAATGGTTGCGAGAGGCTATACTGCGGTAAGTGTGGGCAAGCTTGCCGACGATGTCTACAAAAAGCCTCCCGTAATGAATTTCGAGATGCACACCCGTCTGTTCAGCTATGACACAAAGGAGCTCCATGACTACTATCAGGATCCAAAACGTCTGTTAAAGCCCGATGAGGGCAGGAAATCCGGCTGCCGCCTGTCCGACGAGGACTTCTATGTGTATATGACCGCCCATGAGTACAAGCACTACAGCTGCGGCGGAACAGGTATACGCTCGCTGCTTGACTGCTACATCTTCATGAAGGCAAAGGGCAGCAGCATCGACCGCGGATATATCTCAGAACAGATGAAGCAGCTGGGCATTGAGGAATATGAGCAGGAGCGTCTGGCTCTTGCCATGAAGCTCTTCTCCTCTCCGGAGATACCAGAACTTACGGAAGCTGAGGAAAAGCTGCTGGACAGCTTCCTTGACTACGGCACCTACGGCACCATCAGCAACGCTGCCGACAATGCCATGAAAAATTACGAAAGCCGTTCGGGAGACAGCTCAAAGGCAGGCTTTGTCCGCGCAAGGCTCTTCCCCGACCATGACTATATGAAGCACATCTATCCCCGTCTTTGCAGGTACAAGGCACTTTTGCCCGTGGGATATGTGTGCCGCTGGGTCAAAGGACTCATCGTCAATCGCACAAAGATCACCGCAGAGGTAAAGGCACTGAAAAAACATGATAAAAAATAACTACCGGATAGCCGACAGAGTGGTATGTATCGACTCACTCTATGATGAGGTACACGACTACTGCAAGGACTATCTCACTGACGAAGAAGCGGAGTACACCGTATCCACTTCAATGTCCGATATCGACTCTGAGCGTCGGCGCTCTGCCGATGAGGACAGGTTCGAGGGGCACCCTGTACAGGAATACAGCGACAGCTACCTTGAGGAGCTGGCGGTCTACCGCAGGATCGCAGAAAAAATGCCTGACTTTGACACCGTTCTCTTCCACGGCTCTGTTGTGGCAGTTGACGGTGAGGGCTACCTGTTCACAGCTAAGTCGGGAACGGGAAAATCCACCCACACAAGGCTGTGGAGAGAGTATTTCGGCAGCCGCGCCGTCATGGTCAACGACGACAAGCCACTGCTGAGGATAAACAGAAACGGAGTCACAGCATTCGGTACTCCATATAACGGCAAGCACAGGCTGGGTGCCAACATATCCGTGCCGCTGAAGGCGATATGTATACTCACAAGAGCCGCGGAAAACAGCATAGTCTCCATATCTCCCGGCGAGGCTTATCCCATGCTGATACAGCAGATATACCGTCCCTCGGATATGGCAAAAATGCAGAAAACACTTGCCCTTGCGGATATGCTGGCAGAGCAGACCGCTCTCTACCGCCTGGGCTGCAATATGGATATTTCGGCGGCTGTGACCGCCTATGAGGGCATGAGATGACTTACGAAGAATACCTTGAAAAAAACGGCGAGATGACCTACACCAACCGCGGAGTCAGTATGCTGCCCCTGCTGAAACAGGACAGGGATATGTTCACTGTAAGGCGCAAGGGCGAGGAGAGGTGCAGGAAGTACGACGTTATACTCTACAGGCGCCCCCCCGAGAGCTATGTGCTCCACCGCGTGGTAAAAGTTTGCAGCGGCAGCTATGTCACCCTGGGCGACAACTGTCTCAACAAGGAGAATAACATTATGGAGGAGGACGTCATCGGCGTTATGACGGGCTTCGTCCGCAAGGGCAGGGAGCATTCCGTCAATGAGCTCCACTACCGCCTTTACAGCCGCTTCATCGTTTTCACCTATCCCCTGAGAAAATGCTTCAAAAAGGCAAAAAATAAACTAAGGCAGATTTTGAAGAAATGAAGAACAATTCAATAAAATGGCTTTATTCCGTCCCCGGAGGAAAGAAGCTGTACATACTGGCTCTGATACTGATACAGGCGCTCCACGGCGCCAGCGGAGTCCTGTACGCTTTGCTGCTGAGGAATATAGTAGACTCCGCCGCAGCCCGTGACAGGGACGGATTTTTCAGATATACCCTCCTTACGGTAATACTGGTCCTTGTTCAGATAGGTCTGAGGGCTATGGTGAGGTGGCTCAATGAGCTCTCCCGCTCCACCTTCGAGAACCTGTTCAAGGCACGGCTCATGGACAATATCCTCCGCAAGGACTTCGCCACTGTCAGCGCCGTACACTCTGGCGAATGGCTGAACCGCCTCACCAGCGACACCGTGGTGGTGGCAGACAGCTACGTGGAGATACTCCCGGGGCTGGCAGGCATGATAGTCAAGATGATAAGCGCTGTCATAATGATGATAGTGCTGGACCGACGGTTCGCGCTTATACTTCTCCCCTGCGCGGTAGTGATGCTGCTTTTCACCTACGGCTTCCGCAAGGTGCTGAAAGGGCTACACAAGCAGGTGCAGGAAAAGGACGGCAGGCTGAGAGTGTTCCTGCAGGAACGTATCGGCAGCATGATGATGATACGCACATTCGCTGCCGAGGAGCAGACAGAGGAGGACGCCGTCAACAGAATGAAGGCGCACAAGTCCGCCAGGATGAAGAAGAACCGCTTTTCCAATCTCTGCAATATAGGCTTTGCCGCTGCTATGAACGGTATGTACCTTTTCGGCGTCTGCTACTGCGGCTACGGCATACTAATGGGCACCATAAGCTACGGTACCCTCACTGCCATGACCCAGCTCATATCACAGATACAGACTCCTTTTGCCAATATCACAGGCTATCTCCCCAAATTTTACGCCATGACCGCCAGTGCGGAAAGACTTATGGAGATAGAGAGCTTTGACGATGACAGCGACCTTGCCCCCCTCAGCACCGAGGAGGTGGGAAGGTATTATTCACAGGAGCTGCGCTCCTTCGGCATACGCAATGCAAGCTTTACCTACTATCCTGCTGCCGACAGCATAAAGAAGCTGTCCAAGGAGGATATGCCTGAGGTGCTCAGTGACATCAGTATCGACATAAAAAAGGGTGAGTATGTGGCGTTCACGGGACACAGCGGCTGCGGAAAATCCACAGTGCTGAAGCTTCTCATGAGCATTTACAGGCTGGACGGCGGCAAGCGTTATCTCACCGATACAGCGGGAAATGAGACTGAGCTGACGCCTCAGTGGCACAGGCTTTTCGCCTATGTACCGCAGGGCAATCAGCTCATGAGCGGAACTATCCGCGAGGTAGTGGCATTCAGCGACAAGGCTGATATGGACAACAGCGAGCGGCTGAACAATGCCCTGAAAATAGCCTGTGCAGACGGCTTCGTTTCGGAGCTTGAGGCAGGTGCGGACACTCTCCTGGGCGAGCGGGGAACAGGTCTCTCGGAGGGACAGATGCAGAGGATAGCCATTGCAAGGGCAGTGTTCTCGGAAAGTCCCGTGCTGCTTCTGGACGAAGCCACCAGCGCCCTTGATGAGGGTACGGAAAGGCAGCTCCTTGAAAATCTCCGCAGCATGACCGACAAGACCGTGGTCATAGTGACACACAGACCTGCGGCTCTTGAGATATGCGACAGAGTCATTGATTTTACCGATAATACAGACGGCTCACAGTAAGACTGTGAGCCGTTTTTTCAGTTATATGCACGTTCTGCAAAGCCGCGGGACTTATGCTCCCGAAGGACTATAACTGCAACGCATACCGCCGCAGCTGCGGTGCAGAGCAGCTGATTGAGGGAGATGACCTTTCCCGTGTGTGAAACCCTGAGGAAGTCCAGGGCGAATTTAGCCCCTGCGGAGAGCAGGAACACCGCTGGAACTGCGTTCCTGCTGCGTCGGAGATACATCACCATGCCCGCCATGAATATAGCGAGAAATGCTAAGGACTCCGCTATCTGCACGGGGAATGCGCAGAGATGTCCCATTCGCTCACCGCTGTACTCAACACACATAACGCCGCTGTAATCCATGCCGCGGCAGCAGCCTCCCAGCAGGCAGCCTATCTTGGATACGCTGTACATCATCGGAAGAGAAAGGGTGCAGCTGCGGAGCATGACTCCGAAGCTCTCCCGTCTGCGGGTAATGGCAGCCATGGTGAGAGCGCTGACGTACATTCCGACAGCTCCGCCTATGGAGGATATGCCGAAAGCCTTTCCTCCTGTGGAAATATAAGTGAGGAGCAGTGCAAAGAAAATGCTCATGGGCATTGCGAGGAGAATGCCGTAGGCTGCGATATTGCGCTTTATTCCGCCTTTGATATTCAGTATGAACTGAATCGACAGTCCTGCTGCAAAAGACAGCATTAGCATTATGGCATAGGGTGGTATGAGACCGTGGTCGGTACAGATATGTATATTCATATTTTCTCTCCTTTCAGGCAATGTGGCTGCACTGGTTCATCAGATCATAGCAGGCTGCCATGAGAAGCAGCAGAGCTATGAAGCCTATGACAAAAGCAACGATGTGAAGTATCAGAAGAACTGTGCCGAATACGTTTTTAGGATAAGTGGCTTTGACGATTATCATAAGCACCAGTGAGGCTATCCAGCCCAGCATTGAGATCCCCGGATTTACCAGTATCAATAAGGGGCTTATCAGGAACAGTGCCAGGCTGATGATGCACATTACAGTGCCGCCCTCGGAGCGGTTTACAGGCGGCGGAGGTGCGTACTGTGACCAGTAATACTGAGTTATCATGTAGTGGGTAGCCTGATCGAATACCACCCTTCCGTTCACCTCATTGTTTATTATGTGGAAGTATTCCTGCTGATCCAGAAAGTGGATATATCTTCCGTCCTGAAGCCTTGCGAAACCGTAGCCTGCCAGCATACCCTCATCTGCGCCCTCGGGAGCAAACAGCGCAGGTCTGCCGCAGTACATATCATAGGTACAATTATCCATTCCGTAGTAATCAACTCTCATAGTGATCCCCCTTCCGTGTTTCTATGCTCTGATTATACAGTAAGATGCGCAGAAATACAAGATGACAGGAATAACTTTCAAAGTGACATTTGTAACAAAAAACGGAGAAGGCTCACTCACCGCCTTCTCCGTATGGGATACTTATTTTTTATCGGCTTCTCTTTTCAGTCTGAAGTCCACAGAGCGCTTGAGGTACTCAAGGTACTCCTCATCGCGGCACATTGCCTTGCCAACAGCGTCGGACAGCTTCGCCACGGGTCTGCCGTTTACATACTGGAGCTTGATAACAATGTTGAGAGCCTCCTCCTCCGTATCGTTGGAGCAGAATGTTCCGATACCGAAGGATACCTTGGTCTTGTCACAGAAATGATCGTAGAGCTTCTGTGCGCGGTCAAAATCAAGGCTGTCGCTGAACAGCAGCAGCTTTGTCTTAGGATCAACGCCGTACTTCTTATAGTGAGCTATCATCTTCTCGCCCCACTCATAGGGATCTCCGCTGTCATGGCGGACACCTGTGTAGTTATTGACCATTGAGCGGTTAAAGTCCAGCAGGAACAGGTCTGTTGTGATAGTATCCGTAAGAGCAGTACCGTTATCGCCGTCATACTCGTCATACCAGTCCTTCATGGCGTAGTGGTTGGTATATGCAAGGGGTATGGAGTCTATTCCCTGATACATCTGCACGAACTCGTGAGCGTAGGTGCCGATAGGAGTTACGTTGTACTTCATGGCAAGGTACACATTTGAAGTGCCCACGCACTTGTCGGTCTCGGTGCACAGGCGCTTCACCACAACGTCCTCCCACTCACGGGACAGTCTTCTGCGGCAGCCGAACTCAGCGAATTTGAATGTGTATGTGCCGTCGTTCAGAGCCTTTATCTTGGCGTCAAGGCGCTCCTCCGCAGACTTTCTCAGCCTGTTGTAATCGTACTTCATGCGGAAGTATACCTCGTTGACTATCTCAAGGAGATATATCTCGAACTGCATAGCCGAAAACAGCGGACCGTCCACAACGATCTCCAGATTGCCGTCAGCATTGAGCCCTGCGGTAACGTAGTCCCTGATAGGGTGCCAGAGCCTGAGGAACTCAACGTAGTCGTTCTTGATGAAGCGGATAGAGCGGAGGTAGTCCAGCTCCTCATTTTTGAAGCTGAGAGTGCACAGGTGATCGATCTGATCGTTTATCTCCTGCACCATCTCATCAGTGAAAACTATGCCCTTATTGCGGCATTTGAAGTAATACTGTCCGCAGAGGTCTGTGTGCTTGTGGAAGATGACCTGGTCCATGTTGAACTTGTACAGGTCAGTGTCAAGGAGCGAAACAACGATGGGTTCAAGTTTCATAATATCATATCCTTTCTGTTATATAACGTCTATCTGGCAGCTTCTCATGGTCTCGAGGGCTGCATCGTGCTTAAGAGGTGTAACTCCTGCGCAGCAGGCTGCGTCCACGGCTATGGGAGTTTCGGGGAAGCTTGCCTTTATGAGCAGGGCGTTGCTTACAACGCATATATCCGTGCAGAGACCGATTAGTTCAACAGTGAACTCCTCATTGCCAACTGCCTTTTTTATGAGCTTCGGAAGATCAACAGAACCGAAGGTCTTTTTCTCAACGGGAGTAAAGTTCTTTCCCTTGAGAGCCTCTGCAATATCCTTGTCCAGCTCCCAGCCCTCTGTGCCCTTTATGCAGTGAGGAACGGGAAGCTTCTTTCCCTCGGCGGTGTCCATATAATTCTCAGAATGAGTGTCGAAGGTTACGAATATCTCTCCCTTGAAAGCGGCTATCTTCTTTGCAGCCGCAGGAACTATTGCGCAGGCCTCAGCAGAGCCCAGGGCTCCGTCCACGAAGTCCTTCTGCATATCAACTACTACCAGAATATTTTTCATGACGATCTCCTCCTTAATCATTGTTTTTGCGTCTGTAGAGCTTGGCGGGACGATGTCCCTCGCCCCTTACTATCTCCCCTGTCTCCTCCACATACCTGCTGACCATTCGTCTGAAATTGGCAGGCAGGAAGGAAACGTTCAGTATGGTCTCCTGCACCTTCTGAAAGGCGGTGAGAGTAAACGCCTCAGGCAGGAAGTCAAAAATGGTATCGTAGCTTCTCGCCGCTCTCCTGAGAGCTGTTACGGCAGAGGCTATCATGGCAGCATGGTCAAAGGCAAGGGTACCGCTGTCCTTTATGGCGAATGAGGTGCGTCCGAAGCCGGAGCTCTCCTCGGTGAGGACAGCCCTCAGCACCACATCTCCGCAGCTGAGAGTCAGGTGGTACTCACCGCCCTCGTCCCTGTCAAAGTCCACATCGAACCACTGTGCGTCGGAGGCGTCGTCCATAGCTACCTGCTTCACGGACTCGTCCCCGATGACGGAAACATAAGCGTGTGAGATTATCCAGCCTCTCGGGTCTCTGCCGGGGCGGCTGAAAACTCCCACAGGCATGATGGATACGGGAAGGACATTGGTCTCCTCCTTTATCTCCCTGAGAGCACATTCCTCGATCGTCTCATTTGAGTTGAGAAAGCCCCCCGGCAGCGCCCACATATCCTTGTAGGGGTGACCGCCCCTCTTTATAAGCAGCAATGTGAGCCTGTTCTCGGGATTGCGGCGATAGCTGGTCTTTTCCTCGGACCTTATCATGAACGCCGCCACATCGGCTGTCACCGAAGGTCTCTCATAATCGCTGAGCTTATATGCCGACAGGAACTCTTTTTCTGTTGCCACCGGCATCACCTCCTCTGTTATTTCTATCATGATAATATCACAAAAATAATAAGATGTCAAGTGCTTTTTAAAAAAAACTTTTCTTTTTTCTGAAAAGCCGCTGTTTTCTGCATTTTACACAAGTAAAGCTGCCTCTGATTGTAAACTCTTACAAATAGCTATATCAATTGTTGAAAATTAACAGAATATTATCATTTCAAATGTTATTATATGTTATCATATATATAAAGAATAAAACTTCTCCGGCATGATACAGCCGCGGGAAGCTGAACTATACAGCTTTTAGGGGGACTGAACGTGAATACCGATAACATCAACGAGATCACTCTCGAGGAGGCAATGAGATTTGCAGGCAGCAACGTTGACGCCGTAGTCATTGCCGACGGCAGAAATGACACCTACAGAACTCTCATAAAACGGGGAGTCTTTGAGACCTTCCTTGAAAAAGACGGCAGCTACCATGATCTTATTGAAAAGCTCTGGTACCACCTGAACAACAGCTCTGACTCCGTCATAGAGGGCTATCGCGTGTTTATCCCCACCGCAGGCAAATTCGTGGGGAAATACAGCAAGAGGATCAACATCAGCGTTGATAACGTTACCCATATAGTACAGATGACCGTTTACCCCATGAAAAGCGAGGAGGTCTACCTCATAATACTTGACGAGCTGGATGGAAGCCAGTATATCGACGAGACTCTCACCACCAAAAAGGTGGATACCATACAGGATACCTATCTTTTCTCAATGTATGTGGATCTGGTCAAGGACACCACCAACAGTATCAGCATCACCGAGATCTCCGACGAGGTCATGAACCAGCAGCTGAAATACTCGGACTGGCGGCTTATGATCGTCAATATGATCTGGCCCGAGGATCAGGACATCTTCCTTGAGCGCACCGATCCCGAGTATCTGAAGAAAAACCTGTCCGTGGGACGCACCTCCTCCTATGACTGCCTCATGATGAACCTTGAGGGCAAATACATATGGGTAAAGCTCATATTCAGACGCGCCGAGACCGCTAATCCCGACGATTTCCGTTTCGTATTCATGGTGCAGGATATTCACGAGAGCGCCGAAAAGCTGATGACTACCCTGAAAACTTACGAGGATCTGGCACTGAAGGATCCCCTGACGGGCATATACAACCACCGACAGATCGAGAGCGAAATGGAAAACACCATCAACGGTATCCGAAAAGACGGCGGCAGCGCTGCCATGATGATACTGGATATTGACTTTTTCAAGCGGGTCAATGACCTGTATGGTCACTCCGCAGGCGACGCCACTCTGGTACACTTCGCTCAGGTCATCGACGGATTTGTGGCAGGTATGAAGGCTGTAGCAGGACGCTGGGGCGGCGAGGAGTTCGTAGTTGTGCTCTACAACGCAGACGCCGATAAAGCTGTATCTATCGCTGAGGCGCTCCGGGAGAGAGTTGCCGCAGAAAACTTTGATAAAATAGGGAATATCACTTGCAGTATAGGTGTTACGACCATATCCGCCGATGACAGCATATCATCTGCCTTTGACCGTATGGACAAGGCTGTATACGAAGCAAAGTCCTCGGGAAGAAACTGTGTAAAGGCAGTATTTCGCTGAAACATGAAACATAGTTAAGCTTGTGTAAAGCCTCTCTTTAAAAACCGCTCCCGAAAAAACACTCGGGAGCGGGCTTTTTATACTTGACTAACAGGAAATAATAGTATATAATAGATATATATTCGCGGATACAAGTTAAAAAGATTGTTATTTTTTACAACAATTAATGCCGCGGATATGATAAATAAAATGCCGAAAAACCGGCGAACATATCAGGGAGGGAACAATCATGAAACACAGGTCAACCAAAAAAATCATTCAGAGACTAATGGCAGCTTCAATAGCTGCGGTAAGCACTGCCGCATTTGCACCATTTACAGCTAATGCTGATTGTCTCGGACAGAATGACTTCAACGACGGGATAGCGCTGCCATGGACAGCATATTCCATTAGCCCCGCAGAGCAGCGCTTCGACACCAAGGGCGGCAGCTTTAACATCACTATCTACAATCCCGGCGGATATCAGCGAGGCGGCGACTCAAGATGGGATCTGGGTATACGCCACAGAAATCTCCATATTGAGAAGGGGCATAAGTACAAGATACACTGGGAAGTAGAAGCCTCAACGGACGGCGAGCTTGCTACTGTCATCAGCGATTCAGGCACAAACTTCAACGTTGACCCTTCAGGAGTTTGGCAGAACAATGCCAGCAACTGGGATCAGGGCTGGGACAACGTCAAAATAATTCAAGGCAAGAACAGCTTCGACAGTGAATTTACCGCCACAAAAACTATCGAGGTGGCTGAATGGTCATTCCAGTACGGCGGCGCAGGCTCTTACCAGCCTAATGACTGTTTCCCCGAGGGAACAGTGCTGAAGTTCGATAATCTCACACTTGAGTGCGAGACCTGCGGTGAGGAATACAAGGACGCAAAGTCCACTCCATGCCTCTGGGATCCCACAAATGAAATGGGGATCATTACCCCCAGAAGCGATGTAAGAGTGAACCAGATGGGCTATTACATAGCCAATGACAAAAAGGCTACATACGCCACAAGCAAGGAGATAAAGGACCCCGTAAGCTTCACAGTCAAGAAAAACGGCGAGACCGTATACACAGGCAAGGGTACTCCCATAGGATATGACGAAACAGCAGGCGATTACTGCCAGATACTTGATTTCTCAACTGTTTCCGAGCCCGGTACATACACAATTGAGGTGGATGACAAGGACAACGTATATACAAATTCCCGCACAGGCGAGACCTATAAGAAATACATCAGCCATGAGTTCAAGATAGGTGAAGATGTTTACAGTGGTATCCTCAAAGACGCCCTGAACTACTACTATCAGAACCGTTCCGACGAGGATATTAAAGAATCAAAGATAACCTCATATAACCCAAAGGACAAGAAGTCCAAGCTTGCTCATTCTGCAATGCACAAGAACGATACCGCATATATCCAGTCAGAATGGATAAGAGCCTACGGCAGAGAATTTGACGGCGATAAGAGGGATTCTATCGACGTAACAGGCGGCTGGTACACAGGCTCCGACAGCACAAAGAACGTCATCACAGGCGCTAACGCTGTATGGCTCCTCCAGAATATGTACGAAATGGACAAGTCAAGGGGCGATGCCTCCGAGGAGTCCCTCAGAGAAGCAAGATATGAGCTTGAGTGGATGTTCAAGATGATCGTTGATGCTGACAAGGACTCAGTATGGGGCAAGGATCACGCAAACTTCGTATACCACCAGGCAGGCGACTACAGACCCAACAGTTTTGCAGGAAAAACCTACATATATGACGAAGAATATATGCCTGTCCGTATCGTAAGACCTCCTACGTATGCAGCTACATTCAATATGATAGCCTGCGCAGCTCAGGCTGCACGTCTCTGGGAGGGCATAGACGATGATTTCGCAAAGGAGTGCCTCAAACACGCAGAGGATTCCTGGAAGGCTGTAATGGCATACAAGGAAAAATGGGATGTCAGTGATGTCAGAAGCGGACATTATCAGGTGGATCCTCAGTTCGCTCCCGAAGGCTCATATGTGGGCACAGGCATATACGAGGACAGCTGCGTCAAGGACGAAGCATACTGGGCTGCCTGCGAGCTCTTCGCAACCACAGGTGCTGAGGAGTACTATGACGAGCTGAAGAACTATGAGAACAAACACAGCAGAGCAGGAGTCACAAAGGCGTTTGACATAGAGCTGTCCCAAATAGATGGTGTTACCTACTCAGCCTTCAATAACAGTGAAACTACTACTCTGGGAACACTTTCGCTTTACCTCAGCGATAAGGCAGCTGCAAGGGACAAGGAAATCATCGAGTATAATATCAAACAAGCCGCAGAATCTCTGCTTGAAATTGAAAACAGCTCTAGAAACGGAATGGGTGTACCATTCAAAGAAACCGTAATCATGGATCAAATCGGTATGCCCACTGATTATACTCATGCAGGATATGAGCCCGGTTCAAATGCTTTTATAACTAATAACGCCATGATCATGGCTTATGCTTATGACGCATCAAACGCAGATATGAAGTATCTCAACGGCATGACTCAGGCTATGGACTACATTTTCGGAAGAAACGGTCTCGGCATATCCTATGTCACAGGCTACGGTACATACCACTCAAATAATCCCTCAAACAGATACTGGATATATGAGCTGGACCACGATTTCCCCATGGCTCCCTCAGGAGTAATGGTCAGCGGTCCCGCTTCAGGAATTCAGGATGACTATGTAAAGAGTCTGGGAATGGAGCGCGGAAAGGTACCTGCTCAGAAGTGCTACGCCGATTCCGTAAGCTCATGGAGCACAAACGATTCAGCTGTAGACTGGCAGGCTTCCTTCGCATGGAACATCAACTTTGCCGAGAACGCATGGGATGTGCCCGGACCTCTGCCGACCACAACCACAACTACCACAACACCTCCTACTACCACTACAACTACCACCACAACACCTGACCCCGGCAAGACCACTACCACAACTGATATTGCTGTCACAAAGTCAGGCGACGCAAACTGCGATGATACAGTTGAGCTTGCAGACGCTATCCTCATTATGCAGTCTCTGGCTAACCCCGACCAGTACGGTACTCAGGGCAAAAATCCCAAGCACCTTACTCCTCAGGGCAAGGCAAATGCAGACGTTGACAAGTCCACAAAGGGCATAACCAGTGGAGACGCCCTCCGCATTCAGGAGTATCTCCTCCACCTGGTCGAATCACTGGACTGATAAGCACACAGCTGACAACTGAATAAAACAGAAAATCCCCTGAGTGTTCATTCACTCAGGGGATCGTTTTATATCACCTGTTATTGATGCTCTCGGGGTACATATCGTGGTGTGCGAGCCTGTCCCAGGCAAGCTGTTCCCACTTTGTACCGGGAATGCCGTAGTTGCAGTAGGGGTCGATGGAGATGCCGCCGCGGGGCAGGAACTTTCCCCATACCTCTATGTACTTGGGCTCCATGAGCTTTATGAGGTCCTTCATGATGATGTTCACGCAGTCCTCATGGAAGTCGCCGTGATTGCGGAAGCTGAACAGATACAGCTTCAGCGACTTGCTCTCCACCATTCTCTCGCCGGGGATATAGGAGATGTAAATGGTGGCAAAGTCGGGCTGTCCGGTGATAGGGCACAGACTTGTGAACTCGGGACAGTTGAACTTTACGAAATAATCATTGTCGGGGTGCTTGTTGGGGAAGGTCTCCAGCACCGACGGGTCGTAATCAGATGAATACTTTGTGTTGTTATTGCCGAGGAGAGTTATGCTCCCCTTTTCATTTTCGGTCCTTCCGCTCATATTATTCTCCTTTCATGGCAGGGTCGTCCATGCCGTTGGCTCTGAATGCGGCTATCCTGTCGCGGCAGGTGCCGCATACTCCGCAGGGCTTGTCGCCGCCCTCATAGCAGCTCCATGTAAGCTCATAGGGAACTCCCAGCTCCAGTCCCTTTGCAATGACCTGAGCCTTGTTCATGCCTATAAAGGGAGCCGTTACCCTCAGTTCTTCGCCGCTTCCCAGATAGATGGCGCGGTTGATGGCGTCATTGAAGTCGCTGCTGCAATCGGGGTAGGCATTGCCTGCGGCGTCATCGCTGTGAGCGCCGTAGTATATCTCCACGCAGCCGTTGGACAGGGCTATGCTTGCCGCAGAAGCCAGGAAAAGTCCGTTTCTGAAGGGCACATAGGTGGAGACAGGCTTGCCGTCTGTCTTTTCCAGCTGCTCCGCATAGCTCTCCTTGGGTATCTCCCCATCGGAGCCCTTGAGAAGAGTGCAGTCGCTGTCAGCGAATATCAGCGCAAGATCGAGCTCTTTATGCTTTACACCATAATGGGCAGCTATCTTCCTTGCAGCTTCCAGCTCGCGGCTGTGCTTCTGTCCGTAGTAGAGAGACAGTGCAAGCACCTCGTCTGCTCCGTATTTATCAGCAGCGATGGCGAGACAGGTTGTGCTGTCAACGCCGCCGCTGAAAAGTACCAATGCTTTCATAATATCCTCCTCAGTCAAACTTCACCAGGGATTTCAGCTCCGCACTGTCCCTGAAAGCGCCCATGAACGTACCCGTCACCGTCTTTGCGCCGGCATTCCGGATACCTCTGGCAGTCATACAGCTGTGGCTACCCCTTATCATTACGCCCACATCGGGAGTACCTGCCGCCTCGGAGATTATCTCTGCGATGTCCTTTCCCAGACGCTCCTGAAGCTGCAAACGCTTCGCCGCCATATCGCAGATACGGGCTATCTTGCTGAGTCCCAGCACTCTGCCGTGGGGAATGTACGCCACATTCACGCTCATATCGTACATAAGCGCCAGATGGTGCTCGCAGTAGCTGAAAACGGTAATATCCTTCATGACCACGGCGCTGTCCATATCGGGGGTGCCCTCTGCGTCAAAGGTCTTGCCGAACATCTCGGCTATCTGGTGATTTGTATATGCAGTTCCCTCAAGTACCTCCTCAAGCATACGCGCCACACGGGCAGGAGTCTCCCTGAGTCCCTCGCGGTCGGGGTCCTCGCCTATGGCTTTGAGAAGTCCGAGAACGTGGTATTCGATTTTTTCTCTGTCCATCAAACGCCCCTCCTTGTTGGCTCCCATATAAACTTGTGGAGCTGGAGCTGGAGCCTTACTCCGTTCATATTCCGCTCCTCCATGAACTCAACTATGTCGGCAGGCTCTATCTCGCCGAAAACAGGGCTGATGTAAACATGGCAGCGCTCAGTGAGCCTGTACTCCTCTATAACCTCCGCTGCCCTTTCCAGGTCCTCCATGCTGCCCGAAACGAACTTCACCGTATCATGGCAGCCCAGCAGGCGGAAATTGTTTCTGCACATGAACTCCTCCATGCCGCTTGAGGGCAGCTTATAGTCCATGGTGAAAACGGGTCTGCGGTCAGCCTCAGCCAGTCTGTCAAGAGCAATGCTTCCGTTGGTCTCTATCTCCACGCGGCAGCCTCTCTCCATGAGAAGGCTGATGACCTCAGCGCACTCCTTGTGCAGCAGAGGCTCTCCCCCTGTCAGGGTAACGTTGCGGACACCTGTTTCGCTTACCCAGTCGGCTATCTCCGCGGGAGTCTCGAACTCCGCAGGAGCATTGCCGCTGTTTGCCCAGCTGGTGTCACAGTATGAGCAGTTAAGATTGCAGCCGCGGAAGCGCACAAATGCTGCAAGCTCACCTGCGTGGGCGCCCTCACCGTTTATGCTGACAAATTTTTCAACTACGGGCAGCATCATATCTCCTCCTCATATACAGCGCAGTTTTCGGGAGTCTCATAGACCGTGACGGTCTTGACGGGAAGTCCCTTTTCTCTAAGTGTGCCGAAGAAATCCTTTGCAAAATTCTCGGCTGTGGGGCGGTAAGCCACCTCAATAAGACGGAAGTCCTCATCGCGGAGAGCCGCAAGTGTGGTCTCCTTCAGCGAACCTGTCTCATATATAAGCGCGTGATCGAAGCTGTCTGCAAGAGCCCTTACCTCGTGCTTTAAGTCACCGAAGTCGATGACCATACCTCTTTTCTCACCGCTTTCAATAAGAGCGTCCGCAGCCACAGTCACCTCTACCTTCCAGCGATGACCGTGGATATTTGCGCACTTGCCCTTATAGCCTGCAAGGAAATGCGCGCTGTCGAACTCAGCGGAAGTTTTCAGATAATACATTTCTTCACCTCTTGGATATATCAACAAAAAAGCGCCTGCCATGGGCAGACGCATCTGTATCACTTTAAGAGCGCAGTATTCCTGCACTCACAGATGCCCTGGTTTTGTTTAACGACAGGATGGCGCAAACGAACTGTCGGGAACATGGTCCGAGAAATATTATAACACTATTTCTCCCCTGTGTCAAGTGTTATCTGCGTATTATCGCGGCGATTTTCCTTACGGGAGCAAGCGGTCTCTCGCCGAAGAACAGGAACACCGCTGCGGTAAGTATCACATAGCCTGCGGTCAGCTCGAAGGGGAACTTCAGCAGTGCTGCCCCGGGAATTATGAAGGGCAGCGTGGCAGCAGCTCCGCAGGGCGGAAAATAGAGCTTTGCGGCATTTACCGCAATGAGTATGGCTCCGCAGGACACCCCTGCCGCCAATGCAAGCGGAAGTCCCATTGTAACGCACAGGACATAGCGTGAAGCACAGCCTGCTGCCGCAGCAAGGGCGATAAGCCCCACAGTGGCAGTTGCCTTTTCCCTCAGCTTTGATGCAGGCTTGCTCATCTCCGCAAATCCCACTATAAGGGGCGGAGCTATGAAGAATATCTCGTGGAGCAGCGCAGGGATAAGGCATATAAGCGAAGCGCATACTATCTGCTTTCCGCGGAGCAAGAACAGTTCACGGTCAGGCTCAACGGGGCGGAAGTCGTATTTCTCCCTCATGCCTGCCTTCTCAAGAAGCAGCTGTACTCCCAGTATCAGGGAGGTCATCACAACGACGGAGAGTATGTATATGGGGCTCCTTGTGCCGAGAAGCACGGGCAGCACGCAGGCTGACACCGCAGGCAGGAACTCCGTACCCGAAAGAGTTATAAGTGCAAATGCAATGACAAGTCCTATGGGTATCTGCGCCGCAAGAGGCAGAGGCACCAGATAAACTATACCCACTCCTGCCGCAGCACAGGCTGATATGGTCAGCAGCAGCCTCAGCCGCGATGTGTTCCACACCTGCCGCGGAGCAGCAAGTGCACCTATGGCTATAGCCGTTATCTCGGGGAATATCATTTCTTTTTCATGTGCAAGCTCTGCCGCCGCCACCATAAGTACCGCAAGTACAAGGGATATGACCGAGGGCAGGGCTTTTCTGAATCTATGCAATCATGTCACCTTTTCTGTAAATAATCTTTTACAATTATAGCACAGACGCCGCGTCAAATCAAGTCTGCGGCTTGCAAAAATCTTCCTCTGATGTTATAATAGTTAAAACGGCAGGAGGCGGACACATGGCAGTTATAATGATAATCGACGACGATATACACATCAATGATATGCTCAGCGAGGTGCTGACAGGCGAGGGGTATGCCGTAAAAAGGGCGTATTCGGGCACAGAGGCTCTGCTCATATTGCAGCAGACCACTCCGGACCTGATACTCCTTGACCTGATGCTCCCGGGACTCAGCGGTGAGGAGCTCCTCCCGCAGATAAAGGACATTCCCGTTATCGTGCTCAGTGCCAAGTCCGACCGCGCAGGCAAGGTGGATATGCTTCTCGGCGGAGCTGCCGACTACATCACCAAGCCCTTCGATACCGAGGAGCTCCTTGCAAGGATAGTGGTGCAGCTGCGCAGAAACGCTCCCGCTTCGGAGAAGGAACTGCTCACCTGCGGCAGTCTCAGTCTTGACACCGACTCCCATACCGTGACCTGCCCGGGCGGTGAGATAAGGCTCACCAGGACGGAATACGCCATACTCAAGCTCCTCATGCAGAATAAGGGACAGGTGGTGGCGAAGCTGACCATACTCGACCGCATAAGCGATGATACTCCCGACTGCACCGAGGACTCCCTGAAAATACACGTCCACAATCTCCGCCGCAAGCTGAAAGCAGCAATGGGAAGCGACTGTATCTCAGCAGTGTGGGGTATAGGCTATATGCTTTCCGATAAAAATTAACCGTATCTTAACTCTTTTCTTAACCGATTTCTTAACCTTCCTGTGATATACTCATATCAGAAAGAAAGAAGGAGGTTCTTATATGGACTATGTACTCAGAACAAATGCGCTCACCAAGCAATACAAGGACTTCAAAGCCCTGAACGGTCTCACAATGAACGTTCCCAAGGGCTCCATATACGGCTTTGTAGGCAGGAACGGCGCAGGAAAGACCACTCTCATACGCATGGTGTGCGGGATACAGTTCCCCACGGACGGCAGCTTCGAGCTCTACGGCGTCAAAAACAGCGATCCAAATATCTCCGAGACCAGAAGGAGAATGGGTGCAGTTGTGGAGACCCCGTCAATACTCCCCTATCTCTCCGCAAGGAAAAACCTGGAAATGCAGTATGACATTATGGGAATGCCCGACTATAAGGGCATTGATGAGCTCCTTGAACTTGTGGGACTGAAAAACACAGGAAATAAACACGCCAGAGACTTCTCGCTGGGAATGCGCCAGCGTCTCGGCATTGCCGTGGCGCTCTGCGGAAAACCGGATTTTCTCGTCCTTGACGAGCCCATTAACGGTCTTGACCCACAGGGCATCATCGAAATGCGCGAGCTCATAATCAAGCTCAACCGCGAGAACAACATCACCATTCTCATCTCCAGCCATATCCTTGACGAGCTGGCAAAGGTAGCCACACATTACGGCTTCATCAACGGCGGGCAGATAGTCCGCGAAATGAGTGCCGAGGAGCTGGAAAACGAGTGCCGCAAGTGCGTAAGGGTGAAGGTCACCGACACCGGCGCCCTTGCAAGAGTGCTTGACGGAATGGGCACCGATTACAGAATGATCGACAAGGAAACGGCTGACATCTTCGCCTCTCCGAATATCACAAAGCTGGCATTCAGCCTGTGGGAGGAGAAGTGCGAGATACTCTCCGCCTCCGAGCACGATGAGAACCTTGAAGGCTTCTTTATCTCACTGGTAGGAGGTGGCAGCAATGAATAAGCTCCTGAAAGTAAACCTGAAGCTCATGCTCCGCAGAAAGGATACGATGATATGCGTCATCATGTCGGCGGTACTCGCCCTGCTGGAGGTCCTCATAAGCAAGCTCAACGGCAGCCTTGACTGGTTCGGTATGTTTGAGATACCACTGATAATGATGATGTTCATGTCGGCTGTGGGAGGTCTCTTCATAAGCCGTGACTACACCCAGAATACCATACGCAACAAGCTCACCGTGGGACATAAGCGCTCCCACATCTACCTTGCAAATCAGATAGCGGAGACAGTATTTTTCGGTGTATCGCTCATCATTTTCTTTGCGGTATCATCTGCTGCCAACCTTATAGTCATCGGTGCAAAGGGTGCAGCTGCTTCTGATGTGCTGAAAAACATGACCGTTTGCTTCTTTGCGGTGGTCGCTGTATCCGCTCTAACCACATTTCTCGCCATGACCGTAAAAAGCGCCGCAGGCGGAGTTCTTCCCATAATAATCATGTATCCCCTGCTGATGTTCGCTGCTATGTCTCAGGAATTCGGCGATTCAAAGTGGATACAGGTGATGAATGACATCATTCCCCTGAGCCAGATGACTGCACTTGCGGTCCCTGACAAACGCGCCGCCATTCACATAGTATATTCACTGATACTCACCGTATTTTTCATAACAGCGGGAGTGGTAAACTTCCGCAAAGCCGACCTTAAATAACCACACAGGAGGAAAAAATGGTTTACTGTCTGTTATGCGCCGCAGTTGTGATAATACTGCTCTGCGTCAAGATATATCTGCTGAAAAAGTCGGCACGGGAAATATCCGCGCAGTTTGCTGACAGACTTAAAAGCGACACCAACAACACCATTTATGTTTCCTCAGGTGACAAGGATATACGCGGTCTTGCGGAGAGCATTGACTCTCAGCTGTCTTTGCTCCGCAGAGAGAAGCTGTCCTGTATCCGCGGCAACAGGAAACTGAAAAATGCAGTGACAAATATCTCCCATGACCTGCGGACACCTCTCACAGCCATACGGGGCTACCTTGACCTTGCGGAAAAGACCGATGATCCGCAGAAGCTCCGCCGCTATTTCTCGGTGATCTCACAGCGAACAGACGCTATGCAGCAGCTGACAGAGGAGCTTTTCAGCTACTCCGTCATCATATCTAAGGACGAGCCCGAGGATACGGAGGAGATATACGTAAATCAGCTCCTTGCGGAGTGTATAAGCAGCTATTATCCCGTTCTTACCGAGAGCGGGATAAGTCCCGATATAGACCTTACCGAGGAAAAGGTCATGCGTACCGCCAACAGGTCGGAGCTCTCCAGAGTGTTTTCCAATCTGCTAACCAACGCCGCCAAGTACAGCAGCGGCGACCTTGAGATAAGGCTCACTGCCGACGGTGTCATCACCTTCGCCAATGCTGCTGCGGATATGACCCCCGTGCAGGCAGCACAGCTCTTCGACCGCTTCTATACCGTGGAGACCGCACGGAGCTCCACAGGTCTGGGGCTCTCCATAGCAAGGGCTCTTGCAGAGAGAGCGGGAGGCAGCCTGTCCGCAGAGCTCACAGATGGAAGGCTCATAATTACCCTGAAGATATAATAAAAGCCCTGAGGCAGCTTTTACGCCGTCTCAGGGCTTTTTTCTTTATCAGAGGAGCTTGTTCTTCCTTCTTCTCTTCAGAAGGAATGCGCCTGCTCCTGCAAGAGCGATAGCAGAAATACCTGTTACCTTTACCCAGGTCTTTCGGATAAGGAGTCTTGCCACGTTTGTGGTAACAAGAACGTTCCTGTAGTTGTACTCTATCTCGTTGTCAGCCATATCCGTAAGTATGACTCTGATGTCCTGAGAGCGCGCCGAATTGGGTATATCGAATGTGCACTCGTCATTTTCTATCCTTGAGCCGATCTTATCGCCGTTGAGGAAGATCTCAACCGCCTTGAGGTCGATGTTGTCGGTGACAGAGAGATGAGCGGTATAGCTCTCGCCCTTGTATGCACTGTTTTCGCTGAGATTCAGCGGTATGCAAAGGGGCTTTGTCTTGTCCACGTAGAATGAGAGCTCTGCCTTCTTCTTGTCGGAATCGCTGATGTTGATATTGCCTGCCTCGTCCACGGTATGGACGGAAACAGTATACCT
Source organism: Ruminococcus flavefaciens ND2009 (assembly GCF_000621785.1). Classification (GTDB taxonomy): domain Bacteria; phylum Bacillota; class Clostridia; order Oscillospirales; family Ruminococcaceae; genus Ruminococcus; species Ruminococcus flavefaciens_C. Next base: position 72,153 of record NZ_KK211348.1, on the reverse strand, counting down.
GGCATCGCTGCCAAAGTTGCTTGCATAGATGGTATACTTGTAGACAGACCACTCTCCGTTGCCGCCTGTGTGCTCTATGGAGTAGTCTCTGCCCTCTCTCAGCTCTATCATCTCTGAGTCCTTGGTGATGAAGACTCCGCAGTCCTCAGAGTGCTTGTCAACGTTATACTCTGTGAGGACAATGTCCTGCTCACTGGAGATGTACTTGTCAGCCAGTTTCCTTGACGCCTCGTCGAATTCAAATGTGGAACCGAATCTGTTTACAGAGAATGTGAGCTCTGTATCCAGCTGGTTGTCGGCGTTGTCCTTTACGCTTGCCTTGATGGTGTAGATGTCGTCATAGGACTTGCGTGCGGGGAAGTTATCGAATACATAGTCAAGTCCCTCGGGAGTCTCGTTGAACTGACCGTCGAAGGGAAGGTTCTTTCCTCGCTTTGCACCCTCAAGGGTAATGCTTATGCTGTCCCTGTCAAGGTTGGTATCGTTAAAGCGTATATGCGGTCTTACCTCAGCGCCGCCGTTAGCCTTTTCCACCTCGCCTATACTGATAGAGGGAGCTGTGGTGTCGATACAGAATTTGGTATTGTAAGAGTCAAGAGCATTTCCTGCCTTGTCGCTTCCCGACACGCTTACGGAGTACTCTCCGTCCTTGCCGAATTTTATGGTGGAGAAGTAATCCTTACCAATTCTGCTCCATTCCGATGCCTTGGGGAAGCTCTCGGCGCTTCCGTTGAAGGTGCCCGAGATATTTAGTCTTGAAGGCTCGAAATTCTCGTCGCTGACCTTGAATGTCATGGTCATATTGTCATGGTAGTAATGGTCGTTCTCAATGGTCTTGTCAAAGCCCACATTGAGAACAGGAGCCGTCTTATCTATAGTGAAGGGCTCGGAGGTATACTCCTGACTGTTTCTGCCTGCCATATCCCTGCACTTTACCGAAAGAGTATATGTGCCGTCTGCATCGAAGGGCACCTCACCGCGGTACTGAGCCGTATCAGTGCCTGCGGTGCCGCCTGACAGCGTGAAGTCCACTCTCTGCCTTGTGCCGTTTACTGTAACCTCTACCAGCTCGGGATCGAAATTGCGCTCGGTAACGGTAATGACTGCACGCCTTGAGTTCTTGTAGACGTCCTTGAAATCCTGGTCGCCGCCGCTGTTCTGGTCGGTGAAAGTTACCTCCACCCTCGGATCGGTCTTGTCTATGCTGAAGCCGGCTGAAGCAGCCTCCTCCTCATAATGTCCCGCATTGTCAATGTATCCCAGCGATACTCTGCTGCCGTTGACATTGTCGGATACGCGGATAGTACCGTCCATAGCGGTAACCAGGTTCTTGTAGGTACCTGCCGCGGTCCAGCGTTCTCCGTCTTCGCCTCCGATATTGCCTTCAACGTCCACATCTGCTGTACCGCCGCCTGCTCCCGAGGAGGTAAGAAATACCTGATCTATTCCCGAGAAGCCGTCGCGGACACTGAGCTTAATGTCAACGTCGCCGCTGTAAAGAGGACGTCCCTGTGCGTCGTAGTGCTGTGCAGCGGGAAGCTCCACTGCTGCCGATGAATTCTGGTCATGTATCTGAGCGCTCTCGGTGATGATACCGAAGGTCTCCACTGTATCCGAGCTTCTGTGAACATTGCTCTCCACATACGCGGAAACTGTACCCCTGAAGCCTGCGGGTATGGTAAATCTCCACTCCTTGTCCGGAACGGTGTTTCTCACCTCCACACTGCCCTTATAGGGAGTTCCGTCGGCATTGGCAAGGCTCACATTCAGTTTCTCGATTCCCGAAACGGGAAGGTTATCCCCCGCCTTGACGGTGAATTCAGCCTCTGAGGCTGCAAATACGGAATATCTCACCACACCGTCCCTGTTGATGATGTTTCTGCCTCCGAATTCGATCCTTGATATACTGGGCTTCTCAAGATCCAGGAAAGCCTTCTCCTCACCTGATCCGGTGATATGACCTGCATAGTCGGCAGCTCTTACCTTTACAGAGACCGCACCCTTGTCGGGAATATCCTCATAGCTTCCGTCGTAGCGGCGTCCGATACGGTAATAATCTCCGCCAAGTGAAAGCTCAAAGTCCTGATCTGCGCTGTTTCTGAGTACAGCTCTGAAGCTGTCGGGAGCCTGATCCGCCTCAAAGGAGATATAATAGCCTCCCTTGCCGAGAGCTGCGGGGTCAATACCCGCCGAAGCCACATTGACCTCGTTGTCCCTGCCGTTTATATTTATGATGACCTTCTCCACGCCAGAGCTTCCGGCGGGATCGCCGTCATCTGCCTTGATCTGTATTTTTATGCCGCTGTAGGAGCTGAACCACTTTTTCTGCTTCTCCTTATCGGTGTATGTTTCCGAGGGATCGGATATATCACTTATCTCACATTTCGGCGCCGTATTGTCCACGATAACACGGAACTTATCCTTTGCGGCGGCGGAGCTGAGCTTTGTCTCGTTGCCCACCTTATCCACTGCATAGAAGATGATCTCGGAATTGACATCTTCTCCGCTGATAGCATCTGCGTTGACTCTGCCGCTGTAGCTGTCGCCGTAGCCGTACATATCATGACGCACGCCGTCAAACTCCCAGACAACTCTGTCAATTCCCGTACCCTGTTTTTCACTGCTTCCGCTGCGGAGCACATCGTCTACATTTGCCCTGAACTCAGTGCCGTCCCTGAGAACGTACTGCTTCACGCCGTCCTTTTCGCCTATGAACACCGCATTCTCTATGCGGACATCGTTATCTGCGATAACGGGAGCAGCTCCGTCATAGTTGAAAACTATCTCGTCGGACTTTTCGCCTATGCCGCTGTTGTTGCTGTTATCAACGGCAAAAACGGGGAGTGTCTCAGTGAAGATGCTGTCTTTGACTGTTTCTCCCGCCTCAATGGTGACAACGAACCTGTGGTTCTCCTGATCGTAGGTAAGGGAGGGTACAGACTTATATGCAGTTTTTGCAGCTGCAACAGCATTTCTGTAATCGCCCACCTCTTTTCTGAACACTGTGAGCCTCTCATCAGCCTTCTGCACCTGTGTAATGAGAGACGAAGGAACGTCCTCTTCATTTTCCGTAAAGGCTTTGATAAGGTGTTCAGCCTCGTCAAGCTCGTTTTTCAGGTCAGTTTCGATCCTGTCGCAGATACCGTCCCTGAGCAGCTGCTTATAGAAGTTATATTCCCTGTCGCTGCTGATATGTATAGTGTTTGCCTCTATAAGGCTGTCGCTCCTGAGATAGTCAACAGCTCTCTCCTCTCCTGCACGGATAGCGTCGTTTTCAATATAGCTTACGATATTGTCTGTATCGGTCCAGCCCTTTTCGGGTCTGTCAAAACGAATATCGCCGATGATGACCGAGCGTATCTCGCTGCCGTCCTCTGAGGCGGCATTGATATACCTGTCGTATACGTCACTGACGGTGCGCTCCTCATAGGAGGTGGAGTTGCCGCTGAGGGGACATTCCTCGGTATCGTCCACTTCGAGAGCCACGGTAAGACCGCTCTTTCCCGACCACTTACCGTCATCCGGAGCTTCTCCCGTCTCCGTGTCCTTAACGGTGGTCTCAGGGGCATTCCTGTCCACATAGAAGCATATATCCGAGCCCAGACCGTCGGCGACCTCCGTGCCGTTTTTCAGTACGTCCTTGGCGAAGAAGAAATGAGAATTCTCCACTTCACTTCTTGTAACGGTAAAGGCGCTCCTTCCCTTGGTTACAGTAAAATATGATGAGCTGAGTCCCGAATGGCTGTCACCCTTGAAGGTGTCATACACAAAGGCAGAGCCCAGGAGCTCAGCAGGGAATGTCATAAGAGCCGTATTCAGAGCGCTGCCGTCAATGGTGTAGCACTGCTGATTTCGCTTGGTAATGCCGTCAGAAGGCTTGTATACATAGCTTCCGAATGTGGCGAGCTTGCTGTAATTGAGAGTTATCTCGCTATCTCCTGCTTTGGCGGGTATCCTGAAGAACCTTTCGCCGCTTGTAACATCAGTGTAAAGCTGACTCTGGGATACCGGCTCATCGCCCTCATAATCATAGCTGCTGAGATAGTATCCGCCGTTCTCAAGATATGGTACGGGATAGAAAAGATCTCCGTTCTCGATCTGTAATTTGAGCAGCTGACGAACGTCCGAGCGTTCTTCATCGCCCTCATATCTGAGCACGGAATTTATGGTATTCGGTACAGCCCTGAGCCCTATCCTGGCATTCTGCTTATAGCCGATACCCTCAATACCCAGCACATCTTCCATCTTGAACTGGGTATTGCTGACATTGAAGATATGCTTCCTGCCGTCGCAGGATACCTCCAGAGCGCTGCTGGCGGAGGGGATCACGATTATGGAATCCGTATCCTTCCACCTGAAGGTCATGCCCTCGGGGACTACAGCTGTTCTGTTGAGAAATACAGAGATATCGGTATTCTCTCTGTCAATAGTGAAGGTCCTGGGAGCAACGCGGAAGATCCTGCCTGCCAGGTTTATCTCATAGGTCTCAGCCTCTGTGTCCTCGTTCTGTCTGTAGAGATAGAAATCCTCTCCCACAGTGATAGTCTGGCTCTCGGCTGATCCCTTGAGGATATACTCTTTTTTCGGAGTGATGATCAGATCGGAACCTACACGGGCATATATCCCGTCCACTGCTCCGCTGAACTCCAGCTCGTCGAATGATGTGAGATTATCCGCCCTTACAAAAAGGCTCACAGCGATCTTCATATTGGAAATATCCGAGTTTTCACGGTCTACCCTGTAAAGTTTTCCGCCGATATAAATATCATCATTACTTATCCCGGCATCACTGCTTACGGTTATAGTACCCGTATTCGTATCCGCAGAGAACTCCTGTTCCAGCTGGGTTTTGAAAATACTGTAAGCAAGACTGTTGAAATCATTCTCATTGAATGTACAGTTGGTGAAGGTCACTGTATAGGTGACGGGCTCTGTTTCGCCGTCATCAGCGGAAGCTCCGTCTGTTTCATCATTATCAGCCGCATTGGGCTGTACATCGGCGGTGAACATCACCGAAGCCGCTTTACTTTCTGTTATCGGCATACCGCAGAGCGAGTGGGAAACAAAGACGAGGGCAGCCACAGCAGCTATTCTTTTTCTGAAATCAAAGATGCCGTTATTCATCCCGATCTACCTCCTTTTTCTTGGTTCAAGACCATAAGCCCGCATCGTCACAGCCTGAGCCGCCTCCGCATTACAGCCGAGAAGTCCGAAGAGGGAACTTCGGACCCTCTGACCTCCGCTGATCCGCAGCGGCGGCGGGCTGTTCCGAGCTTGTAACAGGCTCACAGCCTCATCAGGCTGCAAGGGACGGTCCTTCTCAGGAGCGCCGTAAAAGCCCCGCATACACAAATGGTCATGAAGTATGCTGCGCTTTCCTGTGTCTTGATAGGTGCTCCGCAAAGGGGAGCAAACAATAATACGTATAAGGATATTCCTCTTTTCCGCTTAGTACGGAAGGCTATCCGTTGTTTTCATCTGTCTCTGCCGCGGTCGTCGATCGCCTCAACATCAGCGTTTATAAGCAGTACATTTCTCACTATCCTGAAGTCGCTGCTGCTGTCGGTCTTGGTACCCACAACAACTGTATCGCTGATATTTTCCTTTTTCTTATGTCCGACAACCACGGTTATTATGTCGCCGTCCTTGTTATCGTCAGTCTGATCGTCAAAGATCATATTCTCAGAAGCTCTCAGCGATCTGCTCACCGACGGTGACTGCGAAGCGGGCTCGGCAGCGCCGCCCTTTGAGGTCAGCTCCGATACCAGATTGGATATGACCCTGAACCTGACAGCGATCACCAGCGCCGCAAGGAGCAGCACCAGTCCGATGCCCAGAGATATTTGCGATACCACCTGCCAGTCGAATGAACTCATGCCGCACCTCCTTATTCCGCGCCGTCGATACTCTCGGCGACTCTGTCATAGAAGCTGAGGATATACTCCTTAGCCTCAGCCGCACGTTCCTCGGCGGCATTCATTTTTTCTGTCTTTGCCTTGATATTGTCAAGGAAGCTCCTCTGCTCCTCATAGGAGATCCCTGCCTTTGCAAAGTCGTTCATATTGGTATTTTCGAGATTTAACAGTGTCTTGTAGGTCTCAAGGATTATGATCTCCGAGCCTGCGTTTGCCTCCTCAACAAGTGAGTCCAGCTCCTTCATGCTCTCCCACAGATCGGCGGAGTAGTTCTTCTTCAGGAGCTCGTTCTCCTTCTTCTGTGTCTGTGAGTAGAAGTCACCGATAGCGCAGTAGACTCTGGCAATATCGTATTTATCCGGATCGGACTTCCTGAAGTTCTCGGTCTGAGCCTCGCGGAACCATTTTACCGAGGCGATCCTGCCTGTGGTGCTTCCGTTCTGCTTTGAGCTGTCACCGTCGCTTCCGTAGAAGTAGTAATACCAGTAGAGTATACCCAGCTCATAGGCGACCTCCTCATACTGAGGATCACGCTTGAGCTCGTTGATGTTTTCATTTATGAGAGTCAGTATCTGACTGGTCTCCTTCTCGTCAAATACCATATCCGTCTTGTACAGCTCTATGAGCTTGAGATAGGCGTCTGAGTAGGAGCCGTCAGCCTTTATGACCTCCTCGAAGGCAGCTGATCTTTCGCTGTATTCTGCGGAGTTCTCAGCCCTTTCCACCAGCTTGTTGAAGTCCTCGCTCCTGCTCTTGTTAGCCATAGTTCCAGCGAAGAATGAAAATCCCAGGAACACTGCCGCAAGACCTGCAAGTATGCCCGTTGCTCTCGCGTAGGTGTGGTTCTCAGCCTTGTAGAGGGCATCATAGAGCTCATCGCAGTTGGGGTATCTCTTGCTCCTGTCATCGTTGACGCACTTCTTGATTATCCTGACAAGAGCCGAGTTCATGCCCTTGCCGAAGGTGAACCTCTCGGCAGAGCTTACCAGATTTCCGTCAGCGGAGACGTTAAGGGGCTTTTTACCAGTAAGCATATGATAAATGGTGGCGCCGATATTGAATATATCTGTCCTCTCGTCCAGTTCCTCCTTGTTGAACTGTTCGGGGGCAGCGTAGGCAGGGGTATAGGCAAAGGTACCCTGTCTTCTTTCGATAACTGAGCCGAAGTCGATGAATTTGAGCTTCCCGTACTTGTCGGGGCGCTTCATATTCTCAAAGTCATCGTAGCTTCTTACCACCATGATGTTATCTGGCTTCATATCGCTGTGGATCATTCCGCACTTATGTATGAATGACATTACCGAGCATATATCCCTGGCATACCTGAGAACCGTCTTGTGGCGGAATGGATCGTATGCAAGAAGCTTCTCCATGGATACACCGTCGATATAGTCCTGAACTATATACAGAGCCTCGGGCTTGTTGTCGATTATCTCGATTATATTGGGGAAGAAGGAGTTCTTTACGTCCTTCTCGCAGAATTCCTTGATGAGGAGCGACTCCTGTCTGGCGTTATAGGCGTCGGCGCCGTTGGTCTTCATGACCTCCTTCACCGCACGCTGAGCGTTGTTGGCTTTCAGGTCAACAGCTCTGTAAACAACGGAAGTACCGCCCTTTCCCGCAATATTAAGGATCTTGTATCTGTTTTCAAGGACGAAACCTTTATTGAGCAAATAGATCTCCTCGCTTTCAGCAGAGCTTGACCATAAGAGCGGTTATGTTATCCTTCTCGCCGCCCTTGATGACCTTGTTTTTCAGCTTTTCGAGATGTCCCGACATTATCTTCTCGTTCTCGTTTATAGAGGGCTTCAGCAGGAACTGCATCTCGTCAGCCGTGATCTTTTTCCTGAAGCCGTCGGTGCAGAGCATATAGCACTCATTCTCACCGTAGGCTCCTATGCTGTAATCGTAGGAGGTATCGTCGAGACCTGCTCCGATACAGTTGGTGAGCTGGTTCTGTCGGGGGTCGGTCTCAGCCATCTCCGCTGTGATGACGCCCTCCCTGACTTCCTGTCCCACTACCGAATGGTCGGAGGTCAGCACCTTTATCTCCTCGTCTGTTATCTTATACAGACGTGAGTCGCCTACGTGGGCGGTGAGCATACGATTCAGCTGAGGGATAATGAGTATCCCCGTGAAGGTAGTCGCCATATCGGAAGCGTGCTTTTCCGCATAGGCGTTTATCCTGTCATTGAGCTCATGGAGCCTGTCGTCGACAGACTCCCTTATCTTCAGTATGGAGGCTCCCCTTCTCATGAGGTCGGCGAAGTCCTCAGCGAACCATTCGTTCATTCGCTTGCAGACATAGCCGCTGGCTCTCTCACCTGAGGAGAGACCGCCTACACCGTCGCAGACAGCGGCGAAGAAGATGTTCTCGCCCCTGAACTCTGCCTCAGCAGCAAAGAGAGAGTCCTGATTGACCTTTCTCACCGCGCCCTCGGTAGTCACATAAGAAAACATATATTTCATTCACGTTCACCGTCAGTTCTCTTCGTAGAATGTATATGATATGCCGTGATACAGGAAATTACAGCCTGAGAATATCACGGTCTTCTCTCCTGCGGGAACATCGCTTCCCTCCACGCTGAGGGAGTTGCAGGAGATATTCTCGATGCAGATATTATGCCTGCTTCCGTTGCTCTCACGGTCAATGACCACGCCCGAGAGCTCCGCACAGGTAAAGGGATACACGAAAACGGGTATCCTCTCGTTGCTTGAGCCGTTTATGAAGTAGGCTATCTTCTTCACCTTGTTCTTCGGAGGCTGCTGCTTGGCGCCTGCCGCACCCACGATAACAGTAGCTGCGTCCCCTGCGTTCACGGTGAACACGAAGGGCACGTCATAGATATAGATGACATCGCCGCTGTTAAGGGGCTCTCTTGTTATCCTGCGGGCATTCTCCGCAAAGTCATTGAGGAATGTACCGTTGGCTGAGCCCTTGTCCTCCACGAACCACTCTCCGTCCTCAAAGCCCACTACCGCGTGTACCTTTGACACAGTGCCCTTGTCTGTAAGGGACAGGTCATTGTCGGGACGTCTGCCGATGGTGAATGGCACATGGTCTATGGGGAATTCCCTGTTGTTCTCGTCCTTGAGGAAGGCAAGGCAGTCCGAGCTTCTTCTGCTTACGAGGATAGTATGGTCACCGTCATCATCTATCGGAGCGTCGGCGGCACCTGCCGCAGGTGAAGGAGACTCCGCCGCCGTATCAGCCGCAGGGACGGGATCCTCCACAGGTATGGACAGCACATCGTGAAGGAGCGTATAGAGCTGAGCATAGGAAAGACCGCCGTTCTTCGGAGTCTTGCTGTTCTGCTTGCCCATAAGGTCCTCCAGGAAGAAGCTGTACTTCTGCATGACCGTTCCGTTAGTTATGGTAATGCTCGCATTCTTGTTCAGCTTAGTTAGGAACTTCACTACATTCGCGCACTTGTAGATGTTCTCGGAAAGGGGCAGATAAGCCACGAACACTCTCTGTCTCTCCACATCGTAATACACGTTCTTCAGGTCGCTGAGGAGAAGATTGTCTGCGGAAAGTCCCTCTGTCCTTGCGCAGAACTCATATATTTTCTGGAACTGATTTATGATACTGAAATACTTTTCCTGAGACATTGTCTGTTTGATGTACTCGGAAAGCGCTGTCATATTGCTGACGTTATATTTAAATACATTTCTCGTGGCGGTCTTTTCCCACCTTATACCGAGAAATCCCACATCTCTCCTGCTGTTTATCAGCTGAAGCTGATCCTCGTCTATCCTGTCCTTCTTTTTCAGACCTGCCTGCATAAAAGTATCGCAGTTCTGATAGAGAAGCTTGGTATTGACGCTGCCTGCCATATACTCACCCCTTGATACCCGCCGAAAACGCCGTAACACCGTACTTCGGCTAACTTAAAAAAAATAAATATCTTTATATTGTTATCTCAAAAACGCCCAAAATATACATATATAGTTATTATAGCACTTTTCACTACTTTTGTCAATAATTTGAATAAGTTTACAACAAAACAAATAGATTTTTACAAAAAAATGCTTCCCACAGAGTGCCGCTGTGAGAAGCCAGTTTTTATATGATCATAAGAGGGTAAAAATGATCGGGTAAAGCGTATCAGTATTTGCCTGTGAGAAGACCGTTCTGAATGGTCAGAGCGTCGTTTGAGGTAATGCCGCCGCCTGTTTCGCATACATCGCCGTTGAACCTGCCTGCGGTCCCCAGCCTGTACTTATCGGGATTAGCAATACTCTGCATGATGAAGATAGCGTCTGCAAGATCTGTATTGCCGTCGCAGTTTGAGTCGCCGCTGCGCTCTATTGTAGTGTCCTGTAAAGCCTTGCTTACGTTGCTCTCGACCATCACGGGAGCAGGCTGCACATCGACCTTGCGGCCCGCCTTCTGCTCTGCGAGCTCCATGCGGTAATCCGCTATATAATCATAATAGTCCTTGTCCTCGCCGAAGAGAGGGGCCTCTTCGCCCAGCACGGACTCTCTGTAGACGTACACGGAGAACTGATACATAGTCACATCGTTAAGGTCTCCGTATATGCCGTTCTCGTTAAGGTCAAGTTCATACATAAAACGGGTCCAGACATCGGAAGGAATACATGACTCTTCATGCGGTATCTTGTTCTTGTAATCATAGAGGAAAATATCCGAGACAAGAACATCCTTGTAATCAATGGAGCCGTCTTCGTTTATGTCAACAGGCTCTTTTCTGCCTGCTGCTATGTCCTCAAGATACTCGTTCATGGTACAGTGGATATTGAGTTCATCGTATGTCAGTCTTTCATCCACCTGATATATCTGGCTGTAGCTCATTCTTACACGCTCTCCGAAGCGGAACCTTTCGCCCAGCGGGAACAGCGCGTCATAATGCTCGTTGTCAAAATATTTCGCATCAGGCTCACCATCTCTCTCAAAGAGATAATACATAGCGATCCCTACTGTATTATTTATGCCAAGAGTTTCAGTAAACAAGCTGTAATTTTCAGCGCACTTGTCCCACTGTGCCTCAGTGAGAGAAGTAACGTTTTGCAGTATTTTTTCTTCAAGCGGTTCATCCTCTGACTGATCTGTAAAGGCACTGAAGTCAAAAAAAGGATCATCTGATCTGTAACGGTTAGTGTTGTATCTCTGATGCTCATAAAGGTGGTATCTCGCCAGATCATCGAATGTGAAGCTACCGTCGCCGTCGATGTCCATGTCCATGTCGCCGTCCTCAAGGCAGTTGCGGAAGAGACCGGAGCCGCCGAAAACATCGCCCATATAGGATCTGAGATTGGAGACAAAGATGTCGGAAAATCTGTTCTCCACCTGTTCATAGCCCACGATGACAGGATCATTCATCTGCTCATTGTACTTCTCCATGAGCTCATCGTACTCAGCCTTGATCTCCTCAAGCTCTTCGTAGGTATGCTTTGACTTGTCATATTCCAGCTCAAGGGCATCTATCTTCTCCTTCAGCTCCGGGTCGGCAGGTCCGTATATGGGCTTGCCGTTCTCATTGTAAACTATATCGAAGTCCGCATAATAATCGGTAAAGAGGTGTTCCTTCTTCACCTTTCTCTCGCCGATAAAATACTTCAGCAGCACATCGGCATCGTTGTGTCCTACCTTGCCGTCTCTGTCATAATCGGCTATTTCGAGGATATTGTTCCTGACAGCTTCGTCCGGCTCATGTCTGTAATCGTAAGCCATGAGATAGAAGCAGTCCTTTACAGTGAACTCACCGTCTTTATCAATATCTATATCAAGATCCCCGTTATCCATCTCCGTCATTATAGTATAATCATTATAGGTCTCAGCAGCCGCCGCAGCGGAGGGTGCAGCCGCATTAGCCATCATTACAAGCGAAGCCGTAAACGGCATAAGCCTTTTCATGTCAACACTCCTTTCGGGATTTATCATGGTCGTTGTAACGGTCGTGACTACAGCAGGAGCAGCAGCCGCCGTCTGAGGGATAGACGACGATACCGCAGCCGCCGCAGTTCCGTTTTGTGATTTCGTACTATGGACAACTGTATTGACTGTATTTGCAGCAGCTGTCGTTGCTGCCGCCGTTACCGATACGTGTGCAGATGTTACCGTATCCTTCACCGACGCGGCCGTCGTCCTTGCAGCAGCGGTCCCGTGGGTGGTGACTGCGGAGGCAGTAACGTACGTACTTACGGGTGGAGCAGTAGTTTCCGCAACGATGATACCGCCGTCATCGGGAAGTTCGATATCCTTGCTGTTCATTCTGAAAACTCCGATACCGACCACCGCCGCAGCACATACCGACAGTGCTGCCACACCGCTTCTTTTCAGTATGAGCGCACGTCTTCTGTCTCTTGCGATCAGTTCGTCCCGACGCCTCAGTACGGCCTGAGTAACTTCGTCATAATCCCGCATACGTTATTCCCTCCTTTTCCAGCTCTGACCTCAGAGCTTTTTTAGCCTGATACAGCAGATTCGTTATCTGCCGGTTGTTCTTGTGCATTATCTGTGCAGTTTCTGAATTTGAAAAGCCCTCGATGTATATGAGACATATCACCTGTCGGTATTCGTCCTTCAGCTTCTGCATCAGCTTATGAATGATAGCCTTTCGTTCCTCCAGCAAGTAATCCTCCTCGACATTCTGCCCGGATGGTATATCATACATCCCCTCAGTTGAGACAGCCGACGCACGTTTTCTTTTCCTCAGATAGTCTATCGCCAGATTTCTCGCGATAGCGTAAAGCCATGTCCTGAAGGAGCTTTTGCCTGAGTATTTAGGTTTTTTGTACGCCAGTCTGAGGAAGGTCTCTTCCATGAGCTCTTCCGCATCAAAAAGATCATTGGTAAAACTATTGAGAAACAGGGTAAGGCCGTCCTTGTATTCTCGGACGAGATCACCCATAGCCGAGTCATCACCGGCAAGATAACGGCTGTAGCTACTTGAACCATTATCCATAGACAAGGCTCCTTTCCGGAAATTTTGCCTTTCAATATATTAGACGGAAGTTTTTTTCGATTATCTTAGTAAATTCTGAAAAAAGTTTTCAGTGGTCAGTGCGTAGTGCATAGCAGGGGCAGATATTATCCGCCTGCACCTGACATTATAAATGCATGGTATGGCGTTCCCTGCTAACAACCATAGTTGCTTTGTTCACATTTACATGGTATAATATTATCAACGAAACCAAAGGAGAGATGACCATGCACCACTGCGGCACCCGTACCATTGATACTCCCCGTCTGCTGCTTCGCAGATTTGAAGCAGGCGACCTCAGGAATATGCTGGAAAACTGGGCTTCCGACCCTGCCGTACAAATAGAATACGGCGAGCCGGTGTACTCCACCGTTCAGGAGGCGGAGGGACTTCTCAACAAGTACATCAGCGGCTACAGCTCAGACAGCTTCTACCGCTGGGCAGTCATCGAAAAGGAAAGCGGACGCAACATCGGTCAGATAGCCTTCTGCCGCGTATATGAGGAGCTCCGCACCGCCGAGATAGAATACTGCATCGGCACCGTCTTTCAGGGCAGGGGCTATGCAGGAGAGGCTCTATCCGCAGTCATCGGTCACATCTTCACAAACACGGATTTTCAGCGGCTTGAAGCCTATCACCGCGCCGAGAATACCAGATCGGGACGGGTGCTTGAAAAGTCCGCAATGTATATAACAGATAACGTTGAACGCTTCCGACAGCAGGGCATTCTCCCCGAGGGAGAGGTGTGCTACTGCATAGAGAGAAGCTGAAAGGAGGAACGCCATGAAACTCAGCTTCACCAAGCTCAAACCAAGCTCCCCCGATTTCCGCAAAATTAAGCAACTCTACATGAGAGCCTTCCCCGACGACGAGAGAGCCCCATTCCTCATGCTGGTTCTCAAAGCCAAGAAAAAGGGAGTGGACTTCTGGAGCATAAGCTGCGACGGACAGTGGGCAGGTATGCTCTATATCGTCAACTACCGCGACCTTTCCTATGTGTTCTACCTTGCTGTCTCAGAGGAACTGAGAGGCAGAGGCATCGGCAGCGCCATACTCAGGTCCGCACAGGAGATATACAAGGACCGCAGGCTGTTCCTCGCCATTGAGGAGCTTGACGAGAACGCCGAGAACTACAGCCAGCGCGTCAGCCGCAGGGACTTCTATCTCCGCAGCGGCTTTGAGGAGCTGAGAAGAAAGCTACGCGAGGGCAGTGTCATATACGATATACTCGGCGTAGGCGGCGATGTAAAGGCATCGGAGTACAAAGCCCTCATGAACAGCTACGCAGGCAGTATCCTGTCAAAGCTTTTCACCATGGAATTCGTGGACTGACCGTTCATTCAATGTAAATCAAACGCCCCTGAGTGTTACCGCGACCGCTCAGGGGCGTATCTTTATACATAAAGGTCTATCTCGCTGCTATCGGGGACTTCAAATACATTTGCGAACTTTTTTGCCAGCCCCTCGTCGATGAAGTAGGCGTCGCTCCTGCCTGCGGCTACCTCAGCATTGCGCTTGTCCACACGGCGCTGCCACTCCTCATCATCAACAGTGATGAGGTGTATCTCGTTTGCAATGCCCCGTGAACGATAGAACTCCCTTGCGAAGTCCCTGCCCTGACGGGTCCAGAAGCCCCAGTCGAGGATAACGTCGGTGCCTGCGGAGACTATCTCCGCCGACTTTTTATACAAATACTGCTCGGTGCGGCGGACGTATTCATCGTGGCGGTCTCCCGTATCGCTGCCGAGAATGTCCAGCATGAGCTCGTCTATGGAGAGAATGACCGCTCCCAGTTGGTCTTTCAGTTTCTGCGCATAGGTGCTCTTTCCTGAGCATATCCTGCCGCAGGTCATTATGACTTTAGCCATTTTCCGTTCCCTTTCCGTACATATCCTGATTTTTCATAGTCTCCTCAAGCTTTTTATCAAGCTCCTCGGAAAGCGTTATCTTTTCGACCTCAATTTCGAAAGTTTTGAGCGTAAAGGCAAGATGAGAGTCTCCTTTCAGCTGTTTTTTCTCCTCATCGCTGCAAACAACTATGTACTTCGTGTATGTCATGTCATGAACCTTATCAAGGAGCAGCATTTTCAGTATGTCCCCTGCTACCTTGTGCCGCTGTGCAGGCTTCAGCCTGCCCTTGTGGGTGTGTATCTCGCCGACAATTCTTTTCTCTTCGGAGTAGAAATCGGGCTTTATGTAAACCGTCTTTTCTTCATTCAAATAAATAGTAGGATTATGTTCAAATTTTACGCCTAATTCTTCAGAAATCTTATTAAAGAGATACTCCTCTATCTCCTGCTGCGTTGAGGAATCTCCGTTCATAAACTTAGCCATAACATTACCTCACTTCCGTATCATCTTGGTAAATCCCGGACCGCTGTGCTCATGAGGATGGGCGATATAGCCGCACTTGCGGTAAAACTCCTCCTTATCCCTGGCACTGATAAGCTGGAAACGACACTCCCAGCCCTCCTCCAGCTCTCCGCGGATATAGTCCTCGATATGGCACATGAGCTCCCTGCCCACGCCCTTTCCCTGATATTCGGGAGCGACTATGAGGTCCTTGAGGAAGAACGCCATTCCCCCGTCACCGATAAGTCTCGCCATTGCTATGACCTTATCCCCCTCCGTAACGGAAAATGTAACGTAGCTGTTTTTCAGTGACTTCTCCACCAGTCCGCGGTCGGGCTCGCCCCAGCCTGCTGAGCTGAAAAGCTTTATATAATCATCTGCGCTGAGTTTGTCGTGAATTATTCGGTATCCCATGTCACTCATCTCCTTTTTCTAAAGTATACCACATAAAACTCGCCTTTTCAATACGGACTGAGCTTTTTGTACAAATAATTCACCCACTGTTTTTGTGCAAAAATGGCTTTGAAAATATCCGTAAAAAAATGCTATAATTATATCACAGCATTGCTGAATAATAACGGAGATGATACACATGAAAAGAATACAGTCAGCCTGCATCATGCAGACACTCAGGTTTCAGCAGAAGGACGGCACAGGTCTTCCCAGGGAAGCTCTGCTCCGTATGAACAGGGACGAGGTCACACGCTACAAGACTCAGCTTGAGAAAAGCCGCACCCGCCACAGGATAGACTCCGAGGCGGAACAGCCTGACGGCGCCATAATACTCCGCGTCCGCAAGGAGTATAACGCAAGCGCTCCCGTGGGAGACTATTTTGACTGATATCACCGAAAAAGCCGCTTTTTGCGGCTTTTTTTATTAACAAAATATCTGTTGCAATAATCGACAAAAAGTGATATAATACTAACATAAAGGATATTGTTCGTTAAAATAAAAAAATATATGACATCATGTGACACCGTCACCTCTGAGTACGATTACTTAATTGAAGGCAACACCTCTAAGAAAAAAAGGAGAATAAAAATGAAAAGGAATATCATCATCGCAGCTGCACTTGCAGCAGTATTATCCTGTACAGCCTGCGGAAAGGACATAGTGGGCAAGAGCGACGAGTCCCCCCTGACTCCTGCTACAACAGCTGCTTCGACAGGATCACCCGAGACTACCACAACCGCAAAGGCAACAACTGCCGTTACCACTACTGCCGACGGCGAGTCTGAGGAGACTACCACCACGGAGACTGCCGCAAATACCGATACACCCGCTGCTTCAGCAGACCAGGGCTCCGCAGCAGGCGGCAGCGGACAGAGCAATTCCGGAAGCTCAGGCAATAACGCAAGCTCAGGCAATGCAGGCGGCTCAGGAAATTCAGGAAGCACCGCACAGGAGGCAGCACCTGCAAACCGCGACTATGCTCCCTCCCCCGAGGACTACAACTACGGACCTGCTCCCGCACAGTACAGCAATGACGGTCTCACCTATATACAGGGCGTACTCATCGCCAACAAGAGCTACAGTCTCCCTGCTGACTTCAATCCCGGACTTGACCCCACCTGTCAGAGCCAGTTCAACAAGCTCCAGAGCGATGCAGCGGCACAGGGTCTGAACATCTGGCTCTCATCGGGCTTCCGCTCATATGACTACCAGAACCAGATATACAACAACTACGTTGCCCGCGACGGACAGGCTGCGGCTGATACATACTCCGCACGTCCCGGTTACTCCGAGCACCAGTCGGGTCTGGCTATCGACGTAAACCAGATAGACGACTCATTCATCGGAACTCCCGAGGCTATCTGGCTTGAGAACCACTGCCACGAATACGGCTTTATCCTCCGCTATCCTCAGGGCAAGCAGGACATCACAGGCTACAAGTACGAGTCATGGCACATCCGCTATGTGGGCACGGATATGTCCTATCCTATCCATGACAGCGGACTCACTCTTGAGGAATACTTCGGTATCGACTCATACTATCATTGATGATATAAAAACTGTAATAACAGAAACTCCCCGAACCGTGAAAGACGATTCGGGGAGCTTTTTATTTATCCTTTTGTTCCTTGGTCTCCTCAGCATATTCCAGTGCCGAGATAACGGCGCACAGCTTTTTTGTGGAGCCGCTGTCAAATTCTATGGTAACGACAGTATCGTCACCTAAGGGAAGGGTGTCCGTGACGGTGCCTGTCCCGAAAAGACGATGACGGAGCCTGTCGCCCTTTCTGATGAGCCTGTGGTCCAGCATGGCTTTACTGTCCTGAGTTATAGATAACGTTTTCTGAGCCTACACCGCTTTCGATAGTGAGGCTGTACTTTCCGCTTCCCTTGTAGAAATCAGAAGCAGGATTTGTCAGACGGAAGGTAATGTCGCCCACGCCGCCGTCAGCATCAACGTTGCCGTTCATGGTTCCTGTATAGTCGAAGTCTCCTACGCCCTGATCCAGATCCATACCGCCTGCAACAGCGTCCCTGATGGTAATATCGCCTGCACCGCCGTCGATGTCCATAATACCCGAGCAGTCTATTCCTGTTATATTCAGGTCGCCTGCACCGCAGTCTATTTCTGCCTTGCTGCATTCGATGCCGCTGAAGTTCACATCACCTGCACCGCAGTCAACGTCAAGGAAAGAGCACTTTACAGAGTTTATCTTAGCATCTCCTGCGCCCATATCAAGTATAAAGCGGTCATATTCATTATCGGGGAGCATGACCTTTACGACCGGTTTATAATCCATGGGGTGGAAAACAAGTCCAAAGGGGATAGTGCGATCCTTCTTTGAATCGTAACCCATAGTGAACCTGCTTCCCGATACCTTTGCCTCAAAATGCTCGGAAACATCAGTAGCGTCCACATGGATACTATCATCGCTGCTCTTTTCGATGATGAGGTCGCCCCAGTCCAGATCCAGCTCAAGCTCTGTCACATTTGCGCCGTCGAAGACCTCATTGTAGTCCTTTACTTTATAATACTTGTCCTTGTCGCTGTTTATGTAAAGGATATATCCTGTGATGAGAAGGATAAGTCCGAGGGCTATAGCGATAACAGCTGCCCAGAGAGCACCGCTGCCTTTTTTCTTGTTAACGGGAGCAGTCTGCTGCTCCTGTACATTGATGTTGTTTTCAGACATTTTCTTTTCCTCCTTTTTTGAAAAGACCAACTACCCAGCCGCAAAAGCCCTTTATACCTCTGCCGATAGCAGGGATAGCTGCGCTGAATGCAGGCTTGCAGACCAGTATTGCGATACCTGTGAGTATGAGTCCTGCGCCCAGGAACATCATTCCTACTGCGGGGAACTCTGTGAGTGCTACCACGCCGCCGAAAAGAAGTCCGATAGCTGCTGCGAAGAATGCGATGACCAGTGAGATGAGAACCACGATGAGTGCGAATAAAAGTGAAACGACTACACAGACAACAGGCAGCCAGATGGGGAATGTGATAATGCCAAGTATTATGCCGAGAGCGATAGCGCCGCCCGAAGCCTTTTTCTTAGGCGGAACATATCCGCCCATCGCGGGTCCCTGCTGCTGTCCCTGAGGACCGCCCATTCTCTGGGGAGGCATCACGGGAGCTCCGCCGACGTGGATACCACTCTCACGGAGTATGTTCACAGCCACGTCCTCGGGAGAGCCCATGGAAGCAGCAGTCTCCTCTTCCTTGCCGAAGCCTGCATCGAGGAATACCTCCTCGTAATACGAAAGCGCATCATTGATATCATCTGAAGGCAGACCGCCTCTTTCGAGGTTATTTCTCAGCCTTGTAAGGAATTCAAGTTTGTTCATTGTATTCAGCTCCCTCATTCAATAAAATACTGTCGATTTTTTTCTTATGGCTGCGCCACTCTTCTCTGTACTCCTCAAGGGAATCGTTACCCTTGGTGGTAATGCGGTAATACCTTCGGTTCCTGCCCATAAATTCCTTGTCATAGGTCTCGAGCATTTCGCCCTTCTGCAATCGTCTCAGCACGGGGTAGAGGGTGGATTCGGAAATATCCACAGCCTTCCGCAGATACTGAGTGATCTCATATCCGTAGGTGTCATTATTCTGAACGATGGAAAGCACCATGGCGTCCAGCAGACCTGCGTTTATAGAAAATCCCATAGTGTAGCTCCTTTCTGAAACCATATAGTATTTTGCGAACTGTAATATCTGGTTTCTGATAATATTATACGCCGTATAATATTACTTGTCAATACAATATTGCAAGTTTTATAAAATATCGTGACTTTTCACATCAGCTCACCATATTTGCAGCAGCTTCATTGTCAGTATTTCACAAAGCGCTCCCCTCTTTTCCGATCGAAGGGCATGAAAAAAGCTCCCCGAGAGCTGTCGGGAAGCCTTTTCCGTTATCTATTTAAAATCATGTTTCCTCAATTGTTATGTAAGAGACGGTTCTGTATCTCAAGTGCATCGTCTGCGGTAACGCCGTGACCCGGCTCGCTGATGTCGGCATTGAATCTGCCTCTTTGCGAGAGCTGATACTTGTCGGGGTTAGCCATGGACTGCATAATGAAGATAGCGTCTGCAAGGTCTGTACCGCCGTCGCAGTTTGCATCGCCGCTGCGGTCTATCTCCAGAGTGCTGAGCAGAGAAAGATTGCTCTGATAGCTGAACTCACTTGTGGTCACTGTTTCTTCCTCAGGATGATATGCGTCGATATACATGATATATATCTCGGCTATCATTATGTCGTAGATGTCTCCGCTGACGCCATTCTGATTGAAGTCACAGTCCGTGATGAACTTCTCAAATATGTCCTTGGGCATGGAGGTAGTCTCAATAGTCTCATTTCTGAAGAATGCCGTCATGTACTCGTCGGCAGCCTGATAATCCTCGGTATCTGCAACTCCGTCACCGTTGATGTCGGGAATGGACTGTTTTCCGTCAAGAACGTTCTGATAGTACGCTGTGAACTGCTCATTAAAAACGTCCTGATAGAAATCGAAGCGCCCATCATCCTCACGCGGAATAATTACGTTTCTGTTTAAAGCCTGGATACCGAGCACATCTCCCAATGTATACTGGGAGGTATCTGTTGACAAGATAGTGTCATAGTACTTGTTATCAAAATAGCATTCCTGTACAGGATAGTGCATCAGGAAATATTCGATCATTTCAAGACATCTTGCCTCTTTACCTGAAGTAGAAAAGTTTTTTGGATTTTTCTCTGGCATAGCATCATCGCAGAGCTTTTTTATGTTATTTTTCACTTTTTCAGGAAGATCAACACGCTTTGTATAGCTGTAATGCAGACGTATACCATCGTCAACTCGCTCTTCCCAGAGCGGATCTAAATTCTTATAGTATACTGCGATATAAGCTATGTCTTTTATATCGACCACACCATCCTCGTTTACATCTAAGTCAAGCGTTCCATTCTCGATCAATCCTGCTGTAATATATGATCTTGCCAGTCCGTAAGTTTCTAAACACTGATCGAACTTGTCTACATACATCAGCTCACAGGATATATTAGTGACATTAAAATATTTGGTGGAATCATAACGTTCCGGAACATATGTAGGATCATAAGTATTCCAGTCAATATCTGCCGCTGTGGGTTTGTTGTTTATAATATAGTAGGCTATGATGACCCAGGCATCCCACTGATCGAGGTCACCGTCACCGTCATAATCGCAGTTCTCTCTGATAAAAGTACCGAGTTCATAAGAAAGCTCTACATTACTGTCATATTCACCATCGGTAACACATCTGTAAACCCAATACGGATCCATTCTGTCAAAAACGCCGTTTCCGTCAACATCATAGATAAGCTGTCCGTTATCGAACTTTTTGAATATACCAACATTGGAATCACCATAAGGTGGCGTTGTATAATACTCTGAAGCATCAAAATCAGGGTTTAACATATAGTCATTGCCCAAAGCGCCTGCATTCACAGGAAGTGCGGAAACTGAAATACTCAGTGCCGATAAAAATGCAGCTAATTTTTTCATTTCAAAACTCCTTTCGATTTCTTTATTAACTGTTGTAGTAGTTGTGTTTTTTCCCGGGACCGCGGCAGTAGTCCTGCCTGTACCCGAATGACGAACTGCGGAAGTCAGCGTGTGCGCTCCCAGTGCAGGAGAAGCGCTTGTTATTACTGCGCCCTGAGCGTTTGTGGCAGCAGTAAATGTAGTCACAGCCGTTTCATTATCATGTGCAGTAACGGTGGTGACGGGTTTTGCGGCGCTTCCGTCAGCAGTTGTGGTCACGGCAGATACGGTATTTTCAGCGGTGGTCACTATAACAGAGCCGCCGCGGAAGTCCTTGCCGCCCGGGTCGGGTCTTGTTCTGAGGTTGGTCCACAGTCCTATGGCGATCGCAGCCGCCGCAGCTAAGGCAGTAACTCTGAACACCACGGGTACGGGGATTTTCCGCTTTTTGTCCTGAGCAGAAGCGACCTCAGCCTGCATAAGAAATTCATACTTGTGCTTTGCATCAGGGAAATTGAAGGAATCCCTGATCTCTTGTTTCATTTTTTTATTCAAGCCTCAGCCCTCCTCTCTGTCAAGGCCTTTTTTGAGGTGCTGGAGGATACTTCTGATACGCCTGCTCATTCTGAACCTTGACATACCGAAAAGGTCTCCCAGAACACCTATGGGAACATCGTTTATGTATCGCAGGATCACGATCTCCTTGTCTTCCTCGGGAAGCTTTTTTATCACACTTCCCAGGGCGACATTGGTGAGGATAAAGTCCTCATAATCCTTATCGTCAGCGAGGTTTTCATCAAGCTCCTCAGTCTGTCTGCGGTGGAAAGCGTCCCTGCATAGGTTGGCTGCGATGGTGTAGAGGTATCGCAGTTCCTTGCCCATATCGCGATAATGCGGACTTTCGAGGAACCGAAGGAAGGTCTCCTGTGTCAGGTCTTCTGCAATATCTCGATCATGGATCTTGTAATAGCAATAGCGGAATATTTTGTCGTATTGGTCATTGATATCAACTGACACATTCAAACCTCCCTTCACTAATGATTAACTGAAAAGTCAGTGCCGATGTGCAGAAAAAATTGTAAACATTCTGTGAACAAATCACTGCCCTACAGCTATACCATAAAATTATACCATATTTTCACCTTTATTTCCAAGCGGAAATACATATCCGCCTTGTAAACTCAGTGCAATATTCCTTGCATAAAGGAAAAAACATGATATAATCATAATGTTATCGTGTACTAACGCAAAAGGAGAATAAACTATGGCTGATAAAATACATATCGAAGCAAACACTGTCATGGAGACTCTGGTCATGCCTCTTTACGGCAGAGCGACCTGCTCAAAGAAGTTCCCCGATGCCTTTACCGACAAGGTCGCCGAGGAGATCATAGGCAAGATAGACTACGATTTCAGCAAGCTCCATTATGCTGACATAACCACCCTTTCATGGGCGCTGAGGAAGTATGTTTTCTGCCGCCTTGCAAGGAAGTATCTGAAAAAGCACCCAAATGCTACTATCATCAATCTTGGCTGCGGTGCGGACGACAGCTTCCCCGAGGTCGACAACGGCAAATGCAGGTGGATAAACCTTGACCTGCCTGATATTATCGCTGCCCGCGAGAAGCTTTTCACTCTCCGCGACAGGGAGAAGAACGTGGCTATGAGTGCCTTTGACCAAAGGTGGTTCGATGAGGCAGAGACCTCTCCTGAGGACGGCCTTTTCGCAATATGCGGCGGTGTGCTCTACTATTTCGACGAGAAAAAGAACCGGGAGCTGCTGACAGCTATGGCAGAGCGCTTCCCTAAGGGAGGCATATGCTTTGACGCCGTGAACAGTATGGGCATGAAGAGGTCCAACAGCGTGGTAAAAAAGAGCGGCAACACCGATTCCATGCTGGTATTCCCCATTGAGGACGCCGAAAAGGAGCTTCTCCCCTGGTCTGACAGATTTGAGAGCGTGGTAAATCACAGGCTGCCCGAGGTATTTCACAAGTCAAAGAGCATATCACTGATGACCAAGTTCATACTGAAAATGGGCGTAAAAATGAGAACAATGCAGTTCGTGGAAATATCGTTCAGGTAAAAAAACCGCAGAGGGCTTTCCTCTGCGGTTTTTCTGTTTTATTAATATGGAATGGTGAGCTTGCCCACCTTCCACGAGCCGTCGGGCTGTATCACAACGGAAAATTCTCTCTGTTCTGTCCACGGAGCACTCGTATCTATACCATTATCACCGTAATAGTTGATAACAGTGAAGAATATCTCGTCATCGGTCTTTCTCTTTATCTCTGTAAGCTCTGTATCGCGGTAAGAGATATTGGTTCCCTTGTTAGCGCTGGTAGTATACACCTTTCCGTCGCGCTCCAGATAGGGGAAGTCACCGTCCAGATCATTGGCGTGATAGCGTTCGCTGAACTCACTGAGGAACATTTCCACGATCTCGTCTTTGCTGCTGAATCCGGGCAGTACATAATAGATCATGTTGCCGATCCATTCATTCGGAGCATTGCCCCAGTCCATCTCCATCCCGGGAGGTACTCCGCCCTCTGTATATTCTTTGTATCTTACGATGGCATCCTTATACAGAGCACGGGCTCTTTCAAGGATCTCTGCGTCATCGCTGCTGTCCACGTTGTCAGTGGTCTCGTTGTCAGCAGCTTTCTCAGTGGGCTTCTCCGCAGGCACGGCTTCTTCACCCCATACCCTGTTGGAAATGGATCGCAGTGTCCCGATAAGATCAGGTGATACGCTGTATTTCTTTGAGCTGCTTATTTCATATACAACATTGTTATCATAGAATTCAAACATATAGTCATATATGTTTATGCGAGCAGTAACCGTTAAACGGCTGACGGGCTTTCCGCATTCTGCGTCATCGGGGAGAGACTCCCACGGATGTGCCTTGATAGCTTTCACAATGGACTTCATATCCTCTTCGTTCACATCGGTCAGCTTTAAAGGATCGTCGTTACGGCTAATCAAAGCAGATATTGCGGGATCGTATCTGAGTGCCATGTCTGGTGTCATACTGCTTGTAGCGTTTGTGATCTCATTTCTGAATCCGGTCTCGATCATATTTATGTTGAAATCGTCAAGCTTATACAGGCAGGACTTCTTCTCGCTTTTTTCAACATTCTCATATCTTACATTGACATATCCTGATGGATAAAGAGTGTAATAATATGTGACCAGAGCATCATTATCGGTGCAGCGGAAGTGGATCGTGTTATCATCGGCGATCAGATCGGGCTCGCTGTCAGCCTCTTTCCAATCAGCTTCACCGAAATACCATACCAGCCCGGGTATGCGCTCGCAGGACACAGCCGCTTCCGGATCCCACTCCTTACCGTAGCAGTAATAACAGTTCTTTGCAGATACGCTGAGATGTTCCTGTGTTATCGGGAAGAATACATCAACTGCGCTTGGATCCTCGGGTACCTCCTCGTCCCATACGGAATTTATCGGATCATACAGGTACATTGTGGAATAAATGAGCTTGTCGCCTGCTTCGGGATCGTACTTTATAGCCTCGCGGACAGCGTTTATGGTATCAAGGTCTATCTCATACCTTGGATCATTTGGGGTATCACTGTCGGAGTATGTGATAGTGTTGTCGCCGTACAGGGTGAGCAGGAATTTTCTGTCGCCGTCCTTAAGGTAAATGTGCTCAGTTTCTCCGTCAGGGAGAGGAGTATCATCTGAGATCTTGTTCCAGTCGCCCTCATTGAGAGCGGTGAGGAGAGCTGTCCTTTTCTCCTCCCGGGGCTCAAATACCGCAGGAGCTATGCCTGCATTGCTTAGCCTTACCATGCAATTGCTAAGATCTCCGAAGGGAGACATGGCAAAGGCTGACGGCTCTGAGCTCTCAACAATATGCGGAGTGCGGTGTCTTTTCAGAAGTATGCTGCCTCCTGTTATTGCACCTGCTGCGATGGCAATGGCAGCAGCCGCTGCCGCAAACTTGAGCCATACGGGTCTCTTATAGACGTCAACGCCCGAGACCTCCACTTCATTTTTATATTCGCTTTCCTTGGTTCTTTCTTTGTATATCTTTCTGCTCATTGCAAACATTCTCTCCTTCTCTTCATCGGAAGCAGGACAGTCCGCCGCAATTATCTTTATTGTATCTTCGTCGGCGTTTTCGAGAGCGTCAAGGTTCAATTCCTTATCGTTCATAACTGTACCTCCTTTAAAGTGAAATGTTCATAGCGGTGAGCGTTTCCCTGAGCTTTTTAAGCGCGCGGCTGCATCGGACGCGGACAGCTTCGGGAGTCATTGACACAAGCTTTGATATTTCTGCGGAACTGCGCATGAAAAAGAATTTTTGCAGGATTATTGTAGAATCGGGTTCGCCAAGCTGCTCCACACATTTTATCAGCGAGCTCCTCAGCTCTTTTTTCTCAACGGTATCTTCTGTATCTTCGGGAGCCTCTATCTCAGCGGCTTCCTCATCGTCGATGGACACCATTCCCTGCCTTTTCTTTGTGAGCCTGTTGTATATATCGGCAGCCTTGCGCCTTGCAACAGTCCCCACAAAGCCCGTAGGATCCCCATTGAATGCCTTACGTTCATCAAACTGCATATATACGTCCGCAAAGACGTCCCCCACACATTCCTCTATATCCTCGCGGCTTGCGCAGCTGCGCAGGCGGCTGAAAACGATAGTGTAAACGTAATTGAAATATTCATCGAACAGGGAGCGCTGAGCGTTCTCCTCGGACAGAGCCGCAGCCTTACGGAATTCCTTCTGTGTCATGATCTCACCTTCTTTCAAAGCGTCCGACGCGTCATCGGCTTTCATAGTATCTATTCTGTACTTATACCGGAACCGTAACAGTCCCCGAATTATTTTTTTATTTTAATTATATTATACAGCTTTTCACCCTGCAATGCAAGTAAAAAAAGCAATCAGTTGTTAGTGCATAGCGCTTAGTAGGGGCTGCGTTATCTCATTATGTAAAAAATGCCGCCGGTATATGTTGTACCGACGGCATTGTGTTTACTCAGTTTGCTTTAAGGTCTGTTGCTGCACCGATGAATACGGGAACATCGTTCTTGTCAAGTATCATATAGATGAAGGGTCTGTCAAGGTCGATGTGTACTTCTTTCTTCGGCTGAGGCTGTGCGGCAGAAGCTGCTATCATCATAACAGCAGTAACTGCGGCTGCCTTTGTGCCCTTTTCTCCCATCTCTATCCTGGTCTTGTGAAGGACATCGCCGATATAGAGCTTTGCTGCGTCATCTACAGAGAGATCGTTGATCTTCGAGAAGTCAGCATTTAAACGGTCAAAGGCATCTCCCATACCCAGTTCGCTGAGTACGTCCTTGAGCTTTGACTCATAGTTGTACTTGAACTTGGGGATCTTAACGTAAAGCTCAACGCTGTCGGGATCCTCGTACTCCTTGAGGCTCTCCAGAAGCTTGTCGGTGTCAAGGTTTTCAACGTAGCTCACTATGTCATTATCCTTGGGAAGGATACCTACGAAGCTGTAATCCCTGTTCTTGTAGTACTTTCTGAATGCGTCAGCGTCGCCCAGGTCATAGTAGTACTTCTCACGGCTACTCATGAGCTTGATGTCATTCTTATCGCCATTGAAGTTTGTGAACTTTGCATCGGCGACCTGCTGCTCCTCATATATACTTTCCCACTCAGCCTCGAAATAGAGAGTGTTGATAAGCGTCATCATTGGCTTTACATCATTCTTTTCGTCAAGGTCGCCGTGGTTCAGGAGCTTGGGTATCATGCTTTTTGTGTTTTTGTTTACCCAGCTGTTTATATCGTCAACAGTGGTGTTATCAAAGGGTGTCTTGTATATCTCTGAGTCATAGAACTTCTTGTTGGTCTCAAGGAAGCTGTCCCGGACCTTGAGTGTGGGATCGTCTCTGAACCAGATAGAGTTTGCTAAATAGAGCTTCTCCTTTTCCGTATCGGGAAGATTGTTCTTGTAGTAAGCCATGTACTCGTTGAGCTGGTCAAGAGTGAGACCGCTTCCCAGAAGCTGCTCCATCTGATCGCGGGTATTGCCGTCAGCGCCGTTTGCTGTCATGGCAAGGGCAGTCGAGATGGAAACGGGAGAGATAAGGAGATTCTCCTTGTCAGGCTTTGTGGGATTGAAGGACTTCTTCAGTATATTCACGCCAAGGTTCATCTCAGCCTTTGCGAAATCCTCGTCGATAGCCTGACCCTCGGAAGCAAGTATATCCACTGTATTGTCAAGACGCACGCTTCCGATAGCAGCAGCGCCGTTGAACTCTGTGGTCTTGCCGATAGTGAAGTCAATGACCTGCTGGAGGTCTTCCTCGTCTATCTCCAGATTTTTGTTGATATCGGCGTTGGTGAACTGAGCCTCCGAAAGGGGTTCAGCCAGCTTGTCTGTGAGAGCCTTTCTGTATGTGATGACATCGAAGCTGTCGATAACGCCGTCATCGTTTATATCGCCATAATAGTGGATATTTGCGGACTTGATCCCTGTTATCTCATAGATGCTGTAATAATCCGTTCTGTAGCCATTGTTCTCAGAGTTTCCGGACATTAATTCGGGATAATACTCAAATGAGGTGAACTTAAGAGTGACTACCGAGTTGTCTTCCACCTGATCCATCAGCGCGATATTATTCTCGCGTACAGCATGGGGATCTCCCCACTGAGGATCCCAGTAATCCCAGTGATCGTAGTAACCGTATTCAAACTCTTTCCTGAACGCATAATCATAAACGTACCAGTTAGACTCAGGCGGCTTTACAAGAGCTTCGATCTTATAATCATCTTTGTCCCAGATCAGCAGGTCCTTTACCTCGTATTCGAACAAATGCGGTGTGTCCTCGGCAGCCGCACTGCCTTGCGGTGTGCTGAATGGTGCGGTGCCTACAGCGCTGAGAGCCAGTGCAAAGCTCATTACGCCAGCGGTCACCTTGGTGAGTTTCTTCATGTTTTCCATAGTGATTACTCCTTTCGTAGTAAAATAGTTTGATGGACAGTTATCCATATTAACAGTATAGCGCTGTTTCTGTGCAGTGTCAACAAAGCATCTTCATTTCATGCACAAAATGGGCAAAAAGTGTCGATAGTGCATTGACCTTGGTCATAATGACGAATATTATTCCTCAGAAAAGCTCATCAAGAAGGCGGAAATACTCCATTTTCTTCCTGTCGGGAGCTATGCCGAGGCGCTCAAAGAGCATATCCTCTCTGTAGCCGCTGTATACCTTTCCGCCGTATTCTCCGCGGAAATTGCTCCTGAGACTGCGGCAGAGTATTGCGATGTCGTTCCACTTGTCGCCGACTCCGCAGCGTCCCAGATCAATGAAGCAGCTGAGCCTGCCGTCCTTCACAAAAATATTGGGCAGACACAGGTCTCCGTGGGAGAGGACGGCCTCCTCCTCCGGGATATTGTCCCTGAGCCAGTCAAGAAGCTGGCGTGGATCTCTGAATCCGTTGCTGCCGAAGGTTTCGGGATCGCACTCAGTCACGTCCACAAGTCCGTGATCCACGCGGTACTCCGCAAGCTCAAGCCTTCTCTGTGCACTGTTTGAGCAGGGGCAGTCTGAGACGTCAACGCTCCACAGAAGCCTGAGAGACTCAGCCATAATATCCGTCAGCAGGTCGGGGCGCAGCATATACTCCTCGCTGCATGACATCTGTCCCTCAGCCCTTGACATGAGAAGATAGTCTGTGCCGTTTTCGCTTTCGGAAGCAAGGACCTTCGGCACGGGAAGCTTCCCCTGAAGCCATTTCATCATTGTGTGCACCTGCTCCGATTCGGGGCTGTGCTTTTCCACTTTCAACACCATATCATCAAAGGTGAACACCCTTGAATCGGACATTCCCACTGTATTTTCATCAAAGCTGCGGTCTTTCACAAGCTCTGCTATTTTATGCGGTAAATACATATATGCGCCTCCTTTTTAACCATAATTATAGCATAGAATATCAAAAACAGCAAGGTGAATTCCGGCGCTTATAAATACCTTATATAATATTAGACGTAAAAAAATCAAAAAAATCTCACCTAAACAGAAAAAAATTTCAAAAAAAACGGGACGCCAGCTCAGCGTCCCTGTATTGTGCTGTCTTCGATATAGATGAAGAACTCCATCTCGTTAGTTTCCTCAAGCCTTCTCGCCAGAACATTTCCGCCCAGAGCCCGCACAGTCTCATGTACGGAATAGAGTCCGATACCGCTGCCCTCTGCATTTGCGGCGTTTGAACCGCGCCAGTAGCTTCTGAAAACATAGGGTATCTCGTTTTCGGGGAGCAGACCTCCCCTGTCCCTTACGGATATGCCGAAGCCTTCGTCATAGCGCATTATCTCCACCTTTATGCCGCTGCCGTCACCGTACTTCACCGCATTCTCAAGTATCTGGCTGACTGCGCGGTAAAGAGCGTATTTGTCGCTTTCCATTACCGTGTCCGTATTGCACTCCACCGTGAAGGGGATACGCTTTATAGCCATTCTGTCCGCATACTCGCTGCGTATGAGCTCTGCCAGCTCCGTTACGGGGAAACGGCTTATCTCGGTATCAAAGCCGTCAAGGGAAGCGTCCGATGATGCCAGGAGCTCCGCCGCAAGCTTCTCCACCTTGGCTGCGTTGCGCTCCATCTTGTCCACAATATCCTCTGTCATGCCGCCGTCGGAATATAGTCCCTCGCGTACAGCCTCGGTGTACAGCTTTATGTTGGCAATAGGAGTCTTTACGCCGTGAGCTATGGTGGAAACCAGCTTCTGGCGCTCACCCTCAAGCATATGTATCTTCCTGCTCTCGGAAGCCAGTACATCGGAGAGCATATTCATTCCCCAGACGTACTTTCCGAAGAACCTGCTCCTGCTCTCGGGCAGCTTCTGTATATCCCTGAGCCTTGCCAGCCTCTCGGGATAGTCGGAAAGCTTTCGGAAGGGTATGAGTATGGCTGCGCAGATGTATATGAACACTCCTGCGGTAATGAGGAACACCACCGCGAAGAATACATTTCCCACTATCATTATCCGCCTTGCCGCAACGCTGCTGTAGACGTACTCTGTTATGCCCGTGAGCCTGCCTTCGCTGTCATAGACACGGCACACAGCGCAGTTCTTGTCGGCAGTGGTGATGAAGCTCTCTCCCTCGCCCTCAACAGGCACGAACACTATCTCCTCGGGCATATTCTTGCCGAAACGTGCCTTCCATTCATCGGTATGCTCTGCGATAACTTCCTCGGGAGAGGAACCTGTCTCCGCTGTCAGACCTATGAGCTCCGTGTTTATCCTGTTTACGGCTATATTTCGTGAGGTCACCCTGCTTTTTGAAGCCCTTATACAAGCAATATCGAAGCACATCACAGCTGCCGCGAAAACTGCTGTAAACAGCAGAAAAAATGAAATCGCTCTCTTCATTTCTGCTCACCGAACCTGTAGCCGACCTTCCAGACTGTCTTTATTATCTCGGGAGAATTGGGGTCTCGCTCTATCTTCTCCCTGAGCCAGCGGATATGCACCGAGACCGTGCTTGGCTCGGTAAAGCAGTCGCAGCCCCATACTGCGTTGAAAAGCTCCTCCTTGCCCACAGCCTCGCCGCTGTGCTCCATAAGATAGCTGAGCAGGTCGAACTCCTTGGCGTTGAGTTTCAGCTCCCTGCCGTCCTTCACCGCCATACGGGAGGAGGGATCAAGCTCTATGCCGCAGCCGCTGAGCCTGCCCGAGGGCTCCCCGCCGCCGCTGCGCTTCATAAGAGCCCTGACCTTGGCGGTCAGCACTTTTATGGAAAATGGCTTATCTATGAAGTCATCGGCGCCTGTCTCATAGCCCAGGAGCTTGCTGCCCTCGTCGGTCATGGCGCTCATCATGAGTATGGGAACATCTCCCTTTTTTCTTATCTCCGTGCAGGTCTCATAGCCGTTCATTTTCGGGAGCATAACGTCCAGCAGCACTATGCCGAAGCTCTCCCTCTCAAGCAGCTCAAGGGCTTCCTCGGCGGTGGGACAAAGCCTTGCCGAGAAGCCCTCTTTTATCATAAAATCCCTTATAATCTGCCCCATTTCGGGGTCGTCCTCTATTATCAGTATATCGGTCATAGGTATCTCCTGTGGTGCGAAACCGCTTTATTTCCAGCTTCCCAGGTCGATGAATTCGGGACTAGGCTCCACTCCGTCCTCTCCTGTGAGTATAGCCTGGAGCCTGCCCGTTGAATAGTCTGCGATGACCATATGGACCATGCCTTCGCCCCTCATACGGACAAGGTAATTGTCAGTCTTCTCACAGGTCATAAGCTCCTTGAAGCGGTCAATGGTAAGTCCGCGCTGTCCCCCGAAAAGCTCATTGTATCTGTTCCACCTTACGATATTTCCCTCATCATTGGTGAGCATATCCGAATTGCCCTTTGCCGCAAATGAATTCACCGCACAGAGATAGTGGGGATCGTCCCACTCCACTCCATCTGTCAGCTCGGTGGAGCTGTCGCGGATGACCGTTGCGCCGTCCTCCTCTGTGACGCAGAGCTCTGCCACATAGGCTTCCTTGCTGTCCGTAGCCAGAACGTTCACGCAGTAGGGGTACTGAGAGGCGTTTTCCGCCAGGTACTCCGCCGCTTCCTTAGCTGTGGTGCAGTTCTCCAGAGCGTATCGCATACCGTAGGTGTAGCTCTTTCTGTCTTCACAGGTATATTCTACCATTTTTTTACTGCCTACGTCAAGCTCTCCCAGCATAAGTCCGTCATCGTTGACTGCGGTGAGTATAGTCATAAAGCCCAGAGGCGTCACGGAAACGAAGCTCTTGTCACCGTTTTTCATATGGACTACCGCATGGCAGCTGCATAT
The DNA here is from genome assembly GCF_000621785.1 of Ruminococcus flavefaciens ND2009. Taxonomy (GTDB): domain Bacteria; phylum Bacillota; class Clostridia; order Oscillospirales; family Ruminococcaceae; genus Ruminococcus; species Ruminococcus flavefaciens_C. The sequence continues at coordinate 40,191 of NZ_KK211348.1, read as the reverse complement.
CTGATTATCGCTGCCCAGCATCCATTCCAGCACACGGCAGGTTATACGCTCTCCTGTTGCGGTGACCTCGCCGTCGGCTGACAGTGCGCTGCAGGCAGTTCCTCTCAGTGCATCCGGCACGAACTGCATGAGCATCGCCTCGTCACGGCTGAGTATACCGTCCTCCTTAAAGCCATCGGAGTCCCCTTTTATGCCGTCGGCAAAGCCGTCCAGCTCGTCCCTGTAGTCCTTGTCAAGCTTGCTGTAAAACGCCTTCATTCTGTTCTCTATGGGAGTATAGTCCCCCTCAAGGTCGCTGAACGCCTCCTTGATGTTCTGATAGATGTAGGGCTCGCAGAACTCACCGTAATCGGGGAAGGCTTTCTGTATGGTTCTGCCGTAGGCTGCTCCAACATCGTGATAGCTGCCTGCGGTGTAATCCAGAGTAACATCGAAATAGCTCTCCATGATGTCGATCCTGCACAGACCGTCCTCTGAGGACACAGTGTTCAGCACCTTTTCCTTTGTGGGAGCAATTCCCGTGTAGTTGTTCTCCATGTATATGGTATCCACGGGCTGAAGGGTGCTGTCCCCCTGCTCGGGCACTGTAAAGCCCACATAGCCGTTCTTTCGTCCGCAGCCTGCTGCTCCTGCTGCCAGGAGAAGTGCGGCAGCTGCCGATACTATCCTTTTCATATCCATATCCGCTCCTTACCAGCCGCGCTCCATGAGCCAGCTGCTCAGCCTGCGCTCCCTTGCGGAGAGCTCACCGTCGTCTGCAAGTCTGCCAAGCTCTATCTCGCCCTGTATATCGCCGTCCATGAGATAGATGACCTTGTCGCTCATGGCAGCCACCCTGACGCTGTGAGTTACCATCATTATGCCTGTACCGTTTCTGTTTGCCTTTATGAGCTCCTTCATAACGTCTGCGGCAGCCTTTGAGTTCAGGGCGCCCGTGGGCTCGTCGGCAAAAATCACCTTGGGTTTGTTTATAAGCGCCCTGCACAGGCAGGCACGCTGGAGCTGTCCTCCCGAGACCTCGTTGATGTTGTGCTCAGCGACGTCGATGATGTCAAGGCTGCGCATGAGCTCCTCGGCGCGCTTGTTGGCTTCCTTGCGTGAAACTCCTGCCTGATAGGCTGGAAGCACGATGTTATCGAAGATGCAGAGCTTCTTCATCATGTACATCTGCTGGAAAATAAAGCCCATCTCGGTAAGTCTCAGCTTTGAAAGCTCCTTTTTGCCGAGGGAGCTGATGTCCTTTCCTGCGAACTCCACCTTGCCCGAGGTCATTCTGTCCATGCCGCTGACGGTGTAGAGAAGTGTGGATTTGCCGCTTCCGCTGGGTCCCATGACGGATACGAACTCGCCGTCCTCCAGCTGAAAGCTTATGTTTCTCAGCACGTTGTTGCTGAGCTTTTTGATAATATATGTCTTGCAAAGCTCCTTTACGGATAAAACTGTACTCATTTTATGCTCTCCCTTATTCTTCGGATATTTTCCATATATCGATGTGGCGTACTCCCCCTGCGGTGAGCCATGTGGTCAGCAGGGTCGAACCTGCCACCAGCAGCGGTACTGCTATAAAGCTTACGGGAAACTCGGGAAGGAACTTCATGCCCGTTGCGTCCCACTGTTTGAAGTAGCCTCCGTAAAGTGCCGAGCCGCCTGTCCAGTTGATGATCTCGCCGATGGCTATGCCTATGACCAGAAGCATGGCAATCCTGAAAATATAGCCCAGCTTTACAGTGGAGCCGCGGAAGCCCATGCTCTTCATAAGGGCTGTCTCGGAGGACTCCTCGGTTATGAATATGTTCACATAGAGATAGGTTATCAGCACCAGTACAAGTATGACAACTACGGTCATGACCTTTTCAAGAAGTGCGAACAGCCTGTCAAATTCCTCCATGGCGCTCCTTGCTGCCTCCTTTGGAGTCAGTATGGCGTCCTTGCCGAATACTCCGCGGAGCTGTTCTATTACAGCAGGCTTATCCTCCTCGGGAGCGTCTATCACAAAGCCTGTAATGCTATATCCCATCTTATAGCCGCTGTCATACTCCTTACCCATGATAAGAGCGGGCACACCGTCCTCCATGGTATCGAACAGTCCTGTTATGACTATCTCTTTCTCGTTTTCGACGCTGCCTGTTTTATCCTCGTTGTTCTCGTAAAGGGTCACCTTCAGAACGTCGCCCTCGCTGATACCCATACTTTTTGCGGTATATGCACTCATTGCCGCTTCATTTGCCAGCACGGGAGCCTTTCCGCCCTCATGGTATTCAAATTTCTCAGCCTGATCATTGCCCCAGAACAGATCATAGTTCTTGATGATGCCGTTGCGCTCAACATCAGCAGAACCTACATGCATATACTCGATACGGGCAGGTATACCTGCTTCCCCGATCCTTTTATTCACGACATCGTAGAAGTAGACACCTGTCCTCTGCGCTTCCTTGTTTATCTCGTTTCTTGTGTCACTGTTGAAATCGGTATTGAAATCAAGTGTATGATACATCCAGTTCTTCATATACTCCGCAGAGATACAGCTGTTGCGGACATTGAATACTACAAGGATTATGGCTGCTCCGAGAGCATAGGCGATTATGAGGAAAAGGTACCTCTTGAGTCTGCCCAGGACGTCGGTAAGTCCCAGGAAGAAGGGTATCTTCATGTGCTTTCTCCTGTGAAGGAACATGGGGAAGCCCTTGGTGAAGCGCTCTCCGCGGTTCTCGCCGTGAATTGCATCTATTACCGATATTTTGTTTATCCTCCGCATTACCAGCAGCGAGAACAGTATCATGACCGCTATTGTAGCGATTACCGCTATTACTCCGATGAGTATCATCTGCCACCTCGGCGGCAGTATGCAGTCGGGTCCGAACATATTGATGAATATGCCAGATAACGGCAGACCTGCGATGATACCTATGACTCCGCCCACAATGGCAAAGGCGATATACTTCGCAGCAAACAGCCAGCGGAAGCTGAGAGAGTCGACTCCCAGAGCCTTCATCATGCCTATTTCCTTCTCCTCGGTTTTCATCTCCGCTACCATGGTAAAGCGTATGGTCATGAAAATTATAAGTATAAGAAATACACAAGCCACCATTGCAAATATGGAGATGACCTCCATCATGGAATCTTCATTTGTGGGGCCTATATTGTGGGATATGGTATAATATCCTGCGTCCAGCTCACTGTTGTCAAGCTCCCTGTAAAGGGCGTCCTGTGCGGTAAAGGTGTTTTCCTTCAGCTTTATGCAGTAAACAGTATCACATCTTACTGCGTCCGCTGAAAGGACCTCATAATCCGCATCGGAAACTATGTACCTTTCAATGTAGCTCATGCTGTTGTCCTTGAAGAAGTTGCTTATCTCCAGCTCATAGACATTGCCCGTAACGGTGGTAAGCTTCACCTTGTCGCCTACCTTAACGCCTGTCTTGTCCCTTACAGTTACCGATACTGCCACATGGCCGTTTTCAACATAGAAGGGCTGATCGTCAAGTCCGTAGACATAGTCGCCCTCCAGCGGGATAGTGGTGAGGAACTGGATGCGGTTCTGAAGATTGCCCTCATTCTCGTCATAGCCCGGGAAGTCCATACTGGTGTATCCCACACGGTTCATCCTTGTTTTGTGCCAGCTGGCTACCCAGGAGCTCTTATCAAGCACAGGCTCTATCTTCTTGTATCCGTCACTCTCTGTGGAGTATTGCTTGACAACCCCCATTATTACATTGGAAGGTCTGCACACCTCCTCGGTGGTCCTGTCCTTTGACAGGGTGGAGTATATCTGCACAGAGCCCACAAATACAAGCACAGAGGCTATGACTATAAAGATGAATATGATGATGTTTAGTCCCTTTTTGTATTTAAGGTCGTTTTTCAGCATCTTGAAGAACATATCTTTTACCTCCGATGTTCATTTCGCTGATATTATTGATGCACCAACTAAATCCCGGATCTTATACTTGACAAAATTGCCTTCGTCTGAACTTCAGGATTTAATTACCACATCAATATGATAACACACTGAAGTTTAAAAAGTCTTTAAAAAATATCACTTTTTTTAATTTTACCATAGTTCCTATATGTTATCAAGGCGTAAGAAAAGTGAAAAAATTACGAAAATCGCAAAAAGTGTGATGACAATCAAAAATAAATGTGCTATAATAGTATTGATAAATAATATTTTATGGAGGTACTACCCGTGAAAAAATATCTGGCTGTACTCTGTGCGGCTGCACTTCTCAGCGGCTGCTCAAGCAATAACAAAAGCTCAACAGGAGCGGTTTCCGGCGGAACACCCGAGATCCCTGCCACTACCGCTGCTCCTTCTATCAATTTCGACTATGAATACCCCGTTACGGGAACCGATACAGATATGTCCGATGTTGCAAATGTGGACTGGAGCCTTATCTACCGCGATGCTATCAGCGAATTCAGGAAGACCGAGAACTGCGATGAGACTGCACGCTTCACCATCTATGACATAAACGATGATATGATCCCCGAGCTCTTTATCTCCTACGGCAATGAAGATGACAAGACCTACCTTGTGAGAAGTCTCAGCAACGAGAATATCTATACGGAATATGACCCCATCAGCGACGGCGGCGAGATGTATTTCAGCATGAACCGCAGCCTGCTTGTCATCTTCTTCTATAACTTTGAGTCTCAGACGCAGACCGCTCAGCTCTATCGTCTCAAGAACTCCAAGCTTGCCAATGTTTACACATTTGAGATGTCCGGCGAGAGCTACAAGATGAACGGCGAAGAATGTACCGAGAAGGAATACATGGACGAGTACAACCTGCTCCTCAGCGGCGTCATCAAGGATATGGGAACTGACTTTGCCTTTGACGACGACTCTATCGACGCAGCTCTCGGCAATAAATCCACAATGGAGGAGGGCTATGCAGCTGTCCTCAACGATTACCTGACAAAAATGAACGGAAACGAAAACATGAAGAGTTCCTTCTCTATCATGGACGTAAACGGCGATGATGTCCCCGAGCTCTTCGTTTCAGAGGGAATCGCCTTTTCTCCCAGCGTTGACGTCTTCTCATGGAACGGCTGTGTAGTTCCCGTCGGCACCTTCGGAACAGACGGAGCTATGTATTACTACCCCGAAAGCGGTGAGCTCCAGGGCGAGTATCACGCTCCCAGCTATACCGCAGGCTGCTTCTATAAGTTCAACGAGAAGTTCAGGTTTGAGGAGCTTTTCAGCTTCGGCGATACAGAGGTAAGCGACAACGCAGAGAAGATCTACAACATCAACGCTGAGCCTAAAGACCCTGATGAGTATCACAAGATCATGGACGAGCACACATCAGGTGATTCTTACTCGCTTGGTGAGGACAACGAAGTCTCTGAGGAGAGCATCAAGCTTTTCAAGGAAGGAAAGTTCACAGCACCTTCACTGAAGGCAAGCTGATACAGAAGCATTGAGCCATAGCATTTCTGATGCACAGTCAGAATGCTGTGGCTTTTCTGTTGAAATTTCATCAACGCAGTAATTTTTTCTAATTTAAATCATAATTTAGCGGAGCTAAATTATGATTTGAGCCTTTAGCCGTTAGCATAATGTAGGGGACGGCGTCCTCGACGTCCCGTTGGGCGTGTAATATATCTCGCGGGACGCCGAGGGCGGCGTCCCCTACAAATGTAAATTATGATTTATATTATCAGAAAATATATAAAAACTGCCCCGAAGCGATGATGTTCGCTTCGGGGCTTTGTTTTTTATCAGTAGAGTCTCTTCTTTCTTATCTTTGCTATGATGAATGCTGCAAGTCCGCCGATAGCTGCTACGGAACCAAGTATCACCCACAGCCAGAAGTAACCGATATAGAGGTTGTCTATCTCCTGTATGCTGTAGACGTTTCCTGCTTCGTCCTCAAGCTTTACGCCGACTCTGTGCCAGCCCTTGTCAAGCTTGAACGAAAGGCTCTTGCTGTCGGGAGAATACTCAAAGTCTATCTCCTTGCCGTTGTCATAGACCTTGCAGTTGTTCATGTCCAGCTGCTCATCGATATTGCTCACTGTAATGGTGCGGGACTTGTTTCCTGCAAACCACTTCCAGGACTTCAAAGACTTGGGAAGATCACACTTTGGCTCGATATTGTCGATATGGAGCCTTCCGAGATCTATTCTCGCGTCGTTGTTCTTTACCGACAGATAGAGCTCTGTATCAGTATCATCACGGAAATTATCCTTGAAGTAGTCCGAACCCAGTGTAAATCTTGAGATATTTACTCCGTAGAGACTCGGGTCTGTATCGGATGTCAGATTTGTCTTCTTCTCATCGCCGTTATAGTCTCTCAGAACTACGTCTACATCGGAGTTTTTCTCTGAGAATACCACTATCTCAATGTCGCTGAAGTTATCGGGGCGCTTGCTTATGGGCTCGCCGTTATCGTACTGGAATGAGTACCAGCCCGTCTTCTTCACAGAGTTGCTGTTGGGGATATAAGCCAGAACATCGTTGTCTACCAACCTCATATATGTGTTGGAGTTGAGATAGCTCTCGTTGCCTGCCTTGTCCACAGCTATGAGCTCAAGGGCATAAACGCCGTCCTTGTCGAACTCGGGAAGCGCGAACCTGGTGTTCCTTAGTGTTCCTGTCTCATTCTTGTCCTCGGGAAGGAACATATTCTTGGGTCTGATGACTGCAAGCTCCTTGCCGTTCTTGTACTGGGGAGCATATACCGTCAGCACGTATTTCAGGTGGTCGAAGTTGGCGTCGGAGAACTCAACTGTGGGTACCGCCTCGTCCTTTCTCGATGCGTTGTAGATGTCCAGGAACTTGTCCGCATTGCTCTTGTCAACACGCTTGCCGTTCTTCTCCGTTACCACAGGCTTTGTGGTATCCAGCTCGAATATGCCTGAGCTTGATGAACCGCCGTTGTTGCCCGAAGGATCAGACGGAGCTACCTCTATCCTGTAGACGCCGTCCTGCTTGAGCTGTGCCGAAAGAGTGTGGGTATCGTTCTCGGTCTTCCAGTCCGCACGGGATATAACGCTGTTCGTTACATCTGTAAAGCCTGTGCTGTCGTGCTCGGAGCCGGGATCCTTGTGCCAGATCTTCAGTCCCGACCTCTCGGGATCAAAGTTGTGCTCCACAACGGTTATTTCGATATTCTTTGCGCTGCTGAGATAGTTTCCGTTCTTGCTGTCGGCAAAGTCCGTGAAGTTGTTCGATACCACAGGTGCGGTATTGTCCATGTAGAACTTGCCTATCTTTGAACGGTCCATATTCACCTTTGCGCTGTGACCTGCCCTGTCTGTGCCCCTGATGTCGAAGGTGAAGTCACCCTCATCGAATACCAGGTGAGCGGTGTGCTCTGTATCCGATACATCTGTGAAGCTGACTGTGGGGACCTTGCTGCCGAAGCTGTTCTGTAAGGTGGTGTTTATGAGCTCGGGGTCAAAGTTGCGCTCGGTGACCTTAATGGTGATCTCAGGCTTATGCTGAGCACTGTAGTAGTTGGTGCCGTCGATACCTCCGTTTATATCCACGTCGATAACGGGATCTGTAAGGTCAACGGTGAACTTCTCGCTGACTGAATCATCTGAATGATTACCCGAGTTGTCACCCGCAGAAGCGGTTACGGTAATTCCGTTGTCGTCGCTGTCAAACCTGAAGGTCTTCCTGATCTCGGTGATGAGATTGCTGTCCCTTGCTGAGACTACCCAGCCGTCAGTGATCTCGTCTGTGCCGTTCAGGTCGAAGTCTCTGATGTCGAAGCTTCCGCCGTCGCCGTGACGCTTTTCTGAGTCAACGGAATACCTCACGTCTCTTATTCCCGACTGAGTATCCCTGATGACTACGGTCACTTCCTTCTCGGAGGAATAGAGCTTATTGCCCTCACCGTCGGAATGCCTTGTATCGTTTATGCCTGTTATCTCAACTGTGGGAGCGGCATTATCGGTGACATATCCGTGAGTTGTCTTGTTTTCGGAATGGCGTCCTACGTTATCGAAGACTCCCGCAAAGATCTGTCCCTTGAAGTCAACGGGTATCTCAAGCCACGAATAGCCGTATATACCGCTTTCATCGTCATTTCTTCCGCTTTCCTCATCTGCCTTCAGCAGGGATCCGAGAAGACCGTACTCCTCTGAGCCCTCGTCCATGCCACTCGTATCCGAGCGGATTGCAAGGCTGCCGTTCTGTACCTTGTCATAGTTGGCATTGCCGTTCTCGAAGGGAAGTATCCTGTAGTCCACCCTGTCAAGTCCCGAAGTGGGATATGCGTCGGAGACGCGGAATACTGCCCAGAACTTTCCGCCGAAGAAATATGTGTAGGCGGGAACGTCCTCGGAGATCACCCAGTCCTCGGTATCGCCCACGTTGTCTGATGATGCGGGCGAGAAGATGAACTTCTCTATCTCGGGATCTATGTCGTCCAGATTATATGCGAACTCCAGGGGCTTCGTGGCGTTGCCTGCGTTGTCAACAGCCTCCACCGTGAATATGTAATCGCCGTGTCTGGGCTGCTTTTCAAGTATTTTGTGGAGCTCCTCGGTATCGAATTCATACCTGAACTCCCCTGTTTCTGCCTTCCCGGACTTTTCGGTCTCCGACTCAGGCTCTGTGCCCTCCGCCTTCTCCGAAGCATCTGCCCTGAACCTGTCGGGGTTCTCTATCTCAACGCCGTTGAGAGTCATCTTTATGCTGTTTATGCCTGCCTGAGCGTCCTGAACAGTAACTGCGAACTTCTTGTGCTCGGAGTACCAGAGGTCATCAGGCACCTTTTCCTCGCTGTAGTTGCTGATGTGATGAGCATATCCGCTCTCGTTCTCAGCATTCTCCCCGTCAGCCTCAATGGCGGAAGCTGTTATATCACTGCCCGGGAAGTCAATGCCGATAACAGGCTCGTTCTTCTCGATAACGAGGAAGTTCCTGCTCTCGGTCTCACCGCCGCTGATGTCGAATACTGACCTGCCGTTCTTCTTGCCTACGTTATCCTCAGCATAAATACTGATGTCGTTGTAGAATACCTGATCCTCAACGGGGAGCAGTGCGGAATAGATGTGTTCACCGCCGCTGCTGACCGACTCGCTCATAACAACGCCCTCGGCAGGAGTGCCGTCGGCTTTATAGTAATCAAGGATCACCGTTGACAGTCCGCTGTCGAACTCCGGCTCTCTTATATAAGCCTTTACCTCAACAGCGTCATTTGAGAAGGCACCGAAGGTGAAGAAATTCAGTGTCTGGAGAGCGATATTGTCACTCTTCTTCACCGCCTCGACCTTGTATACCTCAGGAGCCTTTGTATCCGCGTTGACAGTCTGGGAGAGCTTTATCATGTGTCTTGCATTGTCGCTTCCGCTGACCGAGACCTCATACTGCTGTCTGCTTCCGCAGCTTACCACCGAGTTGTCATTTTCAGACCTGAGATCGGAGGTGAGCATTCCTGTCTTCTCATTATAGTCCCACTTGACCTGCTTGTTATTTACAGTCATGGTCAGCGTTCCTATGCCTGCATAATTATTGTCAAGCTTTATGCTCAGCTTCGGCTTTTCGGTATCCGTCATCCAGAGCTGCTTTCCTACGTACTTTGATGTACCCGGAACGCTTTGCGACTCGGCGGTAACGCTTCCCGTGTAGACGCCTACGTCAACCCTTATGGGCTCGGCTTTGCTTTCGCTGTCAGCCATAAGATGTCCGCTTACATTGCCTGCGTTGTCATATACGACGATGTTGAAGCCGTACTTTCCGTCGGTAAGTGCCTTTGCATACCCTGCGGTCTCTTCTTCGGTATCATTATGAAGAGGGATAGCGATAGTATGTGTATTCTTGGCAGAGTCATCGCTGACCTGTACCTCGCCGGTCTCTATGAGTTCACCCTTCTCGTCAAGCTTCTCCACAACTACCTTTCTGATTCCGCTTGTATGGTCGGAAAGGTTTATATTGAGGGAGGTATCAAACTCGTTGAGCCAGATCCTTCCGTCCTTATCGGGCTTATAGTCCGTAAGGCCGCTGCCCTCCCTGTGTGCGGTACCGTCGGTATCGCTGAAGGTGAAGCTGCATTCGGGTGCCTTGTCATCATAAACACAGCCGCCTGTCTTCATATCTCCGATAACAGAGCTTGCGATGACCTGGTTCACTATGCCGCCGTTATCGGCAAAGCTCAGGGTAATGGGAGTAAGTCCCGACAGCTCGCTGATCTCAAATATACATATGTACGGACCGCTGCCCACATCACCGCTCTTGTAGGACTGTCCCTTGTTTTTCTGCTCGGTGACAGCCTGCTTTATCTTATTCCAGTCCGAAGCGGAAATATTGGCGTTGCTGTATTTCGAGCCGCTTTCGGGCTGAGCAGCCGTAAGTATATCCTCAATTCCCTGAACGCCTGCCAGCGAATAGATCTGAGGCTTTACTCCGTCTTTTCCGTTCACGGTAACTCCGCCGAAGCCCGATATGAACTTTCTGTCGGTCTCGTCCTCAACGATCATGAAGAGCTTCTTGCGGGTATTGGTATAGTTTCCGTAGTCATAGTGATGGAGCTTTGTAAGATCGTAGCTCTCATTGACAAATCCGGCAAATTTTACCGCAGGAGGCTGCTGATCCCATTCGGACTTGCATTCCTGCTCATATTCGGTGACATTGCCTGCATTATCCGTAACAGAGATATTGATAACAAAGCTGTCCTGTGAGGCTTCGGCTTCGTCCATTTCCGAATAGGGAGCGCTGAACTCCAGCTTCTGCTGTCTGCCTGCTGCGGAATCAACATTCTTTATAGTTGTATAGTCATCTTCAAAGTCCCATTTGTACTTTACTTCCTTTATACCGCTCTCACCGTCAGAGACATTTATAGTTCCATTGACAGACTTGTTCAGGTTGCTGAAATCAACATCAACAGCCTTCTTAGCTTCACTGTTTGCGATAACAGGCAGCTTTTTATCCACAAGCAGCTGAGAAACAGAAGCATTTCCGCCCATACCGGCTGCAAGGGTCAGCGCCGGGTTCTCATTGCGTGACTCACCCTTGTTCTTTATGACAAGCTTGAAGTCGGTAAATCTGCATGAGTTTCCGCTGCTAACCTCATCAAGAGGGAACTCCGCATAGAAATAGTTCACGCCGTTGTAATTCACCCTGAGAGCTCCGCCCTCTGCCTTGGGAGCTGGTATATCCGCAGCCTCATCGCCGCTTACACCTGCCGCCTTCTTTATCAGCGCGTCAAGCTCCTCTGTGGTTATTTCGGGCGTACTTGCCGTATATTCCCTGCCCTTTTTGTCTGCATTGGAGGTGAGCTTCAGGCTCTCCAGTTCAGCTGCGTCATTTCGCCTGAGAAGCACCTTTATAACGGCGTTTTCCTTTACGTCCAGCTCGCCGCTGCGGACAGCACCCACAGTACCTGCGGATGCCCATGCAGTGCGGATACCCGTGCTCTCCTCCAGTATATATCTGTATTCAAGCTGATAGACACTTCCGTCATGCTTATTGCGCATAAAGTAGCGGATACTCTTCTCCTTGCCGTATGAAGAAGTATCCAGGGACAGTGTCAGGGTGCTGTTGAAGCTTCTGAAATCCGAGGTAAGCTCAAACCCCTGAGGGCACTTTATGGTGCTCTTGGTGACGCCTCTCAGATGCTGCACGTCCCACGGCAGCATATTTGCCGTATCTTCATCAAGAGGAGGATTGGTCACCTTCAGGCTGTATTCGCCGTCAAAGCTGACCTCATAGCCGCTGCTGTCGGCGGCAGGATCAGTGAAGGCATATGTTCCCACTCGCGCCTTTCCCGAAGCTCCCGAGACCTTGCAGTAAAACGAAACATTGCCGATGTCGGCATTTTCGTCAACGCAGGTACAGGGTATTTTGTCGGGAATATCATCGTCCACGTACAGATCTGTTATTTCGGGCTTGACATGAACGATATGGGTAACACTGTAAACGTCAAGAACGACAGCGTCGGTCCTCTCCTGCTCGGTGTTGCTGAGAGTGAAAAGCCCTGCATCACTGCCTGTAAGGCGGCAGTTCCGAAGGTATACTTTGTAATGACCTTCGCTCACCTTTTCGGCACTGGCTTCGGCTTCAAACTGTACGTCCTTACCCCTGAAATCCGATATATTGCATACAAGCTCTCTGACGCTGTAATCACCGTTTTCCTCAACGACCTCAGCTTCGAGCTCATACTTCCTGTGTTCCATATTGATGTCGGTGATCTGAGGTACCGAGGTCTTTCCGTCCTCAGCCGCCTCCTCGGAAGCTGCCGTGGTGCCCTCCTCAGCCGCAACTGCGGCATAGGGTATGGCGTTGGTCGACAGCATCGCCACCAGTATTATTGAAAGTAGCTTCTTTTTCACTGATAACACTCCAATCTCTTATTTTGGATCTTTCCCCTTAAGGCTGTCAGCCTTTTTTCTTTTCATTGACAACGTCCGCAAGGGCGCTGTAAAAGCTGCTCTTCACCCTGCTGCGCTTGTACTTGTAGAAGTACAGGATAAGCCCTATTACAAGGGCTATGAGGGCGAGTGCGAGAGCTGCTGCCATGGGTACTGTCAACCATGGCGAGTCGTATTTCAGATCAAGTCTGCTCTCCAGAACGGAATACTTTCCCGTTGCATTGAGTATGCCGAAGATAAGGGCTGTACCCAGAACTATCCCCAGGAGCACCTTCCCGAAGGAGTTGAGTATATACTGGAGCAGCAGGTGTTTTTCCATAAAGCGGCTGAATCCGCCCGAGTTTCTTCTGCTCATTGTCATCAGCCTCCTATCTCTGCCAGATACTGCTGTATCTCGGCTCTTTCGGTGCCCTTATACTCAGCAAGGAGACGAATGGTCTCGTCATTGTCAAGAACGTTCCTCAGCTTTATGACTGCGTTCCTGAACCTGCCGTCGTCCTTGTAGCTGTCCAGCACCTCGAATGCCTCGGTGTAGCCTGTCCTGCCCACCTCGGCGTTGTATATGGCTCTGGCTATGCGATAGCCGTCGCTGTCCGTCTCTGTCTCTATGGTCATTATCTCGGAGCTTATCTCCCTGAAGTTCTTCTGGTTGCCGTGCATCATCAGCTCGTCGATATGCTCGCCCAGATGCTCGGTGCTGCTCATTTTCTTCAGCAGCTTCACCAGCATAGCGGCTTCCTTATCGTCGATGTCACCGTCCTGATAGGTGAACTCCGAGATCATTCTGTATGTGTTTTCCTGTCTGCTTCCCGATGAGGTCTTTATCAGATCCATGGACAGGGTGTCCAGCTTGTAGAAGCGGGTAACGTTATATCCCGAAACAAGGCTGTTCCACTTGTCCATAGCTACTCTGTAGCCCACCAGACGGTACAGGGATATCATCAGCAGAAAGGCTGTGGCAACAGCCATCGTTACGCCGAACATTCCGAAGGCGTTCCTTACCTTGATATTCTCTGCGCGGACGATAGTCGGGGCGGAATTTCTTGCGTCCTCTATGTCCTTTTTCAGCTCTGAGTAGGAGTGGTAGAACTCTCTGTTGTCCTCCTCAAGATAGTGGGCTGTCCTTGCCTTGGTGCAGGTGCGGATAATATTCTCCAGCTTCTTGTGGTAGTGTATGGAGGTAAGGCTCAGGTCTCTGCCGCAGTAGGCTTCGTCGCGGAGGAAATGCTCCTTGTAGAAGTCATGGCTGTCCTCAGAGAACCACTTGTTCCCCGTTACCAGCTCGAAGATGTTAAGGCACTCCCAGAATGTGGCGCCGAAGGAGAATATATCGCTCTCTATGGACATCTTTCCCTTTTCAAGGGGCTGTTTGAAGGGAAACTCGGAGCCCTCGGCGGCTTCCGCATAGCACTCGGGGGCTGCATAGCCCAGGGTGCCGTACTGGAACATCCTGTCTATGGTCTCCCTGCCCTTGTAATCCGCAGGAGCCATTTCAGCCCTTGCGAACCTGTCCGCCTTTGTAATGCGCTTTGCCCGTCCGAAGTCGATGAGCACCAGCTCCCTGCCGTACTTGGTCACCATGACGTTTTCGGGCTTTATGTCCAGATGAAGGATATTCTTCTTCTCCGTCACGAACTCAAGTATCTCGCAGAGGTTTATCATGAACTGTATTATCTCGCCCTGATATTTTATGATGTTCTCATAGTTCCTGTAGCTCAGGTCGATACGCTGACGCTCATCCTCGGGATAGTCGTGATAGTTGATGACTCTTGAAAGCCCGTTTTCCAGCTGCTCTGCCTTGCGGAGCTTCCAGCTCTCCTCGCGGCAGTACTCCTCAAGGGACCAGCCGTCGATGTACTCCTCGACAACGCAGAAGTAGCCGTCGCTGTTGATGACCTTGCCCGCAACGTGCTCGCAGGGCATACTGAAGTCCCCCAGGTCCTCGATAACATCAAATATGCGGACGATGGAACGGCACTCCTGAAGGTCGTCAAAGATGGTGAGCTCCTCATCCTTGAATTTCTTAAGCCTGTCCACTATCTCGTCGCCCGACCTTACGAATTTGGGCTTGAACTTCAGTACGCAGGAAAACTGGAGACCTCCCTCGCTGGCGGTCTTCAGTCCTTTGTAAACTATACTCTCCGTACCTATGGCGATGAAGCCGTCCTTGTTGAGGCCGTGGGAGGTATCAACTGTGAATTTGAAATCAGTTCCTCTTATCTCTCGGCTCATTCTTCACCATTTCCTTGTTTCTGCCCTCTGAGAAGAGAAGGTCGAATATAGTTCCGGGGGCTTCCTCGGGAAGCTCCGTGAGCTTGCTTATCTTCTCCGTCTTTTTCTCTATGCTGTCGGTATTTATCTCACCGACACTCGGTTTTCCCATTGCTTACTGTTCCCCTCCCGAAGGATTCTTGTTGAGCTCTCCAAGCTCTTCATCGAGATTGAGATATGAGTCCTTGACGCTCTTGATGACAGTGTCGCATATGGTATTGAGTATGGTCTCTATACCCTGTACATTCTCCATTATGTGGTCGGACTCCTGCTTATATGCGTCCTTTCCAGCCCCCTCCCACTTGCCGAGGAGGGTGGAATTTATATCGTCAAAATCGTCCTTTATGGACTGGAACTCGGTTATCGCTTCCTGAGCCTGGGTCTCGAACTGCACAAATTTATCTATATTCGCTGATATGAATCCTGACATATCAATCATCCTTTCCGTACTTTATGAATTTGAGCTTGACCAGTCTGTCAGCCTCTATATCATAGCTGTAGCCGTCGCCCAGCTCACATCTTGCATAGTCCTCCTTGAGCGTCTTCACGTCCATGTTTCCGAAGACGGTCTTCTGACCTCTCTCCCCTGCGAACTCTGCAATATTGTCCAGGAGGAAGGCATAGGAGATATTGTTGTTGAAGAAGGAATTCTGCTCGCCGTCGCTTATCTTCTGAACGTCGGAGAATATGAACAGGAAGCCTCTCTCCTCTGCCACAGCCGTAAGCTGAGGAAGAATGGAGTTGATGAACCTCTTTCCCTCGGGGGTATTAAGATAGACCAGCTTGCTCTGTATGATGAATACAGTGAAGGGCGTCTCCTCGGCGGCGCAGTCGGGGATATTCTCATATTCCTTCCTGAGAGCGTCGCTGACTCCGTAAATGCCTGCCAGGAACCTCTTGTCCAGCTCGATGTAATTCTCGTTGAGATAGAGATAGAACTGCTGTATGGGCGAGAGCTTCTTGTCCTGAACGACGCTTCCGTCCTTCATGGGAAGGTCCCGCTTTTCAAAGCCGTTTATGAGCACACAGCCGCACTGACTGCTGTATTTATCGTAAAGGGGCTTGAGCTGATTTCGTCCGTCGTCGAAGAAAACCATTCTCAGGTCCTTTTTCTGCTGCGCAAGTCCCTCAAGGAGAAGACTGAGGAGATTGGTCTTGCCGAACTCCTTCTTGCCGTATATCGCCACGGTGCCTGTCCTTGCAAGGTCAATGGTCACGGGGCAGAAGTCAACATAGTCAAGTCCAACGCTGACGGGACAGATACGCTCTGTTTCGGAAGATGGCTTCTGTGCCAGCTTTTCGTACTCCTCACGGGTAAGCTCCTTGGGGAAGGTCAGATAGCGTCTTACGTGTTTTCTGTACTCTCCCGCCTCACTGTCGAAGTCATATTTCTTTGCCATTCCCTGAGCGAATGTGACATTTTTGCCGTCGGGGTCTGCGGAGGTCTGTGCCTTGAAGCACTGCACCTCATAGGGCAGGTTCATCTTGAATGTACCTGTGATGCCCTCGGGCTTGACGGTAACATTGGCAAAGCCGTGTCCGGGGTTGTTGCCCACGGAGCCTGCCTTGTCATTGAATATGTCAAGGTACTTGTCGGCAGGCATCTCAAAGGCTATCTTCTGGCGGAAGCTTGCCATGTAGGAGTTAAGCCCCTTTGTATCGCCTGCGGTGACAACTACGGTTATGCCCTTTGAGAGACCGTCTCTGCACAACTTTGCCAGCTTCTCCTGATAGGCTGTATAGCGGGACTCCTCGGTAAAGGCGTTGAGATTGTCGATGATGAATGTGGTATGGACGGGCTGTCCCTCTGCAACCTCGCGGTAGTTCATGCCGCCCAGAAGCTTTATGTTCTCCTTGAGGATATTGTCCATTATCTTGAACACTCTCTTGACGTACTCCTCGTTGGAGTTGTCGAAGTACGCCGACACAAGCGGCATATCGCGGTAGTCCGAGAGAGCGCCGCCGAAGTCCAGAATGAATATCCTTTCCTCCTTCTCGTTCATACGCTTGTGGAGTATGTTCACAAGGGTCTTGAGGAAGGTGGTCTTGCCGCTCATGGAGGCTCCGAAGACCATGATGTTTGAGTCCAGAAGGTCTACATTGAAGTCGGGCTGGAGCTGTATTATGGGTATATCGAATTTGCCAAGAGTGCAAACTATTTTCTTCCTGCTCACTCAGTTCCCTCCCATTCAGAGCTGTCCATGATGACGCTGGGAAGCGGCGGCAGGAAGATCTGCCTGGGCTTCTCCATATTCTTTCCGATGTCGATGATAGTATTTACGATGAATGCCAGCTGGGTATCATGCTCGCTGACGTTGGCGCTCTTTTTCTTCTCGATGATATTGTCCTTCTTGGACGAGTAGAAATCCTTGTTGAAGCGTCCCGAATTGGGCACCTGGGTAACGTTTACCGCAGGCTCGATGTTCAGGTTCTTGTTGGCGCCCGTATAGGCGGACTGGAAGTACTCGAACCTGCTTCCCGTACCTACCAGCAGGTAAGCACGGCCGTTCAGGGGCATGGTGGGAGCCGCAGCAGCAGGGCTTCCCAGCATTTCCTTTGAAGCCTGCTTTGTGGCTACCTTCAGACATATCCTCGCCTTGGAGTTTACACGTATATCGTCTGTGATAGCGCCCTCGATATTCTGTGATACAAGTATGATATGGAAGCCCAGTGTACGTCCTACACGGGCGATAGTTGTTATCTCGGCAATAAAGTCAACGTCGTCGCTCTCGCTGGAGAAACGCTTCAGCTCTGTGAACTCGTCTACTACCAGCACAAGGTGTGACAGTGAGGGCAGCTCGGAAACGTCCTTTTTCAGCATTTCCTTCTGCTTGTCGTTGAGCTTCTTCATGAGGCTCTCAGCCTCTCCGCTGTGCTCGGGGTCATTCTCCAGAGCCTTTATCTTTCTCATGATACGGAGGGCTCTTATATAAGCATCGGCAGTATCGACGCCGAAGCTTGAGAGCAGGAGCTTACGCTTCTTTATCTCCGCGTTGAGGGTCTCAAGGAAGCGCTTGAGCATATATGCTGCCGATGTACCCTCGTCCTCGCCTGCGGTATCGGTGACTACGCCCACACAGTGAGGGAGCCCGCCCAGACGGTCGGAGAAGCCGCCGCCCTTCATGTCCACAAGCATGAGATTCAGATCCATAGGTGAATACTTCATGCACAGACCTATGAGGTAGGTGATGATAGTCTCTGACTTACCGGAGCCTGTAGTTCCCGCAACCAGCATATGGGGACCGTCTGCCTTTTCGTAGAGATCAAGGCACATTGCGCCGTGCTCGTTCTTGCCGATGGGCACTCTCAGGTTCCTGGTGACGTCATTTCTGTCCACGTTCTGCCAGCTCTCTCTGATGCTGTCCTTCACATCGCCGTTCTCCACCTTCTCGGAGTTGAAGCCATAGAGCTCGAACAGTGTTACCATTGAAGGCACCTTGCCGTTTTCGGCGATACGGGTGTAGTAGATAGCGCTGAGCTGCTTGTATGCCAGGGCGAACCTGTCATCGTAGCTGTCGGGACCGAAAATGAACTTGTTGCTGAAGTATTTGTACTCGATAAGGTTATCGGTATCCTTGACCTTGTTGCGGTCGTTCTTGTCCTCGCTGAGGACGTTGAGGGTCTCACGGCTCAGCACGTTGTAGCGCAGGCTGACCTTTCTCTCGCCCTCGTTGTCATGGTCGATATTGATGATGTTGCCGCAGTATTTGGGCAGCTTGTCCTTTACGGACTGTATGAATATGAAGGTAAGTCCCAGTGAGTTCACATAGGGCTCGCCCTCCTTAGGAACTTCGGGGAGGAACTTTGAGAAGCCTGTCTCCTTGATGTCATAGTCATAGAAAACCACACATACCACCTGTGTAAGCTTGGAAGGCTCGGGAGCCGACTCGTCGCTGTCAGCGTTGCTGCGGCTGCGCTCGTTCATGAGGCTGAGGAGCTGTCCGAAAACCACGCCCGAGCTCTCCTTGTCAAAGACGAACTGGGAAATACCATCGAAAAGCTCATTGGTGTGAGGCAGGTACTTGTAGTTCCTGAGCACCTCGTTCTGCTTCTCCGGGTCGCTCTCCTTGTCGAAGAAGAACACGAACTGAAGGTCCTCGGGAGAATGGTAGTAAGCCAGCTCAAATACCACATGCTGAATGAAGCTGTGAGAGGTCTCGGCATTGTCGGAAATAACGCCCAGAGCGCCGCAGTCCTTCAGGTCTATGAGGAGGGGTGGCTTTCTGCCCGTATCGCTCCTGAGGTAGTTGAAGCCTATGACCTCGCCGCCGTTCTTGTTGTCAACGCCCTTGTTGGCGAAGTTGTAGGCAAGGTCGGTGAGAAGGAACTTGTTCCTGTCCTGCTCCACTATCTCCTCGGGAGACATCTTCTTCAGCTTTCTGTTCTTCTTAGCAGAGGGCAGGAAAATGTCGATGCCGTCGCTGTCCTTCTTCATCTTGTAGTAGATGTCATAGTAGATATTGTCCGTCTTCTCGGACTTTATCTCGAACAGGGGCTTTACCTCGTCGGAGGTTCCGAGAGATATTTTCATGAAGTCGTTATCGTTCTGTGAGCGTGCGAATATCATGCCGTTTATCTCGGCAGTGTTGTGGAAGAGCTTGTCCATTGAGGGGTATACGCTGTTGAGATATACGATGTCGCTCTCCTGCCACTCTTTGATGGTGTGGATTATACGGGAGATGTAGTTCTCGTAGTTCTCCTTCCACTCCGCAATGCTCTTCTTGTATTCGCTGCGCTTCTTCAGGTAGTTGTAGAGGGTGGTCACCAGTGAGACGATACCCATTGCTGCCGACATAAGGAGCATGGTATTTCCCATGGCTGCCGAGCCCTTTGCGAACTTCATAATGAGGAAGCGTGCACCCACCATACCTCCCGTAGAGAGCACCGTAGGGATAATGACGTCAAGTATGGACGACTTGTCCTTTGTGGGCATCTCGTTAGGGGGGATTATATCTATGACAGAGGATTCTATAACATTGAGCCTTCGGGTACTGATATTGTATTCAAGAGAGTCGTTCTCCCTGAGGATATAGCTGCTTTCCTCATCGCCGAAAAGACCGTCAGCCCTGACAGTCCTGTCCATGGTTATGAGGATACAGCTTGAGGTGACGAAGCCCAGAGAGTCTATACCCAAATCGTATATCCTCTTCTGCTCATCGCCCTTCCCCACCCTGTCGTTGAGGTCGATGACACTGTGCTTTCCCTTTGCGGTATAGAGCACCTGTATCTCCTTGCGGGTCTTTATGTAACTCTCGAAGAGCTGAAAGCACTTCTCCAGCCCCTGAGTCTTTTTCAGTCCGTAGTATAATGATTCCAGAAAGGCCTTGAGGGTTATGTCCTTCAGCACGAGGAAAGAGAGCTCTCTGCTGTTGCCGTCACCGAATTCAAACCTTGCGGAGATCATTATCTCATTGTTTTTCATACTTCTGTTCCTTTGACATCATTTTTGAATGCGGAAAGGATATTGTCACGGATACTGTCTGTGTCCAGCGACCTTATCTTCTCCGTCTTTGAGATTATATCCTTCTCCAGGGCAGAAAGGTCCTTTTTTTCACGTCCTGCCATGAAGTTGAGCCTGCTGAGATCCAGCTTGCTGCTGTCTATGACCTGAGGCTTTCTTATCTCAGCCTTTGCCTCGGGCATTGACTTTACGCTGAACTTAGGCTTCACAGGGCTTACGTTCACGCTGAGCCTTATCTCGGGCATTTCGGGAGCATTAAAGCTTCCCGCCTTTACCTCGGGACGATCGGGTTTACTGAGCTTCGGAGCCTTTATCTCGGGCATACCGAACTCTGTGTGCTTTATCTTCGGGACAGCCTTTACGTTCACCTTTGCGCTTACCTCGGGCTTGCGGAAGTCTGCAAGCTTTAGCGCGGGCATAGTCTCGGGGCGCTTCACCTCCGCCTTTACCTGCTGAGCCTCAAAGCTATGGAGCTTAGGTACTGCCGCAGATACTGCCTTGAGCTGCGGACGGCTCAGTGAGGGCATTGCAAAGTGCTTTGCCTCGAACTTCTTGACCGGGCGGCGCTCCACCCTGGGAGCACTGAGGGCTGCCAGCCTGAATTCCGCTGAGGGAACTGCTGCCTTTGCGGGCACGTTCAGCCTTACCTGCTGCCTTTCGGGAGCTGTAAAGGCTGCGGACAATACTCCTGCCTTTGGCGGCATATCCAGCTTCACTGCCGAGAACTCCGGCTTTGCGAATTCTCTTGCCGTCATGGCAGCCAGGCCTGTCTTTCTCAGCTCGGGAGACTTCCTTTCAGGGGCACTGAAGCTCCTGATGTCGAAGTCTGCCAAAGGCTTTTTTGCCAGCTGTACTCTCATGTCAGCGGCAGGGCTCTCAAAGCCTCTCTGCCTGAATGAGGGGGCTGCTGTCTTTGAAATACTGATATTTTTTTTGAGTGGTACTGCGGCGGAAGCTGCTTTGCCTGATATACTGTCCATGAGCTCTCTGCTGATGCCTGTGCGGGCTCTCACAGAGGCTGATGAGTTTATGAAAGCAGAGATGTCATTCTCCGAGATCCTTTTTGCTGCATAAACTGACATATCGGGCGTCTTTACCGGGGCCTTTTTAAGTTCTATCCTGCCTGTTCCCTTATTTTCAAAGGGTACAAGTCTGGGAGAGCTTATGACGCTGATGGGACGGAGAGAGGGAGTGAACTTCTTTATGTCCGCTTTTTCTATCTGTTCCACCTTTTCAACAAAGGCAAGACGCTCCTTATAGAGCTTAAGTTCCCTTTCGTATATATCAAGCTGCTCCTGTGTCATGAAAAGCTTTTCTTCTTCACTCAGTATCCTGAAAGCCATGTTATACCTCCGAAAACGTAATAAGTGCAGCCCCGTTATCCGTATATGGTACGGGACTGCACATACGGAAAACTTAGCCGCTGATGCTTGCTCCTAACTGAGCGTCCATGCTCTCGAACTGCTGTCTGTTCTGCTCGAGAAGGTCGGACATACCCTTGACAGCCTCGGGAAGGCTCTCTTCCACAAAGGTCCTGATGTCGCCGTCGATAAGTGCCTGGAAAGCGTCCTTAGCCTCGCCCTCCATATCAGCGATAGCACTTGTGAGCGCACTGATAAGAGTTTCACCTGCCTGCTGATAAGCCTGTGAGATATTGTTCATCTCCTGAACTGCACTTACAACTGATTCATTTACGATTCTGCAACCTGCCATTTTCAATTACCTCCCTTTTTAGTTACCATCGCTGCTGTTCTGTGAACCGAGCTGGTCATCAAGGCCGTCGCCGTCCTTCGGGATAGCGTCGTTAATACCGTTAAGGATATTTCTGAGCAGTTCGATAATATCCTTTACAGCCTGACCTGTTGCAGGCTCTATCTTGTTTGTGTAGAATGTCTGGAATCCCTGTGCAGCGCTTCCGCTGAAGCTTCCGGGGATAAGACTGCTTACCACTCCGTCCAGTCTTGTGTAAAGAGAGTTTGTGGTCGACTCATACTCCTCTACTGCACTCAGTGCAGCACTGATCATTTCGGGTGTGATATTAACTGTACCCGTACTTCCCATTGGCATAATTGTTTCCTCCTGTTAATTAAATTTGATGCTTTGTACAAGCTCATCATACTTGTCGAATACACTCTGATAATACGGCGTCTTGACTATCTCATCAAGGGTAGCGGACATCTGTCCGATAACGAGGATAAGGTCTTCGACGGGCTTCAGGAGCATATCTTCTGCCGTGATCTCGATAGCGTGTCCTGCGGGAGTATCAAGAGCTTCCGTGATGTCCTTATACATCTGTTTCAGCTTGTCTCTGAGATCTTCCGCCCTTTTTTTAAGTGCAGCCATATCTGAAGCCGCCTTTTCAAAAGCCGCACTGTCCAGTTTTATATCCTGATCCAGGCCCAATAATTACTCACCTCCGCCTTTCGCTTCCTTTACCTTTTCAAGGAAGCTCTTTCTTATTTCAGGTGTAAGCAAATTACAAAGCTGCTCTGCCTCCCCGTACTCCCCTATATCGGTACAGCACTGTATACGGAACGTCACAGCGGTAATATCGCTTGGATCCTTGATCATAGCATTTCTGAAGAACTTTATAGTCTCCTCATACTTCTGCTTATAGTCCTCGGTGCCAAGCTTCATGCAGGCATTTGCCTCGCTGTAGATTCCGATATATCTGTTATGAGCGCTTTCGCTGCTCTGTAATTTCCGTGCATAGTCAATGACCTTCGCAAAGTCACTTTTAAGGGTATATGCTCCCACATAGAGCCTGTTGACCTGGTCTGTGTTGTCGGGAGTGAGCTCATAGCTGCTGTTTCCGTCCAGCTTGTACTCCTCCTCGGGAGCCTCCTCTTCGCTGCCGATGACGGTAAGGAAGTCTCTGCTGCCCTCCTCATCGGGGTCGATGCTGTCAGCCAGCTCCTCAAGGCCGTATTCACCCAGCTCGTTTTCGATGCGTATCCTGTCGTTCTCGATCATTTCCTCAACGTCGTATTCCGTGAGTCTGATCTCGCTGTAGTCCTTGGGGACTATCTCAAATCCATGGTTGAATGAGGATACGGGGTTCAGCGCCGCATTCAGGCACTCAATCGTCCTGTCAGCGTCCTCCAGCTGGAGCCAGAGCTCCGCGGCGCTTATGTATGTCTCAGCGACCTCCTTCACGGAAGGTCTGAGAGTATCAAGAGCCTTCACGAGAAGTGCCAGAGACTTCTTCATGTGCTCATTGTCCTTGTCCTGCTCGTAGGTCCTAAGCTCTAAGGAAACGCAGTCCATATAGTAATCCATGGAGGGAGCAGCGTATCTTGCGGCTATGCTAAGCTCACGCTTTGCTGCCTCAAGCCTTCCCGCCTGACAGAGCAGTCTGAAGGCGTACTGATAACCTGTGTATTCCGAGGGAGCTATGAGCTTCATCTGATTGCAGACCTCAAGTCCCTTTCTGACGTCATTCTTCATGCCGTAGATAATAGCCTTGCGGCGCATTATGTCCATATCAATGCCGATTATCGCCTCAGCCTTGCTCAGGTTCACCAGAGCGTCGTTGTATCTGCCTATATCGAAGCAGATGATACCGAGAAGGTTATAGAGCTGTACCGTATTTTCGGGAGTGCATCCCAGTTCCTCAGCCTTGGCAAGGTTCTTGACGGACTCTCCCGCCTTCTCTGCGGAGGCATAGGCATAGCCCAGATTGAAGTATCTGTTGCCGTTATTTGGCTCAAGCTTCAGTGCTTTTTTATAGTAGTCGATGGCATTATCATAGTCCTCCAGCGACATACAGGCGTTTCCTGCGCACTGGTAGGCGTCAGCCTCCTTTGAAGCCAGCTGTATTGCTTCCTTTGCTAAATTGAGAGCCTCGCGGTACTGGCCGTTCATGAATGCAAAGCGTGAATCCGCCATGAGCTGCCGGGCTCTTTCCTGATTTGATGTCATTTATTCGACTCCTTTCGGTTTAAAATATCCATTTATGTCATTATAAGCTGTTTTATATCAGTTTTCCGTATATGACACCGGTCTGCTGTGAAGTTCAGCGGATCCTCTCACTTTGACTGAGAGGCATACTGTTCAAGATATTCTCTGCACTTTTTTGAGAGCACCGAGGAGCTGAGCTCCCCTGAGCTGTGCTTTTCCAGGAGAAAAGCAGCAAGTTCGCCGAAGCCCTTCATGCTGTGGTGGAGGATCACGCTGCCGTCAGCCGTTCTTATCTCCACAAAGTATTTGACTCCGTACTTATAGTTCCTGCGCTCGGTGCAGGTAATGCTCTTTATATCGCTTAGTCTGAAATCGTATTTCCTGCCTGTTCTTGATGACGAATAAAACCTGTCGCCCTCTGCCCTGAGAAAGAACAGTACCGTGGGGCAGATGACTGCGGCTGCATAAGCCGCCAGCAGTACCAGCACGAGTATTGAAAGCGCCTTCATATTGGTGAATATGAGCGTGAACACGTTCAGTGCCGCAAAGAAGGCAAGTATGAGCAGTGGCACTGCAAGGTCCCCTGCGCCGTATCTTACCGTGATCTTATCATTCATATCTGTTCATTTTATGCTGAGACTGCGTCCTTGTAGGCGTCATAGCCCTCGCCTGTTGCGCCCTTCAGCAGCTCTATTCCGTGGTCGATCACGCCGTCTATGAAGTCGGCTCCCATGCCCTTCAGTATCGTCCTTATGGTAATGGGATTTCCGCTCCTTCCAACATTTGCCTTTCCGTACATCCAATCAAACTTCCAGCTGCCTCTGCCCTTGTTGAGACCGTTGATCTTGAGAGGCGGTATGTGCTTGCCGAGATAATCGCCAAGACCTGCGAAGAGCACACCTGTTCCGAAGGAGAACAGTGCGTCGGAAATATATTGTCCGATGGAGATATTGTCTCCCTTGATGAATTGGTCACCCAGATTTGTAAGTATCGAGGTGATGGTGTCGCCTGCGCCGCTTACCAGCATGGTCTGTACCAGTGACAGCTCAGCTACGCCGGAGATCGCAGATACTGCGCTTCCGAGACCGCCTGTGATGAGACCGCCGAGAGCTCCGCCGAAGGCGCCGTTCTCAAGTCCCTCCCAGAAGGTACTGTTAGGCGACACGGCGCCGACTATGCCTCCCATTAATCCTCCCACGACGGTGCCTATCAGCACTCCCTTCGCAAGAGTTACAGCCAGAGCTGCCAGAGGTCCCAGAGCCGTTCCGCCGCTGACAACGATCACAACGATGGCAACTGCGACCAGAATTACCGTGGCGATGGCTTTCCAGTGATCCTTGCACCATTCGCCCACCTTCTTGAGTCCGTCGCCCACCTTGTCCCAGAATGTCTTTTCCTTTTCACACTCCGGTCTGAGGTATTCGTATGTATCGTAAAAATCATTCTTGCTGTCGGTTATGGCTTCGGCGGCGTCCTCGTCTATTTCCTCGACATCATCGAGGAACTGCTCCGTCATGTCAGCAGCCTCGCTGAGAAGATCCGCCTTTGCCTCCTGAGTATCCGAGGAGGATCTCAGTGAATCAATGACCTGAGAAAGGTCACATATACCGCTGTCTATGGCAGCTGCACGGCGTCCAAGGTCTTCGACGTCGTCTCTGTAATCCCTGACCGATGATTTCAGGTCTCTCAGGATCCACGGCATCATGTTCGCCTTGCCCGAATATAAAGCTATCGTTGCCATATCGCTCACCCCTTTTTTACTTTTTGATCATCTGCGGTCATTGCCGCAGGACTTTATATCATGTTGAAAAATAATTCCCGTATTCTTTCAGGCTCAGTCTTCCTCGTCCATTCTGCGCCTGTAATACTCCATATCAAGAGAGGCATTGTACTTTGTGCTGCGCCATGAGTCAGCCTCAGAGTTGGTTATGCGGATCGCCTGCTCCAGATCGACTATCCTGCGCTCTGCGTCCCTGATAGCCCCCTCAAGCTGGGTTATCCTGTTGTCCACATTGGTCTTCTGTGACCTGAACTCATTCATTGAGGCAGTGAGAGTGCTCCTTGTCCTGGTCATCTCGTCGCTGAAAACGATGTTAAGGTTTACCGAGGGCGTATCTGACGCCGCTGCCATACCGCGGAAATTATCGGTAGCATCCTCCATATCGTTTGCCACGGTACTGAGGCTGTCTGTCAGATCGTCCTCACACAGGACAAGTCCCTCCAGCTCGAATGAAGCCCTTTGATGCCTGCGAAGCTGAGCGTTAAGGTCGTTGAGGTCCGCAAGCACCTGATTTTTTTCCCGTGCAAGGTCATTGACACGGTTCTCGCAGCTGTTTATTCCCGAACAGGCGTCGTAATAGCGATTACGTGCCTGATTGTAGTAATATTCGTTGTCCATGCGCTTACCTCCCGATAAAGCTTGTATTGCATATCCTGTCCCCCTGCGAAAGGGAGCTTCGGAAATATCCGTCTGATCATAATGCCGTTTTATACCTATATCAGGTCAATCCGACAAATCATTCCCAAAAATGACGATAATTATCAGTGATTTTTGAGCATATCAATAAATTATATATGTGTCATTTTACCATATTTCACCTCAATAGTCAAGTCAATAAATATATTTCGCCTGCCATTTCTTGCGGTATTTAACTCGGAGGCTGAGTGACTTAAAAGAGATGATCGCCTTCATACCGTCGATCCTGCTCTTCGGGCACGGCTGCTCAAAGTAAAATAAAGTTACAAATGTCACTGAGATCGTTACATTTGTCACCGGAAATGTTACAGCTATCATCTGTAAATCAGCCGCATTTTGCGGTAATATATAGTTACGACAGCTTCAGCCCGGGCTTCTGCGGACGGATCATTGACAACGCCGTGAAACCGTAATATAATTGTTAATGGCAATTCAGAAGATGCAAGGAGTAAGAGAATGTATACTTTTTACAAGACAGCACGTTTTATCCTCGGACCTGTGTTCAGGCTCATGTACAGACCTGTTATCATAGGCAGGGAGAATATCCCCTCCGACGGTCCCGCCGTCATCGCAGGGAACCATAAACACGCTTTTGATCCGATCCTTATAGATATTTCAACCAAACGCGTCGTCAGGGCCCTTGCCAAAAAAGACCTTCATGATTCAAGGTTCGGCTTCCTTTTCAGAAGTGCAGGGACCATTCCCGTGGACCTCCATGCGAAGCACAATCCTGCCGCCCTTGAGGCTGCGGTGGCTGCTCTGGAAAAGGGAGAGCTTGTGAATGTATCCCCCGAGGCAAAGCGCAACTACACCAAAGAGCTGCTCCTGCCCTTCAAATTCGGGGCGGCAGTCATGTCGGCGCGCACAGGAGCTCCAATAGTCCCCTATGCCATCGCAGGTGATTACTCGCTTTTCCCGAAGCACAGACTTACCGTGATATTCGGCAGACCGCTGGAAGCAGGCGGAAGTCCCGGGGATACCAACAGAAGACTGTATGATGAGATAGCCGGTCTTCTCAGAAAGGCTATGTCTGAGGACGAGCTGAAGCATAAACACTTTACCTCTTATGAAAGCTGGGAAAAAATATGAAAAGACATCTTGAGTATCCTGAATGCACTATATATGAGCTTGTGGAAAAAACGGCGGAGAAGTACCCCGGGTACTGCGCTATCAACTACTTCGGAAAGAAGATCTCCTATCAGAGATTTATGGCAGAGATACGGAAATGTGCTGCTGCACTGAAAGCGGCAGGCGTAAAGAGCGGAGATTCGGTATCTGTATGTATGCCCAATACTCCCGAGGCTGTCTACCTGTTCTATGCTGTCAGCATGACAGGCGCCGTTGCAAATATGATACACCCCATGTCCGCCGAGAATGAGATAGTCCGCTTTGTAAAGCTGACCGAGAGCCGTATCATATTCGCAGTTGACCTTATCAGCGACAAGATCGAAAGGGTCATGGAGCAGTGTGAAGGGCTCAGCGCCGTTAAAGTCAGCGTCAGCGAAAGTATGCCTCTCCATATAAAGGCAGGCTATGCGCTCACCAGCAAGAAAAAGCCGCCGAAGAGCAGTATCCGCGACTGGAACAGCTTCATCGGCGGTGGCAAAGGCGTTACCGCAGAGGTACACCACAGCGCTCCCGACGATACGGCAGCTATCCTCTACAGCGGCGGCACCACAGGCCGTCCCAAGGGCATAATGCTCACAAATCTGAACTTCAACGCTCTTGCTCTCCAGAGCATAGAGGCTTGCGGCGGACTAAAGGCGGGTATGAAGATGCTGTCCGTTATGCCTGTTTTTCACGGCTTCGGTCTCGGCGTCTGCATACACACCATGATGGTGCTGGGAGGCACGGCAGTCCTTCAGCCCAAGTTCTCGGCAGCAGAGTTCCATAAGCTGCTTTTCCGCTACAAGCCCGATATTATCGCGGGAGTTCCCGCCATATACGAAGCTATGATTGTCAACAAAAGCTTTGACGGCAAGAAGCTGGATTTCCTCAGGTGTATAGTCTCGGGCGGAGATTCACTTGCGCCCTCGACCAAGAAGAAGCTCAACGCCATGCTCGCAGAACACGGCTGCAAGGTCAGGGTGAGAGAGGGCTACGGTCTCACGGAATGTGTTACGGGAAGCTGCCTTATGCCCGATGGGTACAGCGACCTTAACAGCGTGGGACTTCCCTACCCCGATACCTTCTACAAGGTAATGGACAAGGACGGCAATGAGCTGCCTTACGGCGAGGAAGGCGAGATAATACTCCGCGGTCCCACGGTAATGAAGGGATATTACAAGGAACCCGAAGAGACAGCCGCGACTCTCAGGAAGCACAGCGACGGATATACATGGCTCCATACGGGAGACATCGGCTGTATCGGAGAAAACGGATATGTTTACTTCCGCCAGCGCCTGAAAAGAATGATAGTATCAAGCGGCTACAACATCTACCCCCAGAACCTTGAGGAGGTCATCAGCTCACACAGTGAAGTGGTCATGTGCGCTGTGGTAGGCGTACCCGATAAGCTGAGGGGCGAAAAGGTCAGAGCCTGCGTGGTCCACACAGAAGGCGCCGACGAGGAGAAGCTCAGGGCAGAGCTCATGACTATGCTCAAAAAGGAAGTTGCAGCCTATGCCCTCCCCCGTGAGATACTGTTCTACGATTCCCTTCCAAAAACACTTGTGGGAAAGATCGCATATAATGAGCTGAAAAATGCGGGGTGAGTGGTATGATGAAGAACAATACCGTACTGCTGGTCCACCCCGAGATCTCACGCACCAAGTATAATTTTGCAGGCATAATCGACAATGAGCCCCTTGAACTGGAGTACATCTGTACTGCTCTTGAAAATGCAGGATTTGAGCCGCATATCTGGGACGGTCAGGTGGAGAAGGTGCCTTTTATCAGTAAACTGCATGAGCTTCAGCCCGCTGCGGTATATATCTGTGGCAGGACAAGACAGGAAAGCTTTATGAAGGAGTACGCCCGTGCATCAAAGAAAAGCGGCGCAATTACCATGATAGGCGGTCAGCACGCTCAGCGCTGCTATAAGCGCTTCTTCAAAGACTACACAGACTTCATATTCATCGGCTACGGTCCGCAGCTAATCGCTGATGTGCTGGGCGGGAAGGAGCCTGCTTCTGTCAGCTCCCTTTGCTATAAAAAGGAGGGCAGATGGAACGTGAACAATGCTGTTCCCCACGATATACGCACTCTTCCGCGTCCCGACCGTACATACTTCTATGAGCATCAGGACCGCTACCGCTACCTTGAACTGCTGCCTGCGGCTCATGTGCGCACCGCCTACAGCTGTCCCTACAGATGCAGCTTCTGTATCAGGAACAGGCTGAACTGCGGAGTGTACGCTCAGCGTGATATAGCCGACGTTGTCGATGAGATAGCAGAGATACGCTGCGAAAACATCTACATCATAGACGATGATTTTCTCTTTGACGAAAAGCGCCTTGAGAAGTTCGTTTCACTGGTAAAGGATAGGAATATCCGCAAGCGCTATGTATGCTACGGCAGAGCCGATTTTGTTGCGGCTCACCCCGGGCTTATGAAAAAGCTGGCTGATATAGGGCTTTACTATGTGCTCACCGGCATTGAAGCCGCAGACGACAGACACCTTGCCTCCTACAGCAAGCGCTGCAATAATGAGATAAACGAGAAAGCCGTTAAGCTCCTCAACTCACTGGGTGTGAACATGATGGGTATGTTCATAGTGGATCTTGACTTCACTGCCGCTGATTTCCGCAGCATA
The DNA here is from genome assembly GCF_000621785.1 of Ruminococcus flavefaciens ND2009. Taxonomy (GTDB): domain Bacteria; phylum Bacillota; class Clostridia; order Oscillospirales; family Ruminococcaceae; genus Ruminococcus; species Ruminococcus flavefaciens_C. The sequence continues at coordinate 10,002 of NZ_KK211348.1, read as the reverse complement.
TGGAAATGGACGGTCAGAAACAAACTTAAACACGCGGCTGTATCCATATTCACTCCCGAGATGGATACGGAGCTTATCAGGGAATACAGGGCAAGGCTCATTACCCGTGACCCGTCTCACTGGGACTATCTCCATGTTGTGGCAAAGCCTTCAAAAATGTCCGTGAGAAGATACTATTTCCACTATCACATACTGCTGATACGCCTGTTCCTGCGTGCATGGAGACAGGGTATCTACGATTTTATCGACTACAGATTCTTTATCAGCTCAATGGTGAAGAACCTGTTCAGATTCGGAGGATAAAAATGTCAGAGATCTATAAAAATCCCGTAAAAAAGCTGATCCCCAGCAAGCTGGAGACGGGCTATCAGCAGCTCATGTACAAGCTGCTGGGCAAGCATATCCCGAAAAACATGACTCCCAATCAGATGACAGGGGTAGGTGTTCTCGGCGGTATCTTCGCCATTATATGCGCTGCCCTTTCAAATATCTCCCCCTGGTTCCTGATAGGCACTATCTTCGGTCTGTTCGTACACATGACCGCTGATGTGCTTGACGGCTATGTGGCAAGATCACGGGGAATGTCCTCAAGAGCAGGAGCCTATTTCGACCTCATCTCAGATGTTATGATCTCCACCTTTCTGCTGCTGGCATTCGGTCTCTCGCCCTATGCCCACCTTGCTCCTGCGGCATTTGCCGCACCTCTCTACGGCGTTATGAACGTCACCATGATGAACTACATCATATACTACAACGAATTCCAGTTTCCCCGTCTCGGACCCATAGAGGCTCATATCGCCTACTCTGTATTCTGTATTATCGCCATGATCTTTGGTCGTAGGGCACTGTTCAGCATTTTCGGTATCGGTGTTATGGGCGGAGATATACTACTGGTCATAGGTCTTGTGCCTATGTACTATGAGATGTTCAGAATGGCATTCACACTCTTCCGCAGACTGAAGGAATTCGACAAGTGAAAGATATATATATCGTGCTGATAAAGGCACACACTGGACTGGGAGCAGCCGCCCGCAGGCTAACTCATTACCCTTACACTCATATTGCATTAAGCCTTGACCGCTCCATGACCGATTTCATCAGCTTCTCGCGCAGGTATCATTTCTTCCCCTTTGAATCGGGCATAACACATGAATACCGCCATTACTACGCCTTCGGGAAGCATAAGGATTTCAGAGCAAAGATATTCCGCCTGTCGGTGGATAAGGAGCATTATGAAGCTGTATTGTCCTATATTGCGGAGTGCATGAATGACAGAGATATGCGCTTCAACCTTTTCTCCATGGCGACTATGCCGATTATCGGAGGCTTCCGCATACCGCACACCGAAAACTGTATGTCATTCACCGCAAGATGTATAGAGCTGAGCGGCTGCGCGGAACTCAGGCGCCCCTTCTGGAAGTATTCCATAAAGGACATGGACGAACTGCTGTCGGAGCACCTGCTGTTCGAGGGCAGGATACGAAGGCGTAATGCACCTGATGACGGCTATATGACGCCCTTCACTCCCATAAGATTCCTGAGGGGAATGATAAAGCTTTTCGCAGAGCTTACAAAAAGGCTTTTTACAGGTCACGGTGCAAAATGAGCGAACAAATAAAACCACATATCAGAAAAAAGCTGTGAGAATAACTCACAGCTTTTTTATTTGTCTGTATCAGTTTTATACTCTGTTTATGTATCAGCAGGATTATGACCTCTTTCTCTGATCCATATATTCCTTCATTGACATGATATTTTCCCTTGTAGTCGAAACATAGGCATAGTACGCAAGTATATTTGATGCATCGACTGCATTTATCCTGCCGTCAGAGTCTACATCGGCAGCAAGCTTCTGCTCCTCGGTGTATCCGCCTTCCTTATTGGTAGATATGCGGGCATAGTATGCAAGAACACTTGAAGCGTCAACAGCGTTGATCCTGCCATCACCATCCACATCTCCGAGGTTGTAATCAATTTGAGTTGCCGGTGATGTAGTAGTCGTAGTGGTTTCATTTATGTCTGTAACAGTTGTTGTAGTTTTATCCTTGGTCGTTGTAGTGGTAGTAGTGGTCAATGTTGTGGCAGGCTTGTTTGTAGTGGTCGTCGTAGTCGAGGTGGTTGATGTTGTAGTAGTTTTATTTGTAGTAGTTGTTGTAGTCGAGGTTGTTGATGTTGTGGTAGTTTTATTTGTAGTTGTCGTCGTAGTCGAGGTTGTTGATGTTGTAGTAGTTTTATTTGTAGTTTTCGTCGTAGTCGAGGTTGTTGATGTTGTGGTAGTTTTATTTGTTGTAGTAGTGGTTGTTGTAGTCGAGGTTGTTGTTGGCTTATTTGTAGTTGTCGTCGTAGTCGAAGTTGTTGATGTTGTGGTAGTTTTATTTGTGGTAGTAGTGGTTGTTGTAGTTGTAGTCGAGGTTGTTGATGTTGTTGTAGGCTTATTTGTAGTTGTCGTCGTAGTGGAGGTTGTCGATGTTGTAGTAGTTTTATTTGTAGTTGTCGTCGTAGTCGAGGT
>NZ_KK211348.1:0-7208 GCF_000621785.1 Ruminococcus flavefaciens ND2009 | reverse complement strand
GTAGTCGAGGTTGTTGATGTTGTGGTAGTTTTATTTGTTGTAGTAGTGGTTGTTGTAGTTGTAGTCGATGATGTAGTTATGCTTTCATCCTGCAAGACTACCGCACCTGTCTTTATTGTCACAGGAACGTATTTAAGGGCATTATTTACAACTGCTGTATTGCCTATAAGAACTGCATACTCTCCTGCCTCAGCACCTTCGTTCACTGTAAATACCAGCGTGAACATCTCGCCTTTATCTTTTTTATCTGCCTCAGCCAGATTGTTTCCGAAGGCTATACGATAGCTTCCGCCGCCGATCACATCTGCCGAGCCGTTATCGGGAGCAAGGGAAGTATATTCGATCTTTTTGAGAGTAAGAGCATCAGCATTCCACTTCAGATCTGCTGTACCCGAAACAAATCCGGGGTTCTGCTTTGCAGTTACGGGAACCCTGATCTCTCCGTCACCTTTTACAGGTGCATTTACACTGCCTATCTCTAAAAGCAGGTCATTCTCTGAAGTCTCGCCTGTAAGTGTTACATTTGCAGAGCCCAGCGATACAGACAATGCTTTCAGGTCTGTATTATATATAACTGCATTTTCAAGTGCTACAAGATGGTCTCCTGCTTTAGCCGTTTCCGTTACAGTAAATGTCAGGGTAAAGAATTCGCCTGAGCCTGTAAAGTTTTCGGTCTTTAAATTCTCTCCGAATGATACCCTGTATCTGCCCTGTGAGATCTCTGCCGAGCCGTTATCGGGAGCATTATCCGTATACGCTACGGATCTGAGCTTCAGAACCGTCCTGTCCCATACTATATCCACCGTTCCCGCTATATATCCGCTGTTCACTTCTGCTGTGACAGGGATACTTATTTCTGTTCCCGGCTTGCATTCTGCTGTGACACTTTCTGCGGAAAGCATCATATCAGAAGCCGCAAATACGGCTGTCGGAAGCAGGCAAAGCGATAGTACGGCAGAGAGGAGCACTGATATGATTCTTTTTATCATGATGCTTTCTCCTTATTTTTCTATCTCTGCTATGTATGTATCATAGCCGTCCCACGCTGCAACTGCACGGGAAAGAATAATTGAATCTCTTACATCGACTGTACCGTCACGGTCAAGGTCCGCTGCATCAAGGTCTATCTCGATACCTTCCCAGCCGTTTACATAGCGTGCTATGAGTTCTGCATCCAGTGTTGTTACCGAGCCGTCGCCGTCAACATCACCGACAAGGAGCTTTTCCTTGACTTCTTCGCTCCAGAGGGCTTTCACAACTGTATCGGCTGTGATCTTCAGTGTATCGCCCGCATTATAGGTCTTGTCGCCGATCTGCCAGCCTGCAAAAACCTTGCCGTCAGGGGCAGTGAAGGAACAGGACGGGAAGGCGAATGTGCAGCCCGAAAGCAGTACAGAGTCGGCTATGCTTCCGTCGCCGCCGTTTGCATCGAACTTTACGGATACTATGCTGTAATCCCACATTGCGTAAAGGGTAATATCCTCAGTTACCGTGATCTTTTCGCCCGCCTGTCTGATCTCACCGTTGATGAACCAGCCTGCGAACTCCTTGCCCTCGGGAGCAGTGAAGCCGCACTCAGGCAGAGCAAATTCCGCAAATGCTGTAACAGAGGCATCTTCCATTGTACCGCTGCCTCCGTCGGGGGCAAATGATACTGTGATCTTATTAGTTCCCGTTGCTGTGAACTGATATGTGACTATTATAGACTTTCCGTCCTCCATAGGCTGTATCCCTGCGGGCTTGCCGTTTACTGTGGCAGTTATGTCGGTGAGATCATCAGGGAATACATATCCGTCCTCAGCCGAAACAAGCACACGGACTGTATATTTATTGCCTGCCAGGAATTTAGCCCCCGGAGGCATTACATCGCCCGAAACGTCATCATCTGCCCAGTTCATGCCGTCTGTGCCGTAGTCCGCTATATCTGAGTCAGTACAGAGGACAGCGCCCTCGCCCGAAACTGTTGCGGTTTTTACGGGGAGCTCCGGCGCATTTGGTGCGACTACATCTGTGATGTCGACCCTGTAGATAGGCTCTGCCTCCTCACTTGCGGGAGTCTTTACAGTCTTGGTATAGAATGGCTTGCGCTCACCTTTTACGAGGACATATACCGTATACTCCGTATCTGATCTGAGCTTACCGATACCTACGCCGTTTATCTCGGCAAAGGTATACCAGTTCTCCTGATCCAGGCTGTAATAGTAAGTCGGAGCGACTGTGGGCTCCTGCCACAATGCATTATACATATCCTTTATCAGAACAGTATGTGCATCAGGGGCGCTGACGCCAAGATCATTCAGATAATGTGCCGCAGCTTTACGTCCGTCGGGTGCCTCATAGCTGTAGAAAGCCGATGACTTCCTGTAATTGGAAATATAGGCTAAAAATTCAAGCGAACCGTCTTCGAGGAGCCGGGCTGTGTTCTTTTCTGCCTCACAGAATACAGTTTTACCGTCAAAGCCGTAAATATCTGTATAAGCAAGAGCATCTTCCGTGGGCTCGGCAAAAACGTAATTCTCGTTGGGTCTCAGACGTACAGAGAGTAAGTATGCTCCGCCGTACACGAAAACATCATCACCGCTCAGTTTTTTTCCTGTAACGGCGTCTATCCAGTATGTGTTACTCATGTCTACCGTGTATTCATTACTCATAGCTTTAAGGTCTGAGAGCGAATCCCATGCCGTTGTACCCGGTGTAGGGAAAGTAAGATATTTAAGGTTATAATTCTCGGCTTTTATCAGATTTCTCTTATAATAAGCAGCAGAGCCGGAGGTGGTTTTGCTTATCTCAGCAAATTCTCCGCTTCCGCTTATCTTATCTCCCTTGCCGTTGAGCCAGCCGCCACCGTTGGGAAGCCTATGAGCTGCGACAACATCGCCGAATTTTGAGCTGAGATACAGCTTGCTGAGTGACTCACAGCCGGCAAAGAAGCTGTTCATATTTTCAGCATTGACTGTATCAAGACTTCTCAGATCAAGCTCCTTTAATGCCGTACAGCCGCTGAACATACTGGCTAAGTCAGTGCAGTCTGATGATGCGAAAGCCGTACCGCTGATAGATTCGAGGGCTTCACAGCCGCCGAACATTCCAGCCATTGTCATGACCTTTTCAAAGCTGAACTTTCCGAGATCAATTTTTTTCAGAGACTGACAGCCATAGAACATATACTCCATTGTTGTGACATTCGTTGTGTCAAATCCGCTGAGATCAATGTTTTCCAGAGCTGAACAGATACCAAATGTGTAATCCATACTGTCTACCTTGCTTGTATCCACACCTGTCAGATCAAGATTTATCAATGAATAGCAGCCATAGAACATATTCGACATTGACGTCATCCTGCTTGTATCCACATTGGAAAGGTCTATATCTGTACAGTTTGTATACCCATCAAACATACATGAACAGCTGTCTACGAATTTAGTGCCTTCCTGAGCGGCTATCTTTTTTACAGAGGTTTTCTTCTCAAAGCGTCTTATTGTTTCCCTGTCAACAACGTTTTTCAGCGTCAGGAGACCTGTTGTGCTGTTGTATGTGTAACAATCCGTTGCAGGCATGAGAGCATAGTCCCTGATATAGGTGTTTTTGCCGCTGTTTGAGATAACAGCATAGGTGTCCGTTCCGCTGATTATAGTATCCGGAGCCATGACGTTTGACCAGCCAAACTCACCTTGCTGTAAGCGGGAATCAGAAGTCAATCCTGAACAGCCTTTTCCCAAAGTCAGTTTTTTAAGAGAACTACATCCATAAAACATAGCACTTTGAAAATCTGTGCCTGATTTTATGGTAAAGCTGCTCAGATCAAGCTCCTCAAGAGATTTACAGGAATCGAACATCTGCTGCATATTTACAGCACTACCGGTATCCCAGCCCAAAAGGTCAAGCTTTTTCAGAGAAGTGCAATTATTGAACATCGCTCCAAACCTCTCGCAGGAGCTCACATCAGCCTTTGAAAGATCCATTTCGGTACAATTTACAAAACTATCAAACAGAAAAGAGCCTTGAGTTATCTTCGTCCCCTCTTCTGCAACTACTTTTTTGACCTTACTTTTGTCTTTGTAATTTAAAATCTCCGATCTGACATTTAGGTTGATCAAACCTTTCAGCGAAAGCACACCCGTGCTTTCGTCAAATGTATATGCGTCCGCTGCATATACATTTGCAGGCTTTTGCAGGAACCCTCCGCCGAACCGGGGCGGCGCTGCCCCCGTCGTCAGTGCCGCTGCTATCGCCAAAGCAGCAGCCCTTTTGATGATCTTCTTCATTTTTCGTCCTCCTTTAAAAAAATAAAAACGTACACAGAACAGAATTATCCCGTGTACGAATCAAACAATGTGAATATCCGCTGTAAAGCCGTTGCTTACATAGACTGAATATGATTTACACATATGAACTGCCCCCATAATTTCACGCCATATCATGTAAAAACTATTTGATTTATTATAGCATTTTTAACATGAATTGTCAAGAATGAGTTTATATTTCCGATATGTGTAAGTTTGTATATTTGACTATTACTAAAAAGATGGACCTATGATCGCTTTCCTCTCTTTTGTATGTTTGTTTCTGCTCATATCAGCAATTTTCCGGTGATCAGCCATCTCTCTATTGACAAAGTCAATAAAATATGATATTCGGTACATCCATATCAATCGTTACATAGACGTGGACAACGGCACATATAAGCGATTGTCTGAGCTTGTAAAGGACAAGGAATACACTGCACTATGGTCAAAGTTTTTTAACACGGACTGCACATACTCTGTAATGTGAACTCCGCTCATGAACTAACGGAATGGTACTCCCCTGGCGAACTATACCTGCATTGACGCAAACAAACAGGAAATATCTCTGCTTTTACAAATAACGACACCATTTGCAGTTGACAAACGGCTGAAAACAGTGTATAATGTTATTCGGAGCATTTCGGCTCCCCACCTCACTCCCTCATTATATGGGGGCGTAAAGGTTTCGACGGGGGTCTTGAAGTGTGATAAGCGAGCGGAGAATGGCGTGATCTCCATAACCTGCGCCACGTTTAAATATAAACGCAAGAAATAACATTACAGTTTCTAGAAATAGCGAACTGGTAGCTGCTTAAGTCAGCTTCTGTCCACCGAGGGAGTACCGCGGCTCTCGCTTGGGCATCGATCAGCGGTGAACGACTGACGGAAGTGTCCGTGTCCGCCAGTTGTATACGGACTACCTGCACCCGCAGCCCGTTTATCGGCGGCTCGTACAGGGAATCATAATAGGTAAAATACGCTCGTAGAAAGTTGCATGAACGGACTTTCGGACAGGGGTTCAATTCCCCTCGCCTCCACCAGAAGCAAGGCTCGCAAACGGCTTAGAATAGCCATTTTGCGAGCTCATTTTTTTTAAAAGTGCTCCCAACCACTTATTGACCACTTATTTTTTTATTTAACAATATCAGACGCTCCGCAGAGTTTTGTCTCTGCGGAGTATTTTTATGCCATAGTCTGCTCCATATTTTCTTCTTCAAGCTCGTCCTCATCTTCGTCAATATCCGGCTCAGCTTCCTTCATAATAAGATTAACGGCTCTGAAATTGCTTTCAGAGCCGTGATATGTTCCCTTTACAGAACTTTTATTTTTGACACACATCTGTCCAGATGGCGGTATCAGTTTTTCGTTACGGTAACAGTTGCTCCTGCACCTTCAAGGTCGGCAACGAGCTGATCTGCTTCTGCTTTTGTTGCTGAATCTGTTATTTTAACAGGTGCTGCAGCGACCCTATCCCTTGCTTCTACCAGACTGCATTCCAAATACTGATGAATAATAAAAGCGACTGATGTAGGTTTCTTTCCAGCATCTTCAAGGCGTATGGTATAGGTATCTTTCTGCTCGATTATCATTTGCTTTAACAGGCAGAGGTCGAAGACATCGAGTTTATCATCTTTGCACAGATCAGCATTCTGCCAGTAAGAGAGCTGAGTATCCGGAACAGCAAGCAGCCATTTTTGCAGCAGAACAGCATCAGCTATTGTGACCTCTCCGTCACAGTTGACATCACCAGGTGGACAATCGAAATATATCTTTACCTTTTCGATCGTACAGTATGTATCACCGGTGCAGCCTGTAAGTATAACTGAATCGGCATTTAGATCAGTTATTTCAAAAACATCATCGGATAAGGCAAATTTTACCGAGACTGGTATCACTAGCTTCTACAGCAAAATGAACCCCACTAAAGTTATGCACTTCGGGTAGATATGTGATTACCAATGTTTCGGAATCATATATATATGTTTGGTAAGTTGTTGCAATTGTTTCCACTGTTTCCTTAGCGTGTGCAGTAAGCTGATAGGTAGTTCTGTCAGTAATGGCGGTGTCAGCCAGTATGACACCAATAAGTAACACAGTTGACAATACCGTTGATATAATTCTTTTGATCTTCATAGAAAAACCTCCTTTTATATCATTGTATCCGCATATATAGGGATTCTCCCCTATATTATCGCCATTATATCATATTATTTGTGGAAAGTCAACTAAACAGAAGAGCATGCCTCGTCTCTACCAGAAGCAAGGCTCGCTAATGACTTAGAACAGTCATTTTGCGAGCTCGTTCTTTTTAAAAAGTGCTCTTGATCTTGACCGCTTATTTTTTATGCCATAGTCTGCCCCATATTTTCTTCTTCAAGCTCGTCCTCATCTTCGTCAATATCCGGTTCAGCTTCCTTCCTAATAAGATTAACGGCTCTGAAATTGCTTTCAGAGCCGTGATATGTTCCCTTTACAGAACTTTTATTTTTGACACACATCTGTGCAGAGAGCGTTATCAGTTTTTGGTGACAGAAACAGTTGCTCCTGCGCCCTCAAGGTCGGCAACGAGCTGATCTGCATCTGCTTTTGTTGCTGAATCTGTTATAGTAACGGGGGCTGAATTGACAATATTCTTTGCCTCTCCAAGACCGCATCCCAGATACTTATTGATTATCGAAATGGTCGAAGTTAAGGATGTTATATCCTCTCCGACTTTTTCAAGGCGTATGGTATAGGTATCTTTCTGCTCGATTATCTGCTGCCTTAACAGGCAGAGATCAAACCCATCAAGTCTGCCATCTTCGCACAAATCAGCGTTTTTCCAGTATGGTATCTGCGTACCTGGAATGGCAAGCAGCCATTTCTGAAGCCGCACAACATCGGCTACTGTGATATCTCCGTCACAGTTGACATCGCCTTTTT
>NZ_KK211347.1:462724-599653 GCF_000621785.1 Ruminococcus flavefaciens ND2009 | reverse complement strand
TAATTGCCCGATTGCAGGGAGCAGATCTCCGATCTGCGTATCTGCAAGGGCATTTTGATCATTTATAATGAATGCTTTGCATTCATTATAGCATATGATCCGCGATAAAGCAATATCAGTTGTTAGTGCATAGCCGAGAAGGGATCACACCTCAGATATATGCAAAAAAGCGGAGCATTAAGCTCCGCTTTAATCATTATGCATTAGGATCAAGAGTATTGATCTTATGGAGGAGATACTCCTGTATCTTCAGTGCGTCATTGGAGGTAAGACCTGCTGTAGCAGTATCAACATCGCCATTGAGCTTTCCTTCGTCGGTGAGGTGCTTCTCATATGAGCCCTGTAAGCCGAACTTATCGGGATTTGCCATGCTCTGCATGATGAGCACAGCGTCAGCCAGCTCTACCTTGCCGTCGCAGTTTGTATCGCCCCACAGTCTGTTCTGTACGGGAGCAGTAGTTGTAGTAGTGGTCTCGGGAGGAGCAGTAGTAGTTGTGGTGGTTGTTGTCGTAGTTGTGGTCGTTGTGGTGGTGGTAGTAGTGGTAGTTACCACAGCGGGTTCCTTGACAAAAACAGTGTAGTTGATGACATTGCCTGTCATGCCGTTTGTGCCGAGGAGTACCTTTTCCCCTGCCTCGAAGGACTTCTTGTAAGCCACGAAGTCAACGCCGTTGCTGGACTTTGCTGTGAGCTCTGTTCTTGTGTAGCCCGACAGCCATGAGGGAACCAGGTTTGCCTCTTCCTCTCTTGTATCAACGAGGACATATACCTCAGCCTTGTCAGCAGCTGTGAACTCGGCAAGGTCACCGTCGGTATTCTTGGAGTTGCAGGCAGTCATGATATACTCGCTGCCCTGGAGCTCAGAAGCCAGCTCAGAGTATGTAAAGTCTCTGTCGCCGTAGATAGGACCGTTTATGCTGTTGGACTCCATGAGCTTCCATGCGAGGGAGTTGTTATAGTCCTTTACAAGAAGGTTGTTTACCAGCTTGCCGTTAGCGGGCTCGGGAGGAGTATTGTTCATCTTCACATCGGGTCTTGCAGGGAGAGGAGCCTCTGTGCCGAGATAGAAGCTGGGGTGAGGAGGCTGATTGTATGAGCTCTGCTCACAGCCTGCCTGCATACGGTACTGCATATCGTGCATGAGAGTGGTCAGGCGGTGCTTTGTCTCGGTATTGGTGCAGAATATACGGAGCTTTGAATTATCCGTAGTTCTCAGGACCAGTTCCTCGCGCCAGTCGCCGAAGATGTCTGCGGTAAGACAGGGAACAGCCTTTGTGCTGTTGTTGGAAGCGCAGCCCTCTGCCTTGAATATTGCGGGATAGTTGTTTATAGCCGCACCGTCTGTAATAGTAACATCGTCCAGCAGCTCACGCTCAAGGTCGCCGTCCCAGTAGATAAGGAAGTTTGAAGAAGGCCACTTGTTGCCTATCTGCTTGCCTGAAACGTCGAACACTGCATTAGCGGGTCTTGAGCCCCAGAACTCGGCACCGCTGTTGCCTGATACGATATTGTCGGCGCAGCAGCGTCCTGTGTCCTTATCGCCGTCGTAGTGCCAGATTATCTGACCGTTTCTGCCGTCAACGAGAGAGATACCGTAATTTCCGTCCTCATGGCAGATGAATACCTCCTGACCCTCATGATTGGGGTCAAGGTCTCCGACGTGCATGGCGTCACCGTGCATCAGCTTTGTGGACCAGAGGAGCTTTCCGTCATCGTCGATAGCGCAGGCACCCATGCAGACCTCCTGCTTGCCGTCATTGTCGAAGTCTGCGACCATTACGTTGTGGTTACCGCAGCCGTAAGCAGGATTGGACTTGTCAAATCCGGTGTCGAATACCCATTTCTTCACCAGCTTCTTGTCCTTTACATCAACAGCTGAAAGGGTAAGTCTTGTATAGTAGCCTCTGCCGTAGATAACAGAGGGGTGAACGCCGTCAAGATAAGCGATAGCGCAGTTATATCGCTCGCAGCGGTTACCGTAGTTGTCGCCCCAAGTGCTCTTGGCGTTGTTGCCGGTAGCAACGCCTCTCGGCACAGGGTAGTCGATGGTATCAAGAGCAGCTCCTGTAGCACCGTCGAATAATGTCATATACTCCGGACCTGTCAGGACAGTACCGTTGCTGTCAACATAGTTTGCGCTTCCGTTGCCGATTACCTTACCTGTGCCGTCAACAGTTCCGTCGCAGGTCTTGGTTATGAACTCAGCCTTTCCGTCGCAGTCGAAGTCCGCAACAGCCATCTGTGTATAGTGCTGACCTGCGCGGATATTCTTACCCATGTCTATGCGCCAGAGCTTCTTGCCTGTCAGGGTGTAGCAGTCGATATATACGTTGCCTGTGAAGCCCTGTATGCCCTTATCGGGATTGTGGGTCTGCGAGTTATCCTTTGAATTTGAGGGGTCCCATTTAAGGAAGATCTCATACTGGCCGTCGCCGTCCACATCTCCCACGCAGCAGTCATTGGGAGAGTAGCTGTAAGCCTCGCCGTTGATAGTTCCGCCATTGGGAACATCAAGAGGCATATCGAAGTAATTGGAGCCGGAGCTGAAATGGCAGCCGTCAGAGCTTACCACTGTGCCGTTCACAAGGGTATCAACTCTGTAATTTGAGTTTGCATTGCCGCTTGCGTCCCAGTAGTTGGTGGGATCGCCTGCCTTGCTGGTGTAGATGAGCTGATCGTCGCGGAACAACTGAAACTCGGCATTATCGTCGTCGTTTGCGTTGAAGCGCCAGCTTACGAACATACCGTTCCCCGACTTGATGGCGTAGATGCCGCGGTCAAGGTACTCCATAATGGCAGCGCCGTTTCCGCCAACTCCGTAGGCAGCGTCCGCTGTCAGAAGTGAAGCCGCGCTGAGGTTAAAGGTCGCAGCTATCGCCAGAGAGGCAGCAGCAGCCACGATACGTTTGAATTTTAGGTTCATTTTAATTCCCCCTGTGTTTTATTTTTTCATCGTTTCGGAACAGATCCGCTCCATGTCTATTATATTATACTATTTTATTCATGATTTAGCAATGATTTATTGTATCTTTTTTCTCACTTATTGTACATAATAGTGGACGATATGTACAATAATGTACCAAAAAAGCATTGCAAAGTGCACTATCCGATATATAAAGCCCCGAAGCATAAGGGCGGTGCTTATATAGAAGTTTACGCGTAATTATGGGGGAAAAACCTTTCTGAGGAAAGGTTCTCCTCTGACGGAGGCGCGCCCCTCTGTCACTGCGTGACATCTCCCCGCACTGCGGGGAGTCACCCCATACTCCCTTTTCCAAAGACTTTTGGCTGGTTTTTATCAGGACAGGGCGCCTTAAATATAATAAAAAGGCATATATTATCAAGCGCCCTGTCCTGATAAAAACGAAACAGAGTCCTCAGAAAAAGAATAAAGGGAAGCACTTCTCTCAAAGAGCTTCCCTCAATATCACCCGTAAACCTTCTGTACGAGCGTCGCCCTTATGCTTCGGGGCTTGTAGTTTTGTCTGTGTCCGCCTATCAGTCAAGATAGATGACTCTGTTATCCTTTCTGGGCGGTATGGGAGCAGCTTCACCGTCGGGGTAACCAAGGGCAAGATGACCGATACCTGTATACTTTCCGCTGAGACCTGCCTTTTTCAGTATCTCATCACCGATAGCGCCCTCCATTTCCTCCTTGGCGCGGTGTATCCAGCAGGTCCCAAGTCCCAGCTCATGAGCCTTCAGCATCATGTTGCCGAGGGTGAGACTTCCGTCATAAACAGCGGTAGGTATCTCCTCGGGAGCAATGACCAGAAGGATAACGGGAGCGCCGTAGAACGGGTCGAAGTCCTTGTCCCAGCCGCCAATAGCGCAGTTTTCCTCCATGATGCGGTCTCGGAGCTCCTTATTGGTGACAGCAATTACTACGGGAGCCTGCTTGCCTCTGCCCGAAGCTGCGTAAATGCCTGCCTCGATGACCTGATCGATGAGAGCCTTGTCTGGGAGTTGAGAGGTGAAATTGCGTACGCTTCGTCTTTCCTTGATGATACTTGTAAGATCGTTCATGCCGATACCTCCTTAAAAATATAGTATAATTATAGCACTGAAAGCCGGCTTTTTCAAGTAGGGAACGCCGCCCTCGGCGTTCCGCTATATATTGTAATTGGCGAGCCGTCCCCCTGTTTCGCGGAAGCGCTTTACTGCCCGGAAACTTTTACGCCGCGTCCCTTGACATTTACGGATCATTATGCTATACTGTAACATATTTTTCATCAGGAGGGATACCATGAACATCACAAACAAGGACATCGACGGCGGAAAAGCCTTCGACTGGGGAAAGACATCGGAGAACTACGCTAAATACAGAGATATTTACCCTCAGCAGTTCTACAGCTGCCTCACTGAGCGCGGACTCTGCGTAAAGGGACAGAGAGCTCTTGATATTGGTACGGGTACAGGCGTTGTACCGCGGAATATGTACCCCTTCGGCGCAAAGTGGACGGGCTGCGACATATCGGAAAATCAGATAGAACAGGCTAAGCTCCTCGCCGCAAAAGAGGGCATGGATATAGACTTTTTCGCCGCTCCTGCCGAGGATATTGACTTTCCCTCAGGCAGCTTCGACGTTATAACTGCCTGTCAGTGCTTCTGGTACTTTGACCATAAGACTCTGGCTCCGAAGCTGGCTGATATGCTCAGCTCTGACGGCAGACTCTGCGTCATGCAGATGGCATGGCTGCCCTTTGATGACCCTATCGCAGGCAAAAGCGAAGAGCTGGTGCTGAAATACAATCCCACATGGACCGGCGGCGGCTGGACAAGACAGCCCGTACACATTGACAATGCCGTGCTGGAGCACTTCACTGTTGAGGAGCAGATCGGCTTCAATGTGAATATCCCATTCACCCGTGAGAGCTGGAACGGCAGAATGAAAGCCTGCCGCGGTGTTCAGGCTTCCCTGTCTGAGGAGGAGACTGCCCGCTGGGAAAAGGAGCATATGCAGCTTCTTGATGAAATAGCTCCCGAGAAGTTCGATATACTGCACTATGCAGCCATAGCTGTACTGAAAAAGAAAGCATAAAATGATCCCCGAAGCATTTTTCTGCCGCTTCGGGGATATTTTTATCTCTCAAACCTGTATACTGCCAGTCTGTCCATGACCTTATTGAAAAGCTTGCTTCCGATCTTGCCGATGAGGGAGTACTTTTTTATCTCCTCAAAGAAGTTTATCTCCTTCACAAAGCTGATACCGCTGCACAGTGACTCGGCTTCCCTGCCAGTCTCAATTCCCCAGCCGAAGGCTGCCCTGGTTTTCTTTACGGTATCATGGTGGCTGCTGTTCTTTACTGCGAAGGGGTGCATTATCTCCGCAAGTATGCAGCCCTTGCCGAAATAGTCGCAGATATGGTCAAGAAGTCCGCTTACCTGCTCCTCACTGAAATACATGAGGAGTCCCTCGGCGATGATGATAGTCACGCCCTCATTGGGTATGCCCTCTGTCCAGTCGGTGCCTGTCAGGTCGCCTGCTGTCATGAATTCGCGGTCACGCTCCTCAAAGACTTTTTTCCTCAGCTCAATGGAGTCGGGAAGATCGACATTGTACCACCTGATCCTGCCGTTATCCACCCTTGAAAAGCGGTCATCAAAGCCACAGCCGATGTTGACACACACGGCGTCGGGGTATTTCTCAATAAGTCTCTTTACCTCGTTGTCGAAAAGAATAGTCCTCGCAACTACTCCCTCATGGAACATATATTTATCGTATTTTTTCGTGTCAATTCCAAGTCCGTCGATTATCTCAACGGCTTTTGCGTCGTATATCCTGTGATCGCTGCGCTTGCTCTCGTCTGCCTTTATGGCAAGGGGGATAAGGGCTGTTTTCTGAACATCTCCGAGTTTAAGTTCCATATCAAGTTCTCCTTCATAAAAATAAAAAGGTGCACAGAGCACCCTTTTATTATAGCACAGAAGTTTTTTACACAGTTGTTTGTTAGCTAAGGAAAACTCTTATTGCAGCAGCCGTAAATTCTGCTGTTCCCTTGCCGCCAGCCTTGTCGATGTTCTCTGTAAACTCTCCGCCTGCTGCGTACATCTTTCCAAGTCCGCAGAGTATATCATCGGTGCAGGTGTACATATTCTCAGTAATAAAGCTCTGAAGTTTTCTCACCTGCGCCTGTGCTTCGGGACTGTCGGGACTTCCTTCTTTCAGCTCGCCGAACTCAGCAAACAGCGTCATAAAACGCTCTGTCAGCTGAGCGTTCTCCGCGGCTGTGCGCTTGCTGTCCTTTTCCTCAAACTCCTTGTACTGGGGAGTATCTCCCCACTCTTTCTTCGCCCTTTCGGCATATTCATCAAGCTTTGATCTGTCAAATGCAGTAAAGTCCACTGCTCTCACTCCTAACATTTTTATTCCACGAGCGAAGTCGATAAGCTCCTGGAGGTGCTGCTTTTTCAGCTCAAGCAGCTCTATCTGCTGATCCAGAGCCTTTCTGCGGTCAAAGCTCCTGCTCTCCATAATGCCGATGATTTCCTTCAGCGGGAAGCCAAGCTCGCGGAAAAGCAGTATCTGCTGCAATCTTTCCAGTGCAGTATCGTCATACAGCCTGTAGCCGCCCTCTGTGTGGTCTGAGGGACTCAGCAGCCCGATACTGTCGTAGTATCTGAGAGTGCGTATACTCACTCCCGTCAGCTCGCTGACCTGTTTTACCGTCATCATATTGCTCCCTCCTCTCGTGTAAGTAAAGTATAGACCATGACGTAACGTAAGAGTCAATAGTGTCACAGGAACTTTGTAGGAACTCACAAATACCTTTCAGGCAAATTGTTGATAATACACGAAGAATGTTACAGCATTATTTCAGAGATCGAAAACAACGCCGCTCTGCCTGCTATCAGTACCCTGTCGCCCCTGACAGTGCAGAAAAGCTCTCCTGTCCGCTTGGAAGCCTGAAAGGCGGTGAGGGTCTCCTTCCCCAGTCTTCTGCTCCAGTATGGGGCTATCATGCAGTGAGTAGAGCCTGTGACGGGATCCTCGGCTATGCCGTATTTGGGGGCAAATACTCTCGACACGCAGTCATAGCCGCTGCCCTTTGCAGTAACTGCCACGCAGGCGGCGTCCAGCTGTGAGAGCAAAGCCATATCAGGCTGAAGTCCTCTGACCTCGTCCTCGTCTCTCAGCACAAAAAGCAGGTCGCGGTCGCGGTATGCCGCAAGAGGAATGGTCCCCAGCGCCTCTATCATAAGGTCGGTTATCTCGGCGTGTTCGAGAGAATAGACAGGAAAGTCCATTTCTATCAGCCCATTCCTGTAAGAAACGGAAAAGCTGCCACGCTGTCCGACAAAACCGATACTCTCACTGTTCTTCTCATAGAAGCTGAAAAGCACATAGGCTGCCGCAAGCGTGGCATGACCGCAGAAGTCTATCTCACTTGCAGGTGTGAACCAGCGTATGTGATAATGCTCCCCCTCTTTGACTGCAAAGGCGGTCTCGGAAAGATTGTTTTCGGCAGCGATCCCCTGCATGAGGCTGTCCGCAGGAAAGCTGTCCATTATGCAGACCGCCGCGGGATTTCCCGAGAATAACTTGTCCGTAAAGGCATCAACTGTGTATTGCTTCATATTTCCCTCTCCTTTCGTAATATAGCTAAGTATACCACATGAGGAAGCTTTGTGTCAAACAAATGAAATTACCGCCGCTGTCATTGACCTTTTTGCGCTGTGATGTTATAATATAATCATCACTAATAAATGAAAGGGATAAACCATGAACGTCAAAAACGATGTTATAAGAAGTCTGCGTGAGATCGCTGAGACCGATATGTCAGAGGCTGAGTTCCTTCAGTCCGTTGAGAGCAATATGATCCCCATGCAGCAGTTCTTCACATATTACAAGTGCGCGATTATGGAGATCGAGACCAAGTTCCGCGTACTCAATGAGCAGTTCTCACTTAACGGCGAGAGCAACCCCATCGAATTCATACAGTCCAGGATCAAAAGCTATTCCAGTATCTTCCGCAAGATAATGACCAAGCATATCCCGCGGAATATGGAAGCTATCGAGCGCGATATATGCGATATTGCAGGCATAAGGGTAGTCTGTTCCTTCGTGCAGGACATCTACCGCCTTGCCGACTGCTTCCTCCGTCAGGACGACATCACCCTCATCGAGAAAAAGGACTACATACAGAACCCCAAGCCCAACGGCTACAGAAGTCTCCACCTTATCGTGGCTGTGCCTATCTTCCTTGAGAATGAGAAACGTCTTGTGAAGGCTGAGGTGCAGCTCCGCACCATCGCTATGGACTTCTGGGCAAGCCTTGAGCATAAGCTGCGCTACAAAAAAGATCTTCCCCCATACAAGCTGGACCTGCTCACCGATGATCTTAAAAAGTGCGCGGACCAGAGTGCCGAGTGGGACAGCCGTATGCAGGACATAAAGAATATCCTAGAAAGCGACTGAGCCCGTATATACCAAACTAAAAAGCTCCCGTACCTCATGTGCGGGAGCTTTTTTCGGTAAGATGATGAACTTAACCTGGAAAATATGAAAAAATTGCACCATATCTTTAAAATATGTGTTGCATTTAAGTTATTTTTGTGTTATATTATACATAATAAGAGGATATGTGCCGAAAAAGATATAAATTCAGCACAATACGCTTAAAGGGGAATTATTAAAAAGGAGGAAATACTTATGAAACGACTCATCTCAGCAGCTGTTGCCTTTGCGGCGGCTGCAATGTCGCTGTCCGCTCTGCCGCCTGTCCGTACAGAAGCAGCAGACGTAAAGTTCAGCGGCAGCGAATGGACAGGCAGAAACGGTGCAGAGGACGTTTTCGCTGTGAACCGCGAATCGGCTTCCTGTAACCCTGTGCCCTTCCAGGACACGGACTCCGCTGTGAATGCGGTCTGGGACTACAACGCCCGTGAGAGCTCGGAATATCTCCAGATGCTCACAGGCAAGGATCAGGACTGGCGGCTCACTGTGGTGCAGAACGCCAAGGAGGCGGAGAGCCACATCAACTACGCTCTGAACAACAAGTACATCGATGATCCAAATGAGAGTATATGGAAGACCGTTCAGCTTCCGAAAAGCTGGACCTGTCAGGGCTTTGACTTCCCTATCTACTCCAATATCAATGAGCCGTGGCAGGCTAAATACGACAGCAACGTACCCGTGCCACAGGCTCCGACAAACTACAATCCCGTGGGTATCTACAAGAAGATATTCACTCCCGACAGCTCTATGCTGGAAAGCGGCAGACGTACCTATATCGAGTTTGACGGCGTTGAGTCCGCTTACTATGTCTACCTCAACGGCAAGGCTGTGGGCTACAGCGAGGACACATTCAGTCCCCACCGCTTCGATATCACCTCTTATCTCCAGGAGGGCGAGAATGACCTGGTAGTAGAGGTACACAAGTTCTGCGACGGAACCTGGTTCGAGGATCAGGATATGATATATGACGGAGGTATCTTCCGCGACGTGTTCCTGGTAAGCGCTCCCGAGACACAGATCAGGGACTACGCCGTGCATACCAACGTCAACACCGAAAACAACAGTTCCTCACTCACTATCGACCTTGACCTGAGGAACTCCTCGGGCAATGACAGGTTCGACTGGAAGGTGAAGGCAGAGGCATTCGACGAGAACGGCGTCAACGTCCTGGGAAGCGGCTCCGAGACAGGTATCTCTCTGAAGGCATGGAGCGACGGCACCGCAAGGATAGAGACCTCTGCCGAGAATATAAAGCTCTGGTCAGCCGAGCACCCCGACCTCTATGCGCTGGTGCTGACGCTTACCGACAACCGCGGAAATGTTCAGGAGATAATCTCCGCTCAGCTGGGATTCAGAACTATCGGCTTCACTCCTGCGGCTGTTGACTCATCATACAGAGTTACCACCAAGAGCTGGGAGCCTATTACCATCAACGGCAAGCGCCTCCTCCTCAAGGGCGTCAACCGCCATGACACCGACCCCTTCAATGGCAAGGCTGTTCCTCAGGAGACCCTCCGCGAGGACATCAGGCAGATGAAGCTCAACAACGTAAACGCTGTGAGAACTTCTCATTACAGCAACGATTCCTACCTGTACTGGCTGTGCAACAAGTACGGTATGTATGTCATGGGCGAGACCAATCTGGAGTCCCACGCCCTTATGAACAATAATAACGGTAAGGCTCTGTTCTATGAGCTTGCTATGGACAGGACAGAGACCGCATTCAAAAGACTGAAGAACAATCCCTCTATTGTTGCATGGTCTATCGGCAACGAAATGGCTTACACAGGCAACCCCAATGACGCAGGCGGTATGTTCCGCGATATGATCTGGTACTTCAAGAAGCAGGACGGCTCACGTCCCGTTCACAGCGAGGGTCAGGGCAGCGGTATGGGCGTTGACATGAGCAGTAATATGTACCCATCATCTGACGGCATAAGGAATAATGCAGGCCACGGAAAAATGCCATACGTTATGTGTGAATATGACCACGCTATGGGCAACTCCGTGGGCGCTCTCAAGGAGTACTGGGACGCTATAAGAAGCGCAGACAATATGCTGGGCGGTTTCATCTGGGACTGGGTGGATCAGTCAAGAGCTACTCCACTTCCCAACGGCGGCTGGGACTACTTCTCCGAGCCCTATGCTCAGAAGAACCTCTACTCCGAAGAGATCAAGGGCAGATACTACGCTTACGGCGGCGACTGGGGCGACTGGCCCAACGACAACAGCTTCTGTGAGAACGGTCTGGTAAGCCCTGACAGAAATCCTCAGCCCGAGCTCTCTGAGGTAAAATTCCAGTATCAGAACTTCTGGTTCTCGGAAGGCGCTCCTCAGACTGTAAACGTTTATAACGAGAACAACTTCGCAGACCTCAGCGAATTTGAGGTAAACTGGAAGCTGCTGAAAAACGGCATTTCCATTCAGGACGGCACTCTCGAGAATGCTTCCTGTGCTCCCCTTACAAAGACGGCTCTCACCGTTCCCTATTCCATTCCAAGGACCGCGGTCTCAGGCGATGAGTTCGTTCTTGAGCTGTCCGTAAAGACTAAACAGGGCAATGACATCGTACCCGAAGGCACTGAGATCTCCTACGGTCAGGTGGCTGTTTCCGCAAACGGAAGCACTGTCAAGTATGACTACGGCACCGATAACGTTGACGTTGTGGAAACTCCCGACGCATTCGTTCCCACAGGTCACGGCTTCAATATGCTCATCGACAAGTCCACAGGTCTCATGAGAAAATACTCCTATCAGGGCAATACCCTCATCGAGGAGGGACCCACTCCAAACTTCTGGAGAGGAAATGTGGAAAATGACGGCGGAAGCGCCCGCGCTAACGCCTTCGATACAAAGTGGCGCAACGCTATGGACAAGGCGCGCTGTGACGGTATCGACGTCAAGGACGGCGAAAACGGCGCAAAGGTGGTCATCTCTCACCTCACACTCACCAATGCAGGCAATACCAAAGTGGATATAACCTACACCATCCACTGCGACGGCAGCACAGACGTTGAGTTCCACGTTGACGGCTCTAAATCAGGTCTGGGCAACTTCATCCGCGTGGGCTCGATCATGAAGCTCCCCGAGGGAAGCGAGAATGTGAGCTGGTACGGAAACGGTCCCGTTGAGACCTTCAATGACAGAAAGAGCGGCGGCAGACTGGGCGTATGGAACAGCACCGTTTCGGAGATGTTCTATCCCTACATGAAGGCTGATGACTGCGGTAACCTCACCGACGTAAGATGGATCTCGGCAGGCTCACAGCAGAAGGACTTCAAACTCCTTATCGCCGCAGAAGGCTCTGTGGAGGCAAGCGCGCTCCACTTCACTCCCGAGGATCTCCAGAATGCCGACCATACATACAAGCTCCGCCCGCGTTCCGAGACCTACCTCAGCGTGGACTACGGTTCAATGGGTACGGGAAGCGCTACCTGCGGTCAGGCTACACTGGAAAAGTACCGCCTGCCCTCATCAAAGACTTACAGCTGGAAATATACTATCATGCCTGTGGCTTCCGGTGCTTCCGACAAGGAAATGACCGGCGCAGCAGCAAAGCTCCGCTCCAACGGCGTATCCGTTCAGGACAAGAGCAGAAACGCTCTCACTATCCCCGTAGGCGGCTCCGCAAAGCTTGGCAGCTCCGACAGCGGCAATTATATCTCCGGCGCCCTCACTATCCCCCACAACAGCGACATCGACTCTGCTCTGGAGGGCAATAACTCATTCACAGTTGAGGTCAATGTAGTTCCCACAGGCTCTCAGCAGTTCAATATGTTAGCAGGCAAGGGCGATTACGCCTTCGGCTTCCGCGCAGGAAATAATACCCTTGACTTCTTTATCTTTGCAGGCGGTGAGTGGCGCAGTCTCTACTGTGATATGAAGACCGACGCCTCATCGGGCTGGATAGGCAAAAAGCATCAGGTCGCAGGTATCTATGACGCTCAGAGCAATATGCTCCGCGTTTTCTGCGACGGCAAGATAATCGGCGAGAAGGCTGTTGGCACCACAGCAGGCGTGGCTCACTCTGACTATAACCTGACACTGGGCGCCTGCCCCGAAACGGGAAGAAACTCTGTGGCTGACTTCTATGAGCTGAGAGTCTACAGCAAGGCACTCAGCGCAAATGAGCTCTCGTCGCAGAATTCCGCATCTCCCGCGTATGCTCCCGACAGCGAATACGTAAAGCTCTGGCTGGACTTCGACAATATAGCAGAGGCTACGGATATGCCTCAGGAGGATATTCTTTACGGCGATACCAACTGCGACGGAAAGGTCGAGCTGGCTGACGCTATACTCATTATGCAGAGCCTTGCAAATCCAGATAAATACGGTCTCGAAGGCTCCAACGACAAGCACCTGACAGACCGGGGCAAGCTCAACGGCGACGTTGACAGCTCCACCGCAGGTCTTACCTCAAATGACGCTCTCAAGATACAGGAATTCCTCCTCAGGAAGATAACCTCTCTTGAGCCGTAACGTACAAATGCAAGAAACACAAGACAGATACTTTCATAAGAACAATGCCCCCGGCGTTTTCAAAGACGCTTGGGGGCATTGTGTTTGTTATGATTTAAGTGAATAGTTATTAGTGGTTAGTGTTTAGTTTTGGTGTTGCCTTCGGCGACGTTATTTAAATAATGTCAGCCCAGCGAACACATTAACTAATCACTAACCACTATGCACTGATCACTATTAGCGCTTGCGCTAAATTATGATTTACATTGATTTTTGAGGCGATATGTTGTAAAATATAACAGAGGTGATACGATGAACATCAGATATATCCATGAGCCCACCGACTTGCAGTGCGGTCAGGCTGTGCTGGCTATGGTGCTGGGGAAAACTCCCGAATATATATGCGAATTTCTCAATAATGACCGCGAGACCGACCTTAAGGAAATGAAGCACACCTTCCGATCCCACGGAGTCAGTATATCAGACGAGAGAAAACAGGTCTCCTCAAGGGAGGAGCTTCCGCCCCTTTGCCTGCTGAGCCTGGAAACTCCGCGGTGCTGGCACTGGTCGCTGTACTGCGAGGGTACCTTCTATGACCCCGAGCACGGCGTAATGGACGACTTCCCTCAGTCCGCAAGAAAGTACTTCTGGGAGCTCAGGCTCTGACTCTTTTATCCGAACTGTAATAATATATTTATTGACAGAGTTCGTCAAAAGTGGTACAATATTTATATATAGATATTTGGGAGGAAACAACAATGAAATTTGATAAGATATTGTCCTTTATCACCGCAGGAGCTTTACTTTCAGCCTGTGCAGGATGCAGCAGCAAGAAGAATGCCGAAAGCTCAGAGGTAGACCCCCTGGCTCTGAAAGCTTCCCCTCAGAGTATTACTTTCGACTGGCAGGAGCCCTTCGAGACTATCCTCATCGCCTTCAAGAACTCAGACAGGTACACTGATACCTCCATGTTCGAGATCCGCGACCTGACAGGCGATGAAACACCCGAGCTCATAATCTCGCCCTCCGACGACGTTGCGGCAAAGTGTGAGGTATATAAGCTCATCGGCACAAGAGCCGATCTCATAACCAACTCCGGCTCTTACGGCACTATCGACTACATACCCGAAATGAACGCCATCGGCTTCCTCTATGAGGGAACAGGCTTCAAAATGGGCGAATACCAGACCTATCAGGACGGCAGCTTCGTTACCGACGTGAACTTCTACACAAATGCAGACAGCGCTTCCTCAGGCGCAGTTATCCGCTATGAAGTTAACGGCGAGGACGTTACACTGACAAAATTCCAGGAAGCTCTCCTGCCCTACCAGGATTCCTTCACCGTCAAGGTGGGAAGGAAGTTCTCACTTGGCACAGACGCCGTGAACTATGCTATACGCCGCAGCAAATGCTGGCCTCAGGTCCTTACCGACGATCAGAAGCAGCTCTACAAGGATAAGCTCAATGAGATCCTCAGCAGCCAGGAACTTAAAGACGCTGCCTTTGAGATAGTTGACCTTGATCTGAACGAGCTCCCCGAGGTAGTCGTTTCAACAGGTCTCCTCAACGACTCCGAAGCACGTATCCTCTATCTCGATACAGAAGGCGTAAAGGAGCTTTCCGTTACCTCAGACGCTGACGGCGGTATCCAGTTCGACGTAAGCTCAAAGATATTCTTCGCTGCCGATTATTACGGCTCTATCCAGTGCTGGTCCATGGCAGGCGCAGACATCAGCAGCTTCCAGCCCTCCGACAGCACGGTCCGCTGCGGAAGAGAGTACGATCTCACAGCAGAAAACATCGAAAATGCCTTCCTTTCATGAGGTAATTTATGGCTAAATCAAAATATATCTACACCTGTAATCAGTGCGGCTACGAAAGCACGAAGTGGAACGGCAAGTGCCCTTCCTGCGGCGCATGGAACAGCTTTGAGGAAGACATCGCCGATGTCTCTCCCGCAGGCGGTCGCGGAACAGCTTCTCAGGGAGCTGCTCACGATCTTTCCGACTGTATCCTCGAGCTTGAGGACATAGGCGCCGACAATGACGTCCGCTATGACACGGGTATCGGAGAGCTGAACAGAGTCCTCGGCGGAGGCCTTGTGAAAGGCTCTCTTGTTCTTCTCGGCGGTGAACCGGGTATCGGTAAGAGCACCATTCTCCTCCAGATATGCCAGTTTCTCGGCGAGGACCACTCCGTTCTCTACGTCTCGGGAGAGGAGTCAGCAAGACAGATAAAGCTCCGCGCCCAGCGCCTTGGGGTTGACACGGAAAACCTGTATATACTTACTGCAACAGACGCCGAGGCTGTGGCTCAGACCATTGCTGCAAGCGCCCCCGATATAGCTATCATCGACTCAATACAGACCATGAGCATCGGCAGGATAACCTCAAGCCCCGGAAGTCTCACTCAGGTAAGAGAGTGTACCAACCTGTTCATGCACACCGCAAAAAATCAGGAGATACCCATTATCATAGTGGGACACGTCAACAAGGACGGCGCTATCGCAGGTCCTAAGGTAATGGAGCATATCGTTGACGCCGTGCTCTATTTTGAGGGCGAGCGCCACCAGAGCTATCGTATTCTCCGCGCTGTGAAGAACCGTTTCGGCTCTACCAACGAGATAGGCGTGTTTGAGATGCTTGATAAGGGGCTCCGTGAGGTGGCTAACCCCTCGCAGATGCTCCTTGAGGGACGCCCCCACAATGTTTCGGGAACCTGCGTTGCCTGTGTAATGGAGGGCAGCAGACCTATTCTTGCTGAGGTACAGGCACTGGCTTCAAAGACCAGCTATGCCGCTCCCAGAAGAATGGCTACAGGCTTTGACTTCAACAGGCTCAGCATTATCATTGCCGTACTGGAAAAGCGCCTGGGTATATACATGGGAACTCTTGATGTGTACCTCAACATCGTCGGCGGCTTTCGTCTGGACGAGCCTGCGGGAGACCTTCCCGTGGCTATGGCGCTGTACTCGGGTATAATGGACAAGCAGATAGACGAGCAGCTCATCGCCTTCGGTGAGATAGGTCTCGGCGGCGAGATACGCTCAGTATCACATATCGCCCAGCGTATCCGCGAGGCAGAGCGTATGGGCTTCCGCACCTGCGTGGTGCCGAAGCAGTCAATGTCCGCTGTTGACCCCAAGGACTACGATATGGATATAATCCCCGCATCTACCTTGAAACAGGCGTTTGCGGTGATAAAATAAGTTATGAAGATGATACCTCGTGTATCATCTTTTTTATTGCTATTTGTGCATGAATGTGATATAATTAAGTTGACATATACTTTATTTTATCATAAAGGAGGAATATCATGAATATCAGAAAAAAACTTCTGTCCGCTGCGGCAGCTGTAGCTCTGGCACTTTCGGCAGCTCCCGTGCAGCTGTCCCGTGTTCAGGCAGCAGGACAGGCTCCCTCAGAGGCTTTTTCCGAGGAGATAGGTCTGGTGGGCAACCTCTTTACCGTTGCCGACAGCGGCAAGGCTGACCACGCAGAGCTCCAGTGGGCTACTACGCTCTCCGCACAGAGCTATGTGCTGTACCGCTCAACCGACAAGAGCAGCGGCTTTGTGCCAGTATACGAGGGCACGGGAAACTCCTGGACGGACAACGATATGTCCGCGGGACAGACCTATTACTATCAGCTGAAGGTCATCGGCAAGAACAGCGAGAACTGCTCTCAGGTCAAGGAGCTGACTCCCTGTGACCTTCCGTCGGGGCTCAGCACCTATGACAATCAGAAGGGCAGCAATCTGGTCTATGAGACCAGCGGCTACAAGGTGGGCAACACCTACTACAGCTACTCTCTGAAAAAGCACGCCGGCAAGGACGATATTTACCTTGCGGAGACCACATCAAAGGACGGAAAATGGTTCTCCAACGAGAAAAATGTGGCGGACAGCTCCCAGAATTCGGCACTGGCAAGCTGTAAGATAGAGTCCGTTCACATCGACTATATCCCCGCCAAGAACAAGGTGGTGGTCTGGGCGCACTGGGAAAAGCCCAGCGGCTACAGCGACGGTAAAGCCCTTGTTATAACAGGTACTCCCGGCGGACAGTTCACGGTGCACCACGTTTACAATCCCCTGAATATACAGGTCCGCGATATGGCTATCTTCTTTGACGATGACGGAACGGGCTACCTTATCGCAGCAGCCAACAAGGAGGGTCAGGGTGCCAACGCTACCATGTACATCTTCCAGATGAACGAGGATTACAGCGATGTCACCCGCGTGGTAAAAACTCTCTTTGAGGATCAGTACCGCGAATTCCCAAACCTTATCAAGAAGGACGGCTACTACTTCCTGTTCACCTCACAGGCGGCAGGCTGGTACCCCAGCAGCGGCGCCTACAGCGTTACCACCGACATCGGCGGCAACTGGAGCGACCTGCGCAGCATAGGCAATACCTCCACATTCTCATCACAGTCGGGCTGGATAGTGAATATGCAGGACAAGAACTACCTCATGCACGCCTACCGCTGGCTAAGAGCCTCAGATACCAGCGGAACCACGCTGTGCCCCCTGTATTTCGACAACGGCTTCGCCTTCTATGACTACTGCCCCTACTTCAAATACAACACCTCAACGGGAGACCTTTTCCCCGTTCAGCAGGGCGAGCTCATCTCACAGGACAAGCCTGCTTCATCTTCACTGGCGGCAAAGAGCGGCAACTCCCCCGCAAAGGCAGTGGACGGCTCATACCAGAGCTCCTTCAATGCCATCGGCGACTATAAAAAGTGGCCCTTCTACGTTCAGGTGGACCTTGAACAGGTCTGTGACCTCGCAAATATCCAGACCTCCTGGTACATCTGCAAGGGCTCTGAGGGCTACTACACCTACACCGTGGAGGGCAGCCTTGACGGCGTCAACTGGACACAGATCCTCGATCACACCAACAAGAACAGCGAATCGGTCACCAAGACCTACGGCTTCAACAGCGATATGCTCAAGGGACGGGCAAGGTATGTAAGGCTCAACGTCAAGAATGCTACCCTCCAGAACAATCCCGACAATAACTGGTACAATCCCCAGGTCTATGAAATGAAGATATTCGGAACTCCAGTCAGCAAGGCAGAGACTCCCGCTCCCGTTATCGACATCGACTTTGAAAACGGCACGGGAGACCTCAGGCTCAGCAGCGGTGCTTCTGTTGACGGAAACGGCTTTAGCGGAAAGGGACTTCGTCTCGACGGCAGCGACAATGCCTTTGCGGAGCTCCCCTCGGGACTGCTGGACGGCTGCCGCGATTATACGGTGAGCATGGACATAAAGTCCGAGTCGGAGGGCAACTTCTTCACCTTTGCCGCAGGTAAGAATGATGAGAAATACATCTTCTTCCGCGTTGCAAAGGATACTTTCAGATTTGCCGCAACTACCGATTCATGGCGCGATGAGACCGTTATTGAGCGCGATGCCGACGGTACGAACTGGCATAACTATACCATGGTCTTCAGCGGCGCAACTTCAAAGCTCTACATTGACGGAAAGTTCGTCAGCGAGACCACCGAAACTCACGGTCAGATAGCTGATATGGGTTCGGGCACAAGCTGCTATATCGGCAAGTCCTACTACGGAGACGACACCTGCTTCAAGGGCGAGATAGACAACCTGAAGATATACAAGTGCGCCCTCACAGACGCCGAGATAACAGGCAGCTCTCCCACTGTCAGCGGACCCGTCAGGGGCGATGTCAACAACGACGGCAAGTGCAACGTTGCAGACCTCACCGCCATGCAGAGGTTCCTTCTCGGCAAGGACAGCCTGGCTGCTCCCCTTAACGGTGACCTGTGCAGCGACGGAGTGATCGACGTTTTCGACATGGCGGCTCTCAGGAAGCACATACTCAGTACAAACTGAAAAACTCTCCCCGATATTCTGATATATCGGGGAGTTTTTTACTGTAAAATATTGTTTTTATTGACATTTTTCAGGCGCTATGTTATTATAGTTATATACAACATCAACAGGAGGAAGACATCTTGAAACTGAAAAAACATATTGCCTGCATTCTCGGTATCTCCCTTATGCTGACAGGCTGCGGAAGGGCTCCAAAGACCTCATCCGAGTCCGACAGCACGACAGAGCCTGAGGCCGTTACCGAGGAGTTTTACGATACAGAAGAACTATCACCTATCCAGGAAACGGTCACCGAGTTCATCACCACTGCTCCCGTGACCGCTAAGGCGGAAACCACTGCTGTCACCGCTTCCGCTGCTGTTACAACTGCGGCTCAGAATCAGAAAATCGAGGACAGCTCCGACGGCGTAAACAATGATGACAGTGAGGAGCCTGCTGACGATGGCGGCTCCGATGATGATAACAGCTATGAACCACAGCAGCAGAGCTATGAGCCTGCCGTCACTACCAAGCGATATGTCCATACAACTGCCGCCAGACATACTACAGCGGTAAGGACTACCACCACCGTTACCACTACTACCATAAACCATGACCCGTCTCCTAACGAGGTGCTCAATGAGCTCAGCCTTGAGCAGAAGGTGGGACAGATGTTCATGGTGACTCCCGAGGCTATAACGGGTATCTCTCCCATGAGAGAGGTGGGTAACGGCACCAAAAATGCTTTGGCGGCTTACCCCGTGGGCGGTATCATCTACTTCGCCCAGAACCTTACCTCTAAAAACCAGATAAAGGCGATGATAAGCAATACTCAGAGCTACTCACGGAGCGCCTGCGGTGTGGGACTTTTTACCGCCGTGGACGAGGAGGGCGGAACTGTTGCAAGGTGCGCTCAGAAGCTGGGTACCGCTTCATTCTACGATATGGCTTACTACGGCAGGGATAATGACTACGGCACAGCCTATGACATCGGCTCCGCTCTCGGCAGAGACCTGCACAGTCTCGGCTTCAATGTGGACTTCGCTCCCGTTGCTGACGTGAATATTTGCAGCGGCAACGAGCTTGGAGACCGAATATTCAGCAGTGACCCCGATGTGGTCGCAAATATGGTCTGCGGAGTCACAAAGGGACTTCAGGACAACGGCGTCTGCGCTACGCTGAAGCACTTCCCTGGGCTTGGCGCCGAGGACGGCAACACCCACACCAATTCAACGGTAGTCATCGACCGCTCTGTGGAGGAGCTCCGCGAGACCGAGTTCGTTCCCTTCAAGGCGGCTATAGAAAACGGCGCGGACTTCGTTATGGTTGGACACCAGACCGTAACAGGCTTCGGTGACGATCTTCCCTGTGACCTTTCATATACGGCAGTAACGGAAATGCTCCGCGGTGAGCTTGGCTTTGACGGTATTGCCGTCACCGATGCTCACCAGATGAATACCATCTCAAAGGTGTATTCCTCGGGTGAGGCTGCAAAGCTGGCTATAAAGGCAGGTATGGATATTATCCTCATGCCCGTGGACTACCGTCAGGCTATCGACGAGGTTTGCAGGGCTGTCCGCAGCGGCGAGATACCAGAAAGCAGGATAGACGAAAGCGTTATGCGCATTCTCACACAGAAGTATCAGCTGGGACTTCTCAAAAGATAAACACAGGACCCGAAAGAATTCTTTCGGGTCTTTTTTCTGCCGGTCGCGCGGCTGAAATAATATACAAAAAATCACGATTTAATGTTGCAATAATAGCTATTATGTGTTATAATGAAATATATTACTGTTTCTGATATGATCGGGGGGATATGACCATGAATAAGATAATAGAGCTTGCCGTTATAGTTGCGGGAATAGATGAGGAGTACCAGAACAGTATCCTGGACGGAATAACTGCCTGTGCCAAAAGATCTCATGCCAACATATCATGCTTCTGTGCATTCGGCGGAGTTCTCTCAAGCAGCAGGTACGATCAGGGTGAGTACAATATCTATTCCCTTATAAATTACAAGAAGTTCGACGGCGTTATCCTCATGACCAATACCATAAGCGATCCCGTCGAAAAGGAAAAGATACTGTCAAAAGTAAGAGCCTCAGGGCTCCCCGTCACAGTACTGGACTGCGACGAATACCCCGAATTCTATAACGTAAGTATCGACAATTATCAGGCTATGAAGGATATAGTCGAGCATGTCATAAAGGTACACGGTGCAAAGCTCATAAACTATATCTCGGGTCCTCTTGCCAATCCCGAAGCATCTGCCAGATACAGAGCCTTCCTGGAGGTCATGTCCGCAAATTCTCTTGTCACTGATATGGACAGGGTATTTTTCGGAGAGTTCAGGCCCTCGGACGGAAAAAAAGCTGTGGAAAAGTTCATCAGGTCAGGCAAGCCCCGTCCCGAAGCCATTATCTGTGCAAATGACGCAATGGCTCTGGCTGCCGTTGAGGAACTCAGTAGCTTCGGCTATGTAGTCCCCGATGATATTATCGTCACGGGCTTTGACAACACCTACAACGCAAGACATCACCTTCCTGCCCTGACTACGGTCTCACGTCCTCTGGACGAGGCAGGATACAAAGCCTGCGAGATACTCATTGACGTCATCAAGGGCAAAAAACACGAAAAGACCACCACCCTTGAGTCCTCCCCTGTTTTCACGGGAAGCTGCGGGTGCAGCAGCGGCAGCATGGACGATATGGTTGAATACATGGTGTCGATCTACAAGACGCTGGGCAGCTGTAAGAGCGATATTTCCGTCATAAACCGCATGACGACAGAGCTTGCGGAAAACGAGACCTCAGACTCGAATATGCGCACTATCGCGCAGTTCATAAATGAATTGAAGTTTGACAGGTTCGCTGTATGCCTGTGCACAAACTGGGATAAGGTCATCAAGGGATCTTCACAAAGCCGCGTCCCCGAAGACATTCAGATAAACGGATACACCGAAAACATGACCGCTCCCCTCGTTATAGAGGGCGGTATGAACTCTCCGGTCAAGCAGTTCAGCGCAGCTGATATGCATCCCCGTAAGCTTCACAGTGGCGGCAATGTCAGCTACTTTCTGCCCCTCCACTTCCGTGAGCGGTGCCTGGGATACTATATCTTCACAAACAGTCAGTTCCCCACAAAGAGCCTGCTGTGTCACACCCTTATCCTCAATATAAGCAACTCTGTGGAGAATATACGCAAGCTGCATCACCTTAACAGCATGATAGACGAGCTGGATAAGCTCTACGTCATCGACCCGCTGTGCAACATCTACAACCGCAACGGCTTCATCAGGACTGCCGATACCATATTCAGGAACTGCCAGGAAAAGGGCAGCAAGCTTCTTATCGCCTTTATAGATATGGACGGTCTGAAGCTGATCAATGACAACTACGGTCATAAGGAGGGTGATTTCGCTCTCCAGCGCCTTGCAGGCGTCATCAGGGACTGCTGCGGAAACGGCAGGATATGTGCCCGCTTCGGCGGTGATGAGTTCATCATTCTCGGCGAGGACGCCGCTGAGGAGGACGCAGAAGCTGTTGAGACCGCCTTTTACTCTCAGCTGGAAAACATTAACATTCTCATAAAAAAGCCCTATGCCATTGCCGCAAGTATCGGTACCGTCGTTACCGGGGTCTCAGGCGGTCAGACCCTTTTCCAGCTCATCACTCAGGCTGACGAGATAATGTACGAAAAGAAAAAGCGCAAGAAGACCTCAAGATACCTGCGCCATGACTAAACACTATGGAACACAAAGGAACAGTTAAACTTGAAACAAAGCGCCTCGTTCTGAGGCGCTTTGAATATGCCGACTCGGAAGCGGCTTTCCGCAACTGGACAAGTGACCCGATGGTAACGGAATTCCTGCGGTGGAAAAATCACTCCGCTCTTTCGGAAACACAAAGTCTCGCCCGCTTCTGGGAAGAAAAGTACAGAGACATGAGATGGTACCACTGGGCTATAGTGCCGAAAGAGATCGGCGAACCCGTGGGTACCGTATCAGCTGCCAATGTTTACGATGACACTGACACAATAGAGGTGGGCTACTGCATCGGCAGAGCCTTTCAGAACAAGGGCTATACCACGGAAGCCCTTCATGCTGTCATGGGCTTTTTCTTTGACACCGTGGGAGCCTGCCGCATAGAAGCAAAACACGACCCGCGCAATCCTGCTTCGGGCCGTGTCATGGAAAAATGCGGTATGACATACGAGGGTACCCTGCGCCGCTCAGAGCGTACCAACAAGGGCGTGGTGGACGTCAGGGTATACAGTATACTAAGAGAGGAATACCGTTAGAGCAGTGGTGCGAACATATTCAGCACCGCTCCTGCTGCCTTCTTCAATACGGGTCTTGCAGCACACTCCTCCGCTGTGACAAGATGTGAAAGCTCCACGGTCTTTTCAAAATCGCGGACTATCTTCTTTATCACGGAGCAGTCATACAGCACTGAGCCGCATTCAAAATGCAGATAAAAGCTTCTGTAATCAAAATTGATAGTGCCGACCACCGCGGTCTTTCCGTCCGCAACACAGGTCTTGGCATGGATAAATCCGGGAGTGTATTCGTATATCTTTACTCCTGTTTCCGTAAGGGTGGCGTAGTTGTTCCAGGCTATCATGTGAACGTACCACTTATCGGGGATATGGGGTGTGATTATGCGCACATCCACTCCCTTTTTTGCCGCAAAGCCCAGAGCGTTGAGCATCTCCTCATCAAGTATCAGGTATGGCGTGGTTATGCAGACATACTCGCGGGCATTGTTTATGAGCTCCATGTAAACACGCTTTCCAACGGGCTCCTCGTCAAGGGGAGAGTCGGAAAATGGCTGTATAAAGCCATCGCTGCCCAGGAAGCTGAATAACTCAGAGTGCTGAGGCTGATATTTCAGAAACTCCTCGTCCTCTGCCTTCTCCCAGAGCTGGAGGAACATGACTGTGTAATTCCATACAGCCTGTCCCCTTACCATAATTGCAGTGTCCTTCCAGTGTCCGAAACGCTCCTTGCGGTTGATGTACTCATCTGCAAGATTGGTCCCGCCGTTGAAGGCTGTGTGTCCGTCGATTATGACTATCTTTCTGTGGTCGCGGTTGTTCTGCACCGAGGAGATCATGGGACGGAATGGGTTGAACACCTTGCACTTGACGCCGCCCTCCTCAAGTCTGCGGAAGGGCTTCACGGAATTGAGCATTCCCGTACCAATACCGTCATACATTAGCCTTACGTCCACACCCTCCTTAGCCTTGCGGATAAGGAGCTCGGACATCACGTCGAACATATAGCCCTCGGTGATGATGAAGAACTCAAGGAAGATGAAGTTCTTAGCCGTTTCCAGCTGTGCTATGAGGTTCTCGAACTGTATCTCGCCCAGGGGGAAGTACTCTGCAGAGGTATTCCTGTAAACGGGATAAAGTCCGAAGTCGGTGACATACCGTGCAAGATTGACAGAATCAGGACAGCTCAGCTTCAGCTCCTCCATGACAGCGTCCTCCTGCACCAGAAGCGCCTTTGTCTGCTTCTGGTTGCGCATATCTATGGACTTGGGGAACTGCTGGGTCAGCTTGATGAACAGATAGGATACTCCGCCCAGCAGGGGGAAGATACTGATAATGATTATCCACGAAACACGATAGGAAATGGGATCGTTCTTGTTTGTCAGGTAAATGGCAAGTATTATATCAAGTACGATGAGAGCGAAATATACGAACACGAAACGCTCTCCCAGGCTCATTACCGCCAGCATCAGGAAACCTATCTGCAACAGCAGAAGGATCACGAATGCGGCGTTGCTGCTGAGTATGCTGCTGAGAAGTTTTTTGAGCTTCATATCTCACCTCCGGGTAAAATGATAAAATTATTATAACACAAAAAAAACAATAAATCAACGGTATGCGGCGTAAAAACTGCAAATGCCATACAGAAAGGATAAACACTATGACAGAGATCAGACCATACGAAAGAAAGGTAAACTACTACGAAACAGACAAAATGGGGATAGTCCATCACTCAAACTATATCCGCATTTTCGAGGAGACCAGGGTCCACTATCTTGCTGAGGCAGGTATGCCCTTTGAGAATATAGAGGCGGAAGGCGTCCTCATGCCTGTGCTGTCCGTGGAATGCACCTACAAGCATCCGCTGGTCTTCGGGGAGGCTTTTCAGTCCGGCATAAAAGTGACTAAGTTCAACGGAACTACCCTCCACCTGGCATACAGGGTCATCAGCCTGAAAACCGGAGAGCTCTGCGCCGAGGGAAGCTCCTCTCACTGCTTCACCGACACGGATATGAAGCCCCTCAGAACAAAGCTGAAATTCCCCCATATCTATAATATCTTCAACGAATTACTAAAAATATCATCAGAGGAATAAACCAAAAGCTGCACGGCGGAAACCGTGCAGCTTTTCTATTGGAGGTCGTTATTTTGCGCTTGGGTCAAGAGTTGTTCTCTTCTTGAGAAGGAACTCCTGAATGAACATAGCGTCGTTGGAGGTAAGTCCCTCTGTCTCCTTGTCAACGTCGCCGTTTGCCTTGCCCTTTTCGGTGAGGTGCTTCTCATAAGTGCCCTTCAGACCGTACTTGTCGGGGTTTGCAATGGACTGCATTATGAGGATAGCGTCTGCAAGCTCTACCTTTGTATCGCAGTTGGTATCGCCGTAAACGATGTCCTTGTCAACAGGCTTGCTTGTAGTTGTTGTGGTGGTCACCTTGGGAGCTGTTGTGGTAGTTGTGGTGGTCTTGGGCTGCTCTGCGCTTCCCTTGTAGAGGTCCTTGGGGAGCTCTGACAGTGTGATGCAGAAATCGCTCTTGTAAAGCTCTGTGAAGGTCTCGGGGTCCTGATACTCCTTGCCGCAGAGGAAGTGAGACTGCTCTGAATCGTACCAGGGGCAGAAGTACAGCCAGTATGCGTGCTCGACCTGCATATTGTTCAGGCTTGGGCAGGAATCGTTCTCGGGCATTGCTACCATTTTCTTGCCCTTGACGAACTTGTTCAGCGTGTAGAATATGCCAGCCTCAGCGTCCTCGTTGGGAGTTCCCTGCTGCTTGCCGTCATGACGGTTGTACTGGCAGTTATACTTATCAAAGCCTACGATGTCCACCTTGTCATCGCCCGAATACCACTTTGCGGAATTGTCAGACCATGCGTACAGGTTCTGCTCGTAGATGAGGTTGTGGAGACCGTACTCGTCTCTCAGTGTGTCCTGGAGGAAGTTCCACAGCTGATTGTATACAACTGCGCCTTCCTTCGCCCACCAGAACCATGCGCCGGAACCGTCAATGGGATCCTCGGTACGGCTGGGGTTGCCCTCCGCCTCATGGAAGGGACGGAAGATAACAGGAACCCCTGCGTCCTGGAGCTTCTTCAGCTCAGCTGCAAGATTTTTCATACAGAGCTGGAAGTAATCATACTCCATTGTGCCCTTTACCATGCAGTTCTTGGTGATGAAGTCAGTCTTCTCGGTATATGTGGTCTTGGAGAAGTCAAGAGGCTCTCCGAGAGTATAGTCAGCCTTGCTTGTAGGAACGTTTATATGCCATGAAGCTGTGCAGATACCGTTCTTCTTGGTAGCCCAGTCGATCATACGCTGTGCCACGCCGTCGTCCCAGGCATAGCAGGGGCAGTAGCTTCCGAAGTCAAAGCCGCGGATAGCGGGCTCCTCGCCTGTGAGCTCCTTGATGTATCTTACCTCAAAGTTATAGTCATTGTATGAGTAGTTGCGGTTCTGAGTGCTGTAGGTATAGACCTGTCCGTCGGGACCTGTGCAGTGCCATGGGAACTTCTCGCCGCTCTCGGTCTTGTCCCAGCTCTCCTCGTCGATGACGTACTCAACGCCGTCGCTGTCCACGCACTTGTTGGCATTTGCGTCATAGCGGATAGTGGTATCAACGCCATGACCGCCGCCGTATATCTCCTGCTGACCCGAAAGGATATGCTTGCCGTAAACGCTCTTGAGGTACTTCATGAGTGCCTTTGTTTCGGGAGTAGCATCGGGATCAACTGTTGTGCCGTCAGCCTTTGAGAGGTCGGGGAACTGTGCCTCGTCCACCGTTACCGTATCAATTGCCATGTAGCCGTATTCACTGATGAATTCGATAGTGTTCACACCCTTGTTCATTCGCACCATTCCGAAGTCATAATCCGTCCACTTATCGGAATAGGCTGCCTGAGTTGTGTATTTTACTCCGTTTATCTTGACAGCCTGCTGTCTTGCGCCCTTGTCGAGGATCTGTGCGCCGTGTACCATTATGGAGTACATTCCGTCGGCGGGAACAGTCACCTCAAATGAAGCAGGTGATGCTGTCAGATAGAAGAATCCATCCCCCGAATAACCGGGTATCTCTGTCTGATAGATACTTGTCCACAGGTCAGCGTCCTCCATTTTCTCGCCCTCAATAACGTAAGGGAAAGATGTTGCAGCTGTCTCCCCTGCTGCAATGGAAGTGAAAAGACCTGCGGTGCTGCACTGTACTGCTGCCATAACTCCCGCAGCTGTCAGTGCCAGTGTTTTTTTAAGCTTTCCATTCATTTTCAATATCCTCCTTTATTGGATACGACCAATAACCTATAACTTTATTATAGTCCTTTTTAAGCCCTGTGTCAAGGCTTTTTCAGCTATCGAATATGTAAAATTATTGTGA
Organism: Ruminococcus flavefaciens ND2009; assembly: GCF_000621785.1. Lineage (GTDB taxonomy): Bacteria > Bacillota > Clostridia > Oscillospirales > Ruminococcaceae > Ruminococcus > Ruminococcus flavefaciens_C. Next base: position 572,257 of record NZ_KK211347.1, on the reverse strand, counting down.
TAATTTAAGCTGCTGCTTAAATTATGAAAAAAGGAACCTTATGGGGAGGTTCCTTTTTCCATCATATCATTATACCGAAGTCCTGTCGGATCTCAGGACTCGGGGAGAGCTGGCAGAAGGCCAAGGAGATACTTCTGTATAGCCAGTGCGTCATTGGCTGTGATACCGCTTCCCGGCTCGCTGACATCAGCGTTTACGCGAAACTCGGACTTGATCTGGTATCTGTCGGGATTTGCAAGTGACTGCATGATGAGTATAGCATCAGCAAGTTCGACTGTGCCGTCGCCGTTTACATCTCCTGCCTTGCCGTTGTAGGGCTTCGCAGTTGTAGTGGTGACAGCAGGCTGTCCCTCAGCTGCCGAGAATACCATGTAGAACAGGTTTGCTGCGTCTGCCTTTGCGACTGTATGTGCACCTGCGGAAAGATCTGCGGTGATGATACCGTCGCCCGATGATGTATACTTGATACCGTCTATCTTGATAGTTGCCGCAGGCTCTGTGAATACGAGGGTAAGTCTGCCGTTTGAAGGAGCGTTGAAGCTTATAGCTGTTGCTGTCTCGATCTTCAGGCATCTTGTCAGGGCCTTACCGTCATAATTCACAGTTCCTTTAGCGTCAGAGAGGTTACCGGTAATGCTGTAGAAGCTGCTCTGTGTACCGTTTTCGGTGAAGTTGTGTACATAGCCGCCGGATACGGGTACAACAGGTGAAGTTACTGTTGTCGTGGTGCTCTGTGCAGGCTGACTGCTGCTTGTAGTAGTCGCAGGCTGCTGCACGGGAGCAGTTGTCTGTGCAGGTGCTGTTCCTGCTGCATAGGGGTTCGGAGTTGCGGTCTGTGATACTCCGCCGCTCATGTGGTAGCCTATGCTCTTGAATGTGCTGCCCGAGGCTGTCTCGGCAAATCCCGAGGGCTTGGGCGAGCCGTCTGCGTTTCTCCATGCCTTGTGGAAATCTGTTCCCATGGCTGCAACGCTGAGGCTTATGAAGTCGCTGTCGGCAGGTGTTACGATGTCGCCCAGCTTAGCGCCGTTGGTCATGGTAACAGCTGACTTTGCGTAATAATACTTGGCGTTGTAATATACGGAATCGCTCATGATACCAACGAACTTGTCATTGGATACCTTTATGCCTGCGGCGTTGGTCTTTGAGACCTTGCCTGTGTTGATGTAGGACATCATTCCGCTGAACTTAGCCGATGTGTCGCAGCGGTATACCATGTAATTGGACTTGCCGTTGCCGCCGATACCGTTGTTGTATGCGGTGCAGTTCTTCATGTCGCCGAACTTTGGATTGTTGTTATCGGTAAATCCGCAGTTCAGGTTCTCAAAGGAAAGGCAGTTCTCAACGGTGTGGCGTGTACCTACTCCGCCGCCGCCAAGCTTGAAGCCGTTTCCGTCACAGTCACCGTAGCCTCTGCCGTTCTCGGTAAAGCCGTTGCGGAAGGCTATACTGTTCTTTATAGTCACACTGCCGATAGGACCTGTCTCGGTCTTTGCATAGAGGTCCCAGCCGTCATCGGAGTTGTTGTAAGCGATACAGCCGTCGAATACATTGCCCTCGCCGCAGGTGAGCTTTGCAGCAAATCCGTCTGCGTTCTCCATTGTGGCATCGTCGCAGTTATTGCGTGAGGTGCAGTTCTTCACAAGGTTGTTTGTGGGCCACTGGGATACACTTGTATACGAGGTATTGTATCTGGAGATCTGTAAGCCTGTATCCTGATTATTGTCAAATACCATCATCTCGATGATATTGTTGTCGCCCGAAAGGAGCATTCCGTTATCGCCTGCATTGGCTATCTCAAAGCCGTAGAAATGCCAGTATGAGCCGTCAAGGACGAATCCGCGGTTAGTGCCTGATACCGCTTCGCCCGAGAAGTCGAACTTTACCGCCGCATTGGGGTAGGCTGCGATGGTCTTGTATGCGCCAGACTTGCCTGCGTTGCTCTCCTCTATCATAATGGGCGAGCTGTATTTATATGTGCCGCCGAGAAGATAGATAGTGCCGCCCGCAGGTACCGACTTGATCGCGGTAAGAACATCTGTGGGGGTATTCATGGTCTTACCGTCTCCTCCACCGTTGGGAGAAGCATAGATCACGTTTGCGCCTGTAACCGGGGTAACTGATACAGGCACAGTTGTGGTCTTGGCAGGCTGTGTCACAGGGATAGTTGTAACTACAGGCTGCGTGGTGATAACGGGGATAGCTGACGTTGTGACTACAGGGGCTGAGGAGCTGTCCTCCTTGAAGCCGCTGCCTATTGCGGTCACTGTGCCCTTGTAGGAACTGAGCGCAGATTTAAGTGCCTGATTTACTGCGTAGCTCTCGTCGTCAACCGAGTTGTTGAACTGCCACTTGAAGTCGCCGCCGTCAACTCTGCCTGCCTTTGCCGTTACTATGGCAGGTACATCAGCTGCACTGTCCGCTGTGTAGGTGTACATCACACTTGATGTGTCAAAGTTGTTATAGGCTGTTCCGCCTGATTTAGCCTTTACTGAAGCTCCTATCTTCTCTGTCTTTGAGGAAGCCTCATAGGCGTCGAAATCAGTGCTGTTCTCCTGATAGGTAGTGTACGCCTTCTGACCTGTCATGATGTTGCCGAAGGACTTGATGACTCCGCCTGCTTCTCCCGAGAAGGTGCCGCCTGAAAGATCATCGGAGCCCTGAAGGGAGATGAGCATGGGATACTTGCAGTTGCGGAAATAGTTGCTCTCCACAAAGCAGGAAGCTCCCATGGTAACGCCTACGCCGTACTTTGCATTGCCGTCAAAGTAATTGTTGTAGCAGTGTACGGAACAGGTCCTTATTCTGGGATGGCGGGAATCGGAATGATCGTACCAGTTGTGGTGGTAGGTTATGTAATTCTCGGTGCTCTCTGATTTCATGCCCTGGAGATTACACTTTCCGTTGTCCCAGAAGTGATTGTAAGAGTGAGTGATATAGGTAGAGGTCTTGGTATCAAGAGCTCCGTCGCCCTTTGCCTGATCGGCGTCAGAGCCTGCGTCTCCGTAGAAGAAGTCGCAGTTGTGGACCCAGATGTGGTTGTTGTTCTGCTGGAGTCCGCAGTTGTCGCCCTCGCTGCTGTTGCAGTTCATGAAGCCCAGGTTTCTTACCTCTACGTTGGAACAGTTCTTCATGACGAGACCAAAACCGTTGAGAGTTGCGTCATTGCCTATGCCCTCGATGGTGCAGCCTGCTGTGACTGTATCCACCATAAGGTCTCCCTTCATGAGAACGGATGGATCGGTGATATTTCCGATAAAGCGGATATTCAGCGGTCTTGACTCCTTGCCCTTCTTGTATGCGGTGATTATATTCTGCACGCCCGTCACCGCTGCGGCTCCCTTTCCTGTGGAGTCGATGCTTGCTGATACCGTGTCCTTGTTTCCTTCCGTAACATAGATCACTATGGCATTGCTTTTAAGAGTACCGTCATTGTTGTAGGCACCGCTGGAGCTTCCGTTCACGAATCCGAAGCCGCTGCGGTCATGGGCATAGGCTTCTGCCTTTGCCTCTGCTGCCTTTGAGCTGTCCTCCTTGCCGCCTATAACAGGAACTATGCGCATTGTGTGGCTGCCTGCCTTCAGTCCCACGGCATCTGCTCTCATATAGCCGCTGTACTGTCTCACAAGCATGGTGTCGATCTGGACGCCGTCAACATAGACGTTGTAGCCGCCTGCTCCCGATACCGATGACCATGTGGCATACATTCCCTCGCCGAAGCCTGCGGAACTGAGTATCTTCACGCTGCTTTCGGCTGCATAGGCTGTGAGCCCGCTTCCTGCGGTGATAACGGACATTGATGAAGCTGCTGTGCCGACTGCTGCCGACACTGTCATCATAGCCGCTGCTGCGATTGAAGCTGCTCTTCTTTTAAGCATACTGTTCTTCATAAGTGATCCCTCCAAATTTTAATATCCTCTGATGAGCGCCCTATCGGCGCTTATTTCTCTTACTGTATATATTATATCCCCGAAGCAGAGCCTTTTCAATGACATATAATACTCAGAATATGATTTTTTGTACTATTATTTATATGAACTCGGTACAATCGGTCAGATAAATATATAATATCATCATCTTTTTATATATGTATGTCATTACAGCAGAATTTTCTTGTAATTTCCAAAAAAGATGTGAGAGATTATGCGAGTTGATACGTCTATGTTATAGAAAGCATGAAACCAGTAAAGGAGGTATCTTTATGCTATTCAGGAAAATCTTATCTTTTACCCTTGCAGCTGCTGTGTCTTCATCTATGATAGCAGCAGTTCCGACCATTCCCACTGCAAACTACGCAAGCACCGTATTCGCAGCTGACGGCGATGCCCCTGCCCTGACTACCACAACTATCGCAGGCAGCGGCTCATTCGCTCTGCTCCAGACAAGCTATGATGTGAAGGCAGGCAGCACTGTCTACATATCACGCTGCGGTATAACCACCCCCGACTCCTGGGAGATAAGCGATCCGTCGGTCATCTCCGTGGACTCAACAGGTCTTGTTGTCACAGGTCTCAAGGCAGGTACTGCCGAAATAACATATACCTATAACGGCAACACTTCAAAGGCTTATGTGACTGTAACAGAGGGCGGTGCCGAGGCTGACTCCGGCGAGCTTACATTCACGGACTATGTTATGTACAGCTCTGCAAGATTTGTTTCATTCCAAAAACACGGACTGTTTATGCTTATAGACGGTCTGAAGTACCCCGGCGGCAATCCTCTCGCAGAGGGAAATACCGTTAATGTGAACTTCAGCTTCGAGACTATTGACGGCGTCCGCGCAATTACCAAGTTCGGCAATTCGTCAGTAGTAACACATGAACAGCCTATAAGTCTTCCCACTCCCGAAAGACTTTCTATCAGTGATTTTGTCATGGAAAAAGATGCCTACAGCATCACCTTCAAGGATCACGGAAAGTTCTTCTTCAACAAGGGCTGTTCAACGAGCAGGATAACAAATCCTTTAAAGCTCATCGTGGGCGATGAATGCAGTATAGTTTTTGACCACAGAGAGCTTTCAGATTCAGTTGATCTCATCACCTACATCGAGAGCCTTTCCGTAACAGAAACACGTATTTGCGACAAATGCAAAAAGTCCTTCCCCAGAAATCATCTGACCTATACCAATCTCGGTGCGTACGTTTGCGAGGACGACATCGACTACGGCTGGTGCGGAACTATGGAAACAGCAGAATTCACAGACACCGTTACAGCTGTCAGCAGCGATCATATCACCTTTGCAAAGCAAGGAAGCTATAATTACACAAAGCTTCCTGCCGATGATGCCGCAAAGCTCAAAAACCTTACAGCAGGCGACAAGGTTTCCGTAAGCTTGATCCGGCACTCCACCTATGATACCTTCATCGACGAACTGACATCATTCAGCACCGGTACAAGCAGCGTTTCCACAACTACTTATGTGGTAACCGAATACCCTATAACCACTACAACTACTTCGTTCACAGGTCCTATATGCGACACAACTCCCATAACCACCACAGCTACCACAACTTCTACCGCTATTTGTGACACAAGTACATCTACAGCTACCACTACCTCAGACCCGACAGAGGTATGGATGTGGATGACAGGCGTGGATCACTTCGACAGCATCAGGACTCTCCCCACCAAGACTATCTACACCGAGGGCGAGGAGCTCGACCTCAGCGGTCTGGTTATAAACGCCTACCACCAGGCAGATAAATTCTCCAACAAGGGCAATTCAATGACCGTAAGAACCGACTATGTCTGGGAGATCGAGAATATCGACCCGAAGTTCATCACTATTGAAGGCATGACCGGCGAGGTCAAGGGCACTAACGGCGATATAAGCAAGCTCAACGGCGGCGAAGCCTATACAGTAGTAATCGGCGGCGGAAATGCAATTAATCTTAACGTCAAGGGCGATCAGTACGAGAAGGAAATGTACGATACAAACGAATTCAGATTCAGGATATACATTTCCCCCAAGGACGGCAAGAGCAAGTTCATTCCTATCAAAAACGGTGAGGTCGAGGCATTCAGCTACGGATTCGACACCCACGGCTTTGTCATCAAGGGCTACGGCGCATTCAGCATCGATATGGACGCTCATATGCACATGGGTTATAATATGCCCGCCCCCCTCCAGAAGGGCGATATAGTTTCAGGAGTCCTCTATATCAATCCCAAGACCAACTACATCTTTACAGGCGACCTTGAAGTATCCCACCCCACACTCGGAAACGGCGACTCAAACTGTGATAACAAGATAGAGCTTGCCGATGCGATACTCATTATGCAGGCTCTGGCAAACCCCGATAAATACGATATTGGCGGTACTTATGTACGCTGCATGACAGAAACAGGAAGAAAGAATGCCGACGTAAACGGCGGCGGAATGACCACAGATGACGCTCTGGACATTCAGCTCCACCTCCTTGGCAAAAAGACTCTCGCTATGAGATAACAAAAGAGGCTCTCCAATGGAGAGCCTTTTCCTTATTATTATACAAACCGACGCAAAAAAGCTCCGCAGAAGCGGAGCTTTATAATTCTCAGAAAAGATCAAAATTGCCGAATGTGTTATCGTCGATTACGTAGTAAACCTTGTTGATCTCAGGTCTTACATATACAACAACGCTCTTAGCCGACTTAACTCCGGCATCAGCCTTTGCCTTGTCGATAAGGTCTGTACCTGCTACCTCACCGCCGTTGTACTGAATGAAAACCTTTCTCTCTTCAGCAGCAGCTGTCTTCTTGGGAGCAGCGGGCTTCTTAGCAGCTGTAGTCTTCTTCTCAGCGGGCTTCTTTGCAGCTGTAGCCTTCTTCTCAGCAGGCTTCTTTGCAGCAGTTGCCTTCTTCTCAGCGGGCTTCTTTGCAGCAGCAGCCTTCTTCTCAGCAGGCTTCTTTGCAGCAGCTGTCTTCTTAGCAGCGGGCTTCTTCTCCACAGCAGGAGCAGCTGTCTCTGCTGCCTTTGTCTCAACAGTCTTCTTATCCGGCATGATTATTTCCTCCTTAGAATTACTTGTTAACAGCGTTCTTGAGTGCCTGACCAGCCTTGAAAGCGGGTGCCTTTGAAGCGGGAGCAGTCATCATCTTCTTTGTCTGGGGATTGATAACCTGCTTCTCCTTACGGTCACGAACCTCAAAAGTACCAAAACCAACGATAGAAACCTTCTCTCCGCCTGCGAGAGCGTCTGTGATGGTTGAAATGATAGCGTTTACAGCTGTCTCTGCGTTCTTCTTAGTGAAGTCTGCCTTCTCAGCAACTGCACTGATTAATTCGGTCTTTGTCATAGTATTATCCTCCATAAAATAAGATTTTACAATTGAATTATATACCCTTTATAACGATTTGTCAAGGAATTCCCGAAAAAATGACAAATCAACCTATATTTGGGTATTTACAGCCTGTTTTTTATTCAAAACCGCCATAGAATTTGCCTATTTTCCGTTGACAGAATTTTGGTACTGCCGATTTTGCTATACATTATGTATATTATTGGCATTTTATTCCGAAATATTCATAAAAAATCCACTTTTACATTCTCTTATTTTATGTAAAAAATGCCCCCGGAGCAAATTTTACACTCAGGGAGCATTTTCACTTTTTCGATCAGTTTATTTGTACTCTGATGACATTTTCGTCAGTCCGCTATCAGCTTTCCGTTGGCGTCAAGGTCGATGTCTATAACGTCCCCTGCGGACAGGTTGCCGCCGATGATACGCTTTGCCGCCAGGGTCTCAACGTTACGCTGTATGAACCTTCTGAGAGGTCTTGCACCGAAATTGGGATCGTAGCCGCAGTCAACGATATAGTTCTTGGCTGCGTCACTGACATTTATGCGGATATGCTTGTCGTCCAGACGCTTCTGGAGGTCCGCCAGCATAAGGTCTACTATCTTTATTATATTGTCCTTGGTGAGGGGCTTGTAGAAGATTATCTCGTCGAGACGGTTAAGAAACTCGGGACGGAACTGAGTTTTCAGCAGCCCCTCTACCTGTGCACGTGCCTCGTCTGTTATCTCACCGTTTTCGTCGATACCCTCAAGGATATAGGGTGAGCCCAGATTTGAAGTCAGGATTATGATAGTGTTCTTGAAGTCCACTGTCCTGCCCTGTGAATCTGTAATTCTTCCGTCGTCAAGCACCTGGAGCAGTATGTTGAAGACATCGGGGTGTGCCTTTTCTATCTCGTCAAAGAGTATTACCGAGTAGGGCTTTCTGCGTACCGCTTCCGTAAGCTGACCGCCCTCATCGTAGCCCACATATCCGGGAGGCGCTCCGATAAGTCGGCTTACGCTGAATTTCTCCATGTACTCGCTCATGTCGATACGGATAATGTTCCTTTCGTCATCGAAGAGTATCTCCGAAAGTGCCTTTGCAAGCTCCGTCTTGCCCACGCCGGTAGGTCCAAGGAAGAGGAATGAGCCGATGGGTCTGTCGGGAGCCTGTATGCCTGCACGGGAGCGCAGGATAGCTTCGCTGACCTTTGTGACAGCTTCGTCCTGTCCGATAACTCTCTTGTGGAGCAGTCCTTCCAGTCCCAGTATCTTTTCCTTTTCGCCCTCCATGAGCTTTGAAACGGGGATACCTGTCCAGCGGCATACTATCTTTGCGATCTCGTCCTCAGTTACCTTGTCACGGAGCAGTCTGCCGTTTTCAACGTCATGCTCTGCCTGCTTTTCAAGCTCCTCCAGCTCCTTCTGAAGCTGAGGAAGCTTGCCGTATTTAAGCTCAGCAGCCTTGTTCAGGTCATACTCACGCTCCGCCTTTTCTATCTCTCCGCCTGTGCGCTCTATCTCCTCACGGAGCTTCTGTACGGCGGATATATCATTCTTCTCGTTTTCCCATTTAGCTTTCATGCCGCTGAACTTCTCACGAAGCTCCGCAAGCTCCTTCTGTATCTCCTCAAGGTGCTCCTGAGAGATATTGTCGCTCTCCTTTTTAAGAGCGGCTTCCTCAATTTCAAGCTGCACTATCTTACGGGAGATAACATCAAGCTCTGTGGGCATTGAATCCATTTCCGTACGGATAGTAGCGCAGGCTTCGTCAATAAGGTCGATAGCCTTATCGGGGAGGAACCTGTCGGTGATGTATCTGTTGGACAGCACAGCCGCAGAAATAAGCGCATTATCGCTTATCTTGACGCCGTGGAATACTTCATAACGCTCCTTGAGTCCGCGGAGTATGGATATGGTGTCCTCAACGCTGGGTTCGTCAACCATTACGGGCTGGAAACGACGCTCCAGAGCAGGGTCCTTTTCGATGTACTGACGGTACTCATTAAGGGTGGTAGCGCCGATACAGTGGAGCTCGCCCCTTGCCAGCATAGGCTTCAGCAGGTTGCCTGCGTCCATAGCTCCGTCGGTCTTGCCTGCGCCGACGATGGTGTGGAGCTCATCTATAAAGAGGAGTATCTGTCCGTTGCTGTTCTTTATCTCGTTGAGGACAGCCTTCAGACGCTCCTCAAACTCGCCTCTGTACTTGGCGCCTGCCACGAGAGCTCCCATATCAAGTGAGAAGACCTTGCGGTCTTTAAGGCTGTCGGGTACGTCTCCTGCCACGATACGAAGGGCAAGTCCCTCTGCGATGGCAGTTTTTCCGACGCCCGGCTCACCGATGAGCACAGGGTTGTTTTTCGTCTTTCTTGACAGTATGCGGATAACATTGCGTATCTCGCTGTCACGTCCGATAACGGGGTCAAGCTTGTTGCGCCTGGCAAGTCCCACAAGCTCCTGACCGTACTTAGTCAGAACATCGTAGGTGTCCTCCGGATTTTCGCTTGTAACTCTGGTATTGCCCCTTACGGACATAAGTGCGCTGAGGAAGCTGTCCCTTGTGATGTTGAAGGTACTGAAAAGCTGTGACACTTCCCTGTCCTTGCTTTCGATAAGGGAGAGCATGATGTGCTCTACGGACACGAACTCGTCCTTCATGTTAGCGGCTATCCCCTCAGCGGAAGTAAGTACGCGGTCGCACTCGGCTGAAATGCCCAGATTGCTGCTCCTGCCGCTTCCCGTTACCTTGGGAAGTCCGTTGAGCTTCTTCTCCACCTCGCTGTCGAAAATATCCTCATCTATATTCATCTTTTTCAGGAGCTGCGGGATAAGACCGTTCTCCTGACGTACAAGTCCTGCAAGCAGGTGTATAGGCTCGATAACCGAGTTAGACTTCATAACGGCTATGCTCTGAGCCTTCCTTACAGCATCGATCGACTTCTGAGTAAGTTTCTCTGCATTCATATCAATATCCTCCATTCTTATTTTTCGTATTTATCCTTTTTTCTTTGCCTGCCTAAATAATGTACCGCTCAAGCAATGCACGGTAGTCCCGCTCAAGCACGGGAGCATTCTCGCCAAAGGCTTCGGGAGCTGCAAAATAAGTCTTTACGGCACGGTCAAGGTCCTTGATGTACTCACCTAACGCCTCTCCTGCCTTCTCGCCCGTAAGAGCACCTGTATTTATGAGCCTGCGCGAGAAGCTTCCGTCGCCTATCTCGCAGCTGTAGCTGTTTATGCCCAGACGCCTCAGATAGCTGTTCTCAAGCTTTGCTCTGTAAGCAAAGAAGCTGTGGAACATATCAATGAGCGCCGCGCTCTGGGTGCGTATGCTGACCCTCAGGGTGCCGAGATACTGCTGGGGCGAGCGTTCAAGCTCCACCTTATAATTAATAGTAGGGCGGTACTTGTATTCCAGCGCTGTCTTTACCGTCATAAGGGACGGTGAGCGCTGCTCCTGTATGCGGAAGCTGCTGTTCATCAGCTCTGTCATCTGCGCGAAAATCTCTCTCATTCTCATCTCGGGAGTCACGCAGGAGAGGTGCTCTGCAAGTATCTGGTTTATAAGGTTGGAGCGGCTGGTGCCGAGACGGTACGCCTGCTGATCCACCGCCTTTATAACATCGTCCATAAGGACGAGGCTGTATACACTTTTTTTCACGGGTACATCACTTCCCTTCTCTGTTATATTCATATTAACACAGATTATAGAATTTGTCAAGCGAATTATATAATCTTTCACGCAAATTTCACAAAGTAAAAAAAGTCCGCTCACGAGGAGCGGATAATTCGGCCCAAACGATTTTCATCGTTTAGCACTGTGGACCGAGCCATAGACAATAAGTTAAAATAAGTTATTGAGAATAGAAAACATGAAAAAATTACAAATGAAAGGGGTTAGTTTTATTACTTGACAAAACTATTTCTATGGCGTGCAAGTGAACTAATACTCACTATCAAGCACATGAGAGGGGAGGGTACTTGATATTGAATACCAATAATCTTCATTTGCTGATATTATTATATTGCAAAACTGCCCGTTTGTAAATATACGTTTATAAACAAAAATAGATTATTGTGTAGTTTTCTCACTTTTTTCTTATTTTTTATTGTCAATTTTTTATTAATATGTTTTCTGATATTCTCAATTTACATTTTATTTATGAAAATTCGTTGTTATTTCAGTGAAAACAGGTTTTGTCCCCCAGATACGTTGAATTCGCTGCTGCTGTTCCCGTTGATTACTGTGTAGAAATTTGAACCCTCATATATATCGGGTGAGAGCATCATCAGACAGCGGAATTCATTGTGTGGTTCCATGGACACTACCTGTGTTCCGTCAAGCACCATTTCCACTGTGCTGCCTCCGCCAACGACCTCGCCAAGGTCAGCAACTATGTAAGGATGATCGGAATATGTGGGAGTGGACACCTTGTTGCCTGCCGCATAGAGATAGCCGTTCGTGTAGCTGAATGTGCTGTAGGCATATATAGCGCTCTTTTCCTCCTTGGTACCGCCCGAGATAACGGTATAGCCGCCGTTAACGTTGAGCGTTCCCTCGGACTTGATGCCGTTTGTGCCGGACTTGACATGGATATTTCCGTCGTTTATTGTAACATCAGCATTGGCGATAATGCCTGATTTACGAGAATCTATATTATATGTACCGCTCTCGATGACGACGTCATCGTCGCTGTTGATGCCGTAAGAAGCTGTTGCGGTGATATTCAGCTCACCGTTGCCCTTGAGCTTTATAGTATCATTGGAGAATATGGCTCCCGTCTCGTGAGCGCTTTTTTTCTCAACTCCGCTGGAAACGTAGTTCACAGAGCCTTCCTTCGGTTTGATAGTGCAGCGCTTGCACTCCTCTATAAATATTGCAGGCTGGGAAGAATTCGATATATCAACGCCGTTAAGAACTATCGTGACCTTGTCCTCAGTCTTTGCAACACCTGTCTTTACGACTATCTGTCCCTCGGAAACGCTTCCAGAGAAGATATAATCGCCTTCTGCTGTTATGATGACTGTGGAGCCGTTTACGGTCACGTTGCTGCCTGTTACCTTAGGAGTGCTGCCAAGGACGATCTCGGCAGTATATTCCTTGACCGTGCCTGTGTCACCCGAACCGCCGCCCGAGGTACTGCCGCCGCTGCCTTCCGAGCTGTTTCCCGAGGAGCTGCCGCCGGAGGAGTTACTGCCGCCTGAGGAGGAGTTTCCGCCGCTGTTGCTGCCTGACGAGCCGCTCTTGGCTGTTGTTGTGGTATCAGCCTTCTTCTCCCCTGCCTTCGTGGTCGTAGTCTCAGACTTATCGTCCTTTTCCTTAGCCTTTGTGGTAGTTTTTTTGCCTTCGGAGTCAGTAGTCTCCTCCTTGTCATCGGTAGTAGTATCGCTAACGGCTGAATTAGTGTCTGTAACCGCCGGGCTGTCTGATGTGGACGCTGTACCGGACTTCTTGTCCTTTCCGCATGACGCCATTGATGCCATGATCGCCATTGCTGCAGCTGCCGCCATTAACCTTCTATATTTCATAATAAGCACTCCTTTTTCCCCATATACAAAATTTGCCAGACTCAAAGTATATCAAGTCTGACAAATTTTTAAGTAAGAGGGTGGTATTTCTTCTTTATTTCTATTTAGTTTTCGTAGATCTTATCATCGTACTTGAAGAATACGAGATTGATGGTCATATTGCCGTTGAGGGCACGGAGCTCGTCAACAAACTTCTTCTGGTCAACGTTCTCAAGAACATCAACACTGTAGATGAGCTCGAACAGTGTACCGAAGTTTGTGGTCTTGACTCTTCTGAGCTTGTGGAATGTTGTGTATCTTGAAAGCACGGGCTCGAAAACTCCCTGATAGTCCAGGTTCTCGGGGATAGCTATCTTCAGGGTCATGTGTCTCTTCTTGCAGCCGCCGAAATCAGTCTCGCTGAGAACGAACATTACAGCGCCAAGAATGATGAAGAATACGATAGCAAATCCGAGGTAGCCGATTCCGCAGGCAACACCTGCTGCCATCGCGAAGAAGATATAGGCTATGTCCTTCGGATCTCCCGCCACGCTTCGGAATCGTACAAGAGTGAATGCACCTGCAAGGCTGAGAGCACCCGCAGTAGTATTGATGAGGAGAAGGATCAGTGATACGATAGTGGGAAGCATTATCATAGTAAGCACGTAGCTCTGTGAATAGCCTTCTTTTCTGTGGGTAACTATGTAGATAAGGCTTATAAGGAAGCCGATAACGAGTGCCGCTCCCACACAGAGGAAGAATTCCCCGGGCTTGATGGTACTCAAAGCAGAACTGCTGCTGTTGATCACCGAGTCACTTTCATAATACTTTGAAAGTACATTTCCGAAAAAACCATGTTCAAACATAAAATTATACGCTCCTGTTCATAATGATGTTATTGTTTACCATTGAGATCCCCGATATATATATACGCGGCCTGCCTCCCGACGCCTGCTGAGCGCCCTCTACCTGGCTCTTTATGAAGTTCTGGTAGGCTCTTCCGTATTTTGAGAAGCTGGTCTTATAGATCTCAAGCTCTGAAAGCTTATTTACCAGCCAGTCGGGTATCGCATTGGAGACCTTGACCTCCATGAGTCTCTGGTCAGCACCGATTATGTAGTTGCCGTAGCTCTCGTAGTTCAGTCCCAGATCATAGCGGCGCTCGGTGATCTTTCTGTCGAATGTAAGGCGGAAGTCTCCGTCGTCCTTTCCGAAGAAAGCCTCGCGCTGATAGCTGATATACTGCTTGGGAGCTATTGGGTAGTTATTGAGGAACACGTCCAGCTCTCTGAAAACCTGCTCGGTGATGTACTTTGTACACTCGGGCTTTGAACGGTCACGGAGATAAGCATCTGACTCAGCCAGAGTCATGGACACTCTCCTCTTGGTAACGATGCCGCCGATCTTTTTCTTTATCTCAAGGAACACTGTATCATCAGGTGACGCAGGTGAATAGTAGCTGCGGAGCCTGATCTTCTCCTTATAATAAGGCTTTGACAGTGACTCTCTTATAAGAAAATCATCCGGTGTATCATAATAGATGTTGTAAATGCCGTACTCTTTTCCGCCTATGCAGAATTTGTCGGGGTTCATATACTGGTTTATGACCTCCATGAGTCCGTGATACTGATCCATATTAAGGAGGAACTTGATCTCTTTACGAGCGAATGTATTAATAGCCATAATCGCCTTCGCAGCGGTCCTGCCGCCCGAAGCTCACACTCCTTTCGTATCGTTTGATTATATTATAGTGACGTTTCCTTAAAATAGTCTTAAGTTTGCTAAAAATTCACCAAATCTTCAATACCCCACCGCAATTTTTCACACACCGCATGAATTCAGCTATATTACGTCATTTCAGGAGCTGATTTTTCTGTCAGAAGCTGCTGTTCAAAGTTCATTCTCTGTATTTGTACATCAATAATTCATATATTTTTATTGATTTTTCACAGTTTCAACATGTTATAAATGTAAGTTTTTAAGATTAAATGCCTCCTTAAAACTTATTTTTAGCAATTTTTGAACAGTGTTCCGCAATAATTGACACAAACGCCGTCATTTCGTTGATTTTTTAACGTCTATTTCAAAAGGCACTGCCAATAAGCTGCCTTTTTTATACTTGCTTTCTGTATCGGGTGGGGGTCACTCCCACTATCTTCTTGAACTGGCGCATGAAGTGCTCCTCGTTGTCGTAGCCGCACATGGCTGCCACCTGAGAAACAGTGCAGCCCGTCTCGGTGAGTATCTCCTTCGCCTTTTCTATCTTGCCGCTGATCACATCGGCAATGCAGGACACTCCGAAGGTCTCACGGTAAAGGTGCTGGAAATATGAACGTGACATACTCACGTACGCCGCCATGGTATCCACATTCCACTTCATCTGCGGATTGCGGTAGATCTTCTCACGGAGCTCAATGAGCATTGCGTAGTGAGGCTCGGAGGTCTGTACCTTCTCGCCGCCGCGGTTCATGGCGTCCCCTGCCTTTACAAGCAGCAGCCGCATAAGATTTTCAAGCATCTTTGCTCTCCGCGAAGCCAGCGAATAGTACTCCGAAGCTATATTGCGCATGAGTTCGCCGATAAAATCCGTATCCGCAAAGAGCACAGGACGGTTGAATATCAGCTCCAGAGCGTCTATGAACTCCTTCTCGTCCTCGCCGTCAAAGCATATCCAGTCACAGATAAGAGGGCTGTCATCAGCAGCATAGACCACGGGCAGCCTTCCGTCACAGATAATGAAGGCGTCCGATGGCACTCTCATGGTGAGACCGTTTATATCGAAGCGGCATCGGCTCTTTGTCAGCATTATCATGTACTCGCCTGTTGCAGCCCTGCGAAAGACCGAGCTGCTGTCATATATGGAATTACAACCTAAACACCGTATATTCACAACATCACTCCTCGCTTCCGATGAAACGCCACTCTACGTCCTTCCAGTACTCCCCTGCGTAGTCTATGCCTACTCTCGGGGCAGTCCTTATGTCAGGACGGAAACCGTCGTCCTCGAACCAGATGTCCTCGCAGCCGCGAAGATCAATACCATTGAAGCTTCCGTCGATCATCATATTCTTTGTCAGTTTTGCAGGTCCGTCAAATCTTGCGCCTGCACGGAGAAGCAGTCCCTGAGGCTGATCCTTCTCCCCTGTTATAACATTCATCAGCCAGTGCATACCGTAGCAGAGGTATACATATATAATACCGCTCTCACCGTAGAGGAGCTCTGTCCGTTTGGTGCGTCCCTTTGCGGCGTGGCAGCCCTTGTCCTCCTCGCCTCTGTACGCCTCCACCTCAGCTATGCGCTCGCGGAGTTCCGTACCGTCGGGGAGACGGTGCACAAGTATCTTCCCCACAAGGTCGGGAGCAGCCTCCAGAACATCACGGTGGAAGAACTCGGGGTCTATCCTCTTGTTCATATCATACCCTCAGGCTCTGTTCAAGCTCGCGGTCGGGCTTGACAAAAGCGGTCTTGTAGTTTGTGAAAATGACCTTGCCCGGCTTTGCGCCAGCGGGCTTCTTTACATAGCGTGCAAGGCAATAGTCCACGGGGACAAGTCCCGAATCCCTGCCGCTGCTGTTCACAGCAGCTATCACCGCAGCCTCCTCGATGGTCTTGTCGGGAGGAGTCTCTCCGTCGGTAAGAATAAGGACATGAGAGCCCGTGATGAGCTGAGTATGGAGCCATATATCGGTCTTTTCCGCGAATTTAAGGCTCAGCTGGTCGTTCTGCTTGTTATTTCGTCCCACAAGTATGGAGAAGCCGTCGCTGGACTTGTATTCAATGGGCGGCAGAGCCTTCGGAGGCTTCGCCTTTCCGCCTGCGTATCGGACATAGCCCTGCTCACGCAGCTCCAGTCTCAGCTGGATTATATCGTTTTCGGAGGAAGCTCTGGTGAGGGAGTCGAATACGCTCTCAAGATACTGAAGCTCCTCCTCGCCTTTCTGTATCTGCTCCGCCAGCTTTTCCTCAGCTGTGACAGACTTCTTGTATTCGCCGTAGTAATGCTGGGCGTTCTGTGCGGGAGTCTTTCTCACGTCCAGAGGGATAGTCACCTGCGGACACTCCTCGTCGTAGGAATTCTCCACAACAGCGCTGCTGTCGCCCTTCTGTATGCGGTACATATTTGCGGAGATAAGGT
The DNA here is from genome assembly GCF_000621785.1 of Ruminococcus flavefaciens ND2009. Taxonomy (GTDB): domain Bacteria; phylum Bacillota; class Clostridia; order Oscillospirales; family Ruminococcaceae; genus Ruminococcus; species Ruminococcus flavefaciens_C. The sequence goes on along the minus strand of NZ_KK211347.1, from coordinate 555,351 downwards.
CTCCGAACAGCTTTGCGCGATCCTTGTCGGCACAGGCATCCAGCTCCTCACGCTGGGCGGCGATACGCCTTGAGGTCCTGTCTGTAAGATTCATGAGCAGCTTGAAAAGGTCGTTGGCACGCTGCTTTGTACGGGCTGCGCGGTCGCGTTCCGAATAGAAATAGTCCAGAAGCTCCGAAGGACCCGAGAGCTCCTTGGTATACATAAGTGTTCCGAACTGTGAAAGGCGCACGAAGGAGAAATCCTTCAGCTGACCTTCCTTGTCGCTGACCACCGAGAAACAGCACTCGCCTTCGAGTACCTGCTCGCGGGTACGTTTTATTGTAAACAGCAGCCGGTCAAGCTGGTCGCTGCTGATGGTATCGCTTTCGATGTGCACTCCCCTGCCTGCAAAGTAAGCCCACTCACGGGCAAGTATGGGAGAAATGCCCTCAAAAATGCGTATGAGAGCCTTTGACAGCTCCTTGGGCTGAGTTGCAAAAAGGCGCTCCTTTATCTCCTCAGGCTCGCAGGTAAGGAAATTCAGCCTGTCATCGCGCGGCGGCAGGGTGTACTCCATTCCCGGAAGCACCATTCGCTCACGGGACATCTCCTCATCGACGCGCTTGATACTGTCGATGACTCTGCCTTCGCCGCTTACTATTATAAGATTGGAGCAGCGCCCCATTATCTCCACCGCAAGGGTGACGGTAACTATGTCGCCCAGCTCGTTTACGCACTCAAAGTCCAGAAAAAGTATACGCTCCAGACCGTCCTGACGTATATCAATAAGCTTGCCGCTGCCAAGACGCTTTCTGAGAAGCATACAGAACATGGGCGGGGTCTGGGGATTATCCACAGTGTTTTCCGTAATGTGGACTCTCGCACTGCCCGCGTTGGCGGAGATGTACAGCTTTTTGCTGCCGTTTTTTGTGCGGATAGAGATGATGACCTCCTCACGGGAGGGCTGATGTATTTTCTCGACCCTTCCGCCGATGAGGGGAAGGAGTTCGTTCCTGACTGTATATAAAAATGCTCCGTCCAGAGCCATAAAACCAATCCTTTGCTGTTTTATTGTGAAAGAGTGATAAGACTGACATCGCTGCTCTGTTGGAATTGCACATATTCTTTTCTACGTTTATTATAACATTTTGTGCGCTGTCAATCTAATCAAATATTGCGATATACTAACAGCTCAAAGTCAGCTTTTGTGCTGAGGCTGTCCAGTTTAGCAAGGCGCTCCTGTTGATACCGTCCCGTGCGGTAGTAGTAGGGCGTCATGGAAAACAGTGCCATGATGTCCTCGGAGGACTCAAGCTCCATTTCATATGTGACTTTTTGTGCACGAAGGAACTCAAAGCCCTCAAGCTCATAGGGCTTCACCTCGTTCTTGTAGGGGGTATCGTACACTGCCTGCTTCAGCTCCCAGAGGTGGTCTGCCGAGGGTATCGCCATTATCATGATACCGCCCTTTTTCAGCACTCTGCGGAACTCCTCTCCGCAGTAGGGAGCAAAAAGTGTCACCAGCATATCGCAGGAGCTGTCCGCCGCAGGTATGTGGAAAACGCTTGCCACAGCCAGTTCAGCGTCTTTACAACGCTTGGCGCAGTACTCAACAGCTGCTTTTGATATGTCGATCCCGCACACCTCCGCAGCAATTTCGCGGTGCTTTAACTGCTCAATTATTGCGCCTGTGTAGTAGCCTTCGCCGCAGCCTGCGTCAATAATAGTACCGCCGCCGAAATGCTCTGTTACAGCAGCACACAGAGCGTCACACAGGGGCTTGTAATAGCCCTTGTCCAGGAAGTTTCTCCTCGCCTGCACCATGAGCTTGTTGTCGCCGTGAACAGTCTTGCCCATGTGCTTCGACAGCAGCAGATTTACGTAACCGCTCTTTGCCCTGTCGAAGCTGTGTCTATTTGGGCAGATATAAGAATTTCCCGATATATCAAGCTTTTGTCCGCACACAGGACATATAAATACGCTCATATCCGCACCTCAGACATAGCAGCAGGGATCAACGGAAGCCTCTGCGATCTCAACATCAAGAAGCGGGAACTTCTCCTCAAGTACGCGGCGGAGCTCCTCAAGAACGATGTTCTCGGTTTGAAAATGTCCGCAGTCCAGAAGGGCTATGTCATAGTTGTTGGCATCTATCCATACATCGTGCTTAACGTCACCTGTTATGAGAGCGTCGCAGCCTTTTTCACGGGCAAGTCCCAGCATTGAGCCTCCCGAACCGGAACAAAACGCAATTTTCGACACAAGCTTATTGCTGTTGCGTGAAGTTCTCACATAGGCACAGTCAAAGAGCTCCTTGCAGACTGCCGCAAGCTCCAAAGCAGTGACAGTCTCGTTAAGCGTCACTATCCAGCCCAGACTGTTTCCGCCCCCAAGCTCCTCAAAGGGCTCAGGCTCGCCGCAGAGCTCAAATTTGCTGCTGAGTTTTCTCAGTATAACGCCGTTTGTGCCGCCGTCAGCTATGTCCAGATTTGTGTGCATACAAACAGCTCCGATACCGCTTGCGATAAGCTTGTAGACAGGATCGCTGCACTTTACGCTCCTTCGTGGCTCAAAAATAACGGGATGATGTGAAATAATAAGCTCGGCGCACTTCAGATCCGCCTCTGCCACGGCTTCGGAAGTAATATCAAGGCTCAGAAGCACCTTGCTGCACTCCTGCTCGGAGCTTTCCACAAGATAACCCGAGTTATCCCATTTCTTCTGTGCAGCAAAGGGATAGAGACCGTCAAGATAGCTGATAACGTCATCTATATACTCAACGCCGATACCGTTTATAACTTTTTGTGCAAGGGCTCTGTGGTGCTGAGCGTCGTAGCTTCTGCCCGGCTTTTCAAGACTGTCGGCGACCTTTTCAAGTCTTTCGGCTTCACGTTTTCGGTATTTTTTTGCAGTCTCGTCCTCATCATCGAAAAATCCGCAGACAGACTCTGCCTCGGTCAGTCTTCTCGGGAAGGGGGAATACTCCGCAGTCATAATAACATACAGCTTGTCGCCTTCCTCAGCTACATACTCCCCTGTTATCTCCATGTTATGCTCATAGAGCTTTCTTCGGAGGATCTCGGGCTTTGTCATAGGCTGGAGCACCCAGCGGATATTCATTTTATCTATTGAATCAATTTTAACGGCATCGATTATGGCAGCAATGGTCTCGCCGCCCATGCCTGCAATGACAACATCGGAAACGCCGTCAAGAGACACATTCTCCAGTCCGTCGGACAGCACAAGTTCCACCTTGTCCTGTATGCCGTTCTTCTCCACTGTATTTCTTGCAGAGTCAAGAGGTCCCTCCTTCACATCGGAGGCAATGACTCTGCTGCACTTTCCGCTGTTAATGAGCTCCGCCGCGAGGTAGGCGTGATCCGTTCCCACATCAACAGCAATACCATTTCCGCTGACCAGCTCAGCGATCCTATTCAGTCTGTTATCAAGCATATTGCACCTCATCTACAGTAAAATAGCGCACTGCATAGCAGTACGCATAAACAAAACCAAGCACAGCCGTTTCCGACTGTGCTTTCGGTCTCATTAATTATGCCTCGTTCATCTTTGCGAAGCAGTCGCTGCAGTAAACAGCTCTTCCTTCCTTGGGTTCAAAAGGAACCTTTGCCTCGCCGCCGCATGAAGCACAGACTGCTGTGTACATTACACGCTCAGCCTTACCTGCATTCTTTCTGGCGTCACGACATGATTTGCATCTCTGGGGCTCGTTCACGAAGCCTTTCTCTGCATAAAATTCCTGTTCGCCTGCGGAGAAAATGAACTCCTGTCCGCACTCCTTGCAAACTAATGTCTTGTCTTCGTACATAGTACAATACCTCGCTTAAATTTTTTCGACCACGGTCGGATTTCCACCCACATCTTTGTAAAACAACGCTCTTCTGGGTTGAGCTACACGGTCATCTTTTAATTTGTATCGTGCATCACCGCACGAATCTTTTTTCTCGCACGCTGCATGGCGTTATCAACTGACTTTTCGGTCATTCCCAGCTTTTCCGCAGTATCCTTATAGCTGAGCCCCTGTACGCACAGTGTGAGAACGTTAAGCTCCGTGAGAGACAGCACCGAGCATATAGTCTTCCACAGCCCGGAAAAAAACTCTTTGTAAAAATAAATGCTTTCCGGAGTTTCCTCCACAGACAGTATATCCTCAGCCTCGTCTTCGTCGATCCTTTCGGTATAGGACAGATCCTTCACCGATCTTCTGGACAGCGTCCTCATACGATTGACGATACATACCTCGGCAAAGGTAGAGAACTTAACGCCTTTTTTCGGATCAAACGCATCAATAGCCTTCAGAAGGCTCATCATTCCCTCCTGATGAAGGTCATCGCAGTCTGATTCCGAAGCAGCGAAGATCTCCGACTTTATAAAAACAAGTCTTGAAAAGCGTGATATCAGAACAGCAGCAGCAGTCTTGTCGGTCTTACCGAGCACAGCCAGCTCCTCGTCCGTTTTGCTGTTAAGTTCATTCAAATCGTGATCAAAATCAAGCAAGATATCCACCCAACAATCCGCATTTTTCCATACAAATGATTTTATTGCCGACTCTCCTCGGATCACTCCGAAGAGAGTCGGTAAATTTGTCGGTAATTAGTTTTCCTTTGCAGCTTCTTCCTCGGCAGCCTTGAGAAGCTCTGCCATATCGAAGTTGAAGTTTGCACTCTTGTTGCCCTGTGCAGGCTTGTTATTCTGCTGCTGGTTCTGAGCAGGAGCCTGAGCGGGCTTGTTATTATTATTGTTGTTGTTGTTATTATTGTTATTCTTGTTAGCGTTATTGAAGTTGCCTACGTTAGCAAAGGGATCACTGTTATCTGAGGGCTTTGCTGAGGGCAGTTCTGTGATGTCAGCCTTGGGAGCCTTTGAAGGGTTGAATTCAGCTCTGGGAGCCTCAGCCTTCTTTACGCTGTTCTCGGACTTTGCAACGTCAACTGTCTTGCGAGCCTCGCCGATGATGTTCTGAGCCTCGTTCATTCTGCTTGAGCACTGACCTGTCAGGTTATTGAGTACAGAAGCAATATCTGTAAACTTGCTGTTTACGCTCTCGATCTCTGTAAGGAGCATTTCGCGAACAGTCTTGGACATCTGGTTTACCTTGTCTGCATGAGTATTAGCCTCATCGACAGTGTTCTTAGCCTGGTCGTTAGCTTCCTTTATGCAAGCCTCGGCAGCAGCGTTTGCGTTAGCAACAGCCTTCTCAGCCTCGGTGTTAGCATCCTTGAGGATCTGAGCAGCCTTATCGTTAGCTTCCTTGGTAACAGCCTCAGCGTCCATCTTAGCCTGATTCTTGATCTGGTTAACATTCTTCTGAGCCTCAGCGAACATAGCACCCATCTGTGCGATAGGATCTGTAGACTCTTCCTTGAGCTTGGTGATCTGCTCGTTGAGAGCCTTGATCTCCTCGTCCTTCTTTGCGATAGTCTCGCTGATCTTAGAGGACTCATCGCTCTTCTTTGTGAGTTCAGCGATCTTGCTGTCCTTATCAGCCAGTTCCTTAGTCTTAGCAACAAGGTCCTTATTCTTATTATTGAGCTCTTCAGTGATCTTAGCAAGCTCCTGTCTGATCTTAGCGACTTCGCCTTCAGCAGCTCCGCCGGCAGCGATAGCAGCACCGGCTGATGCAGCCTTAGCCTCAGCAGCCTTGAGTCTGTTTCTGAGATCCTCGATCTCCTTCTTAGCAGCCTCAAGAGCAGCAGTTGTCTGAGCATTAGCCTGTGCGTTATTTCCCGAAGCAGCAGCCTTGGCCTCTGAAGCCTTGAGCTGTTCCTTAAGTGTCTCTATTTCCTTCTTAGCAGCTTCCAGTGCAGCAGCAGCCTGAGCACCGCCTGCGCCTGCGCCGGCAGCCTTCAGCTGAGCAATGGTCTTCTGGAGCTCTTCGTTTTCTTTCTTAGCAGCTCTGAGAGCGTTATTGGAGGTATTGAGCTTCTCCTGAAGGTTCTCCACCTGATTTCTGTACTTTGTAACCTCCTGAGGGTCAGAAGCACCGCCTTCCTTTGAAGCCTTAAGCTCGTCCTCGAGAGCAACGATCTTTGAATTGAGTTCGTCAAGGTATGTAATAACATCTTCCTTTACGAAACCTCTTTGACCCATCTTGGTTTCTCTTAATACTGTTGGTGACTGTTCGCCCATGGTTACACTCCGTTCCCCTCGGTAGCACCGAGGTAAAAAATTAAGGAATAAGAACCCATACTCAGTTTCTGTGAAGGTCCGTTTTGGTGAATTTGCATATAAAAAAGCCTTCACAGCCCACGAATACAGGTTCCAATGATTATGCCTTACATAAATTATAACATATTAAATATATTATTTCAACTACCCAAATGTAGAAAATTTGAACTGATTTTAGTGCAATTTACTATAAAAACAGTAAAAAATATACTAAGTGTTAAAATATCAGTAAATCTGTTTAACTTATAATGTTAGATTTGTTTAGTTAGTAAAACTTTCATAATATAAATAGTATAAAGAAAAACAGTATCAAGACTGCACAAAGAACAGCAACGCCGGAAGGGATTTCCCGGCTTTTATCTCCACACAAACAAAAAAGCGGCCCATACGGACCGCTTGTATTTGCTTTTATCAGTTGCCGAGCATCTTGAAAATATCGTCAAGGTCGTAATCCTGGCTTGAAGAAGAAGCAGGCTTTGCAGGGCTGCTGTTTCCGCCGAAGCCGAACTCATCGATAAGAGGGTTGTCGATAGGAATGATGTCCTCCTCGGGATTTGACTCTTCAATAGTTGAAGGAGCGGGAGCATCATCATCATCGAAGCCTGCGGCGATAACTGTGATAGTCATCTCATCCTGCATATCTTCCTTGAATGCTGTACCGAAGATGAACTCAACGCCCTCAGCAGCTGTATCTGTGATCATCTTTGTAGCTGCATCGACATCGGAAGAAAGAATATCCTCGGACATAGCGATATTGATAAGGAGTCTCTTTGCGCCGGAGATAGATGTCTCGAGAAGAGGACTGGAGATAACTGCGTTTGCAGCGTCTCTTGCCTTGTCCTTGCCGGTACCGTGACCGATAGCCATGTGAGCATAGCCTGCGTCCTTCATGATAGTGGAAACGTCTGCAAAGTCAAGGTTTATGTAGCCTTCCTCAACGATAAGGTCGGAAATGCTCTTTACACCTGTCTTGAGAACGTCGTCTGAAAGTGCGAAGCTCTGCATCATTGTAAGGGGCTTATCGAGGCCTACGAGAAGTCTCTCGTTGGGGATAACGATAAGTGAATCAACATACTTTCTCAGCTCTGCGATACCTCTCTCAGCCTGAGCCATCTTCTGCTCTCTCTCAAAGAGGAAGGGCTTTGTAACGACAGCAACTGTGAGGATATCCATTTCCTTGGCGATCTTAGCAACAACGGGAGCAGCACCTGTACCTGTTCCGCCGCCCATACCTGCTGTTATGAAGATCATGTCAGCACCCTTGAGGTGTGTCTCGATCTCGTCGCGGTTCTCCTCGGCACTGCGCTGACCGATCTCGGGCTTGTTTCCTGCGCCTCTGCCCTTTGTGAGCTTGGCACCGATCGGTATCCTTGTAGTAGCCTTGGACTTGTTAAGAGCCTTTGCGTCTGTGTTTATAGCTATATATTCTATATTATTGACACCCGAATCCACCATGCAGTTTACAGCGTTTCCGCCGCCGCCGCCAACACCGATGACCTTTATATTAACATCGGGTTCGAGTGTTTCCTCATAATTGAAATCTGACATTTGAACTCCTCCTACTATTTATTATCCTAAATTTATCAATTTTATATATCACTCTATAAATACACTTTATATTTTAGCATATAGAAGCATTTTTTTCAAGCGTAAACAAAATTTTTTTTATTTTCAGCGAATTGTACAATTACAAAGAGGTCTCAATCAGCATTTTGCACACATCAGGCAGTTACCACTGATTATTTTCGTCATTTCCGTTATCAGAGTAGCCGTTGTCTGCATAGCCGTTTTCGTCGTAATATCCGTTATCGTAGCCGCCGTCCCACTGACTTCCGTCATCATAGCCGTTATTGTAGTCCTCTCCGCCGTTCCATTCGGGAACCGCTTCGGTGACTGTTGTAACTATAGTCGTTGTACGGCTGTTGTTTATCTCACTGAATTTCGCCTCAATATCGGGATCGTGCTCGTTGATCTCCTCTATGGGGTTGCCGTATTCATCGGTCTTTGGAGCAGTTGTAGGCTCTATGGCTGTCGCAGGAAGAGTGCTGTCCCTGAAGCTGCACTGATTTGTGCCCACCATCATAAGATAGCCCTTCTTGCCCTTTACGGATTCATCGTTCATTACCGTGTCAGCGAGTCCAAGCTTATACTCAACATCGTTCCAGTTGCCCATCTTGAAGATCATATCGTTCTTGTAGTTCACGATGATGGAGTGCTCGTCGCTGAGGTCCACCGACATTATATTATTGTCGCTCTTTGCGACCATACTTGCGATTATCTCCGCAAAAGCTTCGTTCTTATGCTCATTGGCAGAGGCTACAGGTCTTCCCGTGGTTATCTCAGCGGGCTCAAGTCCGTATATGATAGGAAGTCCGTCGGTTATGAAGCCGTTATCCGCCAGTATCTTTCCCTTTTTGCTTACCAGGAGGGTGCCGTCGCTGTACTGCACATTGAATGCAGGTATACACTTGGTCACTGTGATATTGAGAGATGAGGGGAAGTCGCGCTCCACCTTCGCAGTCTCCACATACAGCAGTTCGTCAAGTATTTTCTGCTCGCTTTTTTTGCAGTCAAGCCTTAGAAGATTGTCTCCCTCATTTATTCCCGAAGCCATAACGATCTCTTCAGCCGAATACATATCCGACTCTCCCGAGACCCTTATCTCGTTGATATTGAAAAGGAAAGTATAGCTTATGGTTATTCCCGCAGTCAGAACAAGAAGAAGCACTACAAGTCCGTAGACATTCTTCATTCTTTTGCGGCGTCTTATACGCTTTCGGCTGTTCTGCCTTTCCACACTGGTTTTTTCGACGTCTTTCATACCTTCTCCAATTCCTTCGGCCTCAGACCCGGCGCATATCTCCGCCGAGAAGTCTTACAGCTTCCTCCATATTTTCATAACCTCTGTCAATATGACAGATACGGGTGATAACGGAAGTTCCCTCGGCGCAGAGCCCTGCTATCACCATAGCAGCTCCGCCTCTCAGGTCAGTTGCCGCCACATTGGCTCCGCACAGAGAGCTGACCCCCTTGACCACGGCGACCTTGCCGAGCACCTCTATATCCGCTCCCATTTTCACAAGAGCGTCTGTGTGGCGGTAGCGGCAGTCGAAGATGTTCTCCTCGAAAATGCTGGTACCGTCAGCAAGTGAAAGTGCAGCCATAAGCACCGCCTGAGCGTCAGTGGGAAATCCCGGGTGAGGCATTGTCCTTATCCTCTCCTTCACCGCTCTCAGCCGTGTACCGCTGCGCAGATAGATCCTGTTTTCAGATGTATATACACTGCATCCCGTCTGTTCCAGCACCGATAAAAAGGGCTCCATTTCTTGGACGCAGGCATTGGTAAGTATAAGCTCGCCCTTTGCCGCAGCTACCATGGAAAGATAGGTGGCTCCGACTATCCTGTCGGGCATTATTGTATATTCACAGCCGTGGAGCTGTTGTTTTCCTCTTATTATGATACGGCTCTCACCGTCGCCTTTTATGTCTGCTCCGCAGGCTCTCAGAAAGCCGCAGAGGTCGCATATCTCCGGCTCACGGGCAGCATTGTTTATCACCGTCTCACCTTCAGCAGTCGCCGCACAGAGAATGATGTTCTCGGTGGCTCCCACAGAGGGAAAGGCAAGGGATATTTTAGCACCCTTTGCTCTGCCGCAGACCGCCCTGCAAATGATGCTGCCGCCGCTCTCGCGTATCTCAACTGACATTTTTCTCAGTGCGGCAAGGTGCATATCTATGGGTCTCGGGCCCAGCTCGCAGCCTCCGGGGACGCTTACTACGCACTCCCCTGCTCTGCCCAGCATGGCTCCCATGAATATTATGGAGGAGCGCATTTCGCGCATAAGCTCCTCCGAGACCTGTGTCCTGTCAACTGTTTCGGCGTTTATCACCGCCGTGTTATCGGAAAAGCTGCACCGACAGCCCACGCAGTTGAGTATCCTCGAAGCTGCATAAACATCGGTGAGCCTGGGACAGCTGTGCAGCGTACACTCGCCGCGGCAAAGCAGAGCCGCCGCCATTATCGGCAGTGAGCTGTTTTTGCTGCCCTGGAGGGCAAGCTCGCCTCTCAGCCGCCTGCCGCCATTTATTATGAATTTCTGCATTTCATCACCCCACAGCATTTTTATGTATTGTATGCCGTGGACTGATGTGTTGTTACTCTGCGCCTATCCCGTGCGCAGCAAGAAATTTCAGAAAGGTCTCCGACATCTCGTCGGGGATACGGGTATACATCATGTGTCCCTTATCTGAAAGATGTATCTCGGCGCCGCATTTTTCAGCGTATTCAACGCCTGCCTGACGCCATGTTTTCTGCTTGCTCATGCCCTTCATGTCGCTTATGTAGAAGCAGCAGGGGCATTTCAGATATCCCGTCTTCACTGCGGCTTCCGCGTTGGCGGTCATGAGCCGTGACTCCTCGATATACTCGCTGTTGGCGATGTTCTTATAGAAGAGCTGACGGTATATCTTTTTCTCCTCGTCGGTAAGCTCATTGCCAGTGAGGAGCCCCGAGACATTCTCGGTCTTGTTTCTGAAAAGCTTAGCCAGCAGCCCGCCTTTAGCTATGGTCTTCAGCAGTCTGTGCTGCTTTGCAAGGAGCTTGTCCCTCTTTTCGTCGGGGACCTCCTCAGCCTGCAATACTGCATAGTCGGGAACTCCCATATCTATGCTGAGAACTGCTTTCACCTCATCGGGGTAACTGTTTGCCCAGTAGACTGTCTCCAGTCCCGAATAGGAGTGAGCAGCAAGCACATAGGGCGGCTCGATGCCTGCCCTGCGCAGGGCTTCCCTGTCCTCGCTGACCAGATTTTCTACTGTACGCGGAGTCTTCATGGCTCCGCTGAAGCCGTAGCCTGCCTTTTCCACCACAGCTATCCTGTAGCTTCCCGACATTCTGCGGTATATTGGCTTGTATTCCAGCACAGGGCAGGTAACTCCGCCTCCTGAAAGAAACACGATAGTGGGACTGCCGCTGCCCTCGGTGTACACATTGAGGACAGTACCTGCCACTTTCACTTTCTTACCCGTTTCCATTCTGTGCCTTCTTTATAAGCTTTGCGACTACTTCCAGTATTCTGTCATTGGTATCGGTAAGATGGAGCTTTGCCGCGCTTTCAGACATAGCCTTCACCTTTTCCCTGTCATTGTACAGCTTTTCGATCTCAGCAATCATGCGTTCATTGGTAACGTCCTTCTGCTCGATGACTACCGCAGCGCCTGCCTTGCCAAGCACCATTGCGTTGTGGTACTGGTGATTGCCTGCAACGATAGGTGAAGGTATGAGTATGGAAGCCTTTCCTGCGGCTTCAAGCTCCGCAAGTGTGGAAGCTCCCGAGCGGCAGATGACCAGGTCAGCCGCAGCAAGACAAACGTCCATATCATTTATGTACTCAGTGATACGGAGCCTGTCGGATTTAAGCGGTATGCCTGCTTCCTTCATTGCCTGAGGGAAGCTGTCCTTGCCCATTCCGCCGTAGCCGTGTATATGGTTGATGGGAAGCTTCTTACCTGTGTGCCATTTCACGACCTCGGTCATAGTCTCGTTGATACAGCCTGCACCGAGACTTCCGCCGAAGGAAAGAATAGTGAAGCTGTCGTCGAAGCCCAGCTTCTTGCGGGCTTCCTCACGGCTCATGGTGTTGATATTGCTTCGCACGGGAAGTCCCGTAACGCTGTACTCGAATCTGCTCTTGTCCATGAACTTCAGTGCTTCCTCAACAGTGAGCATAACGTAGTCCACTTCCTTTGAGAGGAGCTTGTTCGTCACGCCCGGATAGGCATTCTGCTCATGGATAGCCGTAGGTATGCCCATTCTTGCCGCCTTGCGGATAACGGGACCTGCGGCGTAACCGCCTGTACCTATGGCGATGTCGGGCTTGAAGCCCTCGATTATCTGCTTAGCCCTCCTGCCCGATGTGGCAAGATAGGCAAGCGCCTTGGCGTTCCTTCCGATATTCTCAAGTGAAATCTTTCTCTGGAAGCCTGCTACCTTTATGGTCTCAAGCTTATATCCTGCCTTGGGTACAAGCTTTGACTCCATACCCTTGGGTGTTCCTGCAAAGAGGAACTCCGCGTCGGGATATTTTTTCTTTATGATGTCAGCGATGGCAAGTCCGGGGTTTATATGTCCTCCAGTGCCTCCGCAGGCTATCAGTACTCTCATGGTCATGCTCCTTTTGGTTCAGCGATCTGCTCTTTTTCAGGCTGCTTTTGCTTCTTTTTTTCCTTGGGTTTCTCGTCGGGGTAGTACCTGTGCTGTGATATGTTCAGCATGATGCCCATTTCCGCCAGCTGCATGATAAGCGCCGTACCTCCGTAGCTGAAAAATGGAAGGCTGATACCTGTATTAGGTATCAGGTTGCTTACAACAGCAAGGTTGAGGACAGTCTGTATGCCTATCTGTGTGGTGATACCAACTGCAATGAGCATACCGAAGCGGTCCTTACAGCGGACTGCTATGGAATAACCCTCTACGATGAGAAGGAAGAATACTATTATAATAGCCAGTGCTCCCACGAAGCCCAGCTCCTCACAGACAATGGGGAAAACGAAGTCATTCTTGGTCTCGGGGAGGTAGAGATACTTCTGACGGGAGTTGCCCAGTCCGAGTCCGAAGAGTCCGCCCGAGCCTATGGCGATAAGTGAGTTTGCAGTCTGCCAGGTGTCGCCCAGCTTATCGGCAAAGGGGTTCTGCCATGACTTGATACGAACCGCAACGTAGCTTCCCGGTACCTGCGCCTGCCACGAAATATAGGCAATTGCAAATCCCAGAGCTCCTGCGCCGAGGGCGATGAAGTGCTTTTTGTTTACACCGCCGCAGAGTATCATGGCAACGGCGATAGTACCGATGAGTATGATACCGGAGATATGCTTCTCAAGGGCGATGAGCAGGACGTAGACGCCAAGTATCACAGCGTATTTGACTATGCCCGTGGTGAAAGTGTTCATCTTCTGACCGTCACGCTCCATGCTGTAGGCGAAGAAGATGATGAGTGCCAGCTTCGCCACCTCGGAGGGCTGAAGGTTCAGAGGACCGATGTCGATCCATCTTTTAGCTCCCATGGAACCGCCCTCATCGTTACCGATAAGGAGAACGGCTATAAGGAGTATTGCGCCCACGATATACATAAGTCCTGCGATATTGAGTTTTTTCAGCACGGGGATCTTGAGATTCTTGAAGTTGTGATAGTCCATCTTCATGAAAAAAATCATAGCAACGAAGCCGATGATGGCATTCTTTGCCTGATTTTTAGCGTAGTAAAGTCCGTCTCCCCCGTGCTCGCTGTATGCCCACGCATAGCTTGCGGAGGACATCATTACTATGCCCACTACAAGCAGTATCATTACGTATGCAAAGAAAGACAGACTTATATCACCGCGCCTGCCCCCCGAAAAAGGGTTCGGGATCGCAGGGCGCTTTTTCTTTTCAGTTTTGGTTGCCGCCATTTTTCCTCCTTACGGTCAGACGTAATTCTCAGAATACCATCAGTGTGATTATGCCCAGAACTCCGAAGATAATGCCGCAGAGCGAAAAAGTTATCACTATCTTGTACTCGCTGAAGCCGCTCATCTCAAAGTGGTGGTGGATAGGCGTCATCTTGAATATACGGCGTCCCTCTCCGTACTTCTTCTTGGTGTACTTGAAGTAGAGCACCTGTATCATAACAGACAGCGCCTCGATGATGTAGACCAGAGCTACAAGGAGTAGCAGCAGGTGCTTGTGGAGGATAAGTCCCACGCCTGTAACGGCTGCGCCCAGGAACATAGAGCCTGTGTCGCCCATGAAGCACTTTGCCGGATTGAGGTTCCACAGCAGGAAGCCCAGACAGCCGCCTGCAAGAGCCATGGTGAAGCAGGTCATCTCGTTCTGCTTCAGGATCGAGCAGCAGACTGTGAATATGAGCATCGCCACAAATGTGACCGAGCCGCAGAGACCGTCAACGCCGTCTGTAAGGTTTACCGCATTGGTAAGGTAGATTATGACTGCCATCATGAGTATATAGTAGAATATACCCAGTGAAGGCGACCTCCAGAATCCGAGGTCTATCTTTGTGGAGCTGTCACCGAAGCATCTTACTGCGAAGAGGAAGCCTGCACCGCATACCAGCTGGAGAGCTATCTTCTGCCAGGGCGTCAGTCCGTCATTTTTCTTTCTGGCGACCTTGGTGTAATCGTCGATGAAGCCTATAAGTCCGAATGCTGCCGAGAACACAATAACGCTGAGCAGCAGATAGAAGGGCTTGAAGCTGTCCTTATCGGTGGTGTCGATACCTGTTTTCCACCTGTATATCCAGTAGCCTGCAATAGATGTTATGACCGTGGATATGATGAACATGAAGCCTCCCATGGTGGGAGTTCCCTGCTTTTTGGCGTGCCACTTGGGTCCGTCCTCGGTCTTGATAGGCTGACCGAATTTTATCCTGTGCAGAAAGGGCACCAGGAAGATACCCGAAACGCCTGCAATGACGAATGACAAAAGTGCTGTTATAAGATCGATTATCCAGAAAGACATTTTATTAAAACAACTCCAGTTTTTAATTCTCGAGGAGTCTGAGCCCCTCAGCTACCACTTCGCGCTCGTCGAAGTGGATATGTTCCATGCCGGCAAGGATCTGATAGTCTTCATGGCCTTTGCCCGCAAGAACTATTATATCACCTTTTTCTGCAATTTTCAAGGCATGATATATAGCTTCCCGTCTGTCCACCACAACATCGTAGTTTACAGACGAATTTTCGATACCTTTGAGTATGTCAGCAATGATCGCCTCGGGGTCCTCGTTGCGGGGATTATCCGAGGTAACTATGAGCTTGTCGGCATATTTTGCAGCCGCCTTCGCCATTTTCGGGCGCTTTGCGGCATCGCGGTTTCCTCCGCAGCCGAACAGGCATATAAGATCGTTCTCGGTGTACTCCTTAACGCTCCTGAGGACATTCTCAATGGCGTCGGGAGTGTGAGCATAGTCGCAGATAACGGTGAAGTCCCTTCCTGTGGGGATCACCTCACAGCGTCCCTTGACGCCGTTGTATTCCTCGATAGCAGGGATTATGCTGTCGATGGACAGCCCCTCCTCAAGGCAGGCAGCTATCGCCGCTGTGATGTTGGAGACATTGAAGGCTCCCGGCATCCTTGTCTTTATAAGGTGGGATTTGTCGCCGCTGCAGAACCAGAAGCTGGAGCCCGTGGACTTTATCTTAATGCCGTCGGCATAGTAATCCGCGTTTTCCTTTACGCTGAAGCTGAGCTTTTTACAGCTTACCTCCCCGTAAAGCCGCTTTCCGTAGTCATCATCTGCATTTATTATAGCTGTATCGCATATATCGAAAAGCATTTTCTTCGCCTGATAGTAGTCCTCCATGTCCTTGTGGTAGTCAAGGTGATCCTGGGTAAGATTGGTGAATACCGCAACGTCAAAATGTGAAGCTCCTATCCTGTACTGGCAGAGTCCGAAGGATGAGACCTCCATGACCACGTACTCGCAGCCCGCGTCTGCCATTTTCGCCAGGAGCTGCATGAAATCATAGGTCATGGGAGTGGTATTGTCCGTGTGGAGCACCTCGTCCCCTATCTCGTTCTGTATTGTACCCACAAGGCCTGTCTTATGACCGTTTTTAGTGAGTATGTGCTTGATAACGTTTGTTATGGTGGTCTTGCCGTTAGTTCCCGTAACGCCTATCATCTTCATGCGGCGCTCGGGATGACCGAACCAGGCTGAGCAGATCTGTCCGTAGAGCTTTCTGGAATTATCGGTGAGTATCTGTCTGTCACCCAGCCCCAGATCACGCTCGCAGACCACTGCCGCCGCGCCTTTTTCCAGCATTTCCCCGGCAGCCGTATGTCCGTCGAAGCTGCCGCCCTTTACGCAGACAAAGAGGCTTCCCTCAGTCACCTTGCGCGTATCGTCGGTCACGGAACTTATTTCGGTATCGCCTATGGCTGTAACGGCGTTATTTTCGATAAGATCGCGTAATTTCATTTTTGTCTGCCTCCTGTCTTTTTCTTTATTTATATCTTTAGTCGTTGAACTGCTGTGCTTTGAACTTTACCTCGATAGTGGTACCCTTTTCTACCATAAGACCGCCCTCGATGCTCTGGCTTTCTACATAGGCATCTTCCTGATCGCCCACTATGTTCTTTGAAACATAGTTCAGTCCGTAGGCATAGATGGTCTGGTTTACCGCCTCGGGAGAAAATCCGGTCAGATCAGGCACCATTACAGGGTCGGTCGTGTTGCCCTTTTCGGTGTAAAGGTAAATATATCCGTCCTTGGATATCGACATTCCTGTCTTGGGAGACTGCTCCACTACCTCGATACCGCTTCCGATGATCTGGATGTGGTCCTCCATGATGCCGAGGCCGAGAAGTGTCTTCTTGGCGTCGTCCAGAGACGATCCCCTGACAAGCGGCACCTTTATGTCAAGGTTCTTGAGCTCAAGGTCGCTGTATTCGGGGCTCTTGTCCATGTATTCGAGGACGTCCTCCAGTATTTTTGCTGCACAGGGAACTGCGCACTTGCTTCCGTAATACTGTCCTGTACTGTCTGCCAGGGGCATATCTGCCAGAACAAGAAGCATAAGGTCGGGGTGGTCCGCCGGTGTAAAGCAGATATATGAAGCACCGTATTCCTGTATCTCGGCGTTTTCCTGCTTGTTCTCGTCAAGAGTGTTATCGATCTCGCTGAGTCGCTGTGATGTACCCGACTTACCGCCGATAGCATAGCCCTTGATCTTAACGTTGCCTGCCTGATTGTCCTCGACCACCTTTTCAAGAGCTGTACGCATCTTGGCTGAGGTGTCCTCGGATATTACCTGACGTCTGACGGTGCGCTCGTTTTTGAGCTCGATGTTTCCGTCGCTGTCAACTACCTTATCCACTACATAAGGCTGGAGCAGATAGCCGCCGTTTACAACAGCACTGCAGGCTGTTATCAGCTCTATAGGAGTAACCGTTTCGCACTGTCCGAAGGAGGAGAGCGCAAGGTCGATATTTGACATGGGCTTTCTGCCGTCTGTTTCAACAAGAGGCGGTATATCGCCCTTCATTTCAACAGGAAGGTCGATGCCCGTCTTCTCCTCAAAGCCGAATGCGTCAAAATACTTGTGGAACTTCTCTATTCCAAGTGTTTCGCCGATGGCAATGAATGAGGGGTTACATGAGTGAGTGAGGGCGTCCTGGAAGGTCTCGATATCATGACCTCCGAGCTCGTGGCAATTGATCCTGACAGGAGTGTCCGTACCGTCGTCACGAAGCTCATAGCCCTTACAGTAATGAGTGAATTTATCAATGTCTATGGTCTTTTCCTCGATTGCCGAAGCTGCTGTGATTATCTTGAATACAGAGCCCGGCTCATAGCGCTCGCTAACGCACTTGTTCTTCCACTGACGCTCGCGGGCTTCGGGAGTGTACTCCTCAATGTCC
The DNA here is from genome assembly GCF_000621785.1 of Ruminococcus flavefaciens ND2009. Lineage (GTDB taxonomy): Bacteria > Bacillota > Clostridia > Oscillospirales > Ruminococcaceae > Ruminococcus > Ruminococcus flavefaciens_C. The sequence goes on along the minus strand of NZ_KK211347.1, from coordinate 537,767 downwards.
TTTTCTGTAGGCTCATCTATCTTCTTCTCGGTAAATATCTTCCTGAGAAGCATACCGTCATCAGCAAGCTCCATAGGCTGATTCAGGTCAAAGCTGGGATATGTAGCCATACCCAGAACTGCGCCCGTCTGTGGATTCATTAGTATTGCGCATGACCTGTTCTTGACCTCGTGCTCCACAGACATTTCCTCAAGGTGCTTTTCCAGTATGAACTGAAGCTCTCTGTCTATGGTGAGGTATACATCTGAGCCGTCCTTGGGCTCAAAGGTCTTGGAGTACCTGTAAGGGAGCTCCTTTCCGTTTGAGTCTACCGCCGAAACGGTCCTTCCGTCAACGCCCGAAAGGTAGCTGTCATAGTAAGCCTCGATACCGTAGGCGATATTGCCGTTTGTAAAGCCAACCACCTGAGCAGCGAGCTCGTTCTGAGGGTAATAGCGCTTGGTATCCTCTGTGCTTCCCACAGATATAAAGCCCATATCGCCGAAAAACTCAGCTATCTCGTCTGCAACGGGCTTCTCTACCTTTTTGTTCTTGAACTCTACATAGCGTCCTTCGGCATCCATAGCCTCCTTGACCTTGTCGGCAGTAACGTCCAGCTTGGAAGCCAGGAATGTGGCAGCCTTCTCCCTGAACTCCTCAGAGGAAGCAGGAAGCGCATTGGTCTCGTTTCCCTCCTCATCGTATACGGGAGTATATGTGCCGTTAGCCTTCTCCAGATTGCGCTTGTCGATGAGCTTCTGAAGGGATGCCATATCCTCTCTGAAGCTCTCGGGGTCAATAAATATCTTATAGACCGTAGCACTCTTGGCGAAGGCATAGCCATTTGCGTCATATATAGAGCCTCTGTGGGCTGAAATGCTTATAGAACCGAAGTGCTGGTCATTAGCCATAGTCTGGTAGGTCTTATTGTCCAGCACCGATATTTTGAAAAAATTGCCTGCAACAGCAGCAAAAAGCAGGCTGAATACTGCTGTCATGACTATCTTGCTTCTGAACCTCATTGCATTTGTGGGATTTGTATTTATCACCGCAGGATTCTTCCTTTCTGTGAAAAATTCATCTATAAATAAATAAGGCAGGGTTTTCATGTGCCCCGCCTCTGAACATCTTATTTTTTTCTGGGATGTCCTTTTGTTCTGATACGACGAAGGATTTATCGCTATTCAAGCGTGGGACTGCCGCTCCCGGGCTCTTATAACGCCCAAAGCCCGGGAACTGCAATTCCTTATTTCCGATCACCCGCTGTATCTCCGTGTTCTACATATAACTTCGGCATATATATTTTTTGTCGCCGATAGTGTTCATTTTAATAACAGGCAGTCCATGTGTTATATTTATATTGGTACTACCCTCTGAAATATTCCACGCACTTATCAAAAAGGGATTTTATTTTCGCGATCAGTCCCTTTTCCTGTTCGGGAATTGTTACGACATCGCCCGTCTGTGTCTTGACGTAGAAGATCTGTGAGGAATTGAGTTTTACCATTCCGAGAGACTGAGCGTATTCTTCTATATTCTTTGCGCTCATTTTACTGTCAAGTTCAGACTGGAGTCTTACGTTTTCGGCTTCGGCACTATCCAGTTTCTCATTGAGAGCGGACACCTTGTTGTACATCGTGTTACGCTTGTCAAGTGAATAGATGACCGAGCCCAGCAGCGCTGCAGCCAGCAGAGATATGAATAATATAGTGAGGATAGAACCGCTTCTTGCTTCGTTCTTGCTCATCTCGATCTCGGGCTTCTGCTCAGAGTCGCTGCGCAGAGCGCCGTTTACCTCGGTCGTCTCGTCCGAATCGGCGTCATCGTAGCTTTCGTCGTTATAATAGCGTACAGTGTTTTCAGCCATTGCTTTCCACACTCCTTTCTATTATTCTGAGCTTTGCGCTTCTGCTTCTGTTGTTTCTTTCGAGTTCCTGTTCTTTAGCCTCTAACGGCTTTCTGTTTATAAGCTTCCCCTGCGGTTTATGTCCGCATACACACTGGGGAAAATCCGGTGGACATATACACCCCTTGCACCATTCCGCAAATTTCTGTTTCACAATTCTGTCCTCAAGGGAATGGAATGTGATAACTGCAAGGCGTCCGCCTGCCCTCAGACTGTAGAATGCGTCCTCAAGTCCTTTTGAAAGGTGCTCGAATTCTCCGTTGACAGCTATTCTTATTGCCTGAAAGGTCTTTTTGCATGGGTTCTTTTCACGTCTCGCCTTCTGAGGAACGCTTTCTCTTATGATGTCAGCGAGCTGAAGTGTGGTCTCTATAGGAGCTGTTTCTCTTGCTTTTACTATATTCGACGCTATTCTGCGGGAGAATTTTTCTTCTCCGTACTCGAATATTATTCTTGCAAGCTCTGACTCGGTATAGGTATTGACTACATCGGCAGCGCTCATTCCCTCCTTGCTCATACGCATATCCAGCGGAGCGTCGGAGTGGTACGAGAAGCCTCTGCTTCCCTCGTCGAGCTGGAATGAAGATACGCCCAGATCCATGAGGATACCGTCAGCGTACTCTATATCAAGTTCATCGAGGACCGCTCTTATTTCCGAATAGTTCCTGTGGAACACCTTCGCATTCTTGTAGACCGATAGCCTTTCCGTCGCAACTGCGACAGCATCGGGGTCTCTGTCAAGAGCGATCAGTCTGCCTTTTTCGCCAAGGCGGGCTGCTATTGCAGAGGAATGGCCTGCACCTCCTGCGGTACCGTCAACATAGATACCGTCGGGGCGGATGTTGAGCCCTTCGAGACATTCCTCAAGCATAACAGGTATATGGCTGAATTCCATTAGCTAAAACTCTCCTTAATCCGACGGGTGTCGGAACAAAGACAAAAACGTCTGTATCAGAGGACGAGGTCAGCAAGCACGTTGTTGATCTCCTCCTGAGAGATGTTGTTATTGAATTCTTCCCATTTGGCCTTATTCCATATCTCGCATCTTCTGTTTGCGCCGATAACAACGACTTCGTCGGTGATACCTGCGTGATCTCTGAGCTGCTGGGTGATGAAGATACGTCCCTGCTTATCGGGGATCTGCTTATCTGCACCTGCAAGGAGCTTACGTCTTATGTCGCTTCCCTGCTTGCCCGGTATGGAGTTAAGGGTCTCGCAATAGTCCTGAAATGCATCGAGCGAGTAAACGGCGATATAGGCATCATCATGGCCCTGACAAAGGTAAAACTCTGCTCCAAGTATCTCTCGGAGCTTTGTGGGGAAACTCATACGGCCTTTCTGATCTATACTGGGGTAATAAGTACCGCATAACAGATCTGCCATAGAACTTCGCCTCGCTTTCCTTTGAAACTCAGGAATGATTTACCACTTTTTGGAAAATTTCACTTCCTATCACCTTTTTTCACCCTAAAACTATTTTATCATCATTCGGGGAGAATATCAAGACGGAGTATTTCACAATCATTAACACAGAAATTGCCTATTTTTTGTTGATTTTGTTCAATGATTAACCAAAGGTTGTTTGAAAACGAAACAAACGTTTTTATTTTTGTTAAATTATTTTCTTGCTTTTCACCTTTTTTCACCTTTTTGGAAAAAATCCAGGTTTTTTTCACCACTCGGCTTCACCTTTCATCACCAAAAAGGAGAAATAAGTCTCCGGATATAGAGTGCCGTGGCGTTCTCCCGTATCCAAAGACTTATTTCTTTTGTTCTGTATCAGTTTGCAGCTTTTCGCCGCTTATCAATCATATGTATATGTAAGATTGAATTTAGAGGACTTGAGTCCCATCATCATAGAGAAAGGATAGCCCTTTGCATAGGTCTGTCCGTCTATGAGGACTTCTGTAACATAGCCTGTCTCATCTGAATATACAGGCTGGATCCAGTTGCCCGGATCATCGGAAAGGGTGATGTTGTAAGCTGTCTCAAGCTTCTTCTTCACGGTCTCCGCACTCATATATGTAACTGTTCCCCAGTGGGGATCAAAGGCTGCGTCGTAGTCGCTTGGCACGCTTCTGAGGTAAGGATAATCCGCATAGAACACCTCATAGCAGTTTGCCGAGCAGCCTCCGCTTGAAGCGGAGAATACGGTCAGCGCATAATTGTCATCGTAATAGAGAGCCTCGCCCAGGACTTCCTCACAGGCGTCGATGACTACCTGCGGTGGATTGGGCTTGCCTCTCAGGTCCTTTGAGTCGTCGCCGTTATACTTTATATAAGTATATACTGCAACTGCCTGAGCCTTGATAGCTTCGTAAGAGAAGCTGCCGCCCACCTCGCGGTTGACTATCTCTGAGACTACCTTGAGGGTATCGCCCGCAGGCTCATGAGCAATGGTAAGCTCCTCCTCATCGGTAAGTCCGGTATTCATCAGGTAAGTTCCGGGGTAATAGTGGAACAGTATATCCTGATATGTCCAGCCTGCATAGGCAGCATAGAAGTTAGCGCCGTTCTGGCTCATGCCGACGCCGTGTCCCCAGCCGTATGTTACAAAGGCGAATTCGCCGGGCTGGGCTGCAATGCTGGGATCGGGCTGTGAAGCGGGAATATCGCCCACATAAGCACCCGAGGTCTTGAGCTCTACGGCAGTAGGCTCCTTGCTCCTGCTCTTTGCAGCGTTCTTGGAAAGTGTCGGTGTACCCTTTCTGAGGGCGCTCTTCTTCTTGGCGATCTCTTCCTCGAGAGCCTTGCGCTCCTCCTCGGAAAGACCTGCGAAGGGATCCACAGGCTCGCCTACCTTTGCCATTTCAGGCGTTGCAAGCTCATAGCTTATGAGAGACATACTTGAGTCATATTCACTGATGTCAGCCTTGACCCAGTCCTCAGGCATTTCCTGCTCTTCCTCGGCTGTTTCAGCCTCGGCAGCAGAAGAAGCCTCTGTCTCATCAGCCGCAGTGATCTCCTCCGTAGCAGTTGTAACGACGGAGGTCTCCTCAGCCGTTGTACTGTCCGCAGTGTCCATGCCTGTTGCCGCCGAGAGCACTAAAGCTCCCGACACAGCAGCCGCAGCTGTTCTGAGCATTTTCTGCATTTCCATAACAATCTCCTTTTAAAAACATAAGGTCAGCTCACTAATGAGATCAGTCATTCTTGGGAGGGGGATCGTGCTCTTCTGCTTCTTTCTTTTTCTCTTCCTGAGCCTTTTTCCACTCCTCAGTGCGCTGGATAGTTGTCATGTCTCCTGCGACCTCGCCGTCCCTGAGCCTTCTGGCAACTACTAAGAAACGGGAGTTGTCCTCGTCTGCATAGCAGGTGGAGAGGGTCAGCAGCTGGTCGCCGTACTTCACATCTACTCCCGTATCGAGCATCCATCTGCTTTTGCAGTTGTCGATATAGAAGTTGAAGTCCTCTTCTGAATCAAGCTCCTCCATATTCCAGTAGTGGAAGTCGGTAGCATTGTAGCTTCCGCTGGTAATAAGGAAGGCAAAAATAACGTAATCATAGGTCTTGTAGTTTGAGCTGTACTGGATAAAGGGACTAACGTCATAGAAGTCGAAGTCCTGGCGGTAGCGCCTGAGACAGCCCATCATGTTGCCGTTCCACATGGCATGACCGTAGATGACCTGGTTCTCGGAGTGCTGGCTCTCGTCGCTTCCGAACTCATCGCGGTAGTCCAGATAGAGAGTACCCTCCTGATCGTGGTTCCTGTAAAGGTCATGGTCAAGGTAGAAGGCATCGGGGATATATTCCTCGGGACCGTAGAACGGATCGTTGGCAGGTATCTCGCCCGGGTCCTTTACTACGGGGTAATCCAGCTGGAGACCGTCGATCTTCAGCCAGCCGACTATGTCCTTATTGACTCTGAGGAGTGATTTTGCCCTCTCTGTCATTCCGTCCGGAGACGGTGCATAGTCTATCTTTTCAGCCCAGCCCAGCGGAAGAGGTCCTGCCTGCTCTGTTGTGAGCTCGGCAGTCTCTGTGAAGCTGCTGACTGTGGGAACGGTGTCCGTTTCCTTGTTGAGGAAAAGGGCATATCCGCCAAGTCCCAGGGCAGCAGCACATACTGCGCAGGCTGTAATAGTTTTTGCTTTTTTGCTCATTGGTGATTCATCTTCCTCCATCAGCCGTAGGGAACGAATTCCGCGTTGGGATCGTAATGCTCATTGGGATGAGCCTGATAGTAACTTGTGGGCCACTTGATATTTGGATTAGGCTTGCTGTTCTGTGTGCCCGCCATAGGATCTTCGCCGTCCCTGACCAGTCTCGCCATGATTATAAGGCGTCCCGCATCCTCGTCGGGAAGTGTGGTATTGCAGGTAGAAAGAGTTATGAGCGGATCGCCGTACTTCACATCAACGTCGTTAAGTCGGAGTGATCTCCTCTTAGCCTCATTGACAAAGCCGTAGAACTCATTCTCGTCTGAGAACTCAAGCTCGTTCCAACAGTCGAACTTTGTATCAGTTTCGTCTGTGGCGTCCAGAATGAAGTAGGCAAATATCTTATAAGTGTATTTCTGATAATTTGAACTGAGATAGATTATAGGGTGTTTGCCGTAGTAATCCTCATGTCTCTGGTACCATTTAAGACTTCCGAACATCTGCTCGTCAAGCATATTATGTCCGTAGATGACCAGATTGCCTGAGTTGGGGCACTTGAGAAATCCGTCCTCGCCCACCTCATCGAAGTGGTTTCTGTAATCGAGGAATATCTCGCCCGCCCTGTTCTCACTGAGGTCGAACTTCATGTTCATGTACTTTTCATTGTCATCGGCCTGCATCACAGGATTGTTTACAGGTGTATCGGGGATATTGATAACTCCCACGATATCGTGGTTCTGGTCCCAGAGCTTGCGCGCTCCGTCCAGCATACCCTCGAACCTTATCCTGGTCTCGCCTTCCTCCTCAACGGCAATAGTAGCAGCCTCCCTGCCGTCGTAGATGTCGTATATTTCCATGATATTCTCGGTCTTGTTCTTACTTGCCCAAAGCTCGTAGTAATAGTCGCCGACGAGATAACCGCAGACGAATATCGCTATGACAGAACCGAGAAACACTATTTTTCTCACACATTCGAGAACACTGTCTCCCTTTTCGGGGAGAAGTCCTCTCAGTTTCTGTGCGAAGGTCTTCTTTTTCTTCTTCTTTTTCTTGTGGGGCTTCTGCACTGCCATATCTTCGGCAGCTGCTCTCATTTTGGGAACAGCCCTTCTCTCCATGACGGGAGGGGGCGGTGCTTCATCATGAGTATGTCCCACGGGAGTGAATACCACTGTGTCCTCAGCTGCGTCAGCCCGTAAAATATCGGCAGCTGTCTCCTGAGCCTGCGGCTCATTATAATAGGTATCCTCCTGAACAGGCTGGCTGTATTCACTGTCTGCTTCATCGTTCTCCGTGAAGTCCATGACCTCACCGGAGCTGTCAGTGCGGACCTCCGAAAAATCCTCGGTGATCTCATTGGCTATTTCCCTGAGCTTATCTTGTGCGTTAGGCTCAAGTGCCGGAATAAGATCCGAGATGTCGGGGCCTGCCTGCTCTGCAGCAGCGGCAGCAGCCTCAGCCTCACGGGCTGCGATGCGTGCAGCCTCCGCCTTTTCATAGGCGATTGCCTCATCCAGCTCGTCAAGTATATCAGCAGCCGTTGAACTGTGTCCTGTATTGGTACGCTTTAAGCGTCCCACACTGACATTGCTGTGTTCAGCTTCTGCCTTGTTTTCATATGTCGTCGGAGCGACTTCCGCTTCACCGCGGATAGACCTTCTGATAGCTTTTATCTTCTCAGCTCTGCGCTGAGCCTCAGTCATTCCGTCGGTCATTTTTTCGCTCATCAGTCTGTCCTCGCCTCCATCAGTATTTTTTCTATCGTATCGAACGCAAAAGCAGCGGCACATCTTCTGATGTTATCCCTGCTCATGTCGCTGAGCTTCCAAAGCTCCGGCAGACACACGAACTGACTGCCGCAGATATCGAAACCGATATAGACCGTTCCGACGGGAGTCTCGGCAGTTCCGCCCGATGGACCTGCGATACCCGTAACCGAAACGCAGACGTCTGCTCCCGAGCATTCCTTCAGTCCCCTGACCATGCTCAGAGCCGTCTCCTCGCTGACCACGCCGAATTTACTGATAGTTTCGGCAGGGACTCCGAGGAACTTAGTCTTTATGCGCTCGGAATAAGTGCAAATCCCCAGCTCAAAGACCGCAGACGCGCCCGATACTGATGTTATAAGCTCTGAAAGAAGTCCGCCCGTACAGCTTTCCGCCGTAGCAATGGTCAGACTTTTCCGTTCTAATAATTTTACAACATTACTGACCGATTTGTCAAGTTTTTCGGCATTACATTCAGAAAATTTACTGCTTACCACTAAATCGCCGCCCTTGCTTTAGTAAACATTATACAAAATCAGTGTGATAATTTTGTGAGAAAATTAAGAATTATTCGCCATAATTGAAAGTTTTCATCTCCGTACCCTCAACAGCCTTCTGTATCAGGGGCTCAAAATCGAAGCTGTTCTGTGCCTTTTCAACATCACTGAGAACGGGACGAACCTTCGGGTGACGGGGAGTGAAAACGGTACAGCAGTCCTCATAGGGAAGGACAGATGTATCGAATGTATCTATCTTACGCGCAATGTCGATTATCTCGGTCTTGTCCATACCGACACAGGGACGGAACACAGGTATCCTGCACACTGCGTCGGTGCAGGAGATAGCAGCCATGGTCTGACTTGCCACCTGTCCCACGCTCTCGCCTGTTATAAGGGCAAGGCAGTTATCCTTGGCAGCGATGCGCTGTGCTATCTCCATCATGAGCCTTCTCATTATGATAGTGAAGAACTCCTCGGGGCAGTGGTCCTTGATAGCCTCCTGGAGCTCCGTAAAGGGCACGCAGTAGAATGCTATGCCGCCGCAGTAGTCCGTCAGCTTCTGGCAGAGCTGCTCCACCTTGAGCTGTGCGCGGTCAGAGGTGTAGGGAGGGCTCACATAGTGGATAGCAGCGATGTGGACACCGCGCTTTGCCATCATGTAGCCTGCTACGGGGCTGTCGATACCGCCCGAAAGCAGAAGGAGCGCCTTTCCGCTGCTTCCTACGGGAAGTCCGCCTGCTCCCTTGATGTTCTCGGCGTGAACAAAGGCGTTCTCGTCGCGTATCTCCACAGTAACAGTGACCTCGGGGTCCTTTACATCCACGGACAGGTTCGGGAACCTGTCAAGGAGCCTGCAGCCCAGCTCCGCGCATATCTCGGGGGACTTCATGGGGAAAGCCTTATCTGAGCGCTTTGCGTTGACCTTGAATGTCTTTGCGCAGCTGAGCACCGTATCAAGATACTCATAGCTCTTTGAGCATATATCCTCGAAGTCCTTCTCGCATACGCAGGCGCGGCACAGTGTGGCGATACCGAATATCTTGCCCACTCTGTCCACTACCTCGTCAAGGTCGATGTCCTCGTCAAGAGGATCTATGTATGTTGTGGACTGAGCGCTGGTCATCTGAAAGTGACCGAGGGGCTTCAGTCTGCGCTTTATGTTCTTGATGAGCATATCCTCGAAGGTCTTTTTGTTAAGTCCCTTCAGAGCCATCTCGCCGTATTTTACAAGTACTAATTCCTTCATATCTATTCTCCTAATATACTATTATAAATATAAACGTCAGTCTGTATAGGTAGCTCCCTCGGCTGTGCTGTAGTAGCCGATGACAAGCTTATCCTGCCTGAAAGGGTGCTCATTTGACTCATCTATCAGCTCTTTGCGGCTGTAGTATCTGAGCTCGCTGTCCTTAATGGGACGAAGGGCTGTCCAGGCTTCACAGGCAGTTCCGCCCCTGAACTTCACCACCCAGTAATACCTGTTGTCGGAGGAATAACGATTGGTCACGCTCTCCTCAAGAAGCTCGCAGGGATCATTTACCTGCCCCTTGCCCCTGATGATGTATTCCTTGTCGGCAGGGATCTTTTCCCCCTTTTCCTTGTATATGTCCTCCACCTGTGCGCTTACAGCCTTGAGGTAAGTCTGTGCCGTAGCATTTCTTGTGTTCACCTTTGAGCCCGTGGTCATCTTCATTTCTTCCAGAAGCAGCCACCAGCCGCCCAGACCAAGCACCGCAAGCACGATAAAAACTATAATGAGCGTTTTCAGCGGACTTTTCTTCTTTTTCTCATTTTCTTCCATATTAACCCCTTACCTTTTCCATACCGATGCGGAGTCCATCGCAGAAGGCGTCAAGCTCAGCCTCTGTGGTATCAGCAGTGATACTTACACGAAGTGCGCTGTCTGCGCGCTTGTCCCTTATACCAAACTGTCCCAGCACGCCGCTCTGCTGTCCCTTTGAACAGGCTGAACCGCTGGATACATATACTTCCCTGCTTTCAAGGAAGTGAAGCATTATCTCCGACCTTTTGCCCCCTGCGGAGATATTTATTACATAGGGCGAACCGTCCCCGGGAGAGTTCAACTCAACACCTTCGATGTCTTTCAGCTGTTCCAGCAGATAAGCCTTCAGGCGGAGCGCTTTCTCATAGCGCTGCGCCACAGTAGGGAGCATCTTCTCCACGGCGGCTCCGAAGGCAGCTATCAGCGGAACGCTCTCAGTTCCCGAGCGAATGCCCTTTTCCTGCTTACCGCCCGTGACTATCGGAAGCACACGGACTCCCTTTCTTATGAAGAGAGCTCCCACGCCCTTTACGCCGTGTATCTTATGGGCGCTGAGGGAAACAAGGTCCGCATTGAGTGCGCTCACCTTCACAGGCAGCTTCATATATGCCTGCACACAGTCAGTATGGGTGATAATATCGGGCTGTCTTCGGTTTATTGCCGAGAATACCTCTTTGACGGGAAGTATATACCCCGTCTCGTTGTTGACGTACATCATGCTTATGAGACAGGTGTTATCGTCGCAGGCATTTATGAAGTCCGCCGCATAGAACCGTCCGTCCTCACGGGGCGAGACCCTTACCACCTCAAATCCCTTAGACTCAAGGTCTGCGGCAGTCTCCTCAACAGAGGCGTGTTCAACTGCGGAAATGACTATCTTCTTCCGCTTTCTGCCGTAGGCTGCGGAAGCTCCGCGAAGGGCAAGGTTGTTGCTCTCTGTAGCTCCCGATGTGAAATATATACAGCCGCTGTCCGCGCCTATGGAGTCGGCTATGGTCTTTCTTGCTGCGTCCATAAGGAGCTGTGCTTCGAGACCTGCACGGTGGAGCGACGAGGGATTGCCGTATTTCTGTGTCATTGCGGTCACCGCCGCCGCCACTGCTTCCTCGCAGGGCTTTGTGGTCGCCGCATTGTCCAGGTAAACTTCCATTCTATGTTCCCCTTTGTTCAGTATAGTTGCATACCCTATATTATAACATACAATTAAAGAAATAGCAAGGGGCGCGGTAAAAATGCTTTACAGACTAAAAATCGAAAATATATTCTGTTTTTTGTTGCATTTTTTTATCTCTTATGATATAATTAGTATGTATATCTATTTTTTACGGAGGAAGGAACCTTGAAGAGAAGTGTCGCCGCAAAGGGCTGTACAAAAGAAAAATATCTGCTGGCATTCCTGCTGGGCTTTGGCACTATGCTTTTCACGCTCCTGCCAATGATGTTCACCGAACACGGTTATTTCATCTACTACGGCGATTACAACGCCCAGCAGATACCATTCTACAGTCTCGCCAATGACGCGGCGAGAAGCGGCAGTCTCGGCTGGAACTGGTTCACGGACCTGGGCTCGGACTTTCTCACCTCCTACTCCTTCTACCTGAGCGGAAGCCCCTTTTTCTGGCTGACCGTTCTCCTCCCCAGGGGACTGGTGCTGTACGCCATGCCCTTTGTCCTGGCTCTGAAGCACGGTATCGCCTCCCTGACTGCCTATGCCTACATAAGACGGTTTGTCCGCGGCAAGAATGCCGCTGTTACGGGAGCTCTTCTCTACAGCTTCTCGGGCTTTCAGGTGTTCAACATCTTCTTCAACCATTTCCAGGACGTCACAGCCCTGTTCCCTCTTATGCTCATAGCTATTGAGGAAAACATAAACTGCCGACGCAGAGGCGTTTTCGCACTGACCGTGGCACTCTGCGCCTGTGTGAACTACTACTTCTTCGCAGGTCAGGCTGTGTTCCTGATACTATACTACCTCTTCCGCATGAGGTGCAGGGACTTCCACACCTCCTGGAGGAAGTTCTTCGGACTTGCCTTTGAAGCCGTTATCGGCTCTCTTATGGCAGCGTTCATTCTCCTTCCCTCAGCCATGGCTCTCATGGGCAACTACAGGATAAGTGAAAGGCTCTACGGAGCGGATATGACGGCTTACACCGACAAGACCCTGCTCCCCCGTCTGGTGCAGACACTGTTCATGCCTGCCGACCCGCCTGCCTATCCCAATCTGTTTACCTCGGAATATGAAAAATGGGCGTCTATCGGAGCATATCTCCCTCTGTTCTCCATGGCGGGAGTCATCTCCTTCATGCACCTACGCAGGAAGCACTGGGCTTCAAAGCTGCTTTTCTGCTGCGGAGTCTTTGCCCTGGTGCCAATTCTCAACAGCCTTTTCCAGGCGGCTAATTCCTACTATTACGCCCGCTGGTTCTATATGCCCATACTCATTATGTCTATGATGACCGCTCACACCCTTGATGACGAAAACAACAGCGGCTTCACAGGTCTGAAGGTCTGCGCAGTCATGACGGCTGTATTTGCTGTTATCGGCTGCTTCCCCGCTAAACCTGATGAAGGCAAAAAAGCAAAGCTATTCACTATGCCGGAGGACGTCATCTATTTCTGGGTGACCGTGGGCGTTACGGTGCTGTTCCTTGTGTGCGCCTTCCTCATATTCCGCAGGAAGAAAAAGGGCAGGCTCAGCAGTATATTCGTGGTATTCGTAACTGCCGCAGCCTCCATAATCTGCGTGTTCACCACCACCCTCTACGGGGCAAACAGCGTTGGATACGCCCGCGAGTACATCGACTCAGCCATTGAGGGTGAGGACGAGGTCTGGGAGGAAGTCACCGATGATAAATTCTTCAGGATAGATATTTCCGCAGACTGCGACAACTATCCCATGCTATGGGGACTTCCCTCTATGAGAGCCTTCCAGAGCGTGGTCAATACATCTATCATGGATTTCTACAGCTATGTGGGAGTTCCCAGAGACGTGGCTTCAAGAGCAAAGCTCAGCCACTATGCTCTCCGCGGACTCTTCTCTGTAAAATACTACTACAAGGAGAAGAAGAAGGGCTTCACCTATGAGGAGCTGCTCCACGCTTCTCCGGACAGCTCCCCCGCTTCATCTACAGACCCCACCGACGAAAATACAGACATCGCCGTTATCCCCGATGAGCTTCCCGGATTCAGATACGTGGGCGAGACAGATAATTTCGAGATATACGAGAATACCCTGTATGTGCCCATGGGCTTTGCATATAATACCTATGTCACCAAGAAGACTGCCGATGATAAGAGCAAGCTCCAGCGCGAAAAGCTCATGATGAAGTCACTGGTACTCACCGATGAACAGGCTGAGAGATACAGCGGCATCATCAACGAGTATGACCCCGAGATAACCGTCGGGCTGTCCCGTGAGACCTACAAGGAGTTCTGCCGCGAAAAGCAGAGACTCTCCGCTAAGAGCTTCACCTATGACTCCCACGGCTTCACCTCTGAGATAGACCTTGACTCTCCAAAGCTTGTATTTTTCAGCGTGCCCTACAGCAGCGGCTGGTCCGCAGAGGTAAACGGCTCACCTGCTGACATTGAAAAGGTCAACGAGGGCTTCATGGCTGTCAGAGCCGAAAAGGGCAGCAACACCATCGTATTCAGATACAGGACTCCCTACCTCAGGGAAGGCATTATCATAAGCTGCATAAGCGCTGCAGTGCTGGCAGCATATGTGGTCATATTCCGCAGAAAGCGCAGCAAGGGAGACTATCCCGACCACAAGCACTTCTATGATTATGAATCCTGCGAAAAAATAAAGGCTGCGCAGGAATACTGCGACAGCCTGTTCAATACAAAATCCGGCAAGGAGGAAAAATAATGCATCTTCAGGAAAAAACACTCACCAGCGAGGTCAGGTATGAGGGTGTGATCTTCACCATAACTCATGACACTGCCGAGCTTGAAAACGGCAGCACCGCTGCCCGTGATGTGCTTCATCATAACGGCGGAGTCTGCGTCATTCCTGTTACGGAAAAAAACGAGATATACCTCGTCAAGCAGTTCCGCTACCCCTTTCAGACGGTGACCAGGGAGGTCCCCGCAGGCAAGCTTGAAAAGGGCGAGGACCACGCCGAATGCGGCCGCCGCGAGCTCCTTGAGGAGACCGGCTTCACCTGCTCGGAGTACATCTACCTGGGAGAGATGCTCCCCACTCCCGCTTATAACAGCGAGATAACCTATATGTACCTGGCGAAGGGACTTACCTTCAGCTCACAGAGCCTTGATCCTGACGAGTTTCTCGACGTTGAGCGTATCCCCCTCTCCGAAGCCGTGGCTCAGGTCATGGACGGCACTATCCGCGACGGCAAGACCCAGATAGCCATCCTCAAGGCTGCAAGGATGCTGGGGATATAACAAAAAGACCCACCTCACAGGCAGGTCTTTATGTAAGATCACTTATCAAAGCTCGTCAGCTTCTTCGTTTGCTTCCTCGGAAGCTTCTGTCTCCATTATCGCAAGCTGTCTCTCATATGCGTCAAGGATATTCTCCTCAAAGAGCTTTCTTGCTGAAGGCGAGATAGGATGAACGATGTCACGGAAAACTCCGTTTTCGTCTTTACGGCTGGGCATTGCAACGAAAAGTCTTTCATCGCCCTGAACGACCTTGATGTCATGAACGGCAAACATATCGTCGATAGTTACCGAAACTACCGCTCTGAGCCGTCCGTCAGACATGATCTTCCTGATCTTCACATCTGTAATTTCCATAGTTTTTCCTCCTTATATGTGGTGTGACTCCTTGGTTATACGCTGAAAAATTATTTCTTTTTCTCAACCGTTTTCAGCAGAAAGTAAACCTGTAAACTATTATACAGCATATTTTGTAAAAATGCAAGCTATTTTTGCAACGTTTTAAGGAAAAATTATAATTATTTCGTTTTAAAGCGGTGAAAGAACAGTGAAAACAACGTGATAGAGCCAAATAATTACTCATTGATGTCATATTAATTGACATTAAATCTTAATTATTTAATATTTTTGCGCGTTCTCAGCGCAGAATTTTCCACTGAAAGTCCTGTCCGCATGGCAGCGGACTGCTTATAACTGCCTCATTAATCGGGGCTATTCTATTCATTCAAAGAAAGGTGATCATTTTGGATATCAACATCTTAAAAGGAAAAAAGCACATTCACTTCATCGGCATCGGCGGTTCGGGTATGTACCCTCTTGCTCAGATCCTCCACTCTCAGGGCTATTACCTGACAGGCTCGGACAATAACGAGACCGAGACCCTGGACGCCGTAAGGAAAATGGGCATTCCCGTCTTCGTGGGACAGCGCGCCGAGAACATCGAAGGTGCAGACCTTATCGTCCACACCGCTGCTATCATGGCTGACAACCCCGAGCTCATGGCTGCAAGAGCCAGCGGTGTTCCCGTTCTCGAACGTGCAGACCTGCTGGGTATCGTCACAAGCTGGTACGACAACGCTATCTGCGTTTCCGGAACTCACGGAAAGACCTCCACGACCTCAATGATCACTCAGATACTCTATACCGCAGGAGTTGACCTCTCCGCTTATATCGGCGGAAAGCTGCCATGCATCGGCGGAAGCGGCATCGCAGGCAAAAGCGACATCATGGTATGCGAGTCCTGCGAGTTCGAGGACCACTTTCTCAAGTTCTTCCCCGATATATCCGTTATACTCAATATCGATGCTGACCATCTGGACTACTTCGGCACTCTTGAGAATATCATCAAGTCTTTCCGCAAGTTCAACGAGAACACCACAAAGTGCATAATCATCAACGGCTCAGATGAGAACTCAATGAAGTCTCTGGAGGGCATAAGCGGCAAGGAGATAATCACCTTCGGCAGGGACAGCTCCTGCGACTACTACCCCGAGAACGTAAAGCACGAAAACGGTCTCCTCACCACCTACGACGCCATGTATAAGGGCGAAAAGCTGGGCACGGTAACTCTCCATGTGGCAGGTATCCACAACGTGCTCAACTCCCTGGCAGCAGTTGCCGCCGCTCGCTATGTGGGCGTTGACTTTGAGTTCATACAGAAGGGTCTGGAGGAGTTCCGCGGAGCCAAGCGCCGCTTTGAGAAGCTGGGCTTTGAAAAGGGCATTACCGTTGTGGACGACTACGCTCACCACCCAACAGAGCTTGAGGCTACCCTCAATGCCGCCATGGAGATGAACTTCAACCATGTATGGGCAGTTTTCCAGCCCTTTACATTCTCCCGTACAAAGCTGCTGCTGGACGACTTCGCAAGAGTATTACAGATACCCGACCATGCAGTTCTCACCGATATAATGGGAAGCCGCGAGAAGAACACCTACGGTATCTTCACGCGCCACCTGGCAGAAAAGATCCCCGGCTGTATCTGGTTCCCCCAGGACGAGACAGCAGAATGGACTGACGAGAGAAAATACGCAAACTTTGAGCAGATATGCGACTATGTCTGCGAACACGCCCAGGAGGGTGACCTGGTCATAACTCTTGGCTGCGGAGACGCTTACAAGATCGCAAAAATGATACTGAAAAAGCTTTCGGAGGAATAAGCTATGCTGAAGGATAAGGAAATCGCTGTTTTCAATTATATAAAGGCTCGTCTCAGCGACGGAATGTCGCCGTCGGTAAGGGAAATAATGGACGCTATGGGCTTCAAGTCCACGTCCACTGCCCACCGCTACATAGAAACTCTGGTCCGTGAGGGACTTATCGAAAAGACAGGAAATCTCAACCGCACCCTGCGTCTGCCCAACAGCGGCACCACTTCCGTGCCGGTTATGGGTACCGTCACCGCAGGTCAGCCTATCACTGCCGTTGAGGACATCACAGGCTACATCGGCTTTGAGGCTCCAGGTGTTGACCCTCAGGAGCTGTTCGCACTGAAAATACGCGGTGAGAGCATGATAGACGCAGGTATCCTCGACGGTGATATTGTCATCGTTCAGCGCGTGAACTACGCTGAAAACGGCGATATTGTCGTTGCCTTCATCGACCACGAGGAGGCTACGGTAAAGCGCTTCTTCAAGGAGAGAGGTCACTACCGTCTCCAGCCCGAAAATCCCACCATGGAGCCTATCATCGTGGACGAGGTGGAGGTCCTCGGCAAGGTCATAGGCTTAAAGCGGTATTATTGAACCGTTAGCTTGCAGGAGACGGCGCCAACGACGTCCCGCAAGCTGATAAACATTGCTGAGATAAATCGGAATTTAGCGCGTATGCGCTAAGTTGATAGTTGAAAGTTGAGAGTTGAGAGTTAATGTGTTCGCTGCGCTCACATTGTTTAAACAATATCGCCGAAAGCGATACCATAACTCTTCACTTTTCACCATTCTCTGTTTATCTGAGCTTGGCTCCGCTAAATGTTGTATAGATCGTGATCTGAGGTATGCAATTATGTTTGTTTATGAAACAGTTGACAAGAATGACAAAGAATTATATGAAAAAGTATCCGATCGTTTGTATGATGAAAAGTGGTCACAGTGGGGCGCTGACAGAGAAAACGATATCTATATCGTTTGTACAGGGAAGCACGGAGTCGAAACACCTGTCATTTTTAAAATGCTTTATAAGTCACATTTATTTGAATTTATTCTTCCCGAACCCGACATAAATTCTGAGCCTCCAAAGCTATGGATAAGCATTCCCAATGAGCTGCAAAATGATCGCATTGATATCCGGGAAGCTATAAAACGCGCTTTTCGTGAAGCAAAGGGGCTCTCTGATTACGGATCACTGCCAAGAAATGTTGATGATCATATTTTCGTTTTTGAGGATAAATGAGCCCTTAGCTTTTAGCCGTTCCCTACAAATGTAAATTTTGATTTATCTCAGTAATACATAACTCTAAACTCTCAATTCTCAACTCTCAACTTCTGAAGCGGCGTTTCCTACAAAAATAAATATTTTTCAAAAAACACTTCCCTTTTCATAAAAAATAGTGTATAATGTAAGGTGGTTAAATTTACGCCACGGAAAGGACGATACAAATGCTTAATGAAGTAAAAGTCATCATCTGCGGTAAGGAGTACAAGATAAAGACCGCCGAAGCTCCGAATTATGTTTTCGCCCTCGCAAGAGCGCTGGAGACTAAGATCGACGAGATCACATCGGCTAACGGTTCTTCTCCCTACGCCGCTTCCATAATGGTGTCGCTGGCTCTCCTCGACGACCTCAACAAGGCTAATCAGCGCCTTGACAATATCCGCGACCAGACCAAGGAGTACGTTGACGAGGCAGGCAGGACACGCATCGAGCGCGACGCTGCTCAGAAGGAGATCGAGGTGCTCAAGTCCAAGATCGTTCAGCTTGAGAATATGGTCAAGCTCAAGCAGCTCAGCGACAGCATTTAATGAAACAAACCGAGATACTGGCTCCCGCCGGCAGCATGGAAACTCTCCGTGCAGCTCTCCGCTCCGGCGCTCAGGCTGTATACATAGGCGGAAAGCGCTTTTCCGCACGAAGCAGTGCCGCAAACTTCTCCCTTGAGGAGATAGCGGAAGCTGCGGCTCTCTGTCACAGATACGGCGCAAAGCTTGATCTGGCTGTGAATACGGTCATCTCCGACGACGAGGCTGAGGATTTCTGCCGGTACATAAAGTCCGCCGCTAAGTGCGGTGTTGACGCCTTTATAGTTCAGGACTGGGGCTGTGCGGAGCTTATCCGCCGCTGCGTCCCCGACGCTGTGCTCCACGGCTCAACTCAGATGTCGGTGCACACTGCCGCAGGCGCCTGTCTGCTCCGCGATCTGGGCTACGCAAGAGTAGTTCCCGCACGAGAGCTGGACAAGGACACTATTTCCCGTATCTGCCGCACAGGTATCGAGACTGAGATATTCGTTCACGGCGCTCTGTGTATGTCCGTGTCGGGACAGTGCTATATGTCGGCGATGATAGGCTCGCGCTCCGCTAACCGCGGCTGCTGCGGACAGGCTTGCAGGCTCCCCTTTTCCGCTGTGGGAAATAAGGACAGGGCTTCTCTTTCGCTGAAGGACCTGTCGCTGCTGCCGAAAGCCCGTGAGCTTGCGGATATGGGCGTTGACTCCTTCAAGATAGAGGGACGCATGAAGCGCCCCGAATATGTGGCTTCCGCTGTAAATGAGCTGAAGGCTGCTCTTGAAGGCGATACCCCAGATATGGCTATGCTCAGGGGAGTTTTCTCCCGCGGAGGCTTCACCGACGGCTACTATACAGGCAAAAGGCAGGATATGTTCGGCGTCCGCGAAAAGGACGACGTTATCTCTGCCCATGAGCTGATTCCGAAGATACATGAGCTTTACCGCTTTGAGCGAAAGGCTCACACCGCGGACTTCCGCGCTGTCATAAAAGAGGGGCAGCCTGTGGTAATAGAGGCTGTTTGCGGCGATATTTCCGCTTCCGCTCAGGGCGATGTTCCCGAGAAGGCGCTTAACCGTCCCACCGATGAAGCTATGCTCACAAAGCAGCTGTCAAAGCTGGGAGACACTGTGTTCAGCTTCGGAAGCCTCACTGCCGACATAGATGAAGGACTTATAGTTCCCGCAGGCAGGCTCAATGAGCTTCGCCGACAGGTGACGGAAAAGCTGACAGAACTCGTCACAGAAAAGAATACCCCCAAGTACACGGTAACGGACTATTCACCTGCTGTTCCTGCTCCCGCGGCAAAGACTGCGGAAAGGCTCCCCATGAGGTGCTTTTGCAGAACTGCGGAACAGATAACAGCGGCGGCTGATCTGTCGGAGTTCCTAATAATTCCCGAGAAGCTGCTCACAGATGATATTCTCGGCGCCGTGGACAGTGATAAGCTAATAGTATCTCCTCCCCGTTTCATCACCGACGAGGACAGGCTCACAAGCCGACTTGAGGAGCTTATGGATATGGGCGTCGGCAGGCTTTACTGCCATACTCCCGACTCTGTCGCCATCGGCAAGAGGCTGGGTATGAAGCTCCACGGAAGCTTCACCCTAAATGTGTTCAACTCTTACAGCGCAGAATATCTGCGCGGACTTGGACTTGAGGACTGCATATTCTCCGTGGAGGCTACTCTCGGTCAGCTTGGCAGTGTCAGCACGACTCTTCCGCTGGGAGCTGTCATATACGGACGTCTCCCCCTCATGCTCACAAGGAACTGTCCCATAAAGAACGAGGTGGGCTGCGGAAAATGCACCGGAAGGCTCATCGACCGCACAGGCAGGGAGCTTCCCGTGGTCTGTACAAAGGACTATGCGGAGATACTCAACTCAGACAGACTTTGTATGCTTGACAGACTTGATGAAATACATAATATATCCTTCGGCGTGCTATATCTCTCCGACGAGGACGCCGACGGCACCAGAGCTGCCCTTTCGGGACGCAAGCCGCAGGGAAACATCACCCGCGGACTTTATTACAGAGGTATCCAATAATGAAACTGATATTCAAAAAGCTGGACCCAAGAGCTGTTATCCCCTCAAGGGCTACGGCAGGAAGCGCAGGTCTCGACCTCTGCGCCTGCCTTGACGGACCTGTCACCCTTGCTCCCGGGGAGATAAAGATGATCCCCATAGGTATAACTGCTCAGCCTGATTCCGACGATATTGCCCTCCTCATCTATCCGCGCTCGGGACTCTCCTCAAAATACGGTGTCTCTCTGGCAAACTGCGTGGGCGTTGTGGACAGCGACTACCGCGGAGCCTGGTTCGTCCCCCTTATCAACCACGGCAAGGAGGACTTTACCGTTGAACACGGTATGCGTATCGCCCAGCTGATACCCACTCGTATATTAATGCCCGATATAGAAGTCAGCGACGACCTCTCCGAGACAGACAGAGGCAGCGGCGGCTTCGGCTCTTCGGGTATATGATAAAAGCTTTATAACAAAAGATAGGAGATCGATCATGAAAAAAACACTCTATTTTCTGCTTCTTCTGATTTGCGCCTGCGTCCTCGGAGGAGTTGTCGCAAATTCTGCATCAGGTTCATTTGCATGGCTGGGCTGGTCCAGAGGTATATCTCTCTCTCCCAGCACCTTCTCAACTGACATAATCTCACTGACCTTCGGCTTTGGTCTCAGTATCAGCGTGGCACAGGTCATCTGTATCGCCATCGCGATCTACATCTACATCAAGACCGTAGGTAAGGTATGCCCTGACGGCAAATGATCCATTATTGTATTTTTCGACAGTTTTTTATCACCTCTCAGCCCTTTAGTTTCCGTATTACACTAAATTTCCCGACATAAGAAAAATCCCGCGGAATAAACTTGTACATATTTCCCATTGGTGATATAATATAATGTGAATAAATACGATAACAGCATAAATTAAGGAGCTTCAAAATGTTTACAAAAGATATCGGCATAGATCTGGGAACTGCTAATACCCTTGTATATATGAGGGGAAAAGGTATAATAATAAGAGAGCCTTCGGTAGTTGCCGTAAATACCAGAACTGATAAATGCCGCTATGTCGGCAAGGAGGCTAAGGACGTCATCGGAAGGACCCCCGGTTCTATCGTTGCCGTAAGACCTCTCAAGGACGGCGTTATCGCCGACTTCGACATCGCGACGACTATGCTTCAGGAATTCATAAGGAAAGCCCTCAAGGGCACCCTTTTCACTAAAGCCAATGTCATTATATGTATCCCTTCGGGTGTTACCGCCGTTGAGAGACGTGCTGTACGTGAATCCTGCAAGAAGGCAGGCGCAAACAACGTCCTCATCATCGAGGAGCCTATGGCTGCGGCAATCGGTGCAGGTCTCCCCACAAACGAACCTGCGGGAAGCATGATAGTGGACATAGGCGGCGGCACCAGCGAGGTTGCTGTTATATCCATGGGCGGAATCGTGGCTTCACGGTCTGTAAGATGTGCAGGCGACGAATTCGACGCGGCTATCATCAACTATATCAAGAAAAAATATAACCTCCTCATAGGTGAAAGAACTGCCGAGAACATCAAGCTGGACATCGGCTCCGCTTTCCCCAGCGAGAAGGAGGAGTCTCAGGAGATCAAGGGAAGAAACCTCCTCAACGGTCTCCCCGAGAATATCACCGTGACCTCTGCGGAGATACGCGACGCTCTGGTCGAGCCCCTTTCAAGAGTGATCGACGCTATCAAGTCCACCCTTGAGGAAACTCCCCCCGAGCTTTCCGCAGACATCATCGACCACGGTATCACCCTCGCAGGCGGCGGCGCCCTCCTGAGAGGTCTGGACAAGCTCATCAACCGCGAGACGGGTATGCCCGTCTATATCGCAGAATATCCACTGGACTGCGTCGCTGAAGGCACAGGCAAGATACTTGAGAACATCAGCGATTATCAGGACGCTCTCACCGAAAACGTCAAGTACTATTAAGGAGGAGCGCCATGCGTGATTTCTTAAAAAGCACCCGTTTCAAGATACTTCTGGGATTTCTCGCCTTCCTTGTGGGCATTATGATATACGCTGTCACCAAGGGCGGCTATTCCGTTTCGGGAGCTTCCTTCATCAACACTATCACCAAGCCCTTCCGCGCTGCCTCAAACGGCATAAGCATGAAAATGGAAGGCACGGTGGATAAGCTCTCCAATGCGGATAAGTACTATGAGGAAAACCAGAAGCTGAAAAAGCAGATAGGCGAACTCAACGCCCAGCTCACCGAGTATGACGCCATCAAGGCTGAGGTGGAGGAGCTGCGCAAGTTCGTTTCCATAAAGGAGGAGCATGAGGACTATATGCTCTCACAGCCCTGCGGAGTTCTGGGCTATGTCACCAACGATCCCTTCAAGTCCTTCACTATCGACAAGGGCTCTGCGGACGGCATACTGGTGAACTGCCCCGTTGTTACCGCTGAGGGACTGGTAGGCATTACCGTTGAGGTGTCCGAACACGTCTCCACCGTAAGAACTATACTCTCACCCGACCTTTCCGTAGCCGCAATGGCTTCCTCATCAAGTGCCGATCAGGGCATTATCGAAGGAAATGTGCTGTCATCGGAAAGCGGTCAGACCAAGCTCATACACGTCCCCAAGAAGAACAAGCTCAAGCGCGGCGATCTCATGATCACCACTGGAACCAGCGGTCTCTTCCCCAAGGATTACCCCATCGGTACCATCCTTGATATAGGCTTCGACTCAAACGGTCTCTCCGTATGTGCCGATATACAGCCCTGTGTGGACGTTACCCGTCTTACCTCTGTCATCGTTATAACCGATTTCAGCGGCAAGAAGGAGGAAGACAAGGATGAGGATTAGAACTACCCGTGAGCAGCATATCTTCCGCTTCAAGACTGCTCTGCGCTGGATAATATATTACCTGCTCATATTCATAAGCTTCATCATAATGACCTCGGGAACGCTTTATAAGCCTGTCCTGCTGGTCCCCCTGGCTGTGGGCATAGCTATCAACAACAACCTCTATGCCTCTGCGGTAACAGGCGCGATATGCGGATTTCTCATCGACATCTGCTGCGGAAAGCTCTTCGGCTACAACGCCGTGGTGCTTACAGTGTTCTGTATCGCTGCCAATCTGGTGTTCGAGCTCTACCTCAAGGACAGGTTCATCAACTACATCATTATCACAGCTGCTGCTTCGTTTTTGCAGTGCTGGCTGGACTACAAGTTCTACTACCAGATATGGGGCTATGAGCACGTTGGACGTATCTTCAGGAGGGTATCCATGAAGATATGGCTGTATACAGTGATTTCCGCAGTATTCGTGTTCCTTGTGCTGAAGCTGGTAAACCGTCTCCTCATGCCCCGTGAGCACCTCACCATCGAGGAGGCTATAAACACAAACATACAGACAGAAAACAGAAGATAAAGAAACCGACCGCACTTTCCCGTGCGGTCATAATCATAAAGGAGGCAGACCTTTGAAAGGATTTGCGGAAAATCTCAAATCTATCATAATAATACTGCTGGTGGTCATGCTGGCGCTTCTGAGCTCGCTCCGCCTTATGAAGATACAGGTGGTTGGCGACAAGGAGATAGCCACTCCTCAGCTCTATGAGCCGGGAACCCTCACCTACACCAAGGGCGTTAAGGCTACCCGAGGCGAGATAATGGACTACGCAGGAAATGTGCTCATCACCAATGACTCCAGAACAGACCTGGTGCTCCAGATGGCATTCTTCCCCACCGACCTTCAGGAGGGAAACAAGGCTCTCCTGGGCATTTACAGAGCCCTTGAGGAAAGAGGCATAAAGTTCGAGGAGAGCATTCCTATATCATTCAGCAAGCCCTATGTGTTCAAGTCCGATGACACCGAGGAGCTTATCTCAGACCTTAACCTCAACGTTTACGCAACTGCGGAAAACTGCATAGACAAGCTCATCTCAGACTATGAGATAGACGAGAAGTACACCGACGAGGAAAAGCGCATCATCGCAGGTATGCGCTATCAGATGATAGACAAGGACTTCTCCTACAGCAACGACCTCCTTCTGGCTGAGGGCGTGGACGAGCAGACCGTCATCGACATGAAGGAGCTGGGCAACTTCTACCGCGGTATTGAGGCTGTTGATGCCTCAGAAAGACGTATAGTCCGCGGTGATATACTCCCCCACGAGCTGGGCACAGTCGGTCCTATCTATGCCGAGGAGTACGACGAGCTGAAAAACAAGGGCTACAGCTACAATGATACCCTGGGCAAGAGCGGTATCGAAGCCGCTATGGAAACTCCCCTCCGCGGTATCAACGGCGAGGAGCAGATAGCCGTCAAGGACGGAAAGGTCCGCGATGTCAAGACCATTTCCGAGGCCACATCGGGAGAGACCATAAAGCTCACCGTGGACGGCTGCTTCCAGCTGAAGCTCCAGGGCATACTGGACAAATTCATCGCAGACTTCCCTGCTATCAATCCGAAACCCAGTGTACTCAACGCCAAGTGCGGAGCTATCTGTGTGCTGGACGCCAAAACAGGCGCCGTAAAGGGCATGGCTTCCGCTCCCACATATAACCTGAAGGACTACGTTGAAAACTATGATTACTTCCTCCAGGCTGAAAATTCACCTCTGGTAAACCGCTGCACCTACGG
Organism: Ruminococcus flavefaciens ND2009; assembly: GCF_000621785.1. GTDB lineage: Bacteria > Bacillota > Clostridia > Oscillospirales > Ruminococcaceae > Ruminococcus > Ruminococcus flavefaciens_C. Next base: position 512,751 of record NZ_KK211347.1, on the reverse strand, counting down.
TCTCTACCGTCCGGGCTCTACATTCAAGACTATTACCGCTACGGCAGGTCTCAATGAGGGCGTGGTAACAGGCGGTACGCCTCTGGTATGTAATCAGGGCTACGACTTCTACGGAACTCACTACTCCTGTACAGGCTATCACGGCAATATCACCATGCGCCGTGCAATTGAGGTATCATGTAACGCATACTTCTATGAGGTCTCACGTATGCTGGGTATCGACAACATCACAAAGTACGCCAAGCTCTACGGACTGGGCTCAAGTACAGGTATCGAGACCGGAGATGCTCCCGGTTATCTCTGTAACCCCGAGACCTTCGCCGAGCACGGTCAGGAATGGTATATCGGTTACGTTATCCAGGCGGGTATCGGTAACCAGGACTGCGGCATGACTCCCCTCCAGATGGCAGTTGTGGCAAATACCATCGCTAACCGCGGTGTAAGGTATCAGCCTTATCTTGTGGACAGCTACTACAGCTACGGCTCAGGAAGTCTTATCAAGAAGACCGAGCCCACTATCGCTCAGCAGATAGAGCTGAACACTCCCGACCTTTACGACTATATAATCGGCGGTATGATAGACGCCTCACACAATATGCCTGCAAACCACTCTCTCAGCAATCTTGGCTTCGATGTGGCTATAAAGACAGGTACTCCTCAGACAGGCGCAAACCTTGAGAAGCAGAACTCATTCTTCATCGGATTCGCTCCCGCAAATAACCCCGAGATAGCCTTCGCAGGCGTTATCGAGGACGGTGAGTACTCAAAGTACATGATACGCGATATTATCCTCGCTTATCAGGAGTGCTACGGACTTAACGGCGTAAAGCCCACAAAGCAGAAGCTCCCTGAGGAGATACGTCCCGAGCTGACAACTACTACCTCGACCGTATCTACTACCACCGAGCTCACCACAACCACCACTGAGGTCATCACTACCGAGCTCTGGACAGAGGCACCCACCGAGGCTCCCTATAATGAGCAGCCCTGGTCACAGCCCCAGGAGCCCTGGACAGATTATCCCACAGCTCCTCCCACAGAGCAGGTAACGCCATATGACCCCAACGCATATGCTCCCGAGGCTTCTCAGGAGCCCGATTATAACTGATAAATGCCCCTGTGTGTTCACATGGATACTCAGGGGCAATATTATTTCTGAATACCGCAATAATGCTATTGACACTATTGTAAATATGATGTATAATTGTTGTAAAATATACAAACATGGAGATGACGATCATAAAACGTAAACTTTTCTGTGAGATCTCACCTCTGACTTACGCCATTTCAGAGAAGAAGTGCATCTTCCTCAGATCGGTCAAAAACCTGCTGACAGCAAGACACCTTGCAAGTACCAGACAGGAGGAGCCCCTTGAGTATCTCATTTACAGACATAATTCACTTATCAGGCGAAGGCTTGGCAATGTCAACATGGCGCTCCAGGAGAACAAGGCGGTGAATCTTTCCCTTGCTGCTCCCAAAATAAACGGCATACTTATCCGTCCTCATGAGACCTTTTCTTTCTGGTATCTGGTGGGCAAGCTCACCGAGAAAAAGGGCTTCAAGGAGGGCCTCACTATCTTCGCAGATCATCCCTCATCGGGTGTGGGCGGAGGAATGTGCCAGATGACAAACCTTATCCACTGGATGATACTCCACTCGGATATGGACATCACCGAGCACCACCACCATGACGGTCTTGACCTTTTCCCCGATTTTCAGCGAAAGATCCCCTTCGGCACAGGTACTTCAATAATGTACAATTACCTGGATTACCGCTTCACCAACAATACCGACAGGACCTATCAGCTTATCGTCCATACCACAGATGAGTACCTCTGCGGCGAGCTGAGAGCGGACAGGCGTCAGCGGTACAAATACCATATTTCCGCCGAAAACGTGTTTTTTTCCCGTGAGAACGGAACGGTCTACCGCAACGGTGAGGTCTACCGCGACAAGGTGGACTGCAAGACAGGCAATCACATTGAAAAAAAGCTTATCCGCCGCAATCACGCCAGGGTCATGTACGATACCTCAGACCTCGACATAAGGGAGGAAGCTCCCGTAAACGCATAAACACACAGTCCCCGTTTTTCGGGGACTTTTTCATGCTATGTATATTTTCCGATTTTCTGACAAAAATAATGTCGGAGGTGTTAGTGTGAAGAAAAACGAACTGACCGATAAGCATTACGCAAAGGGCTCAAAGGGCTTCTATGCGGCTCTGGGAATAAGCGCCGTCATGGTGGGAGCTGCCTGCCTTTTTGCCCATAAACAGGGAGACAGGCTCGCTGAGAAGCAGCCCTCGCCCATAGTACAGGAGGCTCAGGTGAACAAGCCTGTTACCGACATACCGAAGCCTACCGCTCCTGCGCAGAGAGTTACTACCGCAGCGGTGACGGCTCCTGTTTTTGCAGAAGAACCGACTATATCTGCCGCCGAGATAAGCGTGGACGCTCCCCCGCCTGAGGAGCACGGATTTGCCGAGCAGCCCGTTGAGCCTGCCGCAGCAATGGACGATATGTCCGCAGCAAGAGCTCCTCTCAGCGATATGAGCAGCGTTCTCTCCCCATTCAGCGGCGGTGAACTTGTGAAAAACGAGACCACAGGCACCTGGCAGACCCATAACGGCATCGATATTGCCGCCGAGGTGGGAGCCGATGTGTTCGCTGCCGAAAACGGCGAGATAGCTTCCGTGACCAACGATCCGCTGTGGGGAGTTTCCGTGGTCATCGACCACAAGAACGGCTTCACCACAAAATACTGCGGTCTGGGAGCTGACCTTGCCGTTCAGCAGGGCGATACCGTTGACAGCGGCACAGTTATCGGAGCCGTTGGCGAGACTGCGGATATAGAGAGCTCCATGCCGCCCCATCTGCATATCGAGGTCACTCATAACGGCTCATTCATCGACCCCATGACTGTTCTCAGCTCACAGTAACAAAGGATCACTTCCGTGACTGCGGGAGTGATCTTTTTCTTGACAAAGCAATGCTTCTGTGATATAATCAGACTTATATTTTTATTAACGGAGGTATTATCATGAAAGCACTTGTCATCAATTGCAGTCCCGTGAGAAACGGCGCTACAGCGGAGATCGTAAGGATCATTTCCGGAGAGCTGTCCGAGAGGTATGACACCAAAAGCATATGTATAGACGACTACAGCTTCAGCTTCTGCATGGGCTGTCGTAGCTGTCATAATACCGCCAGGTGCGTTCAGACCGACGATATAGACCTTATCATGGCGGAGTTTGACAGCGCCGACATTATCGTTTCTGTCGCTCCCTCATACTGGGCTGATATTCCCGGACAGTTCAAGGCTTTCATTGACAGGTGTACCCCCTGGTGCAACACCCATGAGCCTCACGCCACTATAAAAAGCGGCAAGAAGGGCTACTCCGTCGCTCTGAGAACAGGGCCCTCCATGAGAGAGTGTGAACGGATAATCGGCAGTATCGAGCACTTCTACGGTCACCTGGAGATAGAATGCTGCGGCAGTCTGGGTCTTTGCTCCGTGGAGTACAAGGAGGCTGTTGAACCGAGAAAAGCCGAGATAACCGATTTCTGCAAAAATATATGAAAAAAAGCCTGAGGAATTACCCTCAGGCTTTTATGTTTATTTATCTTGGCGGAAGGAATACGTTGAGTGCATTTACTAATTTCAGAACATTGCTCTCATTCCTTGACTTTGCAGCAAGCTCAGTTCCGAGATTTGACGAGCTTCTGATGTTTACTCCTGTTCTTCCGTCGGGAAGAACTCCCAGAGTTACAAAGACCTCCTCGCCGTAAGTAAGAAGCGAGAGACCTGTGCTGAACTTTACCTTGTATGCAGCTCTGTCAGCACCCTTGAATTTAAGCTTTATCTGTGCTCCCGCACGCATTACTGCATCGAGAACAGTGTTTATGTCATAGTTATAAGCATAGTTCTGTTCGTAATTACCCCAAGCCATATCTTATACCTTCTTTACGATCAAGCCTTGTTAACGCTTCCGAAGAGCTCCATCTTCTCCTTTACCTTAGCCTTGATAGCCTCAAAGCCGGGTGCAAGAAGCTTTCTGGGATCGAAGCCCTTGCCCTGCTTGTCCTTGCCAGCCTCAACATAGCCTCTTGTAGCCTCTGCGAATACCAGCTGGCACTCTGTGTTTACGTTGATCTTTGCAACGCCGAGAGAGATAGCCTTTGTGATCTGGTCGTCAGGGATACCTGTACCGCCGTGGAGAACGAGGGGCATCTCGCCTACTGTCTTGTTGATAGCCTCAAGAGTCTCAAAGCTGAGTCCCTCCCAGTTTGCGGGATATACACCGTGGATGTTACCGATACCTGCAGCGAGGAAATCTACGCCAAGATCAGCGATCTGCTTGCACTCTGCGGGATCTGCACACTCGCCCTTACCGATAACGCCGTCCTCTTCACCGCCGATAGCGCCTACCTCAGCCTCGATGGAGAGACCAAGATTGTGAGCAACGTTAACGAGCTCAGTTGTCTTAGCAACGTTCTCGTCGATGGGGAAGTGTGAACCGTCGAACATGATAGATGTAAAGCCAGCCTTGATGCACTTGTAGCAAGCCTCATATGAGCCGTGATCCAGGTGAAGTGCAACAGGAACTGTGATACCGAGAGACTTGTCCATAGCTGCAACCATAGCTGCAACAGTCTCGAAACCGCACATATACTTGCCAGCGCCCTCAGAAACACCGAGGATAACAGGGCTGTTGAGCTCCTGAGCTGTGAGAAGGATAGCCTTAGTCCACTCAAGGTTGTTGATATTGAACTGACCTACTGCGTATTTGCCTGCTCTTGCTTTCTGGAGCATTTCTGTAGCTGAAGTTAACATAGATATAATTCCTCCTGAGAATTCATTTACGGGGCTCGTGACCCCATCGTTAATATTATATCATAGCTTGCAGTGAATTGCAAGGGTTTCCGAAAAATTTAGCAATATAAGTTAACGATGGGCAATAATTGGAGCATTTCCGAGGTTAGTTATCAGTGATAAATGAAAAGTAAAATGACAGTTCCTATAAAATACCAAAAGGGCGGATATTATCCGCCCCTTTCTAATTACTACTCACTATTTACTTCTTACTATTCACTAAGCTCGTTTACGAGCTTTTTGAAAGCGTCGCCGCGCTCCTCAAAGTTCTTGAAAATGCCGTAGCTTGCAGCCGCAGGCGACATTACGCAGCTCTTGCCTTCTGGAGTTATCTCCGCAGCAAGCTTTACAGCTTCTGCAAGGTGGTCGGCATAGTGTACGCGGGACTTGTCCGAGAAGTCCTCTCTCGCCTGTATCATATCGAACACACGCTTGCCCGAAGCCTCCATGCAGATGACCTTGACACCGAAGTCCGCAAGGAAGTCCACAAGAGAGGTGTAGTCGATACCTCTGTCCATGCCGCCGATGAGGATAGTTCCCACCTGAGGAACGCTCTGAAGGGCGGATATTGCCGTAGCGCAGGCAGTTGAGATAGAGTCGTCATACCAGCGTATGCCCTTTACCGTATCTACATACTCAAGGCGGTGAGCCAGAGGGTCAAAGCTGCAGAGAGCCTTTGTGAAGTCCTCCTCCTCTACCCTGTCCTTGCAGACGTCCCAGGCAATGGCGATATTGTAGTGATTGTGGGTTCCAAGAAGCTTTATTCTGTCCACGGGTATCTCGTACTCCTCGTCGTCGGAGTCGTATACGATACCGTCTGCAACGTAAACGTCGGCGCTGCTGTCAGTATTTGAAACAGTGACCGCAATTGACGGTATATCATCAGTCCTGATAGCTGAATTGCACCACAGAACATCGCAGACGTCCTGATGAAGATAGATATTCTTCTTTGCGTTGTAGTAGTTCTCCATGGTGCCGTAGTGGTCAAGGTGCTCCTCATAGAGATTGAGGAATACTGCACATCTTGGTGAGACTGTCATGTACTCCAGCTGGTGGCAGGAAAGCTCGCAGACCACAACCGTGTCCTCGTTCATGCCCTCGGCGATGTCGAATACGGGGATACCGATATTTCCTGCGATACGGCAGTCGACACCGCTCTCCTTCAGCACATGATAGATAAGTGAGGTCACCGTGCTCTTGCCCTTGGTGCCTGTAATGCCGATTATCTGCTCGCGGAAGACCTCGAAGAACACCTGTGTCTCGCAGGTTATGAGGCATTTAAGCTCCGAAAGAGACTTCTCCAGCACGATACCGGGACTCTTGAACACCATGTCAAAGCGGTCCAGGCACTTCTGATAATCCTTGCCGCAGATAAGCTCCACGTTTTCGGGAAGACCATTTGCAGCGGCGTCCACAGGATTGAGGTCGGCGACGGCAAGTGAAGCCTGTGCGCCGTACTTCTCCAGTATCTTATATGTGGACCTGCCCTCTCTGCCGAAGCCGAGTATGCAGACTGTCTTTCCCTTGGTGTATTCCTTTATATAGTCGCAGAATTTGTTCAAAGCAGACGCTCCATTTCCTTTTTAAGTATTTTTGCAAATTCAGCAGGCAGCAGGTTCTGCTCGTTGAACGAGCCGCAGTACTCCTTGTTGATACCGTCGATGGTCTCGGGACGGTAGAGTCCGCGGGACTTGTATTCCTCAAACAGCAGCGGAAGCTTCTCGCCCTGCTGCTCAAGCTTCCGTATCGCAAGCGATACGGCTAAATTCACCTCGTCGATGCTTCCCACGCACTCAAAGGGCTTATGCAGGGACTGTCCGATAAGCTCGATGAAGTACTCCTTCATCTTCGGGTCGTCCAGCATATCCTTGCCGAATATGTCCCTGAGCTCCGAAAGGCTGAGGAATGGCGAAAGTATCAGGCTCACAAAAAGGCACTTTGGGCACTCGCCGCACCATATATCCGGTGAGACCTTGCTGCCCAGATTGCAGCTTCTGAACACTGACAGATACTTTCTGTGTGACACGAACATCTTGGCTATCTGGAATTCCGAAAGGGGTCTCAGGAAGCTGAAATAACACTGTCCCGTGCGCAGGTATTTCTCCTCATAGCTGTGGAAGTCCTGCTCGAACTCAAAGCTCTTGGAGTACTGGTGGTTGACGTCCTGTCCCACGACTGTGCTCTCATTGGCACTGGACTCGTTGGAGAGAACGATGTATTTCAGACTGTTGAGGTATGCGGTTATCTCCGCAGAAAAGGCAACTATCGCCGAGAATGGCGTGTGACCGTTGATGAAGCCCTTGTTGTTCAGCTCTACAAGTGAGCGGTCAAAGTGGCGATGTGCGGTGATAAGAGAGCTCTCGGGAAGTCCTGCTGCCGCAACAGTTCCGCTTATTGAGCGGCGCTTGTTGATGGAATAGCACATACAGTCCATTCCCGCGTTCACCAGGGTCTCAAGAGTGAGAGCGGAGTCCTTTCCGCCGCCGATAGGCACAAGACAGCCCTTCGGGGCACGTTCTCTCTCCTCAAGGGAGCTGTCAAAGCTTCCCTCGGCGATTATCTCCACGAAGCTGTCGGGGTCTGCGCTGATGCCGTTTACAAAGAACAGCTCTCCCAGTCCCATGTACCACAGCTTCTTCCACCACTTCTTCTGATCCTCGTCCAGCTCGCCGCACTCCACGCGGAATTTCGGTGAACAGGCAGCCTTCCAGTAGCTTACAGCCTCAGCCATACCCAGCGAGAAAGCCAGTCTCTCGAATTTAAGGTCGCCCTTGACGGACATACCCGCAGGCTTGCCGAAGGTCCAGCTGGGGCGAAACTCAGCCAGTCCCTCGATCTTGAACTTGTAGCCAATCTCCACGGTCTCAGCCGTTTCATTTACATTATAAGATCTGTATACAAAAACGGGATATTTCTCCCTGAATTCTTCATATTTACCCATTGCTATCCTCCGCTGACAGGGATCACTTGCTGTTTTCGGCGTCTCCTGCAAGCTTTCTGTAATGTGCCTTCAGAAGGGCGAAAGTCTCGTCGGAAATATCATGCTCTACCTTACAGGCATCCTCTGCGGCAATGTCGCGGTTAACACCCAGAAGTATAAAGAAATCGGTGAGCACAGTATGGCGGTCATAGATATGTTCTGCAACACTTCTGCCTGCATCTGTCAGGCGGATATGATTGTCGCCGTCCACGGTGACAAGTCCCTCATCCTTCATCTTCTTGAGGATGATTGAAACGGTGGGGCGTGAATATCCAAGATATGAACAGATATCTATTGCGTGAACGTCGGGCTGCTTCTGTGAGAGTATGAGGATAGTCTCCAGATAATTTTCAACTGCTTCAGTAATAGCCATTCTGATCCTCCTTTGCAATACAGTGATTGCCAATTGTTTTAAATGGTATACATATACATTATATCATATAATTATAAAAATAGCAACAGCCGAAGCGAAAAAGTTCTGTTTTGCTTATATGTCCTTATTCTTATGAACAAAGCTGCCATTTCAGACCAAAGGGTGACAGCTGAAGTCCCATGAGGTCTCGAAGCTGTCCCAGTCCTCGCGGCAAAGCTCGGTATTCTCCCTGACAAGAGCGCTTATCTCCGCCATATGCCCCTTTTTTTCGGGCAGGGGCAGTCTGGCAATATCTCCCGGGTTCATGTTCATGGTGGGGTTCAGCACCTCCGAAAGCACCTGCACGGGCTTACTGTTGAGAAGTCCCAGCAGGAAGACAAGGCTGTCCCCGTCCTCCGGAAAGGCGCTTGTACCAGCTACGTTGAACATAAAGTTTTCATTGAAATATCGCACGGAAATGGCTCCGCTGGTTATCTGTGACCAGCTTACCGAGGGACGGAAGTTGAAGGACAGTCCCTGGGGACGGGAGCGAAGCCTGCCCTTTTCGTCGCGGAAATCCATTATCTCCTCCCCCTCATTCTCCCAGTTCACCACGAACTCGCGGTTTCCGTACCATCTGCGGTAGCTGCCGCCTTTATTCAGCAGATACCACTTGTTTTTCTGACTGCCCGAAAATGCTATCTTGTCAGCCTCGACCTCAAACCACCGCCGCAAGAAACGGTCATTGTCTCCAGTGATAAGCCCCTCCCTGACGGGTACGACATCTCCAAGAGCTGTACCGTCAAAAGCCCGAAGCACAGCCTCTCCCAGCCAGTATGCCACGGGAGCCGAGGGAAGTTCCGCAAGCTTTCCCGAGTCTGCTGTATAGCGATAGCCGCAGCTTTCATCGGAAATTGCTGCCATTACGCTAAGGCGCTGCTGCTCCATATCTCCCCTGACATCGGCAAGTCTGAGGTACGTTCCACAGCTTTGAGAACCGTCCTTCACCGCAGTGAATGCACACAAAGGCACGGTGGCGTCCTCAAATGCTGAATACTCAAAGTGGATAAGAGTAGTTATGGGGCACTCCGCAAACATAAGCCGTCTCAGCTTTTCGTAGGACTGAAGAAACAGCCAGGTGGCAGGAGTGAGAAAGCCCATATATCCGCCTTCTTGCAGCTTTTTTACACTCCTTGCCATGAATACAGAGAAAAGATCGGCACTGTGATCGCCGTAGTTTTCGCAGACGTAGTCCCTGAGCACGGTATTCATTGCCGGCTTTCCCAGGTAAGGTGGATTGGTCACAATAATGTCATATTCCTGTCTCAGAAGCTGACCGATCATTGCGCTCTTGCCCTCTGTTGCTGTGAGTTCATCGCTGTTTATGAGTGAACCGATAGTCTCATTTACTCCCGAAAAATCATAGACCTGCGGAGCAGCTTCCGCGCCGAACTTCGCCGCCTTCATGCGCAGAGCCGTCTCCGCCAGAGCACAGGCACGGGGCTCCAGCTCCAGACCGTAGATGTTGTGGGTCAGGGTCTTCTCCGCTGCCTCTTTGTCCGTGCACCCGCAGCTGCGGTAGAGCTCCATAAACACATCAAAGGCATAAAGCAGCACATTTCCGCTGCCCATGCAGGGGTCTATGAACTTTATATCCTCGGGAGCTATCCTGCCCTCCCCCAAGGGACTGCCGAAGCTCAGCTCTCCCTCCGCGATGTCATGTCCATGCTGGCGGATATAGCGTATCAGCGTGTTCTGGACCATATACCTCACTACCCATTCGGGCGTGAAGATCTGAGTTGCAGCGGCTATCCTGTCGCTGCTGAGCCGCTTGCTGTTTTTTAGTCCCACGGCTATCTCCTGCCTGTAGGGCTCGTTGAAGTACTGGTGGAGCTGTCCCGTCACAAGCTCTGTGCTGAAAAATTCATAGCTCAGACCGAGGAGCTTCGCAGCAGTTCCGCCATCATCAAGCAGCTTCGGCGGAATGGGCAGCTCGGGTGAAAGTGTGAATATACCGCCATATCTGCCGCCGAGCTGCCTACACTTTTCCATGAAAAGTACACTGCGGATCTCCTCCGGGCTGTCCATAAGGTCTGCGACGAAGGAGGGCTCCGCCAGGTACACCGTGCAGAGACGCATAAAGCCGAAATATGCTGTTTTCTCGTCGGACTCCGCCATAAGCTCGCTGCGGGCATTCATGGCGAATTTCTTCAGCTGTGATATATCCACTTTGTTTTCCTCACAATTTCCAAAGGCGGACACTAAGTCCGCCTTTTTGTTTATTTGATATGAAGCTCTGCAATTACTGCCTCAAAGACCACTTTTCCGTTATCGCGGGAGTACTGCCCCGAATACTCGGGCACAAAGCCGCATTTCTCCAACACACGTCCCGAAGCACCGTTTTCCTTAGCATAATAAGCCATAAAATCGCGGATACCCTCGGACACCGCCTGCTGTATTACAGCCCTTGCCGCCTCGGTGGCATAGCCCTTGCCCCAGTAGCTGCGGTTGAGATTATAGCCCAGCTCCGTAAGCTTGTCGCCGTCACGGGGGCTGAGACTTATATCACCGATGACCTTGCCGCTCTCCCTGAGCTCAATTGCCATACGGTACTTTTTCTCCATCCATTCCCCTATCCTCTCCTGCGTCTCGCTTATATCAGCGTCGCAGGGATAGGGCATGAACCTGTTGACCTCGGGGTCCGAACGAAGCTCAAAGACGTCCCGGGCGTCAGTCTCACGGAACTGCCGTATTATCAGTCTTTCGGTAGTGATCGTGTCCATTTATCAGAGTGAAGCCAGCTTTGCGAACTGAGCCTTCAGTGCAGGATAGATCTCTCTGTAGAGCTGATAGTACTTCTCATACTCGGGAACGTTCTTCTCGTCGGGAGCCTGAACCTTATCGGTCTTGATGATAGCTCCGCAAGCCTCTGTAACGCTGCTGTAGATGCCTGCGCCAACGCTTGCAAGGATAGCAACGCCCAGTGCGGGACCTTCCTTGGAGGCAACTGTCTTTACATTGCAGTTGTAAAGGTCGGCAAGCATACTTCTCCAGAGAGGTGAGGAACCGCCGCCGCCGCAAGCCATCATGTCGCTTACGTTTACGTTCATCTCGCGGAATACCTCTACGCAGTCGCGGAGTGAATATGTAACACCCTCAAGAACAGCGCGGAGCATATCCTTTCTGGTGTGGATAGCTGAAAGTCCGAAGAATACTCCTCTTGCGTCGGGATCAAGGTGAGGAGTTCTCTCGCCCATGAGGTAAGGCAGATAGAGAAGTCTGTTAGCGCCTACGGGAACTGTCTCAGCCTGCTTGTCCATGAGGTAGTACTCATCAACGCCCATAAGCTTTGCAGTCTCCTTCTCGGTCATGCAGAAGTTGTCTCTGAACCACTTCAGTGAGAGACCTGCGCCCTGTGTAACGCCCATAACGTGCCATGCGTTGGGTACAGCAGCACAGCAGGTGTGGACTCTGCCCTTCTTGTCGATGGATATATCGGAGGTATGAGCGAATACAACGCCCGATGTACCGATGGTCGTGAAAGCCTTGCCGTCCTCAACAACGCCTGTACCTACAGCAGCTGCCGCATTGTCGCCTGCGCCGCCCACAACGATGGTGCCCTCGCAGAGACCGATGGTCTCAGCCATTTTCTTTGTGAGCTTTCCTGTTACCTCGCAGCTCTCGTATACCTTGCCCAGCCAGTTCTTGTCGATCTCGAATGCGCTGAGGAGCTCATCGGACCACTTACGGTTGGGAACGTCAAGAAGCTGCATACCGGAAGCGTCTGATACCTCAGTTGCATACTCGCCTGTGAGGATAAATCTCAGGTAGTCCTTGGGAAGAAGGATATGTGCCACCTTTGAATAGATCTCGGGCTCGTTGTTCTTTACCCAGAGTATCTTTGCAGCTGTCCAGCCTGTGAGGGCAGGATTTGCTGTGATGTCAACAAGCTTTTCTCTGCCGACGATACGGTTCATTTCCTCTACCTCGGCAGCTGTTCTCTGGTCGCACCAGATTATAGATCTGCGGAGAACGTTGTTGTCCTTGTCCAGCATAACGAGACCGTGCATCTGTCCCGAAATACCGATACCCTTAACGTCTTCCTTCTTAACTCCGCTCTTAGCCATAACAGCCTTTACGGTCTCGATCATTGCGTTTGCCCAGTCCGCAGGATCCTGCTCCGCATAGCCGTTCTTGGGCTGATACATGGGATATTCGATAGTCTTTGAAGCGATAACGCTTCCCTTCTCGTCAAAAAGGACTGTTTTTGTACCGCTGGTACCGCAGTCCACACCAATTACATATGCCATAGATTAGCAACTCCTTTTGAATATTTACAGGGAGCCTCCCCTGCATTATAATTCTCTAAATCATAATATCCCTGATAAGCTATAATTCAAGCGCTGCGGGCAGCTCACTTACGGAGCTGCTGAGTCCGCAGCGCCTTTCGTCGGATCAGTTGAGAAGATCTACCGAGAAATGTCTCGAGTTAACATCGTAGTAGTCCTCAAGCTCTGCTACATAGTAGCGGAATACCACCTTATCGGTGATGACCTCCGTATCATTTACGCCCTCGGGTATCTCCTCGTCCTCGGGGTAAACATGGGGCTCAGCCGATACCATCATAACGTCGCCGCTTTCGGAAACTCCCAGATATGCAAGCTGCTCGTCCGAGAGAGTATTGAGCATTACAGTGTGGCTCTTCTTTACATGGAAATAAGTAATTCCCGTAGCCTCATCAACGTGCTCTGTATTGTACTGCTTGAGTGCTCCCGCAGTCATATCGCGGAAGTAAACTCTCTGGCCTGCTGTCATGTCCATTTCCTCAAGGACCTCCTTTGAAGGCTCCTTGATGTAGTATCTTCCGTCAGCCTCCTTGCCTATGCCGAAGAAGTCAAGCTGATCGTCGGTAAGGGTGTCCAGCGGAACGGGATCAACGTCGGAAGCGGTCTTGTTTATCGCAAACTTACGGCTCGCAGAAAGATCTGCCAGCATAAGCTTATTGTCGTAGGTATAGCCAAGCTGTTCAAGCTCGGCGTCGGTAACAGTGACCTCAATGCGGTCTGATAATGAGTTAAGGTGATCTGTGATCTCCTGACGGTTCTGGGTCGTCCAGCTGACAGATACATTGTCCTGAATGGGTCTGTGCATATACACAACCCTCTCCATGTTCTTGAGGGTGAACGTAGCCATTTTGTAGTCCACATCGGCAGTATTGGGCTCAACATAGATAGCTGTGCTGCCGTTTGAGGTATCCTCGGTATTCACTATCCTGTAGCGGTATGTACCCGAGGGTGAAACGCCTGTTTCTATGACGTCTTCCTTGGTAGCTGCTACGAAGAAGGAAGTAAACAGGAAGTAGCCCAGCGCACCGAAGATATACAGAAGGAGTATAATGGTGGCAAGAGCGGTTTTCACTCCCTCTCCCGCGCCAGACAGGAGGAGAATGACGATACCAACTACAATTATGGGGATAATGAGCCCCCATTCTCCGAAATACAGCAATACCACAGGAAGCATCGCGGGAAGGATGATAAAGCTGCATATCCTTGTGATGATCTGATGCCTTGTATACAGCATGATTATCAGTGCCAGGAGCGATATGCCCGTCACCGCAAGACACAGTGATGTGCGCTGATGAACGTGAATATCATAGAATATGGAAAAATACGCAAGCTTGCATACAAAGAAGGTGTAGATTATGCTCAGGACCGAAATGACTCTTTTTGTCCAGACATTTCCAAAAATACTTTTCATTATTGCCTCCGAAATATATTTCTATGTAAAAGCTATGCGGCTGTAAAGTCACACACAGTATATTATATCATTTTTCTTTTCGGTTTACAAGGTTTTTTTGAAATTTTTTCATTAAAAGCCGCACTTTACAAAAGTCCGCAATAATTGTATAATATATAGAGCAATAAATGAAAGGGAAAAGCAATGAACAAAGCCAAGCACAAAATACACGTTTATCAGATCCTGTTTCTGATACTTACACTCGCCGTCATGGTGACCATATTCATGTTTTCCTCGCAGGACGCTGAGGAATCCTCACAGACCAGCTCAACTATAACCAAGGCTGCTGTTATCATCATCGACAGCAACTACTACAATGAGCCTCCCGAAAAGCAGAAGGAGATCTGGGACCTTGCCTCATTCATAGTCCGCAAGCTTGCACACTTCTCAATATATACCGTTCTGGGGTTCTGCGCATCGACGACTCTGGGCAGGCGAAAGCTGTTCACGCTCAGAAGCCTCGGAGCAGTGGCTTTCGGCTCCCTGTATGCTCTCACGGACGAATTCCACCAGAGCTTTTCCGCGGGACGCTCCTGCGAATTCAGGGACATGATGATAGATTCGGGAGGTGCCCTTCTGGGTATGCTCATATCCGTTGCAGTTATGGGGATAGCCGGTCATATTGCTGCAAAGCGCCGCAAAACAAAGCTAAAACAGTAAAAGAGTGCCCCCCGGGCACTCTTTTTTGATGTCAACCGAAAAGACCTGAAGAAGCATAGCTCCTTCAGGTCTAAAAAATCACTGCATTCCGCCTCTTACATAGAAGTTATCCTGGATTATCAGTGCACAGCCGCCGAGGAAATTGTTCTTTCCGTCCAGCTTGCTGAGGACAACTCTGTCTGCGATCTCCTCGCTGACAAGGCGTATCATCTCACGCTTGCAGTAGTCAAACTGCTTCTCGTTGAGCTTGAAGTTGTGAAGAACTATCCTCTTTGCGAAGTGGCTGATAGCCAGATTGTTGATGAGAACAGTGTATTTTGCGATAAGGTCGTCCACGATGTTCTTGACAGGCTCCTCGCCTCTCATGAGCGCCATGAATACGTTATCGGTATTGATTCTGGTCTTGTCACCCTCTGTGAGCTCATAGAGCACAGGGGTCTTGTCCTTTGAGTATACCTCATAGAAGGCATTGAGCATAGCTGTTCTTGAGAGCTCTGCCTTTACGGAGCCGTTGGGATAGCCCTCATAGGACTTTCCGTTGGGACAAACGATATATCTCTCGATGGTGGAGGTATATGAAACGTAGTCCGCAGACAGCTCGTTCTTGTTGATGATAGCCAGGTTCACCTGATTGCCGTTGTGGATGAACGCCTGGTTGGTCTGGTAGCCGTTCTGTGTTCTGAAATCATTGCTTGCCAGAGCCATGAGGCCGATAGCATTACCGCAGTGGATCTCGAAATTGAGACCGCCTGAGAGCTTGTCGATAAAGTTTGTGAAGTCAAGGACGCCGTCCTTGTAGAATATCTTCAGCTTGCCCCACATGGAAGGAACCACACCTACACCGAGACCGAGTATCTTATCCTTGGTAAGAGCGCTGTTCTCCACCATTTCGTTGCTGGTCTTGATTATGTAGTTTATGATGTCCTTGCTTGTGGTCCTGTCGTCAATGACCATGCTTGCCTTGTCAAGCACCTCGGAATTAAGGTTGGTAAGACCGATGCTTACCTCCTTCTCGTCAACGGTAGCACCCAGTGCAAAGCGGCTGTTCACGTTGATGTCGATAAGGATCTTTCTTCTTCCCTTCTGAAGCTTCTCTGTGTTTACGGGAGCTTCACCGATCTCTACGAGAACTCCCTCTTCGATCATTTCATTTGTGATGATAGTAACTGCTGCTCTTGTGATCTCCAGCGCGCTTGCCACATCGACTCTGGAAATAGGACCTGATTCTCTGATGACCCTGAGTATCTGCATTCTGTTACGCCTTTTAAGATCAAGCTTACTGATACCTCTTTTTTCCATACTTCAACAACTCCATTTCTTCTTGATTCTGTTTCGGGATCGGATCCCACGCTGTACAATCTGCATATCCCCACAGGAGTTTTAAACAGTCCAGACTGTTATAACTGCCTGTATAATTTTATCTTTTTATAAAAAAGCCAATCTCTTTTAACGTATTTATATTATAACACAATATTATTAAAATTCAAACCTTTTAAGGCAAATATTTATAAAATCAGCGTTTTTTACAAATTACTCAGAGTATCTTTGTTAAATATTCCGTAGCTTTAACGACCAGCGGCAGCGAAACCACGGAAAGCACGGTACCAGCGGTAAAAATCTCCGAAGCGTATACCGAATTCCTGCCGTATCTGATGCTGAGAAGAGTGCACATTGCAGCAGGCGGTGCGGAGGCTGCGATGAGCACTGTCATGCGTACGGTCTCGTCTATACCCGTCAGCAGTGAAAGGGGCACCGCCAGTATCAGCGGCACCACTATGAGCTTCAGCAGGCAGACATAGTAAACTCTGGCATTTTTCAGCAGCTTCGGTACGTTTGTGGAAGCTATGGTAACTCCCGAAACTATCATCGCCATGGGAGTGTTGACCTCCTTGATGAAGCCGAGAGCGCTCAGCGCCGTAGATGGCAGCCTTATGCCCAGGAAGAAGGTGACAAGCCCCAGAACTATAGAGATTATTGTGGGAGAATAGAACACCTTCACCACCTGCCGGAAGTCCTTTTTGCCTGAAATAAGTATAACGCCGTGGGTCCAGACGATAAGATTGAATACGGTTATGAATGCGGTGAGGTAGAATACTCCCTCATCGTGGTAAATGGCGTCCACAAGGGGGATACCCATGAAGCCGCAGTTGGAGTACACCGACGAAAAGCGCTCTATCTCGAATTCTCTGCCCTGCTTCTTCCTTACAAAGAGGTAAGAGAGCAGTATCACAAGGGTCATGGCTGCAACGGAGATAACAAAGGTTATAAGCAGATTCCTTGCAAGCTCAGTGCGGTATGGCTTCTGGTAGGACATGAAGATAACTACAGGGTTCACCACCTGGAGCACGAACTTGGACAGGTCCTTGTTGGAAGCCTCGCTTATAAGCTTTGTTTTTGCGCAGACAACGCCTATGGCTATGAGTATCAGCATTATCAGCGTCTGGTTGAAGATAGTCGATGAAACCATTTTATCCTCCGATAAGGTAGATTATATTGACAACAGCCCACACCAGCGGAGCTGCCGCATAGAATATCAGCACAGTAACGGCACTGAGTCCGATAATGGCTTTTGAGGCAGCTTTTTCGAGGCTGCCCTTCTTTTTCCTTTTGAGCACGACCATCAGCACTGCAAAGAGAAGGATACCCGCGCAGGTGAGAACTGCTCCGGTTTTCAGTCCCCTGGGACAGAAACGCAGCCGCACTGTGCCGCCGCCCTCGGGCACTTTCACGGCGCAGAAGCCCCCAAGTACCTTGTCAAGGGAGGCGTTTTCGCCGTTTACAGTGCAGCTCCAGCCCTCTGACCAGGATACCGGCAGATAGACATAGCCTGCCGACTGAGCTGTTGCAGTAATGGTATTGCCATCAACACTCAAAGAAGCCGTTTCCGCAGAGGCTATCGCCTCAGCCGCCCTCTCCGCGTCAAAGGTGTATACTCCGAAGCTGGTGGCAGTAAAGTCCTTCAGCACCCTCACCCTGACAGTGACGGTCTCGTCCTCATAGGTGCCCAGGTCTATTATGCCGTTTACAGTGCTCGTGGGATAGCTGCCCACTCTGAGCTCACCGTTTACCCATACCTCGGTGCTGTTGACATAATCCTCATCGACGCTGGTGGAGTAGCAGCCGAAAAGGTCGAAATACAGCTCACGGCAGCCCTCTATCTCAGCCTCATATATGAGCTCTGAGGGCTCGTCCGGCACAACAGAGACCACTGTCTCCCCTTCCACCTCGTTTATCATAACACCATTTACAGCGGCGGGAGCAAGCTTCTGAACGGTATCGCTCTCGCCGAAAAGCCTTTCAGCAATAAAATCCGTAGCTTCCATGCGCTCATAGTCCCCGAAGTCTGAGAGCTCCCCGGGTGGCACCTGAGAAACTACGGCTCCCGCAGGAACATTGGGGTCAATATACAGGGAAAGGTTCCCCTTCAGGTCATAGGGCTCATAAAAGCGGTTCCTGCCTTTTTCGCCGATCACGTACTTGTTCAGCAGCAGCTCATCGGTGAGCATAGTTCCACCTGTGGAGTCCATATCCAGCCAGTGAGAGGAATAGCCCATACGCTTGAGGGCATAGAGCACGTCGCAGTCCGTAAGGGAGGTATAATGTCCTATGGAATACTTTCCCATCGCCTCCGCGTAGTTGGGGTAGTAGTACCTTTTCAGCTCCTTAACGCGGACAAAGCCCTCATCGGGCACACGCTCCAGCACATCGCAGGTGGTCTTGAAAAAGCCTGTAGGATCGCTTGCCTCGGCAACATTTATGCCGAAGCTCATGAAGCTGTCGCTGAGGAGAACAGCTCCCATGGCCGTGATAGTCAGCCATTTCGGGATACGCCCCCTACGGAAGCTGTATATGCAGACAAAGCAGACTGCTGCCCCCAGAAGCGCCAGAGCGGAGATAATAAAGCCGTCCTTTCCGTGCACCCACAGGCTGTGGGCGTAGGAGCTGAGGCTGCTTCTGTGTGTGTGGGCGATAAACGCCGCAGCTGCGTAAACAGCGGCAAGAACAGATACTATAATGCAGGCAGAGCCCCTGTGCTTCTTCTCCGGAGCTTCCTCAAGAAGAGCTCCGCAGGCTGAGAATATCAGCAGAAGAACTATAAAGCCGTAACGCAGCGGGTATGCCTGATAGCTTCCCGTCTGCAGCAGCTTGTTGGCAGGCTCAACGAAAGCGCCTGCAAGGGAGATAAGTCCCGAAGCGCCGAATAACAGAGCCTTTCCCGATTTCATGCTCTTTCTGAAAACTATAATGAGAAGGGCTCCTGCCAGTACAAGAGAAGTTCCCGACAGCACCGCTATTTTGTCAAAGTTCCTGTCCGCAAAATAGCCGCCGAAAAATGCGTCGCTCAGGGAGTTTCCTCTTCCCGAGGCTGTGTACTGGGCAAAGGCAGGGAGCCAGACTCCGCCGCTTATAAGAGCAGCACACAGGTCCGCCGCTATGAGCCTCAGCGCTCTGCTGCCGCGGTCTTCGGGCTCACAGCACAGGTACAGGGCAGCTCCGCCAAGCATGGCTATAAAGACTATGACCATGAAGCTGATATAGAAGTTCATCGCCACGCACATCGCCAGACAAATGGCATAAGCTCGCCATTTGCCGCTGCGTAAAAGCCTGAACAGCGAGATCATCAGCAGCGGGAACACTATCATCATATCTATCCACATATCGTTCTGGTAATAGAGCATGACGTAGCCGCTGAGCCCATACATCACCGACATAAGGACTCCCATAGGCACATTGAGCCTCGGCAGCACTCTGCGGAAATACAGCTCCGCCGACGCAGAGCTCAGTCCCACTTTTATTACAAGCATGATATTCACGAACCATATCATGCGGGAGTTGTCCACGGCAAGACTGATAAGGGACAGCGGTGAGGACAGAAAAAACAGGAACACTCCGTAGAAATTCATCATTCCTCCGCCCCTGCCGAGAAACAGAGAGCCTCCCGAAAAGGCGGTCTTCAGCTCCATTAGCAGAGGGACGTACTGCTGATCCATGTCGCACCATGCCACTGAGCGCTCACCGAAGGGATAGTAGCCGTGAACAGCGTAGAACAGCATAAAAAGTACAGCCGCAGCTGCTCCTGCCATGAGCGGTGCGGTAAATAATGTCATATCACGTTTTTTCATGCTGTCCCTCCTTTGCATTAACCAAATTATTTTACCATACTTTCAGACAATAGTCAATAAAAAATCCGAAGCATTTCTGCTTCGGATTTTTCTGATCTCAGATTTTATCAATCATCATAG
The DNA here is from genome assembly GCF_000621785.1 of Ruminococcus flavefaciens ND2009. GTDB lineage: Bacteria > Bacillota > Clostridia > Oscillospirales > Ruminococcaceae > Ruminococcus > Ruminococcus flavefaciens_C. The sequence goes on along the minus strand of NZ_KK211347.1, from coordinate 492,845 downwards.
TAATCAAGCTCGTCAGCTGACATAGGAATGATCTTCCAGCCGTCGCCCTTTACCTTGACAACACAAATCTTTTCTGTATCGTGCTTTGTCTCGCCGTCTTCGTTCTTGAACTTGGTCTTGACCTTCATCTCGAAGCCCTGGCTTACCTCGATGTCGTCATCGTCTGCATCGTAATCCTCGCACATATCCTCGAAGTAATTCTCAGCCTGTCTGATGTCAGACTTCTTGAGCTTCTCCTTACGAGTGATCTTGTCAAACTTGTGAAGTGTCTCATCGTCTTCCAGATCGTCGATCATATCCTCGACCATCTCGTTGAAGCTGTCAACCTTATCCTCGTACTCGTCCTCGTCCTTGAGTTCCTTGATAACAGACTTGGGAAGAGTGAGCTCCATCATGGTCTTTCCGCCGTTCTTGTTTGAAGCAGCCTTGACATACTTCTTTACAGCGCCCTTTGCACCGCCGCCTAAGCAGAGTACGCAGAGAAGAAGGAGTATGAGAGCTGCGATAGCGGCTACTGCTATATAAACGACATTTTTGTTATTCTTCATGCTTCCGGGAAGGTTATTGGAAATATCGCCTGCGATATTGTCTACCTTCTTAGCGATGTCAGCACCGTTGATGCCTGCCTTCTGAGCAGCGTTGTTCACCTGCTGACCCGCATTCTGAGCAGCCTGTACTGCATCGTTCTTAACGCCGTTTGCAGCGTCAGCAGCATTGTTGACAGCCTGAGCAGCGTCGTTCTTCACCTCGTTGACTGCATTGTTCACAGCATTTGCTGCACCGTCAGCAACGTTGTTCACAGCGTCTGCTGCCTTTTCAGCAGCATTGCTTACAGTCTCTGCTGCCTCGTTCTTTACTTCGCTTACAGCGTTTTCAGCAGTGTTGACACCGTTCTCTACGGTCTCCTTTACTTCGCCTGCTGCCTTAGCACCTGCACAGTCACAGGAGCCTCCTTCGGGGATCTGCTTTCCGCAGTACTTACAAAATGCCATAAGATAACCTCCAGATAAAATATTTCAATAATTATTCTATCATATATTACCATAAGTTGTCAAGCAAAACCATTTATTTTGAGCGTCAAAAAAATTTTTTCGTCAGTTTGCATAAAAATACAAAAAAGCGCCGGCTTTCCTTTAAAAAGTCCGCGCTTTATCTGTTATTCTGACGCTTTTTTGCAAGCATATAGGGCACTGAAAACGCCAGTGCAGGCACTGCCGCAGCAGGCAGAAACGCCGCCAGCTCCCGCGCCGACAGGTCGGCTGACGATGCCGAGGGCTCTATAAAATTGTATAGCTGCATAAATGCAGGGTTGACCAGCTTGAATATGCCGTAGAACTCAAAGACTCCGCCAAGAGCCGATATGCAGAGCACGGCATAGCTTATGAGCGGTATCACCGTAACTGCCGCAGCAGCACAGATAAGCTCCGCACGAGACACCTTTTCGCCCCTGCGCTCTCTTTTCCGGTCTGCCGCTGCCTCCTTCAGCGCAAAGTCTGCAAGCACGCAGATCAGCACAGATACGGTGCACACAAGGCAGATCACTCTGAAAACACCTTTGCCCAACGCTGCCAGCATTATATTCACAAACAGGCACAGCAGCTCAGCAGCAATATACCGCAAAAATGCTTTTATAGTCTTCGCTCTCATGATCCTCTCTTTCCGCGTATAGGAAGCCGCTTTCCGCACATAATAATACAGGAGGTGTTACTATGCACGAAAACGACGAACAGGACGTAAAGATCTACATTCCCAGGGGCTCCGACGAGAACGGTCAGTCCTTGCCGCAGCAGTCCGAGCAGCGTCCGTAGAACACTGTCTGGGAGTAGTCTATGGAGAAGCCGTGTTCCTCCTCGATATGACGTGTAAGGTCTGCGAGATGATCGCAGTCAAGATGGATCAGTCTGCCGCAGCTCAGGCACTTCAGATGGAAATGACTGCGGCACTGCTCCTCGTCCTCGATGTACTGATAGCAGGCACAGGTCTTGCCGTCAAAGGCGTATTTCCGCACCAGTCCCTGCTCCACCAGACGGTCGAGCTGTCTGTATATGGTGGCGACTCCCACGGGAGTTCCCTCAGCAGACAGGAAGGCGCTTATCTCCTGGACATTGGTGTGCTTGTTCTTGTTTTTCATAAGATATGAGAGAAGGTTTTCCTTCTGTTTTGTATTGTACCCAGAGTCTCTCTTCATTTTCTCCTCCGTTACTGTGTGATGATCTTCCAGCCCTCACCGCTGAGCTTTACGGCAAAGACGTTCTGCTCCCCTGCCTTGCTGCCGTTTTTAAGGTAATCATAGGTAAGCTCGTAGCCCTCTGTGATACTGAGCTCCTCCGCCTTTATCTCCGCATAGGGAGCGCTTATGGACACAAAATACCGCTTTATGCTGTCAGTCTGATCCGCAGTTATCTCCTTTTCCGATACAATCTTTCCAAAGGAGTATTCTCCGTCGTCCTTGCTGAGATTCTTTTTCTGACTGTCATTGAAGGTCTTCACCATTCCGCTGTATCTGCCGTTTTTTTCCATAGTGCCGATGACCTCATCGGGGAACATATAGTCATAGAATATCCCTCCGCTGTCCTTTGTATACATAGCAGTGAAATACTCCTTAACAGCCTCCTCGCAGGAAGAGCTGTCCTGACTTGCCGCCCTTACTATGGAAACAGAGCCGCCCTTTGAGCTGCAGCCCGCAAGCACAGCAGCTCCCAGAAGCAGGGTAATTGCCGCTTTCTTCATCTGTTATTCCTCCGTAAGCTCCGATCATATGTATTTATACCGATTATACCACTATTTCGCCGCCTTGTCAATGCGGGGATATGCAAAAGCACCACTGTGACAGCGGTGCTTTTATTTCATATAAACTTTTATCTTACCTCGATACCGGGGATCTCGTCTGCCTTATGACAGGAGCTGTCGCCCTTTTCGGCAAGTCCCATCTGAAAAGCTGCAATGAGCCTGTAAAGCGTCGATGGGAAGTATTTTCCCTTGTACTCCTTCTTCACTCTGTCAAAATCGCCGGTCCTGCGCATGAGGTCAGCTGCAAGGAGAACGATATTATGATCCCCGGAAAGCGAAGCCTTGTGGCTGTCGTAGATCCTGAGAGCTGTCCTGCGGCACTCAGCCGCTCTTTCTTCGTCATTCTCGTCGTCGCATACCCAGGCTGCGTAAAGAGCTGCCTTCACTGCCTCGTTATAGACCTTGCTCTTCTCGCAGGAAAGGGACATTTTAAGGAAACGGGCAGCAAGGTCATCGCCCTGCTTCCTGTACCTTTCGCTCATGGGGTACTCCTTTGTGAACTCCGCAGGAATATCTATGGATGCATTGCAATAGCCGCAGTGAGGGCACTCCATGACCCAGTGCTTTATATAGGAGCGATGAGGCTCATCGGGCCTCATATCAAGGTCGGGAACGCTTTCATCGGGGTCAAACTCGACGACCACGTTCTGGAGAGAGGCCTCTCCGCAGACAGCGCATACCAGTTCTTTTTCTTCGGTTCTGAATGCCATATGCTTCACCCTTACTTCTTCTTGATACGGAACATACTGTTGTGGAGCTGAGAAGCGTCGAACGCCTTAGGCTTGCGATCCTCGCGCTTTTTGTTGTTGGGTCTGCGCTCGGACTTCTTCTGCTGCTTCTCCTCCTCGTCATTGAGGCGCATTGTAAGGGAGATACGGTTTCTCTTGAGGTCAACGTCAAGAACTCTTACCTTGACCACCTCTCCCACCTTTACAGCCTCAAGGGGGTGCTTGATATAGCGGCTGCATATCTGTGAGATATGCACCAGACCGTCCTCGTGAACGCCGATGTCCACGAAGCAGCCGAAGTCGATGATATTGCGGACAGTACCCACAAGCTCCATGCCGGGCTTCAAGTCCTTTATCTCCATAACGTCGCCGCTTCTGAGGAGAGGAGCGGGAAGCTCGTCACGGAGGTCACGGCCCGGCTTCTTGAGCTCGCTGATGATGTCGGTGAGCGTGGGAACGCCTATTCCCAGAGACTTGCTGATATTCTCAACGCCGATACTCTCAGCCTTTTCGTTTATGCCATTTGCACCGCCGCCTGCGATGTCTGCAAGGGTAAAGCCACACTCGCTGAGCAGCGAGGAAGCTGCCTCATAGCTCTCGGGGTGAACAGCTGTGTTGTCCAGAGGGTTCTTGCCGTCGCGTACTCTCAGGAAGCCTGCGCACTGCTCGAAAGCCTTCTTGCCCAGCTTCGGCACCTTGAGGAGCTCCTTGCGGTCGGTAAATCTGCCGTTCTCCTCACGGTAGGTAACGATATTCTTTGCAACTGTTGCATTGATACCCGAAACATATGAGAGGAGCGAATGTGAAGCTGTATTCAGGTCAACACCTACTGAGTTAACGCAGTCCTCGACTACGCCGCCAAGAGCTTCACTCATTCTTGCCTGGGGCATATCGTGCTGATACTGTCCTACGCCGATAGCCTTGGGGTCTATCTTTACCAGCTCGGCAAGGGGGTCCTGGAGGCGTCTTGCGATGGAGATAGCTCCTCTTATGGATACGTCATACTCGGGGAATTCCTCGGCAGCTACCTTGGAAGCGGAGTATACAGAGGCACCTGCCTCGCTTACTACCATGTAGCTTACGTCCTGGGGAACTTCCTTGACTATCTCTGCGGCAAAGCTCTCGGTCTCGCGTGAAGCGGTGCCGTTTCCGATAGAGATGACGTTTACGTTGTACTTCTGTATGAACTCCTTGACCTTGCGCTTTGCAGCCTCAACTGCTCCCGCAGAGCCGACGGGGTAGATGATAGCGGTATCAAGCACCTTGCCTGTACCGTCGATGACTGCGGTCTTGCAGCCGTGAGCGTAACCGGGGTCAAGTCCCAGGATTATGCTGCTCTTGAGGGGGGGCTGAAGGAGCATCTGACGGAGATTTGCTGCGAATACCTTTATGGACTCCTCGGCAGCCTTTGCGCTCATCTCGGAGCGTATCTCACGCTCTATCGAGGGGAATATAAGTCTCTTGTAGCTGTCTGCGGCAGCAGCTCTCACAAGCTCACCGCAGGCGTTGTTAGCCTTGATGTATTTGCCGAAGATAACGTCGGTAGCCAGAGTCTCGTCCAGTGTGACAGCCACCTTGAGGAAGCCCTCCTTCTCGCCTCTGTCAAGGGCGAGAACGCGGTGGTTTGCCACCTTGGGGATAGCCTCGGAGTACTCATAGTAGTTCATATATACGCTCTCAGCCTCGGGGTCGGAAGCCTTTGATACCAGCTCTCCCTTTTCACCTGCAAGGGCACGGAGCTTCTTTCTTATGTCCGCGTCGTCGGAGATGTCCTCGGCGATGATGTCCATAGCTCCCTGGAGAGCGGTCTGGACGTCGTTTATCTTCTTCTCCTCGTCGATGAAGGCTTCTGCTTCCTTCTCGGGTTCTGTGGAGTTCTCCTGTGCCATGATCAGCTCAGCCAGAGGCTCAAGGCCGTTTTCACGGGCAATGCTTGCACGGGTACGGCGCTTGGGCTTGAAGGGACGATAGATGTCCTCAACCTCTACCAGAGTTACGGCAGCGCTGATGGCAGCCTCTATCTCGGGAGTCATCTTCTCCTGCTCGGTGATGGCGTTTGTTACCTCCTCCTTGCGCTTTTCAAGGTTGCGCAGGTACATGAGCCTGTCGTAGAGCTCACGGAGTATCTGGTCATCGAGGGAGCCTGTGAGCTCCTTACGGTAACGGGCGATAAAAGGGATAGTCTTATCGTCATCTATAAGGGCGACGGTGTTGTCCACCTGCTCCTGCTTCAGTCCGAATTCCTTTGCCAGTGTCTTGTTGATATCCATAATTGATCCTTTCATTTCACGATATAAGGACCGACGGTGCTGCCGCGGTCCTGCTATCCGTAATTTATTCGCTTACCTCTTCATCTGTCTCATGCTGAACGGGCAGCTCCTCTGCCGCAGCTTCCTCAGCCATGGCTTCAAAGCGCTCGTCGTTCCAGCGGTCGAGCCAGGAGAAAAGGGTCTTTGCAATGTCCTTATACACGTTCACCGAGTTCTTCTCCATGAGCACATCATGTCTCATGCCGTCGAAAATGCGGTGTGAGATGCTCTCATATCCCAGCTTTTCCAGTTTCTTCATGGAGCCCATGAACTTTCTCTCCGAGATCATGGCAGAGTCGTCCCTGCCCGAGATAAAGCGTATGGGCAGTGATGGATTGGCAGTCTTCCAGCCCCTTCCCGACTCGGACTGCTTCACCAGCCAGAGAAGCTCCTGATAGGCATTGAGAGTGGGCTTGAAATTGCACAGCGGATCCTCGTTGTAAGCGAGAACAACGTCAGGGTCGCTGCACCTCCATGAATTTATGGGATCCTCATAGAATTTGCCGAAGCAGTCATCTATGGTGTCGAAGATCTTTTCGCTGCGGAAGCGGCTTCCGGGACGCTTTGAAGCTACAGAGCCTATGATACGGGCTGGCTGCGAGAATGCGCTGTGGCAGATAGTGCCCAGCAGCACCAGACCGTTTATGTCAGCATCATGCTCCTTGATGAAGCACCTTGCACCTGCTGCACCCATTCCGCTTGCCACCATGAATACAGGCACATCGGGATAGGCTGTTCTCACCTTCCTGTTGAGCTGGGCAATGTCGCTGATAAAGCCCTCTCCGCCCCTTCTGAACATGAAGCCCAGATCATCGGGCTCAACTATACTTTTTCCGTGGCCTCTGTTGTCGCTTATGACCGTGATGAAGCCCTGCTCCGCCAGATAGTCCATGAACGGATAATAGCGCTCTTTGTGCTCGTTCATGCCGTGTATGACCTGGACAATGCCGTTTATATCTCCCGAGGGCACTGCCAGTACAGCTGAAACAACGAGCTCGTCATAATCGGAAGTAAATTCAAATTCCTTCAGATCAGCATTAAGCATAAAGATCCTCCTGTCAAAAAATCGGGGAAAAATAAAGTGTATACGATTTATTATAACATAAAAGCATTATAATTTCAAGGGGCGCGGAGAAAAACTGCCGTTTTATGATACTTTGCCGCGAAACAGCCTGCGGGGGCTCCCCGCTTATAACATAAACTGAACAAAAATGCAAGGAGCGCGGGATAAAAGTTCCCGCTTGTCAGAACTATGCCGCGAAAAGTCAGCAGCCGGCGACGCCGGACCGGGCTTTTCAGCCCTTCCTGCAAAGCTCCCTGAGCCTGCATGAAAGGGTGTTGGGGACACCTCTTGCGCCCCTTACGGCAGAGACCCCCAGCTCCCTCATCTCAGAGAGTGGCATATCCTCGGGGGATAGCCTGTGGGTGAGTCTGAGCTTCATCGCCTTTTTTATGCGGTAGCTGCCGTCATCGTAGTTATAGGGGATATTGACCTCCTCAGCCACGCACCTGTACATGATTGCGGACAGGGGTGCAGCCATATAGATGAAGACCGTGTCCCCCACTATCACATCGGAGGTCTGCTTCCAGATGATAGTCCCGTCCCGCTGAAAGTCCTGCTCAACGTCATACATGGCAGGGGCGGCAGGTATCAGCCATTCCTTGTGCTCGGTGCGGAGCCTTTTGCCGCTGCTGCTCTGTGAGGCAAGCTCATAGCTCATGTCCATCAGTGAAAGCAGCTGTTCCTCGTCCACAGTTCCGTCCAGCATCACCGACACCCACTGCTCCTTCTGCATATGATACGCGGGCAGTATGCCCTTCATGGCAAGGAGTGAGCCTGTCATCAGCGGACTGCACTTCACATTGACTATTTCGTATTTCACGCCCTTTTCAAGCCCCAGGCTCTTTCCGTCAACGCTCATAACTATGGCATACCACTTCTTGTTGGCGCTGCATCGCAGCACCGCACAGTCGGGAGTCCGCTCCCACAGATACTCGGGCTCGGAGCCGTAGCGCTCACGGGCGTACTCAAACAGCTTTTCTTTCAGACTTCCCATTTCATTTCTTCTCCTCAGCCATCTTTTTCAGCTCGTCCCTGAGACAGAGATAGCAGGCGTTGCATATCTCGCAGTCCTTTTCCGCACGGTGAGCTCCCTCTATCTCGATACCGTAATGTGCAGCCACGGTGGTCTGCCGCCTGTTTGGCAGCTGGGGCAGTGCCTTCCGTGAAAACCTCAGCACGTCCACAAAATCATTGCTGAGGTGGATACCGTGACAGCGGAGAAGATTGTCATAGAGGAAGTTTATATCAAAATTCACGTTGTAGCCCATAATAATATCGCTGCCCGCAAACTCATAGAAATCCATAATAGCTGATGTAATATCGGGAGCGTCCTTCACCATGTCGTTGGTTATTCCCGTCAGCTCCGTGATAAATGGCGTTATCCTGTGTCGGGGCTTTATAAGAGTGCTGAACACAGCTGCCTTTCTGCCGCCTCTGTACCGCACCGCCGCTATTTCGATTATCTCGCACTCCTCGGGAGCAAGCCCCGTTGTCTCTATATCAACTACGCAGTAATCCTCGGGGAAGGTCAGTCTGCTCCTGCCCTTGAGGCGTTTTGTCACGCTCACATGAATGCTCCTTCCGTTTCGTAATATACGTTACAATTATAATATATAGTTCATCAATTGTCAAATCAGCAGACGTGCAGCACAAAAGTGTTATCAGATAAAGACACAACATCTAAAAAAACGCTAAAAATCCACATTTTTTTATCACAAAATGCTTGATTATTACAGCAAAATGTGCTATGATTAGATCAGGGACATGATACCCGAACAAAAATTATGTAACAGAAAGGGGTTTATAACCATGAAGAAACTTATCTCACTGGCAGCAGCTCTCGCTGTTGCAGCAGGAGCAGCCGCTCTTCCCGCAGGTGCTGCAATGGAAAACGTTGTTCAGAGCAGGATCTGGAACGAGGAGATCGAAATGTTCGACGCATTTGACAAGGGCGAGATACCTACAGATGTCAACGGCGACGGTACATTTGACCCCATCGACTGCCTCATCTATTACGCATACTGCGAGCACCAGAGCTACGGCGATGAATACAACGAGACTCTCGAAGCCATCGGCAATCTTAACGGGGACGATTTCATTGATTCAGCCGATGCCACACACTTTAACAGATACTATATCTATTCCCACCCTATCTCGATAAACGATCTTGACAGGGAAAACTACGCTGACTATGAGATCATTTATGAGATCGAGCATAAGGACTATTTCACAAATGAAATATATATAAGCACTCACTCTATCATCACAGAGTTCCTCAATGATTTCAGCGCTAACTGCACACTGCTGATGGCAGGATATAACGCTTACTGCGAGTATGTTGACAACGGAACCATCGACCCCGATCTCAACGCTGACGGAAAGAGCGATCTGACAGACCTTGCTTATTTCCTGGTTTACTCCATGGATAATGAGATCATCAGCATCAATTCTCCCTATAACCTTGAGACAGAAGAAAACGATGAAATACTCGCCCGCGCCAAGGCTCTGTATAATGCCCTTCCCGATGGCGACTTCGTCGACAACTGGATCTACAACTACACTGTAATGTACTACTTTGAAAAGGGCGAAGTTACACCGGATATGATCACAGACGAGTTCTTTGAGAGCGTTGTCGAGGGATCATCTGCCATGGATCCCGCAAGGCTTATCACCGAGGATTACTACTTCCTGATACCTCAGAACGATGCCTATATCGACGGCGACCCTAAGATGTTCGACAGAGAATGTCAAGCCTACCTGAATGCTCTCGACGCAGGAGAGATAACTATCCCCGATACAAACGGCGATGGTATCATTGATCCTATTGATGACTTCAATGTCTACATCTATCAGGCAGAACAGAGAAACGGTGTATCCGAGGAGGAGTCCATTCTTCCTGCTGATATTTTCCGTCTCTTCAAGAATGATATGGACATAAATGACAACGGTCTCAGCGGAGACAAGAACGACCTTGACATCATAAGCCTTGTCTACTTCTGTTTCCCCACCGAACGCGGAGTATGGGATGCAATGAGCGGTAAATACCATGATGCACTCAACGAGTATGCCGCTAAGCTCACAACTGCAAAGAATATGCTGCCTGTTAAATTCAGTCCCGACTGGAAATACGAATCTCTCGGATATGATGCAGACGTTGAGCGTTCAGGCGATGCCAACAACGACGGCTCAACAGACCTTGCAGATGCAATTTTCATCATGCAGTCCATCGCAAATCCCGATAAGTACCAGCTCACACCTCTGGGCAAATTCAACGCAGATGTCGACGGAACAGGCAACGGCATCACAAACTACGACGCCCTTGCAATCCAGTCACAGCTCCTCAATCTCGGCTAAGATCATAGCAAAAAGCCCGTCCTGACCGCGGTGCTTATATAGAAGTTTACGCGTAATTATGGGGGAAAAACCTTTCTGAGGAAAGGTTCTTTCCCCCATACCCCTTTTTCCAAAGACTTTTGGCTGGTTTTTCTATGGAGAGGACGCCTTAAACATGATAAAAAGGCAGACATATTCAAGCGTCCTCTCCATAGAAAAACGAAACAGAGCCTCAGAAAAAGGATCAAGGGAAGCTCTTTTCCACAAGAGCTTCCCTTGATATTATGTTTAAACTGCTATATGTGCATAAATGTCAGGACGGGCTTTCTGTTGCTGTTTATCAGTCCGTAGCCTGGAAAACACCTCTTACAAAGGTATAGAGATGTGCGTGGATAGAGTCGTCGCCGTGGTGTCCGCCCTGAACAACGTGCCATACATGAGGAACTCCGTTCTTGTCAAAGTTGTTGTGGTAGCCCTGAGGAGTATCGAGACGAACAACATCGTCCTGTGTACCGCCTGTAATGAACAGAAGGTGAGGCTGATCCTCGGGATTGCTCCACTTGAATGCGCCCTGTGCGCCGGGAGCTGCACATATAGCGCCCACATAGCCGAACTTGTCGCCGTGCTTCATGCCTATCTGGAGAGACTCGCGTCCGCCCATTGAGAAGCCTGTTACAGCGGTGTAGTCCCTGCCTGTCTTGACGCTGTACTTCTCCTCGATATGAGGCATAAGGCTGTCAACGATATCGTCAACGAAGTTGTCATAGCCCTCATTGGAGCCGGGATCCGCAAAGCCTGTTGCGTCATTCATAGTAGCGCTGGTGAATACGAAGGGAACTACAACGATCATGTCCTTAGCCTCACCTGAAGCTATGGCATTTCCGATTATCTGCCTGGTGTACATCTGACCGTTGCCCTGCGTGATCATACGGTTCTCGTTCTCAAAGAAGCCGTGGAGAATGTAGAGAACGGGGTACTCCTTGCTCTCGTCGTAGTCGGCAGGAAGCAGGATGTTATAGGGCTTGTTCTTGTTTGCCTTCTTGGAGAAGTAGGTCTCCTTCTTGATGGTGCCGTACTTTACTCCCGGTTTCTCAGTGTGAGAATCCGCAGGCTCACTGTTTACCACCTGACTCTGCATGAGCTCTGTCAGCTCCTCGGTGGTGTACTTCTGCTGACCGGGAACGATAACGGGCTCTACTACAGGGAACTCGGTTATCTTGCCTGCAACGAACTGCATGATGAGGATAGCGTCGTTGAGCTCGTAAACGCCGTTGCTGTCAGCGTCCGCAGCCTTGAGGGTCCTCTTGTCGGTGATGCCGTTGATAAGTCCCTTACGTGCAGCCACGATGTCAAGAGAGTCGATAATTCCGTCGTAGTTGATGTCGCCCTTGTTCATCTTCACCGCAGCAGGCGGCTCCTCGATAGCTGTGCCGCTTTTTGCTCCCACTATCTCGTCAATGTAGAAGCTGCAGGTCCCCTCGTCGGTCTCGACGTAGAGCTGGATATTGTCCGCGCCCTCGGGAATGGTAAAATCATTGTTTTCCAGATGAGCCCATTCACCCTTTTCGGCAGTCACCTGTGCGATCTTCGGATACTTATCCGTAGTACCGTCACTGTACTGCAAGGTGAGACAGAAGGTCACGGGAGAGGAAGTGTCCTCGGTCATTACATAGGCACTGAAAGCATAGGACTGCCCTGCACTGAATGAGGAGCCGAGGCTTACGGTGGCACCGTTCCAGTTGTTTTCTCTGCCGCTGGTGTAGAGGGAAGCTTCTCCCGAGCGAGAGGTGCCCGAGACCACCTTTACAGACGCAGAACCGCGGCCCGTCCACTTTTCTGTGCCTTCCTCAAAGGTGCTGTGGAGAAGATAGTCAGTATCCGCAGCTGTAACGGGTACTGATGCAACAGCTGAGAGGGAGAGTGCTGCTGCTGTGATGAGGGGTAATATTTTTTTCATTTCCAATCCTCCTTTTTGATCTTTATTAATAATAAAAGAACATATTATATACTGTTTTTTAACATATATTTTTTCATCCGTCAACCCACAAAACGCAGATTCGGTGCAAAATGAACTTTGTTTTTTATGTTATGACAATATAAATACTATATTTGTGCTATTATAATATTTTGATGATATGACAGTGATATTTTTTGCGAGACAGCTTTTCCTGAACAGCACAATATATCAGTGTCATGAAATTACAAAAATGCCCTAAGCAATATTCTGGCTGATACTATAATTGTTACTATCGCAAATCAAAATTTATCGTAATACCTTGCGGCAACTATGAATGGGATTCCAAAGGGACTGTGTTCCTTTGGCAGAGTCCAGAGGCAGCGCCTCTGGCGGGGGTCAAGGGGCAGAGCCCCTTATTACGTCAGGCGCCTCGCAAGGGGTGAATCCAAAAACAGTCCGGTGGACTGTTTTTGGAGAGGGGACGCCTTGTAAGAGAAGGCGTCCCCTGGTTGAGCGGATGATAGTCGCCACTATAATACGAATTTTGCGGGACGTCGAGGACGCCGTCCCCTACATAATGCTAAATTATGATTTATCTTACCTTTATAAATAAAATGCCCCGAAGCCATAAGACTTCGGGGCTTGTTTTCAGATGTTCCTGCTCTTATTTTTTATTGTAGCCGTCGGGATTGTTCTTCTGCCAGTTCCATGAGTCGCGGCACATATCCTCAAGTGTCTTCTCGGTCTTCCAGCCAAGAACTCTCAGAGCCCTGTCCGCATTGGCGTAGCACTCCGCAAGGTCTCCGGGACGTCTTGCACCGTAAACGTGATTCACCTTTATGCCATTGACGCGCTCAAAGGTCTCCACTATCTCGGTAACACTGTATGGCTTGCCTGTGCCGAGATTGAATATCTCAACACCATTGTGGCTGAGGATATAGTCGATAGCCTTGACGTGTCCCTTTGCAAGATCAACTACATGGATGTAGTCTCTTGTGCAGGTGCCGTCGGGAGTCGGATAATCGTTTCCGAATATAGTCAGGCACTCCCTCTTGCCCACAGCTACCTGTGACACATAGGGCATAAGGTTGTTGGGAATACCACGGGGATCCTCGCCTATCATTCCCGACTCATGCGCACCGATGGGATTGAAGTATCTCAGCAGCACCACAGAGAGGTCCTTGTCAGCCTTTGCGGCGTCCTCGAATATCTGCTCCATCATAGCCTTGGTCCAGCCGTAGGGATTGGTGCAGACTCCGCGCTGCATCTCCTCGGTATAGGGAACGGGGTTCTCTTCTCCGTAAACAGTTGCACTTGAGGAGAAGAGAATGTTCTTCACGCCGAACTCGTTCATATTCTCAAGAAGAGAAAGAGTAGTGTCGATGTTGTTCCTGTAGTACATTACAGGCTTTGCCACGGACTCTCCCACAGCCTTGAGACCTGCAAAATGTATCACAGCGTCGATCTTGTTCTCTCTGAAGACCTGTGCAAGCTTCTCGCCGTCCTTTATATCCAGTTCGTAAAGCTTTACGGTCTTGCCTGTTATTTTTTCAACTCTGCGTATCGCCTCGGGAGAGCTGTTGGCGAAATTGTCCGCAACCACTACATCGTATCCCGACTCAAGAAGTTCAACAGCGGTATGAGAGCCTATGTAGCCTGCTCCGCCCGCGAGTAATATCGTAGCCATGTTATTATTCCTTTCCCGACCGATCATTCTTCATCACAGATCAGTCTGCATCAGATTTATTATACACCAAGAAGAAGCGAAAATCAACTCTTTTCTCTGCGGCGTTTTATGAACTTTCTTAGTTTATCGGCTATGATATAATCGTTAGTGCCGATAACGTATGCTAAATACAGCAAAAGAAGCTCAGGCCAGTTTGCTCCGAGGCAGCTCCTGACATAGTATTTACGGCTTTTATAAGCAAGCCTGAATTTTGCTCTTACACTCTTATAAGTCCTGTCAATGCTGACCGAATGGAAGTGATCGTACTGCACACAGGGCAGCAGCAGGCTGAAATATCCGTTTTCTCTGAGTCTCTTTGCCAGTATATTCTCCTCATAATACAGAAAGGTGTTTTCATCAAATCCGCCGACCTCTCTGAAAGCCGAGGTTCTGACTGTAATCATGGAGCCTGCCAGCACATCCACCTTTACCGCTCTTTTATTCATTATAGCCAAAGGGTATCTCGTTCTGTCGCCAATAAGTCTTCTTGCGATGATAAGCTCCGATAATATACAGTCAACATAGTCGGGCTGTCTCCATGCTGACGGCAGATCCACATCCGAACGGCATCTCATATAAGGCGCAGCAGCTCCAAGCTTGCCGCTCCTGTCCCTGCGGAATGCAGTAAGCACCATCTCCATGGTCTTCTCTGAAAAGCATACATCAGGATTGACTATGGTAATATAGTCTGCTCCCAGCTCATCAGCAGCGTAAAAGCAGCCAAGATTGTTGCCTCTGGAGTAGCCGCCGTTTTTCTCTGCTGCGATGTAGTGTATCTTTTCGGATTCCCCGGCAAGCTTCTTCAGCTTTTCACCTGAGCCGTCCTGTGAGCAGTTATCCACAACCACCACAGAATCTATACAGCGATATCCGACTATCTGTCGGATAAGCTTCTCACAGGAACTGTAATCATTATAATTCAGGATAACCGCGCTGTGCTTTTCTCTCATATCCCACACCTATCCTTCAAACTTCTTATATACTTTCATGATCCTTGTGGCAGAATCTACCCAACTGAATTTTCTGTTCCTTTCAAGTCCGCCGTCTATACATTTCCTGCGGATGTCCTCATTTTTCATCAGCTTCATTATAGCTCCGCCGATCTCACTGACCTTGTACGGATCGAAATAGAGTCCTGCTCTTCCTGCCACCTCGGGAAGTGACGATGAGTCTGAAACTGCGGCTGCAGTTCCGCAGGCCATAGCCTCAAGCGGAGGCATACCGAACCCCTCATATATTGAGGGATAAACGAAGCAGGAAGCTCCGTTATACAGTCTCACAAGATCGTCAGTCTCAACGTAGTCTGTAAAAATTATGTCTCTGTTCTCTCCGCCAGCCTCCCTGATGATATTCTCATAAAGCCACGCTTTCTTCCCCACTATCACAAGCTTTTCGTCCCTCAACAGCTTCTTGTTCTTGAGGGCGCTGAAAGCTCTTATCAGTCTCGGAAGGTTTTTTCGCGGCTGAAGATTTCCTACTGACAGGATATAGTCAGAATCACCTATGGCAAAGCGTTCTCTAAGCTCCTTTTCATTCAGTTCCATACTGCTCAGCTTCCTGAAACAGCTGTCCGCAGCTGCATATGCCACTGTTATCTTCCTTTTATCAATTCCATAGCACTTTCCTATATCCATTGCAGAATACTTTGAACAGGTAACTATTGCATCGGCTTTTTTTGCGGCATAATGTATCAGAAGCTTCTGCCTTATATATTCCTTACGGGTGAAGATATTCCTGTAATGCTCAAAGCATATATCAAATATGGTAACGACGGTCCTGCAAGGTCTGATGAAGGGAATGAAATACTGCGTATGCAGCACATCCAGTCTGTACTTCCGGCACAGCAGGGTGAGCTCCACAAAGTTTCTCACAAAAGGACTGCTGCTCCTGAACCTGACGATGGTGAACTTATCCTCAAGGCATTTTTCTATCTCTGCGTCCTTCCTGACAAAGAGAAATACCCTGTCCCTGCGGTCAACCTTCATATTTCTCAGTATATTGGTATTATAGCTTTCGTTTCCGCCCGAATGGTCTCCCAGCATATGTCCGTCGATGCCTATCCTCATACTATCACCTCTGCCCGCTGTTTCTCCACAGCTTCATGTATTCATCTCCGATAAATTTCCAGCTGTAGGCAGTCCTTACACGCTCCTTAGCCTTTCTGCCAAGGAGCTCCACCTTTTCGGGGGAGAGCCTGTCCGCCCTGTCTATTAGCGCCGCAAGGTCTCCCCTGTCCTTTTTCCAGTAAAGCGCTGCTCCAAGAGCCACCTCCCTGTTGAACCCCACTCCCAGAAGCAGGTTCAGCTTGGTATACCCGAGAGCCTCTACAAGGCTGGGGTTGGTGCCTCCCACCTCATGTCCGTGGATATAGCCGTAAGCGTTCTCGCGGAGCTTTTTCAGCAGCTCCTTGTCATATACCGTTCCCGCAAAGACTATCCTGCTGTCACGGCTGAAATGGAGCCTGTTCTCCAGCTCTGCCATGAACCTTTCATCGGTATTGGTTATGAATATCAGCTTTCGCTCTGAATGGCTGCTCATGAACTCTCTTATCATGGTCTCATAATTGTTCTCGGGAACGAATCTGCCCACGACCAGATAATATCCGTTCTTCTCAGTCCCCTGAGCACTGTACCAGTCAAGGAGCTGTTTATCGTCATCACTGAGACTGCCGGGACGGGTGTCAGCACCATAGGCGATATAGGTTGTCTCCGGAGAATACACAGAGTAGGTCTTTCGTATGTATTTCTCGATATTGAGGGAATCGCACACCACAAGATCCGCGTTTTTCACCATGAGCTTTTCAGAAAGCTTCCAGTATCTGCGTACCATGGGGCTCCATTTTGCACGCTTCCACTCATGTCCGTCGGGATTGATGTACAGCCTGCCGCCCACAGAACGGACTGCCCTTCTGAAAAAGCCCATGACAGGACCTATCCTACAGGCAAGTATATAGAATATGGGATGGCTTATGCGATGCTTCCTGCAATATCCTATGCTGTACCTGAGCGCAGCCACATCGTAATATATCGCTGCTGCTGAGCCTATCTCCGGCACAGGCAGCTTAAAAACATGAGCATTGTTATACTTAAACTCTGTTACCCTGCCGCATCTGTGTACTCCGCTGACGCCCTCAAGCTTTGTCTCGTCCATTGAGCCGCTGCCGTTTGCCTTGCAGGCTATATGATACATTATATCTCCGCAGTCCTTATGCTGCTCACTGAGCTTGTCCACAAAGGTCTCATAGCCTCCGTACTGACCGATGGACTTGCTGCCGATAATGAAGATATGCTGTATTTTCTGTGAATTCTCTCCCACCGCCACGTTCAGCCCTCCTTTTTTATTTCTTATATTATATCTCAATACTGCTGCCCGTGTCAACTGTAAAAAAGCTTTCCCGCCAGTTGTTTTCCCCGGCATTACGCCTGCCATTGACATATTATGTGAAATATGGTACAATCTATTAGACAATTCATATAAGTGCAATAAAAATCTGTTCTGTCAGGCTGAACTTACCTAAAAACAGCCGACCGAACATAAAAAAGAGGGAATAATATGCAGGAAACAAAAGCGCGTATCTCAAGATTTCTCGAGCTTATAACGTCGGAAAGGTTCTTTTACGGCATGATCATGACCGTAATGATCTCTCTGCCCATAACGGAAATATTTGATGAGCTGCATTCAAACAGGTTCACAAGTCAGCCTGTCATAATAGAGATGGCAGGATACCTGGGAGTTTTTTCGATCTTCACTCACTTTCTGAAGCATAAGGGCATAAAGATCTATCTGTCAGACCTGCTGTTCTTTGCTATGCTGATAATCTCCATACTTTCTGCGGTCTTTACACAGAACAAGGAAGCCACATTCGGCGGTTTCTACTATGACGAACTTCTTTCCAGCTTCTTCGGATACTTTTCGCTTATGTTTGCGGGCACCATGATCGAGGACAGCAAGCTCAGAAAGAACCTACTCAAAGCCTTCGTTTTCGTTACCCTGATACAGACCAGTGCAGCTGCCCTACAGACCGTGGGTATTTACAACATTGAGGCATTCTATGACTCGGTCATCACTATGGAGAGAAAAAGAAGCTATGGCCTTCTCCAGCACAGCAACTGGTACGGCGGTCTCAGCGTACTGCTGTTTGCCTGCACCTCGGGCATATACCTTTTCACAAAAAGCAAGGCTACGCGAAACATTATGTACGCCATTTCAATGCTCTGCTTCTACACTCTGCTTTCTGCCGAGGCACGTCTTGCATGGGTCGGCACAGCCGGTTATCTCTTCTTCCTTGTAGTCTCCCTGATCGTTATGAAGCGCAAGGGCTACGACAAGGATAAACTCCGCAGCGTCACAAAGCGTCTCGCTCTGCTTGCAGTGGGCATGGCAGCGGTTATCGCATTTGTGATAATAGTCTGCGGAAAAATAGTGGATAAAATTCAGATGACAAGCAACGAGATCTCAAGCCATAATGCAAGATCAGTGGGCTCCAACAGAGGCTATATCTGGAAATACGGACTGGAATCCGTTCCGAAGTACTGGCCGCTGGGCATAGGTCTCGATAATTACAGGGACGTGTTCTACCTTGACCCCGACCATGAGCCTCCGCTGACACAGGGCAAGGGTCACAACGAGTATATCCACTACCTTGTAACACAGGGTGCTTTCCAGCTTATCGCTTATCTCACCCTCCTCATTCACGGCGCAGTCACCGGTGTACGCACCGTCATTCACGCCGAAAAGGATGAGGACAGGATCATCGAATGGATACTCCTGGGAATGTTCTTCGGCTATACCACACAGGCACTGTTCAACAGCAGCGTAGTCAACGTAGCTCCTTATTTCTGGATAACACTTGGTATGTGCCTTACCAAGAAGCACCAGCGCTGGCTCGGATACAAAAAAGAAAAAAAGGCTAAGAAGGCATAAAACGTGAAAAATAAAAGCTCCCCGAAGCATATTCAGCTGCTTCGGGGAGCTTTTTGTCCTTACGGAAAAGCTTTGACAGGTCTGATATGTCCGTTGCTGCCGAATGACGAAAAAACAGTATCAGACACGATAAAACTAATATTTGATAACATCTTTAATGCTTTTGCAGAATAATCAGTCTCTTTCCGCAGATAATATTACCGCAAATATTTTTTTGCGGAGGTATTATTATGAAAGCAACAGGTATTGTAAGACGTATAGACGACCTCGGCAGAGTCGTCATTCCAAAGGAGATCAGACGCACTATGCGTATCCGTGAGGGCGACCCGTATCATACAGTGTTGACACAGCAGCGGGATTTCTGTACGGCTATGCTTGAATTAGGCAAACGGGCTCATCTCGGGAAAAACGCCGATACATAAAAAACTTACAGCACGGTATAATCATAAAAAACCGGCGGAAGAACCTTTTGGCTCTTCCACCGATATGCTTTTTAAATTCTGTATTCTTAACCGAGCTCTGTTCCGCCCCACTCAACTACTGCAAAGCCCTTTCTCTCAAAGGTCTCAAGCTGCTGAGGCTCGATGTCCACGGAGTCCTCAAGAGGTCTGTACGCCATGAAGACGCGGAGCATACTGTCGGGCGCAGGTGTTATGTCCAGCTTAGCGGTGTCGGTATATGCCTTACCCTGGAAGGTGATGAGATTATACGCATTGTGCTCCATTCTGGGAAGCCAGTATACGATGAACTCGTTCATCTCGTCCTCGGTAAGTCCCATGTAGGTCAGCTTTTCCTTCAGGAAGCTCTCGGTGTCTTCTCCCGCCACACAGAAGCCCTTTGACAGGTCAAACTTAGTAGTGCAGTCCACGCTGTCCCAGAAAAGGTATCTGTGGTGTGTGCCGTCAGCCTTGTTGAGAAGGGAGCCGTCGGGATAGGCTGTAACGTCCCAGCCGCCGTTGTATCTGGGATATGTGGTGGAGAGTCTGGACTCGGTAAGCTCAAGCTCAACGTGAACATCGGTCTCCTCCTGAGGATAGAGGTAAATAACGGGCTTATCTATCAATTCATATTTAAACTCTATATTCTTCTCGCCGTCACAGCTAACTCTTACCCAGCCTCTTTCAGTATCTGTTATCTCAGCAAATACCCAATCGGGAGAATTCGGATCATAGCCGTACTCCGTGAGATTGGTACCCTTAGGCACAGTCTTCAATACCTCATACTCGGTTCCGGGGCCTGCATACAGTTTTCTGTCAGGTCCTGTTATTATAAATTCGCCATTGGTGGTAGAGAGCTTTTCTGGCCATACGAGCATAGAAAGACTTTTCAGCACAGCTCGTCTCATACCGGGAAGATCGAGAGAATTTATGCAGTTATCGCGGCAGTAATCTGCGGCTTCCCAGTATTTAAGCTCTGCATCGGAAGCTCCTGTGAGCCATCTCTGTACAAGCACCAGATCGGAAACTGCAAGCCTGTGGTCACCGTTCACATCGCCGAAGGGTCTCCATTTCAGCTTGACGTCAACTTCTCTGTATTCCGGTGTCTCAGATGTAAGCTCAATATCATTAATTTCATATGCACCCGCAGGAGAAGCGTATTCAAAGGAATAGCTCCAGTACTCCGAATAGGCATTGTCATCATCTACTATACAGGGATTAGCTGTGATATCAAATATCATGCTTGTTGCAGGTACGCCTTGCGTGGTGGCAAGAAGATATATATTGCGGCTGTCATCATCGGGAATGTCTATGAGCTCTCCCGTGACTGCATCAATGAAAGAGAACTGGGTATTTATCTTTCTGTGGGGAGACCAGTTGAGCACAACAGAACAGTTGTCCTTTATCTCGAATTTTCCCGTTGTGGATACAACAGACTCGGTATCCGAGAATGCCCTGCCCCTCCTCCACTCAACATCTGCCATGCCGTCAGCCACGGGCTTATAGACAAAAACCGAGGAGATAGAGGAGATAGGTGTGTCGTCAACGGGCTGAAGCTCAAAGAGGGCGCACTGCGACTCCATGAACTCCTCTATCCTGCCCTCGCCGCTCTGCTCCATTCTCACGGAAGCACCTCCGCTGGGGTTGTAGCTGGTCCGGTATGCGATATAGTTATCGTGAACTGAGACCTCACCGTATTTCATGACAAAATCATCGTACTCGGGAACACTGTCGGGGAGCCAGCTGTAAATGTCTGTCTCAACAGTATTGCCGTCCTTGTTTTCAAAGGTGTATTCCCTTGTGGTGACGTATTCACCGTCGTCATTCATGTTATTCTTGTTCTGCCATAAGACTGTCAGGTCCTCGCCCGGCATCACACGGAACATCTCCACCTCAAAGGCATCCTGTGTCTTGCAGTCCTGCCAGTGCTCAAAGAAGCTGTAATCGTGGGAGTACAGACCTATGCTGTCACAGTACTTATTATAAGCATTTACCGCGTCCATGTCATCGGGATCAGGCTTCTGCGGTATTTCAAGCTCAAAGAACTGCTGACCTGCGCTTGCGGGAGTATTTATATTCGCCATGCTGCCCGATACCCCGAACTTGTAATCATTCTTCATGAAGTGAGGTACTATCCTCATCATGCAGATGTAATCATCAGCAATATAGCATTTTCCATGCTTATTGTAAAGAGCCATTGCTTCTGCGAAGTTTGTGGGCGTCCATTCGGGAAGTGTGCCTATGACAGAGTCGCGGTCGGTCTCAGCGGCAGCTGCCGTCAGCTGAACTGGTGCTGTTGACGCCAGCATAAGAGCTGCTGTCATTAGTGCGGTCAGTGTTTTTTTCATGTTAACCCTCCGTTCCTTTATATAATGTGTTTTTAGGGTCTATATATATTTTCATTATATCGAATAATCATTAATAAGTCAACAAAAACCAGGTAAGTTGCGTTTTTAAGGGGGTAAGTTGCTTTTTTCACTGTTAAACTGCACAGGAACAAAGGCTCCGCACGGATACGGAGCCTTTGCTTTATCGTATTTTTATGATGCTTAATCGTTTTGCGTTTCAGTCTGAAGACTGATCATTATCCTTGTTTGAACAATCATTTATATGATAACATATTTCATCGGTTCTTTCTCCTCCGAAGCATTTCAAGCGGAGTGTATAACAATAGCAAAGGCTTCATTAAACAGTCAACAAATGAAAAACGTTCTACAGTGATTTTACAACCAGACTTATATCCTGCAAGTATATCCACGATAGCATCGTTTTCCTCCAGCTTGTATGGACCGTATTTCTTCTTGTCCCTGAATTGGTTTATACGTTTTCTCAGACCTTCTTCATCAAGAAGCAGCTCTGAAAGATCATTGCTGCTTTCGGCAACTATTCCGTTTCCCTTATCTCTCACAACATACGCTATGTTGCCGCTTAGGGAATTGGTAAGTATAAAGCAGTTCGCCGAATACGCCTCATAAAGGGTGAAGCTGTATGTCTCGGGTACCATTGACCATAGCACTGCACAGTCTATCCTGTTATCACGAAGTACCTTTGTCATTCCGTTTATATCACTGTGGAAATCCACATTGATCTGCTGTATGTAGCTTCGGCTTTCACTGCAAACTCCCATGTGGAAAAACTTATAGTTCTTACCTGCTCTGAATGCCTTCTCAGCAGCGTCTGCCCATTCATTCCAGCCCTTGTGAGGAGCCTGGTATCCCACATAGGCGATCCTGAGCGGTTCACTGTCAGGAATACGCTCCATGTTCTCGCAGTATTCTCCCACACACTTTTGGTGAGGCACAACGGTAATACGCTCTCTGAATTCAGGATAGGCTTTAAGCCAGTTGTCTGCCAGAGACTTTGAAGGTGCTATAAAGCTGATTCGATCTGCTAAGCCTTTAAGCAGCTTTTTTATCCGATTTATCTGACCAGTTGTTTCCCCGTCAAAGCAGCTGCAGCCTTTACACTTATCATCATTCGGGAACGTGATGCCGCAGAAATCATGATAGTCTCTCAGAAGTCCCGACTCGGGACAAATTGTATAATAGTCATGGAGGTACATTATTATTTCTGCATCTGTGCTGCGGAGTATCCTGCTTATCTCCTTTATTGAAGTATCCTTTAAATGATGCAGGATAAAGGCGATCAGATTTCTTTCTTTCCTCTGAAGCTTGTCGATCATGGAGACGATACCATAGGTATCAGTCAGAGAACGGAAGACTCCGTCCATCATTACTCCCCAGACTTTTCCGGAATTCATCTGTCTTTTGAGCACTCGCAGCACAGGAAAAATGTGTATCAGAGATATGCCATTCTCGTTGAGCATTCTCTGCTGTGAAAGTATAAACTTGTCCGTTCCGCCCACATTCAGCGTGTAATCCCCGTATGAGACAGTGATAACATATCTCTTGTTCTTTATACCTTTCACGCACACACCTCTCTTTTCCATTTGAATAAGCATTTATATATCCATTTTACATTATAACAACTAACCTCATCAAAATCAATTCGCAACTTTGATAAAATCGCACAAACAGCATTATATTATTTGTGCAATTATTTGTAATTTTAACGAGTGTTTTCTATAAAAATGTATTCATGGTCATTTTCCTATATAAATTCAGCTCATTCACTTCCATTACACTATTTAGGCCGGACAGCGCAAAAGATCACAGATCCCGAAAAAGCAGAGTTCTGTCACGCCAATCCGTTCTTTACCGTCTATTAACATATGTTTATTTCATCACGATCATGCTAATATGTCAATCTTTTATTTAAATCCCGGCATAATATAGAAATTCTATATAATAAAGTAATTTTTTAAGAAGCTCTATTCAAAATAAGATTTTTCATATTCTTTGCTTCCTCTGATTATGACAAATGTACAAATCTGGTCAGAACACATATTATTATGCAATTTTGACTTGACTGTTTGTATAATACAATATATAATTTACACATAGTGTGTAAAAAGTTCATGCTATAATAAAAATGTTAGGAGTGGTACAATGTTTAAACGAACTATCGCCGCTGTGCTGAGCGGTTTCATCTGCGCATCGGCGATCACTTCAGGCGCTCCCCCGCGATCATTCAGATCGTCGCCTGAAGAGAGCAATATCGACCTCGGTTCAGCTCCGGATACGGAGATGAACGCCTCGAACTCCCTCGGAAGATACCTTAATGACACAGCTTCTTCCGATGACAGCATCAGACAATTATCAAACAAAACTGGTACCGATAAGGATAACTACCGTATCTCAGGTCTGGAATATGACGCGGAGACAGGCATATTCCGCGTCATATCCTCCCAGAGCACAGACTGTACTCTGGAAGTCGATTTCTTCAGCGATGATTCAGGCGAACTTGTAACATCAGTAAAGCTTCCGCTGAAGAAAGGCAAATTCACTGTAAACGAAGGCAGCGTACAGAAGGAGCTTCTCCCCGAATACTTTGTCGTTAAGGCATTCATCGCAGACAGCATGGGTACAAGGCTGTGCAATGTTTACAGCAGGCGGACCTACACACAGGCTGTACAGAAGATCATCGCCACCGACATCAATGACTTCGACGAAGACAGAGTAGTAAACTTTGATGAGAGCGAGCAGACCAACTTCCTGGTCCTCAGCGATGACACAGTAAAGGCTGAGGTATCGGAGAATGTCAATCAGCTTCTCTCCGCTGACTATGACAACAATGTTTTCGTTATCGAAAATGCCGACGATGCGGTCAAAGGTCTCAGTCAGGGACAGTATTTCTACTTCCAGCCCAACGAGACAGATATTATCGCCGTTGCGGTGGACGAGGTCTCAACAGATGGAGACAAGACCACTATCAAGGGTAACGACAGCATCGACGAGATGTTCCCCTTCATAAAGATCGAGTCCAATTCCGATCTTAACGGAGCCGTTATCGACAACTCTAAAAGCGGCATCGGCTATGAGTACAATGAAGAAGAAAACCGTCTTCACTTTGACTCAGATGACCTTGCAGAGGAGATAACTCAGGATTATATCTCTTACGCAAGTGAAACTGTCAATACAACATTAACAGGCAGCTTTTCCTCATCAACTGAAATTGATCTGGATGCTATTTCTTTTACCCCGTCTCTTGAAATGGGATTTGAAGTTGAATTCAATTTGTACAAAGACTGGAATACTCTTGATATAGAAATAGATAAAACTACATCAGCTTCATTTGATATAGGAATGTCTCAAGGCGGTTTAAATACGCTTAAAGTGGAAAAGGAGCTCGGAACAGTCAACCTTCCGACTCCTATAACAGGTCTTGTCATACCGATAAAGATCAGTTTTGTTTTCCAGTTTTCCGGAGAGATGCACGTGACATATTCTATTATCAATGAGTCAGGTTTTTATTATAACAGTGATGATGATGAAGTCCAAAAGATAGAAGGCAATGATCCTGCTCAGGACTTCACTATTGAGTTGTCCGGAAGTGTGTTCGTCGGCTTTAAGTTTGAAATAGCTTTAGCTGTTATCAGCGATAAGGTCGCAAGCATCAATCTTGCCGGCACCATCGGCGTTGAATTTTCAGGTTCACTGTCAATAGACGTGATCTCAAGGACTAACGGTGATCTTGAAGGAGATACAAACATTTTTTCATGCAGTGATCTGTCAGGAGATACCGTCCACGTCTGCGGTACCTGTATCGACGGAGATGCCGAACTTGTTGCGGAAGTGGCGCTTGAATTCAAAGCTCTTTTGATTTTTGAGCATAGTATCACCCTTGCTGAACTCCGTTTGAAGCTTTTTGACTGGTATCTTTCATTAGGCACTATGCTTCCCGGCTTGGCTCCTGTTGATCCTGTTGTTGATTCACATTGGCTCTCAACTGCTAACAAGACAAAATGGGATCCCGGTTTCGGAGAATGCCCAAATGTCGCATATAAAGTTTCAATAAATGCGTCAGTTCAACAAGAAGTCATAACAGAAGACAGTTCGGGACATACGTCTTCTCATTACGAACCAGTTCCTATAGAAAATGTTCATATAAAAGTCGGAGATGTTACTATTCCCGGAAGGTCATCAAATGAATACACTGTATATGCAAGAACAGGCAGCCATACGCTCTGGCTTTTCGTCGGAGACACATCTGTTGCACATAAAATATTTGTTGTAAATGCCAATCCTATCGAGATCGAGCTTAATGCAACATTAGATGCGGATGGTTCCATCAGCACCGGCACTCCAATATCAACAGATACTCCAGCTACACCTGTCGTAACCACAAGAACAACTGTTACAATGAACCGTCCTCCACAGGCTGTAAGACCTACAAGGACAAGAGCTGTTCCGCAGATAGTCGAATCCAAAAAGCTTGGTGACCACATCACAGGCACTATCTACAGCAACGGATATATGCACGTATACGGCTACGGCGATATGTACGACTTCGGCAGCGCTCCCTACAGCAAGGCAGACACCGTAAAGCAGATATTCTTTGAGGACGAGGATCCTTCAAAGGATCTTGTGATCACAAGCATAGGAAACAACGTTTTCAAGGGCTTCTCATCACTTGATTCCTCTACCTGCAAGGAAAAGGTGGACCCCGAAGAGGGTATACTGAAGCTTCCCGCAGGTCTCACAAGGATAGGAAACTATGCTTTCTATGACTGCGCCGCAGTCCGTGCAATAAGCTTCGGCGAAAAGCTGGATACCATCGGCACTTCTGCCTTTGAAAACTGCTCGGGGATCACAGAACTCACTATCCCCGACTCCGTCAACGAAATGGGCACAGTCATGCTCAGAGGCTGTACAAGCCTGACCGATCTCACTATCCCCTATGCAGCTAATCTCAGATCCTGCACGGATACCGACGGCAAACTCGGTGTCTACAATTCTGTTGCAGATCTTTTCCTGTATCAGTGGGATTCATGGGAAAACGGCAATATGAACTTCTCCGACTATGCTATCAGGAAGATAACAATAACGGGCGGAGAAACCATCCCCAATTACGCATTTGCCCACATGACTACTCTGAAGGAGATCGACCTCAGCGGCACATCAGCAATAAGTATAGGAGGCAGCGCTTTCCGCACCTGTACTTCTCTGGATACTGTAAAGGTGCCTGAGTCCGTCAAGACTCTTGGCAGCTATTCATACTACAATACCGCTATAACAGCCATACCTGACAACGGCACTATCACGTCCGCAGGCAGCTACGCATTCGCAGAGTGCAGTAAGCTGGGCAAGTTCACTGTTCCCTCCACATACAAGGTATTCGGGGACCACGCTTTCATGAACTGTACAGGTATCAAGGAGCTTGTGATCCCGAAGAGTGTCACTGTTATGGGCACGGAAATATTCAGAGGCTGTACAAATCTTGAGACACTCACCCTCCCATACGCAGCCGCAAAGAAATCCTGCACCGATATCGAAGGCAAGCTTACCGTATATGACTCGGTATCAGATCTTTTCCTGTATCAGTGGGATTCATGGGAAAACGGCAATATGGATTTCTCGGATTATGCTATCAGCAAGATCAGCATAACAGGCGGCGAGATCGTTCCGAATTATGCTTTCAGCCACATGACTACCCTCAAAGAGATAGACATGAGCAGCTCAGCTATCAATTCCGTCGGCAATTATGCGTTCTATAACTGTACTTCGCTTGAAAAGCTGACACTTTCAGCATCGACTGCATCAATGGGAGACTACGCTTGCTGCAATACGGCAATTTCAGTGCTTCCCGATAACGGTGCTCTTGCCTCAGTGGGCAGCTACGCCTTTGCAAACTGTGTAAACTTCGGCAATATCACTGTCCCCAAAACCTACAAGAGCTTCGGCAGCTACGCTCTCATGAACTGTACAGGCATAAAGACACTTGTTATACCTTCCAATGTTACAACTATGGGTGCCTGCATATTCAACGGCTGTACAAATCTTAAAACACTCACTCTTCCCTTTGCAGCAGCAAGGAAGACCTGCACCGATACCGAAGGGACCTGCACCGTATATGATTCGGTATCAGACCTTTTCCTGTATCAGTGGGATTCATGGGAAAACGGCAATATGGACTTCTCAGACTATGCTATTGAGAAGATCACAATTACAGGCGGCGAGATCGTTCCCAAATACGCATTCTCAGGTATGACATCATTAAAGGAAGTAGACCTCAGCGGCACTAAGATAACCGACATATATGAACACGCATTCTACAACTGTACCTCACTTGAGACCGTCAAGCTTCCCACATCACTGAAGAACATAGGCACTCTGGCATTTGCAAACTGCGGGAAAATAAAGGAATTCAAGCTTACAAAGGGTCTCAGGACTATCGGCGGTCAGGCGTTCATGAACTGTACAGGCATAACGGCACTGATAATCCCCGATACTGTGAACACCATGGGCACCCGCTTACTTGAAGGCTGTACAAATCTCTCAGAACTCACAATTCCCTTCGCAGCAGGATACAAACTCTATACAGATACCGAAGCGTCTCCCGATACATATGCTTCTGTTGCCGACCTTTTCCTCTATCAGTGGAGCTCATGGGAAAACAGCGATATGGACTTCTCCGGCTACTCTATCGAAAAGATCACCGTAACAGGCGGAGAGACCGTTCCGGATTATGCATTCGCACATATGCACACTCTCAAGGAGATAGACCTCAGCGGCACTGCTATAAAAAGCATCGGAAATTACGCATTCCATAACTGTTCAGCGCTTACCACCGTAAAGCTTCCCGAGACTGTTGAAACTCTCGGCAGCTATTCATACTACGGAACAGCAATATCCGCTATCCCCGATAACGGCACTATCACATCCGCAGGCAGCCACGCATTCGCAGAGTGCGCAAACCTTGCCGAGATAACTATCCCTGAGTCCTACAACAGTCTCGGCAGCCACGCATTCATGAACTGCAAGGCTGTAAAGTCGCTCATTATCCCCGAGAATATCACTTCTATGGGAACCGAGCTGTTCAACGGCTGTACAAACCTCAAAACGCTTACCCTTCCCTTCGCAGCAACTAAAAAAGAACTCACCGATACAAGTGCAGAGGTCGGTGTATATGATTCGGTAGCCGATCTTTTCGTGTATCAGTGGAGCTCATGGGAAAACAACGATATGGACTTCTCCGGCTACGCTATCGAGAAGATAACCGTCACAGGCGGAGAAACTGTACCGCGCTACGCATTCTCAGGCATGACTTCACTTAAAGAGATCGACCTCAGCGGTACTGATATAACCATGGCAGGCGATCACGCATTCAATAACTGCACTTCACTGTGTGATATAAAGCTTCCCAAGTCACTCAAATCCATCGGTGAATCTGCATTCCTTAACTGCTCGTCCCTCAACAAGCTTGAGCTGCCCGATAATCTCAGAACTATCGGATCATATGCCTTCCAGAACTGTGCCGGCATACATACGCTCATCATACCTGATTCCGTAAACTCTATGGGAACACAGCTCTTCAACGGCTGCTATGTACTTGAGTCACTTACCCTTCCCTACGCAGCTACAAACAGGTATACAGCAAATACCGAGGGCAAGGCTGATGTATATACATCAGTTGCAGACCTTTTCCTCTATCAGTGGAGTTCATGTGAGAATAACGATATGGACTTCTCTCCCTACGCTATCTCAAAGATAACCATTACAGGCGGTGAAAAAATACCGCAGTACGCATTCTCAGGCATGACAACTCTGAAGGAAGTTGATCTTTGGAGCTCCGGAGCTACTGTCATCGAGGATCACGCATTCAACAACTGCCCCGCTCTCGTTACAGCTGAGCTTCCCGCAAGTGTTACAAAAGTATTGTCCAACGCATTCAGCGGTGACAGCGCAGATGTTTATGTTTACAACAAGCTCTGCACATTTGCCGACAACAGCTTCGATGAGGATTACAGCGGAGCTATCCACAGCTATAATTCATCAAACGCAAAGAAATTCGCAGCAGATAAGAAGTATGACTTCATTCCCTTCGACGGCGAGATAGTTATCGGTCCCAAGGATATTACAATGTCCAGGGATGACAAGTACACTGTCAAGTCCGATTACACAGGTCTGGAATTCAGCTCATCAGACGAAAAGATCGCATCAGTAGACGAAGAAGGCGTAATCAGTGCAGCTGCTCCCGGAAAGGCAGTTATAGAAGTAAAGGCTCCCGACGGAAAGACCTGCACTCTTAATGTTGGCGTAAGAACTCCCGCGACTACTACAACTACTACCACGACCACTACTACCACTACTACCACCACATCTGGTACAGGCAGCAGTAATGGTTCTGCGACCACAACCAATACAGGCGCAACCACTACATCTACGACTTCCAAGAAGTCAACGACAACTACCACAAGCACAACCACTACATCTACAACTTCCAAGAAGTCAAC
>NZ_KK211347.1:0-461900 GCF_000621785.1 Ruminococcus flavefaciens ND2009 | reverse complement strand
ACTTCCAAGAAGTCCACGACAACTACCACAAGCACAACTACAACCACTTCAACTGAATCCACCACAACATCAACCGAAACAACTACCACAACTTCTGCGGAAACAACCACTACGACCTCTTCAGAAATAACTACAGTAACTTCTACGGAAGAGAACTCAGGAACTACAACAACCGTGCCCGAGCAGCCTGTCGACGAGCCAGATCTTGGCGATGTCAACGGCGATGGCAAGGTCAATGCAGTAGACGCTTCACAGGTTCTCGCAGAGTACGCATTACACTCCACAAATGCTCCCGAGACCTTCGATGAATCTCAGAAAAAGGCAGCAGATGTCAACGGCGACGGCAAGATCAACGCATTTGACGCATCAATGATCCTGGCTTACTACGCATACAAGGCTACAAATCATGACACTGCCGTCCCCATAAAAGAATTCATCGCAAAAGAACTGAATTAGCACCTTAATTTATCTTCCCTCAGAAACTGCGCTTTTGCGGAGGCTCTGAGGGGAGCTTTTTGTCTCAGACTTTTCAATCAGACTGTGTTATAATTTACATTGTTTGCAGTTCAAAACTAATAAGATGTATTTTTAGCTGCCGCTCCTCAGCTCTTCATCGATAATTACAGCGGAAACAAGCTTGACGGAACTGTTGTATACTAAAAATAAACCGATTTTTCGGCAAGTATATACTTTACAGAATAGTTGTGACATCTTTGGATTTTTATGTAGCTGCTGCACAGAAGAAATGTGCATTTCTCCGAAATAAATATACATATTGTTTAAATCGTTGATTTTTTAAGCGCCAGTAATTATAATTAAGATGGCAGGATGTGTTTTATAGCTCTTTATAAAAAAGAGCAGAAAAGGAGGTTTAATAACAATGCACAAACACAATAGCAAAAGTTTAGGCAAAAAGGCTCTGTCATTGCTTGCGGCTTCTGCTGTTGCATACACTCAGCTCATATCGGTCATACCGATAGAGACAATAGCAGCTGACAACGACACTGCTCCCGATGAGACCTACGCTGAGGCAATACTCGGCGATGTGAACGGTGACGGTAAAATGGACGCCGTTGACTCCAATATCATCAGGGACTACGTATGCACAGGCGATGACAGCGACATGAACAGTCTTGCTGCCGACGTTGACGTCGACGGTAAGGTAACACTTCGTGACGCAGAGATCATTTTACAGAATTACGCACTTCTCTCAGTTGGAAGTGACCCTATGGTGCTTCCCTTCAGCGGAGAACTCACATGGAAATACTATCCCGATCCTGCCAATTATGAGATAGTCAACAAGGGAATGACCTGGAATGAGGCAGAAGAATACTGCGAAAGCAAGGGCGCTCATCTTGCAGTCATCACTTCCGACTATGAACAGGCTCAGATCGAAGCTCTGATAAAAAAGCAGCCAACGATCAAAAACAACTACTGGATTGGTTTGAAGCGCACTGATAAGAACGGCTTTGAATGGGTCACCAATGAAAGCAGGACATTTAATAACTGGAACCCTGGTGCTCCAAATTCATCATCTCAGACAGCTGTTTCCCTCTTTGGCAATCCCTATGAACCATGGGGTGCTCAGGTGGGCAAATGGGACGATATGAGCAATGGCGGCGAAGATAATTCAGAATTCTGCGGTCTCGACAACTTCGGCTTCATTATGGAGAAGGACGGAAAGACTCCTGAGTACAAGATATGGACCGACGAGACAAGCCTTCCCACCGCAGGCTTCTACAGACTGGACTGCGATGTCAACTCAAAAAATATTTCCGTATCAGACAATCTTGACCTTGACCTCAACGGACATACAGTAAATATAGGCACTATAAAAAGTTACGGAACCGTTACTGTCAGAGACAGCCGCGGCGACGGCGTTATCAACTCGACAGGCTCAAACTCCCTGTTCGAGGTTTATGGAAAGCTCAACATCTACGGAGGCACCTTCAACGGTAACGATCATGGCTATGATTCGGGAACCATCGGTATCAACGGATCAGGCTGCTTTGATCTCTATGGCGGAACTGTTACTTCCTACACAAGTAATCCCCTTTCGCTGAGATCAAGCTCCGGTGTCACAAATCTCTACGGAGGTACTCTTAAAAATACCAGCAAGCACTCCACCTCTGACAGATCCGTAAGCAGTACAATATGGATGAACAGCGGCTATTCAGGTACTCTTAATATCACAGGTGCAACTATTACCTCTGATATAGGTCCTGCCATCTACGGCGGCTCAGGCGGTACTGTCAATATCTCAGGAGGCAGGCTCAGCAGCGATAACGACTATGGTATCTGGGTCAAAAAAGGCACTGCCGTCAACCTTCAGGGAAATATCTCCATAAAGGGTGACAAGGGCGGTATCTATATCCCCAAGGGACAGAAGATCAATATCACAGGAAAGGTCACAGGCGCTGATACTACCATCTACTCCGAGGCTACAGGCGTTATCACCAGCGGCCTTTCAGAGTATGTGGATACACGCTACATTTCCTCATACATCGCTAATGCAGGAGTAAACGGTCTGTTATCCGTCAGCGGTGACGGCGAGCTTTACTTCAACATCGATAACGATGTAAACCGCTTCCAGGTGTTCAACACAGGTATGACCTGGTCAGATGCCAGGGATTACTGCGAAAGCTTAGGCGGACACCTTGCAGTTATCACATCTGCCGATGAGCAGACCCTGATGAACAGCGTTATCTCCGCAAGCTCGCCCCAGAAGAGCTACCTCTGGATAGGCGGCTACTGCGAGGACGACCGCGTGTTCAAGTGGATAACCGACGAGCCTATGGATTACTCCAACTGGTCAAGCGGACAGCCCGACAATGACGGCAGCGAAAACCGTATTATGGCGTTCTCTTCAAACGGTACATGGAATGACAACAATAATAACGGCTGGAGAAGCAATATAGACAATATGGGCTTCGTATGCGAGTGGGAGCTTCCTGTCAGCACCACATATCCCGAGCCTGTTATTACAACTACTACGACCACTACAACGTCTAATCCGAAAAAAACAAACTATAACACCGAAGGTATCGATCCTTCAGCTGCAGCAGTCAAGCCCACACTGTCAGTTGACCGCATAGAAATAACTGCGAATGATATTGGAAATAATCTCAGACAGAAAGTAGAGCTCCGCGTTACAGGCGCTGAGGGCAAGTACGCAGCTACAGGTATGATGGTAACCTTTGATTCGAGACTTAAATTAGTTGACGAGAACAAAGGTGTATATGCCGTACCCGGAGATGCACTTTCAAAGCAGTCAACATATACTGCAAGAGATGGCGAATATTCTATTTACCTGGCATCAGCAGGCTCCGGCAACAACGGAAAGGACGGAGTGCTCTGGAGCTTTACTTTTGAGCTTCCCGCCGATTCCAGGGCAGGCGACAGGTTCCCAATAGAAGTGCATTACTGCGAACCCGGAGGCTGCTTCACAAATACGGAGAAAAACGCTGAGGGTAAGCTCATGGAGGCATGGGCATTTACCAAGGGTATCTCACAGGGCTATATATATATCAAGCCTGTCACAACAACTACTACCACAACTACCACCACAACAACTACCACATCTACAACTACAACAACTCTTGGTCCCCTTCCCGATGCTGCAAAGTATGAAGTAATAAAAACTTATATGAACTGGGAAGCTGCAGCTGCTTACTGCGAAAGCGTTAACGGACATCTGGCTACCATTACTTCTCCCGAAGAGCAGGCTCAGATCAACAATCTCATTGCAGCATCAGGTGCAGGCAAGTTATGGATCGGTGGCCGCCGCGATGAAAACGGTGAATTCCAATGGATAACAGGCGAGCCGATAATATACACCAACTGGGACAGAGGCGAGCCCAATAACCTTGGCGGTGAAGACTGTATCCATGTATATAATTCAGGTCTGTGGAACGATGAAGGACACAGCTTAACAAAATGGTTCATCTGTGAATGGGAAAATGTCTCTGACAAACCTGTTTCAACATCTACAACCACAACAACTACCACGACAACCACCACTACAACCACGACAACCACGACAACCACTACTTCAGTAAAGGTCATTGATACCGAATATCCCAGATATAAGGTCATCGAATCTCCTATGACCTGGAATGAAGCCAAGGCATACTGTGAAAGCCTGGGCGGTCACCTTGTGACTGTAAACTCACCTGAGGAGCAGACCCTTATCGTTTCACTTCTAAATTCCGTGGGAGCTTCCAAGAATGCTTACTGGCTGGGCGCTGAGCTTGGCAGCAACGGCTTCGCCTGGATCACAGGAGAGCCTATGAATTACACCAACTGGCGTGCCAATGAGCCTAATAACTACGGCGGAGATGAAAAGGCACTCATGCTCCATTACGTCAGCTATAACGGCTGCCCCATCGGTGTATGGAACGATATTCCCTACTCAGGCAACAGCAGTGCAAACCGTAATTATTACGCAACAGCAAACTACGGATTTATCTGCGAGTTTGAGTCAGAAGATCCTGTCATAACTACGACCACAACATCTACCACCACAACTACAACCACTACAACTTCTACCTCAACCACCACACTTACTTCTACCACAACTTCCACAACAACTACACTTCCGGCTCCTGTCAAGCCCCGTAAGCTGAAGGTAGACGGTAAAGTTACAGTCAAGGAAATGAACCTTGCCGAGATCATTCAGGCAGGCATTGATATTACCGATCCTGCTAATTACCACGTCTACAAGTATGAGGTCAAGCTCACTTTCGGTGCAGAACAGTACTTCATGCTCAACTACGTAGGAAGGGATGAAAACGGCAATGCTCAGGTCGTAAGGAAAAAGGTGATCTATAACGGTGTTGAAGCACCTATCATCGGTTACCAGAATACCGTTGACGAAGAGATGTACATGATAGTCACAGGCGAATGCAAGTGGCTGAAGGAATTCTATGAGATACAGCTCATCGTTGTAAATAATGATATTTTACCGCTTACCGACTGTAAGGCTTCCATCGATCTTCCCGACGGTCTTACTCTTGTAAACAGCGATCTTACACAGCAGATGGGCGATCTTGATCCCGGCGAATATATGAGCGCAATATGGTACGCAAGAGGCGATAAAGCCGGCGACTATGATGTTTCTGCCAAGTTCTCCGGAAATAATGACGGAAGATATGATGAGTATACTTTCAAGACAGAGAATCCCCTCCATGTCTATGCAGGAGACGCTCTGAAAATGACAGTCCACGCACCTATCTATTCATACTACGGAGAGCCGTATAAGCTTACAATTGAGCTTACAAACGTATCTCACAAGCCGATCTACGGACTCCAGCATACAATAAGCCGTATCGAGCAGTCCTATAAGGGTACACTCTATAAACAGGACAAAAACGGCAATATCACAGACACAAGGAATTTCGGCGGAGAACTTCAGAACATGCCAATGAATGACAGCGTAACACTGCCTGTTCTTAATCCCGGAGACACTCTCGTAACTACCATAACGATCATGGACGCATGGAGATCATTGCTTGAGCTTACCACTGAATACAACAAGCTCCTCTGTGATTTTGCGGTACTTATGACCAGTCTCATTCCCAACCCGCTCCTTGCAGGTCCGAATATGCTCGCGTCCATGATGTCAACATTCTATGCTAATCTGAAGACAGAGCATTATCTCAAGGATGTAACAGTAACTACACTTTCCGGCTCTACTACCGAGATCCCCTATGAGATCGTATACGAAGATATATCCGACGAAATGAAAATGAAGTACCAGAGCGGCAATATGCTCATCAGCGTAATGAACTCAGGTATTCAGAGCGCATTGTCTAATCTGCCCGGATACAGTGCAGGTTTTGCAGCCGGTCAGGCTCTTGCTCTGTCACAGGACAGAGATTCCTATACTGAAGATGAATACGAGTATCAGCAGGCACAGTATGTCGGCGATGTCACAAGCGGTATCATAGGTGATGTTTCAGGAGCTTTTGATAAGGATATTCCTCTGCCTATAAGTGAAATGATGGAGATCGGCAAGGATCTTGAATACTTCTACAGTCCTCCGACAAAAGGCGGATTAGTTGAATTCGGCATTATCCTCAACAACAGCACTCCTCAGCCCAAGGGCGCTCCCGGACAGCGAAATGTCAAGGCTGCTCCCGAAAGCGTTTACGACCTCTTTGATATTTCTATCGAGGACGGCGATTACATCGAAAAGGACGGCAAGATTTACCTTGACGGTCCCGCTCTCATAAAGATCACTCCCAAGAAGGCAGACCTATGCGCTACCATCAGTCTCAAGAGTGAAGACGGATCAATCGACATCGAAAGAACATTCGCAACTGTTCCCGAGCATGAATGCACAGGCAGACACGCTGTAATGTCACCTGCACATGACGGAAATACTGCTCTTGAAGCAACTTTCTGCTCAGTATGCGGTGCATTTATGGGCTGCGACTACCTCCCTGAGGGCGCTGTTGCAATGCTCAGCACAGGCGAGAACTTCGACAATTTAAGCGACGCTGTCAAGGCTGCAAATGCTTTCGATGAAGGCGTAAGGCTCTATATATTCGGCGAGGTCGATGTAACAGAGAGCCTCACAACAAATGAAAATGTAGAGGTATGGATAGTACCCGATACAGTATTCAATTACAGTGAAAACTGCGAGTTCGTTGCTAAAGGCGAATTAAATAACTACAGCAGCGACGAAAACAAGACAACAAAAATAATTCTCAACTACTGGGACGGCAGAAGCGAGGTAATGGAAGTCGAGAACGGTACACTTATCGACAGCCTCCCTGCTCTTGCTAACGATCAGTGCGGTTCTGACGGCTGGTTCAGAGACAGCGAACATACACAGCCTTTCGAGCCCTTCGTTGCAGGCGAGAACGGAAATTACTACGCATTCTACGCCGATACACACCACAGCTTCAACAACCGCGGCAGATGTACAAAGTGCGGAGAGCTTCAGAACGGCAAGGACGCATTCATCAGAGCAAGCGCTTCTGTAAGCGACAAGGTGACCGTCAATGTCACAGCTTCACTCAGTCCCGAGGCAGCAGCCGACAAGAACGCAGTGGCAGAGTTCAGATTCTCAGATGATATGATCTACACTAAGAAAATGTCCGAGGCTGTAAAGAACAGCGACTGCACATACACCTTCTCTTGCAGCATCTCACCTGTCTATATCGACGATGAATTCACTCTTCAGATCCGCTACTCAGACGGCACAACAGGTTCAGAGCTCAGCTACAGCGCAAGAAAGTATCTCAACACACTGAGAAGCCTGAATATCCTCGACAGCAATTCAGCACGCTTCATCGACACTCTGATAAACTACGCAGAGCGGCTCAAGGAGTACACCGGAAAAACTGTTGAAGCAGAAAACAACATCACACTCAGCGATAATGTTGCTCTTGGCAGCGAGTACAAGGCAGTTTCAAGAAGATCAGGCGATATTCTCAAGGCTTCATTTGCTTCAATGAGCATAAGCGAAGACCTGAGCCTTACAGTAAAGTTCAATCTGGAGGAAGGCAAGTTCATCAAGGACTACAGCTTCACCGTTGACGGCAAGCCCGTACTTGCAACTCAGGAAGGCAATATCGCTTCCATAACCCTTGACCATATCTCACCTGATATGTACGGAAAAATGCACACATTCAGAGCTGAGTCGGTCAGCGACACTTCTGTATACGCCGAGGTGGACTACAGTCCCTTCACTTATGCAAAGTCAGTTATTGAAAAGAGCAGCGACGAAAAACTGGTCCGCACTATAAAGGCACTGGTCCTCTATGGAATTGCTGCTGACATATTAAAATAAAGGAGAAAAGTGACATGGAAAAATATGTAACTCCTCAGCTTGAGGTAATAACCTTTGAGTCAGAGGACGTGATAACAGCTTCACCGCTGAAATTCCCAGATGTATCAATTGAGGAATAAGATGTAAAAATAACGCCCATTTCCGAAAATATCGGAAATGGGCGTTTCTTATTGTTTG
Organism: Ruminococcus flavefaciens ND2009; assembly: GCF_000621785.1. Classification (GTDB taxonomy): domain Bacteria; phylum Bacillota; class Clostridia; order Oscillospirales; family Ruminococcaceae; genus Ruminococcus; species Ruminococcus flavefaciens_C. The sequence continues at coordinate 453,925 of NZ_KK211347.1, read as the reverse complement.
ATCATAAAATATCAGCTTCTCTTGCGTGAGATAACGCCTGATCTTCTTACGATGAACAGACCTGCAAACATAAGTGTTATAGCTGCCATTACCAAGAGCAGGTTAGTCATAGAGTTGTTTCCTGTCTTAGGAAGATCAACTGCTTCACCGTTTGAATCGGTACCGATACCTGTCCCGGGATCAAGGGTGTAGACATCAAGGATATTTCCTTCCTCGTCCCTGAGCTCGACGATGCACTTGTTATCGACTACCTTGCACTCAGCTTCTGCGGCAGTAATACCTGTCTTGCGTCTGTAGTCCTTGATAGAGCGCTGCTCCAGCTTTTCGGCTGTTGCTTCGTCAACGACTACCTTTTTCTCTACAGCAACAGTCAGGATAGCCTCCCTGCCTGTGGTGTCAACGACTGTTATCTTTGTTTCACCTGCGGAAACTGCGGTAACAAGTCCCTTCTCGTCAACAGAAGCGACCTCGTTATCCTCAGAGGTACAGGAAGCGATCTCCTTGTTTGCTGTGATCTGATAAGTATCCTCGGTAATGAGGCCGATGCTGTCCTTATCAAGGATAAGATCTGCATAGATATTGTCTATATCAGCTGAGTACTCGGCTACAGCAGCACCTGTGTAGTCGGCAGCCTTGCTGTTTACGGTAAGTTTCAGCTCTGTTGCCTTGCTGAAATCGCCGCTGATGATGAACTTATCGGTAAACCTGTCACCCTCAGCATATAACAGAGGCTCAACAGTGATACCGCCGCTGATACCGTCAACGGCAACGGAGTCCTTGTTTACGGTAGAGATGTCCATTACCTTTGTGAATTCAAGGGTTATCTCGTTCTCACCGAGAGTACTTCCCTTTACAGCAGGAGCGGCTCCATTCAGGAGGTTAAAGTCAAGATCGAACTTGGGAGGCGCTACTTTGAACTCCTCGCTCTTAATGAGGTCATAACCCTCCTTCTCGCAGGTAACGTAGTATCTTCCCTCGGGAACGTCCCAGGCATAGGCGCCTGCCGCATCGGTAATGAGAGGATTCTGCTGGTCGTAGTCCTCAGCGTTCCATATCTCCCAGGCACCTGTGTCCTCATTGAACACATAGCATGTAACAACAGCGCCGCTTACGGTCTTGGACTTAATTCCCTCGTATACGATACCTGAGGGATCAAGAACTGTTCTTACCTGACCGTCCTGTTCATATTCGGTTTCATAGGGATCATATTCTCCGTCTGATTCAATATAAGCATCTAAATCAGCATAACGCTTGTAGTAATTACGTATTCCGTCAAAGAGATCATCTATCATTTCTTTGAGTGCTCCGATCGTATCTCCATAGAAGGCACTTAGAAGGTCATCAGCCCCCAGCACGGTCTCTGTAAATGTAAGAAACATCTTTGCTCCTTTTTCAAGCTCCGCATTATTATCCTTGTAAGCGTTCCATTCTTCAGTTCCCCAGTCTTCTGACTTTACCTCTTCCTCCTCTGCGGTGGCGTCATCATAATCCTGTTTGATTTCGTATGCCTTATTCAGGTAATCTGCCGCCTGGTTTGTATAATTGTATGCTGCAGAAGCGTTGGGATGATCCTCCAGCGCATTATTTATAGTTTCATCTATCTTCTCGTCCAGATAGTTCTGAGCTGCTTCATCGGCTTTTTCAATAACATAGTCCGTAACTGATTGATCATCATTATCTTCGTCATCATCTGCAAATAGCTTTATACCGGGGAGTCTGTGGATAAGAGACTGTGTCAAATCTGATGAATAGAGCTGTTCAAGTTTGTGGTTATAAATAACGCTCATATCATCTTCTTCAAATATCTGAGCGTCTGCGGTAACATACATATATGCAGGCATGCTTCCGTCATCAGCCACCATTACCTGAGAGAACACAGTGTAATCCTCCAAGTCATAGCTGAGCTTGCCGCCCTTCTTATATGCTTCGTCTACCTGATTCAGCACAGCCTTGTCATATGCTGCAATGCTGCCTGAGTTGCCTGTGTTTTTCTTATTGTAATAAGAAGTTTTCAGATACATTGAGAATAACACACCGTCACGAAGCACCTTCTTATCAGCCTTCTTAAATCCATATGTTTCAGCAGCTTCTGCGATAGCAGCAGCTGTGATCTGCTTACCGTTAACATTGACCACTTCTGAGCCATAATAGTAACACTCTGAGCAAATACTGCCTTTTTCATCTTCAAGTCGGCAAATGCAGCTTGAATCGTCAATTATGTCATAACTTCTGATCAGATCTTCAATATTGATTTTCTTGATCAGTGCCTTAGCGTCCTCAGTGTCCACAATATCCTCAGTTTTATCAACAATGATAAAGTTAAGGGAACCTGGAACATAGTTGTGGTCTGATTCGTCAAAATACTGATCCTCGGGTGTTATCCATACCTTTTCTTTTTCATCGTATGATGCTACAAGATACTTTGATTCTGAGCCCTTCTGACTTCTTACCAGTATAAAGGAGATCCTGTCGGAGTTATTTGCCTCTATCCTGAAACGCATATTGCCCAGAGGATAGTACTGTATCACAGGGTGCTCGCCTCTTGTGAAAACTCCCGTGATGTCAAGAGTTTCCATGTAATCGTTAAGGCTTGAAGGAGCGTGAGTGCAGTACATGAGCTCGACCTTCTTTATAGATGGCTTTGCGTCGGAGTATATCACGCTTACCTCGTCTGTACTGTTCACTCCGCATACAGCGTAGATACTGTACTGTACAGAGTCCTTCTTCTCGGGAAGGGATACTGTGGCGGTATACTTTCCTGTGTACTCGTTGGAGGTCACAGTTGCTGCAAGAACGCCGTCTGCATAGATCTTCACTTTTTTGCCCGGCTCGGCTATTCCGTAGACCTCGCAGTCAAGGGAAGAAACAGTGCTCTGTGCAGAGAGTGTTATCTTCGGAACGGTCAGGGACATTCTGGGTATCCTCTGTGTCCAGTTGTAGCTGTGGGAGTTGAAGTGGATCAGCGGGTCTATAGTGTAGGCTTTCTCACTGTAAGCCTCTATCCTTGCGGAGAAGCGGAGTGTTCCCTCAGGCTTGGAAAGTGAGAAAAGATTGCCGTTATTGCCGATAAATACTGCCTTGTTGTCGGCTGAGTCCGTAATTACAGAGCTTGCGATAAGCTCAAGTCCCTGAGGAACAGGCACTTCAAATCTTATATCAGCGCTGCTGTCGGCAAGTCCCTCCTGTATCCATTCATTCAGATCATACCTGATGCTGAAGTTGGCGATACCGCCAATAATGCTTGCTGCCGAGCTCACATTGACAACGGGAGTATCACTTGTGAATACAGTAGCCCTTTCGTCATTGAGGGAGGTACAGCCCTTGAAGGTATCCACCGCAAACTTGAAGAAGCCCGCATTCTTACCCAGGTCGGTAAGGCTTGTGCAGTTTTCAAATGCGTAATTCCTTGCCTCATCGAACTTCACGGGAAGTATAACTGTTTTCAGAGCGGTGCAGCCGCTGAAGGTCTTGTCGGACAGTGTCACAACGCCCTCGGGAAGTGTCACTTCCCTGAGAGATACACAGCTCTCAAAAGCAGAGCCGCCTATGGCAGAAACTGTCTTTGGAAGCTCTGTCTTTTCCAGTGAAAGGCAGTTTTTGAATGTATATGCTCCGATCGTCCTTAGTGAAGCAGGAAGCTTTACTTCCTTGAGTTTTATGTCATTTGTGAAAAGTCCTGCCTCTCCGAAGACTGCAAGCTCTTCAATACCGTCGGGAAGAGCAGCCTTTTCAAGTAAAACACAGCCTGCAAAAGCGGCTCCGCCAAGAGAGGTCACAGACTCGGGAACAGCTATTTCCGAAAGGCTCTCACAGTTAAGGAAGCAGCACTCGCCTATAACTGCTGTGTTTGCAGGGATAGTCACATTGTCAAGAGCGTTGCAGCTCTCAAATGCGTTTTTACCTATGTACTCGATACCGTCATGAAGGTCTATGGAAGGCAGTGCAGTACAGCCTCTGAACATACCGTCCTCGATACGGGTAACAGACTCTGGTATCTGTGCATTTACAAGCATTTCGCAGTCTCTGAAAAGCTCTGTACCGACAGTTGTAACGGTCGCGGGGATCGCAATGCTCTCCAGCGAGGAGCAGCCTGCAAATGCCATATCTCCGATCTCTGTAAGCGCCTGTGGGAAGGTTACATTTTTAAGAGATGAGCAGCCCGAGAACATACCCTTGCCGTTGCCCGATCTCAGCTTTGTTATCTCCTTTGGAAGACTTATCTCCTCAAGAGCAGCGCAGTCTGCGAAAACCGCATAGCCCAGTGAGGTAACTGTATCAGGCACCTCAAGGCTCACAAGTCCGCTGCCCATAAATGCCATATTACCGATAGCTGTCACAGAATGGGGAATACTGAGTGAAGACATCGATGAGCAGCCTGCAAAAGCGCTCTTGCCGATATAATCGGTATTGTCATTGAGCTTTATTTCAGTCAGCGCCTTGCAGCCCGAGAAGGTGTTATCCTCGATACGGGATACTCCCTCGGGGACAGCTATCTCCTTCAGGCTCGCGCAGCCCGCAAAAGCACCGTCCTGTATACTTGTGATACCGTCGGGAAGCTCCACAGCCGCAAGAGCCGCACAGCCGTTGAAGGCGTCGTGGTTTATTCTCGTTATAGTCTCGGGGAGCTTTACGGAAACGATGTTCTTATTGCCCGAAAAAGCAGCATAGCCTATCTCCGTAACAGTTATCCCGCCCAGAGTATCAGGCACCTCCACTTCGGTCTCATCTCCGATATAACTGTCAATGACAGCATTTCCGCCGGTTATATAATATCTGTATCCGTTTTCCTCTGCCATTGAAGCCCTTACGGTCTTTACGGCAGCAGTTGTTGTTGTTGTCAGTGCAATGTCTGCATAAGTAGTCGATAATACGATGCTGTCGGCTGATACAATGTCTTCCGCAATGTAGGTGATACTGCCCTCGGTGGCAAATCCGTCCCCGGCAGTACCTGCGAGCTCAGATGTTATCACAACGTCAGTTTCTTCTTCTGCTGCACCGTGAGCAACTGTGGGCAGTACAGCGTTTGCAGAAGCGATCGCCACAGCAAGTGTTCCGCTGAGAACAGATCTGCATAGCTTATTGAATCTTCTCATTAAATTACTCCTTTGTTGGATTTTTAATGCTGAAACTAAAACTGAAAACGGTAAAAAAGCGTAGAACAAAAGATATTTAAACTCCTTCTGTATATAATGTGTTTTTCCTCATCTCCTTGCATTATCAGTACTTCGTTACCTTCTTCAGAACGAAATATATTTTCGTTAATAATTTAAGCATCACATTATAATTCTACTCAAAACGTTTAATAAAGTCAATGCATTTATTGCGAAAAATATCCCACCGTATGGAAGGATATTCTACTGATCATCGTTCAAAAACCGTCGGATTTAATTTGATAAGATATTTCTGTATGCACAGTGCGTCATTACTGGTAAGTCCAAAACCATGTTCATATACGTCTCCGTTTATCATTCCCTGCTCGGTGATATGATACGGGCTGCTGCCATGAAGAGCATATTTATCAGGTCGGAAAGATGCTGCATGATCAATATAGCATCAATTCAACATAACCACTGTCAGATTTTTGCAGTTTGTTCGTCTGAGAAAAAATGAGCTCTGTGCCCTCATCATTGCAGAAGCCAACAAATAGCGTCCCCCCCTCAACAGCCTGTTCAGGACTGTCGCCTGTTTCTGCACAGAAACTGACTCCCGAGAGGGATAGTGCTGATGCCGAAGTGCAACAAATTGCCATTTTGGAGCTTTTTGCTTTTCCTTCTCAAAAGTTAAAGACTTGTTAAGAATTTCCGTGATATAATCAGAGCATAGAGAAAACAACACACGAAAAGAGGTAACAGTCATGTTCTGGAGGATATTAAAAAAGGACCTTAAACGCAAACGAACCATGAACATCATACTCCTGATGTTCATAATACTGTGCTCCATGTTCGCATCGGCAAGCGTCAACAACATCGCAGCTGTCACAGGGGGCATCGAGCACTATTTCGACATCTCGGATATGCCCGATCTGACGGTGTCAATGGAAACAGACTCAGACGAGGATGAGATCGTGAAAAACATTCCCGGTATACGGGAGATAAAGATGCAGAACCCATTCTACATATACAGTTCAAAGTTTTTCAGGCTTCACGGAAAAAAGCTTGACAACTTCATAAACCCCGCAGTGCTTGTCTCTGATGATGAGATGGTGATAAAGTACTTTGACTCTGACAACAACGTGATCAAGGGCGTGGAGAAGGGCTGCTTCTACTGCACCAATACCTTCACTCAGGACATTGATGTCAATGAGGGGGACGAGTTTGAGATAAACGTTGACGGCTTCGTATACAAGCTGAAGTACAAGGGCCATTTCAAGGGAGCTGACATACAGAACGGCGCTTCCGCACTCCCCTATCTTCTTGTAAACAGTGAGGACTTCGCCGCTATCAAGAAGGACTTCAAAAATCCCGCTCCCAGCTTCAAGATGATGTATATAAACACCGATGATCCACAGGCGATCATTGATTACGCCAACAATACCGAAGGAGTCAATGTGACGGACCGAGAGACCACCAAAAGCATCTATCTCTTCGATATGATGGTGGCTTATATAATGATGGCAGTGAGCGTTATCATCATGCTGACCGCATTTTTTGTTCTTCGCTTCACCATCGGCTTCACCATACAGGAAGAATACCGCGAAATAGGAGTTATGAAGGCGCTGGGAATAGGCAACTCCTCCATACGCTGCCTTTACATCGTCAAGTACCTGGCTATTGCAGTCGTGGGAGCGGCTGTGGGCTTCATCGCTTCGCTCCCTCTGAGCAGCACAATGCTGAAAACAGTTTCCGAGAACATGGTACTGGGCAGCGAGAACGGTATCGTCCTCAGTATCATCAGCACTATCTGTATCATCGGTCTGATAATGCTGTTCTGTTACCTCTGCACGCGCAAGGTAAAGAAGCTCTCACCCATAGACGCAGTCAGGAGCGGTCAGACAGGCGAGCGCTTCCACAGAAGGAGCCTGCTCAGCCTCGGCCGCTCAAAGCTCCAGTCCACGGGCTTCCTGGCACTGAACGACGTGCTCAGCGCTCCCAAGCAGTTCCTCATAATAACACTGGTATTCACACTCTGTATGCTTATGATGACAGTTATGTCATCAGGAGCAGATACCCTCAAGAGCCCGCAGCTCATGCGGTTCTTCCATGCTCCCGACTCTGATATTACTATTATCGACTCTGCTTCCCTTACCGAGCTTATGACCCGTGAGGGCGGCTACAAGATCACCTGCGAGAAGGTCGAAGATCTGATGGACGACCTTGACATCGACGGTAAATACAGCCTTACACTGGGTACACAGAGCAACGTCACTCACGGCGATATTACACGCACCAATATATTCTTTACCTTTGTTATCGGCACAAACAAATATGAGCTGCAATGCGATGAGGGAAGCGCTCCGCAGAAAAAAGACGAGGTAGCAATGACAGGCTATGCTCTGAAGTCCCTCGGCGCTGAGATAGGCGACAGGATAACCGCAGAGATCGCAGGAGAAGAACACGAATTCATCATAACAGGCAAGTGCTCCTCCTTCTTCGGAGGCGGCTATGCAGCAATAACGAGTCCTGACTTTCCTGTGGGAGACGTTATAGCCAACGGTTCAACAGGCGTACAGATAAAGCTCAGCGGTGACCACACCGAAAAAGAGATAGATGACGTAATAAAGCAGATGTGCGACAAACTGGAGACCGACAAGGTATACTCCACATCGGATGCCGTAAAGTTTATCACCCAGGTCTCCGACTCACTGAACGCCATCAAGAAGCTTTCAATGATACTGACTGTGATACTAACTGTCCTTATCGTACTTCTCATGGAGCGCTCATTCATATCCAAGGAAAAGAGCGAGATAGCTCTCATGAAGGCTATGGGGATCAAAAACGGCAGTATTATTATGCAGCACGTTCTGAGATTTGTCATTGCGGCTGTTCTTGCCTGCATCATCGCATCAGCGGCGGTACTCCCCCTCAGTTCATTGCTGCTCAACTGGGTAAGCTCAATGATAGGCGATGTAAGCGGCATTGACGCAGACTTCTCGGCAGCTGAGATATTCGCAGCCGCACCTGCACTGCTCATCGGCGTGACCTTCTTCGGCTCACTGATAGCAGCGCTCCACACAAAGACAATCAAGGCAAGCGATACAGCTTCCATAGAATAAGGACTCCCGGGGCGAGGCAGGATAATAGCCGCACCCCGGCGGTATTCCGACACAGGATCATAGGAGGAAAGATACTGATATGAATACAGTTTTACAGACAAAGGGACTTTGCAAGACCTACATAGTAAACAAGAGGCAGAACAACGTTCTGAAAAACATAGACCTTACCATCAATGAGGGCGAAATGGTCGCCATTATGGGTCCCTCGGGCTCGGGAAAGAGCACTCTGCTCTACTGCGTTTCGGGCATGGACAGAGTAACCGCAGGGGAGGTCATTTTCAACGGCAAAAACACAGCAAAGCTTCCCGAAAAGGAACTTGCAAGGCTGAGACTTGACGAAATGGGCTTCATCTTCCAGCAGATGTACATGATGAAGAACCTGTCCGTACTGGACAACATAATCCTCCCTGCGGTCAAGTCAAAGAAGAACAGCGAGAGCCGCAAACAGACCGCCGAGCGCGGCAGAGCCCTCATGCACAGACTGGGTATCGACGACGTGGGCGGCAATGACATCAACGAGGTCTCGGGCGGACAGCTCCAGCGAGCCTGCATCGCCAGAAGCATGATAAATTCTCCCAAAATGATCTTCGCAGACGAGCCTACGGGAGCCCTCAACCGCTCCAGCTCCGACGAGGTCATGAATGAGCTCATCTCCCTGAACAATGACGGAACTACCATAATGTGCGTCACCCATGACCCCAAGGTAGCTGCCAAGTGCAGCAGGGTGCTGTACATAATGGACGGCGGTATCTGCGGCGAGAAGGAGATGGGACACTTCGGCGGCAGCGAACAGGAGCTCCGCAGCCGCGAAAGAGACCTGAACAACTGGCTCATGGAACAGGGCTGGTGATATAGGGGATATTTTACATAATGAAGCGCGGCGTCGGCTCATCAGAAGCTCACGCCGCGCCCTTGCTATTATTTCTTATTTGTGATAGAATAAATACAGGTGGTGATATTATGACCGATATTCTTATAGTTGAGGACGACAAAGAGCTTGCCGGACTGCTGACGGACTTTCTCCGCGATGAGGGCTACACGGTCACGGCGGTGGAAAGCGGCGAAAGAGCACTGGAGCTCTTTGAAAAGTACGGTGCAAGGCTTGTGGTCCTGGATATAAACCTCCCCGACGTGAACGGCTTTGCAGTGTGTTCAAAGCTCCGCGAAAATGCGGATACTCCCATACTCATAGTCAGCGCAAGAACAGACAAGGAGGACAAGCTCAACGGTCTTGACTTAGGGGCTGACGACTACATTGAAAAGCCCTATGATATAGATATTCTCATTGCCAAGATAAAAGGCATTTTCAAGCGCCGCTATCAGCAGGAGATACTCTCCGCGGACGGCGTTACTCTCAATCTTGCTGACCGTACTGCGACCATTGACGGCAAGGCAGTTGAGCTGCCTGCAAAGGAGTTCGATCTGCTGGCGCTTTTCCTCGAAAATCAGGGCAAGGCACTGAAAAAGGAGTACCTTTTCAGCACTGTCTGGGGCAGCGACAGCGACTCCGAGCTCCAGACCCTTCATGTACATATAAACAGGCTGCGCCAGAAGCTGGGCGACGACCCCAAGAACGCCAAGCGGCTGCTGACGGTCTGGGGTGTGGGGTATAAGTTCATATGAGTACATTCAGAAAGCTCAGCGCCGCAGCAATAGTCCTGTTTCTCATTCTGGCGGCGGCACTGGATATATTCCTGCTCCGCTCCGCCAGCCGCGACAGCGGTGCCTATCGGGTGGAAGCCAAGCGGCTCACTGACCGCATAGAGGAAACGGGCAGCACAGACATCTCGGACTTCCCTCATCTGACAGGAGTTTTCACAGGCGGCGACCTTTATCGCAGTGACGAGCATTACCTTATCATCGAAGCAGGCGGAGAGACCTACCGTGTGGAGTACACCGTGGGCAGCCGCAAAGGCATTCTTATAGCCGCAAATCTTGTCATGGGAGCTCTGTTCCTGCTGCTTATAGGGCTGCTTTACTTCATCAGGAAGCATATCGTAGTCCCCTTCGGCAGACTCAACAAGGTGCCGCAGGAACTGGCAAGGGGCAATCTTGCAGTTCCCATACCAGAGGAAAAGAGCCGTTTTTTCGGCAAATTCACCTGGGGCGTGAACCTGCTCCGTGAGAAGATAGAGGACGACCGCCAGAAGGAGCTGTCCATGCAGAGGGACAAGAAGCTCCTGCTGCTTTCCCTTTCCCATGATATAAAGACTCCCCTTTCCGCCATAAAGCTCAACGCAAAGGCTCTGGCAAAAGGACTTTACAAGGACGAAGAGAAGCGCCGCAGCACTGCCGAGAGCATAGACTCCCGCGCCGACGAGATAGAGCAGTTCGTCAGCGAGATAACCAAAGCTGCCAGCGAGGATTTCATGAACTTCGAGGTAACTGAGGGCGAGGTCTTTCTCAGCAGCGTTATCTCAAAGCTCAGCGAAAGGTATGCACCTCAGCTCTCGGTCTCGGGGACTGAGTTCAGAGTGGGCAGCTACGATGACTGTCTCCTTGCCTGTGACCCTGACCGTCTGGCGGAGTGCCTTCAGAATCTTGTGGAGAATGCCATAAAGTACAGCGACGGCAGAGAGATAGGTCTCAGCTTCGATAAAATGGACGGCTGCCAGCTGATCACCGTGTACAATACGGGGTGCAGCCTGGAGGAGAAGGAGCTTCCTCAGATATTCGAGAGCTTCCACCGCGGCACCAATGCAGATAAGGTCCAGGGAAACGGTCTGGGACTTTTCATCTGCAAAAGGCTAATGTCCCTTATGGGCGGAGAGGTCTTTGCGGAGATAAAGGAAGACAAATTCTGCATAACGCTGGTGGTCAGACTGGCATAAAAACACAATACCCGCTTGTATCTAAGTCAGAGTATCCTGACCGTGACACAAGCGGGTGTTTTCATTATAAATGGAACTCAGTCTCTGCTGAAAAGGTCTCTTGTATACACCTTCTCAGCAACATCGTCAAGGATCTTGTCATAGCGGTTTGCGACGATACAGCCGCACATCTTCTTGAACTTCTTCATGTCGTTTACCACTGTTGAGCCGAAGAAAGTGCTGCCGTTTTCAAGAGTGGGCTCATAGATGACAACAGTAGCGCCCTTGGCCTTGATACGCTTCATTACGCCCTGGATAGAGGACTGACGGAAGTTATCGCTGTTGGACTTCATAGTGAGCCTGTAGATCCCCACGACCACCTTTTTCTCCATATTGCTGTCAAACTGGTTGTTGTCTGCGTAATTGTAGTAGCCTGCCATTTCCAGCACGCGGTCGGCTATGAAGTCCTTACGTGTACGGTTTGACTCAACGATAGCGGACATCATATTCTGGGGAACATTCTGATAGTTAGCAAGGAGCTGCTTTGTGTCCTTGGGCAGGCAGTAGCCGCCGTAGCCGAAGGAGGGATTGTTGTAGTAGTCCCCTACTCTCGGGTCAAGGCATACGCCCTTGATGATGTTTGCGGTATTCAGCTCCTTCACCTCAGCGTAGGTGTCAAGCTCGTTGAAGTAGCTTACACGGAGGGCAAGGTAGGTATTCACAAAGAGCTTCGTAGCCTCTGCCTCTGTGGTAGCCATGAAAAGTACGGGAATGGCAGTCTTTATGGCACCGTTCTGAAGAAGTGCCGCAAAGGTCTCGGCAGCCGCCCTGTTCTTTTCGTCTGAGCCAACGATTATACGGCTGGGATAAAGATTATCGTAAAGCGCCTTGCTCTCGCGGAGAAACTCGGGACTGAAAATAATGTTGTCCATGCCCATTTTCTCGCGTACCTGAACTGTGTAGCCCACGGGAATAGTGGACTTGATGACCACGGTGGGCTTTTTCTTTCTCTTATCAGTTACTTTCTTGATGAGCGCAAGAACGGCTTCAACTGCCGAGCAGTCAAAGAAATTAGTCTTGGGATCATAGTTTGTAGGAGCTGCCACGATTATGAAGTCGGCGTCCTTATATGCAGCTTCACCGTCGGTAGTCGCCCTGAGCGAGAGCCCCCTCTCCTCATGCTCTGCAAGGTATTTCTCAATATAATCGTCCTGTATGGGGCTTGTCCAGTTGTTGAGCTTTTCCACCTTTTCGGGAACTATATCGACTGCGGTAACGTCATTATGCTGAGAGAGCAGCACCGCAAGAGACAGTCCCACATAGCCGGTACCTGCAACTGCTATTTTCTTTCGTGCAACGGCAGCGGCAGCGTTCTCCTCGTCCACAAAGACCTCGGCGGTGTCAAAGCCCAGGACCTCGGACAGCGCAAGAAGCTGATCCACAGAAGGGCTGTAATCCGCAGCCTCCAGACGAGAGAACATAGTACGGCTTATGCCTGTCTTCTCAGACAGCGCAGCCTGCGACATATTAAGAGCTTTTCTCCTGCCTGCAACAGTCTCCGCAAGCAGCTTCAGTGATAAATGCTTCATAACTACCTCCTGTATATCAGCTGTTTCGATGTCATTATCAGTGACATATAATCGTATATTCAATGCTGTACTTATTATAGCATCAGTCATTATAAATGTCAATGGATATGTTGTGAACAAACAATTTAATTCTCCGGTCATAAGCAATCTTTACTGTGATACAGCTATAGCAATGTGAATTATCCATATTAAACATACCATATTCCGGTCGTTAAGCAGCGAGAAGCAGTTATATTAACAAATGATTGCACAAATCGGCCAATGATATTTGTGCAAATTTATCAAAGTTGCGAATTGATTTGATGAGCTGTTATTGGTATAATTAATAGTAAGTATATGATAGAATTATACTTATAGACTAATCATTGAATCCGAAAGAAGGGAAACTATGTGGTATCCATAATCATTCCGGTATATAACGTCGAAAAGTATTTATGTGATTGTGTGGACAGCGTTATCAATCAGACCTATAAGGATCTGGAGATCATATTAGTCGATGATGGTTCCCCTGACAGATGCGGAGAAATATGCGATGAATATGCCAAAAGGGACAGCCGTATTATTGTGATACACAAAAAAAACGGAGGCTTATCTGATGCACGAAACGCTGGATTAATTGCATCACATGGTGAGTTTATTTATTTTTTAGACAGCGATGATTACATCAAATCTGATGCTATAGAAAAGGTGCTCAACGTAATCATACAAGAAAAAGCTGACATTGTGTATTTTGATGCTTTGACAATCTATGATGGATTTGATGATCCTTCATATAAAGAAAGTTTTATCAGAAAACATTGTTATTCCACTTGTAATGGTGCAAAAGTATTATTGACACTGATCAAAAACGGAGAATACTATCCATGTGTGCCTCTTTTGTTTATTAGAAAAACGCTATTATCCCAAAACGCTCTTAAGTTTAAACGTGGAATAATACATGAGGACGAATTATTTACAGCTATAGCTTATATTGATTCTGACAGAGCAGCACAGCTTAAGGAAAGTCTTTATATCAGAAGGCTCAGAGCGGGATCCATTATGTCAGAAAAAAACACAGCTAAGAGCGTTAATGGATTAATTAGCTGTATATGCGGTCTGGCAGATGAGTATGAAAAGTGGCCGTTTGAAAGTTTTAAAAGGAAAGCATTGGAAAGATGCATAAAGGATAAATTGGGTCTCATTTTAGAAAAGTATTATATTCTTGATAGATCAGAACGGTCAAGCCTGAGACCTGATATGCAAAAATTGAATAAAAGAATGAGAAATCTTCATTATTTAAACTCCAGAAAGCTCATGATAAAGCTCGGTTTCATGAGGATTTATTCATTGTATAAGCTTAATATGCGTCCGTTAATTGATTCTTTACAGAACAGAAACAGGGTTAATAAGTAAACTGACATCTGTACCAGCACATTAATATAGTTAACACGATACTTGCAGAACAACTTGTCATAAGCTTTGATTATTGTAATAAACAGAAAGTGTGGTTGAATGAAAGAAAGAGAAATGAGCAGAAATAAACAGCTATTTGTAAATCTGATAGCAAGTTTCATGTCTTATGTGATTACCTTCGGGATTAGTTTCTTTTTATCTCCTTACATTGTAAGAAAAGTCGGAGTAGAAGCTTATGGTTTTGTAAGTCTTGCTAATAATTTCGTCGGCTATGCTTCGCTAATCACAATAGCGCTTGATACTCTTGCCGGAAGGTTTATTACCATTCGGATATATGAAAAGGACTACGAAGGAGCTAATAAATATTTTTCATCTGTATTTATAGCAAATAGCTTTATCTCTGCATTTCTTTTGATCGTATCCGCATCTGTGTGGTTTTTCCTTGAGAGGCTTATTCAGATTCCGGATCAGATATTCTGGGATATCAAAATATTATTTGCTGCGCTATTCTTAAACTGCATTATTAGTACATTTGGTTCTGTATTTGCAGTTGCTACTTTTGCAAAAAATAAACTGTATCTTAATTCTCTTCGCACAGTTGAATCGAGTGTTGTCCGCGGCTTTGTGCTGGTAGTGCTGTTTTCGTTCTTCGCACCAAATGTTTGCTATTTAGGTATCACCAGTTTGCTGACAGGAATATATTGCTTTGCCTATAATGTCTATTATACTAAAAAACTACTTCCTTTTATTCATATTAAGAAGAAGTATTTTGATTTTTCATCAATCATTGAGTTGATTTCCTCAGGTGTATGGAATGTGCTGATTAGATTGGGACAATTGCTTAGCGATGGATTAGACTTACTGATCACAAACATTTTTATTGATGCTACTTCCATGGGTGTTCTATCGTTAGCCAAAACTATCCCAAGCTTAATTACGAGTATTGTCGGAACTTTAGTTGGTGTTTTTTCACCAAGTCTGACTATACTTTATGCTGAGAAGAAGATGGATGAATTGGTGCGGACCCTAAAACAATCAATGCGTATTATGGGAATCATTGTTAACTTACCGATCATTGTTCTCATTGTATGCGGTGAAAACTTCTTTCTTTTATGGCAACCTACGCAAGATGCAAGAGTGCTTCATATCCTGTCAGTTTTAACCTGTGCAGGTTACATAATTAGCGGAGGAATCAACTGTGTATATAATATATTTACAGTAGTAAACAAACTAAAGGTGAACTCGCTTTCTTTAATATCATGTGGATTTATTAATATTCTTATAGTATTTATCCTATTAAAAACAACAAATTTAGGAATCTATGCAGTAGCCGGGATCAGTACGATCATTAATACCCTAAAAAACCTGATCATAATTGTTCCATATTCTGCAAAGTGTCTTAATTTAAAGTGGTACGCTTTTTATCCAGATGTAATACGTCCTTTTATTTTCGTATTTATTAGTTGTTTATTAAACTATACGGTCCTTCATTTCTTTGATTGTAATTCGTGGTTAACCTTAATAGTGCATTCTTTTATCACTTTAAGTGTATCCACCCTGATTGGCTGTTTTATTATTCTGAGAAAACAAGACAGAAAGTATTTATCATATAACATAAAAAAAGGCTTAGACCAAATAGTTAATACTTCCAAGAATATATAGTAAGACTATTTTATTCTCAATTATTATCAATAGCTTTATTTAAGGGGCGAGGTTATGAATATTACCAAGGTAATTAATTCTTTGAGAGACGGTACATTTTTTCATAAAGCTGTCAGACATGTTTTATTATCCAAAACCGGTTATAAAGCATTTGTTCGTATTTTGAAGATGCAGAAAATACAAAAGAACAAAATTGTTTGTTCCAGTTATGGTGGGATGTTTCATGCAGATAATCCTGCTTTAATAGTAGATAAGATGCTTGAATCAAATTCTGAACTTGATATAGTATGGCTTGTAGAGAAAAAAAATACAAACCGTAAATATAAAGGCATCAGATGTGTGGATATAGATTCTGTTCAAGCGTTATATGAATTGTCAACTGCACATATTTGGATAGATAATATGAGAAAATTTATCTTTACTCCTAAAAAAAGAGGACAATTTTATCTGCAAACCTGGCACGGAAGTCTCCCCTTAAAAATGGTTGAAAATGATGCGAAAGATACACTTGAGTCTGAATACTTGAAAAATGCTAAAAAAGACGCTGCTTATACAGATTTAATGATCTCAGGAAGCAAATTTTTTACTGATTTGTGCAGGTCTTCTTTTTGGTATAATGGGAGAATAATGGCATATGGTATTCCAAGAGACGATGCTTTATTTCATGTCAGTGCAGAAAAGTCAGGAAAACTGAAAGCCAGATTAAAAATACCTTCTGATAACTGTGTTTTACTATATGCTCCTACATTTCGGCAGGATAAAACTGCTAATCCGTATTTGTCTGATTTTTCCGATATCATTAAAGCTCTTCAAAAAGCGACATCAAAAAATGTCACAGTACTTTTAAAGTTCCACCCCAATATGAGAAACTATTTCTCAACCCTAAACCTTGAAAACAATATTATCAATTTGACGGATTATCCCGATATTCAGGATCTGTATAACATATCAGACTATCTTATTACAGATTACTCCAGTACAATGTTTGAATTCGCAATGTTAAAAAAACCTGTTTTTTTATATATGAATGACTATGCAGAGTATTTGAAAGAAAGAAAACTGTATTTTTCCCCTGATGAACTACCATTTCCGGTTTCATATTCGATAGAGGAATTAATAAGATCCATTAATGAAAGCGATATAATTAATATCAATAATAAAGCAGAGGACTTTTTTCAAAAGATTGGACTTTGCGAAACAGGACATTCAACTGAAATAATAGCAAAATATCTGTTGAAAATCATTGAAAAAACAAATTGAAAGGAGCTAAATTAAATGATTATTGGCTATACTACAGGTGTATTTGACCTGTTCCATATTGGTCATTTGAACCTTTTGAAAAACGCAAAAGGATTATGCGATAAATTAATTGTCGGTGTTACGGTCGATGAAGTTGTCCCCTACAAAGGAAAACACGCTATGATACCATTTGAGGATCGAATTGAGATAGTGCGTTCTATCAAATACGTAGATGCCGCAGTTCCTCAATATGACATGGATAAGCTAAAAGCCTGTAAGCAATTAGGCGCCAGTATCCTATTTGTTGGTGATGATTGGTATGGTACAGAAAAGTGGCAAAAATACGAAGAGGAATTTAAAAAAGAAGGTATCAAGATTATTTATTTCCCATATACAAGAGGAATATCTTCAACGTTAATCACAAAAGCCCTCAAACAGGTACGTGGCTGGACGAGTGAATTAAGTGAAGAACTGGCAGATATTCATATAATGAATGATATGAGGGAAAAAAATGATTGATACTGCTTATTGCAACAGCTCGTTTCTTGCGCTGCGGTATATAGAAAAGCAAGGTGTGGATTTTTCCGAAAAGCTTACCTATCGTTATCCGGAGATGCCTTCCGATGACAACAGAATATTAGTATATACAGCAGAAGACATTCACGAAGCCTTAAAGGTCAATATCAAAACAGCAACAGCAAATTCTCACAAACCCGGTATTCTTTTGTCAGGCGGTATGGACTCAGGTATACTCGCCTCCTATCTCCAGGGGAGCGATGCATATACATTTCGTTTCATGGGTGGATATTATCAACAAGATGAACTGCATCGCGCTGAGCTATTTGCAAAGCGCAATAATATGATATTGCACTATGTGGATATTGACTGGGATACAGTGGTCGACAATCTAAAGAAATTGATGATTTCCAAAGGAGGACCGGTTCATTCAATAGAACCGCAGATCTGTCAAGGCGCATTGCAAGCCAAGAACGATGGTGTAGATCTGATGATCATCGGCGATGCAAGTGACTATATCTTCGGTGGAATGGACCAGCTCCTTTCAAAAGACTGGATGTTTGATGATTTTGTAAAACGTTATATTTATGTTGATCCGTTTGAAGTCCTGACCAACCCTTTAAACATAAAATATGTATTCGAGCGTTACCGCAAGGGTGACGGGATCGATTTTGTGGAAATACTTGAAAAACTTGCCGCACAGGAAAGCTATGGATCATACGATAACGCTTTTGTAACAGCAGAACTGCCATATTATGATCCGTATGAGAAATTAAAAATGGCAGAACCTATAGATCTAAAACGAGTCAGAAACGGTGAATCAAAGTATCTTATTCGTGAGTTGTTCAGAATAATATACCATGATATTCCGGTTCCGGAAAAACTCCCCATGCCCAGACCAGTTGATTCATATTTTGCTGATTGGAAAGGACCATCAAGAACTGAGTTCAGAAACGATATTGACATCAGCAGGTATACAGGAAATCAGAAATGGCTGTTATGGTGCCTTGAGCAATTTTTGAATATGCTCGATGAATTATAATCGATGAGCAAATAAAGCTACGCTCTCTTCGTTGTCCACTTAGGTGGCTTCATGAAACTTGTGTCTCATATGCACCCGGCAGTTATGTTTTTAGTAAAAAAGAAAGTAAGTGTTGATATGGATATCTGTAAGAACAAATCAAAAAAAAATCATTGCTCTTTACTTACCCCAGTTTCATACTATACCGGAAAATGATAAGTGGTGGGGAAAAGGCTTTACGGAATGGACAAATACCAAAAAAGCTGTTCCATTGTTTGAGGGGCATTTGCAACCAAACATTCCTTTAAATGAAAATTATTACGACCTTTCCGATGTAACGGTAATGGAAAAGCAGGCAGAGCTTGCCAAAAAATACGGGGTTTTCGGTTTTTGCTATTATCATTATTGGTTTAAAGGTGGAAAAAAGCTTCTTGAAAAGCCTGTTGAGCAGATGCTCAATGATAAAAAAGTTGATATACCGTTCTGCCTCTGTTGGGCTAACGAAAATTGGAGCCGCAATTGGGACGGTGGAAACAGAAAGATTATTATGCCTCAGGATTATGGCAACGAGAAAGATTGGGAAAAGCATTTTAAATATCTTTTATTATTTTTCAAAGATGAGCGTTACATAAAATACAATAATGCACCTATTCTACTCATTTATAAACCAGAGGAAATAAAAAATTCAATTCCATGATAAACACTTTTAAAAGATTTGCCATTAAGTCAGGATTTCGTGATCTTATTATTATCTCGCAATATCCAACAGTTATTTTTGATTCGTATTATAAAGATCTGAAGATCGATTATAAAGTTATCTTTCAGCCCATTGCATCGGAATTTGTTGAACATTATCATACTAATAAATCATCCTGTTTAAAAAGGGTAATCGAGTTGTCTACAAAAAAACTGCATATTTATGATGTTATTAAAGGAATAAAAAAGAAGATAATAACTGATGAACATCTTAAGGTGCTCAGAAAACTGGATTATGATAGAGCTTGGAATATAATACTCAATGAAATGCCTGTTTCGCCTAAAACGATCAATGGATGTTTTACCACTTGGGACAATACACCTCGAAGTAAAATAGGAACGGTCTACGTTGGTGCTGAACCGGCGAAATTTGAAAAATACATGCGTGAGATTATCAAAAAACCCAGTGCTTTAAATCTTATTTTTATAAACGCATGGAATGAATGGGCAGAGGGCGCCTATCTTGAGCCGGATGAAAGAAATGGCAACGCTTATCTGGAGGCATTGAAAAGAGCTATGGATCTTTGAACTGTGGAGCACTAAAAAACTGATACTGAGATGTATCTGGCGGATTCACTCTTGCCTTCCGAAGTAACAGTAATAATGCCATGAAAGGATAACATGGAAGAAGTTATGAGAAATGTTATTTTTGCACTGATAACCTAAGGCTTTAATACAGCAAGGCAACTGTTCACATATACTCGAAATATGAGTGTATTAAAATTTCAGAGTTTCAGCTGTACTGGATTTTCCTTTTTTCAGGCAGGATCATATCAATATGAAAATACCTATCATTTAAAGCTTTTCTCAAAGTCCTGGTACGAAAACAGGCCTAATCTCAACACATATTTCAAGTTCCCTCAGGAACTGAGAAAGCTGATCTATATTACCAATACCATAGAAGGCTTCAATCGCCAGCTGAAGAAGGCCACCAAAGCAAAGTCCGTATTTCCGACAGATGACAGCCTTTTCAAGATGCTGTATCAGGCTATGAAGGACATCACGAAAAAATGAACCGGCCGCCGTCAGAACTGGATCCGTATCTACGCGCAGCTGGTTATCTATTACGACGACAGGATTCCGGAATAACACTTTTATCTTGACAATCAAATAATCATGTACTAATATGCAGATAAGACCGACTGCTTTCACAATCGGTCTCATTTAACATTTTTCTATTGCACTATTTTGCGTTTACACTGAATTTTGGATTGACTCCTATTCTCAGCATACTGTTCCGCTTATATCTCCTGCATCTTCTCTACTTTATATCCTGTCCGTAGTCGGATCTGTACCGTTCAGGCACAACTGCGCTTGATTCAACGATAGTACCGCAATTAAGGTGACAGCCGTCGGAAACCACCGCATTATGATTGATTATGGTCCCTGCGGAAATAATACAGCCAACGCCGACCTTTACATCTGTATGGATAACTGCGAGGGGTTCGATAAAGGAACCGCCCTCTATAGCTGCACTGGGCGCTACGTAAGCCTTTTCATGGATAAGGACGGGCAGGTTGAAGCCTGCGCTCTTCAGCTTATCCAGAAAGCTGAGCCTCAGCTCTGCATTGCCTATCGCAACAACTGCGCTGTCATAATCCTCCCTGAACCGCTCAAACTCATTGAGTTTACCGATAGCATCGGGATTATTGTCATCGAGAAAATCGATACTGTCATAGGACTTCATCGTCATTGCGATCTCATTTGCGACCATTCCGTACTGTCCTGCACCAAGGATCAAAAGATTACTCATTGTTTTTCCCCCTGAAAAAAGATAAAGAAGAATGAGAAACTTTTCCGAACGCCTGTACAGACCAAATAATGCGTTCTATCACATTTATCTGTTTCTCATTCATATTGACCGGCTAATATTTCGCCTATGTTACCCGTTTATGAAAACGCTGGCTGAAAATGCACTGATCTCTCATATCGATTCTGCCCATAAAAGAACTTATATCATGCCCCTATCGGCACGATAAAGCCTGAAATGATCATTTTCGGAAATAAAGTGCGTTTTGCTGTATCAGACGAGATATTTCTCTATTGTTCCGTCTGAAGACTCTATATCTTCTTTGCTGCATTTCTTTATGAGGAGGTCCCAGTTAGGTCTCCTTGAGGTCGTATTATGGGCATCACTGCCGTATATGAGGGAATAGCCCTCTTTCATGAGCTTTTTCACAAAGCGTCTGCTGCGGAAGCTCCCGAAAGCCTCGTTGTTTATCTGATAAACCGACTCCCTGCTGAGGACTCCCTCAAGCTGTTCCTTTGTGTAATACTCTGTATATCTGTGTATATGGGCATAAACTATTGTCAGACCGAACTCCGCGGAAATATTGTATATCTCCTCGGACATCCATTCCTTGTACCCTCTGTAGGGGAACTCCATAAGAATGAGCTTAGTCCCCTGTATCGCCAGCTTTTCTATATCCTTCAGCTCGGAGATACCGTGCTCCACAGCCACCTCTGCCCCCAGCAGCATATCCTTTATGGGAGAGCTGTCCTTTATGGCTTCAAAAGCTTCTCTGCGTTTTTCAAGGAAGCTTTCCACCGACTTTTCCCTGTGGGCATAGAAGTGAGGAGTGAACACCACTCTCTCAACTCCCTGCTGCTTCATCATGTCAAGCATAGCAAGTGAAGTCTCAACGCTGTCAGAGCCGTCATCAATTGACGGGAGTACATGGCAATGATGGTCTGTAAGCATTATTTACCGCCTTTTTTCTTTTTGGCAGAGTCCTTGTCAGCGGACTTCTTTTCCACAGGCTTTTCCTCCTCATCATCGGAGTCCACGCTGTGACTGCTGCCGTAGCCGTAGTTCTTGTCGTATTTGTACTTTGAGTAGTACTTGCCGCCGCGTCCCACCTTGATGTCGTTGAGGATAAATCCCAGCATATTCATCTTGGCGAACTCTATCTTGCTCATTGCGTTATCAATGTCATCGGTTGTGGTCTTGCCGTAACGGGTGACCATTATGATACCCGAGACCTTATTTGCAAGCTCCATGGCATCTGTGACCACATTTACGGGAGGAGTATCAATGATAATAACGGAATACTTCTCGCTGAGGTCACTGAGGATAGCCTCCATATTGTCGGAAGCAAGGAGCTCCGATGGATTGGGAGGCGTAGGACCTGCGGGCATTACGTCCAGATTTTCCATAACATTTCTGGAGATGCACTCCTCAACGGAAGCCATCTTTCCGATAGCCGAGGAAAGTCCCTTCTTGTTCTTTATACCGAATATCTTGTGCTGGCAGCTCTTTCTCAGGTCGCCGTCCACAAGGAGGACCTTGTTTCCGCCCTGTGCAAGAGCGATAGCGATATTTGCGGAAGTAGTTGACTTGCCCTCCGCAGGATTTGCAGAAGAAACAGTGAATATCTTCTTTTCCGTAGTGGAAAGGGCGAAGGTGATATTTGTTCTGATAGACTTGTAGCTCTCAACGACCGAGAAGGGAACGTTCTTGTCGGTAAGCTTTGTATGGCTGTCCTCAGCGTTCTTCTTTCTCTTCTTCTCGTCCTCGAACTGCTGTATCTCGCCGATTATGGGCTTCTTGAACTTATCCCCCAGCCATACGGTATCCTTGACTGTGTTGTCGAAAAAGTCCACGGCGATGATAGCCAGAGCGGTCAGCATTGCAGCTGCCAGGAATCCCAGCATGGCGTTCTTCTTCACATTTGGAGCAACAGGCGAATTATAGACCTTTGCGGTATCAATGGTGTTTATCTGTCCCACGCCGACAGCTTCCTGAAGGTATTCGGGAGCCACCTTTGCGATGTCATTGCAGATAGCTGCGGATATCTCCGCATTTTTAGTGACCGCAGACAGTTTAAGTGCGCTGGTATCGGTCACGGAGGTGATAGTGATGCAGTCTCTCAGCGAAGAGGGGGTGATCCTGCCGTCAACTATGGAGAAGTTCTCCGCAAGGGTGGAATTATCGAAAGAGCCTCTCAGCTCCTCAGCCACCGCATTCATAACCGCATCATCCTTGAGGACTTCGATATATGTATTTACAAGCTGCTTGGAGTTGCTGATATTATTGGGATTATTGACATTCTCAGAGATCCCCGTATAGCTCTGCACATACATTGAAATATGAGATGAGTATTTCAGGGGCATAGCGAATTTAGAAAAACAAAACGCGGCAGCTCCCCCCAGGACCGCCATCAGGATTATCAGCCAGAGCTTACTGAGAAGCAGCGAGATAAGGGTGCGTAGATCGATCATATCTTTTCCATCGTTCTTCAATTTTCATATCCTCACTTTACTTATAGTCTATATGATGTATTATATCATTTATAATATACAATTTGTAATATATGCAAAAGTACATTATTATTATAATACATCTTTCCATTATCTGTCAAGGATAAATAAAATATTGTACTATTTTTGTTAATACTTGACAAATAGCAAAATCCTGACAGATACTTTCTGCAAACATCTATCAAAATAAAGATATCAGCAGAAAAAACACCATTTTCCCACGGCAGCAGCACAGTGTTCGGGATCACTGTGCCGACAGCAGCAAACGCCTATTTACCGTTTATTCATCAGTGCTGCCGATCAGCTTCCGGACTGATTTGATTACAAATAATAACTTGATAATATTTGAATTACAAACGCTGTAAAAAATCTATAACTATATACAAAGTGTAATATATTTAGTCAATATATATTCTTAATCCCTGAAGCAGAGATGTGGGTATCGACTGCGGATCACTCCCCGTTTTTTTCTGAATACAGGCAGCTAACTATCACTAATTGCCATCTGTTCTACTTTAAGGATAATGTTACTATGGTCAAACAATAATGCAAAGTCTCCGCGGAAGGCTGAGATATATGATTTTTATATTGCCGGCTGCCCTGCAATTTCCCCTTTGCCAGATGCTTATCCCCTCCTCTGACACCCGTTTCCATACAAAAACAATAAAACGCAGGGTCACGCCTGTCTGCACCGCAGGAAGGTAATAAACAGTCTCCCGGGAAACAACGGAGGTGAAGAAAGTGTATAACACAGACACGCCCTTCCAAAAATGAACGCAGGGAGTGATGCTATATAGAAGTTAAAATCATGGATAAGACAAAGGTCATCGAAATATGGCTGTCCAATACAGACCAGCAGCAGGGCTCAGAGGAGTTTATCAGACGGCTCTGCGCGGACTGGCGGGACAAGAAATACAGGATCGCTCTTTTCAGGTCGGGAAGCGGCGACCTGTTCAGCTCCGCAGAGGGACTGCTCCTCAACAATCTGGCTGTATAAGATGACGGCGTACACCAAGTACGCCGCTTATTGCCAATACTTACCGGTTTTTTATCAGTATCTTCCATTGCTTTCCCGGGCGCGGAATGATAGAATAGTAATGAGGCAACCCCCGGTATATCTTCAAAAACAGGAAGGATGTGGAAATATGAGCTCACATTACAATATCGCAGGCTACTGCCGTATCTCGGTAGACCTGGAGCTCGACCGCGATAACACGTCTATCGAAAACCAGAAGCTCATCATCTCGGACTATGTTCAGAGATACTTTCCCGACAGTGTGCCGGACTTCTACGAGGACCGCGACCGCTCGGGCTACACCTTTGAGCAGCGTGAGGGCTATCAGGAGCTCCGCCGCCGGATGATGGCTCACGAATATGACATACTCATCGTCAAGGACTTCTCACGATTTTCCCGACGCAACAGCAAGGGACTGGTGGAGCTGGAGGACCTCCGCGACGCCGGCATGAGGATAATCTCCATCGGTGACAACATAGACTACTCCGCAGAGAGCGACAACTGGCAGATGATCTCATTCCATTTTCTCATGAACGAGATGCCTGTCACAGACACCTCCCGCAAGGTCAAGGCGGTGGTGAAGCGGCGTCAGGAGCAGGGTCAGTGGCAGTGCGGAGCTCCCTACGGCTACATTTTCCTCCCCGGCAGGAGCATCGGCAACCGCTATGCTCCCGACGAGGAGGCAGCTGAAGTGGTGAAGGAGATCTTCGGACTGTATCTCAGGGGCTGGGGCTATCACCGTATCGCCGAGTACCTGACGAAGAAGTGTATCAGCACTCCCTCAGCCCGCCGTGACCAGCTCATAACCGCCTGCGGCAGGGAGAGCCATATCCGCTCCGCAGAAAAGTGGTCGGCAGGTACAGTGGGACAGATATTGCAGAATGATTTCTACATTGGCACTCTAAGGCAGGGCAAGTTCAGACGCCGCCGCATAAACGGTCCCGAGGAGAAGGTGGAGCTGAAGGAGCAGCTGGTCTTCGAGGACTTCCATGAGCCCCTCATCGACTACAAGGTATTCGCTCAGGTGCAGGAGCAGATAAAGCTCCGCGGCAGGTCGGGCTACAACGGCATAAGAAAGTACGAAAACGTGTACTCGGGCTTTATGTTCTGTGGAGACTGCGGTGCTCCTATGTTCTCACTGAGCCGCCCGAAGCTCAGCGCCTATCACTGCTCAGGCTATCACAAGCACGGGCTCAGGAGCTGTACCTCCCACTACATCAGAGCCGACGTTCTGGACGGCATACTGAAAAGCTACATTCTCCGCGTCCGCGAAAACTCCTCGGAAATGCTGGAACAGCTCCGCGAGAGCATACGGAAACAGAAGCGTGAGACCGGACAGAGCAGGACTCTTGTGGAAAACATCAACTCCGAGATAGAGGAGGCAAAGCTACAGATAAAGCTGCTGACCAGGCAGCAGGCAAGAGACATCGCACGAAATCCCGACCGCGCCGAGCTCACCGAGGAGGTCTACGCCGAGGAGATAGAGTCGCTGACAAAGCGGATAACAGGGCTGAAAAATCAGCTTGCGATGACAGCCGACAAGCACAATACCATGGTAAAGGTCAGCCGCATAGCCAATGACGTTCTTGACATCTTCGACAACATAGTGCAGAAGGAGGTGCTGGACAAGACCGACGTCGCCTTCATCGTGGACAGGATAACAGTCCACACCGACAGCGTTGAGATAAAGCTAAAGGCTGATATAGACAAGCTGCTCCGCTGCGGTACTCTTACAGAGAACGGACGTGATGAGGGAGAAAGCGTCCCCGATGAGCCTACAGTCTCCGAAAACACCGAAGCACAGCCCATAACCGTTCCCCTCACGAAGCAGAGGCGGGCTCCCGGCAGTATCAACACTGTCATAAACGGCGACCCCCTTGAGATATACACAAACAGCGAGGGTGAGGTCATCTTCAAGAAGTATTCCGCAGTCAGCGAAATGAGCGAAAACGCGGGATATGTGGCAGATATTATGCACAAGATAGCGGGCTGCCCCGTGGTAATATTCGACAAGGATCACGTTGTGGCATCGGCTGGCGTGCCGAGGAAGGAATTCGCCGAGCGCCGCGTCACAGGACAGCTTGAAGAGCTCATGGAAAGCCGCGGACAGTTCTTCTGCCCCGACGGCAGCACCAACAGCTTCTTCCCCGCGGAGGGCGTGGAGCGCACCGCCATAGCTGCTCTGCCAATCATCACAGCAGGCGATGTTTCGGGAGCCGTAGCGTTTATGACCAGCGAAAAATGCCGTGAGGTCACCGATCTGCAAAAGAGTCTCATCAACGCCTCTGCACAGTTTCTTGCGCGGCAGATCGAAGGGTAAAAATGAAGATGTACAAAAAAGAAGATGCCTGTTACAAGCATCTTCTCATACATATTCAGCTTTTGTTATTAAGCTTCCGCTCTACCATTTCAAGAAGCTTCACAGGACTGAAATCACCTTTATAGCCAAAATCCACAGGCTCCCGACACTTTACCCATTCCCAGTCAATATCCTCAACACTGTCATAGAACCTGATATATCGGCTGTCATAATATGGCAGTGCAGCAATAGCTCTGTTGTTCGTCAGCAGTTTCCTGTTATAGACTATTGCTTCATAGTAACGATAGGTCACCCCTGTCTGCCCCGACTGAGTCATGTCGAAAATACAGTTTGACTCCTGTGTCAGATCTATGATCTGATCATACCTCAGAACGTGCTTCAGCGATACTTCTTCGGGAAGCTCCGCCATTTCCTCAGGGCTGCAACCTGCCAGTCTCAGCAGAAGCTCTGCGTTATTTGCTTTTGCCGCTTTGAGGAGCTTCCTGATAAAATGAAAACGATCCTTGATATTTCCCATATAGCAGATGTCATACTTTATCACGCAGTCCTTTTTCTCAGCGATAACGGAATAGATCGAATTGCAGTACTCAAAGCCGTATTCGGCGCAGTCAGCGGGGTCAAATGACATTACAAGGTCAAAGCTCACCTTTTTCATCATCTCCCTTGCAGCCGAAGCCGTGTCGTACTCCGCAGCGATAGGGTCTATCAGCACTAACACCAGCTTAATGCCATTATCCTGAAGCTTTCTCAGATGCTCCTCCCTGAGGTAGCATAGCATCTCGTTTGTCATCAGAGCAGCAGTATCGCCGCTGCGGTCGGCTATTATCCTGTCGATCATTTTACCTATGCGTTTTTCCCTGTTTTTCGGGCGTCTGTTGTTGACAAAGAAGTATATCCTCTTAAGCAGCTGTATATCCTGAATAGCACTCAGATCATAGATATACCGCATAGAAACATCTTTTCTGTTCATGACATCCTGAAACAGATAATTGGATATTGAGCCGATAGTCCAGCTATTTAGAATGTTATATTTCATATACACATCACCCATTTTAATTTCAGATCATGAAGCTGAGGACGCTTTTACTGCTCCAAATAACTCCTGAGATACTGTCCCGTATAGGACTTCTCGCAGGCTGCCACCTCCTCGGGAGTGCCCTGTGCGACGATAGTTCCGCCGCCGTCGCCGCCCTCGGGGCCCAGGTCTATGATGTGATCGGCAACCTTGATGACATTGAGGTTGTGCTCGATTACAAGGACAGTATTTCCCTGATCTGTCAGTCTCTGGAGCACGTCTATGAGCTTGTGTACATCGGCGGTGTGAAGTCCCGTAGTAGGCTCGTCAAGGATATAAATGGTATTGCCCGTGGAGCGCTTGGAAAGCTCCGTTGACAGCTTTACACGCTGAGCCTCGCCGCCCGAGAGAGTAGTTGCAGGCTGACCTATCTTGATATAGCCCAGTCCTACCTCCTGTAAAGTTTTCAGCTTTCTTGCTATCTTGGGCAGGTGCTCGAAGAACTCCACGCCCTCGTCCACGGTCATTTCCAGAACATCGTAGATGGACTTGCCCTTATAGTGAACGTCCAGGGTCTCGCGGTTGTATCTCTTTCCCTTGCAGACCTCGCAGGGAACGTATATATCAGGCAGGAAGTGCATCTCTATCTTGATGATACCGTCACCTTCACAAGCCTCACATCGTCCGCCCTTGACGTTGAAGGAGAACCTTCCGCTGCCGTAGCCGTGAGCCTTGGCGTCGGGAGTCTTTGCAAAAAGGTCGCGTATATCGCTGAAAACGCCTGTATATGTGGCAGGGTTTGAACGGGGCGTCCTGCCTATGGGAGACTGGTCTATACAGATGACCTTGTCCAGATTTTCAATGCCCTCCATCTCCGCAAAGGCGCCGCTCCTTATCTTGGCGCGGTTCAGCTTTGCAGCAAGGTGCTTATAGATTATCTCATTGACGAGTGAGGACTTGCCCGAGCCCGAAACTCCCGTAACGCATATGAGCTCGCCAAGAGGTATCTTTACGTCGATATTCTGAAGATTATGCTCAGTGGCGCCCTTTACGGTCAGGAACTTTCCGCTGCCGCTCC
This sequence comes from Ruminococcus flavefaciens ND2009, assembly GCF_000621785.1. GTDB lineage: Bacteria > Bacillota > Clostridia > Oscillospirales > Ruminococcaceae > Ruminococcus > Ruminococcus flavefaciens_C. The sequence continues at coordinate 425,040 of NZ_KK211347.1, read as the reverse complement.
TGCGCTTTTTGGGTATCTCTATTTTCTTTTTGCCGCTGAGGTACTGTCCCGTAATGGAGTTTTTACACTTCAGCAGCTTGTCCACTGTACCTGCGAAGACCACTTCTCCGCCGTGAATGCCAGCTCCCGGACCTATGTCCACGATATAGTCCGCCGCCAGCATGGTATCATCGTCATGCTCAACGACTATAAGCGTATTTCCAAGGTCGCGGAGCCTTTTCAGCGTGGCTATTAGCTTGTCGTTGTCACGCTGGTGCAGACCGATACTGGGCTCGTCCAGAATGTAGAGGACTCCCACCAATGAGGAGCCTATCTGCGTGGCAAGACGGATACGCTGGCTCTCGCCGCCCGAGAGTGTGCCCGATGAACGGGAAAGTGTCAGGTACTCCAGACCCACGCTTCCCAGGAAGCCCAGACGCTCCTTTATCTCCTTTATGATACGCTCGCCCACGAAAGCATCATGCTCGGAAAGCTTCAGCTCGTTGAAAAAGCGCAGCCCCTCCTTGACGGAGAAGTCCGTGAGCTCGCTGATGTTCTTATCCCCTACCTTGACAGCAAGGTACTCGTCACGAAGCCTTTTTCCCTTGCACACAGGGCAGTTCACCTCGCTCATGTACTCGTCTATCTCGTTTTTTGAGTACTCGCTGGATGTCTCTCTGTAGCGGCGCTCAAGGTTGTTCACAACGCCCTCAAAGGGGGAACGGTATGTGCCGCCGCCAAGGGAGGCAGGGCGTTTCAGCTCAAGAGTCTCCTCGCCTGTTCCGTAGAGGAAAAGGTCAAGCTGTTCCTTTTTCAGCTTCTTTACGGGAACGTCCAGCGGAACGCCATACTTCTTGGAAATAGCGCGGTAATACATAGTGGCGATAGAGGTCTCGTCAAGACTGTTCCAGCCCGAGGCGTTGATAGCTCCCTCCTCGATGGAGAGCTCCTTGTTGGGGATAATGAGGTCGGGGTCAATATGCCTGAAAACTCCCAGACCCGTACACTTTGGGCAGGCTCCCACGGGGTTGTTGAATGAGAACATAACGGGCTCCAGCTCGCCTATACTGATATTATGCTCGGGACAGGCGTAATTCTGGGAGAAGAGTATCTCCTCGCCGTCGATGACATCGGCTATGGCGAGACCGCCCGACAGGTTGAAAACAGTCTCAAGGCTGTCGGTGATACGGGACTCAATGCCCTCCTTGATAACGATACGGTCAACGATTATCTCGATATTGTGCTTTTTGTTCTTATCAAGCTTTATCTCCTCGGACAGCTCATACATAATGCCGTCCACACGGGCGCGGACAAAGCCCGATTTCCTTGCGCTTTCCAGCTCCTTTGTGTACTGTCCCTTACGGTTCCTTACGATAGGTGCCAGAAGCTGGAGTCTTGTGCCCTGGGGCAGCTCCATAAGGGTGTCCACCATCTGGTCAATGGTCTGCTGTGAGATGACCCTGCCGCAGACAGGACAGTGTGGCACGCCGATACGGGCGTAGAGAAGTCTCAGGTAGTCATATATCTCCGTAACGGTACCCACGGTTGAACGGGGGTTCTTGGAGGTAGTTTTCTGGTCTATGGAAATAGCGGGAGAAAGTCCCTCGATACTGTCAACGTCGGGCTTTTCCATCTGTCCCAGGAACATTCTGGCGTAGGAAGAAAGGCTCTCCACATAGCGGCGCTGACCGTCAGCGTAGATGGTATCGAAGGCAAGGGAGGACTTACCCGAGCCCGACAGTCCCGTCATTACGATGAGGCGGTCGCGTGGAAGCTCCAGGTCTATATTTTTCAGATTATTGGCTCTTGCGCCTTTAATGATTATTTTATCGGTCATGATTATCTCCTGAAGTTAGAAAACTTATAGCGAACAAAGTATATTATACCATAGAAGCGAGGCATTATGATATAATTGCCCGATATGCAGGGAGTTGATCTCCGATCAGCGTATCTGCGAGGGCTTTTAAATATGGTATAATGAATGCTATGCATTCATTATACCATATAATTTTACAAAAATAAATAGCCAGAACATATTTTCTTCTTTTAACATTAAAATTTTCACTTTTCTATTGACAGGCGCAGGCTTTTCATTTATAATAATGAAAAACCACAAGGAGGTGAATATATGAAATACGTTTGCGACGTTTGCGGATGGGAGTACGACGAGGAGCTTGGCGATCCCGAGCACGGCATTGCACCCGGCACAAAGTTTGAGGATCTTCCCGACGACTTTGAATGTCCTCTCTGCGGAGTTGGCAAGGATTCCTTCTCCGAGCAGTAAAACAGCAGCATACAGCCACAGTATCTTCGTGCACGCAGACGGAGATGCTGTGGCGTTTCTTTTTCAGATGTATCCGAAGCACGTCGGTAAAGAAAAACTGCAAGGAGAAGGAGATACTTCTCCGCTGGGTAAACGTAGTGGACTACGAATAAGACTGTAAAACTGTTTTCACCTTGGATATATAGTAAAGCCCTGAGAATTATCTCAGGGCTTTTTTATCAAATGAACATAAATGCCAGCAGATCCCAGTACATATGGAGCAGAACAGGAACAACTATGCTCCTGCTCTTTAAAAATGTTATACTGAAAATAACACTGAGCGCAGCAATAAACAAGAAACCAAATGATGTTATATTTGCGGTTAAAGTGCCCTCGACTATCCATATCGGGAAATGTATCAGCGTAAACAGCACTGCGTTAACAGCTATGGGCAGCCATTGCTTCTCTTTCTTCACCGTAGCGTTGAGGAGCCAGCCGCGGAAAACCATCTCCTCCGTAATGCCGACAAATAATACGATAACAATGCTTGCCGCGCCGAAATCCTTGTTTACTTCAAGCTTTCCCGCGGAAAGGTATTCACTTCCCAGCACATAGGCTGTAAACAGAATGAATACGGGCAGGTATCTCAGCCATTTGACTTTGGTACAGAACATCTCTTTCAGCTTTATGTACACATCGGAAGAAAAATGATGCACCAGCAGCATTGCGGGCAGAGTCCAGACAAGATTTTTTATGATACCCTCTTTTACTATCTGTTCCACCGCTGCATTTTTAATGCTATCGCCAACAGGTCCGTCTGCATAGAACGTATACAAAGTCCATACCGCATAGAAAAGAATTATGTAGATGATAAGTGCTATATTTTTTTTATTTTTATCTGTCATTTGTTGCCTCCGTATAATATTTACCGATTATTATAAACCATATCTTACGATTTTTCAATGATAAGAGTAAAAGCCGTAAAGCTTACAAAGCATTACGGCTTGATGATCACGCCTCGTATTTAGGTTCACAGGTGAGATTGATGCCCAGGCGCTTGAAGATACGCTCGTCAACTGCCGAGAGGATAACTGTTGAGTGTACCTCACAGCCGCGGAGCTTGGATATCTGCTCCATAGCCTTCTTGGCGTTCTCGTCTGTATTTGCACAGATGGACAGTGCAAGAAGTGTCTCATCGGTGTGCATTCTTGGGTTGTTGTTGCCCAGGTGGTTCACCTTCAGCTCCATGATGGGCTCGATAACGTGGGGCGACATAAGAAGTATATCGTCATCTATGTGAGCGAAATGCTTGAGTGCATTGAGGAGGAGTGCGGAAACTGCTCCCAGGAGGTTAGAGGTTCGTCCTGTGAGGATAGTACCGTCGGGAAGCTCCATAGCTGCTGCGGGGCCGCCTGTCTCCTTTTCCTTTTCAAGAGCGGGAGCAACTACCTTTCTGTCCTCGGGAGTAACGTTTGCCTGCTTCATGAGAAGCTCCAGCTTCATTACCTCCTCAAGGGAGATAGCGCCCTTTCTGTTGTCGCACATACCTGTGTAGTATCTGCGGACTATCTCCTGCTTTGCAGCCTCGCATACCACCTCGTCATCAACGATGCAGTTGCCTGCCATATTTACGCCCATATCCGTAGGAGACTTGTATGGAGACTCGCCCAGGATATTCTCGAACATAGCGTTGAGCACGGGGAATATCTCCACATCGCGGTTGTAGTTTACGGTAGTCTCGCCGTAAGCCTCAAGGTGGAAGGGGTCTATCATATTAACGTCGTTGAGGTCGGCGGTAGCTGCCTCATATGCGATATTCACGGGGTGACGGAGAGGAAGGTTCCATATCGGGAAGGTCTCGAACTTGGCGTAGCCTGCGTCAACTCCCCTCTTGTGCTCGTGGTAGAGCTGAGAGAGACAGGTAGCCATTTTGCCGCTTCCGGGACCGGGAGCTGTAATGACAACGAGCTTGCGGGAAGTTTCGATATAATCGTTCCTGCCGTAGCCCTCGTCGCTGATTATGTACTGGAGATTTGACGGATAACCCTTGATGCTGTAATGATGATATACCTTGATGCCGAGAGCCTCAAGACGCTTCTGGAAGGCGTCAGCAGTAGGCTGACCGTCGTATCTTGTGAGTACAACGCTGCTTACATAGAGCCCTATTTTGGTGAATACGTTGAAAAGGCGGATAACGTCGATGTCATAGGTAATGCCAAGGTCGCCTCTGACCTTGTTCTTCTCGATGTCGTCAGAGTTTATAACGATGACTATCTCAGCATCGTCCTTGAGCTGAAGGAGCATCTGGAGCTTACTGTCTGGCTTGAAGCCGGGCAGGACCCTTGAAGCGTGATAATCGTCAAAGAGCTTTCCTCCGAATTCAAGATAGAGCTTATCGCCGAACTGTGCGATACGCTGTCTGATGTGCTCAGACTGCAATTTCAGGTATTTTTCGTTGTCAAATCCGATTTTAGTACTCATTTTACACGTTCCTCCCGTAAAAAATATCATAAACTATTATATATCAAACCTCGTCAAATTTCAAGTACCCGTCAAAAAAAACTTTATTTCCGCTCCGAAAAGACACTAATGTTACAGCAATATAAATAATTGGGCATAATTTGTAAATTTTCGGTTAATCTCTTGAATGTTTATATGTAATATGTTATAATGGTATATGGACTTCTGATAGGGGGAAGGAGGACAACATGAATCTGCAATCCATCATAGTAACCAACTGTATCGGCATAGCTATGCTGGTGGTGCTTCAGATAAGCAGCTATCTTGTCAGACAGAGAAAGCTTCCGAGCGACAGGATATTCACTGCTATGATATTTCTCACCGCCGCAGCCTGTGCAACCGAAACCATATCGTTCATAGTTGACGGCAAAAGCTTCTTCGGAGCCCGCGCCGCCGCATACATCACCAATTCATTGTCATACACCATAAATGTCACAGTTTCCTACCTCTGGTGCATCTACGTTGACCTGAGACTTTACAAGCAGGAAAGCCGCCTGAAAAAGTACTATTCCTGGCTTTCCCTGCCCACTATCCTCCTCGTTCTTGCACTGATACCGAATTTAAAATGGGGATACTTCTTCAGTATCGACTCCGCCAATGTCTACCACCGACAGCCCCTGGGATATATCTATTACCTCTCGGTGTTCCTGTATCTGGGCTTCAGCGTCTGCGTGAGGTACAGATACTACAAGGGCTCCGCAAAGACCAGATTTTTCCCCATCTGGATGTTCCTGCTGCCCATTATAATCGGCACCACCGCCCAGATGATATTCTACGGTATCTCACTGGCATGGTGCTCAGTGGCACTGGGACTTGTGGGAACCCACATGAGCCTTCAGAACGAGCTGTCCTACATCGACCCGCTCACTAAGCTCTGCAACCGCAACTACCTTGACCATGTTCTGGCTGAGGTGAAGCGCAAGGGCACTAAAATAGGCGGCGTCATGATAGACATCGACTTCTTCAAGAGCATAAACGATATGTACGGTCATTCCGTGGGCGATGAGGCTCTTATCTCCGCCGCAGAGATAATCAACGCCGCAAAGCCTTCAAAAAGCCTGTCTGTCAGATTCGCAGGCGATGAATTCATTATCCTCGCCAGAGTTGACAGCGAATTCGACCTTATCAACATGGAGAACAGCCTGAGGAAACAGCTGGAAAAGTTCAACAGCTCCGACAGGACGCCCTATAAGCTTTCATTCTCCATCGGCACCGCACTTTTCAGCAGCAAAAAGACCATCGACAGCTTCCTCAATGAGATGGATGACAATATGTACTCGGAGAAAAAGCGGAAACATTGCCGCTCCACCGCATAAAAAGTGAGCATTCCTCTTGACAAGCCGTTAAAGTTATGATATGATATAAGGGCAAAAACAGTGAACGAATAAAACCTGTGCATAGCCCGATACAGAGAGTTCCCGTGTGGTGTGAGGGAATGACGGCGTACAGAGACCTACATTCGGGAGTTGCCGCGCTGAACCTTACAGTAGGTGCGGTCGGGTATGCCCGTTACAGCTTCTCGAGTTCCGCAAACGCGGAAAAATCGGGGTGGTACCGCGAGTAGCTTCGCCCCCGTGCAGTCATTGCTGCACGGGGGCTTTTGTATTTGAAGGAGGGATACTGTGAAAAGGACTATCGGCTATCTCAGCCTTTCGGCTCTGGCATTCTTTATGCCCCTGCTGTTCCTGTATACCGGCTTCATAAGCCCTGCAAAAACGGGAGCAGAGTCCCCTTTCATACGAATGACGGTGTGTACCGTCCTCGGCTTCACGCTCACTTCCCTGTTCACAAGGTTCATACACCCCTACTCGGGACTTGCGGGACTTGACAGCGCTAAGCTCAATCTCGGCTTCACCGTCGCACTGCTCCTTGCCGTATTTGTGGAGTTCGTCTCCTTCGGCGGCAGTACCCTTGAGCCTTATATGGAGGGACTCTCGCAGAAGAACTCAGGCGGCGCAGGCGAATACTTCTACGTCTATATTAAATATGTGTTCATGGGCTCTCAGCTCCTCATCGCACTGCGGACCTTCTTACATTCCGCTTTCCTCGGTCTGCTGAAAGCTATAATGAAACACGCTGACTGACGCATACCACCGAAAGGAGCTCCAATATGTTCAAGCCCGAGCTTCCGCCGCTGAAAACACGTATCATCAGCTATATCGCAGCAGTCCCCATAGCATTTTTCATCGGGCTGTTCTACGGGCTGTCTCCGTTGGTGAGCGCCGTTGTTGCTGCCGGCTTTGCAGTGTTATTTGCAGCCGCCCTGTTCTTTGAGCTGCGGTCAAAACGCAATGACGAGGAGCTCAGAAAAGCAGTACAGAGCGGCGAATATCAGCAGGACGATAAATGGCAGCAGAAATACAAGGAATATGTCCTGAAAAATGATTTCCGGCAGGTCATGGGCGACTCAATGAAGCGCGACCTCGACCGCAGATATATAAGCAAATTCGGCATTGCTATGCTCATCGCCGCGGCAGCACTCTTCATAGCTGCAATATTCTGGCAGACAGGCTTTGCGGAGATAAACTTCACTCTCGCCATAAGCGGTGTCATTTTCGGCGGCTGGAGCGCATACAAGCTGCTTAAAACTCCTGTAAGAGCCTTCATAAAGCAGTGCGGAGAAAGGCTCCCGCAGATAGAGCGCTCCTACCTCAACGGCAGGATGCTCACCTACCGCAGGAACGGCGAGGGCAGCTGCAACAACGGCATAAATATCGGCGGCAACTACACCGTCATATACTCCGCCGCCAGCATTACCGCCATTGACAATTCTGACATAGAGTCGGTAAAAAAGCACGTTACCAAGACCAAATATTACAATAATCACATATATTCCGGGGCGGTCTTCTCCCACAAGCTGTATATCGCGCTAAAAGCCCGTGAGGGCGAGCTTACCGGCAGACAGTACAGTGTCGAGCTCAACGAGTTTCAGGTACAGATGGCTTATGAAGCTCTTTCTGCATATAATACTCCCGTCACTGCCTCGGTAAAGGAACACACAGAGGTCGGCTGACAGCATACCACCGAAAGGTCGTGATAAACATGAAAACGCCCGACGTTTTCATTTCTTATAGCATTCTCAATGCTTTAATATAAGTTTGATCTTAACAATTAATATAAAGGAGAAATAAACTATGACTACTTTTGAAGAACTCAAGCGCAGAGGTCTCCTCGCGCAGCTCACAGACGAAAAGGAAATAGAGGAGCTTGTCAACGCAGGCAAGGCTACTTTCTACATCGGCTTTGACCCCACTGCCGACTCGCTCCACGTCGGACACTTCATGGCACTCTGCCTTATGAAGCGCCTCCAGATGGCAGGCAACAAGCCCATCGTGCTCATCGGCGGCGGTACAGCCATGATCGGTGACCCCTCGGGCAAGACCGACATGAGAAAGATGATGACTCCCGAGACTATCCAGCACAACGTTGACTGCTTCAAGAAGCAGATGAGCCGCTTCATCGACTTCTCAGAGGACAAGGCTATCATCGTCAACAACGCTGACTGGCTCATGAAGCTTAACTACATAGAGCTTCTCCGCGATGTCGGAGCTCATTTCAGCGTAAACCGTATGCTCTCTCACGAGTGCTACAAGCAGCGTATGGAGCGCGGACTCACTTTCCTGGAATTCAACTACATGATAATGCAGAGCTACGACTTCCTGGAGCTCTTCCAGAAGTACAGCTGCAATATGCAGTTCGGCGGCGATGACCAGTGGGCAAATATGCTGGGCGGCACAGAGCTTATCCGCCGCAAGCTGGGCAAGGACGCATACGCAATGACCATCACGCTCCTCCTCAACTCAGAGGGCAAGAAGATGGGCAAGACCGAGAAGGGCGCAGTATGGCTGGATCCCGAAAAGACAACTCCCTACGAGTTCTTCCAGTACTGGAGAAACGTAGATGACGCTGATGTTATCAAGTGCCTGAAGATGCTGACCTTCGTTCCCGTTGAGCAGATTGAGGAAATGGAGAAGACCATGGAGGGTGCTCAGTTCAACGCTGCCAAGGAGCTTCTCGCATACGAGCTCACAAAGCTGGTACACGGCGAGGAAGAAGCAGAAAAGGCTAAGGCAGCTGCAAAGGCTCTCTTCGGCGGAAGCGGTTCCAACGAGAATATGCCCGTAGCCGAGATAGACTCCGCTGATCTTACCGACGGCGCTATAGGACTTCTCACACTTCTGGTGAAGGCTGAGCTGGCTCCCTCTGTATCAGAGGCAAGAAGACTTGTACAGCAGGGCGGCATCACTGTAAATGACGAAAAGAAGACCGATCCCAGAGAAATGATAAAGCTTGAGGGCGAGATCATTGTCCGCAAGGGTAAGAAGGCATTCAAGAAGGTAGTGGTCAAGTGATTACTCAACGTAATATAGGGCTTTTCTTATACACCTATATGAAATTTTTTTGAATAAGCTATTGACAATGAATGTAAAAAATCGTATAATGAAGTAAACGAATATCCACACTTTTTTGCACTATAAAACTATGGGGGGATTTATATGGCAAAATCAACTAAAAGAGGTTTCACCCTGGTGGAACTCATCGTTGTCATCTCTATTATCGGTGTATTGGCAGCAATTCTCGTACCGTCAATGCTGGGGTATGTTAAACGTTCAAAGCGTACAGCCGATATTTCCAGCGCAAAAAGCATCCATGACAGTGTCATGGCTATCCTTGCTGATGATGACGAAGCAGCCGAAGCATTCAGCGCAAGCAGCATAGGTAAACATCATGCAAGCGGCAAAACTGGCGGAGAAACTGACAATTATGATTTCATCATCGTATGTTCAAAGGACGGAGCTTCCAACAACGGACCCAACCATTCCACATGGAGCGGCAACGCACAGACAAAACCCTTCACAGATCTGCTTAATGATTTCATGGGAAAGGGTAAGTCACCTGTCAAATTCCAGAGGTCAGCTTCCGGAAAAAAGTTGAACCGATGGTACATAGGCTACCGTGATCCCAATCCTATCGATGTTGAGATCTGGGTCGGCGACGGTACTACCGACACTCCGATGTACAGGCTCTGGCCTAACACTGAAGAAGATTACGTCTAAAAAGTCATCCCTGCGTACTTTAATGTATGCAGGGATAATTTATTGCCAAAAAGGCTCCGCAGTTATGCGGAGCCTTTACTGTTTACGAGCCTTTCAGCCCTTATAGTTATAGAAAGCCATGAAGCTGTCGGAGCTGTAGCCGCAGGAAGAAAAGCGCTTCTTCGCCGAATCCTCGGTAACTGCGCCGCGGACTTCCGCCGCCAGCTTTGAGTAGGCTCGCTTGTCCATATCGTTCATTCCGGCGGGCTGAACTCCAAGCTGTATCATGTTGAAATTCATCTTTACGTCAATGACGCCGTCAGCGATGATGTACTCTCCGAACTGGGACTTCATATAGTAATAGTCCACCTTGTCCTTGGTACATATCAGCATCAACTCCGACGGGATATAGGAATCGCAGCCCGTATAGGCTCCGCCGTCATAATCCCCTATCTTGTCCTTCTCCCTGAAGATCTTGACTCGGGTACTGTTCTCGGGATAGCCTGTCTGTTCGCAGTAGTTGATGAGGTATCTCTCCCCCAGCTTGTTGCTGAGCTGATATGTATATGTCGGATAGTCGCGGAGCCCGCAGCCCGTCAGCACAAGGCAAAGGACCGCCGCCGCCATAACGCAGAAGCTTCTGATCTTCATAGTTATCCCCCTTATTTGTACAGGATCCTGCCGCCATGCCCCCGCAGAGCAGGATCTTTTTTATTGCAGCTTATCGGGAAGCTCGTTTATGCGGTGGAGCAGATAGAGCTGAATGGTAAGAGCGTCGTTGGACGTCATACCGTCAAAGCTTCCGTCCACATCAGCATTGATGCGTCCCTGCTTTTCCATTTTGTAGTTATCGGGATTTGCCAGGGACTGCATGATGAAAACAGCGTCCGCAAGCTCAACGACTCCGTCGAGATTAGTGTCACCGGGAAGAGTCATCTTCTCACCTGCCGGCTCCGTAGTATCCTCAGGGACTGTGGTCACCTGTGGAGTTTCGGCGGAATATACCCTTTCGTACATGGTCTGAGCCCAGAGCTCCCTCATCATCTCATAGCCGTCGCCATCAGGGTGAACACCGTCTGCCAGGTGGTCGGTATGTTTGCTGAAGAACTCATAGAAGTCGGGACCCTTTACTATCTTGTCGCCGTACTCCTCATAGAGCTTCTCGATCTGGGCGTTGTACTTTACCAGATCCTTTGCAACGTCCGCATTTGTGGAAAAAGGTATAGTTGGCAGCACAGGCACCTTGCCCTTGGCGAGAACTGCGTCCACCATATACTTTGTATTTGCATAGTAGGTCTCCACGGGAGTATTGCTTCCCCAGGCGTCATTGGTACCATAGGCTATGCTTACGTATTTCGCGGGACATATCTCCAGCCAGCTGTCGATATTGTTCCTGCCGTCCTCGCTCCTGAGACCGCCTATGCCGCCGTTCTCCTGAACGGGGAAAAATCTTTCGTCCAGGCGGTTCACGAAGGTGGCAAATCCTGTTCCGTAGCAGTTATTCATGCCGCCTGCGGTAATTGAGTCGCCGTAGAATATCCAGCTGTCGGATATTCCGTCGGAGACGTTATGTATATCGAAATTCACCTGAGCATTGCTGCCGGTCTTGCCGTCGGCTTTTGTGATATTGAGCCTTATCCAGTTATAGCCCTTCATGTCAACAACGTGCTGGCGTGAGCCGTGGAGATTGTCTGTTACGGTCTCCACCACCTTCCAGCCCTCCTCTGGGTACTTTCCGCCCTCAGCGGCATTGACCTCAAGGGTGTAGTCGGTGGGCTCCATATTCTGGTTTGCATATGGACCTATCTTGTCGTAGGCGCTGGTGTTGTACCAGACTGCGATGACCTTTTCTCTCTGTTTTTCCGGGACTCCCGAAAGGTCATATGCAAGGTAGTCGGGAGCAGTACCCGTCCAGAAGGAGAAATAATGCTCGTCATTGGCGGCAGAAGCCGTCGCAGGATTGGCACCCGAATAGGCAGGGCAGCCCCTGCTTATGACGGGATTGGGAGTTACGTCGGCAAATGCAGCAAGGCTCCCCGAAGCCGAAAGGGCGAGAGCGCATGAAGCAAGAGCCGACACAGTGTTTTTCATCAGCCTTTTCATAATAAAAACTCCTTTTCACAGCAAACGCCGCAGCGTCAGCTGTCTGCCGATACGCACCTATACGCATGGCAGTAAAATTTTAATATCCCGATGATCCCTTGATCATATAAAGCTGAGTTAAGATGTCTGCCCGCGGCAGTTACATATTGTAGACCTCTTTAAAAGAAAAAACAAAAGCAAACAAGAAGTATACCGCCGAAACCAGCGTTAAAGCGACTCCGTATCTTATGAGTATTATCAGTACGGCGTTGAGAGGCTTTATGCCGCCTGAGTTCTTTATCTCCGAAAGAGGTCTGCGGCGTGTCTTTATCTTTTTTATTGAGCGCATGGAGAACCTGTAGTACAGCCAGTTGGCAAAAAGGCAGCACAGAGCCCTTCCCGCAAAGCTGAGCACCATTCCGATGTCTCCCAGCATATCCAGCTTTCCCGTATACTCCGACATGAAGCTGACGAACTCTGCGGGGAGCTGAGAGGCGTTCTCCTGCATATAGAGAGCCAGATCGGAGGGAAAGCTTAGTATGGTGCCTATGACAACGGTTATTATCGCCCACCCCCACATTCTCCTGTTTGCAAAGAGAAGGGACGGGAAGAAAAGTCCGAGGATATTGAAGGAAGGACGTACACCGTCCTCGTGCATACGCTTGAATTTAGGCAGATAGTAAATGTTGTTGGGACCCACGAAGTCGCTTGCCTCGCGCATGGTAGCGCCGCCTATATCCTCATCGGGGTCATAGCCCAGATAGTTGATAGGGTCGATAAGCTCTTCGGAGTCAACGGAACCGAAGGGGTCTCTCCACTGACTGCCGCCCTGCTCCGCATTTCTGCGGCTCTCCTCGGCAGTATCAGCACTTACGTCTCTCAGGTCTGTACCGCACCTCTGGCAGCTGGTGTCATTGCTTCCGTTGGGGAAGCGGCACACGGGACATATCCTGTACCGCGGCTTATCGTCCGCCTTTTTCTCCCATCTCCTGCCGATGAAATGGTACTCCTCATGAGCACATTTACCGTTGGCAGCATAGCAATCCCTGTGATGAGGCGTACCGCACTCGGGACAAACAACTATATCGTCATCAGGTGTGAATATCTTATTACATACGGGGCATTTCTCACCGATATAATCCATTTACCTGCCTCCCTTTCAAATGTTTACAATTATCTAATATACATTATACCACTTTCACGGGATAAAAATCAAGTATTTTGGCGCAATAACCATTGGCAGAAGGTAATTTTTTGAAAAAAATTCAAAATAGTATGGTAATTTATTTTCAAGTGTGTTATAATATGATGTATAGCTTTTTAGATAGGAGTGTTGACCTGATGATATACAAAAGGTCTGAACTGGGCGATAGTATCGGCTTCAATACTATGGTCGACAAGAAATTCAAGACCTGTTCCCTGGCGATATACTTCCTGACAGAGCTGAGCGACAAGACCGCCGCTGCAAACAATCTTGCAGCAAGCATACTCACCGTTTCCAGCAGCACCTACAAGACCTACGCTGCTCTCAGTGAAAAGCTCTCGGAGCTTTACGGTGCAGGGCTGGGCTCCTCCGCACGGAAGAAGGGCGATGCGCAGATACTTGGGCTGCGGGCATCCTGGCTGGACAACCGCTACGCCATCGACGGCGAGGACATAGGCGGCGAGATGCGGCGGCTTATCAGGGACTGCCTTTTCAATCCCAATGCCGAAAATGGCGCCTTCGATGAAAAGTCCTTCGCCATGGTCAAGAAAGACCTCATAGACCGTATCGACGGCGAGCTCAACCAGAAGCGCAGCTATGCCCTTGAACAGGCTGAAAAGCTGGCTTACAGAGGCGAGCCTGCGGAATGTACGGGCTACGGCAGCAGAGAGGCAGCTCTCTCCGCGGACCCCGAGGAGGTCTACCGAGCATACAGTGAGCTTCTGAAAACAGCTCAGATAGAGATATATTACGTCTCCCCCGAGGAGGACGACAGCTTCGCGGAGATGTTCCGCACAAGCTTCAGCAGCATCGACCGTCAGCCAAAGACCGTGTCCATGCGCAATCACAGTCCTCTTAAAGCCGAGGTGGAGACCCTTTCCGAGGAATTCGACGTTAATCAGTGCAAGGCAGTGCTTGCCTTCAAGACCGACTCAGACGACAGATACGCACTGAAAATGCTCAGCATAATCTACGGTGAGCTCCCCTTTTCAAAGCTCTTCCTCAATGTCCGCGAGAAGATGAGCCTCTGCTATTACTGCTCAAGCCGCTCTGTGTCGGTAAAGGGCTCATTCTTCGTTGACCTGGGCGTTGAGCGCAGCAATATCGAAAAGGCAAAGGCGGAGATAATGGCTCAGCTGGAGGAGATAAAGAAGGGCAATATCACCGACGACGAGATACAGGGCGCTCTCATGGCGCTGGACAATGCGGTGCTACAGGTGGGCGATACCCCGAGCTCCTACATCGGCTGGTATCTTGACTGCTTCTGTGACGGCGAGACCATAACTCCCGAGGAGCACTTCCGAAGATTTGAGGAGGTCACAAAGGAGCGAATGATAGAGGCTGCAAAGTCACTTGAATTAGACAGCATTTACCTCATGCTCAACAAGGAGGTGCAGGCTGAATGAAGAAGGAAATACTCACCAGTGCCCGTACAGGCGACAGCTGCATACACGTAAAGCACAGCAGCGGACTTGACATCTATATCAGCGAGATGAACGACTTCAGCAGCATAGAAGCCCTCATCGGCACAAAGTACGGCTCTGTGAACAATATATTCAGGAATGCCGCCGACAGTGACTACACCACTGTCCCCGAGGGCATAGCTCACTTCCTTGAGCACAAGCTCTTCGAGAACGAAGACTGCGGAGTTTTCGAGCTCTACGCAAGAACAGGCGCCTCATGCAACGCCTTTACCTCTTTCGACAAGACCTGCTATCTGTTCAGCTGCTCCAAGAACTATGAGGAGAACCTGGAAATACTCCTTGACTTCGTGCAGAAGCCCTACTTCACCAAGGAAAACGTGGACAAGGAAATGGGCATAATCGGTCAGGAGATAAAAATGACCAACGATAATCCCGAATGGCGGGTGTTCTTCAATATGCTCAGGGGTATGTACCACAACCACCCCATAAAGACAGACATCGCAGGCACCGAGGAAAGCATATCACATATAGACGCAGACCTGCTCTACAAGTGCTATGACACCTTCTATAACCTCAATAACATGGTGCTCTCCATCGCAGGCAACATCAGTGCCGACAAGGTCCTGGAGATATGCGACCGGTGCCTTAGACCCAGCGAGGACAAGGGTCTGGAGACAGTATTCCCCGACGAGCCCGATGAGATAGTCACCTCTGAGATCACCGAAAAGCAGCCTGTGGGAGCTTCCATTTTCCAGTTCGGCTACAAGTGTACTCCGAGCGACGGCGAACAGAGACTCAGGGACGTTGCTGCCGCATCTACTGCCGCGGCTCTCCTCACAGATCCCGCTCTCCCCATGTGTGAGAGACTTCTCAAGGAGGAGACGATCAACTCCACCTTTGACGGTGAGGTCTTCTACGGAAGCGGCTATTTCACCGTGTACTTCTCAGGAGAGTCGGACCGCCCGCGCGAGGTAAGAGATGCACTTTTCGAGGAGATAGACCGGCTCATAAATGAGGGTATCAGGGAGAAGGACTTCCAGAGGATAAAAAAGACCGCCTACGGTATGATGATACGCGGTCTCAATAATGTGGAAGCCGTTGCAAACCTTATGCTCAACGCTCATATGGACAGCGTTGGTCCCTATGATACTATCGAGGTCCTCTCGGACCTTACCTGTGACGATGTCATAGATTATATGCGCAGAGAACTGCGCCCCGACAGGTCTGTACTGTCGGTAATTACAAAGGAGGCATGACCCCATGAACGGAACAACATTCTTAGAACCACACGAAATACAATTTCCCGAGCTGGGCTGGAAATTCCACATCGACCCCACCGCCTTCTCCATATTCGGCTTTGATATACAGTGGTACGGTATCATCATCACTATCGGACTGATACTCGCCCTTATCTATGTACTGCCCAAGATGAAGCGCTTCGGTCTGGACTCTGACAGAGCCATTGATGTTATCATCGGCGGCGTTATCGGCGGAATAATCGGCGCAAGGATATACTATGTACTCATGCGCTGGGACGAATACAAATGGGACTGGAAAGCGATAATAAACACCCGAAACGGCGGACTTGCCATTTTCGGCGGAATAATCGGCGGAATACTGATAGGCTACATCATAGCCCGCATACGCAAGGTAAAAGCCCTGCCCATGCTTGACGTTGTCTCCCTGGGCTTCCTGATAGGTCAGGGCGTAGGACGCTGGGGCAACTTCTTCAATCAGGAGGCTTTCGGCACAAACACCGCCTCCTTCCTGGGTATGACAGGCGGCACTATCCAGCGCACTATTTCCGACGGCATGAGCGTTGGCGGAGATATGTACAAGAACGGTCTGGAAATGCTTTGGGAGAAGCCGGTTCACCCCTGCTTCTTATACGAGTCGATCTGGTGTCTGCTTGGATTTGTCATACTGTCATTCTGGTCAAAGAGAAGAAAGTACGACGGACAAATATTCCTCATGTACCTCACATGGTACGGCGCAGAGCGCTTCCTGGTGGAGGGGCTCCGCACAGACAGCCTTATGCTGGGTAATATCCGCGTATCACAGGCACTTGCAGCCGTAATATTCGTAGTTTCCGTTATACTCCAGATAATATTCTTCATCAGAAGAAAGCGCGATCCCGAGAGCTTTGTGCTCTATGCAAATACAGAGGAATCCCACCGTCTCATCGAGGAGACCCGCAGAAAGCGCATGGGTCTCTCCAAGGAGGACGCCAAGGCAGGCGGCGATGATGACGACGATGATCTTGACATCTTCAACGATGACGACGACGACTTCGACGAGGACGAGCTTGAAAGCTCTATTCTCGGTGACGATGATGACGATGACGAAGATGAAGATGATGATGACGACGAGCCCTTACTCATCAAAGACGATGACGACGATGATGATGAAGACGAGGACGACGAAGAAGACGATGATACAGAGGACCATGAGTCCGATGATGATAAGGAGGATAAATAAATGGCACAGATAATCGACGGAAAGGCAGTCTCAGCAGCAGTAAAGGCTGAGGTCGCAGAGGAAACAGCTAAGCTCAGGGACGAAAAGGGTCTCAAGGTAGGACTTGCAGTAGTTATCGTAGGCAATGATCCCGCTTCAAGAGTTTATGTAAACAACAAGAAGAAGGCTTGTGAGGCAGTAGGCTTCCAGTCCTATGAGTATGCACTGGACGAGTCTACAACTCAGGAGCAGCTCCTTGATCTGGTAAACGTTCTCAACCGCGATGACAGGGTAAACGGCATACTCGTTCAGCTTCCCCTGCCAAAGCACATCGACGAGAAGGCAGTTATCAACGCTATCTCACCCGACAAGGATGTTGATGCATTCCACCCCATCAACGTGGGAAAGATCATGATCGGCGAATACTCCTTCCTCCCCTGCACTCCCGCAGGCGTTATGCGCCTTATCGAGAGCACAGGCACAGACATAACAGGCAAGCAGTGCGTTGTTATCGGAAGAAGCAATATCGTTGGCAAGCCTCAGGCAATGCTCCTGCTCCAGAAGAACGGAACAGTTACAATCTGCCACTCAAAGACCAAGAACCTCAAGGAGATCTGTCTCGGCGCTGATATTCTCGTTGTAGCTATCGGACGCGCTAACTTCGTGACAGGCGACATGATAAAGGAAGGCGCAGTTGTCATCGACGTGGGCATGAACCGCCTTGACAACGGCAAGCTCTGCGGCGATGTTGAGTTTGAGTCCGCTGAGAAGAAGGCTTCCTTCATCACTCCTGTTCCCGGCGGCGTAGGTCCCATGACTATCGCAATGCTCATGAAGAACACCCTCACAGCTGCAAAGCAGCAGGCAGAGATCGAGTGATAAGTACACAGTGAATATTGACCCAAAAGGAACGGCGATCCGCCGTTCCTTTTTTTGCAGGAAACGCAGACCGCTGATCATGAAAAGTATGTATTTAAATGCTTTTTCAGCACAAAAATACATATTGATTATTTCTTCGCGCAGTGATATAATTATTTTGTATTGCATCACGAAAAGACACTTGAAAGGACTGTATTAACAATGGAAAAAGAAAAGACCGCCTCATCAAGAGGAGGCTTCGGCTCAAAAATAGGCTTTGTACTCGCTGCGGCAGGCTCAGCGGTAGGTCTTGGAAACATCTGGCGTTTCCCCTACCTTGCCGCTAAATACGGCGGAGGAGTGTTCCTGCTGGTATACCTTATATTCGCCATAACCTTCGGCTTTGCACTTATGCTCACCGAAATCGCCATCGGCAGAAGAACAGGCAAGAGCGTTATCGGTGCCTATAAAGCTGTGGACAAGCGCTTCTCGCCCCTGGGAATACTGGCGGCGGTGATACCTGCCCTGATACTCCCCTATTACTGCGTTATCGGCGGCTGGGTACTTAAATACATGACCGTCTTTATCACGGGCGGCGGCAAAGAGGCTTCCGTAGCTTCATATGCCACCTCAGCCCCCGACACAAACCTCACCTTCTTCGAGCACTTTATCGGACTTCTGGGTGAGCCAACCGTATTCTTTGTTATATATGTGCTCCTGACCGCTCTGGTAGTTTTCTTCGGAGTTGAAAAGGGCATCGAAAAGGTAAGCAAGTTCCTCATGCCTGTACTGCTGGTTCTCATAATCGGCATTGCAGTCTACACCCTCACCCTTGACGGTGCAGGAGACGGTCTTAAATATTACCTGCTCCCCGACCTGACAGGCTTTACCGTATCCAAGTTCCTGCGCACCATAGCCGCTGCCTGCGGACAGCTGTTCTACTCAATGTCGCTGGCAATGGGCATCATGGTAACCTACGGCTCATATATGCGCAAGGAGGACTCCCTTGAGAGCTCTGTCCGCCAGATAGAGGTTTTCGACACACTCGTTGCATTCCTTGCAGGCATGATAATCGTTCCTGCGGTATTTGCATTCTCCGGCGGAGATGAGTCCGCGCTGAACGCAGGTCCGGGACTCATGTTCATCACCCTTCCCAAGGTTTTCGCAGCTATGCCTGCGGGACAGGTCATCGGTACCGCATTTTTCATTCTGGTAGCCCTTGCTGCTCTGACCTCATCCATCTCTCTTATGGAGACCGTAGTTGCAGTAGTTATGGAAAAGTTCGGGCTCAGCAGGTCAAAGAGCTGTATCGCTGTCATCATCATGACACTTATCCTTGGTATGCTGTCCGTTCTCGGCTTCAGCGTGTGGTCTGAGTTCAAGCTCTTCGGTATGCAGATACTGGACCTCTTCGACTTCACCACCAACAACATCATGATGCCGATACTGGCATTCCTCACCTGCATACTCATCGGCTATGCCGTAAAGACAAAGTATGTAGAGGAAGAAGTAATGCTGGGCGAGAAGAAGTTCCGCTCAAAGCTCCTCTACAATGTTATGATAAAGTTCATCTGCCCTGTGTGCATGATAATGATACTCATAACACCATTTGTTACGGAAATATAAGAAACTGTCCCCCGAGCGTTCTGCACGGGGGACTTTTTTCTTGTGGAGCAAGCTGTTCCCTTTGTTGAAAAATGCAGAAAAGCCTCTTGAATATATGTGCTTTTGCAACAAATTGCTACATTATTCCAAAGCTATTGACAATTAAAAAACAAACGTGTAAAATAATAATGTATGAGTTTGAATAATGCTATTTTCCGCAGATTAGTCTAATTTATCAAATCACATATAAAAGCGCAAATGATATAACTAAAGGGTGATATATTTGGTTTTCAGCAGCTTGAAATTTATTTTCATTTTCTTGCCTGTTTTTCTGATATTCTATACGGCTTCCGAAAAAAAATACCGCAATCCTGTAGTGGTAGTATCCGCCATTATTGTCGGCATAGATATGTTCATGGTGATGCGGCTCTTCAGACCGCTCCCCATACTGATATACTTAGCCTCTGTGCTGTTACTGATATATGAATCAAACAACGCTCCCGAAAAGCGGTTCCGATGCGCGCTGATCATCGTAGGCGCTGCTGCCACAGCTTACTATCTGTTCAGTATGCCTACCTACAGGAACGTAAAGAGCATCTGTATCTTCATAGGCTGTGTGGCGATACTTCTGCTGCTCGCCTACTCCTCCAACCGCCTCCAGTACCAGAATCTTGTCATACTGGCAGGAAGCGTCATATTCTACGGCCTCGGCGTGGGAAAGCTGGTCTATATAGTTCTTTTCCTGCTGACCAACCTGGTCAACTTCATTGTTGGTCAGTTCATCGAAAACAGCAAGCACGCGAAAAAGCTCTGGCTCTTTTTCGGCGTCGCCTTCAACTTCTGGTGGCTCATATTCTTCAAGTACTGGACCTTCGGCACCGAGAACATCAATGCGATATTCCACCAGAGCCTTACAGTAAAGAATATTATCCTCCCCATCGGTATCAGCTTCTATACCTTCCAGAACGTCTCCTACATCGCTGACGTATACAAGGGCAAGGCAAAGGCTGAAAAGAATCTGATAAATTACGGTGCATACATCAGTATGTTCCCACAGCTCATCGCAGGTCCTATCGTTACCTATGACCATGTAGCAAAGGAACTCAAGAGCCGTAAACACACCTTAGCTAAGGTTGAGGACGGTCTCAAGACCTTCACAATCGGTCTGGGCTACAAGGTCCTCATCGCAAATCAGGTGGGCGGACTCTGGAGCGATATTTCCATGGTAGGCTTTGAGAGCATATCCTCTCCCCTGGCATGGATGGGCATTGTTGCTTATTCCTTCCAGCTCTATTTTGACTTCTGCGGCTATTCCCTCATGGCGATAGGTCTCGGAAAGATAATGGGCTTCGAGCTTCCGAGGAACTTCGACCACCCCTATATGTCAGTCACCATGACCGAGTTCTGGAGACGCTGGCACATGACCCTGGGCACATGGTTCAAGGACTATGTCTACATACCGCTGGGCGGCAACCGTAAGGGTCCCGGAAGACTGTTCTTCAATACCCTTGTAGTATGGCTGTTCACAGGTCTCTGGCACGGCGCAAGCTGGAACTTCGTACTCTGGGGACTGGTGCTCTTCGCTATCATAATGACTGAAAAATACTGGACAGGCAAGTTCTTCAACGAGCACAAGATCATCGGCCACGCATATATGATACTCATTATCCCTGTGACCTGGCTCCTCTTTGCAGTTACGGACTTCCACGAGCTGGGGATCTACTTCAAGAGACTTCTCCCGTTCCTGCCCCAGAAGACAGCCTTTATAATGGACAAGGACTACGTTCATTACTGGCACAAGTACTGGAAGTATTTCGCCGCAGGACTGATCTTCTCCACAAGGATACCCGAAGCAGTCTACAAGAAGATGAAGAACTCCATCGTGACTGTATTGGCGCTTCTGGCTGTATTTGGTTTTTCTGTCTACTGTATGTACAGAGGCATGGACGACCCGTTCATGTATTTCAGATTCTAAGGAGATACAAAAGTGAATAATTTAAAAAAAGGCTTATATACGATCATACTGCTGTTCACCTGCGTTGTCGCATCGCCGATCATGTTCAGAAAGATCTGGGAAAACAGCGATATAAAGCAGCAGAAGGCAGCTGCAAAGGCTCCCGTTATCAGCACTCAGCCTGCCGCTGAGGACAGCGAGGGCACTACCGAGGCTCCCAAGGAGACTCAGCCCACTTCCGAGGGCGAGACCGCTACCGCCACCGAGGCAGCTACTGCTGCTCCCGAGCCTGTAAAGGGCACCTTTGTACAGAGCGGTCCGGAATACTTTGATGACGCCCTGTTCATCGGTGACTCCCGTACAGTTGGTCTGAGGGACTACGGAACGCTGAAAAATGCGGATTATTTCTGCGACATCGGTCTTTCGGCTTACAAGATCAATGAGACCACAATTGATGGCAGCACCGTCTGGGGCGCTCTCAATGCAAAGCCCTACGGCAAGATATACGTTATGCTTGGCATAAACGAAGTAGGCAATGACATCGAACGAACAGTTTCCGCCTACAGACAGCTCATCGACGGTATCCGCGAGGTACAGCCCGACGCTATCATATACATCGAGGGCAACCTCCACGTCACACCTGCTGCCGAGACCACTCTCATCTCAAACGAGAGACTGAATATGCTCAACTCACGTATGAGCGAAATGGCAGACGGCGTACATACTTACTACATCGACATCAACAGCGTATTCGACGATGAAACAGGCGCACTTACCGCCGACTACACCAGTGACGGAATACACGTACTCGGTAAATACTATGCAACATGGTGCGAATGGCTCTGTGCAAATACAGTTTCTCAGGGACAGCCTGCGGCGGTTGCACCCGCCGAAAATGCTCAGGCAGAGGAAGCTGCAACATATGTATCGGAACCTGCGGAGACCGAGGCTGCAACTCAGGGACTTCCACAGAACGAAGAATTTTCAAATCAGTGACAGTATCAGGCGGACAACTCCGCCTGTGCTCATATAGGGACTATGAAAGGAGTCGACTATGGCAGAACTTAAAGTAGGCTACAAAGGCAGAACTATCTATAATTCCACCTTCACTATACTGGAGTTTCTCGGCGGAGGCGGACAGGGAAACGTCTACAGAGTCGAGTGCGGCGGAAAGGAAATGGCACTTAAATGGTACCATAAGTCCACCATCGACAAGATGAAGAATCCCCAGGAGTTCTACGAAAATCTCAAGGCAAACATAAAGAAGGGTGCTCCCACCAAGAATTTCCTCTGGCCCGAGGAGCTCTCCGACTGGATAGACGGCAGCTTCGGCTATATCATGCCACTCCGTCCCAAGGGCTTTGAGGAGCTGACACGCTTCCTCCTGTGGGACCCCAAGACACGCCGAATGAAGGCAAGCTTCGCCAATATCACCGCCCGCTGCAACGCCGCTATCAACATCATCGAGGGCTTCCGCGCACTCCACAATGACGGCTACAGCTATCAGGACCTGAATAACGGAAACTTCTTCATCGATCCGCAGAACGGCGATGTGCTCATCTGTGACAACGACAATGTTTCCGAGCGCGGTGTAAACTTCGGTATCGCAGGCAAACAGCGCTACATGGCGCCCGAGGTAGTTCTCGGCGGTGCTCCCGACAAGCGCTCAGACCGCTTCTCACTGGCTGTTATCCTGTTCCGTATGCTCTTTATCGAGCACCCTCTGGAGGGCAAGTACTCAACGCCTCCCTGCATGACTCCCGAGCTGGAGAAGAAGTTCTACGGCAGCGATCCGGTTTTCGTTCTCGACCCCGAGGACGACAGAAACGCCGCAAATAACCAGCTGAACACAAATACTCTCCGCTTCTGGAAGATATACCCAGACTATATCCGCGATCTGTTTATTCAGTCCTTCGGCAAGAGCTCCGTGAAGCCGCCCTATGACCGCGTTATCGAAATGACCTGGCTGGACGCCTTCGTGAAGCTGAGAAGCGAGACCGTTCCATGCCCTCACTGCGGCAAGGAGACATTTATCGCTCCCAAGTATTCCGTGAACTGTATGTACTGCGGCGGTCAGCTTACCTGCACAGAGAGTATAAAGTTCAAGCGCTTTGAGCTCCCTGCATTCGGCGGCGCAAAGCTCTATGACGGCATGGCAAGCGACACCGAGGGAGACTTCCACAAGATCATCGGCGAGGTGGTCCGCAACAAGAAGGATCCCAGCAAGCACGCTCTCCGCAACCTGACACAGAACACCTGGAGCGTTAAGCTTCCCGACAACACTGTGAAGACCGTTGACCCCAACGGCATAATGCCCATCAACAAGGGCTTCGTCCTCACTATCGGCAGAAGCGAGGGCACGGTAGAATAACAAGCTCCCGAAACTAAAAAATTGCCCCTGAGCGCTTTTGTAACGCTCAGGGGCATTATGTTTATTCGGTTAATATGATAAATCAGAATTTATATGTGTAGGGGACGCCGCCCTCGGCGTCCCGTTAGGCGTGTAATGCATTTCGTGGGACGTCGAGGACGCCGTCCCCTACATTTCCAATTTTTCGCGTATGCGCTAAATTTTGATTTATACTATTCATCATCGTCCTCGTCGTCTTCCTCATCTTCATCGGTGGGAAGTACCTCGATTATAACCTTTTCTACGGTCTGCTCGTTGACCTCGGCAGCTGTGATGCGGAAAATACCGCTCTCGGCAGTCTCTCCTGCCTCGGGGATATGCTCCATTACATCGGTGACCCAGCCGCCTACGGAAGTATAGTCAGTGGTTATCATGTCCTCGTCAAGATCCAGCATTTCAAGCATATCACTTATGCTCATGTCTCCTGCCACCTCGTATTTATCGGGAGCTATCATCATAATATTGGTCTCGATCTCATCGTCCTCGTCGTAGATCTCGCCTACAAGCTCCTCAATTATGTCCTCAAGAGTGACAATGCCCTTGGTGCCGCCGTACTGGTCGATGACTACCGCAAGGTGGACCTTTGAGCGCTGCATATCACGCATTGCTTCGCTGATTAGCTTGGTATCGGCTATGTGCGGCACCTCCTGTATGATGGAGGTTATGTCATTTCCGCCCTCCACCAGCATTTTGAAGAATGCCTTGTTGGTGATGATACCGCGGATATTGTCCAGGCTCTTTTCATAAACGGGAAGACGGGAGTACATCTCGGTGCTGAAAAGCTCCTTTATCTCGTCGATAGTTGAGCCCAGCTCCACTCCCACTACCTTTACACGGGGAATGAGTATCTCGTTGACGTTTATCTCGTCGAACTCCAGAGCGCTCTTCACCAGCTCGCTCTCCTGCTCCTCGATAACGCCCTGCTCCTCGATCTCGTCGATCATGTACTTCAGCTCGTCCTCGGTAACGCTGGGAGCCTCATCGCCCTTGGATATTGCCGATGATAGCTTGTTGAGCAGCCACACGAAGGGCTTGAACACAGTTACCAGTACGGAGAGAGGTCCCGCAAAGGCAAGCGCCAGCTTCTCCGCGTTCTTCTTGGCGTAGGACTTAGGCAGCACCTCGCAGAATACCAGCACCAGTACCGTGATAACGATAGTTGATACCGCAGCGCCCTTGCTGCCCATTATACTTATAAATAAGATAGTGCTTACAGATGATGTGGCGATGTTCACGATATTGTTTCCGATAAGCACCGCCGTCAGCACCTCGTCGAAGCGGTTAGCCAGCTTCAGCGCCTTTTTCGCCTTTTTGCTGCCCTGTGCCTCATAGTTCTTGAGGCGGAGCTTGTTGACGCTGGAATAGGCGGTCTCGGTACCCGAAAATACTGCGGAAAACACCATCATCGCTATGACCAGAACTATCTTCCATATGTCTGAACTGTCCATATAATTCCTTTCCTTAATATATAATGTTTTTATTATATCACACATTAAGGAAGAATGCAAGAGGGGGAATATCATTATTTCAAGGCATTTTCGGTGACTGTTTAACAAAGTTTTCACATAAGGGGCTCCAATGTGAAAAAAATTACACAAAAGCTTCCTTAAAACGATACAATTACCGCAAACTTATTTCACATAGCCCCAATATAATATAATCACAGGCTGAGGGAGAACCTCAGAGAGATAATCTGAAAGGAAAAGTGATCATCATGAATGAGTACAATTACACATACAATAACAATACAACCCCCGAGGGAAACGGAAACAACTATCAGGGCTTCAGCACTGACGGAGGCAACTCTCCCAAGAAACCTAAGAAGCATACAGGTCTCAAGGCAGCTGCTCTGGTAATGGCTATGGCAGTTGTATCCGCAGGCTCTATCGGTACATACCGCTACTTCGCAGGCGAGAACTTCAACCGTGCTGCTGTTACAGAAGAAGAGGAGAAGACAGTCCTCAAGAGCACAAAGGACACAGATTCCTCGATCATCGCTCAGAACATCAGCATCATCGAGCCCGTTGAATCAGACGGCAAGGCTCTTACAAATGAGGAGATCGTAAAGAAGGTGCTCCCCTCTGTTGTAGGTATCGAGTCTTCATTTGAGGTAACAATGCAGAGCCAGTCCGCTATCCCCGATGATTTCTTCAATTTTGGTTTCGGCGGTTTCGGAGGCTTCGGCGGATATGACTTCGGCGAATCTGCTCCTCAGACCAACATATACAAGGGCACAGGTACAGGCGTTGTGGTAACAGAAAACGGCTATATCGTTACAAACGCTCACGTTATCTATGACAGCGAATACGGCGCAGGTCTTGCAAAGGAAGTAAATGTTCTCCTTGGTGACGACGAGACCTACGAAGCTGAGGTCATAGGCTATGATGTAGACCTTGATCTGGCAGTCCTGAAAATAGACGAAACAGGTCTTACACCTGCTGAATTCGGCAACAGCGACGAGCTCCAGCTCGGTGAATCGGTCATCGCCATCGGCAACCCTCTCGGCTTTGAGCTCAGGAACACCGTTACAGGCGGTATGATCTCAGGTCTTGACCGTGACATCACTATCAACGACAAGGCTATGAACCTTATCCAGACCGACACCGCTATCAACTCAGGAAACTCCGGCGGTCCCCTTATCAACAAGTACGGTCAGGTAATCGGTATCAACTCCTCAAAGATGTCCTCATCCTACGGTTCATCGGAGGCTTCTATCGAGGGTCTCGGCTTTGCTATCCCCTCCAACGAGGCTGCTGCTATCATTGACGATATAATGAAGTACGGTCACGTTACAGGCAAGCCCCAGCTGGGCATCAGCTGTCAGGCTATATCCGAGGCTGCTGCTGAGATGTACAATCTCCCTGTTGGCGTAATGATCAAGCAGATCAACGAGGACAGTGCCGCTGACAAGGCAGGTCTTGAGGAAGGCGACATCATCGTTGAGGCTGACGGCGAGAAGGTAACTACAACAGCAGAGCTTGTTGCAAAGAAGAACAAGCACTCCGCAGGCGAAGAGTTCGAGCTGACTATCATCAGAAACGGCGATGAAAAGACTGTAAAGGTAACTCTCGACGAGCAGGAGTATGAGGACCCCGAGAACGAGGAAGAGCCCGAGGAAGAAACTACCGGGGCTAAGAAAAATAAGAACGCCAAGTCTGAGGAAGAGAACGAGCCCGAGGAAGCTGAGAAAGCTGACGAGGCTGAGGAGTCTGAAGAGGAGGCCACAGAAAAGTCTTCAAAGAAGAGCAAGTCAGGTAAGATAGATGTCCCCGATTTCCTTGCCCCCGATGAAGACGCAGAATAAGTTTTTCATTTTTCACTTCTTCATTTTAATATAAGATAAGCTCCCCGAAAAACGGGGAGCTTATTGTTTTTATATGCACTTGCGCGAAAGCGATCACTTCCTGAATGCAGCGATAGACTGCTCGATCTTTGCCATCTTCTCCTCTGCCTTTGCAAGCTTTGCCTTTTCAGCCTCAATGAGCTGTGCGGGAGCCTTAGCGATAAAGCCCTGATTATTAAGCTTTCCGCTGAGGAAATCGATGTCCTTCTGTACCTTTGCCTTCTCCTTTTCGAGACGGGCGATCTCCTTCTCCTTGTCAACGAGCTCGTCCATAGGAATGAAGATACGTGCGGTATCGGTTACTGCGTTGGCAGAATCGGGAATATCGAACTTGTCCCCTGTTTCTACTGCGGAAGCAGATGCCAGCTTCTCGAAGAACAGTGAGCATGAATCGAACAGTGCCTTGTCGGCAGTCTCGATGAAGAGCTTTGCCTTTACCGACGGAGGTACGTTCATTTCTGTGCGGACGTTGCGGACTGCCTTGATAGCAGAGATTATCTTCTCAAAGTCCTTCTCCTCTGCTGTGAAGTCTATAGCAGGATCGTAGGTAGGATAGGTCTCCAGGATTATCATGGACTTCTCGTTATTGAGCACCTGCCAGATCTCCTCAGTGATGAAAGGCATGAAGGGGTGAAGGAGCTTCAGCATTCCCTGCATTGCCCATACCAGAACTGCCTGTGCCTTTGCCATAGTCTCGCCGCCTGCCTGGATACGGGGCTTTGTCAGCTCGATATACCAGTCGCAGTAAACGTCCCAGATAAAGTCGTAGATCTTCTGTGAAGCAACGCCCAGCTCGTATCTGTCGAGATTCTCGCCCACTTCCTTAGCCAGCTGATTGAACTTGTTCACCAGCCACTTGTCCTCAAGCTCAAGCTCATCGGGAAGTCCCTTGAACTCGAAGTCCTCGGGAAGGTTCATCATGATGAAACGTGAAGCGTTCCAGAGCTTGTTTGCGAAGTTTCTTGCAGCCTTTACCTTGTCGTCGATATAACGCATATCGTTTCCGGGTGAGTTGCCTGTTGCCAGCATAAATCTCAGTGCGTCTGCACCATACTCGTTGATGACCTCAAGGGGATCGATACCGTTGCCCAGTGACTTGGACATCTTGCGTCCCTGTGAATCGCGGACAAGTCCGTGTATGAGAACTGTGTCAAAGGGAACCTTGCCCATGTTCTCAAGACCGCTGAACATCATTCTGATTACCCAGAAGAAAATGATGTCATAGCCTGTTACGAGAGTATTTGTGGGGTAGAAGTACTTCAGGTCCTCTGTGTTCTCGGGCCAGCCCAGTGTGGAGAAGGGCCAGAGCGCAGAGCTGAACCATGTATCAAGAGTATCGGGATCCTGTCTCATGGGCTTGCCGCACTTGGGACAAACTGCGCTGCTCTCCTTGGTAACAACCATCTCGCCGCACTCGTCGCAGTAGAATGCAGGTATCTGATGTCCCCACCAGATCTGACGGGAGATACACCAGTCCTTGATATTTTCAAGCCAGTGGAAATATATCTTGTCAAAACGCTCGGGAACGAACTTTGTATCGCCGTTCTTTACAGCCTTTATAGCAGGCTCTGCGAGGGGCTTCATCTTTACGAACCACTGTGTGGAGACCTTGGGCTCTACGGTAGTTCCGCAGCGATAGCAGGTTCCGACGTTATGGCTGTATTCCTCTATCTTAACGAGAGCGCCTTCCTTTTCCAGGTCCTCAACTATCTTCTTTCTTGCCTCATAGCGGTCCATACCTGCATATGCGGGATAGTCGTCAACGATGGTGGCGTCGTCGTTCATTACGTTGATAACGGGCAGGTTATGACGGAGACCTACCTCGAAGTCGTTGGGGTCGTGAGCAGGTGTGATCTTAACGACACCTGTACCGAAGTCCATCTCAACATAATCATCGGCAACAATGGGTATCTCACGGTGAACGATAGGCAGGATAACTGTCTTGCCGACCAGGTCTGTATAGCGCTCGTCCTTGGGATTTACAGCAACAGCTGTATCGCCCAGGAGAGTCTCGGGACGAGTGGTAGCAAGCTCCAGATAGCCGTCAGAGTCCTTGATCTTATATCGGAGATGCCAGAAATGGCCTGCCTGATCCTCGTAAGTAACCTCAGCGTCTGAAAGTGAGGTCTTACACTTGGGGCACCAGTTGATTATACGCTCGCCTCTGTAAATGAGCCCTTTTTCGTAGTACTTGATGAAGACTTCCTTAACTGCCTTTGAGCAGCCCTCGTCCATGGTGAAGCGCTCTCTTGACCAGTCGCATGATGAGCCAAGCTTCTTGAGCTGCTCAACGATACGGCCGCCGTACTGCTTCTTCCACTCCCATGCGCGCTTCATGAAGCCCTCGCGTCCCAGGTCCTCCTTGGTAACGCCTTCCTTGCGCATAGCCTCAACGATCTTAGCCTCGGTCGCGATAGCAGCGTGATCTGTACCGGGGAGCCACAGTGCGCTGTAGCCGCTCATTCTCTTCCAGCGGATAAGAATATCCTGGAGAGTCTCATCAAGAGCGTGTCCCATGTGGAGCTGTCCTGTGATGTTCGGAGGGGGGATAACTATTGTATAGGGTGTCTTCTTGGGGTCAGCCTCTGCGCGGAAGCAGCCCTTTTCATTCCATGCGGCATAAATTCGGTCCTCAAAGTCCTTGGGATCGTATGCCTTTGCAAGTTCCTTTGCCATTCTTGATCTTCCTTTCAGTCAATTCATAATGCATAATGCATAATTCATAATTGGCGGTATCGCCTTACGGCGATATATTTTAACAGTACAAAGCAGAATAATTCAGATTTGTCAGCGAAGCTGACACATTCAATTATGCATTAATAATTATGCATTATGAATTAAAAACGCCCTGAACCGTTATAGGTCCAGGGCGAACTAAAGTCCGTGTTACCACCTGAATTCGGGAATTCTCCCGCACTCTGCGAAGCCGCTTAGCTTCTTCCCCTGTAACGTGAGGATCACGCCGCATACTACTGAGCAAAGCCGTTGGCACGCGAAGCTCCGAAGCTACTTCCGCAAGCCCCTCATACTGCCTTTCACCCTGCGGCAGCTCTCTGAAAATCAGGTCTCCTGCGTACTCCTCTTCATCATCGCCTTTGAATACTATCCTATTATACACGATAAATTCCCGTTTGTCAAGGGAAAAGTGAGTAATATGGGCAGATAATATAAGTCTGCCGGTAACAATTCAATTATACCGTCCGTATCGTGGCGATGTTTATATCAGCGGACGCTGCCCTGCAAAAAGCTGCGAAAAATTCTCTTTTTCCCCTTGCACTCCGCGAAAAACTGTGTTATAATATATGTATCTATGTTTGAAAGGATTTGAAACTATGATCATACTTGACGAACTCAGAGTCGAAATGACAGGCTACCGCAAGGAAATGGCGGAGCTTGCTGACGTTCTGAATATAGAAGCTGCAAAAAAGCGCGTTGAGGAGCTTGGCGAGGAGACTGCCAAGGAGGGCTTCTGGGACGACCTCGAAAACTCCCAGAAGGTTCTCAAGGAGCAGAAGTCCCTTGAGAAGAAGATCGAGAAGTACAACCAGCTCAACGAGAACCTCGAAGATATAATCACTCTCATCGAGCTCTCTATCGAGGCTGACGATGAAAGCGACATCGAGGAGATAAAGAAGGAGTCGGAAGCCTTCAAGACCAAGCTTGAGGACGAAAAGCTGGCTACTCTCCTCACCGGCGAGTACGACAACGCCAACGCTATCCTCACTTTCCACGCAGGTGCAGGCGGTACAGAGGCTCAGGACTGGGCAGAAATGCTCTACCGTATGTACAACCGCTGGGCTGAGCGCCACGAGTTCAAGGTGGAGCTCCTTGACTATCTCGACGGCGACGAAGCAGGTATGAAGTCCGCTTCTATCCTCATTGAAGGCGAAAATGCCTACGGCTACATGAAGTCCGAGTCAGGCGTTCACAGACTTGTCCGTGTATCTCCCTTTGATGCGCAGGGACGCCGCCACACTTCATTTGCAGCTCTGGAAGTAATGCCCGAGCTTGATGATTCCATTGAAGTAGACATCCGTCCCGAGGACATTGAAATGGAGGTTTACCGTTCAAGCGGTGCAGGCGGCCAGAAGGTAAACAAGACCAGCTCTGCTGTACGTCTTATCCATAAGCCCACAGGTATCGTTGTTTCCTGCCAGACTCAGCGAAGCCAGTACCAGAATAAGGACTACGCCATGAAGATGCTCCGTTCAAAGCTTGTTGAGATCAAGGAGCGCGAGCACCTCGAAAAGATCGAGGACATCAAGGGCGTCCAGAACCAGATCGCATGGGGCTCACAGATACGCTCATATGTATTCATGCCCTACACCCTCGTAAAGGACACCCGTACAGGCTTTGAAAACGGCAATATACAGGCTGTTATGGACGGCGACATCGACGGCTTTATCAATGCTTACCTGAAGTCGCTTTCACACGGAACTCTTGAAAAGTAATAACAGTTGAGAGGTGAAAGTGGAAAGTTGAGAGTTATTTCTCAACATTAAACTCACAACAACGAATTTAAAAGCTCCCCGAACCTAAATTCGGGGAGTTCTTTTATAATACACTCGTCAGCTTCGGTGTTTCGCCGCTCTTCATCATATCCAGCATATCACGGAGCTCCGCAAGCTCGGATTGCAGCTCCTCGCTGTTGTTCTCCGCAAGGTGGACTATCCGTGAGAATATCCTGTCCACGTCCGTAAGCCTGTCATTTTTCAGCAGCACCGACGCCTTAGCGCGAAAGTCCTCCCACTCTGCGCTGAGCGCTCCTGCTCGGACAGCCGCCTCATCGGTTTCTCCCCTCTCCGCAAGCTCCGATATAACGCCGAGTTTTTCCAGCATATTGCCGCAGCGGCGGTTCACCCACAGGCTTGAATACACGCTCAGTCCAATGAGCAGCAGTATGATGACCGCGCTTATTTTAGTCCTTGTCACTGTTGTACCCTCCTACCGTAAAAATATGTGGCGGACTCCCCTTTTTATCCGCTATGAAGCACTTTCCTGCGGCGTCCGCTGTCATGATAAAGACCTCATCAACGGTCATTCCGCAGCTTTTCACCGCAGTCTCCACCATGCTCCTGCTGAGTCCCGACGCTGCAAGAGCCTTTTCCACAAAGTCCCCGTCGGAGATAATGAGCACGGGCGGATCATTTTCCTCCGCCTTTATACACATATCCGCCCTTGTAGGAGTGTCCGCCGAGGGCTTCTTCATAACAGACACGCTGCCCGTAGTCTCTACGATTGCAAACTGCACCTCATCAAGGTCGAATATGTCCTTGCCGCGGAGGGCCATGAGCAGATCGTCCACCGAAAACCGCAGCTCACGCAGTATATCCCTCTCGATACGGCCGCCCCTGACCACTATCCTGGGACTTCCCGAGATAAGCTTCCTCAGCCTCGGGAACTTCAGATCCAGCCAGGATACCAGCACCTCAAAACAGACCAGCGCCAGAATCGGAGTAACTCCCACTATTACGGGGATATTGACGTCCTCTATTGGCAGCGTCGCTATGTTTGAAACAAGTATGGTTATGACCAGCTCCGAGGGCTGGAGCTCTCCCAGCTGACGTTTTCCCATTAGTCTCACCGCGAAAATGACCAGAACATACAGCAGCAGTGACCTTATCAGAATAACACACATAAAAACAGCTCCTTCGGGAATATTGTCCCCCGAAAGAGCCTGTATATTCGTGATGACGCAGAAAGCCCCGAGGCGATATTACGCTTCGGGGCTGTTTTTATTCGGAAAAGCGCTTATTGTACTCGGTATAAGCCTTGACGATGATCTCCGCGCAGAGCTCATCGCCCAGCTCGGCACTGTTAAGGCAGAGGGAATACTGATCCTTGTCCTGCCATACTCTTCCCGTATTGACGTTATAGAAGGTCTCACGGCGCTTGTCTGCCTTTTTCATTATGGACTCAGCCTTTTTCTCCTCCGTATTATACTGCTCAATTGCGCGCTTCAATCTGGACTCACGGTCCGCATAGATGAACACGCTGAAGCAACCGCGGTCCTCCAGGATATAGCTTCCGCAGCGTCCTACCAGGACGAAGCTCTTCTCCTTGTCGGCGATCTCGTTGATTATACGGCTCTCCATAAGGAAGACCTTATCGGAAAGAGGAAGATTCTCCTCCATAGCTCTTGCAGGATTAGCGGACAGCAGCAGCGAATACAGGAAGCTGGTGGGGACGTTCTCCTCAGCGCTTTCCAGGTAATTCGGAGCGATACCGCACCTCTCGGCTGTCATTTCGAGTATCTGTCTGTTATAGCACTTTATGCCAAGCTTCTCGGCAGCAAGCTGACCGATAACGCTTCCGCCGCTTCCGTACTGTCGTTCTATAGTAATAATTGTCTTTTTCATCGGATAATACCCCCGCTAAATAGAATTTATTATTAGATATGATAAAATAACTACAAATATATTATACCACGTTTTGCACATATTTCAAGTTTATCAGGAAGAATAATTGTCTAAATAGTAAAATTCTATATTTTCAACAATTTCACTTCCCCCGAATTGTGCACTTTTCAACGCAAAAAACCTCCCGTTGAACAAAACAACGGGAGGTTATGGTTTACTTTACTGCTCTACTGATGAGTCACTATCAGTTTCTTTTAATCAAACGCAGCCCTGAGCCTTCATTGCCTCAGCAACCTTGAGGAAGCCTGCAATGTTAGCGCCAGCCATGTAGTTGCCAGCCATGCCGTACTCCTTAGCAGCATCGTCGCAAGCCTTGAAGATAGACTTCATGATGCCGTGGAGCTTCTCGTCAACCTCTTCAAATGTCCAGCTCAGTCTCTCGCTGTTCTGGCTCATCTCAAGACCTGATGTTGCAACGCCGCCTGCGTTAGCAGCCTTAGCAGGACCATAGAGGAGACCATTTGAAAGATATGTCTCGATAGCCTCGGGAGTTGAAGGCATATTTGCGCCCTCAGCGATAGCAAAACCGCCGTTTGCAACGATAGCCTTTGCGCCCTCGCCGTCGATCTCGTTCTGTGTAGCACAGGGAAGAGCGATGTCAAGCTTGATGCCGCCTGCATTGCACTTGAGTGTCCAAACGCTGCCCTCGTGGTACTCAGCGTTCTTGTGTGAAGTTCTTGAAGCGTACTCCTTGATACGTCCGCGCTCGACCTCCTTGATCTGCTTAACGAGATCAAGCTCGATTCCGTCGGGATCGTAGATATAACCGTTAGAGTCGGAAACTGTAACTACCTTAGCGCCGTACTGTGTAGCCTTCTCTGTAGCGTAGATAGCAACGTTGCCTGAACCGGAGATAACAACTGTCTTGCCCTCGAAGCTCTTGCCGTTAGCCTGGAGCATCTCGTTTGTGAAGTAGCAAAGGCCGTAACCTGTAGCCTGTGTTCTTGCAAGTGAACCGCCGTATGTAAGGCCCTTACCTGTGAGAACGCCAACGAACTCGTTGCGGATCCTCTTGTACTGACCGAACATGAAGCCAATCTCTCTTGCGCCTGTTCCGATGTCACCGGCAGGAACGTCGCAGTCAGCGCCGATGTGCTTGCAGAGCTCTGTCATGAAGCTCTGGCAGAAGCGCATGATCTCTCCGTCGCTCTTGCCCTTGGGGTCGAAGTCGGAACCGCCCTTGCCGCCGCCCATAGGCAGTGTTGTAAGGCTGTTCTTGAATACCTGCTCAAAACCGAGGAACTTGATGATTCCGAGGTATACTGAGGGGTGAAGTCTGATACCGCCCTTGTAAGGTCCGATAGCAGAGTTGAACTGTACTCTGAAGCCTCTGTTGACCTGTACCTTGCCGTTGTCGTCAACCCAGGGTACACGGAAGATGATCTGTCTCTCAGGCTCTACGATACGCTCAAAAACGCCTGCATCGATGAGATCCTGTCTCTTCTCTGCAACGGGCTGGAGTGTCTCGAGGACCTCTGTAACAGCCTGAATGAACTCAGGCTCGCCAGGATTTCTTTTTTCTACTCTTGCTAATAAATCGATGAGATACTGATTTTTTAACGCCATTGTTAAAAAACCTCCTTTACAAAATTCTGCGTTTCCGCAGTTCATTTAAAATTATATCACTCCCGTTTCTATTTTGCAATACTTTATTGTGGTAAATTTTCAATTTTGTTCGTTTTTGTGCCATATTCACAAAAACCTGACGCTGATTTGTGCAGACTGCTGCAACGATAAAAACATCTCCGGATCCGCTGTTACCGACAGTTTACGCTGTATGCAGGCTTTTATACTGCCGCTCATGACATTATCTCCTACTGTTCCACAAGATTTTTATTGATTTTGTATTGATTTTTCGGTCGGAATGATATA
Organism: Ruminococcus flavefaciens ND2009; assembly: GCF_000621785.1. Classification (GTDB taxonomy): domain Bacteria; phylum Bacillota; class Clostridia; order Oscillospirales; family Ruminococcaceae; genus Ruminococcus; species Ruminococcus flavefaciens_C. Next base: position 389,614 of record NZ_KK211347.1, on the reverse strand, counting down.
TAATATATTTAATCGGTTAAACCGATGCCTCAGGAGGGGATCTAATGCTAAAGGCAATATGCTCCTCAAAGGAGCTTACAAATAACAGCTACTACGCCTGCATAAGCGATATAATCGGCTCAAAGCAGGTCCAGGAGCTGAAATCCATCACACATCATATCTCCACCACCCGCTTCCAGCACTGCGTGAATGTGTCCTATTACAGCTACATGGTATGCCGTGTGCTGAAGCTCAACGCACGTTCTGCCGCAAGGGCGGGACTTCTCCACGACCTCTTCTACTACGACAGGAAGGAATACAACTCGGACAGACTCAAGGGACAGGCTTCCCACAGCAAGCACCACCCCATGATCGCCTCGGAAAACGCCTCCGAGATAACCGAGATAACAAACCTCGAAAGAGATATGATCGAAAAGCATATGTGGCCCATGACACGCCCTATGCCAAAATACAAGGAAACTTACATAATCACCATCATCGACAAATACTGTGCGGTCCTGGAATTCTGTGTGCCAAAGGTACAGAGGATAGTCAGAAGGAAAGCGCGGTAACATATATAACAGGAGGTATCCCTACAATGAAGATCGAAACAAAATGCCTGCACGCAGGCTACACACCGAAGAATACGGAGCCCAGAGTCGTTCCTATCGTACAGAGTACGACCTATGTCTATGACTCTACCGACGATGTCGCAGCCGTATTCGATGACCCCACAAAGAGCCTTATCTACTCAAGATTTGAGAACCCCACAGTTATGGCTGTTGAGGATAAGATAGCAGCTCTCGAAGGCGGTATCGGCGCTATGTGTACCTCCAGCGGTCAGGCAGCTTCTCTCCTCTCACTTCTCAATATCCTGAAGGCAGGAGACAGCTTCATCTCAGCAGCTACAATCTACGGCGGTACTATCAACCTCTTCGCATACACGCTCAAGAAGCTGGGCATCGAGTGCATCTTTGTCGATGCAGACGCTTCCGAGGATGTCATAAGGGCTGCATTCAAGCCCAATACAAAGGCTGTTTTCGGCGAGACTCTCGCCAATCCCGCACTCTCTGTCTTTGACATTGAGAAATTCGCTAAGATAGCTCACGAGAACAAGGTCCCCCTCATCATCGACAACACCTTCCCAACTCCTATCCTTTGCAGACCCTTTGAGTACGGTGCGGATATAGTTATCCACTCCACTACAAAATACATGGATGGTCATGCAGTACAGGGCGGCGGCGTTATCGTCGACTCAGGCAACTTCGACTGGACAAACGGAAACTTCCCCGAGTTCACAGAGCCCGATGAGAGCTATCACGGCACTATATACACAAAGGCTTACGGCAAGGCTGCTTACATCATAAAGGCAAGAATGCAGCTCATGAGAGACTTCGGCTGCTATCCTTCAGCTCAGTCCGCATTCTACCTTAATCTGGGTCTTGAGACTCTCCACATCCGTATGAAGCAGTACTGCGAAAATGCAATGAAGGTGGCTGAGTATCTGGAAGCCAACGAGCACGTTGAGTCAGTAAACTACCCTGCTCTCGCAGGAAACAAGTACCATGAGCTGGCTAAGAAGTACATGCCCGACGGTACCAGCGGAGTTATCTCCTTCATCATCAAGGGCGGCAGAAGCACAGCTGTAAAGTTTATGGACTCTCTCAAGCTCGCCTCAAACGAGGTACACGTTGCGGATATTCGTACCTGCGTTCTTCACCCTGCAAGCGCTACTCACCGTCAGCTCACTGACGAACAGCTCGTTGCAGCAGGCATAAACGGCGGTCTTATCAGACTTTCCGTTGGTCTCGAGAACGTTGACGATATCATCGACGACCTCCGTCAGGCTTTTGCGGCTATCGACTGATACTCTTTGATTTGCCACCAGTATAAGAGGTAATCATCATGAAAACTATCATCGTATATTCATCTCAGACAGGTTTTACCAAGAAATATTCGGAATGGCTGGCAGAAAAACTGGGCGGAGAGACCATCTCCGTCAAAGAAGCTTCAAAAAAGGACGACAAATTCTTTGAAGACTTTGACGCCATTGTCTACGGCGGCTGGGTAGCCGTTGAAAAGATACACAAGCTGGACTGGTTCACAAGCAGGATGGACAAATGGCATGACAAAAAGCTGGCAGTATTCTGCACAGGCGCAAGTCCCGCCACATTCTCAGGCATCACCGCTCTCCTTGACAGAGCGCTCACCGCCGAACAAAAAAAATATGCAAAGGCTTTCTACTGTCCCGGCGGACTGGACTACAGCAAGATGTCCCTGGGCTCAAAAATGCTCATGAAGACCTTTGCCGCCATGCTCAAAGGCAAGAAAAACAAGACCGAAGACGAAAAGGCAATGGCTGAACACGTTTCGGCTTCCTGTGATATGACTGACAAAAAGTACCTTGAGCCCATCATAGAATACCTTTCCGACAAGGCTCCCGAATTATCTAAAACGACTGATATGCAGAAATGCTCGTAATTCCGCTGTAAAGCAATAAAAACGCTTCAGGTGATGATCTTCACCCGAAGCGTTTTTTCATTATAAAAGACCGCACCCGTGGGTGCGGTCTCTGTGGTTCAGTCTTTTCTGAAAAGCTCTCTGAGCACCATTCCTCCGCCTGCTGCGGTAAGTCCGAACATGACGATGAATGTGAATGCGTTGGACCTTCTCCAGTGGAGCTGTGTGGTCAGCATTACGCTCAGCAGCACTATTACTATGCCGATGGAAAGCACTATCCAGCCGTATATCTTCTTTTCCATCAGGAACAGCATTGCTATCCCTATGATTATCGGAAGCATTATGAGTCCGTTTGCAAGGTGGAAGCCGCCGAAGCTGAAGATATGTCCGCCATAGCCCCACGAGCTGGTGACCTCGATATTCTGGAATATCATGAACAAGCCGCCGCCCAGCAGAAGCAGTCCCACGAAGAAGCTGAGAAGCCTGTTGCCCTCGCTCTTTGAGGAGACCGAGCTCACGCTCTTGCGGGTCTCAAGAAGCTCCTTGTACATTTTATCCAGTTCTTTGTCTTTGTTTGTTTTTGGCATAATACCGCCCCCTATATCAATATTACAAGTATATTATACATGATACCCTGTCCGATGTCAAGTATATCGCGGAAAATTCATCTTTTTTTCATCATGACGGAAGCCATTTTGCTTCGCTGACAGGCACACAGGTGAAAGTTTTATGAAATTAACATCATGGTATTGACAAAGGCTTATAAATAAAGTATAATATGATTTGAAAATGATTATCAAATTCATAAAAGTGAGGGATAGTATGGCGTTTTTCAGGAGGTTTTTTTCCGCAGTTTCAGCGGCAGCAGCTGCCGCTCTCCTGCTGACGGGATGCAGCAGTCACTCAGGCAGCGGCGGCAGGCTCAGTATCGTCTGCACATCGTTTTCCGAGTATGACTGGACAAGGCAGATAGTGGGCGACAGCGACGGCGCGGAGATAACTTATCTCCTCAGCAGCGGTATCGACCTTCATAACTATCAGCCAAGCGCTAAGGACATCATGACTATCTCTGACTGCGATATATTCATTTATGTGGGCGGAGAGTCCGAGAGCTGGGCTAAAGACGCTCTCAAGGAAGTGAACTCCAAGGATACAAAGGTCATAAAGCTCATGGAGACCCTGGGCGAGAGAGTCAAGGAGGAAGAGCATAAGGAAGGCATGGAGCCCGAGGAGGAAGATGGACATCACGACGAGTCCGAATATGACGAGCACGTATGGCTCTCCGTTAAAAATGCTGAGATACTGTGCAGCGAGATATGCGAAGCTCTCTGCGGGAAGGACAGTGCCAATGCGGACACCTACCGTGCAAACCTCCGCAGCTACACCGAAAAGCTTGAGGCTCTGGACAAGGAATACACCGAAATGGCTGACAGCGCAAAAACAAGGACAGTCCTTTTCGGGGACAGGTTCCCCTTCCGCTATCTCTGCGACGACTATGACATAGATTACTACGCCGCCTTTCCGGGCTGCTCCGCAGAGACCGCCGCAAGCTTCGAGACCGTGGCTACACTGTCGAAGAAGCTGGACGAAAAGGGACTTGACACAGTTTTCATCATCGAAAACTCCGATGACTCCATCGCGCGGTCCATAATCAGCAACTCAAACCGCAGCGGAATCTCCATAGAAACACTAAACTCCATACAGTCGGTGACTCAGAAAGATATTGACAGCGGAGCCACCTACCTTTCGATCATGGATTCAAATCTGGAAACACTAAAGAAGGTGCTTGATTAAAAATGGGTACATTACTGAAATGCGAAAACGTCTCTCTCGGCTACGAGGGAGACGTTGTCACGAAAAACCTAAACTTCACCGTCAGCAGCGGCGATTACCTCTGCATAGTCGGTGAGAACGGCTCGGGAAAGAGCACGCTCATAAAGGCTCTCCTTGGACTTAAACCGCCGATAAGCGGCAGCATTTCCCTCTGCGGAGATGTGGGCAGGAACGAGATAGGCTATCTCCCTCAGCAGACAATGGTACAGAGGGACTTCCCTGCCTCGGTCCGTGAGATAGTTCTCTCGGGCTGCATGAACCGCTGCGGCTTCCGTCCTTTTTACAGCAAAGAGGAGAAAAAGCTGGCTCACGACATGATGAGAAGACTTGAGATAGAGCCTCTCACAAAGCGCTGCTACAGGGAGCTCTCGGGCGGTCAGCAGCAGAGAGTCCTCCTCGCAAGAGCCCTCTGCGCCGCAAGAAAGATGATACTCCTGGACGAGCCTGTTACAGGTCTCGACCCCAAGGCTACCAACGAGATGTACGAGCTTATCGACAGCCTCAACAAAAAGGACAAGATAACCGTTATCATGGTCTCACATGATATGAATGCCGCTGTAAGATATGCCTCCCATATACTCCATGTGGGAAGAAAGCAGCTTTTCTTCGGCACCAAGGAGGACTACCTGACCAGCAAGACCGGACAGGCATTCCTAGCTGTTATGGGAGGTGAGGAAGATGAGTGAGATGCTTTCCACGCTCCATGATTACTTCCAGCACCCCTTTATAAGATACGCTCTTATAGTAGGTCTGCTCATCGCCCTCTGCTCTTCGCTTCTGGGCGTAACACTGGTAATGAAGCGCTTTTCCTTCATCGGCGACGGTCTTTCGCACGTTGCCTTCGGCGCTATGGCAGTCGCCACAGTCACAGGTATCACCAACAATATGCTCATTATCATGCCCGTCACCATCATTTCCGCAGTCCTGCTGCTGAGGACGGGCAATAACACCAAGATAAAGGGCGACGCCGCAGTCGCCATGATATCCGTGGGAGCACTGGCACTGGGCTATATGCTCATGAATATCGCAGCACGAAGCGGCAGCGGAAGGACCACCAGCAACGTCTCCGCAGATGTGTGCTCCACACTTTTCGGCTCCACATCAATACTCACCCTGTCCCTTACGGACGTGTGGATATGTGTTGCCATGTCGGTCATCGTGGTAACGGTATTCCTGGTATTCTACAACAAGATTTTCGCGGTCACATTCGATGAGAGCTTCGCAAAGGCTACGGGAGTCCGCGCGGATATGTACAATCTCCTCATTGCCATAGTTATCGCAGTCATCATCGTCATCGCCATGAAGTTCGTGGGCTCGCTGCTCATATCGGCGCTGATAATCTTCCCTGCACTGTCCGCAATGAGAGTTTTCAAGAGCTTCAGAAGCGTTATAATCTGCTCTGTAGTCATCTCGCTTTTCTGCGCAGCAAGCGGAATAATCATCTCCATACTGGCAGGAACTCCTGTGGGCTCCACCATAGTTTCCGCCGATATATGTGTATTCTTCCTGTTCTGTCTTATCTCACTGGTGCTCAGGAGGGGTAAAAAATGAGAAAAGCCGCTGTTATAGCTGTGCTCTGCATACTCTGCGGAGGCATATTCGGCTGCGGAAAAAAGCCAGCGGTCTCACAGCCCGAGAGCAAGGCGGAAACAGTCACCGATGCCTCGGGCAAAGTCATAGACCTGGACCTGACAACTATGAGCAGCACCATGATCTACAGCACAGTTTCAAACATGATGATGTACCCCGATTCCTATATGGGGCAGCACATAAAGCTTGAGGGGCAGTTTTCCGTCTACCACGACAAGGGCGGCGACAAGTATATCTTCTCCGCCATAATCCCCGACGCCACAGCCTGCTGCTCACAGGGGATAGAGTTTGTCCTCGACGGCAGCTACAAATACCCCGACGATTATCCCGAGGAGGGAACTACCATTACCGTTACGGGTGATTTCAACGTCTATGACGAGTACGGATTCAAGTACTGCCAGCTCCTGAACGCGGCAATGTACGTCAGCGAAGAATAATACAGTCCCGCCATTACAGGCGCACCGATACATAGTTTTCAAGCCATGGTATTTCTGATGTCTGATCAGCAATATTATGGCTTTTTTATTGACGGTACTTGAACGTTATAAAGATGATTTAAGTTTAGAGTTGAGAGTTTAGAGTTGAAAGTTGTGGAGTCGCCTGCGGCGACAATATTTAAATATTGTGAGCGAAGCGAACACATTAACTCTCAACTCTCAACTTTCAACTATCAACTTAGCGCATACGCGAAAAATTGGAAATGTAGGGGACGGCGTCCTCGACGTCCCGTTGGGCGTGTAATATATCTCGCGGGACGCCGAGGGCGGCGTCCCCTACATTAGCTAACGGCTAAGGGCTCAAATCAAAATTTTGCTCCGCAAAATTTTGATTTAGCTGCTGCGCGCAGGATTTGCCCTGCCAATTTATTATTCCCTGTCTTGACAAGGTGCTATGAAATGTGGTACAATTAATTTATATATTTCACACAGTAGAACCCGTCTGTCTCAGACTTATCCCAATATCAAACCTTTTCACAGGGAGACTCCGAATTCCAACTGTAAAATATAAATCTTATCACTTAAGGAGGTCGCGCTATGGAGACTATTAATGAGATCGCAGCACGTATCCGTGAACTGCGCGAGGTCTGTGACTATTCACAGGAAAAGCTTGCAGAGGAGCTTGGTCTTACTACAGAGCAGTATGCAGGCTATGAAACAAATGGTGATTTTCCAATAAGCGTAATCTATGAGATCGCAAATAAATTCGGCGTCGATTTCAACGAGCTCGTCACAGGTGAGCCCAGCCGTATCGACACCTTCCAGGTCGTCCGCCGCGGCAAGGGCAGAAGCATAAGCCGTTACGAGGGCTACCGCTTCAAGGATCTGGCTTTCCGCTATGCGGATAAGGTCATGCAGCCCCTCCTGGTCACTCTTGAACCTTCCGATGAGCCTGCAAAGCTGGTAACTCATACAGGTCAGGAGTTCAACCTCGTCCTTAAAGGCACTGTTGCCGTGGTATTCGAGGATAAGGAGATAATCCTCAATGAGGGTGATTCTATCTACTTCAATCCCACCTATCCCCACGGACAGCGCTGCGTCGGTGACAGCAAGGCAAGATTTCTGACAGTTATAGCTGAATAATACCGCTTTTTCAAGCATTAGCAAAGGAGTTTTTACTGAAATGCTTTTAGACCGTTATCTTCCCCGTATAGATTTCGATTCATACGAGGATTTCAAGGAAAATTACAGGGTAAATGTTCCCGAGGACTTCAACTTCGGCTGGGACATCGTTGATGAATGGGCTAAGCAGGAGCCCGAAAAGAAGGCTCTTGTATGGCTCAGCCATGACAAAAAGGAACGCACTTTCACTTTTACCGATATATCAAAGCTCTCAAACCAGACCTGCCACTATTTCCGCAGTCTGGGTCTCAAAAAGGGCGACGTTGTGCTTCTTATACTCCGCCGCCGCTGGGAGTACTGGGTAATCGCCACTGCTCTCCACAAGCTGGGAGTAATTCTTATCCCCGGTAATCTTCTCTTTACCACACACGATATAGCTTACCGCGGCAATATGGCAGGTATCTCCGCCATAATCGCCTGCGATGACGAATACATAAGAGGACAGATCGACGGAGCTGCCCCCGAAATAAAGACTCTCAAAAAGAAGATCGCTGTTGCAGAGCCCCGTGAGGGCTGGGACTTCTTCGAGGACGAGATCGCCAAGTACCCGGATACCTTTGAGCGTCCCACAGACGATCAGGCTACCAAAGCTACCGATACCATGCTCATCTACTTCACTTCGGGCTCAACAGGTATGCCCAAAATGGTATGCCACAACTTCGCACACCCCCTGGGTCATATAGTTACCGCTAAATACTGGCATCAGGTCCAGGAGAACAAGCTCCATATGTCCATTTCCGACTCAGGCTGGGCAAAGTTCGGCTGGGGCAAGATCTACGGACAGTGGATCTGCGGTGCTATACAGTTCGCCTATGACTTCACGGGCAGATTCAACGCCAAGGATATTCTCGAGGTAATCAGTCACTACAAGCTGACTACATTCTGTGCACCTCCCACAATGTACCGCTTTATGCTCCAGGAGGACATGACACAGTACGATCTTTCATCAATACAGAACTTCTGCAATGCGGGCGAGCCCCTCAACCCCGAGGTATTCAACCGTATCTATGAGCTTACGGGCAAGAAGATGCGTGAGGGCTTTGGTCAGACCGAGGGAACCGTTCTCATCGCTAACTTCCCCTGGATAGACCCCAAGCCCGGCTCAACAGGAAAGCCTTCTCCCCTTTACAACATCCACCTGCTCCGCCCCGACGGTACAGAGTGCGAGGACGGTGAAGAGGGCAGCATCATGGTATGCGGCATCGACAAGGCTCGTCCCACAGGACTTTTCTGCGGCTACTACAAGAACCCCGAGCTGACTGAGGCTGTTCTCGGCGGCGAGAACTACGACACAGGCGACGTTGCATGGCGTGATTCCAAGGGCTATTACTGGTTCGTCGGAAGAAATGACGACGTTATCAAGTGCTCAGGCTACCGTATCGGCCCCTTTGAGGTTGAGAGCGCACTCCTCACACACCCTGCTGTTGTTGAGTCCGCAATCACAGGTGCTCCCGACCCCATCAGAGGTCAGGTAGTAAAGGCAACCGTCGTTCTGGCTGAGGGCTACACTCCCTCACCCGAGCTGACAAAGGAGCTTCAGGATCACGTTAAGCACGAGACTGCACCCTATAAGTATCCCCGTGTCATCGAGTATGTCAAGGAGCTTCCCAAAACTCTCGGCGGCAAGATAAAGCGTGCTCAGATACGCCATCAGGACGAGGAAAACTCAGCAAAATAATCACACACTATCGCCCGATCGTATATGGTCGGGCGTTTCTGCTATAAGGAGGGACTATGAGAAAGCTTATAATAGTTGAAGGACTTCCCTGCTCGGGGAAAAGCACGGTATCAAAGCATATCGCCGATGTTCTGGGTATGGAGTTCACCGACGAGGGCAGCGGAGATCACCCTGCGGACTATGAATTTCACGCATTTATAAGCGAAAATGAGCTTGCGGAGTTTCAGCCCGATGAGCAGGAGCTCATCATCACCGCTGCCGAAAAGCGCTGCGGCGGATATGTAGTCCCCATAGGCAGCTTCTGCGGAGACCTCTTTGACAGGCTCCTCACCCATAAAATATACGACTTTCTCCCATGGGAGACCGAAAAGCCCCTCATGCTGGACAAGTGGCGGAGCTTTGCCGAAAGCGCCGTGAACTCCTCAGGTCATGTTTTCAACTGTGTTTTTCTACAGAACCCCATGTGCGAGACCATGATGAGGTTCGGCTTTGACAGCTCCGTATCCGAGGGATACATAAGGGAGATATATGATATTATCCGTCCCCTGGAGCCCTTTGTGGTCTATCTGAAAACCGACAATATCGCCGCGGAGATAAAGAGAACTGTCCCCGAAAGAGGCGTGGAATGGCTAAGCGGCGTCATTGACTACCACTGCGGAGGTGAATACGGAAAAGCTCTCGGGCTCAGCGGCTTTGAGGGCTACGTATCCGCTCTTGAGGAGCGTCAGCGCCGTGAGGCGGCTATTCTCCGGCATCTCGGCATTGACAGCATTATCATCGAAAACTTTAAAACTGACAGCAAAAATGCTTACGATAAGATACTTGCGGCTCTCTCCGCAAAATAATCAAAAACCTGCGGGGAATACCCCGTTTTCTCAAAAGCACCTGCGTAATCTACAAGTAATATGGGGGTGGCAAATATGAATTCTGATGCGCATCAAATCATATCCCGTGTCTATGAGGCAAAAACAGACAGCCACGCGGCAGATCAGCTGATCTCGGATTATATGCCATTCATCAAGTCCGAAACAGCGAGGTTCATCAACCGTCCGCCCGATAAGAGCGATGATGAGCTGAGTATAGCTATGTTCGCCTTCTATGAGGCGATACAGAACTATTCCCGTCTGCGCGGTTCATTCCTGAAATTTGCGGCACTGCATATAAGGAACCGCCTCATCGACAACTACAGAAAAGAAAAGAAAAACAAAGGACAGATCTCACTTGACGTTTCCGAGGACGATAAGACCGACCTCAGGGAAACTATCCGCGACGAACATGACGCATACGAGGAAAACGAGCTCCGCGAAGCCACAAAGCAGGAAATAGCCGAGCTCTCAGCACAGATGCAGGACTTCGGTGTGTCCATGAGTGATGTAGCGGATAATTCTCCCCGACAGAGGAGAACCCTCGAAAGCTGTCAGAAGGCTGTCCGCTACGCAAGAAGCAACCCCGATATTCTTGAGGATTTCCTCAGGACTAAGCGTGTCCCGCTGGCAAAGCTGGCTGAGGGCGCAGATGTGGAGAGAAAGACCCTTGAAAGACACAGACGCTATCTGGTGGCTGTGCTCCTGATCTGCACCAATGGCTATGAGATAATGCGCGGACACATCATGCAGGTACTTAAAGGTGGTGAGAAAACATGAAATATATTGTTATGGAATGTAATGAGGGCTATGCTGTACTCATGGACGAGGAGTCCAGGTTCGTAAAGGCTGCCGATCTCAGCTATGAGGTGGGACAGACGGTCACGGATCCTGTTATCATGAACAGCGACGAAGACCGTGCGAAGAAGATAACCTTCCGCATAGGCAGAATTGCCGCAGTTGCCGCAAGCCTTGTGCTCATGGTCTCGGCAGGCTCCATATACTACTCCCGCAATCTTAAGCCTCACTCCACTGTACTAATTTCGTCTGACGCCAACATAAGGCTTGAGCTCAATAAAAAGGGCAAGGTGCTCCATATAAAATGCGATGACAATATAGGCAAGGAAATACTGAAGAACTACGACGGAAAGGGCAAGGATATGCTCACCGTCGCCAACGAGATCCTCGAACTTGAAAAGGAAAAAGGCGTTATATCCGAGGGAGATACTGTTGACTTCTATATAGAGTCGGATAACTCAAGGGACTATGACACATATAAAAAAGATGTTGAGAAGGGCATTTCCGATATCAATGTAAATGTCAAGGGTGTAAACGGCACCAAGCCCGCTGAAAAGGCTAAGCCAGATGATAAGGCAAAGCCTGAGCCTGCGGTGAAGCCCGATCCTGCAAAGGACGGCAAAACTCCCGAAGCTCCCAAGCCCCCTGCACAGGACGAGAAGCTCCCCGAGCCTCCCGCTCCGCCCGCAGTTGAGCCAGCTGCTCCTGCCGAGCCCCCCGCTCCTCCCAAGGGAGAGTCAAAGCCTGCAGAGGTAAAGGATCCTCCCGTACCGCCGGCTGAGACTCCCGAACCGCCCAAGGAGGCAGACAAGCCTGCCGAGGGTGAAAAGCCCGAGCCTCCCAAGCCCGACGAAGGCGCTGAACCGCCAAGACCCGAGGCTCATCCCGAAGCTGCTCCGCCCAAGGCTGTTGCTCCCGCAGCAGGTCCCATAGGTGAAGCTGTAATAGCTATGGACGAAATACATATAGCTCCCATGGCTGAAGAGCCTCTTAAAGATATTATAAAAGAAGATGAAGCGGAGCCTGCACCCGCAGCTCCTCCCGCTCCCATCCCCCCTGAGAAAACATGAAAATATAGATAGAAGCACAGGACGTCATCGTGAGACGTCCTGTGCTTTTTTGCCTGTATACAGTCAAATTTCACAGTCCGAAAAATTTTTTGAAAAAATTTTCATATTACCCCTCTTTTCAGTTTCAACCTCCGTATCCTGTTAATGTAACACAAAACAAGTGTACAGCTCCCCACCACAAAGGGAGTCAAATAAATCATGTAAAGGAGTAATCAATCATGAAAAGCAAAAAGCAAATTCTCGCTGCAATCGCTGCTATGTCTGTTCTCTCATCTGTAGCAGGACTTAACACATTTGCTGCAAACGAGAAAACAGAAGAGACAGCTGTAACAGTTGCAGCTGAGGAAGTAACAGAGGCTGAAGAGCCTGCTGCTCCCGAGGTAACAGAAGACGGCGAAAAGCCTGAGCCCCCTGCACCGCCCGTAGCTCCCGAGGCTGACGGCGAAGCTCCCGAGGCTCCCGCAGCTCCCGAAGAGGACGCTGAGAAGCCTGCTAAGCCCATCGTTATCGACGTAACTGATCTTCTCGATCAGATCCGTGACTTCATCGATGCTAACAAGATCGAGATCCTCACAGATGACATCATCGAGAACTGGGACAACATCAAGAAGGTTGATGTTCACTTCGATACAAACGAGAAGCCTGAGGCTGCTGAGGTCTCCGAGGACGGCGAAGAGGCTGAGAAGCCTGCTAAGCCCGCCGGTCCTACGATCCTCAACGTAACAGACCTCTTCAACAACTTCCGTGACATCATCGACATCAATGACCTTGACTTCGTTACAGACGAGCTCAAGGAGCAGATCAACAATGTCAAGGACGTTAACGTTCACGTTCACTTTGCTAAGGCTGAGGGCGAGAAGCCTGAGCCTCCCGTACCGCCCGTAGCTCCCGAGGACGGCGAAAAGCCCGAGCCTCCCGCTCCTCCTGTTGCACCTGAAGACGGCGAGAAGCCTGAGCCTCCTGCTCCTCCTGTAGCTCCTGCTGACGGTGAGAAGCCCGAGCCTCCTGCTCCTCCTGTAGCTCCTGCTGACGGTGAGAAGCCCGAGCCCCCCGCTCCTCCTGTAGCTCCCGAGGCTCCCAAGGGTCCCGCACACGAGCACCTTGGACCCAAGGAGAGAGAAGCTCTCAAGGCTGCACAGGCACAGGCTGAGACTGAGGCTGCAACAGAGGCTTCAGCAGAGACTGAGTCAGCTGAATAATTATCCTATCCATAAATAATTGCTCTTTCCCGTAACGGGATTCCCCATAGAGCAGTTGAATTTCCATCCAATCCCCTTTTACCCCTTTAACGCTGCACCCCCGTAACAGTGCAGCTTAAATGAAACAAAGGCGCCGCAGAAGCCCGTTCTTGCGGCGCTCTTTTTATATCCTCACGTAAAATATATATGAAATGATACAAAACTGCGCCTTCCTTTCGGGAGGCGTTTGTACTTCATTGATGATTTTTCGTGAAAGCACCGTATATTCACAGATCCGTCACAAATCACTGTTATAATATCCTTGTATCTTATCCGTGTACTCGGAAAGGTAACATCTTTTAAGGAGAAAATCGAATATGAAGAACACTGTTTCAACTCTGCTGAAGCAGAAGCAATCAGGTGACAAGATCACGATGCTTACTGCTTACGACTACACCACAGCCAAGATCATTGACGAGTGCGGCGTCAACGCCATCCTCATCGGTGACTCCCTGGGTATGGTAATGCTGGGCTATGAGAATACCCTGCCCGTTACCATGGAGGATATGATCCACCATACCGCCGCAGTTTCCAGAGGTGCCGAAAATGCCTTCGTTGTTGCCGATATGCCTTTCATGTCATATCAGGTAAGCGTTCAGGACGCTGTCATCAACGCAGGAAGGCTTATCAAGGAGGGCGGCGCAAACGCTGTAAAGCTTGAGGGCGGCGCAGAAGTCTGCGACCAGATAAGAGCTATCGTAAATGCGTCGATCCCCGTTGTTGCACACCTCGGACTCACTCCCCAGTCAGTCAATGCCTTCGGCGGCTTCAAGGTACAGGGCAAGAGCCTTGACAAGGCAAGGAAGCTCATCGCCGATGCCCTTGAGATACAGGAGGCAGGCGCCTGTGCAGTAGTCCTGGAGGGTATCCCCGCTAAGCTGGCGGATATTATCACAAAGAAACTGTTCATTCCCACTATCGGTATCGGTGCAGGCAGCGGCTGTGACGGTCAGGTGCTCGTATACCAGGATATGCTGGGACTCACTACAGGTCATACACCTAAGTTCGTAAAGCGCTTTGCGGAAGTTGGAGCGCTCATGCGTCAGGGTATCACGGACTACATCAGCGAGACAAAGGAAGGAAGCTTCCCTGCGCAGGAGCATACCTACGCCATTGACGATGATGTTATCAACGAGCTTATGAAGGAGTGTGACTGATATGAAAATTGTAAAGACTATAGCTGAAGTACGCGCACAGGTGAAGGAATGGAGAGCTCAGGGCCTCACAGTAGGTCTTGTGCCAACAATGGGCTATCTCCACGAGGGACACGCAAGCCTCATCGACGCCTCTCACAGGGATAATGACAGGACTGTAGTTTCGGATTTCGTTAATCCCATGCAGTTCGGCCCCACCGAGGATCTTGAAAGCTACCCCAGAGACATCGACCACGATGCGGCTCTGGTAGAAGCTCACGGCGGCGACCTTATCTTCCACCCCGAGCCAGAGGAGATGTACCACGACGGATTTTCCTCCTTTGTTGATATGACAGTGCTCACACAGGAGCTCTGCGGTCTCAGCCGTCCCGTACACTTCAGAGGTGTATGCACGGTAGTATCGAAGCTGTTCAATATAGTAAAGCCCGACAGAGCCTACTTCGGCAAGAAGGACGCTCAGCAGCTGGCTGTCATCCGCCATATGGTCGATGACCTCAACATGGATATAGAAATTATCGGCTGCCCCATAATCCGTGAGGCAGACGGTCTGGCAAAGAGCTCAAGGAACACCTACCTCAGCGAAGCTGAGAGAAAGGCAGCTCTGGTGCTCTCAAAGTCCATATTCCTGGGAATGGATATGGTGAAAAAGGGCGAGAGTAACTGCTCCGCCATAATCGGAAGCATGAAGAAGCTCATCGAAGCCGAGCCCCTTGCACGCATTGATTACGTCAAGATAGTGGACTGCGCCACAATGCAGCAGATAACCACACTTGACCGCCCTGCCCTCTGCGCTATAGCCGTTTATATCGGCAGCACACGCCTTATCGACAATTTCTTCACAGAAGACGTATAAGGAGGCGGACATGGAAATATCAATGCTCAAAAGCAAGATACACCGTGCCCTTATCACTCAGGCTGAACTCAACTACGTGGGAAGCGTGACTATCGACGAGGACCTTATGGACGCCGCAGGACTCTTTGAGTACGAGCACGTTCACATCGTCAATGTCAACAGCGGCAGCCGTATCGAGACCTACGTTATCGCAGGCGAGCGCGGAAGCGGCGTTATCTGCCTTAACGGAGCTGCTGCCCGTGCAGGACAGAAGGGCGATCCCGTCATCATCATGTCCTATGCGGCTATGACTCCCGAGGAGATAAAGGCTCACCGCCCGAAGGTGGTTTTCGTGGACGATAAAAACGCTGTCGTCAGGGTAGCCGACTACGAAAAGCACGGCGTACTTATGTAAAATAATACGGCACTTTCAAATGAAAGTGCCGTTTCGTTTATTCATTGCGGTCTGAAATTATTTCAAAAGGCGGCGCATTTCCGTGTAGTCGCTGTCGGGGTGCTTTTTCTGTGCAAGCTCCACAAGCTTCCGCGATACAGCTCTGTACATCTCACGGTCTGCTCCTGCTTCGATACACTCAAGGTGTCTGCGGACAGTCATGACATCATTGCGCTCAACGGGGCCCGTAAGGGCTTCAACGGGTCCAACAGCCAACACACGCCTGATGTTGCTGAGTATCAGAGGCTCAAGAGCGCTGAGGGCTTCCTTTTCTGAAAAGCCACACTTGCCCATAAGGGACAGGCTTTCAGCCGCAAGCGCACAGACAAGATTGCTTGAAACAGCACAGGCAGCATGATATTCGCTCTTTGCGCTGCCGCTGATGAGACGTGTATGATTGCCCATTTTGTCCAGTATCCCCTTCCACTCAGCCGCAGCCGCCTCGTCACCCTCTATGCAGAAGAAGGCGTTTTTCAGCTCCCTGTGGGAGTCATACTTGCTGCTGATAGGAAACAAGGGATGAACAGAACAGCCCTCTGCTCCGTACTTTCTGATGTCCGGAAATGCCTCCGCTGCGGAGAGAGCTCCGCTGCAGTGACAGATCTGCTTTCCGCCGATGCCCAGCTCTCTGATGGCATAATAGTTCTCCGTTATGGCTCCGTCGGGAACAACGATGAATATGACATCGCTGTCCTTCACAAGCTCAGCCACATTATCGTAGAACTTCGTTCCCGTGAACTTGGCTGCCTCTGCCGATGACTGTACATTGCGGCAGTAATAGCCCGAGACCTCCAGACCGTTCCCGACAAAATACCTGCCGAGGGAAAAGCCAACTTTTCCCGCTCCGATAAATCCGATCTTCATTTTAATATCCTCCTGTGTAACCCAAAATGTTACCCCATAACTGAATTATATCACATATTTTTCGGATTTACAAGGCTTTTTCCGCTATTTTTAGCAAAATTCTGATGTTTTATCACTTAACTTCATGTTTTTTCAAAAATTCTTCCGTCCCTGTGTCACGGAAGTCACAATTTCTGCGAGTATATTTGCAGAGCGTTACAAATGCGCATTGAATTGCTTCGGCAGCCCCGCTGTCAAAGGACATCTATAAAAAAACTCTTTTGGGAGGTGTCCATAATAAAACGAGGAGGGATCAGATGACAGACCAACAGCTCCGCCAGCTTCTCGGCAGCTCACCGGAAAAAGCCCACAGGCTCATTTTCGATGAGTACTACAACTATGTTTACACTATCGTATTCAACCGACTGAGAAGCCTCGGAACTCCCGAGGACATTGACGAATGCGTCAGTGACGTTTTTGCGGAGATATTCACCAAGTACAATACACAAAGCGGTCACAGCGGCAATATAAAGGGATTTGTTTCAGCCATAGCGCGGAACCGCTCCATAGATATGTTCAGGCGGATACGCTCGGGCGTGAAAGCCACGGTGTCCCTTGACGCCGATGAGGCTGTGCAGCTCTCCTCCGAGGAGAGGATAGACGAGCAGGCAGAAAGGACTGAGACCGCTCACGCTCTGCTTGACGCCGTGAAGTCCCTTGGTGAACCCGATTCGACCATTATCATGCAGAAATATTACTACGGCAGGAGCTCCGAGGACATAGGCGATATGATAGACATGAAGCCAAATACGGTCCGCAAAAGGCTCAGCCGCGCCCTGAGCAGACTCAGAGACATTCTCAGGGAAGATGATGAAGGAAGGTGAAGTCATGAAAGAGAAAAATGAATTTGATATTCTCGAAAATGCCGAGAGCAGCGTTACCGACAGGCTTGAAGCTGAATTTCCTCCCCGTGACAATAGAGAAAAGGAGAAAATATTCAGAATGAGCGAAAGAAAATTCAATAATACATCTGCACCTGACACAGAAAAAGAGCAGACAGTCAGCGGCGTTGAGGTCTACCGCCGTCCCAAGTGGCAGCGCGGACTCAGTATCGCAGCAGCCTGCGCTCTGGTAGTCGGAGGTGCAACAGGCGGAACTTACGCATTCAACCGTTTCAGAAACACTCCTGCCGCCGAAAGTCAGCTCGATACCCAGAAGAAGGTCGCTCCCTTCGGCGACTTTTCCGAGCTGGAGTATCAGCTCTGTGACTACAACAGAGATTCAATGAGAACCGTTACGATAGAGGACAGTCCTGAAGCATACGGATATTTTGAGCTTTTCAGCGGTCCGATAATATCACAGCAGAAGCGCGATAAGCTGGCGGATTTCTTCAATAATTATGATTATGAGGAGATCGCCGCAGATACCGATGAAGCCATAGGTGTTGTGAACGAGGCTGTCACCGAGGCAGAGACCATCGATATTTCCACAATAGAAGATGCGCCTGCTCCCATAAATGCGGACGAAAGTGACCCGTATTTCATCTACTGCCGCGACAACGAGATAAAAGCAGTAAAGATATACGATGTGGGTGAGTTCGGTGTCCTCAACTATACTCATTTCAACTTTGATGAGCAGGATGGTCAGTACTTCATGACCGACGATGAGATGTCCGTTGAGGGCTATAAGATAGACTACGACCTTTTCAAGTCCACTATCAATGAGATACTCAGCTCAGAGGACGAGGAGGAAACTCCCACAGAGCCCGAATATAAAGGCGTTGCTCCCTTCGGCAACTTCTCCGAACACGAGTACTTCATTCCCGGCGGCGAGGACGCAGAGAAGCAGATATTCGTCAAAGCTGACGAGGAAACACAGATAACCTTCGGCAGCGGCGAGGTCATCTCTGCTGAGCAGAGCAAACAGATCGAGGAGCTTTTCAACAGCCTTGAGTGGAATGAGTCTGTTGAGCCCAAGACAAAGCCCTTCTGGCTGGTTGGCATCGACAGAATGACATTTATCTCCATGGACGGCTCCGACTTCAATATGCTGTCCCTCAACGGCGACAACAATACCCTTACATGGGACAGCTTCAGATACGAGACAGAGTCCGAATACGAGGGCATGGCTACCTATAAGCGCACAGAAGGCTCCGCACGTCAGATAAAGACTTACGATATTGATTACATCAGCCTTGTAAACAAGCTCTCCGAGATAATGGGCAGAGACCTGGGATACAGCATACACAACGACTTCATCAACAGCGACTGGTTCACAGGAAGCGACCGCGAAATACTCTCAGAGGAACAGAAGAAGGCTATATATGAACTCCTCAGCAGCTGCGACTTTGAACAGATGTCTGCACCTGCGATCACGCCCCAGGCATATTTAGTTCTTTTCAGAGAAGAAAATGACGGTACACTCACTGCACTCAATATCGAGTCACATCCCGATTCAACATTATTCGGATGTGTGCATTACGAAGTCGACAAAAACGGTCAGTATAATGGAAGCAATGGTTCAGTTATGTGGGTTGGTTCCTGCCCCGACAATACCATTGAAGACAAAATATTGAAAATATTGGGCAGAAGCAAGCTCCCCGAAGTCATCACAGACCTTACTGCCAATGACTGGCGCTTCCGTGACTTAGATCTTAATTCAGAAAATCATCTTCATTATGACGTGGTTGACCTGAACACGAAGTACACTGATGGCTACGATAACTCCTATCTTCAGATGATTTACGGCACCGACAGTATCCCCGAGGATAAGCTGAAATTAATCTCCGATCTTCTCGACAGCACCGCCTGGTATGAGATCGATTATACAGAACAGCATGATCTCCTCTTCCCTGATGATAATTACGATGCTACACAGTGTATCGAACTCAGCATGATGGACGATGATCATATCTTTGTTATGCAGTTGATCGAAGGCGAGAATAATACCTCGCTCAGAATAGATGCACAGAGCTTTTTTGAAGAAAACGGAACAAAATACCTCGATGCCCCCGATGATATATGTCTTGAAGTGACAGACAAGATACTTATGTGTGACGATCCTGAACTTATTGATAATATAAAGAGGATAATTGCCGGATAACAATGAAACGGCACAGAAAAGCGCAGACCATATGGTCTGCGCTTGTTTTGTCATTCAGTTTCTGCCTGCACGCTCGCGCTGCATCATGCGGCGCTGACGCTCAGCCTCTTCCTTCTGTGTGCGGCGCTCCTGATCCCGTCTGAGCTGCTCGCTGTAGTAAGCATCATCCGCCAGAGACTTGTTTCTCCTCAGGAAAAATACGACTACTCCAAGCAATAATACGGCAACAACAGCAATGACAATGACAACAGGTAACGGCATTGTTTTTCCCTCCTTTGCGAAAATTGACTCTCCGTAATATGCTAATTAAATTTTACCACTTTATGAGCCGCGGTTCAACAGGAAAAAATGCCGAATTTAAGCCCTCCGCATTGTATATTTCGCACAAGTGACTATTTTGCAAGGGATATGTCAACGGTTATATCTCCCTCGCCGAAGATGTCCTCCAGCTCCTCCTGTGAGACACCTGTGATATGTCCGAGCCTTGTGTAGCTCCAGGATTTTGAGTTGTAGAAAATGGTCATCTGATTGCCCTGATACAGCATGATGTCCCCTGCCTCTGTTGTTACGCGCTCGTCCGATGCAGGGAGAGACTGAGGCAGCTTTCCCACCTTCTCAAAGCCGCCGTACTCATTGAGCTTCGCCGTGAAGCCCTCCTCTGCCAGCTCCGCCAGAGCCCTTGCGGCTTCGTTGTCAGCCAGCTCCGCAGTGAGAGTATGTCCGTTCACTTCTATGGTTATACGAGACTTTTCGTTCATGGTTTCCGCAGCCTCCTTCCGAATTATGCACAGGTCAAGAGAGGTCCACTCGCCGTCACCGTCGGCGTCAAGGTCGGGCCCCTCTGTGTTATCCGACTTGCCCAGGAGATGATCCTGCATTGAGGTGACGTCCTTTGGGGCGTATTTAGCCCGTTTTGCAGCCCCTGCGGCTGTTGCTCCCGTAAGCACCGCAGCTGCGGCGATAATTGATACAGCTGTTATCTTTACTGCCCTTTTCATAATGCAGATCAGCTCCTTTCCGTATTTTTATCATAACACAGAAAAGCTGATATTGCAAATACCTATTTTGTATTATATGATATTACATTCAGGCATATCTCTGCTGCAAGCGCTTCAGGAACAGCTCCGCCGCAGGAGTAAAGACCTGATACTTCTTCCAGATAACGTCCAGACCTGCGGTCATTCCCGGCTCAAGGGGACGGAAGCACAGCGGACTGTTCACATCGGTGTTGGTGATACCGTCGATACCTACGGCATAGCCTATTCCCGCCTCGACCATTATCGCCGCGTTGTACATGAGGTTGAAGGTGGTGACGATGTTAAGCTTGTCAAAATCGCTGCCGAACCAGTTGATGAACTCGTTGTCCTCCTTGCTGCCGCCTATTGCCTGCCGTGAAAGTATCAGGGGAAGCTCCAGCAGGTCCTGTCTTGTGACCGCGGACTTCTCCGCAAGGGGCGAATCCTTGCGCATGACTACTCCCCATGTGTCCTCCGCAGGCAGGTGCAGGCAGTCGTACTTGGTAAGGTCGGCAGGCTGGACAAGTATGCCGAAGTCGATGAGCCCCCTGTCAAGGCGCTCGGTGACGTCTGCCTCGTTGCCGCTGTGGAGGTGGTACTTTATATCGGGGTAATCCTGACGGAGCTCCCTGACAACCTCGGCGATGTAGCTTATGGCTCTGGTCTCACCGCCGCCGATGTAGATGTCTCCTGCCACGATGCTCTCCATAGAGCGGAACTCAGCCTCGGTCTTGTCCACCATTGAGACTATCTCCTCAGCGCGTTTGCGGAGGATAAAGCCCTCCTGTGTCAGCTTCATGCTGTGGCTTCCGCGAATAAAAAGCTTCTGCCCCACCTCGTCCTCAAGCTCCTTTATCTGTCTTGACAGTGTGGGCTGGGTAACATGAAGGTAATTGGCGGCATTTGTTATGCTCCCCTCTCTTGCGATGGCAAGAAAATAGCGTAATACCCGTATCTCCATAGACTGCACCTCCTATTTTTATAATGAAATTATATCATCTCAGTGATATGCCTGTCAAGCATAATATGGTTTAGATATAAAGTATTTGCATTTCTGGCAGATATGTGTTAGACTTTAGTTACAGGAGGTGAAGGACATGACAGACAACAGCACCGCTCTTGCAGCATTAAGGCAGAACCTCGCCGACGCAGGCATGGACAGCTCCACCATTGAAAAATGTGTGGTGCTCATTGACAAAAGGGACAGCGCAGCTCTCGGAAGGCTCATAGGCGAGTACCGGCAGCAGCTTCTGGACACCGTCCACAGCTATAACAGGCGCATAGACTGTCTCGATTACTTCACCTACACACTTGATAAAAACGGAGGTATACAGATATGAAAGACGAAATGCTCACTCTCACTCAGGAATGGGACAAGACCTTCCCCAAGTCAGACAAGACAGAACACAGTAAGGTGACCTTCCACAACCGCTATGGCATTACTCTTGCGGCTGATATGTATATACCAAAGAATGCTTCGGGAAAGCTGGCTGCCATAGCTGTATGCGGTCCCTTCGGCGCAGTCAAGGAGCAGTGCTCGGGACTCTATGCACAGACTCTTGCAGAGCGCGGATTTCTCACCATTGCCTTTGACCCCTCATTTACGGGAGAGAGCGGCGGTCAGCCCAGATATGTTGCCTCACCCGATATAAATACCGAGGACTTCTGCGCTGCTGTGGACTTCCTCTCCCTTCAGGGCAATGTTGACCCTGAGCGCATAGGCATACTTGGCATCTGCGGCTGGGGCGGTATGGCTATAAACGCTGCCGCTATAGATACACGCATAAAGGCGACCGTTTCCTCTACCATGTACGATATGACCCGCGTGAACGCAAAGGGCTATTTCGACGAGGCTGACAGCGCTGACGCACGCTTTGCCATGAAACAGGCTCTCAATCAGCAGAGAATCAAGGACTACGCCGCAGGTGAATACAAGCTGGGCGGCGGAGTAGTTGACCCCCTCCCCGAGGACGCCCCTTTCTTCGTAAAGGACTACCACTCCTACTACAAGACTGACAGAGGCTATCACCCCCGCTCGCTGAACTCCAACGGCGGCTGGAACAAGACCTCCTCGCTGTCGTTCATAAATATGCCCATACTTGCCTACTCCGACGAGATACGCTCGGCAGTTCTGGTGGTATGCGGCGAAAAGGCTCATTCACGCTATTTCAGCGAGGACGCCTTCAAGAAGCTCACAGGCGACAACAAGGAGCTCCTGGTAGTTGAGGGAGCAGTCCACACCGACCTCTATGACGGCGGCGGCAAGGACGCTATCCCCTTCGATAAGATAGAGTCCTTCTATAATCAGTACCTCGGATAATTATCTCCCCTAAAGGTAAGGTCTCCGTACTGCCCTTTGCAGTGCGGAGACCTTTTATTTATGCTATATCATGTTTTCTGTCAGAGCTTCCAGCTTACAGCCTTCTGGCGCCCCTGAATGAAGCCGCGGTAAATGCCATCCTGAGCCATGAGCTCATCGTGAGTGCCCCGCTGTACTATCCTGCCGCGGTCAACTACCAGTATCTGGTCGGCATTGCGGACCGTTTTAAGTCGGTGGGCTATCATGATGATGGTCTTCTCCTTTGTGAGAGCCTCAATAGCCTGCATGAGCTCCGCCTCATTCTCGGGGTCAACATTTGCAGTTGCCTCGTCCAGAACAATTATGGGAGAGTCCTTCATAATGGCTCTTGCTATGGAGATACGCTGCTTTTCACCGCCCGAAAGACTTGCTCCTCCCTCGCCGATGACAGTGTCATAGCCCTCGGGAAGCGCAGATATGAATTCGTGACAGCAAGCCTTCTTAGCCGCCTCTATAACTGCTTCCATAGGAGCGTCGGGCTGTCCGAAGCGTATATTGTTGGCGATGGTATCATGGAAAAGGTATACCCTCTGGAATACAAAGCTGTAATTCCGCATGAGAGCATCAATGCTGTATTCTCTTACGTCCCGTCCGCCGAGAGTAACACATCCCTCGTCCACATCCCAGAAGCGGGAGAGCAGATTCACAAGAGTAGTCTTGCCGCCGCCTGAGGGACCAACAATGGCTGTGGTGGTCTTTTCGGGGATATTCAGGGATATACCGTCGATGATTTTTCGCTCCTCATAGGCAAAGCCTATATTCTCAGCACTGATGTCACAGCTTGCAGGCACGGCATTCTCACCGTCAATGTCCATCTGAGGAGTCTCAAGAATATCCTGAGCCTGTCTTACGCACACATCGACTGTTCTGAGCAGAGCTGAATACTTGCCTGCTGCGTCCAGCTGAGCGTATATGATGAAGGAGCTGATTATCATTATGATACAGGTGAGGAGCTCCATATGTCCGCCGATATACAGCAGTAAAGAGAGCAGGGTGATAAGAGTTCCCACAGCCTTGAGTATGAAGCTCTGCACCGTCATGAATGGTATGAGTTTGAGCTCCATAGCGCTGTTGGCGTGTTCATTCTCGTCGATCGCCTTGTTGAGCTCACGGCTCTGCTTTCCTGTAAGGCGGTAGGCTCTTACCTCGGATATGCCCTGTATGTACTCTATTACTCTCGATACCAGAGCAGAATCCTTTTCCACCTTCTGCTTTGACATTGCCGCAGACGAATTCATCATGGAGCTGTTGACCGCAAAGAATATTACAAGTCCGACGCAGAGGAGCAGTCCTATGCGCCAGTCAAATGCTATTACCATGACAGTTATCACCGCCGTGGTGAGAAGTCCCGAGCACACTATCATGACTACTCTTGTAGCCACATTCTCAAGGCTCTGCATGGTGTTTGTGGTAACGGACATTATCCTGCCCAGGCTGTTGGCGTTGTAGTAGCCCATGGGCAGATAGCGGAGATGCTCGGCTATCTCCATACGCTTCATTGCGCAGGTGCCGTAGCCGCCCTCGGTCTGGAGCATGGTAGCCTTGGTCTTGATAAGTCCCGAGCATATAACGCTGACAAGCATTATGCCCAGACAGGTGAGGCAGGTCTTTCCCGTTACATTATTCTCGATAAGCGCCTTTACCATCACCCATATCGCAGGTATCTTCAGCGCCTCGAAAAGCGCCTGAAGGAAGGTGAGGACTATGGAAGCATAGAACTTCTTCCTGCACCTCTCACCGCAGAAATCGAAGAAGTTTTTCAGTATCTTAATCATTCCCGGCACCTCCGTCCTTTGAAGCTATATGAGCCTTCCACATTTTTTCGTATACGGAATGCCTGTCCAGGAGCTGCTGATGTGTGCCCTGCTCCGCAACGGCTCCGTCCTTTATCACATAGATGCAGTCCGCGTCCTTGATGGTGGAGAGTCGGTGAGCTATGACGATAAGAGTCTTGCCCTTTACCAGCTTCGCCACGGACTCCTGGATAACTGCCTCGTTTTCGGGGTCAGTGTAGGCAGTAGCCTCGTCCAGTATGATGACATCTGCGTTTTTAAGCATTGCTCTTGCAATGGCTATACGCTGTCTCTCGCCGCCAGAGAGATGTCCGCCAGAGTTGCCGACAATAGTGTCGTATCCCTTTTCCAGTCCCATTATGAAGTCGTGGCAGCCGCTCTGTCTTGCGGCATTCTCTACCTCCTCATCAGTGGCTCTGCCGTCGGTCCTGCCCATTCGGATATTGTCCCTTACGGACAGGTCGAAGAGGTAGTTGTCCTGAGATACAAATGCGATCCTGTCGGCGTGGTCATCAAGGGGTATCTTCCTTATATCTGTGCCCCCGAGGGTTATGCTTCCGGAGTCCACGTCCCAGAGACCTGCGATAAGCCTTGCGATAGTGGACTTTCCGCTTCCCGAGGGACCTGCCAGAGCGATGAATTCTCCGGTTTTTATGTTCATGGATACACCGTGGAGTATCTCCTTTTCACCGTAGCCGAAGTGGACATCGTCAAGAACTATATCGCTGTTCTGCGGCTTCTCCGTCAGAGTGTCGGGACGCTCCATAACGGGGGCGTCGATTATGGTCCTTACCTCACCCACTATGGTGCTCATCTGTGCTATATCGTCGGAATAGGACATGACATTGATGAGGGGCTCGATAAGTCCAACGGTCATGATGATGACGGTGATGAAATCAGCGGGAGTTATAGTGCCGTGGATAGCCATGATACCGCCGATAGGCAGCACCGAAAGCATGGTGGCAGGCATTATGCTCATGGCAAAGGTCATCTGGAAGCTGCACTTTCTCATCCAGTCCACGAAGCTGGCTGCCGACTCCTCCGCAGCATCAGCGAATTTAGCATAGCTGCTCTCGGATTTGCCGAATACCTTGATGACCTCGATACCGTTTATGTACTCCATGGATACGTCGTTCAGCTCCTTTGTAGCCTTGATGCAGCGCTTGTAGTTCTCCTCATAGCCGAACATCATGAGCATATAGCAGAGGGCTCCCAGAGGCAGTGTTATAAGCGCAGCAAGTCCCAGCTTCCAGCTTATGATGAAGACGTATATCATGACGATAACGGGAGCTCCGATACCTGTGGTAAACTCGGGGAGAATATGGGCAAGAGTGGTCTCGATGCTGTCTATGCGCTCCACGATGATGTTCTTCAGTGAGCCCGAGGGCTTTGAGATAACATCGCCAAGGGGCATTTTTGCAAGCTTGTCCAGCGCCTTCTTGCGTATCACCGCCAGCACATGGAAGGTGGCAAGGTGGGAGTTCGCAGTTGAGAGGGCGTGGAACAGTGCGTGTCCCAGCCATAGCAGCAGTATTATCAGGCAGTTGAGTATATAGCTACCCTTGTCGGTGCTGCCCTCAAGCAGCAGCTTCACTATCCTCGCCACAAAATAATATGGCACAATGCCGCAAATGGTGCTCAGCGCCGCAAGTATGACGCTGGCGGTGAATTTCTTCTTTCTGCTCCCCGACTGGCTCAGCAGCCAGCCGAAGGAGTTGTTTTTATCCTTTACCAAATCTGTCTCCTCCTTTTCGGTAATTCTGGGGAGTTACCCCCATAACTGCGCGGAATGCTGCCGAGAACTTTGAGGCATTGTCATAGCCCACGCTCTGGGCGATGTCCGCGATGAGCCTGCTCCTGTCAGAGAGAAGCAGGTCCGCAGCATACTGCATACGGTAATTTCTGATGAACTGGTAAACGGGACTTCCGTACATTCCCTTGAAACACTTTCTCATGGTTGCTGAGGGAAGTCCGCAGAGCTCAGCCAGTTCGCCGATAGTGTAATTCCTGTCCGGGTGGGCAGTTATAATGTCATGGACCGCCTTGACCCTCTCAGCCTGCACTGCGGAGAAATACTGTCTCTCCACTGCGAAGCTGTCCGGAGATATAACGTCCATGTGAAGCAGGAGCTCTATGACCTTTACCCTGAAAAAGTCGCCGCGCCGCTGCTCGGGGACGTTGTAGAGCTGCTGGAACACGTTGTTGAGCGTATCATCTGCCCGTATAAGACACTCCCTGTCGTCGGGACAGAATTTCTCCGACAGCCTGTGCAGGTCAATATCCAGCGAGGAAACTTCCCTGCGGAGAGAGTTCTCCGCCAGCTCCGTCTGGAAGACTATGGTTATGCCGTGATAATGCGAAAGGGGCATTCTCACAACTCCCTTGTGATGGACACGGCGGTCTATCCTGATGTCGCCTGGCTCCATGCAGTAGCGTATGCCGTGGCCTGCCTCATGCTCTATGCGTCCCTCGCGGCAGTGGTCTATGCAAAGCAGAGTGTCAGCCGCCTGATAGTCGGAGTCGCACTCCTGCATATGGAAGTCATTGTACATAAGGTATATCCCCTCGAACACCCGATAAAGAGTCATGAAGCCCTCTCCGCCCTTGCCGTTCATACGGAGCACACGGCAGTTCTCATCTGCTGCCACCTGGTAAACATTGGAGCATTTGTAAAAGCTGTTGAGATCGTCAAGCATTTCGTAAAGCGTATTATTCATTTCAGCTCTCCAGTCTGATTATATTTGTGCAGCAGGCTTCGATGAACTCGCTGACCCCGGTGCTGCTCATGACGTAATTCCCCATCATAAGGCTTGGCACGAACCTTGTGAGTATGCCGCTGCACATCAGCAGGACTATGGCTCCCCTGCCCTCTGTGAAGATATGCCCTGCTGCCAGCCCAAGTCCAAGGAGCACTGCACCGATGACCGCGGTCCTGAACTTTTTCACAGTGAGGAGCAGCAGGAAGGGCAGAACCATGAATACAGTCTTGAAGGGCTCTGCATTGCCTCCTCCGAGTTGTCCCAGAACTATCACTGCCTCAGCGAGGAGGAGCAGCAGCTTTGTCCTCGGGTCAAGCTTTACCATACTATCCCTGCCTTGACGAAGTGCTTCTTCATCAGCGCCTTGCCGAGAAGTCCGCCGATTATGCCGCATACAAAGGCAGTCACCAGAAGCACGGGACACATCCACATTGGCATGAGCTTTGTGAGGGCGTCGATGTAGTCCTGACCGAAATCCTTACGTGTGGACCAGTACTTATCCGCCGTGAAGAACAGGGGCAGGTAGTTTCCCCAGAGCCACATACTGAAAAAGCCGTGGGTCAGAACCGCCTTTGCGGCGCTCTTATACTGTCCGCTCCTGTAGATCAGCTCTGCACAGAGACCTGTGACTGCACTGACTATTACCGTGAAGAAGCCCATACCCGTCAGTATCATCATAATGCCCATGATAATGCTCATAATGAGTATCATTCCGAACTTCTTCACCTTTGTGAGAAAGAGCATGAATGGTATTCCGCCGACTATGGGCACCAGCACAGCCAGGAGCGGCATGAATACCGGGATAAATCCCAGCATCGCGAATACCATGACTACCACAAAGTAAATGGCAGAAAAAATACCAATGTTTATCAGATCCTTGCCTTTCATAAAAACCTCCGTCTGTTAGAAAAGTCTAACATCATAACATAATATCAGGCTGCCTCAGCAGCCGTAGTACAGTATATCACGGAGTGACTGTCTCTGCAACTCCATTCTGTCAAAAAAGCTCCGTTATGATAACAGATTTGCTGTAGGCTTCACATAAAAAGACCGCCGCTTACGTTTTCCGTAAACGGCGGTCATACATTTTTTATCCTGATATTTTTTTTCAGCTCGTCCGCAATGGTCTGTCTGGCTGTTGGAATGTCATCGCAGTAGATGCTCACCACCTCGGTGACCTCCGCTCCCTCTGCCATTCCGCATATATCCTCGGTGCTCTTTACGAAGCCGCTGCTGCCCTGTGTGGCAATGAGATATATGTGCTTTCCGCTGAGGTCTGTGCTCTCAAGGAATGTGGCAACGGGCATGGGGACCGTCCCCCACCATATGGGATAGACGAGAATGATACTGTCATAGCCCGAAACATTCACAGGCTCAATATCCGGACGGGCGTTGCTGCGGAGCTCCTTTCCTGCAACAGAGACCGTATCTCCATAGGAGGAGGGATACTTCTCGCCCGTGACGTTTATCGCCTTCATATCGCAGTCCAGAGCGTTGCATACCATTTCCGCAATGAGCCTGTTGCTGCCTGTGAGCTCCCCGTCGCAGAGCATGAGTGAAGCTCCCGATACTGCGTCAACGTCCTCCTCGAAGTCGGTGTTGCCCACTCTTGTGAAGTACACCACAAGGGGCTTGCTGCCGCTCCATTCTACCTTCTCACCCTCCACAGCCTGTGAGCGGTCAACGGTGACGGTCCTGAAATGCCTGTTCATATAGGGCACCAGCGCCAGTCCTATGGCTATGGAAGCTGCTGCGCCTGCGGCAATGAGAAGGGCTGCGGTCTTCTTTTTCTTCGTGCGGATAAAGCCGTGCATACCGCCGTGGACAACTGCCAGTGTAAGCACCGCCGTCGCCATATAGCGGTGGAAGTCACTGCTGCCCATAAACCTGAACCAGGGGAACAGCAGCCTTGAAACTCCCATACTGCTCAGCATGAGAACTATTATGCACAGGAAAAGCAGCACTGTGACTATGTCGGAGAATCGTCTTGCAGCAGACTTTTTTCCGCCCTTCCACATTCCTGCTATGACCTTCCGCTTCAGTATGATATGAACTATAAGGCACAGAAAAAAGCCAATTCCCAGCCATTCATGTATGATATTTCCCGTAAAGACGTACAGCATCTGCACCAGCAGTATCAGGTACATGAGCACGTCGGCAGCAATGCCGGCTTTTTGGGTAAAGCTCCTCTTGTCCATGGTCTCACTCCTTTTTATTCAATTATATCAGCGCAAAGAGGGACTGTCAAGGAAACTCCCGAAAAATCGCAGTGAATTTAACAAAAAAATATCATTATCATCTTGCATTATGAGCAAAAATGTGCTAAAATTAGAAAAAATGCAGTTTTTTGCAGAAAAGAGGGATCCTATGAACATCAAGGAAGCAATAAGCTCACGACACAGCGTAAGACAGTACCTCAGCAAGCCCATCTCTCAGGAGCACAGAGACCAGCTTGCGGAGATCATCAGCTCATGCTGTGAGGAGAGCGGGCTCAGGATACAGATAATCTACGACGAGCCTATGTGCTTCAATACTTTCCTGGCACACTACGGCAAATTCACCAACGCAAACAACTATATCGCATTAGTCGGCAAGAAGTCCCTTGAAAATCTGGACGAGCTCTGCGGCTATTACGGACAGAAGATAGTTCTCGCTGCACAGCAGATGGGTCTCAACACCTGCTGGGTGGCAGGTACCTACGGAAAACGCAAGCAGCAGGCAGAAGTAGCCTCAGATGAAAAGCTGGTCTGCGTTATCTCTATCGGCTACGGCGCCAACGAGGGCACCAAGCACCGTTCAAAGCCTGTAGAGAAGCTCTGCGACGTCCCCCGCGATGAAATGCCCCAGTGGTTCAGAACAGGTCTCATCGCTGCCATGATGGCTCCTACAGCCCTCAACGAGCAGAAGTTCTTCGTGACTCTCGACGGAGACGAGCCTGTCATCACCACCAAGAACGGCATGATGACAAAGATTGACCTGGGTATCGTAAAGTACAATTTTGAAGCTGCTTCGGGTCACAAATGCAAATGACAGTTCGGTTTTAAGTACAGAATAAAGCCCCTGAGCAATTAATCCGCTCAGGGGCTTGTGCTTTTATTATATTACTTTCTGCTCTCTGTTCCGAAGAATACCTTGTCAAAAAATTCCTTGGTCTTCTCCTCGCCCAGTGCCTTCTTGAACACATCTGTGGAAACTCCGCCCTTTGATATAAGGTTGTCGGAGTACTCCTGGGTCAGTGCCAGCTTCGCAGCCTGCTCCTCGGGAGTCAACTTTTCGAGGGAGTTCGCCTGATCCATATATATGGAGATAGCATCGCAGAACATCTCCTCTATCTTTTCGTCATCAGCGCGCTTGCCTGCTTTGTGGAGGGCTACGGTCATAAGATCGTCATACCAGGCAGGTTCCGTGGTGATGTCCTCAAGGCTGCTGTACTTGCTCTCAAACTCCTTCATGGCATCGATCACGCCTGCATATTCGGGAGCAGTCTTGTCGGGCACCAGGTCATAGAACTCCGCATAAGCCTTGCGCTTACCCATTATGTACATGAAGTCCATGGAGAGCAGGGGCATATTCTTCTCATATGGAGTTATAACGTATGAGACCATCTGCATAAAGCCCATATTCACGGTCATTACGGAAAGATTACCCAGGTCCTTGATGTCGTACTGTGACACGTTAAACTTCATAAGACCGTATATCTTTATCTGTGAGAAGTCCCCTGCGTCAACGTGAGTGACTGTTGCGTATCTTGAAATGGTCTCCATGCCCGAATCCAGGGTCCTGTTCATGACCTTCATATTCTTTGAGGCATTGAATGTGATGAAGCCTGCCAGAAGTGCGATGATGATGAGTATGACCAGCAGCACCTTCGGCCATCTTTTCTTTTTTGCAGTTTTTTCTTCCTTCATAAGATCTCTCCTTTATGTCTGAGTATTTGTCGGTATATAAGGCTTTTTCATTATATCATCACTGCCGCGGAATGTCAAGGAAGACGGAGCTATTTTATACGCTTTATCCTTCCGCTGCTCACCAGAAATACCTTATCCGATATGTCCATCATAGCCCTGTCATTGTAGGAGTCCGTATAGAAGCTGTCTATGGCAGTATCTCCGTAAAGCTCTCTGAACCGTTTCACTTTATTTTCGCCGAAGTTGAGACGGATCACCTTTTGGCTATCATAGTCTATCTCGGAGCACAGCAGATGTGAGGTGCCCAGCTTCTTTTTTATGGCTTTAAGCAGGAAATCGGGACCTGCGGAAATGATGATGTCATCGGGACTTATCCTGCTTATGACGTTCCTGTTCAGCTTGCGTGAATGAGTCCGCCAGAACTGCCGCGTCTGCTCAAAGAGCTCCTCCTTGTCACGGAGTATTACACCCAGGAACTCATTTATGGTCTGCTCCATGCTGTCCCTGTTCACAAGGCACAGCTTGTACTTCATCAGGTTCCAGAATATCCTGGGGAGCCACAGGATTATCCTCTTGTTCTGCTTAATCATAAAAAGCGCCAGGTCTACCGCGCTTTCTCCGTTATAAAGCGTGTTGTCGAAATCAAATACCTTCATTTTTATATTCCTTTTCTTTTTTGGAAAGCATATAAGTATTATACACTGCCCATGCCTGCAAAGTCAAGGCGGTAAGATCATTTTTTCAGTCCGTATCTGTTCCGTCTCCGCACTTGATGAATCGGAAGGATTATGGTATAATGAAAGTGCATTGGTGACGCTAATAAAGACTTGGCAGAGGAAAAATAAAATGGAATCAGAGAGGAAAAAACGTATGATAAGAGTTATGTTTGTCTGCCACGGCAATATCTGCCGCTCGCCTATGGCAGAATTTATAATGAAGAAGCTGGCGGCTGAAAGCGGTCTGGGCGATGAACTGTTCATCTCCTCATCCGCCACCAGCACAGAGGAGCTGGGCAATCCCGTGTATCCCCCTGCAAGAGCAGAACTGGCTGCCCACGGTATGAGCTGCCGTGGCAAAACAGCGGTACAGCTGAAAAAGTCGGACTATGACCGCTATGACCTTTTTGTGGGAATGGACTCCGCCAATATCCGCAATATGAACCGCA
This sequence comes from Ruminococcus flavefaciens ND2009, assembly GCF_000621785.1. Taxonomy (GTDB): domain Bacteria; phylum Bacillota; class Clostridia; order Oscillospirales; family Ruminococcaceae; genus Ruminococcus; species Ruminococcus flavefaciens_C. The sequence goes on along the minus strand of NZ_KK211347.1, from coordinate 357,101 downwards.
TTTTCGGCAGCGACAAGGAGGAGAAGATATACAAGCTCCTCACCTTCGCAGGTCGGGGGAGCGACGTGTCTGACCCCTGGTACAGCGGCGACTTCGGTACCGCCTACCGCGACATTGAGGAGGGCTGCCGCGGACTTCTCAGCTTCATTAAAGAAAGACTATGAAAAACGGACTGCAATGCAGTCCGTTTTCGCTTTTTATACGCCGATGAGCTTTTTCCTCAGAGCTGAAACGTCCAGAGAATCAACGTCCTCGTCTCCGTTAAGGTCGGAGTTCTTCCAGCTCTGCTCCCTGTCATTTCCGGCAAGGTCAGAGGCTCTTATGATGTATTTCTGAAGCATTACCAGGTCGGAGACATTTACCGCTCCGTCCAGGTTCACATCGCCCTTTTCATAGTTCTTTTTTATGAATGTGCAGCTCAGCTCCGCAGCCTCATTGAGAGTAACGGTCACTGTCTTATCCGACGAGGTCACAGCACCTGTCCAGCCGCCGAACTCATAGCCGCTGTCGGGGACTGCGGTAAAGGTAAGCTTGTCTCCTCGTGAGAAGCTGCCAGACCATAATCCGTCCACCGCAGGCAGAGTATTTCCGCCGTATTCGACAGTACCGCCCTTTGAGGTCTTAACGGTGCAGAACAGGGTCTCGCTGCTGATGCCCAGGTACTCTCTCATGAACTTCATGGCGTATTCGGGACGGTATCTGAAAAAGTCCTTCATGGTGTTGAGCTCGCGGGAGTAATAAGCCGTCTGGTCAGCTGAATAGCCGCTGTAGTCCTTCTTGGGAGTTCCGCTGTTCCAGCGCCAGCCCATCATTATCATATAGGGCATATACTGCTGCTCCTGTTGGCTTATGAGCTGAACCATTTTGTCAGGCTCATATACGGTCGTTGCAAAGCCCGAGAACATAGCTGCAAAGCGGTTCTTGAAGTCATCATTTGCAAGCAGCGCCTTGAATATGGTTGTGGGCATCTCCTTCACGGACTTGTCCATCTTTCTGAAGGAATCGTGGGCATAGCCCTGTACTCCGCCGAAGCTCTCATAGGTTATGCCTGCGGAATAGTCAAGGTCGAAGGTACCGAAGCGCCATTTTCCATCGCTGTAGACATTGCCCTCAATGGGCTGTCCGCCGTTTTTCCACACAAGATAGTTATAGTTGGGCCAGTCCCAGGTACCCAGGTACAGTCCCGCACAGTAGTGCATCATTATACTGTCAAGGTCAACCTGAGAAGCCACATAGTTATAAGCCTCGCTGCTGCTCAGGTCATGGGTCTTGCAGTAGTCGCTGAGGGCTTTCAGCTCATTATAGGCAGAGTCGGTTCCCTCCTCAAGCTCGCCGTTCTTGATGATACAAACGTCCTCGGCAGGAACGCCGTAATTGGACTGTATATAATAGTCGGAGCACTTCTCCAGAAGGTCGTACATTCCCCAGAGCTCACCGTCGATGAACAGCATACATCTCCTGCTGTCATAGGTGGCAAGGTCGTCCAGCTTTTTCAGCGGGTCGGTGACAGCCAGCTCGCGCATACGGTCCACCCAGCCCACAGCCCTGAGACTGAAGGAATCGTACTTCTTTATCAGCTTGCTGTCGTCGCAGCTGAGGTTATCGGGGAGTATGGGGTACTCCAGCTTTGAGTCGCCGTACTCGCTCCTTGCGTAGATATTGAAGCTCTTGGACTGGCTGTTGCGTGTGGAGGCGCCCTTTATCCTTATGCCCATATCCTGGGTGAAGCAGAGTCCGCCCTCCTCAAACATGGTGATAGTGGCAGGTCTCTCCCACTCCTTGCCCTTGGAGAAGAAATTGGCGATATTAGAGGAGTTCCACTCGCTCTTGAAGGCTCCGGGCTGTGTCCTTCTCCATTCAAGGAACTGGTTTCCGCAGACATATATGCCCTTGTCGGGGTCAAAGAGATTGTCCGGGTCGGTGACCATTGATATGACAGGGATATTTGAATAATAGGCAAGCTTATCGTTGTCCATGACGAAGTAGGTGTTGGTGACTACTGAGCTGAATGTGCCGTCCGCGCTCTTTGCCGCAGCTCTCACAACAGTCGCCTTGTCGAAAAGTGAGGAGCTTGCCTTATAGTTGGTGGACAGGATTATGGACTGCGCCGTATTGTCATGCTCGTAGGCACTGTACACGTTTGGCTCGGAGCTCCTGTCATACATGGGGATAGCTCCCGAATAGACCTTCGCTGTGCCCGAAGTGGTAGGGTCGGAGCTGTCCAGTGTGTAGTATATGGTGTCGGATGAGCTCAGACTAAGGGACAGTCCCTGTTCAGCACTGTAGAAGCCCGACTCCATTGAGAAAACAGGCTCAGCCACTGCCGCCGCATTTGGGGCGTCGGGAGTAGGTCTCATCTTGCTCATGGTTCCGCTGACGGGCAGTCTGCCGTAGGTCTCGTCCTCTTTCAGAGCAGGCACCTCAAGTGTCTGTATACAGCTGCCGTCGGGAGAATAAAGGGCAAGGGTCTCCCCTGTCTTGCTGAGTGCAAAGCCCGTGTGGAGCTCATTCTCCGTGGAGGCGTCCTTTGAAGCCGCTATCACAAGGAGCTTTCCCGCGCCGAGAACTGTTCCCTCGGGAAATACGAAAACAGGTGCCGCAGACGGATCCTCCGACAAGCCGAAGCCGCCGATGTCAAGGTCGGAGCTGCCAGTATTTATCAGCTCTATCCAGTCTGAAGCCTTTCCGTAGCTGTCGGTATATGAGGCCTTGTTCTGGGTGCAGACCTCGTTTATGAGCAGCTCTCCGCCCTCTGCATGGGCGAAGGGCGCTGCGGTGATGAGTGAAGAAGCAGCTGCTGCTGCGGATATTGCGGCTGCCGCTCTGCGCAGAAGATCCATAGTAATACCCCTCTCTGTTATAGTATGGAAAATGTTTTTATTGTGTTCATTATATCACATTCTTGGCGTAAAATCAACGAAAAACGGGTATCAGGCAACACGAAATATCATGTCTGTTATTGTACATCATGAATAATCGGCAGAAGAAAAAAATGTCGCTGATGACAAATCAAATGAACTCGTGGTAAATAATGTAAATAAGATACTTTAATATAAAGCCCGCGGTATAGAGTAAAGCTATAACAAAGCGGCTTGAAAAAAGCCGCTCTCCGTGTTATACTTATTATGCAGATATGCAAAGTATATCAACCTTCACTCACAGCCCTGTACACCGTATAGGCGGCAAATCCGCCCTCCACGTTGTAGACGTCGTAGCCCCTGTCCTCAAGGATCTCGACTATCTCGCGGCTGATGTCCCCTGTCCTGCACATGACGTACACAGGCTTATGGTCAGGAACTTCCGACAGACAGGTCCATATTTCCGAAAAGGGCATATTTACGGAGCCCGCAATGGAGTTCTCCGCGAACTCGCTGGGCTCTCTCAGGTCTATCAGTGTGATGCTTTCCATATCTGCGGCGGCAAGCTCTGCCGCGGTTATCTTTTTCATAATTTTCCTTTCTTCAGGAGGTCAGAATGGCACTTTCAGACAGTCAGCTCGGACGTTATTCGAGACATATCATACTCAGGGAGGTGGGCGTCAGCGGACAGAAAAAACTCCTCGCCTCTAAAGTACTCATCATCGGCGCAGGCGGTCTGGGCTCCCCTGCGGCTATGTACCTCGCTGCGGCAGGCGTCGGCACTATCGGTATCGCCGACGGTGACTCAGTGGAGCTGTCCAATCTCCAGCGGCAGATAATCCACACCACTGCCGACCTTGGCAGATCCAAGGCGGAGTCCGCTGCGGAGACCATGGGAGCGCTTAACCCCGACATACAGATAAACACGTACTGTATGAGGCTCACTGCCGCAAATATCGCCGATATTATCAAGGATTACGACTTTATCATCGACGGCACAGACAATTTCCCCGCAAAATTCCTCATTAACGACGCCTGTGTCATGCTGGGCAAGCCCTTCTCCCACGCGGGTATCCTCAGATTTGAAGGGCAGCTCATGACCTACGTGCCGGACCGCGGTCCCTGTTACCGCTGCATTTTTGAAGCTCCGCCCCCGAAAGACGCGGTGCCCGGCTGCCGCGAAGCAGGAGTCATCGGCGCTATGGCAGGTATTATCGGTTCTATGCAGGCTCTTGAGGCAATAAAATATATCGTCGGTACAGGAGACCTGCTTACGGGAAGTATGCTCATTTTCGACGGGCTGAAAATGGAGTGGCGGAAGGTGAAGCTGCCGAAAAAGTCCCCTCACTGCCCCATCTGCGGAGACAGCCCCACTATAACGGAGCTGACCGACAGCGATGAGGAGCTGTGTCGGCTCTGAACTCCTTACAACGCCATAACCTACTGATTTGGTAGTTATACACTGATTATATATCAGCCAACAGAAAATGTCAATATCTTATTTACAGAAATCCTATTGACAAAGTAAGAATAATAATGTATAATCAATACATACTATTATACTATGTAAATGTGGGAGGTATCTGATATGTGCAGCTATATCTTCAAAAACAGAATCTCCATACCATGTCCTCCCTGCTTTTACAGGTATTGACGGTGTACCCGCATATATCACTGTAAACAGCGGAGGCAGGAATGTCTCCTTTTTTAAACTGTTATTTTGGAAGTGATAATATGAAGCATATAGAAGTTATATCCCTGGACAGAATAGGTCTAGTGGGTGAAATATCAAACGTCATCAGACGTCTGAACGGTAACATAATAACACATACAGCTGATGTTCTGACAGATAACAATGGAATACCTGTCTCCCATTTCCGTGCAGAGGTGGACTTCGGCAGCGGTCACGATACCGACGCTGCCGTTAAGCGGCTGAAAAGGCTGAAAAACGTCAGACAGGTGAAAATTACCGATATCTGAGGTCATATATATGGAAAGAAAGAACAGTATTTTTGACGGATACTTTGGTCTTGAGCGCGAGACCCTCCGCGTGGACGGAAGGGGCAGACTGGCTCAGACTCCCCACCCATTCGGCGACGATGAACACATGACAAGGGATTTCTGCGAGAACCAGACAGAGCTCATAACTCCCGTTTGCAGCAGTATCTCTCAGGCGCTGGACTCTCTGGGTGAGCTTGACCGCAAAGCCAGAGCTGTGCTCCAAGAAAGGGGCGAGAGTATCTGGCTGTACAGCAATCCGCCCTATTTTGAAAGCGAAGACGAGATACCCATTGCCGCATTCAGCGGTCCCCACTCCTCAAAGCGTGACTACCGTGAGGTGCTCCAGAGAAAATACGGCAAGAGCCTTATGCTGTTTTCGGGAATACACTTCAACTTCTCCTTTCCCGAGGAGCTGCTCCGTGAATGGAACACCGGAAACGAGGATATGCGCAGCTTCTGCGACGGGATCTATCTGAGGCTCTACAAGCAGCTCATAAGCCATAGCTGGCTGCTTGTGCTGCTCACCGCTGCAAGTCCCTACTACGATGAGTCACTTGACAGCCTTGGAAAAAAGGGTATAATTAAAAGTAAATACGCGTCCATGCGCAACAGTGACAGAGGCTACTGGAACCAGTTCCTGCCCGTCCTCGACCACAGCAGCATACAGGCTTTTACGGAGAGCATCAGCTTCTATGTCAGAAAGGGTATGCTGTTCTCAGCAAGCGAGCTTTACCTGCCCATAAGACTGAAGCCGAAAGGTCTCAACAGTCTTGAAAATCTCGCCGAAAACGGCGTTGACCATATCGAGCTGAGAATGTTTGACTTAGACCCATCCGCTCCCCTCGGCATAGACGAGAGGAGCCTCAGGTTCTCACATTTTCTCATGCTTTACCTGCTGTCACTGCCCGATACCGAGCTGACAGAAGAACAGCAGCAAAAGGCGGTCAGCGAACATCAGGCGGCGGCACTGGCAGCTCCTCCACAGGAGCTCATAAGCCGCGGCAAAGCCATTATCTCCGATATGGCTGCCTTCTTCGGGGACTATCCCGAAACTGCGGAAATACTTGACTTCGCAGCAAAAAAGCTTGAGAGCATAGGCTCCCACAGCAGCTACAACATTGACATGATACTAAGACAGGCGGTGATATGATATGTGCGAGCTCCTCGGTTTTTCTTCGGCAGTACCGACAGATATTTCGGAGCATCTCGGCACCTTCTTTTCTCACAGCGTAAAACACCCCCACGGCTGGGGACTTATGCGTGAAAACGGTGGCAGAGAGGTGTTCAGAGAGCCTGTGAGAGCCTGCGACAGCAGCCTCCTCACGGCAGTAATGGAGGATATGATGCCTCAGAAGACCGCCCTTGCACATATCCGCTTCGCTACCGTGGGCTCCATTGACGAGAATAACTGCCACCCCTTTACGGGCTCCGATAATTCGGGCAGGGAGTGGACTCTCATACACAACGGGACCATCTTCAACGGCAAGCATAATCACCGGTATGCCGCTGTCCAGACAGGCGATACAGACTCGGAGCGCTTCTTCCTGTCAATGCTCGATGCCGTGAACGGTCAGCTGGAAAGAGGCATACCCACGGAGCGCGCAAGATTTGAGCTCATCAGCAGCTTCATCGCCGATAACGCTCCCAGGAACAAGCTTAACCTGATGATATACGACGGAGACCTGCTCTATGTCCACAAGAACCTGAAAAATACCCTCAGCTTCAAGCGGCTGGAAAACGGCATACTCTTTTCCACCACGCCCCTTGACAACGGTATCTGGGTGCCGTTTCCAATGGCGCAGGTCATAGCCTATAAAAACGGACGGGAGGTCTACCGCGGTGACCGCCACAACGGCACATTCGTCCCCACCCTCGAATATATCACTGCTATGGACGCAATGTATATTTAGGAGGACTTCTATGAGCTATAATTTCTACGGCTGGGAGAGCGCTGTTGTTCCCCCTGTGAATGACGAATTCCGCGCCATCGCTTCTCCACAGGCGCTCTATGACGCGCTGTCGGAGATATGGTGCGAATATACCTGCGCACCCAGGCTCCGCGAAAAATGGAGCAAGGACAATATCACCCTGGGGCAGTGCTCCATAACCGCTTTCCTTGCACAGGATATTTTCGGCGGCAAGGTATACGGCGTACTGCGCCCCGGCGGGAATTACCACTGCTATAACGTGGTGGGAGATGCGGTGTTCGACCTTACCAGCGAGCAGTTCGGTGACGAAAAGCTATGCTATGAGGTCAACCCTGAGCAATCCCGCGAAGTACACTTCGCAAAGCAGGAAAAGCTTGAGCGCTATCAGTATCTTAAAGCGGAGCTGAAAAAGCTCATTAGTGACTGAATATAAAAATGCCCCGAGGCGCCTATTTTAAACGCTTCGGGGCATTTTATCCTTATTTGATCTGAACCGTCAGACTTCAGCCCATTGCAGAGGCGGATAGTATCCGCACGTTGGGACTATAAGGGGCTAATGGCTAAGGGCTAATGGCTTTTTTATGAGCCTGTGCCGTTGTACTTCATTGCTCCGTGCATCCAGAACTTGTAGCTGAGCCAGAAGAACCCCACTGCTATAAGGGGCGAAAGCCATGAAAGCAGCGGTACACTATCGGGACGCAGCACCACAAGACTGGGATAGTATGCGATAAATGCAATGGGCATCAGGAATGTGAATATAAAGCGGAATACGGGACTGAATATGGTTATGGGATACTTCGCGTAGTCCTTGAAACGGGTGACAAGGTCAAGGATATAGAAGGAATTCTGTATCCAGAAGCAGGTAGCCGCTGCGGCGTTCTGCATCGCCACCATGACCAGTGAAGCTGTGATGAGAAAGACTATCATTTTCAGCAGTATCAGCGGTGTGAAGCCAAGTCCTATCTTTGTCCAGGAGTAAATGAGTGTTCCCAGACCGAAGGCAAGCTGTCCCAGTCCCTTGATGTCAAATACCTCCGACTGATAGTAGAAAAACAGGTTTATGGGTCGGAAGCAGTATTTGATGAAGTCGCCCGAGTAGACGTTCATTCTCAGGCTCCAGTTGTTGTCGAAAAGGCACTGCACGGGCGTCAGCGCCACAAGTGAGAAGCCGTAGAGGAACAGCATCTCGTAATAGCCCCAGCCGTTTATGCCGGGAAAGCTGCGGAAGAGTATCCAGAAGCTTATAAATCCGGATATATTGGTGAATATCATTCCTATGGTGGAGATGATGAAGTCCGCACGATAGCTCATTTTGCTCTTGATGTCCTGCGCCAGTATCTTTCCGTAGATGCGCAGGTAGAAGCCTAATCCTTTTCTTTTCATGTCATCAGCCTCCGTTCACTGTTATCCTGCGCAGTGATACCTTCCAGAACAGCTTGCTTATTACCGTCATCACCACGCACCAGAGAAGCTGTATGCCAAGTGTCACGGCAAGCTTTTTCGGCTCGGGGTGGGCGTCAAGGAGTATGGAAAGGGGCGCATTGTATATGGACTGGAAGGGCAGGCACTCCACTGCCTTGCGGAAGCCCTCGGGGAAGAATGCAAGGGGTATGGTGGCTCCCGAAAGCAGAAGGACTATCACCTGCTTCATGATGTTTATTCCCCATATGGACTCGGTGTAGAGACAGACCGTGCCCACTATGAAGTCTATGCTGTAGTTTATGATTATCGCCATGACTACCGACACCACAAACCAGAGCAGGTTCAGCCCCGGGTGTACTGCACCGTGAGTGACTGCGGCAACTACTATGAATGTGGGCAGGAAGGTCATGAAGAAATTGGTCACGAATGAGCCCGAATAGGACCAGAACAGATACGTCCTATACTTCATGGGCTTCAGCAGGTCAAGAACTATCTTTCCCGACTGTATGGCGCGTCCTATCTCCCAGACCGCATACATCTCCATGAAGTTGAAAAGCGCCGTTGCAAGCACAAGATATATCAGGGTGTCGGAAAAGGTCATGCCGTTCACCACGTCAGTGCCTGCCGAGGCGTATATTGCCTTCCACAGGAAGTATACAACGATGAGGTAAAGCAGGTTTCCCACAACTATGACAAATGAGCCCAGGCGGAACTGCAGCGCCTCGATTATCCCCGCTCTTGTGAGGGCGAGGTACTTTTTCAGCTTCATGCCACACCCTCCTCGTATATCTTCTTTATTACCTCCTCGGTAGAGATCTCCTCAAGCTGCATATCCTTTATCCTGTAGGAGCTCTGGAGCTTTCCAAGGACGTCTATCACCTTTGCCTTCTCCTCGTCCACCAGCACCGAGATCCACTCATCATCAGCTGACACGGAAAACTCGGGAAGCTCCTTCTGTATGCTCTCCGCACTCGCCTTCATGTCCCCGTCTATGCGGAGCTTCAGTGTGCGGTATGAGCCGAAGAAGCCCTTGAGGTGTTCGATGTCGTTATCGTAGAGCATCTTGCCCTTGTCGATGATGACTATGCGCTGACAGAGAGCGTCAACGTCACCCATATCGTGGGTGGTGAGTATTACGGTGGTATTCTTCTCCTTGTTGAGAGCGCTGATAAGTGTTCTTATCTTTGCCTTCATGGAAACGTCAAGACCTATGGTAGGCTCGTCCAGAAAGACTATTTTCGGGTCGTGAAGGAAGGCTGCAAGAATATCGCTGAGGGTGCGCTGTCCCAGGGACATCTGGCGCACGGGCTTGTGAAGCAGGGGTTCTATGTCCACCAGTGAGCGGTAGAGCTCAAGCATACTGTCATACTGCTTGTCGTCTATCATGTAAATATCCTTCAGCAGACGGAAGGACTCTATCAGGGGCAGTGCCCACCAGAGCTGGCTGCGCTGACCGAATACTACGCCTATTTCCTGAGCATTGCGGGTGCGGTTGGTATATGGTATGTTTCCCCCGATGAGTATCTCGCCGGAGGTGGGCTCCAGAACGCCCGTCATCATCTTGATAGTAGTGGACTTTCCTGCACCGTTTGGTCCCAGATAGCCTACTATCTCGCCCTGCTGAATGCTCATGCTGATGTTGTCCACCGCTCTGACGGTCTTGTAATCGCGTGAGAAGAGGTCCTTGATGCTTCCCCTGAGTCCCTCGCGGCGGTTGAGCACCCTGAATTCCTTGGTGACATTTCTGATCTCGATTATCGCTGACATTTTTCTATCCTCTCTTTACGGTATATTTGCTGCAATACCATTCAACTCCGCCGTGAGATCGCTCATTGACGGTATTTCTGCCATAAAAACAAAAATCGGTACAGACACACATCTGTACCGCTGAAATTGCCCTGCGCGGATATGCGCAGAGCGCCGCTCTATTCAGTTCACAGCCACTTTTTCTTTCGGAAAAAGATAAGACTGATAATAACTATAAGCACACTTACAGCTATGACAATGGGGTATGACGCCCTGAACTCCAGCTCGGGCATATACCTGAAGTTCATGCCGTACCAGCCTGCAATGAGGGTAAGGGGCATGAAGATGGTCGTAACTATAGTGAGTATAGTCATTATCCTGTTCTGTTTTATATCCAGCTGTGACTGGTAAAGCTCGCGGATCTGGGCGGTATAGTCCCTTAATGCGGCTGTGGTGTCGTGAAGTCTTGCTATGCGCTGAGTGAAAAGGCGGAAATATCTGAGGTTCTCGTGCTTGAAGAAGTTGTTCTCGTTCTCCTCCAGCTCCTGACCCAGATCCTCCAGCTGCTCGTAATGGATCCTCATATCTCTCAGGTCGCTTCTTATCTCGCTGAGACGCTTTGGGTAGTTCTCCTCGTCGCCTGCCAGTATCTTGTCCTCCATCTCGTCCAGCTCGGCGTCGAACTTTGCAAGGACGTTCTGATCGTTGTAGATGATCTGCTCAAGGAAATCATAGATAAAGCGCTCAAGGGACGGGTCGGTCCAGCGCTTGGTCTTTACAATGCCGCTGATTATATCCTTAACGGCGCCGGTATCGTCAATGAAAACGATACCCTTCTCGTCGAGGGCAAATGCAAATCTGCTGACATTTCCTGAAATGTCATTTCTGTTTGGTATAGAGAATGTACCTGTAAGTGAATCATAGTTCACTTCAGCCTTGGTGCTGTCGATATGGGCTGTACCCACCTCAAGGTCGATGCCCATGTCGAACTTTGAGCTGTTGTTCTGCCACTCCTCTGTGGAAAGAATAGCTACATACTTTTCCTTTGAATCTCTTGGCTTGAGATTTTTTCTCTCTTCCAGTGTGCTTTTGATAAGATAGAACATAGGCGCCTCCTTTTTGCAAATTTGCTGATGATTTACTATTATAACATATATTCCCGGTAATAGCAACACCGTTGTGAAAATATTTCTGCACAGAACTCGCCCACATATATCCTCAAAAAACATACATTATGATCAGGTGCAGCGCCTTTCTGCCTTGCTTTATACCATAAAACGTGATAAAATGGGTGTGGAGGTGTTTGTCATGCAGTCATACAGAATAACCGCCGACGAGGCTAAAAGGCGTCTCATCAGCGGCAATGAAAAATATATACAGTCACGTACCCTTAGCTGTGATGTTTCTCCCGAGACCTTACAGCGGTTCAGCAAGAGCGGTCAGAAGCCCTACGCTATCATCATCACCTGCTCGGATTCGAGGGTGGTGCCCGAGATGATATTCTCCGCAGGAATAGGCGACCTCTTTGTAATAAGAGTAGCAGGCAATGTTATGGACTCACACCAGCTGGGCAGTATCGAATACGCCGCAGAGCACCTGGGAACGGGTCTTATCGTGGTTCTCGGCCATGACCACTGCGGAGCCGTTGATGCAGCCATGAACCATGAGCCCGAGGGCTATATCAAGTTCATCACCGACGAGATAATAAAGGCTATAGGCGATGAGAAAAACGAGTTCCGCGCCTGCTGTCTCAACGTAAAGCACAGCTGTGAGATAATCGAGCGCAGCCTTCAGATACAGCGTGATGAGAAGGAGTACGGCTTGCAGGTACTCGGCGCTATCTACCGCCTTGACAGCGGCAGGGTGGAGTTCCTGTAAATATGCACACAAAAATAAACAGCCCCTGAGCAGCAAGATGTCTGCCCGGGGGCTGTTTTTTCGTTTATTCTGATGGGGCTCACTGCTGATGTCTGCTGCATCCGCCGCAGCTTCCGCAGTCTCCGCAGCAGCCGCCATTCTTTGAGCTTTTCACTATGTACCTGACAGCAAGGGCAACTGCAAGCCCTATCACCGCCAGTATCACTATATCCGCAATATTCATCAGCCAACTCCTATCAGCAGCAGTACCGCACGTATAACAAGTGTGGCGAGCCATGCCACAGCGCACTGCCATACCACCTCTGCCAGAGCCCATTTTTTGCCCAGCTCACGCTTTACAGCGGCGATGGCTGCCACACAGGGAGTGTAGAGCAGAGAGAACACCAGCAGGCAGGCTGCGGTCAGGGAGGACATTGCCGAGGTGACGTCTCCCGAATAGAGTATCTTCAGTGTGGAGACCACGCTTTCCTTTGCCATGAAGCCGCTGATGAGAGCCACAAGTATGCGCCAGTCGCCCAGTCCCACAGGCTTCATTATGGGAGCGAAAATACCTGCTATCTTTGCGAGTATGCTGTCCCCTGCGTCCTCCACCATATTCAGCTTCAGGTCGAAGCTCTGGAGGAACCAGACTGCAATAGTAGCTATGAGGATAACGGAGAATGCTCTCTGGAGGAAGTCCTTTGCCTTCTCCCACAGGAGCTGAAGCACGTTGCCTGCCGAGGGCAGACGGTAGTTGGGGAGCTCCATTACAAAAGGCACTGCTTCACCGCGGAAAAGAGTTCCCTTGAAGATGTAGGCGGCGATTATGCCGGAAACTATGCCGAGAAGATAAAGTCCTATCATGATGAGTCCGCCCCGCTTGGGGAAGAATGCGTTCACGAAGAATGCGTAGATAGGCAGCTTCGCGGTACAGCTCATAAACGGAGTCAGAAGTATGGTCATTTTACGGTCTCTCTCACTGGGGAGGGTCCTTGTGGACATGACAGCAGGCACTGAGCAGCCGAAGCCGATGAGCAGCGGAACTATGCTTCGTCCCGAAAGTCCTACCTTACGGAGTATCTTGTCCATGAAAAAGGCAACTCGGGCGATGTAGCCGCTGTCCTCCAGCAGTGAAAGGAAGAAGAACAGGGTGACGATTATGGGCAGGAAACTGAGAACGCTTCCCACGCCTGTGAATATTCCGTCGATGACAAGGTCATGTATAACCGAGTTCACATGGGCATTGGTAAGCGCCTTGTCGGTGAGCTCTGTAAGCTTGTCTACGCCTGTCTCGAAAAGTCCCTGTAAAAAGGCGCCGATGACGTTGAAGGTCAGGAAGAATACCAGTCCCATAATGAGGATAAAGGCAGGGATAGCGGTGTATTTTCCCGTCAGGAACCTGTCTATGCGGCGGCTTCGGATATGCTCGCGGCTCTCCGCAGGCTTTTTCACCGTATCGTCGCAGAGCCTGTGAATGAAGCTGAATCTCATATCCGCAATGGCGGAGCTTCTGTCCAGTCCGCGCTCCTTCTCCATCTGAGACACGATATGCTCAACGGTCTCAAGCTCGTTCTGATCCAGCCCCAGCTTGTCGATGACCAGCTTGTCGTTCTCGATGACCTTGCTTGTCACGAACCTGATAGGCATATCCACGCTCTCGGCGTGATCCTCTATTAGGTGGGATATACCGTGAAGACAGCGGTGTACCGCTCCCCCGTTCTCGTTCTTGGCGCAGAAATCATAACGGAGGGGACGCTCCTGATAATAGGCGATATGTATTGCGTGCTCCACCAGTTCCTCGATGCCCTTGTTCTTGGCAGCGGAAATGGGAACAACGGGTACTCCCAGGCGTCTTTCCATCTGATTTATGTCGATAGTACCGCCGTTGGAGGTGAGCTCGTCCATCATATTCAGCGCAACTACCATGGGGATATTCATCTCCAGAAGCTGCATGGTCAGGTAGAGGTTTCTCTCGATATTGGTGACATCGACGATGTTGATGATAGCGTGAGGCTTCTCGTTGAGTACGAAATTACGAGAGACTATCTCCTCGCTGCTGTAGGGGGACATTGAGTAAATGCCCGGCAGATCGGTGATAAGGGTATCGGGGTATCCCTTTATGGCGCCGTCCTTGCGGTCAACGGTAACTCCCGGGAAGTTGCCGACGTGCTGCTTTGAACCCGTAAGCCTGTTGAAAAGAGTGGTCTTTCCGCTGTTCTGGTTGCCCACCAGAGCAAACCTCATGACGGTGCCCTTCTCCAGGGGAACTCCGTCATCCTTGGCGTGAAAGCGTCCTCCCTCTCCGAGACCGGGGTGCTCGGACTTTTTGTGTCTGTGCTCCTTTTTCGCTGCCTCTTTCTTAGAGGCGACGGGACAGACTCCGATCTGCTCGGCGTCCGCAAGTCTCAGGGTCAGCTCGTAGCCGTGGAGCCTCAGCTCCATAGGGTCTCCCATAGGCGCGTACTTCACAAGAGTGACCTCAGCTCCGGGAATGAGACCCATGTCGAGGAAATGCTGCCTGAGGGCGCCTTCACCGCCGACGCTTTCCACTCTGACAGTTTCCCCTATTTTGATATTTCTAAGCGTTTCCATGATATGCTCCTAAATGATTTTTTCAGCTCACCTATTATAGCACAAAATAACGCAAATATCAAGACGCGCTGAAAAAAAGCCAATATTGGAAAAAGCTGCCGTTAAAGAGGCAGAGGAGCGCTCCCTGCCCGGGGCGTAAAAACGCTGTGATGCCGCATTAATGCTCCATTCTGATGTATTAATATAAAAATCCGCAGATAAGTGTGACAGAATGGGCGGATGGCACGATAGTATCAGTAGAAACTGCTGACAGTCTGTACGGCTTTATATAGTTAAATAAAATTTATTTATAAAATGTGATTTAGCAAATTGTGATAATTATTCCCCGTCCGGTCAGATTATTATTATTTAATCAGCAGATTTGTATTAATTATTCGCTTAATAGACTTGATTTAATTTCATTTTGGTGTATAATATACGTGGATTGTACATTCCATTTGTTTATAGGCAACAAATTGTTAAAATGATAACTATCCTGCGAGCACCCTTCGTTCCGCAGCTTTTATCACCACACTGTATACAGTTAAAAAAATAACAATTAAAAACACTACAATGGAGGAAAAAAACACAATGAAAAAAAGCAACAGAACACTGGCCCTCATCACTGCTGCCGTTTCAGCTCTCTCAGCTGCAGCAGCCGCAGTCCCAGTTCAGAGCCTTGCTGCTGACTCTGCTTCCGCAAAATCATATAAGATAGACAAGAACATCATCAGGAGCACTTATTTCGACAGGGATTCCGACTCCTATGATTTCGGCGGCAGAAACACCTACACCAAGGATGGCGAGAAGGATTACTACGACTACCTTATCATGGAAGATGAGATAGTTGGTATGTACGCAAAGGCTGATTACCCTAACAGGAAGCTCTCCTGCTCCGAAGTAATGCTATCCGAGGGCGCTGAGGATGCAGGACTGACACCATCAGCTCTGGACATCAACCATGACGGCTTCCTCTCCCCCGAGGACTACGCCATCTATCTCAATGCCCTCACAAAGGACTACGATATTGAAAGCGCAGTTGGCGAAGCTTCATTCAATATCGTGAAATATAAAGTCAGAAGCGCCAAAGAAGTTGTTGTTCCCGCTTCTTTCTATGACGCAGATAACGGCATCATCAAGCCCGTTTTTACGATCAACAGCAACGCATTCAGCTCCTGCACAGATCTGGATACAGTTTACCTCAACGATTATCGTCAGCCCAACTGGATCGATCGCTACGGCAAGCCCATGAACCCCACAAACGTTGTCAAGGCAAGCGCTTGCCTGTACGTCGATAATAACGCATTCAACGGCTGCGATAAGCTGACATCGGTATACTTCCCTCAGAACCTCTCATTGGAGCCTGACGCCTTCAAAGGAACTGCCTTCGATACAAGCGCGAACCGATTTGACAACACAGGTGTAACCTACTATAAGGACAGCGATACAAAGTCGCCAAAAATCTTTGCGTTCAAGCCCAATCTTACCCAGACTCTCTTTAACGGCTCTCTGGCATTCGTTCCC
Organism: Ruminococcus flavefaciens ND2009; assembly: GCF_000621785.1. Taxonomy (GTDB): domain Bacteria; phylum Bacillota; class Clostridia; order Oscillospirales; family Ruminococcaceae; genus Ruminococcus; species Ruminococcus flavefaciens_C. The sequence continues at coordinate 341,194 of NZ_KK211347.1, read as the reverse complement.
GGAACTACCGGTGTAAACTACGGCTTTGCAGCCCGCGGCAGAGAAGGCTATCCCCTGCTCATAAAAGGTCTTATCCTCCCCGCCACCGTAAAGTTTATCGGCAAGGACGCCTTCGCAAACTGTGATAATCTTGAAACAGTAAACAGCAAGGAGTTTGCTCAGCTCGATACCTGCGACCAGGATCTTATCAGAAAGTATGTATGCGCATTCAACTGCACAAAGTTTATGGCTAAGGAAAATCAGGCTCAGCTTGACAGGGTCATGGAGGACATCGAAAGAAATTACAATGTTACCGTCAACTCCAATGACCGCGAAAAGCAGCTTGCAGCAGCAAAGGAGGTTGTAAGAAATATCACTTACACAGCTTACTGCGGCGACAGCGATTTTTCCATCTATCCCGATAAGCCATATCATACACTTGATTACAGCCGCAACAACATCTACTCCGAGCTTGCCGGTCTCACCACAGGCAGAACCACCTGCGGAGGAATTGCAGCTGTATACTCACTCCTTCTCGATATGCTGGGCGTAAAGAACTACCGTGTAGGCGCTGCAGAACACTCCTTCAACGTTGTATACATTGACGGTCAGTGGTCAATGAGCGATCTCACATCTTTCTGCAATGATTACAACGAAGAACTTGAAAAAGATAACAACATAAAATTCACAGAATCAAAGCTCAGCACTCTCAGCCGCATGACCTTTGAAAGCATCAACAGCGACAACGGCAGATATGATTCCAATATCTATTCCGAGCCTTCATTCAGGTTCTATGAGGCTTCAAAGAACAAGCAGTTCATTACCATGGGCGAGGATAACAGATACTACTTTGTTATGGATCCCACAGACCGTTCCAGGCTCTTTGTTTACAAGTACTTAGGCATTGACGGCAATACTGCCGAGCAGGAAGCCGTAGATGAAAGACTCGAAAAGCTTGGCGATGACACGGTTTCCTATATCAAGCTCTATCAGGGCTTGAATACCGTAGGCAACAGAGTTTACTTCCTCGACGACTGGAAAGAACAGATATTTGCTACTCTGCATCCTAAGGACAAATATCTGTCCTACGAAGATGCGTGCAAACAGGCTTATTTTGACGGATGGACAAGAAGCCATGAAATAAACTGATATACAGCACAAAAAGCCGACCTCATAAGGACGGTGCTTATATAGAAGTTTATAGGTAATTATCGGGGAAAGAACCTTTCTGAGGAAAGGTTCTCCTCTGACGGAGGCGCGCCCCTCTGTCACTGCGTGACATCTCCCCGCACTGCGGGGAGTCACCCCGAACCCCTTTTCCAAAGACTTTATAACTGAATTTAGCCCCAGAAGGGCGTTCCATATAAATGTAATAATCGGTAATATTACCAGGAGCGCCCTTCTGGGGCTAAATTTAATGCTAAAAGTTTTAGGAAGGGAGTTTGAGGGAGAACCATTTTTTCAAAAGGGTTTCCCTCAATATCACCCGTAAAACTTCTGTACGAGTGTCGCCTTTTGAGGCCGGCTTTTATTTATGGCAGTCTTTCAGTATATACTGCCCTTGCTTCTGAAGTTTTCCTGCGCCTTTCCAAGCGTCATGCCGTTGCAGTAGCTGAAATGGTCACTGTCAGGGCCGTCGTCCTCCCAGTCACAGGCCGGGCAGATAAAGTACTGTCCCCTCTCGGGCAGAGTCCTGTTTCCGCAGCAGGGACAGGGGCAAAGCTCCTCGTCTGATACGTTGTCGGCGTCCGGGAGCCTGAAGCAGCCTATATTTCCTGCTATCCTTCTCATCGTCCACCCTTCCTTAGCAGTGCTATGAATATCACACCGTCATAAGCAGTGCGGGTATCTCTATGACATCTATATGCACTTTGACTCCCGCTTTCTCAGCAAGCTTTATAAGCGCCGCTGATACGGTGTCTATAATAGTAGAGTACCCGACCATATTTTTTCTGTACTTTCTTATCCTGGACTCAAGCTCATGGGAAAAAGTCTCTGTATCCCTGTCAGTCAGCGCAATTACCGCATTTTTCAGAAAGCACATATCCCTGTAATATACCTCCCTGCCTTCGTCCGTTGGACAGGTGTATGCCGAGACCCTGTCTCTTGCTTCGTCAAGACAGCCATTATACAGCGCGTCTATGACAGTGCCCTTCATGAACCCCGAGACCGTCTCGTATTTTCCCGCGGCAACCGCCGTGAAAGCAAGTTCGTTAAGGAACTCCTCATGGGATAGGCTGTTTTTTACGGCATTGTTTTTTATCATTTCTCCCTGCTGATACAGAGAATATGCCTTAATGCCAAGCTCGATGTACTTTATAAGATAAGCCAGGCTTTTTCTGCTGTCATTATTCATCAGATACTCATAATCAGCAAGCTGACGGTACTCATTTCCCATAAGAAAAAGCAGTGTCGCTTCGTCCTCAACGGCGGGAAGTCTGCCTTTTTCTCTGTCATCATAGGCGTTTCCGAGCATCGTGATATTGTTCAGCGTTGATATTATCCCGTCGTAAGCCTGTGCAGCTTTAAGTTCTTTTTCCCATTTTTTAGTTGAATATGGCAGTTTCATTTTTTCTCCTGTTCGTGCAGTTTTTTCCACAGCAAAACTGAAAAACTATTTTTTAATCAACAGCTCCATGTGAAATAACACAGACCATCAGTCGGGATGATCATAATAATGTATCCTTTTGATTTACGGACGACGTTTTTACTACATTATTTTACCACATATCGTCGCAAATTGCAAAGAAAAAGGTCGGGCAGACGCCCGACCCTGATCTCAGATGATCATTTCTCTGTGAGGGAGCTTTGTAAGCTTTAATTTTTCTTCCTGCTCCCTGACTATGGCCCTCATTTTTTCACACTCGTCAATGCTCTTTGGCAGAGTCTCTATAAACTCTTTTCTTACGATCTCAGTACCAAACATTTCGGGACAATCATTAAGTTTATTTTCAACGAAATGTTTTACATCATCATATATTTCTTCTTTCCCGGACCATACAGCAAGATAAACCATTATTTGCAGTAAATTCGCCTTAAAGCATGTTATGTCAAAATATTTTTTCAGATTTTCCATAAGAGCTGTCAGACTAACATCACCATTGATCGGAATATATATATTTTCTTTAAATTTTCTGGATACTTCCAGATACTCATTTCTTGTATCATCAGCATAAATGTATAGAGCATCGATTGGTACATTTAATGATATCACCTCTGAATCCTTGCATAGGTTATGTATATGGAATACCGGCTCATAAACCGTCTTATCCGACTTTACAAGCAATGCTATTCCAACGGCCAATGGCCCACATATATTCAAAAGCCACATTGGTTTATACACTCCCAGACCCGGGAATTGTTCATTCCATTTTTGAGTGATCTGTTTTTTTAATGATGATGTCAGTGATTTTCTCATTATGGATTTATCTCCTTTACTGCTTTTAATCCAGCAGGTCCATGCTTCAATATCTTATCGATTTGGGACTGTTTCAATCCATTTCCAGGATTGATAGTAAATTTAAAATCATATGCGATATTATTAACGCTATCCCATACATCTATTCTTGTTGCACCCTTGACACGGCGCGTATTCTGAAGAATATGGTCTTTCCATGTACTTTCAAGCTTTAATCCCCTGTCGCCATAAACCTTCTGGTACTTCTTTATCAGTTTCTCAGCATATGTATGCTTTCGTGTACCTGCAATTCTACCCTTGCCACCGATCTTCTTTTCAGCAAGACTGGCAGCCTTTTGAACAATTTGCTCATTAGTCAAGCCCTTGCCCATTTTGGCAACATCACACACATTATGCGCCAGAATATCCACATCCGATACATAATATGTATGGAAGTCAGCTACTTCAAGGTTGTATACGAGAGTATACTGATCTGCGTGGAGTTCATGCCTATACTATTTTACCACATATCGTCGCAAATTGCAAAGAAAAAGGTCGGGCAGACGCCCGACCCGAGATCATTTTTATTTTATATGTCTGCTTCAAGTCCGAGTGCGATATAGTATGCACATTCAAGACTTTCAGCAAGATAGCTTTTATCACTTCCATAGCTCTTTTTATACAGTATATCAACTGCTCCGCAGCTGCTCAGATCTTCAAGGAAATCCGCCAGAGTAATATCCTTCTCTTTCAGCTTAAGACCGAAAACGGTTCTGCCGTTAGCTGTCCTTTTGCCGAATCCTATCATATCAAAAGGGTCAGCCATACCAAACATACTGAAAGAATAGTCATATATATCGGACAAAAACTTATCGTCATGAACTTTGCTGCCTGTTTTATTTGAATGTATTTCACTGAGAAGATATGAGATCAAAAGGCTATTGAACTGATTGATACGCCCGGTTCCGAACATAGCTTTCTGCTCGTCAGTCATGCCGAATATGTCTTCTGCCTTTACACTAAAGACCTCCAGCTCATAGACGATCGCATAAGTTACATCAAGGAAAGAGCTTACCTCAGCTTCTGTGTATCTTCCGAGCGCAGAACAGAGCTTTTTCCTGACAGAACTGTGATCTTCAAACCTACATGCAATATCATATATAAGATCATCCAGTTTCATTTTTTCTGTTCCCAGCATATACCATACAGTATCCTCGTCGCTATACTTTCTGACTCTGATATGTCTGAATCCAAGCTCTGAAAAAGCCCGATCCACATTCCCGGTGTCAAGTGTGCTCTCCCTTTTGTATTTCGGAGTAACGCGTTTTCCCTCTGGGATCACCCTGCAATTGCAAGCACTGTCATTGAAACGTATTATTTCATTTAAAAGCTCTGTCTTTTTCATATTATATCGCTATCTCCATTGTTCTCATTTTAGCGTTTTTTTGTTGCGTAACTCATTCCTGTGATCCTCTTGTTAAATTCTTCAAGCAGATCAGCTCCGATACCCATTGCTCCGGGTTCAGTTGATTTAAATATAACCCCTTTAGCTACGCTCTTTTCATCTCCGATCACATCAAATAAAACACCGTTATCTTTAAGCCATTGGGTCGTTCCTTTTTTCACCTTAATAGTAACTTTGCATTCGTGGCCCTTTTTGCCCCAACTTTTAGCAAGTTTTTTAGCATAATCACTATTACTGTCTGCAATCCACTTGGCACCTCTGCTTCCGTTCTTACCCGGAACCAGTTTTCCTTGAACTGCCTTCATAGCATCAACTTCTGCATTACTGCAATATCTTACAAGTTCTTCGCATGTATTATGCACCAGAATATCCATATCCGATACATAATATGTATGGAAGTCAGCTACTTCAAGGTTGTATACGAGAGTATACTGATCTGCGGGGAGCGGAACTATATCAACGCTCTCGATAACTACGGCATTTCCGTCTGCGTCGCGGAGCATATCTCCTGCTTCAAGGAACTTAGCCTTTGTCCAGCCCTGTCCCTCTACCCAGAATGGGTGCTCCTTGGTTGTTTCGATAGTCTCGCCGTTGACTGTTACATTTACAAGGGTATCCTTGACATAGATATATGTCTTAAGGACCTCCTTATATGCTGTCTCTCCTGTTTCGGGATCGGAAGCAAGTACCTTGTCTCCTGCCTGAATGGTCTCGATAGCCTTGCCGCCGTAGATAGTAGCTACGATAGTACCTGCAACGAAGCAGCCCTTGCCTGTAATAGCACACTTTGCCTTGCTCAGTGCCGCAGGAGCCTTTGCCATTGCAGCCTTACCGATAGCGCCTTCTGCTATGCCGACAGAAGCTCCGCCGAGGGCGTATGCCGCCTTATTCGCCAGGCTCTGCCAGTTTCCGTTATGTATATCCTTGATGATGCTGCAAGCGGAATTGTACTTCTCCACCGCCATGCTCTTGATACTGCCGACGGGGTCGTTTACGAAGGACTTGACTCCGCTTATGACCGATTTAGCTGTCTGAACAGGATGTCTTATAGCACTTATCTGTGAGCCGAGAGTATCTACGACGCCCTGACAATAGCTTGCGAATACCTGACCGGCAGGACCGCTGTCCTTGAGGACGCCCATACCTGTCTTCCAGTCATCGACTCTGTCCTTGCCCCACTGCTTGATAGCGCTTCCTGCCTTTGAGACAGTCTTTGATACCTTCTTTGCAGCAGACTTGAAGAAACTCTTGATAGAGTGTCCGCTGGGGTCGAAGTTAAGAACGGGGTTGTTATGGCAGTATGTGTAGAGATTAAGGCTGAGAGGATCGCCTGCGCTGCCGCTTACGCTGTCGCGGGTGATAAATCTTCCGTTATCGGGCGAATAGTATCTTGCTCTGAGGTAGATGGTATCCGACTCGGTATCGAAATACTCACCGCAGTATCTGAACGCATTTGTATCGCTCTCGTCGATGTTCTTCTCAACACCGAAAGCATCGTATCTGTAGGTCTTTACATTTGCAGCTGACTGGTCCGAGATGCTTACGACATCGCCGTGAGCATTCTTGCGGTAGTAGCTGTATTCTGTCCTGCTTCCGCCGACAAAGCTGTAGCTTGCGGTAATACCTGCTCCGAAGAAGTAGCACTTTGCGGAATAGGGGCCGCTTGCGCTGACATCGGCGATGATCTGCTGGTTGCCGTCCCATACGTGTTCGGTGGTCTCACCGTTTACAGTCTTTGTGGATCTGAGTCCGTCTGCGTTGTAGGTATAGCTTGCGGTGTCCTCGCCGTTGGTGTAGCCGATGAGCTGATCGAGCACGTCGTATGTGAAGTTCTCAGTCTTTTCGTTTGAGATCTTTGAGAGCTGATTACCGTTGTTATCGTAGGTATAGGCGGTAATAGCAGTCTCCTCGGTATCTGTCTCCTCGTTGACACCGGTCTTGGTCTCGCTCTGGAGAAGTGCGGTGTACTTGTTGTCGGCGTCCTTATAGTTATAAACTGTTGTGAAGCTCTCAGAGCCCGTTGCAGTCATTCTGATACGGTTGCCGAAATCATCATAGGTATAATTGTACTTGTCAGTCAGTGAGCCGTTCTCGATCTTCTCCTCTGTGATCTGACCGAAACCGTTATAGACATAGGAGGTCTTTTCTATTATACCATTTTCTGATACTGTTTTGCAAGAGTCTGAGCCGTCAAGATAATATTTATATGTTGACGAAGCGATCTCATTCTCGCCGTTGAAGCTACTGATGCTGGCAACAGCGTTTACGCAGTTATATGCGTAGTCTGTAGTTATGCCGTTTGCAAGGATCTCCCTGCTTCTGTTTCCGTTTGCGTCATACTCATAGGAAACGATATTGCTTCCTGATTCCGCAATGTCGGAAACTCTCATCTCATCGTCGTATGTATAATTTACATCCGAGTAGAGAAGGAGATTTCTCTGACCTGTTATGGCTCTTGAAACGTAATCAGAGATACCGATGTAGAAATAGCCCTTGAAGTTGCCATTTCCGTCTGTTTCGCTGACAACACGTCCAAGCTTGTCGTATTCATAGAATGTGACAGCGTCGCCCACCTGTGAGCGGACAGTTCTGCCCATTCTGTCGAATGAGTACTGAGTGATGACTGAGTCGGAAGCGTCTGTTCCGCTGACAGTCTCTGATCTTACAAGTCTGTCAAGATCATCGTAGGTATTGACAGTGATATTGCCGTTGGGGTCTGTAGATCTTACTACATTGCCGTTGATGTCATATTCTGTCAGACCTGAGTTGTAACCAGTGCTGTCTGTAGTTCTGAGAGGTCTCAGGTACTCATCGTACTCATACTCTGTAAGGAGATAATCGGTGTCGTTCTCGGAGGAGAGACCTGTGTATCTCTTTACGACATTACCTGCATCGTCATATTCGTATCTTGTGATGTTCTCGGTATTGCTCTGGGGATCTACGAGCTTTACCTCGATAAGGTCTCCTGCGCCGTTGTACTTGTTCTCTGTGATGCTGTACAGTGCTGTGTCGGAGTCCTGCTCATTCACGGGAGTGATAGTCTTTATGACATTGCCGTTCTTGTCGTATTTTACCTCGCTGACGGCATATCTGATATTGCCGTCCTCGTCCTTTGTGAAGGGAGTGTAGGTCTTGGTAAGTGCGCCAAGGAAGCCGTATTCATACCTGGTGGTATTTCCGAGAGCGTCTGTCTCTCTTGCAAGAGCACCGTCTGCATAGAAGCTGCTGGTCCTCTTTACCTTGCCGTTGACGGATTCTGAAACTGTGTTGCCTCTGAAGTCCTGTACAGTCTCCGAGATGACCTGCTTGTCTGCTGTAACGTAGGCATAGCTTGTCTCCTTGAGGCCCTTGTAGCGTCTTGTATAGCTCTCGTCAAGCGATGTGTAGATATGGAAGTCTGAATCCACATACTCATACTCATTCTTTGTGATGATCTGCTTAGGTGAGGAAGCTCCGTCACGGAAATAAGTTGCCTTCTCTCTCTGGAGAGCATCATACTCTGCTATGCTGATCGAACCGTCGGGGTTGATGGTCTCAACAGCATTGCCGTAAACGTCATATTCATATCGTGTTACGTTGCCGAGAGTATCTGTGATAGTGAGGGGAAGGTTTCCGCGGTTATAGGTATATGTTGAGCCCTTTGCCTTTGACTCGGCATACTTAGGAGTATACTCTGCTGTCTTTCTGCCCAGCTCATCGTACTCAAATACAGCGATAACAGGCTCTGTACCTGTGCCGTAGGTGAGTATCTTTGTGACGTTGTTGAGCTCGTCATACTCATAGGCTGTTCTTGTGTATACATCGTTCTCGATGTCGATGTATTCCCTTATCTCTGAGGGCTGAAGAGAATCGTTGTAGGTATAGGACATCTTGCTGAGGATATTTCCGCTGCTGTCCTTAGTAATAGTTGTGTCTGTCAGTCCATTGGAGTTGTAGGTATTCTCTGTGACATTGCCTTCGGGGTCTGTTACAGCTCTGATAAGACCTGCTACCGCAGCGCCCTGATCCTCGCTGTACTCATAGTAATCATAAGTGGTCACAGCATAGCCGCTGAGGTCTACTGTGCTCAGGTCGAAGCTGCTGTCGATCATGTCATAGGCATTTGCAACCGGCTGAAGGCTGCTGCTCTCCTTTATGACATTGATACCCTCGCTGTCATACTCATAGATAGTGACGTCCTTGACCTCGTCCACCTCTACAAGGGGATTGTTCTTATCGTTGTATCTTGTGAGGGTGTATGTGCCGTCGGGGTTGATGGTCTTGGTAACGTTGCCGTTGGAGTCATACTCATACTCGGTAACATTGCCTGCAACATCAGTAGACTTCTTCAGCTCGTCATACTTGTTCTTGCCCTCATCGTTCTTGTAGTACTCAGAGCGGTCGATGTACTCCTTGCCGTCAACGAAGGTATGGTTTGCGATGATAGCATAGTCCTCATCGTAATCATATGTTACCTTCTTGAGGAGAGTGCTTCCGTCATATTCCTCCATGCCTGTCTGGCAGTTTGCCCTGTCATATACATAGACCTGCTTGAGTCCGTGCTCGTTGACTGTATTGTCAACCCTGCCGTTGTCAACGTATGTAACTGTAAGAGTCACCTCATTGAAACAGTTCACGATCCTGTTGAGCTTTCCGTTCTCATCGTAGTAATAGGACTCCTTGGCGCCCTTTACGTTGGTGGCGGACTTCAGCTGGTTCTTGTCGTTGTACTCATAGACTACTTCCTTATGAGCGGAGGGATCCTCCAGCTTTGTGATCCTTCTGTGGTCGCTGCTGCCGTTGTACCAGATGTAGAACTCTCTGCCGATAGAGTCGGTGATAGTTCTCTTGTTGTTCTCGATAGCAGAGATAGTCATCTTGTTGCCGTTGGCATCGCGGATCTCGTCCAGTTCGCCCTCGGTATTGAAGTGGTATCTGCTCTGTGCTTCGTTGATGACAGTGTACTCAAACTTTGTGCCCACCTGTACTTCCTCAAGTCTGCTGTGTGCATTGAGGCACTTGAAGCTGTTTGCGCCCAGCTTCTCAAAGGTGGTGTTTGAGCCGTCGGGAAGAACTACCTGGAGATAGCTGCTGTAGGGAGTTGTCTCGATCCTGCTCACATCGAAGTTGAACTCCCAGCCTGTACCGAAGGAGCCTTCCTCGGGGTTAGTAGAGTTATAGGAACGCTGGAAATCAGCACCTACACCGGGATCGGTGAGACTGTAATCGTCAAAGCTCTTCTTGTAGTTGCCTGTAGCGGCATTTACACCGTCAGGACCTTCCCATGCCTTGCGGTATGCAGTGAGCTCGTCCTCGCTTGTTCTGAACCAGGGACGGAACCAGTACATATCGGGAGAATAGCCGTAGGGGAAGATAACTCCCAGGCTGTTGCCGTTCTCGTCCTTGTAGTCGAAGTTGAAGCGTCTGCCTGTTGAGGAGTTGCCTGCGTCGTCGGTGTAGGTCTCGGTATTGGCCCAGAGAATGGTCTGGAGACCGTTGGGATTGAGGAACTCGATGGAGTGTGTACCCGAGGAGTAGATGGACTTGTCGCCAGAAGCCTCGTTTACATTCCAGTGAGGACCGTAGAAATGTATCTTGCCTGCTGTCCACTTGCCCTCCATATCGGTATCTGTGATGTACATCCAGTTTCCGCATACAGTAAGCTCGTCGGCAGGATCGGTCATGAGGATAGTATCGCAGCAGTGAGCCTGTCCGAAGTCGAAATTCTCACCGATGAATACAGTACCTCCGTTAATATCCAGTGTCTGACCGGGCTTTGTGTCCCAGCCGTCGGGGGAAGCTGTTCTGAATACCAGATTGCGACCCACCACAAGGTCACCGCCATTGACATCAAGGCGTGCGCCCACACCGCCTGACCAGAACTCAGGCATATCGGTGTTGAAGGACATATACTCGGCTACAGCCAGAGTATGGCCGTTCATATCAAGGTCTGTATCGTGAAGATTGAGGCTGTAGGGGAAATAAGCTCCGCCGTCAACTCTCAGGTACTTCTTGAAAACGCCGTCCCAGCCCTTATCACCTGTATAAGCAGCCTCGAACCAAGCAAGGTCATCGGTGCCGATAGTACCGTCAGCGTTCTTGTCCATGTACTCGAAGTAATTATCCGAGCGCTTGGGAAGATTTGCATAGTATTCAAGGCCTTCCTGATCGTCCTCGTTTACCACGCCGTCATGGTTGAGGTCAAGATCGTACCAGTAAAGAAGCTCTGCACCTGCTTCACCGAAGATAAAGTTCCAGTAAGCATCGCAGTCATCAGAGTCGATGTTGTTGTCTCCGGTAAGATCTCTTGCACCCGGGAGATATGTGATAGCATTGTCCGCGAACTTGACAAGATCGTAATAGTCGTTATCGTTGATGATACCGTCGCCGTTGAGATCGTAGGAAGCTGCTGTGGGATCTACCGCCTGCTCCTCATCGTTCTCACCCATTTCTATGTAGATCTGCTGCCAGTAATCCAGCTCCTCCTGTGATACATCACCGTCATTGTCATTATCCAGTACAGGATCAAAGTCGGTGGCGCCCTTTATGGCACCCAGACAGCTCTCGACATACTCAGCGTCGTATTCGTTGAGCCAGTCATCTGTCCACTGGTTGCCGCAGTCGGGATTGTTTGTGGTATCACCGGGGACAAGAGTGAGGGTATCATGTGAACCGCCGGAGCCCAGTGTGAAGGTTCCCGTTCCGCAGTCCTTCATATAGAAGGGCAGATAGCCGTCGCACTCGAACTTAACGTGATAAACATCGGAATATCCCTCTTCAATGACGATCTCGTAGCTGTCGCCGTCATGATAGGTCTTGTGGCGTAGCTCCTCCCAGTTTCCGTTGAAAACACGGATATAGATGGGCGGATCATCAGCTCTGCCTACGCCCGGCACCTCGCCCAAGGCAATGTTGCCTCTGATGGTCAGGCTGTGCACGATGTCGTCCTCAGGGTTAGCCTCTGCGGCTCTTGTCTGAGCCTTCTTGGCAGACCTGAGCTTATTCTGAGGACCTGCTGCCTCAAAATACTCCACATTGCCAAGCTCTGAGGTCACCCTGCTGAACTCATCAGCCAGCTCCTTCTCGTTCTTCTTTGCCTTGACGGCATCTGCCGCAAAAGCAATGGAGTCGGGATGAAGGGGACCCATTGATCCGCCGTCGCCTGTGATCAGAGCCTGACCAACGAACACTGTTGAGAGTGCAGCAGCGATGACGCGATTGATGTTTTTACTCATTAGATCAAACCTTTCTGAATAAATTCTGTGGCTGTGCAGCGAATAATAGAAAAATCCAAGCTGTGACTGCGGACATTACAGGTGCCGACCCGATAGCACGATCCGTTATATGTCCGTTTGATATGTATAATGACCGATCACATACAGCATTGCTGTTTACATAATTTTTCCAGGGCTAAACAGTCACAAAGAACATTCTATCACAGCTGCCGCTCATTTTCAAATGTTTATTTTTTATCGGTATATATTGAAATAATATAGATCATACGCCTGCCTGTTTTTCGGAGAAAATGAGCAGCAGCACAAAAATGCTGTCTGTATTTTTTCATAAAAATGATAACCGTAAGCAACAAAAAAGTGCCTGCTCCGACCGGAACAGGCACAATATGTTATATTATTTTATTTCCGACATGGCGTCATCTATTATCTCATCGGGAAAGCCTATGACGCTCAGCAGCCTTATGGCATTGCTGGAGCGGCTTATGCCGTCATGGATAGTGTAATCGAAGACCACGTCCCCGTCCTCAAGGCTCTCGCAGAAGTGGTAGTTGCTGTAGACGCCGTCGAATGACTGAGCCAGCTCTATATCATGGGTCGCCACCATGAGCATACAGTTCCTGCTGTCAAAATACTTCAGCACAGCCTTGGAAGCGGCTATTCGCTCCACGGTGTTGGTGCCCTTGAGTATCTCATCGATGGCAAGGAAAATGAGCCTTCCGCTGTCAGCCAGCTCCACCATGCGCTTCAGATACTTTATCTCGCGGATATAGTAGCTCTCTCCTGTCAGAAGGTCGTCCCTGACCGCCATGGAGGTGATAACTCCGCAGCATGGCACCGTCGCGTGTTCAGCAGTACAGGTGAGAATGGACTGGGCAAGGATAAGGTTTATGGCTGCCGCCTTTATAAATGTGGACTTTCCCGAGGCGTTGGAGCCCGTGATAATGGCGTTGCGCTCAAATCTGAAATCGTTGGCAACGGGATCGTCCAGCATGGGGTGAAATACCTGTGTGAACTCAAAGCGTTTTTCCTCGCTGAGCTCGGGTACACAGCAATGGGGCAGGCTCCTTCGGAACGAGCCCACGGCAATTGAGCAGTCTATGCTGCCAAGATAGCGGTATACCTGCATATACTCCTCCTTCTTGTCAGCCAGCTCCGCAGCTCCCTTGTTGTAGAGTATGAAGCTTATCATCAGGGGACCCGTAATGTACGAACTCAGCTGGGAAAGCAGGTCGTCCGACATCATCATTGAGCGCTTCATGTTCAGCAGACTCAGTATCTTTGCCGTCTTTTTCAGCTTTTTCAGCGGAGCCTCCACCGACTTTGAGAACTGAGGCACCATTCCGCTTACCTTTGAAGCAGCATTTATAGTCATGCCTGCTGAAAAAAGGCTCTCAAGCCTGTTCTCGTAAGTTCCTCTGAGGAACAGATACGCCACGAAATTAACAAGGTAGCTGAAGATAAACAGCATGGTGAAAACCGGGCTCATGAACACAACCGCCAGTATGCCGAAGATCAGCAGCGTCCCCAGCATAACGGGATAGATAAATCTACAGGGCAGATAGCGTTTATCCGCCTCCTCAGCCAGTCCCACGGCGTAATAGGCGCTTATGGGCTTTCCAACGCTGTAGAGATATTTCCTGACCTCATTTCGCTTGTCCTCGTTCTCATCAAAAAAGCTGATGACCTCTCTGTTCAGACGGGGCTCTCTGTCCCTGCCGCCCAGGATATGCAGTGTGGAATACAGATACTGCTCTCCCGCGAAGCAGTCGGTGTGGTCGGCGCGGAAGAAGATATTGTCCATTTCCAGGTCGTTCCAGGTAATATCGTCCACCAGTTCGTCACTGCGCAGTTCCTTTTTCTCCTGCTCATAAAGCAGGGCTATACTGTCCATTCTGTCCCTGACGTCCGCCTTCACCCGGTTTTTGTCACCGTAGGAGCTGCGAATGCGGTATCTTATCGCCTGTTTGTTTCGTATGGTGCGAATGACCGCACCTATGATGAAGCAGACAACAAGTGCGGATATTATTAATAGGGGTCCCATGTTTCCTCCTGTAAAACTTTTTTATTTATTATATCATCTTTTACTGTAAAGGTCAACACGGTCCAGCGCTGCTTATTTCACGGTATAACAGTACCGACGGGAATTTTTTCCGTCTCCCTTGCTTTATCTCAGCTAATGTGCTAAAATATAAAGGCAACACCGCACAAAGCTTGTGCTGAAGATGCGCCGTCAGATTTTTCGTCAGATTGTATAGAAATTTCGCCGGCATACTGACGTATGTCAAGAAATTTCTGTGCAAGATGACGGGAAATATGCAAGCAGATTCAGTGCAAAGCCGTTAGGTGTGCTTTGTGCGGTGTTGCCTAAAACAAAGGAGGCTGAACATGAGTACTATTCTTCTTGCAGAGGATGACAACACCCTGCGCAAAAACATAACTATGGCACTGGAGACAGAGGGCTATACTGTCATTGCGGTCTCCACCACCGAAAAAGCCGAGGAGCTTGCTGCTCAGGCTGACCTGCTAATACTGGACGTTATGCTCCCCGACGGCAACGGCATAGAGCTGTGCAGACGTCTGCGCAGGACCATAAAGGCTCCTGTCATATTCCTCACCTCCTGCGACGACGAGGCGGACATAATCCGCGGACTTGACAGCGGCGGCGACGATTACATTACCAAGCCATTCAGGCTCCGCGAACTCTTCTCACGTATCAGAGCCAATCTCAGACGCATACCCGATGTACCTCAGCTGGATCTGACCGCCCTGGAGCAGAAGCTGCTGAACTACCTCATGCAGAACCGCGGACAGTTCCTGACCCGCGACCAGATCCTTGAGTACCTCTGGGACTCAAAGGGCACCTTCGTAAATGACAACACACTCTCCGTGAATATCAGCAGGCTCCGCGAAAAGCTCAACAATGCAGAGGGCTGCGGCACCATAGTTACAAAGCGAGGCATAGGCTATAAATGGACAGATTCATAAACAACCGTGCTCCGAGAAGGCTGGTGCTGATACTTGTACTGC
Organism: Ruminococcus flavefaciens ND2009; assembly: GCF_000621785.1. Taxonomy (GTDB): domain Bacteria; phylum Bacillota; class Clostridia; order Oscillospirales; family Ruminococcaceae; genus Ruminococcus; species Ruminococcus flavefaciens_C. Next base: position 326,112 of record NZ_KK211347.1, on the reverse strand, counting down.
TGCTGTGTGTCTCCGCAGCAGCCGCCTATTTCATCTCGGGAAAATGCGCTGAGAGGATAGTCTCGGAGCAGATACAGGCAGGACTGTCAGTTGCAGGGGGCGGAAAGCTCACACAGTCTCCCGACGAGGAGCATATCTCACAAGGCGAGGAGCTGCTCAGCGAATACGGCATTGACCGCAGCCTGCCGCCGCAGCTCATGTACAGCTACAAGGGCATTCGCAGGCGTATATTTGTCCCTGTGTTCGGACTAATGGCGGCGGTATCTCTTATCTGGTTCATTGCCGCTGTAATAGAGCTCATGGCGATATACCGCGACCTCGAGAAAATACGCAACGAGTGCATAGCCGCTGCGGACTCCCCCGAAAAGAGGATAACCCTGTACAGCCATGACCTGAGCTCAGTCCGCAGGGTAGCCGAGAGCGCAGATCTTCTGGTCAGCAGACTTGACCACACCCTGTTCACTCTCAGCAGCGGGCAGAAATACCTCCGCGGCTTCCTCACCGACCTTTCACACCAGATAAAGACCTCTCTTGCGGTGGTAAGGCTCAACACGGATATGCTGGCAGAGCTCCCAAACATCTCCGAGGAGCAGCGCACAAAGCTCTCCGACGAGATACAGCTCAATCTTGACGCCATGGAGAACATGGTCATAGAAGCAATAAAAATGGCTAAGCTCGACGCCGACGCCGTTGAATACGATATGCAGGACAACTCCCCTGCGGAGATCTGCAGTCTTGCGCTGAAACGCCTTGCACCAATGCTTCGCAAGAAAAATATCTCCGTCCGCACCGACCTTGACGAAAATGTCAGGCTCATGTGCGACAAGGGCTGGCTCTGTGAGGCTGTGGAGAACATCATCAAGAACTCCGCCGACCACTCGGAGTGTACGGAAATATCCGCCGAGGTCAGCGATGACCCCATCAAGGTCACCATAGCTCTCTCCGACAACGGAAAGGGCATACCCCAAAGCGAGATACCAAAGCTTTTCGAGCGCTTCGCCTCGGGTAACAGTGACCGCTCCATGTACAGCTCGGGACTTGGTATGTCCATCTCACAGGAGATAGTCCGCGGCAACGGCGGAGAGATACTCATCTACTCCGAGGAGGGCAAGGGCTCACGATTTGAATTCATATTCCTGAAAAACTGAGAGTTTTCTCAGTTTTTTGCTTTTTGTAACTTTCCTGTAAGGTTCATGCTTTACAATACAGTCAGAATAAGGAACGGAGGTCCTGTTATGGGAAACGATATAATACTTAAAACCGAAAAACTTACCAAGCAGTACGGCGAGGGCGAGAACGCATTCCTTGCCGTAAACGGCATAGACCTTGAGGTCCGCAAGGGCGAGTTCGTGGCTATCACAGGTGAGAGCGGCAGCGGCAAGACCACTCTGCTCAACTGTCTCGGCTCGCTTGACCGTCCCACCAGCGGCAGCATAATCTTCGACGGAAGGGACATCACAGGGCTCAGCGACAACGCCCTCTCCGCCTACCGCCGCAGGAGCATAGGCTTCATCTTCCAGAACTTCAACCTCATTCCCGTGCTGAATGTTGAGGAGAATATAGTTCTTCCCCTCAATCTGGACAACACTCCCCCCGATATGGAGTATCTTGACGAGCTGCTGCGCCTTACGGGGCTTGACAGCAAGCGCCGGAACTTCCCCCATGAGCTCTCGGGCGGTCAGCAGCAGCGTGTGGCATTCGCAAGAGCTCTGGTACACAAGCCCCAGCTCATACTGGCTGACGAGCCCACGGGAAACCTTGACAGCAAGAACAGCCGCGAGATAATCTCCATACTGAAAAACTCCATCAAGAAGTATGACCAGACGCTCATACTCATAACCCATGACGGCAGCATCGCTGCGCAGGCAGACCGTATCTGCCGGATCACCGACGGCGTTCTCAGCGAATAAGGAGGCGGCAGAATGAAACATCTCATCTCTCTTTCTCTCAAATATATCCGCCGCCAGAAGGTCCGCACCTTCCTCACATTCATGTGCATAATGCTCTCCGCATTCATACTCGCCACGGTCTGTTCCTTCGGCAGCAGCCTCTACACCACACTCTACAACTACACCGAGCATGACGACGGCTTGTGGGAAGTGGACGTAACAAATTGGGTAAGACAAGCAGAGGATTATAGTAAGGCTCTAGATATAGTCAAGAACCACGCTGTTGTGGACGATTACCTCCAGTCTCATTCGGAATGGCTGAGCTACAAGGAGCATATCGGCTTTTTTGAGATAAGCGACGGAAAAAGCTCATCAAGGGCACAAATGATCATCAGTGACAGCTATTACGGAAATAAGAAGCTGTCAGCTGCCAATTCTCCCGATCCGAGTTTCAACCTCGACACCGATAATGCCGAAGGCGTGTTCCTCCCTTCCTGCTTCAAGAAAATGGGCTATTCAGAGGGAGATACCGTGACCTTCACCATCACGCCATTCAGCGCAAGGCTGGACGAGGACAGCGACATCATCAAGCAGCTCCGTGCCGAGCTGAAGGAGAAGAACGGCACAAGCCTCACACCCATGGATATAGGCTTTGAGCACCTTTCCGAGGAGCTTCAGCAGAAGGCTTCGGGAGCAAATCTGTTCATGAGTCTCCAGCTCAGGGGTATAGACATAGATGACTATCCACTCACGGATTTAGGCTACGGCGAGCCTGCGGAGTACACCGTGAAAATAGCGGGCTTCACCAACGGCATGAAAGGTATCGGCACCTCCTATTCATTCTTCGTCAACACCAAGAGTGAGAGCGTAGACCTTGAAAAAGTATACGAGAAGAACCACTTTCTCGAAAAAAGCTTAAGTGACGAAATGTTCATCCGCGTAAAGGATGACTGTGACTATGAGAAGGCGCTGGAGACACTGTTCACCGACCTCGGTCACGATTATAACACTGAGTTCTACAGAGATACCTTCCAACACCACGAAAACTCCACTCTGCTTGGACTGGAATGGAAAAGCGCCGACGCTATATACAGCATACTTCCCCTGTTCGTGCTGCCCCTTCTTGCAGTCCTGCTCATAGCATGGTTCATCGCAAGATTTATCATCGACAATGCCTTTGAAATGGCTGTTCAGGAGAGAAGCACTCACTTTGCCGCCCTCCGTATCATGGGAGCCTCAAAGGGACAGGTAGCGGCGATAGTCCTCATAGAAGCGGTATTCTACTGCCTAACAGCCGTACCCCTGGGAATACTCACAGCTGTATTCATCTGCCGCAGCGCCTTCAACTCCTTCCACAGGATAGGCTTCCCACTGTTTGAATTCTCAGTAAAGGGAGTATTCCTCGCCATCGCCGCTGGACTCTGTATACTGGCGATACTGGTATCCGCCTTCACATCGGCGATGTGGGCTTCAAGAAAGCTCTCCCCTGCCGAGGCGCTGAATTTCGGCAAGCCCAAGAGCAAAAAGCGCAGACTGCGCAGATACAAGTCAAAGCTGAACCTGAGCTCAAAGAGGTTCCTGAGAAGATACACCAGAAAGAACATTGGCGCTTCAAAGAGCCGTTTCGTGATCTCTACCATAACTATGGGACTGGGAGTCCTCATGTTCACCTTCACAGCCCTTATCGGCACCTTCGTAAAGGACGTCTCGGGAATACTCAACAGGGAGATCGACTGTGATTACTACGTTCAGACCCTGTATGCAGACGGCAGCTTCACAGAAAACGCAGATAAATACTTCGCAGGGAATGACGCCTTCTCAGAGTTCCGTATCAACTCATATTTTACAACGGGGATTACCTCCGTCTCTGATACCTCCGAGGTCTCGGACAAGAGACTGTCAAACATTTTAGAAAAAGGTATGTCTATGGTCTTTGCAGTAGACAAGGGCGAATACAACAGGGACTATTTCGACGAGATAACAGGCATGAGCTATGAAGAGTTCAGAGACAGCGGCACTGCATTCTTCAATATAAGCAACACCATCTATGACCCGGATGCAGGCAAGACCACAGAGGTCAGCGAGCGCAGGTACGAGAAATTCAGCAAGCCCATTTCCGTTGAGGGCTCACAGGGTTTCAAGACAGATGTCTCAGGCGTCGTCTACAGCCCGAAGGCTATCGGATACGCCCTCATAGTCCCCATTGAAATGGCAGACGGCTACACCACGGAATATGATATGTACCTCACCGTCAACGGCATGAAAAACTACGAAAAAGCCAACAGTACCATGGAGAAATATATAAACAATACCACCCTCATCCAATTTGAAGATTTCTTCATGGCGAAAACGGGACTGAAAGAGTTCGTAAAGGCTATCGTCAAGATAATCCTCATCTTCCTCATATCCATATGGCTGGTGGGAATACTCTCCATGATAAACTGCGTCAATACCAGCGTTCTAAACAGAAGCCGCGAGCTGATGATGCTCAGGAGCGTTGGCATGACAAGGAAACAGCTCCGCAAGAGCGTTATCCTTGAGACTATCATGTTCTCCGCAACGGCTGCAGTGATCGGTACACTGCTGGGACTGGGCTTATTCCTCATATTCGTATACCTGCTCATACGGGAGCCAAATATGCTCCATATCGGCAAGGTAGCGGCAGTCCTCATCGCTTCACTGACGCTCAACATAATCATATCACTGCTTTCGGCTATACCTGCCATAAGAAATCTGGGCAAGGTAGAAGCCATCGCACAGGCAGTTGCATAAACATACAAAGCTCCTTGACAGTTTTTACCGCTAAGGAGCTTTTTGCTGCCCTTTCGGAGCGTTGACAAAACGGGCAGGATATGTTATATTCATATTAGTCCCTGCTGCGGACTTTTCACGTATATATGCGGTATCCCGCTGAATTTAAGGAGGTATTTTTATGAGAAAGAATTTAGGTGTACAGCCTGCGCTGTTTCCCATGCCGGTAGTCATCGTTGCTGCATACGCTGCTGACGGAAGCATCTGTGCAATGAACGCTGCCTGGGCTCAGATCTGTGACATGGACAAGATAGCCCTCTTCATCGACGCAGACCACAAGACCACCAAGAACATCATGGAAACAAAGGCTTTCACAGTCAGCATTGCCGACGTCCCCAATATGGCTCCTGCGGATTTCTTCGGTATCGCCACGGGAAACAAGATGCCCGATAAGTTTGAGCGCTCAGGCTGCCACGCTGTAAAGAGCGAATTCGTAAATGCTCCTATAATCACAGAGTTCCCCGTTGCTATCGAGTGTGAGCTTGCTGAGGAGATAGATACTCCCAATATGCACGCCATCGTAGGAAAGATAGTAAACGTCAGCGCAGATGAACAGGTCATCGGCGACAAGGACAAGATACTCCCCGAGAAGGTAAACGCCCTCATCTTTGACCAGTACCGCAGCGGCTATTTCGCTGTTGGCGAAAAGGTAGGTCAGGCATGGAATGCAGGCAAGGACCTGATGAAGTAAATACAAGACAAAAGCCGCTGCGGAATGCAGCGGCTTTTTGCCCTCATGGATAGTTTATCTATATAAACAGGAAATGTGGATAGCTTTTCATGCTCCGCCATTTTGGCATTCCTGTTTCCTGAAGATATTATAGACAGCGATCAGAGAACGGCAATGTTGTCCTTCTTTGCCCTGCTCTCCTTTTCGGCAATGAGCACCATAACAAATGACATCAGTCCGCCTACAAAGAAGTCGTTTGCCGAAAGGCTGCTGTATGTTCCTGTCTTGTCGAATACTGCCCTGAAGTAAACAAATATCATAGCAGCGATAGTGATAACGTAGATAACCTTGTAAATTGCGAATAATACCTTTTCTGACTTTTTCATAATGATCATTTCCTTTCGTTTTTCCTGTTTATCCTCGGGGCTTTTCCCCGTTTCCATGATCTTATTATACACCCTCTGCAAGGCTTTGTCCTTCGCTCAGTATTACTTAACATTACAATTCTGAAAGGTTGATCCTTCCGACTTTATGGGGCTGTGCCTGTAAAAACGCCGCCTGCTGCTCGGAAAAGTGCAAAAACGCGGCTGTTTCACGGCAAATATAGGCAATTTTGCCATTGTATTTTTCTGCGTAAAATGTTATAATATAGACATATTCAGAGTATTACTGACTTAGAGATCCAGAACCACCTTTATAAAGCAAAGCCCTGCCGCACTATATGTGCCGCAGGGCTTTTGCTTGCAAAAAATATCCGCACAGCAGACACTGTGCGGATATTTTATTATTATCCTTCCTCAGCCAGTCTGAGTCTTTCTTCCTCTTTGAGTCGGGCTTCCTCCTCAAGGCGTTTCTCCTCTTCAACGAGCTCCTTTTCGTATTCGGTCATTGCCTTGTCCTTTTCGCCGACGTAAAGAGTGATGTCCTTTGTGATCTTGCCGTTCTTTACTGTGAATGATGCCATATCAGATTTGTATATTGCCTCGTCCTCGAATATATCAAGCTCTCTGGACATCTCTGCGCCAAGCTCTGTCCAGATCCATACGCCGCGGTAGGGATCATCGTCAGGATACCTGAAACCGCTTATCATATAGTCGCCGTCCTTGAGGGCGATCTTCTGACCCGGCTTCACATCTGTCATTATAGTGTCATTCCCCTGATAGATAGTGTATGTAGCATCACCTGTATAGGGCTGTTTATCGGGCCATGTGAGAACATTGAATGAGATCTCCTTCTCGCCGTCTATAGGCTCAAAGTAGAAATTAAAGTTGCTGGAATAGTTGTATGCATAACCGAAGCCTACATATTTCTCTTCATTGCTGGGCTTATATCCCTCGGGAACGCTGTCCACTCTTACCTTGTAGCTGTTGCCGCATGTGCAGTAAAGATCATTAAACACCTTTGTAGTTCCGTCGGAAGTGAACTTAGTCTCCTTCGCATAGGTCAAGGGAGCCTCTATAAGTGTGAGCTCAACGCCCTCAAGAGGCAGACCTGTCAGAGTATCATAGCAATTTACGGTTATGGTATTGCCATTTCCTTCAATGCCTCCGAAATTTATGAACAGATCTCTGTCAGCCTTGCCGTCAACTACAGAGAAGTCGATACCCTCTGACCAGTCCTCAAATGTAGCATCGGGATAGTATCCCTTGATCTTGGCAGCAATATCGCTGTCGGGATCTACCAGTGCCACGGGATAGTCGAAGGGATTGAAGTCTGCATGGTAATCGCCGTCGGGAAGTGCAAACTCCATATCATAGTCTCTCTGATAGTAGTAATTACCGTCCTTGTCAGTGATGGTAAGGTTGCCGTAGCCAAGGTACTCGATCCCCTGACCCCAGTCCATGCTGGTGATCTTTACATTGTTTTTGACATTGTCAGCAGCAACTCTGATAACAAGCTCCTTCTCGGCTGTACCTGCGGGCATATCAAATTCGACGACCTGATCCCAGTTCTTATAGGGCTCGTCGTAGCCCTCGGGAAGGTCTGTTACGTGGACGAAATACTGATAATCCTTATCATCGGGAAGTCCGTAGTAATTGAGATCCTCGCCGTTGGTAGAGACCTGTCCGCCGATAGTATAAAGATAATCATTATTGAGCTCGGAAAGCTCGACGCTCGCATTCTCCAGCGGCTCGCCTGTCATCATGTCTACAACCTTGATGGAGAGCTTTGTGCCCGCAGGCTTCTGCTCGCCTACAAGCTGTTTTCTCAGGTAGACCATGTCGAAAACGTCGATAACTCCGTCAGCAAGGAGATCAGCGTTCTTGATGTTGCCCAGTTCCCCGATATGTCCCAGCAGATAGCGGTTGAGCTGTACTGCATCCGAGATGCCAACGTCACCGTCGAAATTAACGTCGCCGAAAAGTGTGAGCACCTGCCCGTTCTCGACTACATAATCCTCTGCCGAAGCAGCGGGGATATTCATAGCCATAGGTGCCGCAGCCATAACAGCTGCTGTGATGAATGCCCTGATCCGATTCTTAGTGTTCATTGTCATATACCTCCTGTCAATATTAGGAGCCCCCTAAGCTCCCCCTTATAGAATAAGTGTAACATAATGAATAAAATTTGTCAATGTTCTTGATAAAAAATGTACTTTAGGTGCACCTGACGTGGATAATTTAAGGAGCGTTTTGTGCAGTATGACATATAATTTTCCGCTGAATACAGGCTTTTCTCCATCATTTTTGCCTTTGACGTACAAAAAAGCAGGACGCCGATGACGTCCTGCCCTTTTCTCATTTTATTCTCAGCCGTTAAGTCTGATTATCATTCGCCCTCAGCGCCCGATACCTCGTCCACATAGAAGTCTGTAAGGCTGTCGGGAGACTCAACGTAAAGCTGGAGATTTTCAGCTCCGTCGGGGATAACATAAGCGGGATTTTCAAGAGTTACCCACTCGCCGCTCTTTGCAGGCACAAGTGCCACCTCGTCGTACTTCTCGCCGTCGCAGTCATACTGCATAGTCAGCTTCATAGTAACTTCTTCGCCGCTGTTCTGCATTGCCTTTGCGCTGAACTTATAAGCCTGTCCCGGCTTGTAGGTATCGCTGCTGAGCATTATGGTAGCGCCGTTCCAGTTGTCTGTTCTTCCGCTTACGAACAGGGACTGTGAGCCGTCGGAAGCGTTCTCCTTGTCAACACTTACCATAGAACCGCCTCTGGGGATCCAGCCTTCCTTGCCGTTCTCAAAGCTTATGTCGAAGAAGCCCACTGCCTCGGGAGTTCCCGAGTCTGCCTCAGCCTCTGCAAGCTGTGCGATAGCGTCATTGTCAACAGTAACGGTTATATCCGCAGCCTCGGCATAGGTGCCGCCTGTCTTGAGCTCGTTCTTGTAGACCTTTGCCTTGCCCATGGACTGATAGCCCTCGATGGTCAGAGCAACCTCGTACATATTGCCCAGCTCAAGTCCGCACTTAGCCCATGCGTCAAAATGCTTGGAAACGGAGATAGTACCCTCGATCTTTGTGCCGTCGCCCTCGGGCTTGGACTGCCTTACGCTCCAGTACTGGTCGAATGTCTGAGTGCCGTCGATAGAAGGCTGCTCATATCTTGTGGTCTTGTATATATCGTATGTGCCGCCGTCAACAGTGACCGTACCCAGTGCCATAGGAGCTCCGGGTGGTCTCCAGCTGCCCCATGATTCCACGATGTAGAACTCTATGAGGGGATCTCTTGTCCAGCCGTAAACGCACATATAAGAATTGCCGATGGGGTCATAGTCAACACCGTAGTCCACGGTGATGTTGCCCAGATCCTTGTAGGTCTTGGTGCAGTCGTACTTCTTTCCGCGGCGGAAAAGAGCGTTGTTGATATTGCTCCATTCGCAGGAGAAAGTGCCGCCGCCCGGCTCTACGTTGAAGGTCGTGTCGCCCTCGTCCTTCCAGAGCTCATAGTCATAGCCGTCGGCAGAGCCTGTTACATTCTCGGTAAACACCTCTGTCTTGGCGTTATTTGAGCTGCATCCTGCCAGCGCACCGATCATGCAAACAACTGCTGCGGCTGTTGAGAGTTTCTTTAAAATGCCATTCTTCATTCAGGTCATGACCTCGCTTTCCTTTTATCGCCCAAGCATTTCGGGCTCTCAATACTGATTGTAACACATGATACGAATTTTTCAAGTCATTTTTTGCGGCTGCTCGGTCGTATCTTGCGTTCAGGACTGCTCATGCTCCTGCTTTCCCTGTGAAGAACATCCGGCAGGCAAAGTGTGAGCTGCGGCATAAAAAGTCCTCATTTCCCGCGGTAAACCGCTTGTAATCCACCTTCATGGGGCAGTCTCCGCCGCGGAAGGACATGACCCATATAAAAAGCGGCAGGTGTCCCATGGTGCCGTCCCGATGAACAGCAATGACGTGACCTGTTTTCCACTTGTCACGGCTGAGCTCGCCGAAGCGGAAGCCCTCCTCACTGCGGAAGAACTCCTCACAGAGCTCATGGCTGTCAAAATAGACCCATACCGTTTCCTCGCTTTTCAGCAGTTCCTTGATCTTTCTCATAAATATGCACTCCTCGAAAAATATTCCACAAAAGTGCGAAAAAGCGGCTCCATCGTCACGACAGAGCCGCTCTGTAAGCCTTTTTACTCCATCATTCAAGCTTTAGCACCTTACCTGTCGGGCAGGTTGCTGTGCGGTCACAGGGCTTGTCCCTCACGCACTCTCTATGGTATTTATATTATAGCACGCCAAAAAGTTTTTTTCAACCCTTTTTTCAAAAAAGCCTCGGATCTTTCAATATTCCTCGCCGAAGACAACTCCGTAACCGTCGGTATATATGACTCTCCTGACTCCGTCGCCGTTGTAAGGGTCAAGGACGAACCTTATCCACCTGTTGTTGTTCCTGAAATTATCGGTGATGTGATAATAGCTTTCGGGAAGCTCAGTCATCATGCTCCAGTGCATATCATAATTGAGAGAGCTGTCATTGTACTGATACTCCAGATAGTTATTTACATTATCGATTGCCGAGCTCATATCTATGTCTTCATCTGTCATAAAACTGGGACCTTCATTCACAAGGGGATATTCCGATCCGGTGTAGTCCCTGTTCTCATCATATTCAGTGCCGCCGATGGAGCCCGTGATGACCTTCCATTTACCGTCATCGTCCTTCTCGAACTCCACTGTGAGAGCCTGCGCCTCAATGAAGCCGTCTTCAAGCTGATTCTTAACTATACGTTCCCATGAAAATCTTCCGCTGCTTGCAAAGAAAGATCTGTCAGAGAGTATATCGTCCTTCCATTCATTCTCGGAATAAGCGTGCTTTGCAACATATCTTGCATAGAGCTCTCCGTTATATTCAAGGAAATAACATTCGTCTATAAGTTCACCGGGCTGACGGTCACTTACGTCTCCTGCGAAGCTGAATGCGGTCTCGGGCGAGATAATATATTCATCGTAATAATCACACATACCGGCAAATGTACTGAACCTTGGATCGTTCATTTTATAAAAGGTAGCATCGAACTCCTCGCCTAAGGATTCATACCTGAAGGTCAGGCTATCCTGCCCGGTATCGATATGATCCAGAGTATTGAGGCTCCATGATTCAAAAAACACAGGAAGCAAATCCTCGAACAGTTTTTTCTTCTCCGCCTCGGTCAGGGCTCTCTCCGTGAGAGGCTCGGTAGCGGGCTCAGTGAACACTTCTGTGGTCACCTCATAGGAAGCGGGCTCAGATACCTGTGAAAACTTGCTGCTCCTGTTGAGTGCAAAGCCCGTACCCACTCCTCCTGCTATAAGCAGGAAGGCAGCCGCAGCACAGAGGGGTCTGTGCCATGCAGGTCTGCGGTAGGCCTCCACGCCCTCTACTATGGTTTCCTCCGGCTCCTCTCTGACGATATTCTCCTCGTTCTCTTTCTTTTCTTCTCCGGGATCATCAGAATGTCTGATAAGCTCGTTATATTTCTTTTCGCTCATAGAAAACAGCCTTTTCATAACCGCTTCTTCGTCGGCTGAAAAGGGGACCAGCTCCTCAACAATGTCATCTTCGGCATTTTCAAGGATACCAAGGTCTATGTCTTTCATATCATCCCCTCCTTTATACCTCTGTTCTCCAGAACCCTTCGCAGCTTGTCTGCCGCGCGTTTACACCTCATACGGACAGTTGACGGGTTCATTGACAGAAGTGTTCCGATCTGATGGGATCTTTTATTGTAATAATATTTCTGTATAAGAATAGTTGAGTCAGGCTCTCCGAGCTCCTTGATGCTGTCGATCAGTATACGTCTCAGTTCCGAATTTTCACTTTGCTTTTCCAGATCAATACCTGCGCTCAGAACGGGAGTGCCCTCATCGTCCATTGACAAGGTCTTACCCGAGCTTCTTACAAGCTTCCTGTAGTGATCTATGCTCATCCTTTTGGCAACAGTGCCTATAAAGCCCTTCATATCGCCGGTTGAGTACTTCTCTCCGAATGTGAAGAATACCTGCGCAAAAATATCGCTGATACACTCCTCAATATCCTCGGTAGTCCCCGTGCTCCTCAGGCGGTTGAAGGCGATGGTCCGTACATAGCTGTAGTACTCGCCGAACAGCTTCTCGTGCGCCTGTTTGGGTGATCTTTCAAGAAGAGCAAGATATTCGCCGCCCGTCATGGGTTTCCCTCCTTTTTAAATTGCTCCCGCCGACCGCGGCTTTTTCCCTCTCTGATATAATGCACGGTCGGTGGAGCTGAAAGCTCATGCAGGAGCCTTCATTGATTACTATCGTTGCGGAGCCTGACTGTGTCACACAAATCGTAATATTTTCAGGGCCAAAATTCATGCCTTTTTTCCACCATATTATAACACAGAATATAGGATAATTCAAGGTGAAGGCGCTCAGACAAAAAAACTGTGCCATGCTTTCACACGGCACAGTTCTGAGCTGTTACTTATTGAATTCTTCCTTCAGGTATTCTTCCAATCCAAGCTTTCCATTGGTTGCGTGGTAAGCATAGAATGAGAGCACCTGTGAAGCGTCCAGCGCATTCAGAGCGCCGTCGTGGTTCACATCTCCCAGAGCAAGCTGCTCCTCTGTGGGAGGTGTTCCGCCGTTGGTTGAGCTTATTGCGTAGATAGCAAGGATATTTGAAGCGTCAACAGCGTCGATCCTGCCGTCTCCGTTGATGTCGCCCAGAAGTCCCTCGGGCTGTGCGGGAGGTGTGGTGGTCGTGGTTGTAACAGGTTCAGATGAAGTAGTAGTGGTGGTTGTAGTCGGAGCCTTGGTTGTGGTTGATGTAGTTGCGGGTGTCTTTGTTGTAGTTGTAGTCACGGGTGTCTTGGTCGTTGTAGTTGTAGTCGCGGGTGTCTTGGTCGTTGTTGTAGTCGCGGGTGTCTTGGTCGTTGTAGTTGTAGTCGCGGGTGTCTTGGTTGTTGTGGTTGTAGTTGCGGGTGTCTTGGTTGTTGTGGTTGTAGTCGCGGGTGTCTTGGTCGTTGTAGTTGTAGTTGCGGGTGTCTTGGTCGTTGTGGTTGTAGTCGCGGGTGTCTTGGTCGTTGTAGTTGTAGTCGCGGGTGTCTTGGTCGTAGTTGTTGTAGTAGTGGTAGTTGTGGTGGTCGTCACATCTGTGGTGGTAGTTGTTATCTCATTTATGACTAAATCGGTCGTAACAGGCTTTACAGCAACATCAGCATAGCTCACGCAGCTGTCAGCCACGCTTATTTGTACTGTTCCCAGCTGTGAGAAGTCGCCCGAGATCATGAAGGTATCGGTGAACTTTGTCTCCTTGTTGTGGTATACAGGCTGTATCGTGATCTCTGTATCCGGATCAAAGGTGATGCTGTCGGTGTTGATGGTCTCCTCGTTCATGTACTTGCTGAACTTGACGTTTACATAGGTACCGTCGTATGTAACAGACTCCACCTCGGGAACATCATTGCTTACAAGTGCGAAGTCCAGACCCTTCTTTACAGGGGGTACCTCGAACCACTCGCTGGTAACAGGCTCAAATCCCTCTGCCTTGCATACTACCTGCCACTCGCCCGATGGAACGTCCCAGGCATATTCGCCGTTTTCACCTGAGAGTATTGGATTCTGCTGATCGTAGTCGGTGCCGTCCCAGAGAACTGCCTCGCCGTCCTCGCCCATATAGTAAATACTCATCTCTGCGCCCTTTACGGGATTTGAGGGATTGCACTCATAAACGCTTCCCGAAGGATCAACGATAAATCTGATATTGCCCGAATGTGAGAAGAAGTTGTTTTTCAGGTCAACAGCGCCGCCATTCTCCTGGAGCTCCTTGTACTCGTCCTTGGTGACTACAACGATGTTCAGTTCGCCCGGAGTATAGCTGTTCTTGCCGAACTTGCCCTTTGCTGTCCACTTGTCCTCGGCGGGATCGTAGAGAGCCTCCATGGAGCTGAGCTGACCATTTACTACGCTGGTCACATATACCTTCTCAACATCGCTGCTGTTAGATACCTTCACCTCAAACGTCATCTGCCGGCTGGGGAAAAGCACCATAACGGGAGAAACGAACTCGGTGAATACATTTGTTATATCAGTGTCGGGAGCCTTGTTGTTTATGCCAAGCTTGACACCCTGTACAGCCGGCTTGGGCTTTGCATATTCCATCTGATACTCAGCGGTCTCGGCATCGCCAGATACTGCCGAAACAGTAAATACAGTGCCGTCCTTGCTGTCTGGGAGCTCCACGGGTATGCTGAACCTGCCGTTCACCTTATTGGCAACAGCACTTCCCACGGTCTTGCCGTTCACTTTGAGCTCTACCTTCATTCCTCTGGGACCTGAACCAGCTATCTCGGTCTTGAGAGCATTCACAGTGTGAGGAACGCATAACTCGAATATATCCGAGCTCAGTGCCTCTGAGTCGATAGGCTCTGTTCTTGTGGTCTTGCCCTCTGCGTATTCAAGGTCGGCTTCAACTCTGAAATCCCCTGACTTGAGGGACTTCACGCTGAACTTGAACTGTCCCGACGCAGGACTTACGGGTATCCTGTAAACAGTTACGCCGCTGTAGGTGTTCTTGTTGGTATTTGTTATCTCGGCATCAGTTATGAGCGAGAGACCGTTTGAGACCTTCAGTACAAGTACAGCACTGCTCTCATCCGAGCAGCGTCCGCTGAGAGGAGCATAGTTAATTGTAACGTCTGCTGTACCGTCAACGGCGATATTGCCTGCGGATACGGTAATATCAGAATCGGGGCGCTCAAGAAGCACAAATCTGGTATCCTTGAGAGCATAACAATCATCGAAGGAATGGATATTCTTTGAAATGGATTCGTTGGGATAATTAATCTCAGCCAGCCTGCGGCAGCCCTTGAAGGTGTTGTTGCCGATACTCTCTGTCTTGCCGGAGATAACTGCCTTTTCAAGTGATACACAGCCGCTGAAGACGCTGTCTTTGAGTTTGATGATACCTGAGCCTATATTGGCTTCCTTGAGTGACTTACAGTCAGCAAATGCAGAGGTGTCCATATTAGTCACGCTGTCGGGAATGTCTATGCTTCTGAGACCTGATTCACGGAAGCAGTATGAAGCTATGCTGCCGAGCTTCTCGGGAAGCTCGATCCCTCTCAGCTTTGTGCATCTTGAGAAAGCATAGCTGCCGAGAGACTGTACGCTGTCGGGAAGAACGACCTCATTGAGGTTCTGGCTGCCTGCGAAGCTGTTGGTAGGAACACCTTTGCTTCCCTCCTCAAATACTGCCTTGCGGAGACTGCTGCCGGCAAAGGCATTGTCCAGCTTGGTGACAGAAGCGGGAATGGTTATCTCCTCAAGTCCGGAATCGGAGAATGCGCGGTAGCCCACGGTCTTGAGGGTATCGGGCAGCTTTATGGTCTTCATAGCCTTACAGCCTGTGAAGCTGTCCGTGCCTATGCTCTCAAGGCTCTTGGGAAGCTCCAGCTCAGCAAGGGCGCTGCAATAGCCAAATCCGTAGTCGCCGATAGCCTTGATGGAATCGGCAAGTGTAACATCTGTGAGAATCCTGCACTGACTGAATGTATTTGAGGGAACTTTTTCTGCGCCCTCTGCAATGGAAGCCTTAACAATGGGTGCACCTGCAAAACCGTTGTCACAGGACTTGATGGTGGAGGGAAGAGCTGCCTCGGCAAGACCTGAATCAGAGAAAGCGTGGTATCCGATATTCTCAAGTCCCTCATGGAAGGTGAATGATGTCAGTGACTTGCAGTATCTGAACGCAAAATTGCCTATCTTTGTAACTGTCTTGGGGATAGTAACATCTGTCAGCTGCTTACAGTCGCTGAGCACACTTGCGGGAACTGTCTCCATGCCCTCTGCAAACGCTGCCTTTGTTACTGCGGAGCCTGCAAAGCCGTTATCGCATGATGTAAGGCTGGAGGGCAGTTTTACCTCCTTGAAGGTTGTATTTGAGAATGCGTGATAGCGTATTGTCTCAATACCCTCGGGAAATTCAAATGAGGACAGTGATGAGCAGCCGTCAAAGGCATAGCTGCCGATGGTCTTTAAATTCTCGGGAAGCGTGACTGAGGTCAGTGACTTGACGCCCGAGAACAGATAATTGGGTATCTCCTCTCTGCTGCCTGCAAATGATACCTTTTCCAGACCGCTGTTTGTGAAGGGATGGTCTGAACTTGTCAGCGATGCAGGGATAACGACCTCCTTGACCGCAGCGTTCGTGAATACATGATAGCCCAGCTTCTCAAGTCCCTCGGGGAGCTCGATGGAAGTGAGTGAGGAGCAGCCTTCAAAAGCGTAGCTGCCGATAACCTTCAGTGTCTCGGGGAAGGTAACGGAATCAAGTGCTCCGCTGCCCGAGAAAACAGTATTCGGAATAGTCTCGGTGCCGTCGGCAAATACTGCCTTTTCCACCTTGCAGTTTGCGAATGGATGATCCGCAGCTGTGACCGATGCGGGAATTGTGACCTCTGTGACAGAGCTGCCTGTGAACGCATGATAGCCCAGCTTCTCGATGCCTTCGTGGAGCTCTATGGAAGCAAGTGAGGAGCAGTTCTCAAAAGCATAATTGCCGACAACGGTAACGGTCTTTGGAAGAGTTACCGAGCTGAGCTTGCTGCAGCCCGAGAACAGTGTATTGGCAACGGTAACAGTGCCGTCTGCCAGAGAAGCCTTTTCAAGATCGGAGCCTGTGAAAGCGTGATCGCACTGTGTCAGAGACGCAGGTACAACGATCTCCTTGACGCCCGAATTTGTAAAGGCGTGATAGCCTAAATTGGTGAGACCTTCACTGAGCTTTACAGTTGTAAGATTTTTACAGCCGTAGAATGCCAGATTATTTATTGCTGTGACTGATGCGGGGATAGTTACTGAAGTAATAGTTAAGTTATCCCTGAAAGCGTTCTTTTCGATGACAGCTACCTTGCTGCCGTTGATCTCGGCAGGTATCAGCACCTCAGCGCCGTCACCTGTATACTTGGTGATAGTCACCAGTTCGTTGTCAAGGGTATACTGAAAGTCGCCTGATGTAAGCGTTGAAGCAGCATCTGCTGTCAGAGCTGTCCGGTCAAGCCTGATACCGTTCACAGACAGCGGTGCGCAGCATACTGCGCCCATTGCTGCCGCCGCAGTAAGGGAAGCCAATAATCTTTTTGCTTTCTTTTTCATTTAACGATTCTCCCATCTCGTCATATTCACGGTCAATACCGCTATATATAATTATATATCACTGCAAAGAAAAGATATGGACAAATTGTAAATTTTTGCATAAAATAAAGTTTTACTTCTGAGTCTCAAGAAAGTCCAGTATGAGCCCTGTGGTGTCTATATCACTGAGGCTGTTGCTGTTCCAGTCCCAGGAGTTCCAGCCCGTGGAGGAAAAAGAGTCATCAGGAGCGCAGGCTCCCGTAATATAGGCAACTGCAAAGCCCTCCTCATTGGCTTTTTCGTGAAAAGCCGTATCCGTGCGGAAGCTCTCAGCCGATCCGCCGTAGCCGTGAAGCATTACCACCAGCGGAGCATTCTCACTTATTTCGGGAAGATCAACTATCATATCATGCTTCACCCCGTCAAAGGTACAGGTGATACTGCTGCCGTCCCCGGATATATCCTCAAGTGAAATGCCAGCTCTCTTATCCGGTGAACAGCCGGAAACGCAAAGTGCGATAATAACTGCAAGTGATACTGTAACAGGCTTTTCACGGCATTCCCTCCTCTCAGATATTTTTATGAGGACATTATAACACAGCCGCGGATAAAGTACAAGATAAACTATGGCTCCATTCAGTCATAAAGTATAAATAATAATTTTATCACATTCCACATTATTTTTCAACCGACAATACTTACAATTTTTCGCTTTTAATATTGTGAGTTTTAATACTGCACCAGAGGTTGATTTTCTGACGGTAATGGCGTATAATTGAGATAAGACATAATAGCTGCTTTTTACAGCTATAAAAGGACAAAAGGCGCATCAGAACGGACTCACCTCTCAATATCAATAAGTAAAGGAGTTTTTATTATGGGATTTAAAGTAATGGGCGTTACAGCAGGCAGAAAAGACAGCAACTGCGAGATACTTCTGAAGGAAGCTCTCCTCGTCTGTCAGGAAATGGGCGCGGAGATCACAATGATAAACCTCAAGGACTATAAGCTCCTTGACTGTACAGGCTGTACAGCCTGCACCATGGGTATGTCCA
This sequence comes from Ruminococcus flavefaciens ND2009, assembly GCF_000621785.1. Taxonomy (GTDB): domain Bacteria; phylum Bacillota; class Clostridia; order Oscillospirales; family Ruminococcaceae; genus Ruminococcus; species Ruminococcus flavefaciens_C. Next base: position 308,160 of record NZ_KK211347.1, on the reverse strand, counting down.
TGGGCAAGAACACAGGCTGCTCACTGAAGGACAAGGATGACAAGCACAAGATAATGGAGGTCATGCTCAATCAGGACGCGGTGATCTTCTCCGCTCCTACATATGCTCTCATGCCCTCATCGCTGTTCCTCAAGTTCATGCACAGGAACCTGGCTTACGAGTCGGCTTTCCTCACCAAGATAGGCGCCATCGAGCCCCGTGACCGTGTGGGCGCTCTTATCGCTGTGGGCGGCTCTACCCGTTCATGGCAGTCACTGGCTCTTGAATGTATGCAGATAACCACAGTCACCAACAGCTTCAAGGTAGTCGATATGTATATGGCTACACAGGTGCCTGCTCCCGCACAGGTGCTCCTGTATGAGGAGAAGCTTGCCCGTGCAAGGGAGATAGGTGAGAACGTCATGAAGGCGCTGAACACTCCTGCTGCAGAGCGCAAATGGCTGGGAGACCCCGATGCAGGCTGGTGTCCCAACTGTCACAGCAACTGCCTATGTCTCGGAGAGGAGCAGTGGGGCGGTCTGAAGTACCCCATAGAATGTGCAGTCTGCGGTGCAGGCGGCGACCTTGTAAAGACCGATGACGGCAAGTGGAAGTTCGTTATCGCCGAAAACGGTCTTGAGCGTGACCGTACCACCGAGGAGGGGCGCGGCGTACACTGCGACGAGATAGCAGATGTACAGGGCGGATTTTTCATGGACCCCGTTGCCCGTGAGACCGTTGCCAAGAAAGTTGAAAAGTACAAGAAGATAACCTTCAAGGGTATCTGACAATATGACCGCAAAAGGAAAAGCCGCCCGTTGGGCGGCTTTTTTCAGTCCAGATATGTAACGTGGGCGGAATTGTAGTACTCCCGGCTGTTGGCGGGAACAAGTCCGTTTCCGTAGTCCACTCTGTTGTTCTTCACGGAGTAGTCGCTGAACCAGCCGTCAACTACATACATCCTGCGGGAGGTATCCTCCGCGCCGTAGGGCTGGTCCATATAGACCGTGTTGTTCTCGAAGGTCTGGTGAAGTCCCCAGCCTTCGACCTGCTCGTGTATCTCAAAGGCGGCAACTATCTTGGGATTGCCATTCCTGTAGCCCACATTGTCGTGAACATAGCAGTCATTGCCCTTGAGGTCTATGAAGCTGCCTGCATAGTTTGCTCCCGTCATTCCGTCTCCGTAGAAGGTGCAGCCGCTTATCTCCGTATCCGTGGTGTACTCCTTGACGTCGATATGCTCGGCAGCTACGTTTTTGAAGGTACAGCCGATTATCTTATTATGGTCGCACTTGTAGTCAAAGCCCGTTGTAGACTTGGCACTTCCAACGTACACGCCCTCGCCGTAGCCGGGAGAAACAAGTCCCGTATCGTGGATATAGCTGTCCTTTACGGTGCAGTATGAGCTTCCGTCGCGGATAGCCACTGCCTCGGCTCCCAGGGTGTGAAGCTCGCAGTTCTGTATAACAGTGTGATTGGAGTGGTCAAGGACTATGCCCTTCTGGCAGTTTGTGCAGACAAGTCCGTCCAGCACCCAGTAGTCACCCATGATGTGGAGAACATAGCCGTGCTCCGTGTTCTGTCCCGTAAGCACAGGCGGCTCATCGGGGTCAAGGGCGCAGAGAGTTATGGGAGCGTCGGCAGTGCCGTCCGCCTCGGAAGCCATAGTCTCAGACGTGCAGTCATAATTTCCCGGCGCAGCCTTTATCACGTCCCCGGGCGCTGCATTGCGCATCGCCTCATAAAGCTCCTCTGTGTTGGTGACAGTTACAATATGCTTCTTCGGAGCAGCCACAATGAGAGCCTGCTTCATCAGCATAAGGTCGAAAACATCGAGAACGCCGTCCTTTTCAAAGTCGCCTGCACTCCAGTCCGCAAGGGCAGTCTCCTTTTTCAGCAGCCAGCCCTGCAAAGCAGCCGCGTCCGCGACTGTGAACTCACCGTCACCGTTCACGTCCCCAATAGCAGCCGAAGGAGCACCATAAAGAGTGCGGTCGATAACTTTAAGCAGGGAGCTGTCGCCCCTGACGTCCTGTGTGAGCTCCCATATCATGATACCGCCGTAGTTTTTAGCCAGCTCTGCCTTTTTCGCCATTGTCTCCGCGCCGTTGTAGGCATAGCCGTTGAAGCTGTCACGGGAATAGTTGTCGGCGTTGTCCTTTACAAGGTCTGCAAAGGAGCGGTAGGAATTCCAGTCCAGCTCCCCCTCCGCTGTATAGCCCCTGCCGTAGAAGGGAACTCCCAGCACCAGCTTTTCAGAGGGTATCTTCTTCACCGCGGAGAAATAGTCCAGACATTTGACGGAATAATCATAGGAGGCGTGGGAGCTGCTGTCCTCGTCGTTGTCATAAGCCATAACATTGACAAAATCAAAGAGGGCAAAGGTCTCGGGTGTTACCTTTTCCGCTACCCATCGGGCTGTCGCCGTGGACATCTCCATGTCCCTGTCGTCGCAGAGCTCCCTGAGCTGAAGGCACCAGTCACCGTAGTAGTCCCATATCCTGTCCTGTGAACCCAGCTCTATATCAAGGTCTATGCCGTCAAGGCCGTACTTCTCGCAGTAGGTCATGATGTCGGAGCTGAACTGCGCCATTCTGTCGGGCTCCTCAATGAACCTCAGATAGTTGTCACAGCCCCCTCCTCCGCCGAGAGCCGCAAAGACCTCCGTCCCCTTCTCGTGGGCGGACTTCACTATGCTTTCAAGCTCGCTGTCGGGGATATTGCAGCAGAGCCTGCCGTTTTCATCGGGGTTGCAGAAGGCAATGTTTATGTGGGTAAGGTCGGCGGGGTCAAGGTCACTGTAAGCCTGATAGCTCCAGTCGGGGAGGTAGCCCACCACGCGGCAGTGCTTTTCCTCCTGTGCAGCGTTTGCACCCATGGGAAGAGCAAAAGCCGCTGCGGTAAATACTGCTGTTATCTTTCCTGCTCTCATATTATCAGCTCCTTATTGCTGCGGTTCAGCCGCTTTTTATTTCATCATCAGATATGCAAGGTCCTGCTTTCCCCTGTCTCCCCGTCTGTAGGAGAAGAAGTCGGTGCAGTGGCAGGTACATTCTCCGCGGAGGGAGATATTCTCTCCGGGAATGCCCAGCTCCAGCGCCTTGAATATCAGCGCCTGTGAAAGGCTGAGGAAGTATCTGCCGTCTTTAACTGCAAATATTTCCATCAGCTGCCCTGGGGGAAAGCAGTCTGCAAACTCCCTGTAGACCTCCTCGCCCACCTCATAGCAGTCCCTGCAAATGTGATGACCTATTATCATGGCGATACGCTCAGCAGAAGCGCCCAGTGATACCATACAGTCCACGCCGTTGCGGAGCAGCTCCCCTGCCGCAGCCTGTCTGCCGCAGTGCATGAGCCCTATGACGCCTGCCTCCCTGTCCATGAGATATACGGGAGCGCAGTCCGCAGCGATGACCGTCAGGACAAGCCACCTGTGAGCAGTGACAAGTCCGTCCGTTTTAGTCAGCTCATTGTCCTTGATTATGCCGCTTCCGCCGTGACGGGGCTCCACAATGGCAGCCCTCTGACCATTTGCCTGATATGGACGGACCATTCTCTCAGGAGATGTTCCAAGAGCGGCGCAGAGCTCCAAATAGTCGGCTGTGGCTGGCATATCGGCGCTGTCTCTTGTCCATATCCCCTCCCTGCCCGAGGTAAATCCCCCCAGGGCGAAGCTGTCGTCCACGAATATGTCCCTTCTCATACTATGTCCCTTATGAACTTTGCAGGAACTCCGCCGACTATGCTGTTGGGAGCAACGTCCTTTGTTACGACAGCTCCTGCTGCTATGATAGCTCCGTCACCGATAGTAACTCCCTGGAGCACCGTTGAATTTGAGCCTATCCACACTCTGCTGCCGATCCTTATGGGACGGTATATGCACCGCCTGTCCGCAGGGTCAATGGCGTGATTCACCGTGGCAAGCACCACGTTGTGCCCGATGAGGGTATCGTCGCCTATGTAGATGCCGCCCTGATCCTGGAAATGACAGCCTGAATTGATGAAAACATTCCTGCCGATGTGGATATTCCTGCCGAAGTCTGCATAGAAGGGCAGGAACATACGGAAGCCCTCTCCCACTCTCTCGCCGATAATGTCTGACAGCAGTTCTGCCACCTGAGGAGTATCGTGGTAGGTGTAATTCAGCTCCGTGAGCTTTTTCTGAGTCTCCTGACATATCTCCCAGACAGCTGCGTTGAGCTCCTCCTCGTCGGCTGTGAGAACGCCCGTATTGAAGTATTCAAGTATTTTCCCGATCATCGTTATCCTCTCCTTGTACGTTATATATTAATTATAGCACAGCGTCGAAAGGATAGCAATAGATTTCGGCACTTGAAAGCCGTTCGGAGCCATGGTATAATATTCCTGTGAGATAACGATGAAAGGAGCATTTATGCTTTACTATATGTTCAATAAGCCCCGGGGCTGCGTCACCGCCTGCTCCGACGAGGTACACAGGACCGTCATGGACTATTTTCCCCATGAGCTGAGGGAAAAGCTCCACCCTGTGGGAAGGCTTGACAAGGATACCTGCGGACTGCTGATACTGACCGATGACGGCTTCCTCGACCAGAAAATAATGCAGCCCCGAAGCCATGTCAGCAAGACCTATTTTTTCTACGCCATCGGCTCAATGGACGACGAAAAGCAGTCCCGTCTCCGTGAGGGCATAGCCATGTCAGGCTTTATTACGGGAAGTGCCGTTTTCAGGCTCATAAAGGAATACCGCATAGCCGACCTTGAGGATTTTATGCCGGAGTACAGGCGTGAGCGCTACATGAAAAATCCCGAGGGTGCAGCATTTGCAGCCTCACTTACCATACACGAGGGCAAAAAGCACGAGGTAAAGCGGATGCTGGAGGCAGTGGGCTGCCGCATATTCTACCTCCGCAGGGAGAGTATAGGAGGACTGTCTCTTGACCCGTCCCTCCCTGAGGGCAGCTTCCGTCCGCTGACCGAGCAGGAGCTTGAACTGCTGACCGAATAAATAATTTCAGCCCCTGAACGTTACAAAACGCTCAGGGGCTTTTTTTGTCTGCAATGTTAAATTTTGAGTGAGTAGAGAGTAGTAAGTAGAGAGTAGTATTATTCAGTGTATCGGCTTCTACTCACTACTTTCTACTTACTACTTACTCAAATCATAATTTTGCTCCGCAAAATTATGATTTATATCAGCAGCAATTATAGTCAGGCAGCGCCTGATTATTCTGTGTCCTTCTTCTTTCTGCGGACAATTATGCAGACCGCTGCGGTAATGGCTATCAGCAGCGCAACGGCTCCTGCCGAGCTGCCGATAATGACACTTCTGCCCACATCGGTAAGCCGCTTCTCTCCGAGCTCAGTTGTTGTATATGTAAAGCCTGTTTCACGGAATGCCCTGTCAACAGCCTCGGCAATGACCTTATGTCCCTCGGCGTTGGGGTGTATATCAAGGTCGCTGATATTAGTCAGCTCTTCTGCTTTCCCACTGAACTTCGCAGCCACGTCTATTACCTTGTAGCCGCTGGCAGAATGGGACTTTATGATACTGTTGAGCCTGCCTATCTTCTCCCCTGAGAAGTCCGTTACCATGCTGAACTCGGTGTAGTATTCCAGCGGATCGTAGAGAGTCTGGAAATAGACCTGTCCCTCTGTCCTTGAAAGGATCTCTTGGGAAATTATATCCATGTTCTTGTCAAACTGCTCCAGAGCTGCGTCCACGTCCTTGTCCATGCTGAAAAACAGTGAAGCCGCACTGAAAAGGTCAAGCCCGTCAGAGTTGAAGCTGCCCTTGTCATCAACACCAAGGCTCTGGAAAAGTCCCAGCATAATGTCAAGAAGGTCATTTCCGCCTATGGAGACTATGACCGCGTCGCTGCCTGAAAGGTCTTCGTCAAGTCCACCGCTTCTGAGCTGGTCTATGAAGTCCTGAGATGTATAGCCCGACACAGCCTTGTTCACCATTGTGTGTCCGCACTGTCCTTCAAGCTCCTCGGTGTATCTGTCTTTGAGGATATTTGAATATGAAGGGCAGTGGTAATAATCGTCGGCAGAATAGCCGTCCAGACCATAGCCCGCGGCAATGGAGTCTCCCAGAAAAAGCATGGCTGGCGGCACCTCTTTCTCGTGTATCACTTCCCTTTCGGGTATCTCTGTCATCTGACAGGAGGAAAGGCAGACCGCTGTCAGCAGTGCTGCTGCAGCTGCGGCTATCCTCCCGAATATGTCTGAAGACCTGCGTCCTTTATTTCTGAAATATGGCATGATACTCACTCCTTTACTCCGATTATATCACATAATCCTGCTTATGGCAAGCTGTGCGGAAAAATTGACTTTATCTGCCGCAGATGATATAATAAACACATATATATAACGAAACAGGTGATAAAATGCAGCTCAGATACGTTGAAAAGACCTCTCCCGACAAAGAGATCATGGACAGGATAAACGAAGTCTCCTTCCCCGAATGTGAGAGGAATTCCCTTGATGATCTGTACGCCTCGGGAGCGGACGGAAATCTTGATATGCTTGGGATATACGATGATGACGGTATAAAAGGCTTTTTTACTGTGCGGAAATACCGTAATATACGATACCTTGCCTACTTTGCGATAGCTCCCGATGAGCGTTCCCGCGGTATCGGCAGCAGGGCGCTGAAGCTTCTTAGGGAATACTACCGCGGCTGTCAGATAGTAGTAGAGTATGAAGCCCCCGATGACAGCTGTGAAAATAACGATATTCGCCTGCGCCGCCAGAGCTTCTATCTGCGGAACGGCTTTCACAAAACAGGCTGGTACAGCTTCTATGACGATACCGAGTTTGTCATCGCCTGCACAGGCGATGACTTCGACAAGGAGGGCTTTGACCGATTTACCGCCTATCTCACCTCAATAGTCCCCGACCATATCCCGAAGCTGTATCAGAAATAATACATTTTGCCCCGAAGCGGCATGATAACGCTTCGGGGCATTTTCATCATATTCACCTGTTACCGTCAAGAAGCCGTGTGACAGCGGCTTCAAAATCCCTGTCCTGCTGAGGAGTGCGCTTTGCCTTGCCCTTGGTGCGTCCGCCGCTTCTGCGTATCTTCGCCGACACCGCCCTGAACTCCAGCAATCCCGAAATATTCTCCTCGGTATAGAGCCTGCCGTCCTGGTCAAGGACAATAGCGCGCCTGCTGAGGCACATTGCGGCAAGTCCGTAGTCCTGGGTAACGGCGATGTCGCCTGCTCCCACAAGGTTCACAAGGCGAAGGTCGGCGCTGTCCGCCCCTTTGTCCACTATTATGGTCTCTGCGCCCTCCCTGTTGATAGAGTGAGCTGTGTCGCATATTATGGTGCACTCCGCACCGTACTTCTTTGCCGCTCTTACAGTTATGTCCACCACGGGGCAGCCGTCCGCGTCTATGAAAATCTTCATCTGCCCTACCTCCTCTGCTCAGGCTAATTATACCATCTGTCCCTGCCAATGTCAACGTAGTCCCTCAGACTTGACCGCTTTACGGCTTTAGTATATAATTATATAGATACTATTTTCCCCTCAGAGGTGATACACATGGACAAAAAACGGATACTTATCGTCGATGACGACAGTGACCTTTCATTTATAATCTCCGAGATGCTGGAGGGCTGCGGCTATGAGACCGAATGTGCCGACAGTGCAGAGACAGCCTTCTCACTGCTCTCGGAAAGGAGCTTCCACCTCATACTCCTGGACATCAATCTTCCCGATTCCACGGGCTTTGAGATATGCAGGCAGCTCCGTGAGGTGTCGGACGTTCCCGTCATATTCGCCAGTGCGCGGACTGCCGAGAACGACCGCATAACAGGCTTTGATATAGGCGGCGACGACTTTCTCCCCAAGCCCTACTCCATGAAGGAGCTGCTCTCCCGTGTGAATGCACTCATCAGACGCGCCTACGGTCAGGGCAGCGGCAAGGTAATGCGCTTCGGCAGCGTTGAGGTGAATACTGCCAACAGGACCGTCACCAAGAACGGCAGCAACATAGACCTTGCACAGCGCGAATTCGACCTTCTGGCGTACCTGTGCAGGAACATGAACACCGCTGTCCCAAAGGAAAAGCTGCTCTCAGAGGTCTGGGGAGCCTTCTACGAGGTGGAGCCCTCCACCCTGACGGTGCATATCCGCTGGCTCAGGGAAAAGCTTGAGGACGACCCTGCCGCCCCCAGATACATAAAGACTATCTGGAGACTGGGCTATATGCTGGAGGGTGACAAATGAAAAAGCTTATCCATACAGTTATACTGTTTGCGGCAGTCATCATCGCCGTCAGCGGCTTTTCCTACATACAAAGCGCCGATAACACCGACAATACAGGCAGCTACGCCGTTGACCTGAACGAGATAGAGAACCTTTGCAGGCAAGGCGACACCGACTCCGCCGCCGCTAAGGCAAAGGAGCTCAGGCAGGAGATACGCTCAGAAAAGCGTGAGAAAAGCGGTCAGAACGCTATTCTCCTCATGGGCGGGATAAGTCTTGCCTTTCTTGCCGGCGTCAGTCTTTACTGCGGTATCGTCATGATAAGACCCTTCCGTAAGCTCTCAGACTTTGCGGAGAATGTGGCAAAGGGCGACCTTGACATTCCTCTTGAATATCAGCGCACCAACTATTTCGGCAAGTTCACCTGGGCTTTCGACAGTATGCGCAGCGAGATACGAAAAGCCCGCGCCTGCCAGAAGGAAGCTATCGAGAACCACAAGACCGTAATAGCTTCACTGTCCCACGATATAAAGACTCCCATAGCCTCTATCCGCGCCTATACCGAGGCGCTGGAGCTGGGAATAGGCAGCTCGCCCGAGAAGTGCGCAAAATACACTGAGGTCATAATAAGGAAATGCGACGAGGTATCGAAGCTTACCTCGGATATGCTTACCCACTCCCTGACAGAGCTGGGAAAGCTGAAAATGTCTCCACAGCACCTTGAACTGGGAGAGCTGCTGGAAAAGGCTGTGGCTGACATCTCGCCCGACGGGAAAGTGCACTTCCACAAGCCTTCATACCCCATAAATATTTATGCAGACCCCGAAAGGCTCCGTCAGGCGGCAGAAAACCTCATCAACAACGCCGCAAAGTACGCAGGCACAGAGCTGGATATTACCGCTGAGTGCTCCGACGGTCAGGCAGTCATACGCTTCCACGACTACGGAAAGGGTATCCCCGATGAGGATATGCCATTCATCTTCGGGAAGTTCTGCCGCGGCAGCAACACCGACGGCGAAAGCGGCGCAGGTCTCGGTCTTTTCATAGTGAAGTACATCGCAGAGCAGTCGGGAGGAAGCGTCCGCGCCGAAAACCTCCGTGGCGGCTTTCAGGTGACTCTGACACTTCCTGTTGACGAAGAAAAGTCTTAAGGATTTCTTAATGGTTTGCCTGTTAGAATAGATACAGACACCACAGAGAGGAGCTATACTATGAAAAAAACTATTCTTTCGGCAAAGGGGCTCTGCAAGAGCTTCGTACATAACGGTGAACAGGTACATATCCTGACGGGCATGGACGTGGATATTTATGAGGGAGACTTCACCGTCATCATGGGAGCCTCGGGCTCGGGAAAGTCCACCACCCTCTATGCCCTCAGCGGCATGGACAGAGCTACAGCCGGCTCAGTCATGTACAACGGCAGCGACATCGCAAAGCTCAGCGAAAAGAAGCTCTCTGCCCTCCGTCACGGAGACTTCGGCTTTATCTTCCAGCAGATGCACCTTGTGAGCAATCTGAGTCTCTTTGAGAATATCGCAGTCCCCGGGTATCTCAGCAAAAACAGGTCCGCTGCGGACACGGATAAGAAAGCGGAGGAGCTTCTGGAGAAAATGGGCATATCCCACATAAAGACTCATCTCCCCTCCCAGTGCTCGGGGGGTGAGCAGCAGCGCTGCGCTATTGCAAGAGCCATCATAAACGAGCCTGCGCTCCTCTTTGCGGACGAGCCTACAGGCGCCCTCAACAGGAAAAACACCACCGAGGTGCTGGACCTGCTGACAGAGCTCAATAAGGGCGGTCAGAGCATACTCATGGTCACCCACGATATGAGAGCCGCCTGCCGCGCCTCCCGTATCCTCTACATCGAAGACGGAAAGATAATCGGCGACCTTGAGCTTGAAAAATACGACCCCGCCCGCGAAAAAAGCCGCGAGACCCAAGTCGGCGCCTGGCTCAGCTCCATGGAATGGTGAGGTGGGCATATGAAAAGTATCATCAGGCTCACACTTGCAAACATAAAGCGCGGCAAGGGCGCTTTCAGCGGTATCATACTGCTCATGGCGCTCATTACCTTTACCTTTTCGGGCACGGTCAGCAACGATGACCAGCTCCGCAGCGCACTTTCCTCCTCACTTGACGAGGCAGGTGTGGGAGAGCTGACGGTCTTTATCTATGATGACCTGCTCACGGAGGATATGCTTGACAGTCTCGGAAAAAACAGGAAGGTGAAAAGCTTCACACAGAAATCCTCTATGATAGTCAATCAGAAGCCGGTCGTCGGCGGCAAGGAACAGGATATCGCCATACAGCTGAAGGGCTTTTATGACGGAATAAAGGTATTCAACAGCGACTTTGACAGCTTCACCGCGGACACCGACCTCGAAAGCGGCGGCATATATCTCCCCTACAAGCTGGAAGCCATGGAGGAGATGAAAAAGGGGGCTGAGATAAGCTTCACCACAAGCAGCGGCTCCGAGGAAACTTTCATCGTCAGGGGCTTCTATGAAGACCCCGTCCACGGTGCCACAACTATAGCGGATAATCAGTGTATCATCTCCGCAGAGGACTTTGAAAGGCTGTGCAGCCATGAGCTTGACCACCTTGACAGCGATGTGAAGCGCCTTATCCTCCAGGACGAGCTATATATTCACGGAGAAGAGGGCGTAAGCGCCGCGGAGCTCAAGCGCAGCCTCATAAACGAGAGCGGTATCATCAACTCCTCAAACTGGGCAGTAAGCCGCCAGCATATCATGGACCTCTTCGAGATGTACTCCAACACGGGCACAAGAGGTATGGCTGCCTTTACAATAATGCTGCTCCTGGTCATTCTCATAACCATGCACAACAGCATAAGCGCATCAATAGAAATGGACAGCACAGACCTGGGCATACTCAGGTCCCAGGGCTTCACCGTGGGCAGGATAAGGCTGGTCTACGTCTTCCAGTACACCATTGCCCTTATCATAGGCAGCATACTCGGCATTCTGATCTCCATACCCGCCTGCCGTATACTCATAAGAATGTGGATGAGGGTAACGGGTATCCTTACGGGAAACGGCGTATCCTTCGGGAAGTGCATAATTATGTGCCTTGCCATAATACTCATCTGTCTGGGCTTTATCGTGACTGCCACAAGAAAGGTGGACAGGATCTCACCTGTCAGGGCTATCTCAGGCGGCAGGACAGAGGTACACTTCGACAGCAGGCTCAATACTAAAATAAGACAGAAGCCCCTGTCACTTTCACTGGCGCTGAGGCAGCTCAACTCCAGGCGCAGAAGCTATATTGGCACATTCCTTATCGTGGTGCTTCTGGTCTTCTTCCTGGTAAGCATAATGCTGCTGGTGGAAAACCTTGACCCCGACAAGCTTTTCGGCACCTCCAAGGGACAGGTGCAGCTCATAAGCACAGGAGCCTTCACTATGGAGAGCTCCGACGAGATAGAGGCTGCCGCAAGAGAGACAGACCCAAAGGCGGAGCTCTATACCATGTCCTATCACAGAATGGTCATCGACGGGGAATTCACTCCCGTACACAGCTTCCGCCGCACCGAGGACTACTATGACATCATGGAGGGCAGGGCTCCGAAATACGACAATGAGATCATCATCACCAAAGGAGTTTCCGAGGATACAGGCAAGAAGATAGGCGATACCGTAACGGTCAGCTATCAGGACAGAAGCGAGGAATTCGTGGTCACAGGCTACTTCCAGTCGGTGTACGATTTCGGTCTCGTCACCATGATGACAGAGGAAGGTATGCAGAAAATGGGCTATAATGATATTCAGGAGGCTCAGATAAGTCTCAGCGATGACTCAAAGCTTGATGACATGATAAATATGCTCAACGACCGCTTCGGAGACAGGCTTTCTGCCAGCGAATATGTTGAGAACAACTCCCTCAGCACCTACAGGACCATAGTCTCCGTGCTCATGAACTCAGTGACCTACGCCATGTACGCCGTTATAACCATTTTCGCAGCCGTGGTAGTAGTCATGGTCAGCCGCCGTGCCTTTATAAAGGAGCGCACAGACATCGGCATATTCAAGGCAATGGGCTTCACCGCAGGCTCCCTGCGCAGACAGTTCGCCGTCAGATTTGCCGCAGTCGCTCTTGCAGGAACTGTAGTCGGAGAGATATTCAGCGCACTGTGGGCAAGAAAGATGATAAGCTTCATGATGAAGATAGTGGGACTTACCGACTTTAAAGCCTGCCTGACACCTGCGGTTCTGCTTATGCCTGCCGCAGTGATATGCCTCAGCTTCTTCGCCGTGGCATACCTTGCGTCCGGAAAGATAAAGCGCATAGAGGTCCGCGAGCTCATAACCGAGTGATGAGAACAGGCTTTTCAATTACATTTCAGTTACAATTTTATTTCCGCCCTTGACAAATGCGGTGCATACGGCTATAATAAAGCCATATTCTACGAAAGGATGGTGAACACCATGACAATATTCTCACAGATACGTTACTCACAACTCAATACCAACAACAAGAAGCATGGAGTTTGCCCGATGAGTTCAGCCATGTGCTGAACAGCTGCGCATTCAAGAGCATTATGCACTCCTGCGGGAGTGCTTTTTTTATGCGTTCGGGCAGACAAGAGAAAGGAAAAGATATGATCGAATTAAACGGAAAATTCAATTCAGCCAGGGTTTTTACCGATATTATCGAACAGGACGCGATCACACAGATCATCGCCTTTTGCAGCCAGCCCGTCAGCAAGGGCGAAAGGATCCGCATCATGCCCGATGTCCACGCAGGCTCAGGCTGCACCATCGGTACCACCATGACTATCACCGACAAGGTCATCCCCAATCTGGTGGGAGTCGACATCGGCTGCGGCATGGAGACCGTAAGGCTGAAGGAAACACACATCGAGCTTCAGAAGCTGGACAAGCTCATACACAATAATATCCCCTCGGGCTTTGCGATAAGAGAGAAGCCCCACCGCTACGCCGACAGGATAGACCTTGACGAGCTTTACTGCATTAAGCACATCGACCCTCTCCGCGCTGAGAAAAGCATCGGCACTCTCGGCGGCGGCAATCACTTCATCGAAGCCGACAAGGGCGATGACGGCAGCATCTACATCGTTATCCACTCGGGCTCCCGTCACCTGGGCGTCGAGACCGCTAAGTACTACCAGAACGAGGCGTACAGGCGGCTGAATAAAAGCTCCGACAAGGAGGCAGCTGAGCTCATCGCAAGGCTCAAGGCTGAGGGAAAGGAAAAGCAGATACAGTCCGAGCTGAAAAAGCTGGCTAACACCAAGACCACCGACGTGCCCAAGCACCTTGCTTACTGCGAGGGAGAGCTGTTTGAACAGTATATCCACGATATGAAGATCGTTCAGCAGTTCGCCATGCTCAACCGTCAGGCTATGATGGACGAGATCATCAAGGGTATGCACCTCCATGTGGCTGAGCAGTTCACCACTATCCACAACTACATCGACACAGAGACCATGATACTCCGCAAGGGAGCTGTCTCTGCTCAGAAGGGCGAAAAGCTGCTTATCCCCATCAATATGAGGGACGGCAGTCTTATCTGCACAGGCAGGGGCAATCCCGACTGGAACTTCTCTGCTCCCCACGGCGCAGGAAGACTTATGTCACGCTCGGAAGCCAAGCAGAGCTTCACTGTTTCCGAGTTCAAAAAGCAGATGGACGGCATCTACACCACATCTGTAAACGCCGCCACACTTGACGAGTGTCCCATGGCGTATAAGTCCATGGAGGATATAGTGAACAACATCGGCGATACCGTGGAGATAGACCAGGTCATCAAACCTATCTACAATTTCAAGGCAGGTGAAGAATAATGGATAAATTCGTTTCCTACGATAAGATGAGCAAAAAGGAGAAAAAGAAGATAGACTCCTCAAAGAGAGGCAGCTGGAACGGCGTTGACCCTGCCACCAAGGTAGTTGACACCGATAAAAAGCGCTATAAGCGCAAGCCCAAACACCCCGAAAACTTCGACGAATAAAAAAACGCCCTCAGTTTAAGGACGGTGCTTATATAGAAGTTTACGCGTAATTATGGGGGAAAAACCTTTCTGAGGAAAGGTTCTTTCCCCCATACCCCCTTTTCCAAAGACTTTTGGCTGGTTTTTATCAGGACAGGGCGCCTTAAATATAATAAAAAGGCATATATTATCAAGCGCCCTGTCCTGATAAAAACGAAACAGAGTCCTCAGAAAAAGAATAAAGGGAAGCACTTCTCTCAAAGAGCTTCCCTCAATATCACCCGTAAACCTTCTGTACGAGCGTCGCCCTTACACTGAGGGCGTTTTTGTTTTTTTCATTCGCAGCAGGAGGTACATGAATACAACTGCCACCAGAGCCATGGGTACATATCCGAAAACGTCCGCAAGTTTTCCCACATCTGCGTCCTCGGGTATATCGCTCTCCATAAACAGCGACATGAGTGCATTCTGGCTTTGGTTGAACATGAAATGCGCTACCACCGCAGGGAATACGCTGTCGGTCTTCTTTGTGAGCCACATAAGGAACACTCCGAAGCAGGTCAGCATTGCCAGCCTGCTGAAGGCGCTCTCCATTGAGTATGAAAGAGAACCGCCGCCTCCGAGGTAGTTTGATATATCAATGGGGAAATGCCACAGTCCCCACATGATACCGCCTGCGAGACAGGTCCCGAAGGTGCCGAAGAGAGGCTCCATGGTGCAGTTCATATAGCCGCGCCAGCCCAGCTCCTCGCCCAGCAGCCCTGCCGATACCACAGCGGACTGCCCCATGAGTATGAATATGACTGAGAGCATGTTTTTTGCCGTAAATCCGCTGAGCCTGCTGCCGTATCCGCTGATGATGACGGGAAGAAGCATTGATGCGGAAAAGCATACCAGCGGCAGCGCAAATGCCAGCAGATACCATCTGAAATTACCTCGGAAATTGAAGTGGAGCTTCAAGTCCCCGAAGCCCTCTTTAGTGACCGCCCTTGTGATAAGGCAGGCTATGGCAGGAGAGAAACTGAACAACTGAGTAATGATGAAGCTTACCCTCGCCGAAGTCTCCATGGGCTTTCTGAAAACTATGAGCAGAAGGCTCAGTGCAAAGGCGATAAGGAGATACAGTCCCAGACGCTTGATGTTTGCCTTTTTATTTGTCATACTTCTCCGCTCCTTTCAGATAGACCCTGCACGATATGCGGTAGGAAGCATAGTATGCAGCCAGAGCAGCAACAGCTCCCGCAGGAAGCAGGGGCGATCTTGTGTACTCTGTGAATGCCTTGCATACACTATTGTACACATCTTCAAAATTGTCAATGTTTATCAGCAGCACCGTAAAGAGAACCACGATAATCGCCAGCACAGAAATTAGCTTTATGGTATTGCCCTTTTTTGCACCGAAGCGATAGAAAAGCGGTATATCCACCGACCTGAGAAGGAACTGAATGAATACCAGCGGTACTGCAATTGCAGAAGTCGTACTCTCAACCATCATTCCCTTGTCGGCAGCAATGGCTGTAATAAGCTGCTCACACAGCGTAAAGCTCGTCAGGAACAGCAGTGACATTACGAATATCATCTCGTACTTAACGCGGAGAAAACCTCTGTAGCCGTCAGATGTTGAGGAGACGAAATACGCCCAGAGCCTGCGGTCATCGCCGTTGAGAACAGCCATCTCCATACCTCCTGCCAGCAGGAGTCCGCCTATCAAGCCTATCTCCAGCAGCTTCTGAAAGTCAGAGGCTGTCTCACCGCTGTCACGGAACATTATCAGCACTATCAGCGGAATAAAACCGCTGACAACGGTAAGGAGTATATATCTCAGGTTCTGCTTCAACTCCTTATAGACGAAGCCTGTCATTATGCTTCTCTCCTCTCGTATGATCTCCACATTACAATGTAATATAATGCGCAGATAAGAACAAATACAGCAGCGCTTATCAGTATAAAGTAACCCTTATTCATAGTGTCTATGATGTTAATCAGCCTGTCTGCAATACTGATCTTTTTTCCGGAACCGATCTTGATGGGGAAATGTGTGAGAATGAAGAACAGCGCCACACCTGCGGCAGAGGCAATGATGCTGAACTTTTTCAGGTCATTCCTGCTGTTTGCCATAAGCAGTATACCGCAGTAAATGGTATCGAAAACCAAAGCAATTGAAGAAACGATAAGATATGTGCTTATAGTGCTTCCTATTATTTTTCCGCCGATGATCGCCTTTGCAGCTGCGGCATAGCAGAAGATAAGAGCTGCATAGAATATCATCATGATAAGCTTCATCATAAGGTCCGAAGCAGCTCTCTGCTTTGCCGTGGGAGGAAGTGCATAGGAATATCTCTTCCAGCCGCTGGCTATATCAGCCTTGTGGACCCTGTTGTTCATTCCTGCGATAAATCCGCCTATAGCTGCAAGGAACAGCGCTACGACTGCGATGGACAGCTTGATCGTCTTTATATCCTCCGACGGAGCGTCAAGGACAGACTGCTTTTCCACAAGAACAGGAAGAATAAACACAGTCTCCGTCAGCAGGAAAAGTATAGTCATCAATATATAATGTCCGCGTGAGAGTCTCCATTCTCTGTAAACAAGGGATCTGTACATTTTCATTACGACCACTCCTTTGCTTCTCTGTGTACATAGTAGAGCATTATATCATCAAGGCTTGCGGGGTCGATCACCGTATCCCTGTACTTCATCTTTGCGCTTTCACGGTCGCTGACCATTATCTCGGCGCCGAAATTATTGGTTCGTACGCTTACGATGTCCTCGGGGTCAACATTCTGAATGTAGTCCTTTGCGCACCTGAGTATACCGTGGCTTTCGAGTATCTCGTCCTTGTAGCCTGTCAGCAGTATCCTGCCCTTGTCGATGAATGTTACCATATCGGCTATCTTCTCAAGGTCAGAGGTGATGTGTGAGGACATAAGAATGGAACGCTCGCCGTCTGAAAGGTACTCCATGAAGATGTGGAGTATCTCGTCGCGGACAACGGGGTCCAGTCCCGTGGTAGCCTCGTCCATTACCAGAAGCTCGGCATTGTGGGACAGGGCACAGGCTATCTGGAGCTTCATCTTCATGCCCTTTGAGAACTGTCCTATCTTCTTTTTCTTCGGAAGCTGGAAACGGTCGATATACTTCATATAGGTCTCGTCGTTCCAATCGGGATAAAGTCCGCGGAATATCTTTGCCATATCCTTTACGTTGAACATATCGTGGAATGGCAGCTCATCGAATACCACCGCGATACGCTTTTTCAGCTCCGCCTCGTCCTTTACATGGTCCATACCCAGCAGGCTTATCTCACCGCTGTCAATATTGGTGATATGGAGCAGACTGCGGATAGTGGTGGTCTTGCCTGCACCGTTCTGTCCGATAAATCCCATGATACAGCCCTTGGGCACATCAAAGCTTACATTGTCCAGCGTAAATCCGTCATAGCGCTTGGTTACGCCCTTTATGCTGATCGCATTCTCATATTCATTCATATTATTCCCCTCCGTTTACAAGGTCCAGCAGCTCGTGAAGCTCGTCCATAGTAACGCCTGCCTTGCGGGCAGTCTCTCCTGCCTCCATGAGCAGGCTTTCGATACGCTTGATCTGCTCCTCACGATAAAGCTCTAAATTCTGCGCCTTTACAAAGGAGCCCCTGCCCGTATAGCTTTCGATAAAGCCGTCGCGTTCAAGCTCCTCATAGGCACGTTTTGTGGTCATGAAGCTGATACGGAGCTCCGTTGCGAGAACGCGCATGGACGGCAGAGCTTCCCCCTCTGCCAGCTTGCCCTCCAGTATCAGCGTTTTTATCTGGTTGGCGATCTGTATGTAGATCGGCTCACCTGATGAGTTACTGATGTTGATATTCATAAGTGCACACTCCTTGTGGTTATAAAACTCTGTTATACCTTCCGGATTGTATAACGAAGTTCAAATTGTATAACTACTATGTATACAATTATATCAGCAGTGTTACACTTTGTCAAGGGGTTTTTAAAAAAAAAAATTTCCCCGACTTCGTTCACGAGTCAGGGGACCTTCGTAAATCGGCATGATACAGGCATTTGCGCCGCTCTGAAAAAAATAAAAAAGGCAGCCCTAAAGCTGCCTTTAATGTATAATGATCGTATATGTATAATATAATTTCTCATGAAGAAAGCGCAGGTATGCTCTCAAGGAAGATGATATCCTTGCGTCTTGAAGCTTCCTCGTCCGCGAGGACTGCAACCTTTGAGACAGGTGTTCCGCCAGCCTGCTCTACAAGAGCCGCCAGCAAGTTCAGTGACTTGCCGCTGCTGATAACATCGCCTGCAATAAGGACTTTTCTCCCCTTCATCGCCAGGTAGTCCTCTTTCTCAAGATAGAGCTTCTGCTCCTCTCCGTCGGGACAGACCGTAACCTCTATGGTATCAGCCATATATACCCTTGCTGACTGACATACCACAAGATAGCTCTTTCCGCTCTGACGCGCCATTTCGTAGGCCAGAGGGATACCCTTGGTCTCGGCGGTCAGTATCATATCAAACTCAGGAGCACCTGCCAGCAGACGTCTTGCGCTCTCAATGGTAAGCTCAACATCGCTGAACATAGTCAGTGCCGCGATGTCATACCTGTCATCGCCAGTGCAGTCCGCCAGACGTTTTTTCAGTTCAGCGACCTTCTGCTCATAGTACTCTGAGAATCCCTTATTCTTCGCTTCAAGATTTCTTTTGCGTATTTCCTTTGAAACACGGACAGGCTCAGGAGACTGCTCCATGAAATCATAGCCGTTCGCCTTTACCAGAGCTCTTATATCCGGCTCCATTTTAACAGGTATGCCCAGCTCGATACACTTGTCAACAATATCCTTGATCCACTCAAACCTGAGCGGAGTAGCATTTTTGCCTACCTCTCCTCCGATGATGACCCATGAGTTCTCAAGTCCGAAGGTCTCTGCGAACTCCTCAAGGTGAGCGGGCTCGATGTGCTCAAGAACGGGCTGATATATGACACAGCCTGTGATACGATGATTGCCCGCATTTCTGATAAGCTCGGTGATACGGTCGGTATACTGATTACGGTCAACAGTACAGGACATGATAACATTCCTGAGGTCGGTGCCATTGGGCACTGTCTCAAGTCTTATACCCTTCGGGCGCTTGGTGATGAGCTGGAAAGTATCAAGATACTTGCCCTTCCTGCGCTTGAGAGCGTTTGCCGCAATGATCTGCTGAAGGAGATTTTCCTGCCATTCGGGTCTCCAGCAGCCGTAATCTGACATATAGTTCAGGAACCAGTCGATGGGGTCATCGTTCTCGATGTTGAACAGCTCGGGAACGTCATAGCCCTCCTCGTCCTTGGTTATCTTGTAGGGACCGCGGAATACCTGTCTCCCGAAATCCTCGGTTATTTCAAAGTGCTCCACCACTTTCTTGGTAAAGCAGTAGGGACAGCCCACGGGACAGCCCACAACGGGCGAAAAGACCTTTGTGTTGAGGTGAGTGTCATAGTTTATGTCTCTGAGTATGCGCTTGAGTGCCAGCTGGTGTCCGTCATAGTAGGCATGGAGCTTGAATATCTGATCGAGGAATGCCTGATTGAGGTTTTTATACTCCTCAAGCTCCTCTCTGACCGGGTGGACATTCAGCTTCAGCTTCATAAAGTTAAATCCTCTGAAGTTACAAATAAGGGTGTTCAGAAGCCTGTTTACTATCTCAGGCTTTTCGAGCATAGTTATAATGCCCGCCGACGGTGCGTCAGTGTAGTAGTCTTCAATTCTCAGCATAATTTTTCTTGCCCCTCAGAATTTCTTTTTCTTATTTTCCCAAAGACGTATGATAAATGAACGCAGCCGCGAACAGTGCTAAAGATGCGGATACGCTCGTCAGCTAATGTTTTGATTTATCCGTCTGTGATGAGAATATGCGGGATCATCCGAAAAAAATTACTGTGACTGACAAGACCGCCCTGTGCAGCTGCACGGAGCCGTGACTTATCCTGAAGGGTATAGTGCTGAGATAATGCATGAAGTGTGATGGGGGGGATAAACGCCGAAAACGGCAAAAACAAAGCTAATTAAAATTGTGTTATTATATACTCTTTTATTTTAGCATACATCGCCTACTTTGTCAATTATTTATCGAAATTTATTTTTTTATCAGTGCTCTGCGCATGGCACAGAGGTCAAATACGTCGAGGATCCCGTCCCTGCACATATCCGCAGCTCCGCTGTCAGCAAGCTCTGCGCCGGAGACTGCAAGGAGGCGGCGCTGAAACAGCACCAGATCTGCCACATTGAAGCTGCCGTCACCGTTGACATCGCCGCTGACCGCTCCTGTGTTGAACTCCGTGAACTGCCTGTTCAGTACGCTGTCTGCGGCGTAGTAATGGTTCCAGGAGAAGATGATGTGTCCTTCCCCCAGATCAGCTGTGGCAGAGTAGTTTTTCACGAAGCTTTCAACGGGCATGGCTTTCAGCTCAGAGCCGAAGCATTCATGGTTTATCAGAAAGCGCACACGCCCGTCCACAGCGCTTTTCTGCTCCACTGCCCATTGTCTTATGACCTCGGGAGGATAGTCTCTTCCCCCTCCGTCCTGAGGAGCATATATATCATCAAAGCGGAAGCCGCTGCGATAGATCAGGTCAGTCATGAAGTCGCCGAACTGCTGCGGAGAGGACAGCTCCTTATTGTAAAAGGGACTTATCATCACAGGCTTTTCGGGACAGCTTTGCTTCACCGACTCAAGGCACTCCCTGATATTGCCGCCGATGATCTCTGCATAGCGCCCTCCGTCAGAGCCGTCGCAGGCGGCGTCAATGTTCCAGACCTCGTTGGTGTAGTACCAGCCTGCTATCTGCTCACCGTATTCATCGCCGTAGCGCTGCCATATCTCGGTGATGAGACTGGCGGACAGCTTAGCGTTGTCCCCGCACCAGTCCACGAAATAGCTGTCGGGCTGCCCCCAGCCGTAATTCCACCACATATCGTCACTGACAGTGCCTATCCAGAGCTTCATATCCGCTGCCTTAGCAGCTCTCAATGCCAGCTCCAGAGCGTCACCTCCGTTCTGTGAGGAATGATAGTCCGCCTTAACTGCTGACGGAAACATACAGAAGCTTTCTGCCGAGGGATAGGACTCAGGATCGTGCTTCTCTCCCCTGCACTCTCCGCGGACTATATCATATGAAGACTGAAGTATCAGGGACTCAAAGCCCGCTTCCCTTGCGGCGGTGAATTCCTGCTCCCAGCGCTCCGGGCTCCAGTCGCGGCAGTACCAGTTCTGTATGAACGATGAGCTTATCCGCGGACTGGTCTCCGCTGAATACGATGACAGCGGAACTGCACCTGTGCAGCATATCAGTGCAGACAAGCAAAAAATAAGCATCTTTTTCACGGTGTCACTCCTCCCGTTTGTACTTTATTATATTATATCACGAAGCCTCGCACCATTTCAAGGCTTTCACAGCCGGAACGATCATGTGAGCTTTCATGGTGATAAGAAGACATGAGCCGTAAAAAAAGCTCCCCGAAGCCGTTTAGCTGCTTCGGAGAGCTTATTTATACGCATTTAAAAGCTGAACGTATTTTCAAGTGTATCCCACTTTTTGTCCTTATCGGAAAGATTAAGCGGAGTTCCGTCACTGAGGGTATAGCCCTCACTGTCGGCAGAGCCCTTATACTCGCCGATAACATCTGGCCAGACGATACCGATAGAGGGATCGTTCCAGGCAAGTCCGCCCTCATCGTTGGGATGCCAGAAATCATCGCACTTATAGCAGAATTCCGCAATATCGCTCAGAACCAGGAAGCCGTGGGCAAAGCCCTTGGGAATCAGGAACTGCTTCTTGTTCTCCTCTGTAAGGAGAACGCCGTACCACTTTCCATATGTTGCGCTTCCGCTTCTCAGGTCAACTGCAACGTCAAAAACGCTGCCTCTGATAGCTCTTACCAGCTTGGTCTGGGGAAACTGCTTCTGAAAGTGAAGTCCGCGTAGAACTCCCTTTGAAGAACATGACTGATTATCCTGAACGAAGGTGATGTCTATGCCTGCTTCCTCCATATCACGCTGAGAATAGGTCTCCATGAAATAGCCGCGGGCATCGCCGTGAACTGCGGGAGTTATAACGCAGAGTCCCTCAATTCCTCCGACGTTTTTCTCAACTGTTATCTGTCCCATTATAAAATCTCCTTTATGTACCTCGAAAGTGCATCCTGCCATGTGGGAAGGGGCTTGAAGCCGTTCTCGGCAAGCTTAGACTTGTCAAGCCTGCTGTTGAAGGGCCTTGCCGCCTTGGAAAGTCCGTATTCTGCTGTGGTAACGGGAGTTACCTTTGTGGACATTCCTGCCTGACGGTATATCTCCACTGTGAAGTCGTACCATGAGATATAGCCGCCCTCGTTTGTGGCGTGGTAATAGCCGTACTTCTCTGTCTCAGCCATGTCAACAAGAAGTCTTGCAAGGTCGAGAGTGTATGTGGGAGTTCCTATCTGGTCGGAAACTACCCTTACCTCATCGTGGGTCTTGCCCACGTTTATCATTGTCTTGATGAAGTTCTTGCCGTTTACGCCGAATACCCATGCGATACGCACGATGAAGTACTTATCCAGTGTATTTGCAACTGCAAGCTCGCCGTCCAGCTTGGACTGTCCGTATACGTTCTGGGGAGCATAGTCCTTGCAGTCGGGCTGCCAAGGCTCTGTGCCCTGTCCGTTGAAAACGTAATCGGTGGAAATGTATATCATCTTGCAGTCAAGCTTCCTGCACACATTGGCGATATTCTGCGTACCGTCAACGTTGATAGCCTTGACCTTGGGCTTGTTCTCCTCGTCCTCGGCAGCGTCAACTGCTGTCCATGCGGCACAGTGTACAACAACATCGGGCTTAGCCTCGGTTATTGCCTTCTCTACTGCCTCAGCGTCTGTGATGTCAAGCTGAACGTAGGGATAGTCTGTGGGGACAGACTCCAGTATATCGGAGCCTGTAGCCTCATATCCGCGCTTTGCCAGCTCGTCCATTACGTCATGACCAAGCTGTCCGCCTACACCTGTTACGAATGCCTTCATTTATCACACCTCTGCACGGTTGCCGTACATCTTCTCATAGTAGTTCTGATATTCGCCTGAGATGATGGTCTCCCACCACTCGCGGTTCTCCAGATACCACTTGATGGTCTTCTTGATGCCGTCCTCGAACTTTGTCTCGGGCAGCCAGCCAAGCTCGTTGTGGATCTTTGTGGGGTCGATAGCATAACGCATATCGTGGCCCTTTCTGTCCTCAACGTGTGTGATAAGGCTCTCGGGCTTGCCAAGCTCCTTGCAGATGAGCTTTACGATGTCGATGTTCTTCATCTCATTGTGACCGCCTACGTTGTAGACCTCGCCTACCTTGCCCTTATGGATGATAAGGTCGATTGCACGGCAGTGATCCTCAACATAGAGCCAGTCACGGACGTTCAGTCCTTCGCCGTATACGGGGAGAGGCTTGTCAGCCAGTGCATTTGCGATCATAAGGGGTATCAGCTTCTCGGGGAAGTGATAGGGACCGTAGTTGTTTGAGCATCTTGATATTGTCACAGGAAGTCCGTAGGTTCTGTGGTAAGCCATTACCAGAAGGTCAGCGCCTGCCTTTGATGAGCTGTAAGGGCTGCTTGTATGGATAGGAGTTTCCTCTGTGAAGAAGAGGTCGGGGCGGTCAAGAGGAAGGTCGCCGTAAACCTCGTCTGTGGATACCTGATGATAGCGCTGTATGCCGTACTTTCTGCAAGCGTCCATAAGCACCTGTGTACCGAGGATATTGGTCTGAAGGAATATCTCGGGGTTCTCGATAGAGCGGTCAACGTGTGACTCAGCCGCAAAGTTTACAACGATGTCGGGCTTCTCCTCCTCGAAGAGCTTGTAGATAGCCTCTCTGTCGCAGATGTCTATCTTCACAAAGCGGAAGTTGGGGTTCTTCATTACAGGCTCAAGTGTTGAGAGATTGCCTGCGTAGGTCAGCTTGTCCAGACATACTATTCTGTAGTCGGGATATGTCTCGAGCATATGGAATACGAAATTAGAACCGATAAATCCGGCTCCTCCGGTTACAAAAATTGTCATGTCATTAACTCCTTAATACTTTATTTTGCCTTCGGCAACTCTTCTGAGATGTGCTCCGTAGGGCGATTTTCCATACTTCTCTGCGGACTTCATCAGTCCATCATTATCTATCCAGCCGTTTATATAGGCTATCTCCTCGGGAGCGGAGATCTCAATGCCCTGACGGTTCTGGACCATCTGTACGAAGTTGGTAGCCTCTGCAAGACTGTCCATTGTTCCTGTATCCAGCCATGCAAATCCACGTCCGAGAAGCTGAACGTCAAGAAGTCCGTCCTGAAGATACATCTCGTTGAGAGTAGTTATCTCAAGCTCGCCTCTTGCCGAGGGCTTTACCTGATCTGCTCTTGCGCTTACGCCTGCGGGATAGAAATAAAGTCCCGTAACAGCGTAATTGCTCTTAGGCTGTGCAGGCTTTTCCTCTATGGAAAGAGCCTTTCCGTTCTCGTCAAAATCCACTACGCCGAAGCGCTCGGGATCGGGAACGTAATAACCGAATACTGTCGCACGGGAATTTTTCTCTGCGTTTTCCTTTGCAGAGCGGAGTATGCTTCCGAAGCCGTTGCCGTAGAATATATTGTCGCCAAGCACCATTGCGCAGGCGTCATCGCCTATGAATTCCCTGCCGAGAATGAATGCCTGAGCAAGTCCGTCGGGACTGGGCTGCACCTTGTAGCTGAGCTCAATGCCGTACTGTGAGCCGTCGCCGAGAAGTCTCTCAAAGTTGGGCAGATCCGTGGGAGTTGAGATTATCAGTATCTCCTTTATGCCTGCCAGCATGAGAGTGGACAGCGGATAGTAAACCATGGGCTTGTCATATACGGGAAGCAGCTGCTTCGATGTTACCATTGTGAGCGGATACAGTCTTGTGCCTGAGCCGCCTGCAAGAATTATGCCTTTCATTTTTTCACTCCTTACTTTTTGCATTTAAGAACAACTTCACAGATCCTATCCACATCTTCAAGACTTAACTCTTCATAGAGCGGAAGAGTGAGAACTCTTTTGCTGATATGTAATGCAACAGGAGTCTGATTAACGTCATACTGACCATGGAAACACTCAAATGTGTTCGTAAGCGGATAAAAATACTTTCTGGCACCTATGCCGTTTTCTGCAAGTGCCGCCATAACTTCATTTCTGCTTGAACCAAACTTCTTTTCATCAAAGATAACAGGGAAATAAGCATAATTTGATTCAACGTTTTTCTGTACAGGGCTCAGCTGAATGCCTTCGACATTTTCCAGATGGCTCCTGTATCTTTCAACTACATTCTTTCTGCTTGCTATTGCTTCATCCAGATGGCGAAGATTACAGAGTCCCATTGAAGCCTGGAATTCGTTCATCTTGGCATTTCCGCCCACAAACTCTACTGATTCGGGACCGTGTATTCCGAAGTTTTTCATATCATTCAGAAGCTGAACGAGCGAATCCTCCTTGAAGCATACAGCTCCGCCTTCGATAGTGTTGAAGACCTTTGTAGCATGGAAGCTGAACATCGAAGCATCTCCGAAGCAAGCTGAGCTTACTCCATTGTACTTTACTCCGAATGCGTGCGCAGCATCATAGATGACTTTAAGATCATACTTGTCAGCGATACGCTGTATTTCTTCAACATTACAGATGTTGCCGTAAACATGAACAGGAACGATGGCACAGGTCTTATCTGTGATAAGCGACTCGATCTTTGAAGCGTCCATTGTAAAATCCACAGGATCGATGTCACAGAATACAGGTATCAGACCATTGCGCACTATGGCGTGTGTAGTTGAAGCAAAAGTGAACGGAGTAGTTATGACCTCTCCGTTTCTCGGAAGATTCATTGCTGCAATCACATTTTCAAGTGCCAAATGTCCGTTTGTATAGAGTGTTACGTGAGGAACATCAAGCATTGTCTCAAGCTCAGCCTGAAACTTCTGATGCTTGACTCCCATATTAGTGAGCCAATGGCTGTCCCACAGCTCTTTGATCTCTTCGCAGTATTCCTCATAGTCCGGCATTGAGGAACGGGTGACTAAAATTTTATTATTCATAACGCATTAATCCTTCTTCCATTCACAAATAACTGTTTTTAGCTTTCCTGATGCAAGAACAGGTATCGCATCATAGTTTTCACTGAGAATATACTTGTTTACAACAGGATATTCAGATAGCTTCTTTCCTCTGTATGATCTATAGAATTCAGAATTCGTTGTTGCATGATCAAGGAGGTCATCAAGGTTCTTGCGCTGTATTTTTTTCCGTAATCATGATCGTTCATAATTTTTTGATTTGAATATAATGCTTCCTAACCTTGCGTCCGTGTAATATGTCGTCTGTCCAGAATAATGTCCTTTTAATAAAAGCGTCCAGACTCATAATATAGACCTCCTGAACAATCTACTCTAAATCAATATTCGCGGTTGATTATTTCAGTATCAAAAGGTCTTAAAAGCATATTATCGCCGTTTTCGTCTGTTACTCCGAACTCGGCTATAACTGCGTCAACACGTTCTTTAAGAAGCTCCGGAGTAGGTGCTACGATAAAGATGTTCGCTGCCATCTGGCGCTGAGTGCCAAGCCCGGCAACTACCTCGCCGTCCTCGTAATTTGGGTTAACTCCCACAACTCCGTTGAATCTTCTTATCTTTTCAACACCGGAGATGTGACCTATCCTGCCCTCCTTGACAAGCGGAGAGAGCTTGCACGCCCACATACCGTGGAAGTAGGGGTCAGCCCTGTCAGCTACCTTCTTATCGCTCATCTTTCCGTTAATAGCATAATTGATGAGCAGCTCCTTTGCGTCTATGCCCGTAAGCTCGGAAACTATCATGTGCTCCTGTGCGCCGTTGAGGCGGAATCCCGGCTCATAGATGTAAACAGAGCCGTTATCTATGAATGACTGGAGGAAGAGCACGCCATTTTTAACGTTCATTCCGCGCAGCATATTCTTCACCTTTTCATCGACCTCAGCCTTATAGCGCTCCATATGCTTTGAAGGGAAGATATAGGCGGAGGGGAGCTGGGTTATACCCTTCTGCTCCTTGCTTGTGTATCTGTCGCACATAGCGACCATCGTAGGCTCACCGTCCTGGATCACGTAATAGATTATTACCTCAAGACCGGGCATATATTTTTCAATGAGAAGCTTTTTGCGCATCGAAAAGCTGAGAGCTTTTTCGATAGCGACGTCAAGCTCCTGTCTGTTCTGACAGATCGAGATGCCCTTTGAGCTTGAGCTGTCAACAGGCTTTACGACCACAGGGTATACAACCGAATCAAGGTCATTCACAGAAAACTCAGGTACTACCGGAACATCATATTTGCGGCAGGTGTTCTTGAAGTTGTCCTTGCATATCATAATATCGAACTGCTCCATAGATGCAAAGCAGGGATAATCAAGTATCTCACAAACTTTACAGTAGGAAGGAATGAGTGCCTCAGCAACACCGACAAGAACACCGTCTATCTGTTCTCTCTTTACAAGATCAACAAGACCGTCAACGTCCATTCCGTCGACATCACAAGGAACGTCGGCAAACTTCTTTGCATATGTCATCTTGTTATAATCAGTAACATATGTTTTTATCCCCATCAGTTTTGCTTTTTCGATAAGACTGATGGTCTCCGGATTTGCGCCGATAATCAGTAATTTCTTCATAATCATACCTCTTTTTTCTTATGTTTTCTGAATAAGCCTTTTACAGTTGAAATGATATACTCAAAGCTGTCAATATGGAATAATTTCGAGCCTAAGATATACACAGCGAATCCCACAGGCACCTGGAGCAGCAATGTAACAGCTGCACTCAGACCGATGTACTGAATGCTGAAAACCACAGCTCCCATGAACAGAGACAGGCAGATCTGCGGTAACATATCCCTCAGCTGTTCGAAATAGCTGTAATTCATCAGCTTTCTGTTCGGAAGTGAATTGATTATCTGATTCAGGACCGAAGTTACCAGCATACTGTATGCCATTGCCAGCGGAGAGATCCACATTGTTGAAAGCAGCGCGATTATTCCGACAGTCTTCTTGGCTATTTCAAGCTTCAGGAACAGATCGCTTCGTCCCATAGCCTTGATCGCATTCAGATTTGCCGTATGTATGGGATAAAAAGCATAGGAGAAACAGAATATCCTCAGGAAGGGCACGCATGGCAGCCACTTATCTGTCAGCACCAGTGAGACGATAGGTCCGGCACACACCGCAAGACCTACCATAAGAGGCATCATTATATATGTGCTGGTTTTGATAGAGCGTCTTGTCATGCTCTTGACTAAAGAAACATCATCCTGTGCCTTTGACATTGTAGGAAACAGCACGCTGTCAATTGAAGAATTGATATTTGTTACGATAAGCTTCGGGAACTTATCTCCCTGATTATAATGTGCAAGCTCTTCCTTGGAGTATATTTTTCCTATTACGAGCTGACGCAGGTCTGTATATATGGTATCGATCAGCGCAGAGATCAGCAGCTTCCAGCCATAGGAAAACAGACCCTTGAGGCGGCTTAAAGAAAACATTTTCTTTGGGCGCCACTTGACCGTTATCCACAGGATAGTTGTATCAACAGCTGCATTGAAAAGCATCTGTGCGACTAATGCCCAGACTCCGAAGCCGTTATACGCCATGACGATACCGACAACAGCAGCACCTATAGTACCTCCCAGAGTTGAGAAAAAGAAGCACTTGAACAGCATATGCCTTGAAACATATGCCTGCTGAACGTTCTTGACTCCCGATATGAGTATTATCAGACTCAGAACACGTATGACAGGAGTCAGCTCAGGCATTTCATAAAAATACGCGATCAGCGGAGCTGCCAGGAATATCAGCAGATACAGGACCGTGCACACCACCATATTGAAGTAGAACACGCTTGAAAAATCAAGATCGTCCGCATCTTTCTTCTGTATCAATGCGTTTCCCATTCCGCTGTCTACGAAGACCTGCAAAATAGTCGTGAATATGGTAACAAGAGCAACCGTACCGTACACGGAAGGATCCAGCAGTCGTGCAAGCACGATGGAAACTATGAATGTAACGCCCTGAGCTCCGCAGCGTTCCGCAAAACGCCAGAAGAAATTTGCCAACACCTTGGAAGAATTAGACTGCATTAAAGTATCACCCCTATTTTTATCTGTCATCAATACTGCTTCTTCTTTTTTGTCCACAGCCTTCTGAGGAACAGTCGGCACGGACCTATTTTTGTCAACAGGAAAAATACTTTTTTAGACAGCGAGTTGTTGTATGCTTTAGCTTTGGCGAGCTCTTCTTTATCATTCACGATCGCCATCTGTTTATACGCCCTTTTGTAAAAACTATCGTTTATAGCCTTTACAGCGTCTTCGGACAGACCATATTTTTTCGCAAGCTCAATTCTTGTTTTATAAAGTGCCTTGACTCTTGAATATGATTTTTCGATATTATTCGTATGTGCTGCACTTTCAGCCAGTATCCTGTATACTGCTGTCGTATCTTCCTTCAAGCAGTATACATTGGAATTAGCAAGGGCATAGGCGAACCAGACGAAGGTGCCGTCCGGTGATTTCATCTTCGTAGCCTCTTCAAAGCATTTTGCAAATACTTCTCTTCTGAACACCCATGTCATCGGACCCGTATATCCGGGCTTGATTATCCATTTTTCAAGGTCGTAATCAGACCTGTATTTATCACTGCGGTTCTTTAAAACGCTCTTTTCGGTATTGCCTTCATCCTGATGATAAATGTCAAAGTCAGTAGAGCACAGTCCGCATTCGGGGTGGCTCTCCATATAGTCAACCTGCTTCTGGAGCTTATGCTCATCTGTCCAGTAATCATCGCCCTCGCAAAAGGCGATATACTTGCCTGTCAGATAGGGCATTACTATCCTGCCGACTTTGCCGCGTTCCTTTGAATGCTGGTTTTCTGTCTGAAGGATAGGCTTGAATAGTGAGGGATATTTCTCCACATATTTCCTGATTATATCAGCCGAACCGTCAGTTGATGCGTCATCGTGTACCACTATCTCAAAA
Organism: Ruminococcus flavefaciens ND2009; assembly: GCF_000621785.1. Lineage (GTDB taxonomy): Bacteria > Bacillota > Clostridia > Oscillospirales > Ruminococcaceae > Ruminococcus > Ruminococcus flavefaciens_C. The sequence goes on along the minus strand of NZ_KK211347.1, from coordinate 277,952 downwards.
GGGAAATCGGTGATCTGCATCAAAAAGCCGTCCAGGGTTTTTTCAACGTAATCAGCATGATTGTATACCGTACATCTTATGCTTACAACAGGAGTATCTCCATATTCCTTTTTCCAGCCTGACTTTACCGAACTTTCATCTCTTGAAATCATATCGTTACTCCTTTTGTATTTATAGATAATGATCCGCTTTTCAGCGCCCTGTACGCGTCAGACAGGCAGCATATTTCTTCTGTTATTCATAAACAACAGGCTTAGCAAGCGTTCACTGCCAAGATAGTTGACTCCGTACGATATAAGGAAAAGGAAACACATAAACTCATTCTGCGTAAACAGAATATCCTTAACATTAATAATGACAAACACCATGCTGAAGAAAAAGAATAACCATTTTGTCCTGCTCTTGTAAAACGGCTTTATAAGTAAGAATGCAAGACCGAAAATGCCCAGCAGATATACTATTCCGCCGATCCAGAGGTAATTGATATATCCTACATCGGTGCCTTTCAGTCCGTAATGCATGCCTACAGCATCCTTGCCCGATCCGAATATCAGCATCATATCCGACGGAACGGTCCATATAGAATCAGATGAAGCATAGTTGAAGTAACCGCTTTTCTCTCCTTTGAAGAGACCGCCTATCTGCTCAAAGCCTGACAGCACCCATCCTGCATACCATGAATTGGAGGAGTTCTGCATAGACTTCAGTGCAAAGGCACCTAAAGCGACCACTACCACCGCAGAGCATATTCCGATCGTCAGACGGCGCAGGGTCTTGACGGTCAGCTTTTTGAAATGGGTGAAAATGACGAATGCGCTGCCGAGAAGCAGCAGGACCAGTGCGGTTCTGGAGTTGAGAACTATTGATATTATCATCAACGGAGTTGTCACCAGATAGCGCTTGTCCTTTAAGGCATACTTTATCATTATCACAGTCATCGCCACAGCTACCAGCGGTGCATAGTTCGTCAGATGGAATGCCAGACCGTAAAGTCTGTAATATGATAACGAAGTATATCTGTCCGCATCGTAACCATACATGATAAAGCGGTTGAGCACCCATGTATGGAAGGGCGGAAAGACAAAGGATACAACAGACAAAAGTCCCTGTATATTACAGCAGGCAACGAGGACCATTATGAGATCATGAAAAGTTGCCTTCTCTTTTTTTAATGTGTTCAGTATGCAGAAGCATATCGGCATATATACTACTATCCAGAACAGCGGACCATATACCGCTGCTTTGATCGGCTGATGATTCAATGCGGCAATAAAAGCCACATATAACAGCAGACATACGATCAGCATGATCGGATAAAAAACAGTCTTTTTCTTCAGGAAAAGAAAGAAGCTGTTAAGATTAAAAGCAATATAGCCGTAAGCTAAAACTGCCAGAAAATAATGTGTACCTATACTTATAAAAGGCGGAAAGTAAAGGAATAAGAAGGTAAACATTATCAAAGCGGCAATTTTGATTTTTTTATTCCAGATCTTACTCATAACAATAAATGCACTATTCTTTCTCTGTTTCAATAACAGATGCGAGCATATTTCTGTACATTCCCTCAAGATCGGTGACCGGCTCCCAACCTAACTTCCTGAGTCTTGAAACATCGAGCATCATGTACAGTGTAGAGGCATAGCCCTGCTTCCGGACATCTGCAAGCTCCACAGATACCTTTATACTGCCGTTTGCTACCTTTTCGGCGACCAGCTTCGCCATTTCCATGATAGAACAGTAGGTATCAGGATTGGCTGCATTATAGAAGCCCTTCCTTTCGCCCTTGAGAAGAACGGCAAGGATAGCGGTAACACTGTCTGCTGTATAGAGATAGCACCTCTCTGTTTCGCCCATTGTTTTGAGAACTATATCTCTCTTTTCAATAGCTGAGCGCATGAATTCGGCAAATACTCTGCCGTCGGAATAATCCACCCCGGGACCGAAGGTCTGGGTAAGTCTGATGGTCATTACGTTGACGCCGTATTCCTCAGCATAAGAGGAGCATAATGACTCACATATCTGCTTGCTGAGAGGGTAACAATTCCTTACAGATGATGTGTCAAAGCCGGCTGCCTCATCCTCGGTAACAGTGTGACCTTTTTCGGGATGGCCGTACACTTCCATGCTTGAAAGGTATACAACGCCCTCTACCTGCTTTTTTCTTGCAATTTCAAGAATATTTCTTGTGCCGTCAACGGCAGTATTGATAGTCTCAACAGGGTGCTCGATAAAAGATCTGCTTGAAGTCACGCTGGCACCGTGGATAATGTAATCCACATCGCCGCTTATATCCATCGGCATGGTAACATCGCCTTTTATGAATGACAGACCATCATAGTCAGCCTCGTCCTCAAAGATCTTTCTTGCTTTTTCTTCACTGCGTACCAAAGCAGCTATCCTGATGCCGAGGTTTCTTTTTTTGCTGACAAAAACGACAGCCTTGATCAGATTTGATCCGATCAGTCCTGTTCCGCCTGTGATAAGTATGGTCTTATTGCGCAGCTTATCCCACGGAATGAATCCGACTGAATCTATATATTCAAAATCAGATCTCATTACTAAACTATTCTTCATGCTATCTCCTATCAGCTTATATATATTTGCTCGTTTTCCTTAGCTTCCAGAACTGCTCTCATAGTGAAAAAGTCATCTGGAGTTGTTATCTTGATGTTCTCATAGGGACCGTCTATCATAAATAATTCGTGTCCGTATTCCTTCATCAGGGTACAGGAATCAATGGCATTTGTCATGCCCTGGCTGATAGCCTTATTCTGTACCTCAAGGATCTCATTGAGCCAGAAGCTCTGGGGAGCCTTTGCAACTCGTGAGTGAGCTCTCGAAGGCACTTCAACGATCTTGTTATCATCGTCAACAACAACTATGGTCTCCTTGACAATACCTGCTGTGATACAGCATCCGTGCTTCTTGACACATTCGATGTTCCTGGAAAGTAATTCGGGGTTAATGAGCGGACGAACTCCGTCATGGATAAGGACTATGGCGTCCTCATCGCCTGCGACCTCCTTAGCGGCGTTAAGTCCGTTATAGATCGAAAGCTGACCTGTCTCGCCTCCGGGGACGATCTTTCTCACCTTTTTGATGGAATACTTTTCTATAAGCTTCTCAAGGTAAGGTATCCATTCCTCTACAGAAGCGATAACGACGTCATCTATATCGTCATTATTCTCAAAATGCTCGAGGGTATGGATAATGATCGGCTTGTTGAAAATCTCAAGGAACTGCTTGGGACGGTCCTTGCTATGCATACGGCTTCCTACACCGCCTGCAAAAATAACTCCGATATTTCTCATGGATGCTCTCCTTTTTTAAAACAGGCCCGAAAGGACCTTAAAAATAAATAGTATACGTTTTTCGTTATTGTATCTGCAAAGCCTTTTGGAATCCGAGATCAGTTTCAGCAGATTCTTTTTCGGCTTGCCAAGTACCCTTATATACGAATCATCAGGAATATATTCACCGAAGCTCCTGACAAGCTCGTCAGCAAATGAGCTTCTGCCCTTTCTCTTTGAAGGGTCCTTGATCTTTTTCCATTTCAGCTTGATGTCGTCTGCCAGAGTAGCCTTCTGTCCGCCCACAACATTGTTTTCGTGCTGTCTGTACTTTATAAACGATCTTTCATCATAGACAATACCGTTTACGGCAGAAGCGGCACCTGCAAGCCACACATCGTGTATCCTTTTTCTGAGAAGCTCCTTTGAAGGTCTTCTTGCCTCTTCGCTTATGAGCTTTTTGAATTCAAGGGGGAAAACCATTGTACAGCCTGCAAGCATATTCGTGAAGATGATACTTTCGGTCGAGAGGTGTATCTCTTCATCAGTATAGCGCAGACCCATGGTATTTCCGAATTTATCAACATTCTCCTGATTTGATGCATACAGCGAGCACTTTGATTCCCTGAGAAGCTTTATCGCCTCGGCAAGCTTCTCTTCACACCATATATCATCCTGATCACTCAGGGCATAATAATCAAATGTATCCGGGGCACCGTACACTAAATTCATAAAGCTGTTGCCTACGCCGAGGTTATGCTTTCCGACGATCAGATGGATGCGCTTATCCGTCGAAGCCATCTCCCTGACGATGCTCAGTGTATCATCCTTTGAGCCGTCATCACGGATATAGAGCTCTACGTCTGCATCCTTCTGTGCCAGGATACTTTCTATCTGCTCTTTAATATACTTTTCCCCATTATAGGTACTCATCAATACAGCAACTTTTTCCATACGGCTCTTCCCTTTACAGTTTTATCTCGGTAATAAAATGACTTTCTCTGTGCTGAACATCAGGGACCTTCATATAATCGCTTCCGTAGAGTCCCTCAAGATACTTTCTGTGATCGGCAGGAGCGAAAAATTTGTGCTCCCTGAAGCTTATCTCAGTCAGAGGAAAGAAGGTTTTTGTAGGATATATCTCGCCAAAGTAATGCTTTCTTCCTGTAGCGCTTGTAACAAGAGCAGATTTTTTTCTGTAAAAAATGGTTTTATCCACTCTGTCGAACCACTTTTCAGGTGATCTGAAAGCAAAAACAGTTCCGATGATACGCCTCATCCATATAAAGAGCTTTCCGTCCTTGCTCTTGGAAAGATATGCTCTCTTCTTTTCGCTCATAGTCTTTTCGTCCATAACGCACGATGCTATAAACATCTCTGCATTAGCTTTAAGACCTCTGAATTTTCTCAGGTATCTGCCTTCGGGCACATAATCGTAAGGGAAAACGTCGATATACACCGAAGAAGGCTGGAGAGGATTATCCTCACCGATAGTCCTGAGCACGGTGCCCTTCTTGAAAATCTGCATGAAGCGGTTAGCGTTGGGGTGAGGGCTGTTCGGACATCTGAGCTCATACATATCCGAAAACTCCTTATCGAAGATCTTTTTCATTTTTTCGTAATCACTGCGCTTCATTCCGAAGTCCATATCATCATCCCACGGGATAAAGCCGCCGTGTCTTACCGCGCCAAGAAGACTGCCGCCCACAAGAAAAAGCCTGATACCGTTTTTGCGGCATCTTTTTTCGATGTCAACAGACATATTATAAAGGCAATCCTTTAAAGCCTCATGCTCCTCATCTGTCATAGAACGGGCATTTTTATCGCTTCTTGCCAGTTCGTTAAGAATGTCCTTATAATTAAAACTAAGCTTCATTTTTATTCCTTCTCGATCAAGTTGATTATTCTAAGATATGAATTTGAGCGATCAAACAGCTCCTCTGCGCACCTTCTGGCGTTTTTGCCCATTTCCTTGCGCAGCTGAGGATCGCCGATAAGCCTTGTCATCTTTTCAGCAAGGTCTTCCGCATCTCCGTTCTTGCAGTTGAAACCCATTCTGTAGTTTTTTACAAGTCTGCGGTATTCCTTTGACTCCTGTGTGTTCAGCACGGGGAGCCCTGAGGCTGCATAATCCGCGTGCTTATTTATGATACTCTGGGCAGCGCCCGTAGTTATGGGATTTACCGTGATGTCACAGGACTTTAATATCCCGCACATCTTATCATAGGGAACTCTTCCGACAAATTCGGCATCGACGCCCTTTTCGGCGGAGTATTTCCTGAACCGCTCCATATCGGGACCGTCGCCCATTACAATGAATTTCGGGGGCTGAACGCCTTTTTTCTTTACTATGTAAAGAGCGTCTATGACACAGGTAAGATCGTAGCTGCTTCCAAGAGTACCGCAATACGCAAGGCGCAGTTCATCTTCCGCATCTCTGCTCACGCTGTTGTTTGCGGCATTGGTATCGAAGGTCTCAAGGTTCGTTCCCAGAAATACCGATTCACCGTGATCGCACTTTCTGTTCACCCTCAGTGCGCGGTCAACGTATGTCTGAGAGACCGCACAGACCGCATCAGCTCTTTTATATATGCCGTCTGCCATTTTTCTGAAGGGCAGAAAGGCAATATCGCTTATTACAGGAATATTGACCACCATCTGAAAAGCCTCGGGCCAGAGATCCTGAACGTCGATGATAAAGCGTATCCCACGCTTCTCGCAGTACTTTGCTGCCGCTAAGGGTGCAGACAGGGACGGTACCGCACAGTATATGACATCGGGCTTTTTACGCTTCTCAAGATAAGCCTTTACGTTTTTCCCCCATACATAATGGCTGTAAAAACGCTTCAGGCAAACATTGCGCGAATAGCCGAGCTCATGAAGGAATGTAATTTTAAACGGCCATTTTGCAGCCGCCTTTTTACGCATTCTTTTTTCTGTGTGATAAAAATCACTGGTGATGATCTCAACATTATGCTTCTTCGCGAGCATATTCGCAAGATATAAGAACCTTCCGTTATCATTCTCGGAAAAGTCAAAACAGAAATTCGCCAAGATAATAATATCGCTCATTTTTCCGCCCTCACATACGGTTTAGTTATATACGTTTGATCTTATGAAAAGGATCAATGATCAGAAGCAGTATTTCTTGCGGGTATTCCCACAAATGTGCCCTGCTCGGCAATGTTTCTGACCACCGTTGCCCCTGCTCCTACAATAACGTTACCGCAGACCGATATGTTATTTTTTACTGTAGCACCTGCTCCTATATGGGTCAGTTCACCCACCAGCACAGTGCCGCACAGGGTCGCATTCGGGGAAATATGTACATAATCGCCTATCCTGTTATCATGCTCGATTATCGAACCTGTATTTATGATACAATGTCTGCCGATAACAGCCGAGGTATTGATGACCGCATTCGCCATTACAGCAGTTCCCTCACCTATATGGGTATCTATTGCCAGCTGTGCCGAAGGATGGACAGCGGTATACCACCTGGCATCTACTCTTTCAGCTATCTTTTTACGGATCAGATTATTGCCGATGCCGATAATAAAGAAGCATTCATCAGCATACCCGGAATACTTATCCACAGTGCCCAAATACGGATAACCTATGATACTTTCCGGAAGTTCCGTATTATCATCAAGAAATCCGACAAGCTCATCTCCGCTTTTGATGACTATATCGGCAATGACCTTTGCATGGCCGCTTGCGCCTATAATAACAACCTTTTTCATAGATCTACTTGCCCGCAGTCTCGGAAGTACCCATAAACTCTTCCATAGTCGCGCTTGTGTCGGAGCTTATGCCGGAACGGTGAAGCACGATCTTGAATGTATCAATGATGATCTTAACATCGCCGATGAATGTTATATGATCCACATACTTAACATCATATCTGAACTTTTCCTCCCAGGTAAGGGCGTTTCTTCCGTTGACCTGAGCAAGGCCCGTAAGTCCCGGTCTTACCTTGTGGCGTCTGTGCTGCTCCTTGTTGTATCTGGGAAGATACTTTACCAGCAGGGGTCTGGGACCCACAATAGACATATCGCCGTTGAGAATGTTGAACAGCTCCGGGAGCTCATCAAGACTGGTGCTTCTGAGCCACTTGCCGTAGGAAGTAAGTCTCTTTTCATCGGGAAGGAGTTTTCCGTTCTTGTCTTTCTTATTGTTCATGGTGCGGAACTTGATAAGCTTGAATATTTTTTCTCTTTTTCCGGGACGATCCTGGGTAAAGAAAGGGTTTCCGCCCATCGCTGCTGCTCCCACCACTGTCAGAACGATAAGTATGGGCGAAAGTATGATTATTGCGCCAAGTGAAAGCGTAAAGTCCAGCATACGCTTAAAAAACTTTGCATACATTATTCAAAACAACTCCTGATAAGTTCGATTATGGTATCCTGCTCCTCGGCAGTCATCTTGTTATCACTGGGGAGGCAAAGACCTCTCTCAAAAATGTCAGCGCCTGTATCCAGGGCTTCGCCGCGGTCAATATAGGCATTGGACTGACCTCTGCCGTTTCCGTTGGCGGTAACAAAACCGTTCATGCGGTAAATTGGCTGCATATGCATAGGCTTCCATATCGGACGTCCCTCTGCATTGAAGCTTGCGAGAGTCTCAAGGATCTCGGTAGGGCAGGTCTTGCCCTGCTCGGAAATGTACATAGGCTCATTCTCGCTGCGGACCTGTCTGCACATTGCCGTCTTGTCTATGAGCATACAGCTGAGCCAGTAATTGGGCTCGCTGTTCTTTTCGTCGAAGGGGTTCATTGTGACAGGAAGACCCTTGAAGCCCTCCTTATAGCGCTCATATATCGCCTTCTTCTGAGCGATATGCTCGTCCAGATAATTCATCTGACCGCGGACAATGCCTGCGATGACATTGGACATACGATAGTTATAGCCGATCTCCTCATGCTGATACCAGGGAGCAGCCTCTCTTGACTGAGTAGACCACTTGCGCACCTTATCGGCGTCGTCCTTGCTGTCTGTAAGGAACATACCGCCTGTTGAGCCGGTGATTATCTTGTTTCCGTTAAAGCTGATAGCGCTGTAATCGCCAAAGCAGCCTGTTTCCTTACCCTTGTATTTAGCGCCGAAGGACTCGGCTGCATCCTCAACGATAAGAGCACCGTGCTTATCGCATATCTCTCTTATCCTGTCGATCTTTCCGGGGATACCGTAGAGGTGAGCAATGACCACCAGCTTGACATCGGGATAGAGCTCGAAAGCCTTTTCCAGTGCCTCGGGGCACATATTCCATGTGTCAGGCTCCGTATCAATAAAAACAGCCTCGCCGTCCTCATACGCAACGGGGTTCACAGTAGCATCGAATGTCATATCCGAGCAAAATACCTTGTGCCCCCGGAGCGTACCGCAGTCCGGCTTAGCCTGTCCATAAAGCTTTTCACCTGCAAGCTTTGTAGCGAGGTGAAGTGCAGCTGTTCCGCAAGAAAGCGCCACAGCATACTTTACACCTGCATACTCGGCAACGAGCTTTTCGACCTCGTTTACATTTTCGCCCGCAGTTGTTATCCAGTTTTTCTCAAATGCATCATTCACCCACTTCTGCTCATCTCCGTGCATTGTAGGTGATGCAAGCCAGATCTTCTTTTCAAATGGTTTAATGCCGTTCTTGTTAACAAACATTTAACGTCAACTCTCCTATCCGCCCGGCAGGGTCAGGTCATATCCTCTTAGGACAGTGATCTTCGTGCTGAAATCATGCCCCTGACATACCGGGATATATTTTCGTCTGCACTGCATATTGCAGCGACTGAATTTTGCTAACTGAATTTGCAATAAAAACGAAAAACGCCGGCAGCTATTATATACTCAGCGTAAAACGTCATAATCATTACAATATATTATAATACATCCCTCTGCCCTTTGTCAAGATTATATATATAAGTATATCTTAATTTGTAAGGGTATACAAAGGGACAACAGGGAACTACTGTATCCTTATAGCATGTGCATACTAATATTATACTCGTAAAAAAAGCTTTTGTCAACCAGTTTAAAGCTTTTTCACTTATTGCCGGCGCAGTATTTGTTGGTAACAAATAAAACTAAAATACAATTTGTATATATTAAACTTAGACAGCCTGCGGAAAGCGTGATAGTGTTTTGCGTTTTCCCAATCCGATAACGTTCTCTGCTTCGCAGCCCTCCCCCCTCTGCGGGAGCAGCCGCAAAAAAGCTAAGGCAGCCGTCAGGGCTGCCTTTATCGGTCTATTGTCTGGTCAGGAACTGTCGGCAGGCGTGCAGATAGCACTTATACGCCTGATAGAGCTTTACGTCCTCATCGGGATCAAGGTCTGGGTCTGTGATCCACTTTTTCTGTTTCCACACATAATTTGTGGCATTATCATTGAGGCGGAATTTCTTCCCCGAGGCAAGAAAAAAGGTCAGTTCCGCACGGACCTCCTTTTTCTCATCATCGGCAAACATCTTATAAAGCAGCGAGTCTGACCGCTCTTTGCGTCCGCGGTTGTTCCTGCTTACTTCATAGTGACCGTACTTTGCATCCTCTATTTCCGCGTAATAAAGCCTTCTCCGTCTCAGCAGCATCTTTACGTCAAGGTGGTCCTCCTCCACGAAGATCCTCGCTCCATAGATGAACTCGGCAATGCGCAGGACTATGAACAGTACCTCAACGATACCGCAGACTGCCAGAAAACGCATGAGAACAATAGTCGGCATTACATCGGTAATATTCAGGTCGAAAAAAACGTAAAGAAGAAAAACGATCAGGGCAGCCACAAGCGGGATAATAGTACCCATGTCAAAAATTCCGGAATAATGCCTTATACTGAACTTCATTCACATCACCCCGTCAGTTTGTTTTCTCACCGTTCTTTTCTGTCTTCGCATAGCGCTTCTGAAGCTGCTTGTTCATGATCGCCGTATGCTTCTTGTCGATGAGATAATGCACAGAGCAGGTAAAGAGATAGATGAACACCACCGCCAAAAAGGTCCCCGCAACAGTCAGAGGTGTTATGCTGCACCAGCCGAATGCTTTCAGCAGCAGCAGTGTCACGCAGAATATCACTATAAAGTGAACTATCCACAGTATCAGCGAAAGCCTGGGACTTTTGGTATCACAGCACAGCAGCACGGCCGAGGGCAGGGCTGTTATGAGACCGCTGAGAAGTATCTCCCACAGTATCACGCTGTCCATCTGCTGACCCGATACGGTCAGGAAGATAGCTGCCGCTATGAGAACAGCCGTTGTAATATCCACAAAATAATGCAATAATGAAATAAAGAACTCCTTTATCATCATTCAACCTCCTCAATACCCAGCTTAACCTTGAGACTGTGCACATACTGCCGTGAGATCACGACTTTTTCGCCGTTTTTCAGATGTGCCTCCAGCTTTCCGCTGAACAGCGGTGAAAGGTACTCTATCTTTTCCATGTTCACGATCATTGACTTTGAACATCGCACAAAGTCCATAGGGCTGAAAAGCTCCTCAAGCTCATAGAGCTTGTATTTCACCTCATAGACCTCTGACTGATAGTATGCAAAAACACGGTTCTCATTGGCTTCAAAGTAGTATACGTCCCTGTAATCCAGCCTGACTATCTTGTCATCGAGATAGCCTGTGAGCTCGGTATTAGCAGTCTGAAAGGACAGCAGCATGGAGACCAGCCGCTGATCCGGGGACGCGCATCTGATTATAACAGAGTCCTCTTCATCGGGCTGAGGGGATTCGATTATTATTTTCATGATCTGCCTCCGCTTTAGTAGTTTGTAAAGTTGTGTGGTGTCATATTATTATCGAGCTTCCCTGGCGGAGCTTATATACCCTTGTACGCCCATTCAGCTGCTCATCTATTTCCGAGGTGTCCACCTCGGTGCTGAATGGCGGGAATGTATCGTCGAAATGTGTGAGCAGGACAGCCTTCGGCATGAGCCTTTCATATATCTCTTCAGCTGTCTCGCAGAGCTTATCGGAGCCCTGATAGGGTAAAAGTACCAGATCGGCGCCCTTAGGATAAGTAATATCCCCTGCAAGAGCAAGGCTGCCAAGTATCAGTATGCGCTTGCCGAATGCCTCGACGAGATAGCACAGGGTCTCCTTTTTCTCAAGGCATGATGTAAACTTCATCACTTTTTTCATGATACCCCTGTGATTTTTCCTCACCCGTCTGCTGCACAGAGCTTTCAGGCAGTCCCAGCCGTTCAGTCTTATGTGGTTCCCTTTATAGGCTGTGATCTTAAAATCACCCACAGTGATGACTGCTCCTGCTTTTATAAGATGAAGATTATGCTTTTTAACACCCTTTCTGCAAAGGGTATTATAGGGAGCCTTAGTGCAGTAGACAGCGGTATCTCTGCGGACTATCTCCATGATGCTGCCGATATGGTCGTAATGACCGTGAGAGACAAGTATATGGCGGCAATCGGAATAGGCGTCCGCAGGTATCTTTACTCTGCTGTCGGGAAAGGGGATGAACGGATCGATCAGGAGCTGCGAATTCTCCGACGCGATCCGAACAGAGGCTGTGCCGTACCATGTGATCTTTATTCTGTTTTCATCCACGCGCCATCAGCTCCTTCGCTGTGTGTACATTTCATTGTATCACATAATACGGCAATGTTCAATACAAGAACGGGAAATGCTCCTCTTCCCTCTAATCTGAACACACACAGCCTGTTCGTACCATATATATGATAACATACGGAGCAATTCCCTGTCAATGCAACTTACCCCCTGAAAAACGCAACTTACGGAAAACCTGTTGACATCGCCTGCTTATGGCTGTATAATCAGTAAAAACACCGGGGAGGCGATCATAATGATCTTCAAAATAAGGCATGAGACCAAAACAGTCCTTTTAATCACACTTGCAGCTATGCTGCTGTTCTTTGCGCTAATGTTTATTTCCGTATACTCATTGAAATTAATATTGTTATCACTGCCGTTCCTGGCTGTATCGCTGGTCTGTTCCCTGCTGTACTTCATCGAACAGGCAGTGGGCACCACCCTTATCGTAGAGGACAGCGAACTTACCATAAAGCGTCTCTGGAAAAGGGATACCATCGCCCTCAGTGACATCAACGATGTCCGCATAGAGCCCTATAAGCGCCACCGCCACCCCAGCCGCGGCGCCGCGTACACAGAGTTCCGTATGCGTATGACCATTGATGTGGAAAACAACGGAGAAATAGTGCTGAACGATAAGGCAACAGGCATAAAAAGCGCCGCAGGCTTCCTTTTGGGAAGGCGTGAACGTATCCCCGATGAGGACGTTCCCCTGTACAAAGCCTATCAGGTCATACAGTCAAAGCTTTACTGAACCTTACAAACAGAAAAGGACTTCAGATCACGAAGGATCTGAGGTCCTTTTCATTATGCGCTGTATTACTTTTGCTCAAGCTGAGTTGCTGCGCCGATGAACAGCGGAACGTTGTTCTTGTCAACTATCATGTAAACGAAGGGTCTGTCAAGATCAATGTGTATAGTCTTCTTCTCAACGGGCATACCTGCACCTCCGCCCATGGTTACAGATGTTACCGCAGCTGCCTTTGTGCCCCTTTCCGTTACCTCTATCTTGGTCTTGTGAATAACATCGTCTATGTAAAGAGGAAGCGCTCCCTCAACAGACAGATCGTTCATCTTTGAGAAGTCAGCAGCATCAGGAGAGAATGCCTTTTCCATTCCCAGCAGGGGAAGGATCTCCTTCAGAGACTTGTCATAGTTGTACTTGAACTTGGGTATCATTACGAAAAGATCCAGAGTATCAGGATCCTCATATTCCTTCAGTCCGTCAACAAGAGCCTTTCCGTCAAGCTCCTGTATAAAGCTGTCAAAATCCACGTCCTCATGAGGAAGTATGCCCACAAAGCTGTAATTCTCGTTTACATAGGGCTTCTTGAAGGCGTCTGCATTGCCCAGATCGAAATACTGATACTCCTTGCTGTTCAGACACTTGATGTTGTGCACGACGCCCTCAAGGTCAGTGAACACGCCTTCAGACGAACTGGTATAGGGTCTCGCCCATTCCGACTCGAAATAAAGGGTATTTATCAGCATCATCATTGTATTTTCTTTTATGCCGTCCTCTTTCAGGAGTGTGGGTATCATGCCCTTTGTATTCTTGTTTACCCAGCTGTTCACGTCCTTGATCGTGCTCAGATCAAAAGGACTCTTGTATATCTCGGCGTTGTAGTACTTCTTGTTGGTCTCCAGGAACTCATCGTACACTTTAAGAGTGGGAATGTCCTTGAACCAGATAGAGTCTGCAAGGTAGACCTTTTCCTTCTTCTCATCGGGAAGAGAGCTGATATACTTAGCCATGTAATTGTTGATGTCGTCTACGGAGAGACCGTCTCCCAGCACCTTTTCCATCTCGTCAAAGGTCTCGCCGTCAGCGCCGTTTGCGGTCATTGAAAGTGCAGAGGAAATGGAAAGGGGCGACAGGAGCAGATTGCCCTTTTTCTCACCCTCGTCCTCATAGCACTTCTTCAGCAGATCAACGCCGAAGTTCATTTCAGCCTTTGCGAAGTCATCGTCGATCTCCCTGCCCTCTGATGCCTCAACCGTGACAGTATCATCAAGACGGATACTGCCTATATTGGAAGCGCCGTTGAACTCCTTTGTGCTGCCCAGAACGAAATCTCTTACCTGCTGCATATCTTCCTTTGTTATCTCGGTATCCATGTCAATGTCAGCATTCAGGAACTGATCCGAGGTGAGTTCCTCCGAGAGATTGTCTGCGATATACTTCTGATAGGTGATGACATCGAAGGAGTCGATAACCTTGTCATCGTTTATATCGCCGTAGATATGCTCATTCGGGTCCGTTATGGAAAGGATCCTGGACACATAATATTCATTATATTCATTATCACGGGGACCGCCCATGTATCCCAGAGGAGTGGTAATATCATCATACTCGTTAAGAGCTGCAAATTTGATATTCACCCTCGACTGAGGCATCAGATCAAGGGCAAGCTGGTAATTTTCCTCTTCATATTTTTCAGCCCACTCAATGTATCTCGATCTCGAAAATGAAGACAGATGTATGACCTTCATATCATCATAGCTGAAGAAATTACCGCCCCTTGAAGGTAAAAGTTGAATTGTAATATCGCCGATATTTGCGTCTACCCTGTAGACTAACGCATCATGGAACTCATATTCATACATACCCGTATCCATGTTGTAGTTATCGGGAAACTCGAATGCGTTTTCTGCTGCAATGACAGGAGCTGCCGACGGTATGACTCCCCCTGCAAAGCCCAGAGAAAGAACAGAACCGATGATACCTGCTGCCATTCGTTTGAATACTGCTGTTTTTTTCATAATAGCATACCTCCCATATCATTTTCGGATATAACTATCCATGTTAAAAGTATAACACCTATCCTGTCCGAAGTCAATAAAAAAATTGCTGTTTTGTTGATCTTTTCGGCTGTTTTTCGCTTTTTTCAGTTCCGCCGGGCAGTACAAAAAGGTGCACTTTCGCGTCATTTCAGACTATCCTCTACATAAGAATATCCACCGTTCATATCAAAAAGTAAATAAACGCAGTAGAAAAGTACTATTTTACATTGAAATATTTTGAAATATAATGTATAATATGAATATATCAATTTTTGCTGTTTTTCAGGAGGATATTTATATGAATGTGAATATTAAAAGGGCAGCAGCTCTTGCGGCGGCGGTCACAGTTGCCTGCACGTCGGCTTATGCAGGAGCTCCACGCAGAAGTACCATGAAGGCTCATGCAGCCGCAGCCATTCCCGCCTTCCCCGGAGCTGTGGGCGGCGGAAAGTACGCTACCGGCGGACGTGGCGGCGAGGTCTGCCACGTGACCAACCTCAATGACAGCGGCGAGGGCTCCTTCCGTGACGCTGTCAGCAAGTCGGGGAGGATAGTTGTATTCGACGTCAGCGGCACTATCGAGCTAAAGGGTAATATTCTCTGCCAGAGCAATATCACCATTGCAGGTCAGACTGCTCCCGGCGGCTCGGGCATTACCCTCAAGAACTACAAAATGGGTATGTCCGGGGACAATATCATCTGCCGCTATATCAGCTCCAGACCCGGTCCCTATGCGGCTACCTCCTCGGGAAATGACGCCTGGGGCGGCGCAAATGGCTCCAATTCCATAATAGACCACTGCTCTATGGGCTGGACCACCGATGAACAGTGGGGACTTTACTCCAACAACACCAATTACACCGTGCAGTATTCCGTGCTGGGTCCTGCGGACTCCTGGGGCGGTCACAAGAAGGGACTCCACGGCTTCGGTATAATGCTGGGAAAGGGCGACCTGACCTTTGACCACAACCTCATCATACACAATGTATCCCGTAACTTCCGCGGAAAGGTGCCCGACAAGTACACCGCCGACTTCACCAACAACATCATCTATGACTGGGGCTATCAGACCGCCTACGGTACCATCGGTCACCTGAACTATGTGAATAATACCCTGAAGGCAGGCAACTCCACCACAGGCGGCTATCACTGGATGTATGTGGACAGCACCACAAAGCCCGAGAACTTCAAGGTATTCTGCCAGGGCAACCGCCTCATCAACAAGGACGGCTCCTTCCACAGCATAACAGGCGACAACTGGTCCGGCGTGACCGTCAAGGACGGTATCGGCATTACCAAGAATGACCTGTACAGCGGCACCTCCTTCCCTATCAATATAAACGGCGAGAACGTGTCCACAGCAGGTACTGCCGAGAGTGCTGCGGCTTCCTACGACCATGTTATAAGCTTCGCAGGAAACGGAATATCCCCCGATAAGCGTACCGCCATCGACAGACAGTGCGCCGAGGACACCAGAAACGGCACAGGTCAGTGCAGCGGTACCGCAGAATATGATTCCTCTGTGGCTAATCTTAACAAGTACAATATAAAGTGCGGAGTTTCCTACACCTACCCTGCTCCTGTCACCAAAAAAGAGATAACCGACGCCGACAACGACGGCATGGACGATAACTGGGAGCTGCTGAGAGGTCTTGACCCTTCAGACCCCTCCGACTATGCAGGAGACTACTGCGGCAAGGGCTACATGAACATAGAGTATTACATCAACGACCTGACGGTGAATTCCTTCCCCGAGGGCGTGGTGGAGCTCTCTCCCGAAAGCGGTTCTCCCCTGCCCACGGTGTCCGCCTTTGAGACTATCGAAGCCGAGAGCTTTGACGCTCAGGAGGGCATCCTCACCGAGGACAATGAGGAATACAGCAATATCGCCTATATTGAAAACGGCGACTGGGCTATGTATCAAAGAGTGGACTTCGGCAGCGGCGCTCAGAGCTTCCGCACAAGAATTGCAGGAAATGCTTCGTCCATGGAGCTTTACATTGACAGCCTCAGCGGCGAGCCTGCGGCAAAGGTAAGCTTCGGCGGCAGCAGCGGCTTCACTGAATATAAGGACATCGAAATGAATATCCCGAAAATATCGGGAACTCATGACCTTTTCATCAAATTCACAGGCGGCGAGGGATACCTTGTAAATCTTGACAGCTTCGTGTTCGGAAAGGACAAGCTCCCCCTCAGCGGCAAGCTTTTCAGTGACGTTCAGGTCACAGAGCAGGCTTTTCCCGACAAATGGGCAATAGGCACGGCTTACGTGGGCGGTCCCGTCTTCGGAGACAGGGACTTCCGTTTCACACAGCTCCAGTCCGGAATCGATGGAGCTGAGCTGCTGCTGACAGCCTGCGACGCCAAGGGCACTACAGGTGAGGCAGCTTCCTTTACGGCGGCAGCGGATATGTCTCTTTATGTGGGACTTGACAGCCGCGTGGAGACTCCGCCTCAGTGGCTCGATGACTATGTGCTCATGAGAACTCTCTGCACCGCAGACGACCTCAGCTTCATGATGTACAAAAAGGACATCAAGGCAGGCGAGAAGGTCTCACTGGGAAGCAACGGGCAGACCTACAAATGTGTGAACTACATCGTAATTGGCGTACCTGCCGTAGCTGCTCCGCCGCTGCAGGGAGATATAAACCGTGACGGCGCCGTTAATGTGTCCGACCTGGTGATGCTCCAGAATCATCTGCTGAAAAAAGAGGCGCTCAGCGAGGAGCAGTTCAGCTCAGCGGATATGAACGCCGACCTGACCGTTGACGTTTTCGATATGATAAGGCTCAGAAAGCAGCTTATCGGCTGAAAAAAGTCATTCCCGCAACTGTTATATCCATATAAAAGCTTTGCCCCCGGGTGTTTTTAACACTCAGGGGCATTGTGTTTGTTATGATTTGAGCCGTTAGCTAACGGCTAACTTAGGGGCGAACATTGTTCGCCCCTGCAAATATAAGTTATGATTTAATCAGTACAAAGTTATACAAAATCCCAGCCTGGATTCATTTCAAGTGTAGTCTTCCAGTCAATGTTGTATTTTTCCTTCAGTATCCTTTTCTTCTCCAGCTCCACCGGTTCATACCTGCCCATTCTAATATCAGGGGCTACCATTGCCTCCGCTTCCCTTTCCACTTCCTCTGCAACGGCTTTGAAGTACTCCGTATCCTCAACAGGGTCGTGCTTTAAGGGCGCAGGCTCCGGAAGGAGCTCTCTTTTTCGTCTTTTCACAGTCTGTTACCTCGCCAATTATTCTTCTGTTATTATTATATCGCGCCATAGGGCTATTGTCAATAAAACGGCGCTCCGGAAGTCAAAAACAAAGGCGGCTCGAAAGCCGCCTTCGATGTTATCAGCCAAGTTCTGTCTCGGGGACACTTGTTGTGATAACGTCCTCATTTTCAAATTCGATTATCTCCATTTCGGGAGCTGTGTATTTTTCCATTGCTATTCTCCTTTAATAACTTAAAACTTCGCCGTTCTCATACTGATAAGCGTCAAATGCGTAATTGGCAACAGCAGCTGCAAGACGCTTGTTCTTAGCATCGGCACTATCGTTTTTGAGCATACGATAAGCCCATATAAGAGGACAGAACTGGTAGGTCTTGTCACCCACCTTTATGATCTGATCCTTGCCGAGATCAAGGGGAGTAAGGTCCTTTATCTCGAAATATGAGGGATAGTCCGTACCGCCCTTTGTGCCTGCAACAGAGGTGAGTTTTCCTGTGGAGTCCTTGGTGCCTGCTGCCATGCCCTTTACATAGACACGGACTGCCATTTTGCTGTCAAGCACCAGTGAGAACTTAACGTCCTCGTTGTCATACTTATAAAGGGGATTTGAGGTATAATACTGCTTTGTATTGATTGCCGTGTAGAGGGAGTCTATCTTTCTCCTGCTCTTTGCCTGTTCATTTGCGTCATCATAAACACTGAGCTCGTTGGAAGCTCCGTTGAAATAGTTCTCGGCAGCATACCCGTAAACAAGTGTGGAAGAATACATCATAAGCTCGTTTGAAGGAGCACCCTCGTTCCAGCGGATGTCTGACAGCTCCTTCAGGTATGAACGCACATCATACTTCACAGTATCTATGAGCACATCGCCCTTATAGAGCTCAGCGGTGATCTCCTCCTGCATATTGTTAGCAGTAAGGCTTGCTGTTGCGCAGTATACTGTCTTATCTCCGATAGTCTTTGCAGCAAGGGAGACCGTCTTTCCGTCCTCAGCGCACTCGCCTGTGAGCTTAACGCTGTAATCGTCCTTGTTCTCGGCTGTTGCGGCATTCACAACGAAGTTGAGTCCCAGGTCATCGCTGAGTGAGAGAGAAACGCCGTTTATCTCAGCATCGGCAGTATTGGTGTCAATGTATTTCAGATTGTACTGATCTGCAACATAGGTCTCTGCATACGAACCGGGCTCAACCTTTACCACAGCATCAGGACACACTGAGAAGGTCGAGAAACCGATAGATGTTACACTGGCAGGTACAATGACCGATTTAAGACCTGTACACTGCATAAATGCCATAAAGCCGATAGTCTCTGTTCCGTCAGGTATTACCACCTTTGTCAGAGACGGGCAGGCAGCGAATGCACGCATTTCAATAGTTTTGACGCTGTCGGGAATTGAGACGTGCTTCAATGACTTACAGCCGAAAAACATGGAATTACTGATAGTCTCCAGTCCTTCAGGAAGCTTTACATACTCCAGATTCTCACAGGTGAAGAATGTACTTCCGCCGATGGTCTTGACGCTGTCGGGGATAGTGATCCTGGTCAGGGCATTGCAGTTTCCGAAAGCCTGAACGCCGATGCTCTCAACTCCGTCAGCTATGTTTATGTAATCCAGTGAAGAACAATTGTAGAAAGCGCTCTGACCAATGCTCTTAACATTTGCGGGAACGCGGACATCTGTGACGGTACGGCAGTTTGAGAATGCCAGATCGCCGATACTTGTAACACTGTCGGGAATGGTGACTCTGCCTGTGCAGGCGGTTCCGTCGATCAGTATATTATTCACGATAACAAGCGGATCTGCCTCCTGCTTTGCCTTCAGCCAGGCTGTATCACGAAAAGCACTTTCGCCGATACTTGTAACACTTGCAGGAATAGAAATGTCAGCCAGGTTTTTACAGCTTGCAAATGCGCTTACACCTATACTTTCCACACCGTCAGGGATAGTGACCTCTGTAAATGCACAAGCGGCGAAAGCAGTATTGCCTATTATCTTCAGATCAACGGGCAGTTCGATCTCAGAAAGTGACGTACAGCCGTTGAAAGCACAGCTTCCGATCTCGGTAATGGTATCGGGCAGCTTGACGCTTGCGAGCTTCTCACACTGTGAAAAAGCCCAGCCGTCTATAACAGTTACTGTCTTGCCATCTATCGTATCAGGTACGACAGCCTCAGTGCCTGTTCCTGTCCATTTGGTAATGGTAACAGTTGTCCCGTCTGCGTTGACTGAATAATTGAAATCCTCTGACGGATCCCCTTCCGCATAAGCTGTGACAGCTGTCATGTCAGTCTGTCTGAACGCCGAAACAACAGGTGAAGCTCCTGCAACTATCAGCAGAGCGAGGATACCCGATGTTGTCTTTTTCCAGAAATTTTTCATCATTTTCCCTCCAAATTCACATTCTCGTCCCATTGAACACTGTGGATCAATAAATGAATGCTTTTGCATTCATTTTACCATATTATCAACAAAAAGTCAACTATTTCATTACAAAAGACAACATACTGCAGGGCGGAGCTGCCCGGACCGACTATAAAAAAGGACCATCTGCTGTGATGGTCCTTTTAATTATGCTGTTACCCGATCACTGGGGAGCTGAGAGATAGCCGATGTTTATTCCCTTCTGAGAAATATTTTTGCCTCTGTAGCTAACCTTGAAAAGCTTTCCGTAAAGCTTTAACTTTCCGTTTGTCCAGTATGTAAGATCCTTGCTTCCGTAGAAATCAAGCACCTGGAAGTTGCTTGCGGGAGTCAGGCTGTTTTTAAGGTTATTGACGTAGAGTGTTGTGGTATTTGTCTTGTTATTGTCGAAGATAGTATCGGAAGTACCTAATTTAAGTGTGGTCATATTATAGGGAAGATCGATATATCTGAGAGCTGTGCAGGAACCGAAAGCGAAGTTGCCGATCAGTGTCAGCTGCGGGCAGTATCTCAGATCAAGAGAAGTTAAGTTCCTGCAGTTGTAGAAAGCTTCTGCTTCAATAGTCTGGAGACTTGATGTGCTTCCGTTGAATGTGATCCTTGAAATAGCGGAATTAGCAAATGCGAATCTCTTGATAGTCTTAACACTGTTGGGGATCACCAGGCTCTGAACGTACTCAAGATCATATCCCGGCTGTCTGTGATTATCACCGATAGCAGTTACTGTGTAAGACTTGCCGTTGTAGTTTACAGAACCGTTTATAACATAGGAAGTAGTTGACTTATAGAAGGGCTTGATAAATGAAGCAGTAGTGCTTGTCTCTATCTTGTAGATACCGTTATTGTAGATAAAGCAGTTGTCCCTGACAAGGTATCTGTCTGTATAGTCAACATAGGGACCTGTACCATATATATAACCGTCAACATAGGAAAGATTAGCATAATACTGGATCTGCTGATAGTCGGCTGCTGTAATGCTTCCGTCACTGTTTACATCATAGATCGCAGTGGGAATAGAATGTAACGGATCGTTTCCTGATGTGTTGCCGTTATCCAGATATGTGCTCTTGAAGTAAGCTACATCGGAGCTGTCGATCCTGCCGCTCAGGTCGAAGTCGCCCTTTAAAATGGGTCTTGAATAATAGATACAATTGTTCTTGAGGTAAGTCTTTGTAACAGTTACCGAATTATATCCCTTGGTCCTGTTGCCCTCGCGCTTGAAATTGGTGTAATACTTTGTTGCGTCCCAGCGGATCTTACAATCGAAAAGCTCTGAGTTGCAATCCGCGAATGTGATATTGCTGCCGGAAATACCTGTTATGAAGAGAGTGTGCCATGCCTTGTTGTTTGTACCGTCAACACTGAACTGAAGGCGTACGATGTCTCCCACTTTCGGGTCGGTATAGGCTCTCTCACTTGAATTAATGCGAACAAAAGCATCTGTGCCCCAGATGTCCTTTGCAAGCTTATAGGCAAAGCCGTCGCAATGCTTTGTTGTGCTCTGCTGATTGCTCAGTACGTCCCAGTTGGTCAGGTAAGGCGCTCTGAACTTGGTCGAGGTGCAGTATGCACAGTTCTCTGTGTTGTTATCACAGGGGGTGCTGCTGTAGGTGTTGTCGTCCCATGTTGTCTTACCCTTGTGGTTCCAGTATTTTCCGTTGGGGAATTTGGCTTTTTCTGCATTGATCTTAGTGTTCCAGTTGTTGATCGTTGAGTAGTAGCCTACTGAGTTTTCGGCAGCAGCTGTGTTCACCTGAGATAATACTCCTGTGGAAGCTGAGCCGGCGATGAGAGTGAGTGAAAAGATGGTTGATGCGAATCGTTTGAGAAGTTTCATGTGTTTCCTCCTGAAATAGTATTAAATTTTGTGCTGTAAACAGCAACTATATTATACATCATTTCTGAATAATTGTCAATACTATTTGTAAAAATTCCTGAAAAAGTTGCAAATAGTAAAATTTTGTACAATAGCTCCTTTTTAATACACATATATATCAATAAAATAATAAGCCCGATATTTTCATATCGGGCTGTTCCGGCATAATAAATGAAAAGTGTCAGGCAATGCTGCTGATGAGCTTTGCCATAAGTCCTTCCGCCTTGTCTCTGTCACGAAGGGCGTTCAGCCACCGCTCGGGGATATTGTCATAGCCGAAATACAGACCTGCCAGTCCGCCTGTGATACAGGCTGTGGTATCCGTATCATCGCCAAGGGCGACAGCCTGCTTGACTGCATCTTCGTAAGACAGGGCGGTCTTCATTATCATCACCGCACTTCTGAGGCTGTCAACAACATATCCTCCGCCTTTTCCCACCCAGATACCGGGTTCGTCAGGGCGAAGCCTGAACCGAAACTCCTCCGCATATTCGGGCATTTCTTCATAAATACCGCTCAGCTTGCTTATACCCTTATCCAGAGCTTCGGCAAAGCTGATTCCGCTGAGCAGCTCTCTTGCAATAAGACAGTACAGTGCGCAGCAGACCTGATTAGTAATATTTCCGTGAGTGATAAGGCATTGTCTGTGTGCATCAGCCGCCAATTCTTCATCTGTTCCTCTGTACCATAAGACCAGCGGCAGCACTCTCATGAGCGCACCGTTCCCCTTTCCGTCGGGGCGCACGTTTCCGCAGTTCTCGGGAGCTCCGCCGTTTTTATACATGGAAAGCGCCATAGAGGTCTGTATGCCAACATCAAATACCCGACTTTCAACTGCCCAGAGTCCTTTTTCATACCAGGCAATGAGTCTGTCCGAGAAGTCTGAAAGGTCAAACCCACCCTTCTCAAGAAGGCTGTCAAGGAGACAAAGTGCCTGAGCACCGTCATCAGACCAGGTCCCCGGAGCTGTGCCTGCATGAGCTCTCGAAAAGCCTTTCGGCGGGACCATTTCGATCAGCTCTGCGGAAGGTATATCCTCCTTCATATGGAATTCATAGGGAACTCCAAGGGCATCACCGACCAGCAGCCCGAAAAAACCGCCTTTTATCCTGTTTATAAGTTTGTCCGAATAAGCCATATTACCCTCCTTGTTTTCGCTCATGTGTTTTTCTTAATTGTAGCATATGATCATGGAAATAGCAAGGAATGCGGCATATTTTTTTCGGGCAGTAAAGCCGGGCAATTGATCCTCTGACAGATCATTTCATTTGTTCGATCAGAACAGAGCTGTTTTTCATGTACATCTGCGTTCTTCTCATTGATACTTCCGAAGGTTCATCGCCTCTTGCGGCTGCTTTCTGCCTTTCTATGACAGACACGCTTTTATTTTTCCTTCTTTCGGTTATTGTCGGAAGTCCGTCAAGATGTGCCAGAGTCATTTTATACGGCATCATCCTTGATTCTCTGTCCCTTCGGGCATCTTCCGCATTGTCCAGCCACCGGGCATTTGTGATAGGTGGGATCGTATCATAGCAGCCTATTCCCTTGAAATAGCTGTAATCACCGGGACAGCGGTTCTTCACACTTGCCGCGATTTTTGCAAAACCGTTTCTGATACCGTCCTTTAAGAAGCCGTTCTGCGGCATAATATCGGAATTATATGCGATGGTCATTTTATCGCACATCTCCCGTATTTTATCATCATTTTCAATCTCGCATACATCACTGAGATAAGAGCAGTTGAGCCCGTCAAAAGCCTCACACTGTATCTTGAATCCCGTAATATCTTCTCTCTCTGTTTTTTTATCGGGGATAAAGAAATATGATTTTATCACTTCGTCCTCAATACCCGAACGACCTAAGCTTGCGTGCCTTTCAAGGAAGGTCTTGTAGCAGTTTCCGAGGGTCGAATAGTGCAGCTCGCCGAAGTATACTATCATATCTGTATCCAGATATAAATTCTCAAAGGTTTTTTCCCAGTCATCGTTATAGATACATATTCTGTTGCTGAAACAGCACTGACATCCAGTACACTGATGGATCACCTTATCTCTCAGAGTTATTACCTCGGTGTCAAAACCGCTGGCTTCAAATCTCTGTTTTGCCGCTTTTATAGCAGAGTCTATTTTGTCAATTCCTTTTTCACAGGTATCCAGCAAAACCACTCTGCCGCGTTTTTTAGCCTGCGGCAGGCTCGCGCTCTTATAGTATGCGGCTGTTGCTCTTACATATCTGAACCAGCAAAACAGCTCCTCTCTGCCTCCGGGAGAAAGGATCTCCGAGCTTTCAAGGCTGAGGCTGTTGATATATCTCAGACCGTTTCTCTTTGCCCAGGTCTCGAACCTGTTGTGCGCCAGTGTATCTCCCACCATTCCCGAAGTCGATAAAAAGGTTATGGGCTTATCCTTTATCAGATCATAATGATCATCGGAAAGTACATCAAGCAGCTTCCCCATACTGCTATGTACATCAAAATGGAACACCGCGCCTGACATTATTATCAGATCGGCATTTTTTACAGCTTCTTCAATTTTTTCGGTAACCGTTCCGCTGAATGCGGGAACGATCCCGAACTCATCATCGTGCAGCTTTTCCTGAAACCATTTCCGCAAAAACACCACCGCTTGCAGCGTAATGGACAGTTCATTTTTAGGCGAACAGTTAAGTACACATATCTTCATAAAACCTCTCACTTTCCTGACTGAATTATTACTGTGACGTCCAGCAGGCCATAAAAAAGCTGCTGCTCTTTTATGGTCCGCTTCATCCGATCAGATCATTCCGTAAAAACAAGCCTGCTGCATAAGGGTACAAAAAAAGCCGATGTTCAAATAATAATTCAAACATCGGCGTACCGGTCTTTGTGCTGCACATTCACAGGGGATACTACCGCTGATCGTCATTTCAGCAGCAGTTTCCTTTGCAATGACAGTTTTCCCTTTATGTGAGCATATACAGCCTTTATGTGAGGAATGATATAGCCTGATACAGATGTTTCTGAGTATGTTATTGAATTGTAAAGCGGAGTCCTTCATTCATGTGATCTCATATCATTTGTGCTTGCCGATCATATGAGCACCGATCCGGATACTTTTGTTATGTGGCGCTTATCTGATCAACATTCAGTAATTAATTCTACTACGTTTCGTTTGTTTTGTCAAGGTGAATGTCCATATAATTGCAGCAATATATTATATGTATTATATAATGACATATCACCGTCAAAAAAAGAAAAGCCGGGCACAGACCCGACTTTTCACGTTATTTATTTGTTCTTCATATATTCGTTTAAGGAGACTATGCCTTCTTTTGTGGTTGCGGTATACGCATAATAGGCAAGAATATTGGAAGCATCAACGGCATTTATCAATTTGTCCTGATTAACGTCAGCTGAAAGCTTCTGATCTTCAGTATATTCTCCGTTTTTATTTGTGGAGATACGGGCATAATATGCAAGCACCGAAGAAGCATCAACTGCATTGATATTACCGTCAGCGTTTACATCTCCAAGTGTTTCGATCTCGATAGTTTCGATCTTGCTGTCGGGAGCCGGACTGCGTCGGAAGGTGAGCCCCCCGTAAACAAGCGGATTCTGCTCAGTCCATACAGTTATGAGCTGGTACAGTCTTACAAGTGAATCCTCATCTGCAACAGACGGATCCGGTTCAACAACTATTGATGCGACTTTTACATAAGTATCCTTTGTATTGCCGTCGGGATCGGTCTCAGACTTCCTATAGAATGCAAAATCGTTTTTTTCAACATCGAATCTGTAATACTTTTCCGGCATATTCAGGTCAGACATGATCTTCTCGAAGTCATAATCATAGTAGTTTTTGCCGTTCAAAGCGTTTAAGTCTTCGCTTTCAAGGAGATCGTTCAAGCCGTTGAGCATATAGTCCTTTGGCATAACTGATACCCATTTTGTGCGTTTGACGGCAAGCTTTGCTTTAGCTGCTTCTTTGCTTATATAATTCAGATCATGCTCTGAACAATACTGCTCAAGTTCATTTTCATCGAGAGCATATAGTTCCTCAAATGTCATTGATCCTTGTGAAGCAGCCGCCGATACCGGTGCTGTGAACGGAAGTGCGGCGGTTCCGAAGGGTATTGCTGCACACATTATAGCTGCGATCATTCTTTTACATTTCATAGTATTCCTCCTGCTCTTTTTTATAATTTCCCGGTGATAAGTTATTGCTTTATGCTCTGCATTCATTATAGCATATCATATGATCTTTTACAATACTGTATTTTCAAAAAATAAAACCTCAGCCTTATGTGCGCTGCTCTTAGCGGAACAAATGAGAAACCGAACTGAATAGGATAAACCCGATACAAAATGTATCGGGTTTTGTTTTATATTCAAATATATTAAATAAATATTCCATTCAACATTCTACTCATTCAAAGCGTTTTATATATAGAAACTTTGAATGGAGGTAGTCCTATGAAAAAGACAATATCAATTATGTTAACTTTACTTATGACTATGGTTTTTACCGCTTGTGCAGACACACCGTCTCAAGTTAAGGATGATATGAGTGCATACCGTGATGACAGCAGAAATAAAAGTGACGAAACTGACTTTACATATATTCCAATATCTGAGCTTTCAGAAAACGTCGAAGCTGCACTGAAAGGCTCATATTCACAATTCTCAATATCTGACAAGATCAAGTTTGTTCAGCCTGACGAGTTACACATAATGTCGTTTGAGAAAATCACTAATGCAATAGATAATTATGAAAAAGCAATGGCTTTATTCTTTTCGGCAGAGGAACTGTCATCTCAAAACGTAGTGACTCAATTTGATGAGAACAATAAATATTATATGATACACAATGAACCTAATAAGATGTATTGCTGTGTTGAGGAAAGAGGATTTATAACTGCCCTTCGTCCTGATACTTTTGACATTTCATTTAGTTACAATGAGCCTAACATTAAGATATATCACGCTGACCGCAATGACGACCTCAGCGATGAATATGAACTCGAAGACGGAAAGCACTCTGTTGCTGAAGCTGTTGATTATGTCAATAACTGGTTTGAAGCAAACTACGGTCAATTCTCCCCTGATTTTGACTACAAAGCTGAAACAGTTATTGTCCGTAAACATGAGGAAGGCTACCTATATCAGATATTAGTTCATGCATTATATAAGGGAGTTCCTCTTGACAGCTATACAAGAGCAGCTGAAAAACCTGACGGAACTAATGTGCCTAAAATGACCAATTGGGATTATGGCGTTAGTATACAAATGGTCAGGTCAGATGAAATAAGCTCATTTACTAACGGAGGAGGTATAATAAAGCCAGTTGAGGTCGAAGCCGTTGATAAATGTATATCTCTTGACAGTGCATTGCGCTTCTGTGAAGATAAGTTCAGCAATTTCAAGGATATAACTATTTCCGACATTGATATAATGTACACTCTTATCCCTGTTTATGAGCCTGTTCCTGATGAGCCTGACAAGCAGGAAGTCGTCCGCTATGATTCGCGTCCTGTCTGGGAGTTTGTCATCGACGTTGACCCGACAGAATTTATTAAAGACGGCGAGGTCAATACAAGAGGAGATGTCAGAAAATACATCTATATTGATATGATAACCGGAGAACTGAAATACGATTTCGAGGTTCGGAGATACTGATATGAAGAAATTATTGAGAGTTACAATTATTGACCTGAGAAAAACGCTTGTTAGCTATGGAACAGTCGTATGCATAGCTGCCGTATTTCTGATCTGCTTTGCCTCAACGATATATACCGACGGTTTTACCGGAAAGGAATATACTGTTCTCGAAGTGATAGCCGACCGGCGCAAGCTCCCACAAATTGGGCTTTCCCCTCTGGATATTGTCAGAAGCTCGGTAAATCCTTACCTTACGCTCTTTTTGCCTGTGCTTTCTTCAATTCCTTTCGTAACGCTGTTCTGTGCGGAAAGGCTCAGCGGAAATATCAGATTCATCATAACAAGGACAGGTAAGCTGACATATGCCCTTTCAAAGTTTTTCTCAGCCGTTATAAGCGGAGCCTTGACCGTAACTATCGGTTTTATTATGTACAGCCTTGTGATATTTGTAGTTTTCGGACGTGACGGAGCTCTCTCCGACCTTATCAGGATATACACAGGAACAGCGATTTATGGGGCAGTCTCTGTCCTTCCCGCGTTTCTGCTTTCATCGTTCATCAGGAACAAGTATATGATATGCTGTTTCCCGTTCATTTTTATGCACTTCTATTATACTGTTCTTGCAAAGCTTCAGGATCACTACATCGACAATTGGAAAGTGATTTTAAAGATAAATATGCTGTACACGAGCAATATCAAGGACATTTTCTTTACACACGACAAAAGCACTGTTATGTTATATACCGTGCTGACAGTAGCTGTATTTGCAGTATATACCTTAATAATGAACAGGAGGCTTGACAATGGGCAATAGATTCTCTGTTTCAAGGATATTCCGCATAATGTCGATCGATCTGTATAAATGGATAGTAAATTCAAGAATGGTAGTTGCGGCAGCAATGATAGTTTTTGTATGGAGCTTTGCCATTGACCCGCTGATAAATATCAGCAAGGAAATGAACAGTCCGCTGAATTTCATAGAGCCGTTTATTGCCGTGTTCAATTCAAGGACGCTCTGTCTTGTTACTCCTGCGGTGTATGTTTTCCTTATATCGGATTATCCTCACCTCGACAGGAATAGCCTTTTTATTCTTCACCGCGTCCATAAAAGAGAATGGCTGCTGGGGCAATTACTGTTTTTTATTGCATCATCGTTCATATTTATGAGCGTTATATTTATATTTTCTGTTATTCCGAATGCAGTAAATTCATTTGCAGCAAACGGCTGGAGTCTTGTTGTAACACGTTATGGCGTTTATAATCCGGATAAAGCTCAGTCATTTGCGGCGAATCTCATAACAAAGGAACTGTACAATCAGGTAGCGCCGTATCAGGCGGCAGCTCTCTCATTTTTACTGAACTGGCTGTATATGATCCTGCTTTCAACGATACTGCTTATGTTTCATGTACTGAATCTTCGGAAGATAGGCGTTCCCGTGCTGATAAGCATAATTGCGATAGGCAGTGCGCTCGGCGTTTTCAGGTCAAAGGGAATGTGGTATTTCCCGATGGCTCATACTATGATTAGTCTGCAT
This sequence comes from Ruminococcus flavefaciens ND2009, assembly GCF_000621785.1. Taxonomy (GTDB): domain Bacteria; phylum Bacillota; class Clostridia; order Oscillospirales; family Ruminococcaceae; genus Ruminococcus; species Ruminococcus flavefaciens_C. The sequence goes on along the minus strand of NZ_KK211347.1, from coordinate 248,620 downwards.
TTCACGCAATATCTGAAAGAGCCGATAATGAAGATCGAGTATTCCATTATGTACTTCGCAGGTATGATACTGCTGATACTTATTTTCTGCCTTATCATGATAGGCAGGACTGATTTTCTGAATATTGACGATAACGAATAGAGGGTTATTATGGCGATAATTGAAATAAAAGAACTTGACCTTTCGATAAAGAAAACGGAAATACTGAAAAAAGTCAGCGTTTCCTTTGAGCAAGGCAAGATACATGGACTTATAGGCAGAAACGGCAGCGGCAAAACTATGCTGATGAAGTGCATCTGCGGATTTATCAGACCTACAAGCGGTACTATCCGTGTTAACGGCAGAGAAGTCGGCAAGGATTGCGACTTCCCTGAAAACATTGGTATTATTATTGAAACTCCTGGTTTTATTCCGTATTATTCCGGTTTTAAGAATCTGAAACTCATCGCAGACCTTAATAAGAAAGCGGATACGGAGCAGATAAAGCGAGCAATGTCACAGGTCGGACTTGACCCGACGCTCAAGCGCCATGTAGTAAAGTACTCACTTGGAATGCGTCAGCGCCTCGGACTTGCACAGGCTATTATGGAGAACCCTGATATACTTATACTTGACGAGCCGATGAACGGTCTCGACAAGGAGGGCGTTGAGGATATGAGGAAGTATCTGCTTGACTTCAAGACTCAGGGCAAAACTATACTTATCGCATCACATTCATCTGAGGATATTGAAGTGCTGTGCGATACCGTTCACGAAATGGATAAAGGCGTGATGACTGCGATAAGGGAATAATGTTGACCGCTATTCTCATCAATGTTATAATAATAGAAAAAGTGCAAACGAAAGGTGCTATAATGGCAATAAAACAAAGCGATAAGGAGCATTTCCGTGAGATATATGAACGTCACGTCGATGATATTTACCGATTATGCTTCTCATATATGAAAAATCCTCATGACAGCGAGGACGCAGTATCGGCAGTATTCTGCAAACTGATAAAGAAGTCTCCTGTTTTTGAAACTCAGGAGCAAGAAAAGGCGTGGCTGATAGTTACAGCCTGCAACGAGTGTAAGTCTATGCTTCGGATACTTCGCAGACACCCGAGAGTAGATATTTCAGTTCTGCCCGAACAGGAGTCGGCTAATGATTTTGAAAGAAGTGAAGTAATAGACGCAATAGTTTCTCTGCCGGAAAAGTATTCTTCCGTGTTGTATCTGCATTTTTATCTTGGGTACTCGTTGAAAGAGATTGCAAAAATGACAAAGCAGAATGAATCAACAGTCCGTTCTCAGCTGTTTTATGGAAAAAGAAAGCTGGCAAGTCTGATAGGAGGTAATGATGATGAAGGAGTTCAATGAAGCAATGGATAAGATCTGTCCATCAGACGAGCAGAAAAGCAGAATGTTTGACAACGCGCTTTCTATGGCAGAAGCAAGCTCTACGAGCGTCAAAAAGCGTCCGAAGATGAAAGTAATCGCTGTCAGTCTCATTGCCGCCGCAGCTATGGTCGGAACTACTACGGCTTTTGCAGACGAGATAAAAACAGCTTTTTATAACTTCTTCAAAGATGACAGCACCATTTCTGAGCAGATAATTGAAAATATTTATGAGGACACGGACGGTCACGTTGACTTCAGCGTAAGCAGGATAGTTTCAGATAAAATGAACACCTATGCTATCGTCAAATATACCGCTCTTGATGAAACTGGCAAGAAATGGCTGGATAAAAGATTTGCTTCGTTTGATATAGTCGGTAAAGCAGAAGATATTCTTAACAGAGGACTATATATTGAACCTGATAATTATGAGGATCATTACGTCAATTTCTCGTTCGGTTTAAACGATGAAGAAATAACTGATTCTGACGAGGATAACTCGAGAGTCTTCAAACTGAGCTGCAATTCTAATGATGTTGTGTTTGATTCTGACTATGTCAAGGTCAGATATGTAATGTCATCAGGAGAGGAACGTTATGCAAGGCTGAATGTATCCGAGTCAGTTGAACTAATTGATATAAAGCTCGACAGTTCAATTGCTGCTGATAGGCTCTATACTCCAACAGGGGTTAAGCTGTCACCGCTTGGAATAATGGTCTACGGCAAGGATAAGGGCTGGTTTTCAAGTAATCATGAAATAGAGGAGCACGTTGACATCGGAGCGTTCAAGGTGGTTACTAAGGACGGCTCTGTTATAAAATGCACAAATTATATATCTATGAGCGATGTTTCTGAAAAAGAAAAAGGATATGATATTCAGATAATCTCAACCTTTTTCAAAGAACCAGTTGATGTAGATAACATTGCAGGTATTTGGCTCGACGGAGTTTACTTTGAGTTTTAATAGATCTAATAGGTCATAGATAATACTTGATATAAAAAATGTCGCTACAAACGAAAAATAAATGTCTCCACTTTTTATGCAAATAGAAAAAAGTTCCCATAATAGAATTAGAGAGCTAAACAGTGCTTGTAACTATTACAGTTGCAGGCATTGTTTTTTTGTTCAATATGAATGCCGCAAACGCACACACGATTGTACAACTATACAAATCAATGTGAAAGTTTTGTGAAATGGGTATGCAAAATGCCTCTCCCAGTTCCCTGTAAGTAGAGGGGCAAATCAGGAACTTGAAAATTGAATATCCTGCGCAGGAGTGATACACAGCAGTTAAGTGCGCCGCGACAGCTTGGAGGGGCTGAGCGCATCGAGTTGTGAAATACTTCTCTCTCGTCACGCAAGGCGGAATGAAAGGAACGGTACTGTGCAAGGGCAAAAAATGTATTCAAAAACATATCAATTTGCAATAAGGATACTGCTCCCACATTTTCTTCTCTGCGGACAGATAGATCAGAACGACAGGGACAGCAGTGGCAGCATATTGTTGTACGCTGGAAATGATGTCCCTGCCGTCCCTGAGATGTCAGAAAGCGCGGATATATCCTCACAAACGCTCAGTTGTAGTCACAACAGTTCTCATAATTATGCTGTCCCTGTGACTGATAATTGTCGCTTTGAATAGATTGAAATTGTTACCTGATTTTATAAAAAACTGGAAAATCTAACCATAATACAATTAGAGGGCGAAAAAACGTGCTGTTTTTGCTTCAAATTGCATAAAGGATACTGCTCCCACATTTTTCCTTCTGCAAGTGATAGCGTGTCGGTAGTGGCGGTAGAACTGTTACCGTCACGCAGGCACTTCCCAACAGCTCACAAAGCTCTATATAGCTTCATCTGCGGGGCGTGTCAGTAGGTTTTCGTGTCGGTAGTTTTACTGTCACGGCTGAGTTACTGTCACGCACAAAAACGCCCAAATTTGCCGCCGATACAGAAATCGGATAGTTATCCCACCTGCGGCGGTGAAAGCGATTGTCGCGCAACGTGGAGCGAGTGTGGCGGCATTGGCATAAGGAGAAAACTATCGCTGACGGAGCAGTATCGGTCACGGAGGTATGAAATGCCAGCATCGCATTCGGCAGTCCGCCGAACGCTTGCTGGTCGGGGCGAACCCCGAGCCCCCTCTTAAAAATCGCACAAAGAAAGGAGCGTGATACAATGAGAAAACGCAACAGAACTATAACTATCCGCTGTACCGATGACGAGTACGAGCGGATACACAACAAGGCTCAGCGGCACAAGCTGTCTCTCAGCGACTTCGTTCTCAGGTCGGCACTTGACAAGAAAATCGTAGTGGCTGACGGGCTGGACGAGGTCGCCAAGCAGCAGAAAGCTATCGGTCGGAACCTCAATCAGATAGCAATGCTGGCTCACGAAGGACGGCTTCACTCCGTTCGAGTGGACGAGCTTATTGAACAGCACAAGGCTGTCACCCAAGCCGTTTGCGACATAGCCAAGGAGGTGAAGTGATGCCAATAATCCATTTTATAAACAACAAAACTCAGACCGCTGGCGGCATGAGGAACGTCCTCAACTACGTCAGCAGAAAGGAAAAGACCGTGTCAGAGGACAAGCGTTATGTGACCGGAGTCAACTGCTCACCCGAGACTGCTCTCGATGAAATGACTGCAACTAAGAATCTCTATCACAAAACTGATGGGCGGCTCTACTATCATCTGGTGCAGAGCTTCCCCAGCGGTTACGAAATTGAGCCCGAGCTCGCGCACAAAATAGCGGTGGAGCTTGCGGAGAAAGCGTTCAACAAATACGAAGTTGTAGTGGCAACTCATATCGACCGCGAGCATATCCACAGCCACTTGGTGATGAACTCCGTCAGCTTCGAGGACGGAAAGAAGTACCATTCCAACAAGGAGAGCATTGAGCAGTTGATGAAGCTCAGCGATGAGATTTGTCAGCACTACGGTGTCCATGTCCTTGATGCTCCCAAGAAGAAAATGAACAAGGACTTCCTCTCTGACAGCGAGTACAGGTCAGCCAAGCGCGGCGAGAGCTTCAAGTGGGAGCTGATGAACGTCATAAACCAAGTCATGAAGCAAGCAAAGACCAAGAAGCAGTTCTGCTACTTGATGAAGCAGCAGGGCTACAATGTCAGGTGGGAGGACAAGCGAAAGTATATCACTTACACTTGTCCTAATGGAAGGAGATGCCGTGACAATAAACTGCACGGCGAACGTTATCGAAAGGAGAATATGGAGTATGAATTCAAAGCAAGAAGAATTACAGCAGATGTACGACAAGGAATTGTCGGCAGCGGCGGACACTCAGCCGACAGTGGTAGTGCTCGATTCCAACTGGAGAGCGCTGATAGAATTGAACAAGCTGATGTCGCAGGAGCAGCTGGAGATACTTACCAGACTCTCGGTACTGGCGACGAAAGCGGATACAGAACAGGTGCTGAAAACAATACGCTCCGAGCAGAGGGATACTATAGCGACCTGTCGGGGGCTGCTGGATCAAACGTCGGAAACCGCGACTTTAGCAGTCGAGCAGTTGAAGAAAGCAACAGCGGACCTGTCATCACAGGCTGGGAAACTGAACGAGGAATATGGCTCGAAGCTGAAAGAACTCGACGAATACAAGCACAGACTAAGATTGAAAGCAGCCAAGTGGATAGTGATCTCGCAGTCGGTCTTGATAGCGTTGTCGGCAGCGTTGCAACTATGGCTTCGATGATTGATGACGAGCCTGCCGACGATACTGAGTACGCTCGGGAGCGCACCGACAGCAAGGCACTCGCAGAGGAGCGAGAGTGGAAGGAAGCTCACGGAATACACATGGGCTGATGCCCAAATCAAAAAATTGAAAAAGGAGAGATGAATCATGAACAACGTAGGATTCATAAGAAATACGAACAAGACAACTAAGAGGAGTGTGGTTATTGAATGGATGAAAAGAACACAAAAGCTGAAACAAACAAGTATGCGGAACTGCGTCGAACACAGTATGAGATAGATACGGTCGTGATAGACGGCAAGACTTTTACTGTCATAAATGCATTTCCAACTGACACAGATGTGACCGTAGAGGACAGGCTCCGCTATCTTGTGAAAGTAAGTTAACGAAAATTTTACTGGACTTCTGAGCCGAGTAGGAGTATACTGTTGGTGTACCGAGAGGTACGCCAACAGAGTCCTATTCGGTTTGGTTTCCAGAGAAGGAGGATATTTAAATGAAACCAAACAATGATTTAATAACAGCTTTGTATTGTCGACTTTCACAGGAAGATGCTCGTGAAGGAGAGTCACTGTCGATAGAAAATCAAAAGAAGATGCTAAGTGAGTACGCAGAGCGGAATGGCTTCCGCAACTGTCAGTTCTACGTTGACGACGGCTTCAGCGGTGTTAATAAGAACAGACCTGAGTACGTTCGTATGTTGAGGGACGTGGAGAACGGACTTGTAGGAACGGTCATTGTCAAAGACCAGTCGAGGCTTGGACGTGATCACTTGGAAACTGACAAGCTTATGGAGATCGTGTTCCCTGCTTATGATGTTCGCTTCATTGCGGTGACAGACGGTGTTGACAGTGCAAACGGCTTCAACGAAATGTCAGGTATAAAGAACTATTTCAATGACTTTTACGCCAGAGATACGTCGAAGAAGATACGCGCTGTATTCAAGGCAAAGGGCGAGCGTGGTGAGCGCGTTGGAACAGCGATTCCTTATGGATATATGAAAAATCCCGATGATCCGAAACAGCTTATTCCCGATCCAATTGCAGCGCCAGTCGTGAGGACAATCTACGAACTTTGTGCAGACGGCAAGGGAACGAGAGCAATATGCAGATACCTGGAAGAGCACGAAATTGAAAGTCCCGGTGTTTATGAGTTTCACACCAAAGGAACGAAAAGCAAACATCCCGACCTTGAACATCCATATCTTTGGACGCAAAGCACAGTCAGAGATATGCTGTCCAATCGGATTTATTGCGGCGATACTGTAAACTTTCAAACTTACAGCAAGTCCAATAAGCTGAAGAAACGTATCAAGAATGATCCCGAAAACATTCTCATATTCGAGAATACGCATGAAGCGATAATAAGCCGAGAACTGTTCGCACTTGTTCAGAAGCATTATGAGGGAAGAAAGCGACCCGACCGACAGGGTGACACTGACAAATACGCTGGATATATCTACTGTGCTGACTGTGGTTCGAAAATGTATCTTCATCGAGGAAAGAACATAAAGCCTGAGAACAACTATTATCAGTGCGGCGGTTATCAGACTAAGGGTGGAAGATACTGTACTGTCCACCGAATAAAGGCTAATCAGCTTGATGCAGTAGTGCTTGACCAACTCAAAAAGATAACATTATTTGCACGCGAACATCCGCAGCAGTTCTATGAAACGGCAATGCAGAATGGCGAAAAGGAAGCTCAGAAACTCCGAAAAGAGTCAGAGCAGAAGAAATCAAAGCTGGAAAAACGTAACAAGGAGCTTGACAACATTATACGCTGTCTGTATGAAGATAGAGTAACCGGCAGGATAACTCCAGAGCGTTATGATTGTCTTGCTTCAGGCTATGAAAAGGAGCAGTCCGAACTGAAAATCGGACTCTCCGAGCTCTCTGATCAACTCGACAACATGAGCTTACAGGAGAAATATGTGCAGGACTTCATTGAGAAAGCAAAGACAAACATCGAGATGAAAGAGCTTACTTCCGAACTTCTCAGGGCTTTCATATCACGAATTGAAGTCTATGAGAAGCCTGAGAAATACTCAAGAACCTGCGGCAACATGATACTGATACACTATACATTCCTCTCAATCAACAAACCGGCACCAATGTTGACACCAACAGAAAAAAAGACATTTGCTCAGGCAACTTGCTAAAATGAAGAAACCCGAGGATGTTATGCCCTCGGGTTTCATACGAATTTTATAAAGTTCCGTTAAGGATAGCCGCCATAAGACTGCGGTTTTATTTCTGCATAAAGCCTTGTGTTTTTACTTATGAATTCGCGTTGCTTGCGGCTGCCGATGCAGCGATCGCTGCACACATTGCAGCTTGCTGTGCTGCGATCAATGCAAGTGCAGAAGCAGATACTGCTGCCTGAGCATTATCGCTGTCTCCGTAAAGGTCGGCGGTGAGCATAGCTGCGTGCATGAGCCTTGTTTTCTTGTCGAGGCTTAATGCTCCGTAGCCCTTCTGACCGCTGAGCAGGCTGTCGATGGCAATTATACTGTCAACAAGCTCCTTTTCATCGGCATCTATTATTGACACTGCAGCAAGTGTTGACAGTTCAAAGTGCTTGCCGAACTTGCGTCCTGCTTCCTTTAAAGCGCCGAACATCCTGATCATTCTGCTTACCTTTTCTTCGGGAGCTCCGTTTGTCATGGATAGTATGTGTGAAACTGTCTGAACAGAATCCTTGTCCGAGAACTTTTTCCTGAGGAGCTCATAGCACTTCTCAGCGTCATCAATAAGCTCACTGTCGCTCTTCTCGGAAAACGCCATAAAGCCTGCCATTATGCTGTCCTCTCTTGATGTGAGTACAGGGTGCTCCTTCTTCATCTTATCATAGACAGCACGTCCTCTTGCTGCAATATGTCCTGCCTCTTCGATGGTTGTCTTTTCAGCAAGGAGAGTTGCAAGGAGAGCAAGGTATTCCGATCTTCTGAAGTGCTCCTTGAGAATGCCGTACATAGCCATTACCTTCTCAAAATGAGCGTCAGGATCGTCAGCTATGCAGAGCTTCGCTGCAAAAGGCACCATTACATTTCCTTTCAGATAAGAACCGAAGCCTGCATTCTTCTTGATGATCTTTCTGCATTCGCGGAGCTTGTCGGCGTCCGCTTTAACTCCTGCAGCGCAGAATACATTTGCTGCCACAGGGTAGATATATGAGCTTTCAAGCTTTATTGCCTTTTTGATAATGTCCCTGTTCTCGATGAAGTCCTGTGTGATACGGTTTATCATTTCTTTCATGATGATTACTCCTTTTTAGTGTAGTAGCTTTCCGCTTCTGTAACCATAGTATACCACACAACCGCCCCTCTGTCCCGTTTTTAATATTACGGAACATTACAATTCTGAAATATGCTGTTTTCTGTCTTTCTCCGATCAGTTTCCCATTCAGACTTCATAGTCATTCCGTGTCACAAGACGCTTTATCAGGCGCTGCACCGTGACGATCACAACAGATATAAGAATGGAAATTCCTGCAACCACAAGCGGCATATACCAGTCATAAGGATCAGCCTTCAGAATACGGCGCTCACATAATGTATACAGTATCATGATAACAGGCATATGCCAGAGGTAAACGTGAAGCGAATAGGCTCCGCCCAGTATTTCCATCGGCGGAAAGAGGCGGAGCTTCGGCTTTTTAAGTGCAAACAGGAATACCGAAGCCACAAGCGTAAGCTTAAATATCTGCGTTATGTTATATCTGAACGGATCATACTTTATCAGCAGGATCAGGCATATAAGCGAGAGTACACCGCAGACAGCTGCGGACCATGCAGGCAGCTTCAGCAGCTTTTCCTTCCATTCCGCAATGCAGAATCCAAGCAGCATAAGCGGGAGCGCTGCAACAAGAGCGTTGCTGCATATCCGCCAGCTTCCGCCAGTCGCATATTTATAGGTTTCAAGTACGATACGCAGGAGAATAAACAGGGGCATTGCAAATTTTGCAAATTTTTCCAGTCTCAGTTTATACATCAGCCAGAATATGACATATACGTGCAGCAGCGCAAACATGAACCACAGCGGATCTCCGCTGATGGCTTCAAGATCGCTGCAATAGATCATTCTGAGATAAAAGCGCGGTCTTGAAAATGTCCTGAGCCAGATATTACGGTAATAACTATTGTCATTCAGCGCATAGGATATACCAAAATACACCAGCACAGCGATGACGGTTATCAGAAGATTACGGCAGAAACGCTTCCCGAGCTTTCTGCACATCTTCTCTCTTTCACCGAAGGCGTAATATCCGCTGATGAGGAAAAACAGCATGACTCCGCAGGAGCCTATGGAGCTGATGCACTTTCCGAAGATGCCGTGGAACGGTATATGTACAAATACCACACAGACAGCTGCGATACCCTTGAAAAGATCAAGACAGCGGTTTCGCTCAGCAGCGGGCATATCCTTTGATCTTATCCCTGTATTGTTGTTCATACGCCGCTCCTTCCGTTACTCTTACGGGAACGCTGACGGTACTCCGAGAGAGTCATTCCCTCATTGACCTTGAACTGCTTGGCAAAATGTGCATAGGAGGCATAGCCGCAAAGCTCAGCTATCTGCGACATAGTAAGGTCCGTACCGCTGATGAGTTCCTTTGCCTTCCTCAGCCTGAAGGAAATTAGCTCCTCAACGACGCTTTTGCCGAAGTATTTTTTATACATTCTCTGAAGGTAGCTCCTGCTCACATGAGTTCGTCCGCAGAGCTCCTGTACGCTCCAGTCAGCTTCGGGGCACTGCTGCATCTCCTCACGCAGCTGTACAAGCTGACGATAGAGCTGAGGATTTTCCGGTTCTCTTGTGCCGCCGCCCGACTGAGCCCTGAGCAAGGTCCTCTCCTCCAGCTGCTCCAGTGCAAGGCAGAGATAGCTGATAAGCGTACAGTATTCAGGCTGATAGCAGCAGGCAAGTCTGCCGAAGGACAGGGCTGCAAATCCGAACTGTCTCTCATTCATGTGCAGCGGCGAGAGGAAATACACACAGGGGTGGTCAGTATTTTCCGTAAGGCAGGAAATAATGTCAGACTGCTTGATACAGCGTTCCGAAATGCCGCTGCTCCTGCCTGCCCTGTCGGTCCACAGCACCTGACAGCAGTCGCTGTGCATGGGGAAATCAGAGTGTGAAGACAGCGACTTCACACAGCTGTCTGTGAGAAATACGCGAAAATCCGACCAGTGACAGACCAGATATATCCTGCTTGCCAGCATATACAGCAGGTCATACAGCGACTCTGAGTGCATAAGCTCAAACAGCACCTCACTGTGATAGAACCACTCCCGATAGCGGGAGATGAGCCGTTTTTCCCTGCGGCTTTTATCTGTCGTGCTCAATACGGGGACGCAGCCACAGCTCCGTCCGATCTGGATACGGCTGTGTCCGGAGGATATTCTGCGGCAGCTTTTTCCGCTGATCATCCTGTAAAGCCGCCTGAAAGCGTCAGCTCCCAGCTGATAGCAGCTTTTCGGAAAGCTGGTGATACTTACATCGCTCCATTCATCTTCAAGATAGCCGTCAAAACCTGTAACAGCCATATCCTTTGGAACATTTATGCCAGCCTTTGCAAGTGCAGCGATCAGGGTATCCGCCATTATATCGTTGGCGCAGACCACTGCCTCAGGCATGGCAAGCTCTCCGCTGATAATGCGCTGTGCGAACTCAACAGGCGCATTGCGCCAGAAATCGCCGTATGAATAATAACTCTCGTCATAAGGAAGCCCGTGCCTCTGCATGACATGGAAATAGGTCTCAAGGCGCTCCTCAGCCTGAGGAGTCCCCCTGGTGCCTGTCAGGCAGTATATCCTCCTGCACCCGTGGACCTGTATCATGTGCTCTATGAGCAGCGCAAATGCCTCGGGATCGTGGGAAACGGTATTCTCGAAAAACGGGTGCTCCCCCGCATCAAGGAGCATGACGGGCTTACCCGTGCGCTTGAGCAGTGCGTCCAGCTTTTTCTGCACTTCCCTGTTGTTTAATGCGTTCTGGTCATAGAGAAAGCCGTCAAAATCAGAAAGCTCTATAAGACGGAACACCTCAGCTTCATGCTCCACATGAGGAGACACAGGCTCCTGAAAATTATTTTTTGCCGCAAGCACCATGACATTACAGTCTGCAAGCTCGCTCTGCGCGATTATTCCGCGGATGATCTCAGATGTGTATTCGCGGTAACATTCCGCTGTGACAACACCCACTGTCAGCCTTTTTTTCATAGATAATCACCCCTGCATTGATTATATCATAAAAGCGAAGCGTTATGATATAATTGCCCGATCTGCAGGAAGCTGATCTCCGATCAGCGTATCTGCAAGGGCTTTTAGATAAATTATAATGGACGTTTTACGTTTATTATATCGTATTGTGAATAAAAATGCAAGACTTTTTGACATACTTCTCTTTTTCTATGTGGGATTATCTTTGGGTTCGATACAATAGAATATTGCTTCCCGTGCCATTATGGGTTATACTGTTTATAAGGGGACTTTTCCGCCGCACAGCGTTGTTTTCTCAGGTCAGGAGCAGTCGTGCAGCGCAGGTCCCTAAGGGGATATGTTCACGCTTGAATGCGTAAAGGGAAACACTTATCCTATACAGAAGGGAAAGAGAAAAATGAAAAAAAGAATTGCAGGATTACTTAGTCTGTTCATGATCCCGACTATGCTGTACAACAACACAGGTATCATGGACTCTCACCCCAAAGGCTTGCTGAACGGGCTAAGGGCAGAAGCAGCTGACATCAGCGGCAGAGTGCTCTATGTTGCGGAAAACGGCAATGACTACAGCGGAAAAGGCTCTTCGGACGCGCCTTACAGATCGATCAAGAAAGCAGCCGACGAGGCTACCGCAGGCACTACCGTCCTCATACGCCCCGGTACTTATATCGAGGAGGATATAAGGCCCAAAGAATCAGGCAGAGAGGATGCCATGATCGTCTTCCGCCCCGAAAACAGCTCCGATATAGGCAAGGTCATCATCAAGCACAAGGACGTCTTTGACGGCTCCACAGTAACGCCCCAGGTCAGGGCACAGTGGCTTCAGGACACGGGCTGGAGCGAGAACGATGTAAAGCACTATGACAATGCAGGCATCGAATACTCTATAGCAGGCAGAAAGAACCAGCTCACCGACGTTTTCAACCTCTTCGGCCGTGACTACGTCAAGATCGAGGGTTTCGTCTTCGAGGACTACAAATACGCCCGAAGCACCATCAACATCATGGGAAAAGGAAACGTTGTGCTGAACAATCAGTTCAAAAACATCGGCTGCGTTTACAATGCTCCCTGGACATGGTCCAATCAGGGAGTTTACCGCCCCGACGTAACCATTCCCGTGGCGGGTCCCGACAATGTCATCCGTAATAACTACTTCCAGAGCGTCTACGGCGAGACCCTGTGCTACGATAATCACTCACAGAACTGCATAATCTCCGAGAACACCTTCATAGGCGCCATAGGAAAGAATGCAGGTGCAGGCGGCGCAGAGTCCTCCACCTTAGGCGGCAGAGCCGACGGCAACAGGAACAACGCCTTCGCCTTCAACTACTCGGGCGGCTCGGTAAACGGCGGTACCATCTGGCTGGACATCAGTGTAAGGGACTTCACCGCTGTCAGAAATGTTTCTTACAATACCGCCTACTTCATGTTCAACGAGTCTGAATGTACGCGAAACTGGGCTTATGAGAACATAGTCTACAACAGACCCCTTGACGGAAACGGACGTATGCCCATGGATCCCGACCACTTCATGAATTTCCCTGCACAGCGCATAGAATCGGGACTGTTCTCAGCTTTCTGGGATACGGGCTCCACCTGGGACGCAAGGTGGATAAACAACGTCACCTACAATCTGAAAAACGGTATTTCTCTTGACAGATCCTGGAATAACGAGGTAAGGAACAACATCGCCTACGAGGACGAAAACAGTATGTACGGCAGCAATGACACTGTGGGACTTCTGGTGAAGGAGACCTCCGTAAACGGCTTCCACGCATGGCACGGTATAGACCTTAAAGGCGGCGGCTCAAATGTGTTCCGCAATAACCTCTGGTACTCCACAAGAAAGCCCACCTATGTGCGCTATATGGATCCGTCGCAGCCCTCCATTACTGTGGACGCCTTCAATGCGCAGATAGGCTCAAAGACCGAGCTTGCCAAGGACCCCATGTTTGCCGATCCTGCCGCAGGTGACTTCAGTCTAAGGGAAGGCAGCCCTGCTATCGGCTCAGGCGACAACGGCGTGAACAGAGGCGCCTATGCGGTCTATCCCAGGATCGAAGTGGGCTACAACAACAGCCTCGGTCTTACGGAAGACGTGAACGCAGGATTTGCACAGCTGAACACCTTCGCCAAGGCAGGAGATACCATAGAGCTGGAAGTGAAGCTCAGCAAGCCCGCAGCAGGTCCCATGACCTTCAAGGTCACTCCCGTCGCAGGCGATGCTCAGCCCGACAAGGATTACAGTTTCATAGACGATCCCAATATTTCATTCGACGCCGGCGATACAAGCAAAACAGTCCGCGTAAAGATAATTAAGGGATATGATCTGGATCAGCTTCTGGTGTTCCGTCTGGAGCCTGTGGGAAATACTCCCCTTGAGGCTGTCGGTGCAAGAGATATGCACCTTGTAAGAATAGACAGAGCCGAAAAGCGCGTTCTGGTCATCAATAATGTGGGCGACTCCATGGGAACATCTATAGTTGAGTATCACGCTCCCGGCGAGCTGGTAACTATAGACGCAAAATCAAGAGCAGGCTACACATTCGACGGCTGGCAGCCCGGTATCGACGCAATGGAGGTAACTCCCATAAGTGCAGACGGCACACGCGCCACATTCATCATGCCTGATTACAACCAGAGGATACAGGCAAAATGGAAACTCAACGGCTCCCGCGTAAATGTATCCGGACTGCGTCTGGATAAGGAGTCCCTTGCTCTGAATGCAGGAGATACCGCAAAGATACAGGCGTCTGTCTCCCCTGATAACGCAACGGATAAGGTAGTTCTCTGGACTTCATCGAACCCTCTGGTGGCTTCCGTCGACAGCAAGGGCAATGTTACGGGACTGTCCCAGGGTACGGCTGAAATAATAGCAAGAACTCTCGAGGCAAGCGACAAACAGTTTACTGTAAAGTGCAAGGTAAGTGTAACAGGCACTGTTGCTCCCTCAGGCGACGCCATCGAAGCTGAGGACTACAATCATCAGTCAGGTATCGACATCGAGAATTGCAGCGAGGGCGGAAGCGATGTTGCCTATATCGAAAACGGCGACTACATCGGCTTTGACGGCATAAACTTCGGCAGAGGCGCAGAATCTCTGAACTTCCGCGTTGCTTCAAACGGAAGCAGCGGAGCCATCGAAGTGCACCTCGGTTCTCCCGACGGAAAGCTTATAGGCACCATGGACGTCACCGATACAGGCGGCTGGCAGAAATGGTCCACTCAGAAATGCAGGATAGAAAAAACCACAGGTATAAACGATGTGTACTTCGTCTTCAAGGGCGGAGAGGGCTATCTATTCAACCTGGACAAGTTCAGCATCAGTTATCCCTACGAGAATGACGACCTTGCAGGAGACTGCAATCTTGACGGCGAAGTATCCGTGGCGGATCTCGTAATGCTCCAGAAATGGCTGCTCCGCAAGAGCACCGATCTTACCTGCTGGCGCCACGCTGACCTCTGTAAGGACAACACAATCGACGTATTCGATTTAGTTCTTCTCAGGCAGAAGCTTCTGGAAAAATGATCTCTGATATTAATAAGCGGAGCGGCTAAAACAGCCGCTCCGCTTTTGTATGGTAATGTATTGACAATATACCATTTCTGAAGCTCTCTTTTTGGGGATAAGTATTCAGAAAAGATCCAACATACTGTCGAGATAGATCTCTTCACGGACAATAATCCGGTATTCCGGCTTTGTTAAGTAATAAAGCAGAAATTCGAGATTGACAGCACTTCCCAGTCCTCTGCCTTCTATTTTGAAATTTGAAAAGCCGAGGGGCATATATGTATCGATGATGTCATCTGTACTGATAAATCCCGGATTTTTCATTGCCTTTGAAAAGCGGTATCCGTCCTTGGCATCAGGCGCGGTACAGATGTGATCGGGACAGTTTTCTCCGAGATTTTTGCGGCTCACATTTTCATAGCAAGCCTTTCTGTCTTTACAGTAAAACGAGCAGCATTCATTGCACAGAAACTCGACTTTATCTTTCTGTACCTGCGAGAGTTTATCAAGTTTATCATACAGCTTATTGAGCCTGAAATCAGGAACAACATATTTAATATCACTGCGTTCTGTTTCCTTCAAAAACTGCGTAAAATCAGTCTGGACCTTTGTAGTCGAGGAAACGAAATAGAGCTCCGGATAATTATTTTTAATATGGTCAAGCAGAAGATCGGAGTAAATTATCACACCGTTCCGTACACCTTTGCTTCCGGCGAAAAGCTCACACAGGGCATTGCATTTCCTGTCGGTGAGATGTTCCGATTTTAATAGCGAATTGCTGAAAGTGAGCCTTGAAGAAATACCGTATTCATTCATAAGTGCCAGTACATCTTCAGCCTCACATTCGCCGAATCCTGCACGTCCGCCGCCCCAGATACAGTCCGCCGGAGCACCATAGACAGATGCTATTTCACACCAGTCATAGAAATATTCCCTGTGCTCACGGTACAGCGGCAAAAACACACTGTACAGGTCATAGAACTCAAACAGCCCCGGAAGATGAAAATAAGCTTTATTTTTTTCAGTGTTTTCCATATGTTATCATACCATTTTTCACAATATCATTCTCAGTTATGTCGTGTGAACAAGTCGTATACAGGCTCAAGCAAACCATGAATATCTCCTGTTATATAACTCCCTATCACACAGGCTTAACGGGACATATTAATCTATCTTTTTAATAAACTCTCTGATCTTAGAGCTTATTTTATCACTTTCGTAATAATGAATATAGTGTCCGCAGTTCAGAAGAACAGTTTCTGCACCTACCGATTCAGCATATTTCTGTTCATTAGCGATCCAGTTCGGTGACGTCTGTTTCCCGTTAGATACAAACAGTAAAGTCGGACATTCTGCTTTCCCGGAATCAGCTGTGATCCTGGCGTTGTTCAGGACTGCCTTTGCTTCATTTATATAGCAGTTGTTCATCAAATTCCTTTTTTTCAGCAGCTGATGCTGCTTTATTTCATCCTTACTCAGTCCGCGCTTATTTATAGGATACCAGAACAATAATCCTGTTTCTTTGAGCCTTTTCAGTTTTAGCATGAGATCAATGCGTTTATTGATCTCATCTTCGCCCCATTCGCTATATGTGATAGGAGTCGCCATATCAAGACCGATTATTGCCTTTATATCATCAGGATAGAGCTGTTTCCATCTGATAGCTTCTATACCGCTCATAGAATGCGGAAGAAGGATATAGGGAGCTTTCTCCCCCATTGATACTAACGCCTGCTTCTGATAGCTTACGATAGTATCGATCTCACAGGAACCTTCATACAGATCAGAATAACCATAACCGAATTTTTCAATTACTATTATTCTGAAGTCGCTGAGCAGTTTTTCATACAGCACTTTAAAATCATACATAGGTGAAATTGTTCCTGATCCCGACATGAACACGAGAGTCGGATTGCTTTTATCTCCGCACCTGAATATGTGAAGTTTATGTCCGTTTACTTCCGCAAATTCAAGGCCATTTCTAAGACTTTTTTTCATTTTAACCTCATATATTGTATTGTTTTTACTACTGTTATAATTGATATTGCAGCGGTCATCTGTTTTATAATAATGCCGATGACCGGGATACCATGTCATATATTTTGCTTCTTCTATAGTATCAAGCCCTGATTCCTTTTATTACTGTTTCGGCATCATATTAATGCCTGAAACATCATGGGAGATCGAACACTACCTTTGCAGGCACACAGAGCGAAGCGATCGTGTACTCATAGTCCGAGCCGTATGATGCCTCCATTCGTGAGGAGCTGAGGTGTACCGTTGCATAGGGCACCTTTTTGAATGCCTGCGCACCGATAGTATCAGCACCGGGAAAATAAATATCCGTTATGCCGTTGCCTGAATTCCATGCGTCGCCGCCGAATGCGTGGTCAAATACATACCTGACCGTATCATCAAAGAAAAGCCGTGTCGGTGGGTTCTGCTTGACATAGCGGTAAAGCAGAGAGTTATTCCTGCAAAAGCGGAGCATTTCTGCATCGGGACGAAAGATCTGCGAATCAGCCCATTTATTCATCCAGAAGGAGCCGTGTCCCAGCGATCTGAGCTCTCCATAGCAGCGGAAGCCTACCATTGATGGAGTATTGTAGAATGTATAATCCCCCATGAATTTGATACCTGCACCGATAGAGACCGTCCGCAGGGAAATTGCATCCGCACAGAACAGATTTCCGATGGATATACATTTATCTCCGATGGCAAGGGTCTCCAGTCCCGATGCGCCGCGAAAGGCTTCATTTCCAATGCTTTCCAGTTCCGCAGGCATTTTTATATGTCGGAGGTAAATGCAGCCCTTGAAAAAGAAGCTGCCGATACGATGTATCGTGTCAGGCATAATGAGAGTTTCGATGACTCTGCACAGTGAGACAGGATCGTTTGCAAAGGCGTTGTCACCAATAGAAATAACAGGCTTTCCGTTCAGCTCTGACGGAACAGTTACCTCCTTCAGCGAGTCTTTGTTGACGCAGCGGTTGATGACACAGCTGTCCCACTGTTCTGTTATATCCCACTGACAGCCGTTGGCTTCAACAACAGAACGGACAGGCTCAGGAGGGAGCGTATCAACAGAATCGTTCAGCATCTCAATGAATTCTTCGATGCTGTCAGCGATCAGTATCTTATCGTCGATCTCTTCATGGAAAACATAGTAGACCTGTTGTGTTTTGCTGCTCCAGAAGAAATGATCGCCGCCTTCATCCTCTGCCAAAGGATACCAGTCAGCAGGAATATACCTGTTCATCGGTTCGGCACGATATATGTTGTCAACAAGCCATTCAAAACCGCCGTCTTCATCTTCCAGTGTGACCAGATCATAGACTTCATAGCCGTAATCATCTATTTCAAGATAACAGGTTCTCATTCCTGAACCATCTGTTCTGGAATAAAGATCCTTTAATATGTCAGGGAAAACTATTCCGTATTTCTGTTCGAGATAAGCTATCCGCGCTTCACTTTTCTCCCTGTTGTCTGTCTCTCTCTCCAGGAACCTGTACTTTGAAGCCCCTTCGGATTTTCCGGTTTCAAGGGACTTATTTACTGTATTTCCAAAATAGTAAAAATCATCATGCATTGCATACCAACTGGTCAGCACTTCATGGCGGATCCCCAGTTCGTCAGTGTATATCAGCTGCATCTGTCCTACATCGCCCTGGGCATTCCATGTGCGGTAGAGCCGGTGTTTATCTTCATATTCTGTCCAGACTTCCTGACCGTCGCCGAATTCTTCATAGAACCGATCATCTGTTACTGTTTCGGGTATTACTTTATAAAGCTGATCGAGGGGGATAGTTTTTAACACTGTTGCGTATATAATAGCAGAAAAATCATCCGAACACAGAACCTCTTCAAAACGGCAAAGTACAGCACAGGCCTTGCCGATATCGTCCGGACTTTCAGCACTTTCCCAACCGTTCAGGAACATTTGCCACGGCTCAAAGATCGTAGTGAATGTATCACCTATTTCCTCGTCAAAAGGTGCTGTGACCTTGAGTATACGCTTTTCTCCGACGACCGGGACCTGATTCGTGTGCAGCCATTGCCTTTTATCGAGCGGCAGAGACAATTCTTCCTTTGAGCATTCCATCCATGCCAGATGATATCCTATATTATGGATACCTGCACCTTCGATCAGATGACGTTTCTGATCATCATTCGTGATACGGCTTTTACAGCAAGAGCATAAAAAGTTCACAATATCATCTCCCCTTCAGTTATAGTATGGTTATAAGCTAATATTAAAGTTATGATCAGCTCCCTATTATTTCTTATAGATTTTGTCACAAATATACTTCACCGGTACTTCCTCGGTACACCAGACTTTATTTTCGGTAACTCCGAACCTGTATCCTTCCCTGTACATCTCAGATGCTGCTATTTTCAGCACTACAGGAGTCTTATGCCAACGCTCGGCAGACTGCCATGCCTTGCTTATATCAGCCTGCATATGTACAGCGTGTCGCTTCATCTTCTTTATTGCTTTGCTCTCCACAATGGCTTCAAGAGCCTTTGTAGTCGTTCCGTGATACAGGAACTCGGGAGGTTCGCAGTAATCAAGCTCAGGTTCGACCCATGGAACCGAGTGACCCTGACAGCACTTGATCTTTTCATGGTTTTCATCAAATCTGTAACGTCCCTTGTTGTCTTCGGCTACTATCCGTTCCAGCAGTTCACGATCAAGCTTATAATTGCTGTAACGGTCAACGCCCTCAATAAGCTGTTCTACTGATACCCAACCGTGTCCGTCCATATCAAGCTCTGCTTTCTCAGGATGATGACGAAGGAGCAAACACAGATATTTCGACAATTCGTTCATTTTCTCACCTCATTACTTGTTATTTCATTTATTCTAACCTTAGTATACCATAATAGTGCCTTAAAATCAATAGAGATCTCGTATTAAAGCTCACTCCCTGTGCGTAAACACAGGGAGTTCCGTCATTTTTAAACTTACTGCGGCATTCTGAGCTTATGCCTTTTATCTGGACGTAAAAGTGCAAAGCCATACCTATCCCTGATCTTTTCAAAGCGGTCTGTTATATATACCATAGCCTAATTGAAGTTCTCAAGCATGGTATCGAAATATCGGGGCATAAGATTGAACTTATGTACACTAAGCCTGCGACTACTTTCAATAAAGACCTCTTGGCAAAATATAAAAAGAACCGATTTACGGTTATGGAGGAAGTAAGGAATTTACAGCTGCATAAAAAATAAGCCTTATCGAACACGCGGTCCAATAAGACTCAGTCAGTTCACTATTAAATTATGGGAACAATTATCTTAGTTTCATATTTTTCGGGATTGCCTTTGAAAAGCAGACCAGGTCCCTTCTGATATACTAATCTGATAGGATACTCTACTTGCAATCCGTTTTTCCTGACATAGCCTGTAATAAAGGTGAATGCATTGCCAAGTTCCTCATATCTGCCTATATGCAGCACACATAAAGCACGCTGCGCTGGAAGCACTTTAAACTTGAACTTATCATCAGATTCAAATTCTTCAATGACAGGCACACAGCACTCGGTTTCTTTTACGTCAGAATAGTCAGCCGAAAAATACATACTGCAGAATGGCCCGGAAATGATCTTTTTAAACTTCATATAAAGCTCTTTCATATGATCTATACCTTCGTCATTATCACCGGTATATTTTATTGAGGCAACTTTTATCTCTTCAATATCCTCAAATTCAGCCTCATAATTCATACTATTCCTCCTTATTCATATCTGCTCAGGTCAGTCAGCGAGATCTTTGAGATTTTGATATTCGCAATGGCTCCTATGATAATAGCATACGCAGCACTGATGGCGCAGCTTATGCAGCAGGCTCTGAGATTAGGAATATGCTCATATGCGACAACATCATTTTCAATTATCATAACTATTTTCAGACCTAAGAGAATACCAACAGCAAGACCGATTATCAGGCCGATTATTATCAGAACAGTATTTCCGATATTAATAAAGGATTTTGTCTTTCTTAATGAATAGCCGTTGATTCGCATAACCGCCAATGTACTTGTTTTTTCATTGATATACATTATCATCAGGTTCATTACAACGATCAATGCCATTATAGCTGAAAGGCAGATCATGATTTGGATAACCGAATTGAGCGAATCAGCTATATTTTTAAATATACTTTTTCCGGATTCCTTGCCCGATAATGATATAAATCCTTCATTATCCTCTAAGGCAGCTTTTAAGGTATCCTTTTCAGTACCGTTCAGTTTTATAAAGTAGGCATTTTTATTGATGTCATCAGCAAATAACGATTTATATGTTTCAGGAGAAATAATCAGGAAGTGGCAGACATAATTCTCAGATATGCCTGTTATCTCAACTTCGATTTTATCACCATTTCTGTTTTTTACAGTTATTTTATCGCCAATATTCAATTTGTAAAAATCAGCAGTATTAGAACTGATGATCGCACCCTTGTAAATGTCGTTTTCACTCTGCTGTTTAATGTTCACAGCGAAGTATTCTTTCAGATCGTCAATATTTGCACACATGAGATCTGCGACAATGTTATTGCTTTTCTCCAATTCCACCTCGACCATCTTATCTGAAATGGAAAGATATTCAACATTGCCGACAGACTGCAGATTGTTTTCAAATACCGTGTGATCCGAATCTTCCTCGACCTGTAAAAACAGATCAAACTTCTGTATTTCATCAAACTGCTTATAATTTACATCTGAGATGGCATACTTCATCGTAAAGCCGATTATCAGCAGGGCTGTACAGCCCGAAACGCCGATAATAGTAGAAATAAAATGTCTTCTTTCATTGAGGAGATTTTTTATTACTGTTCTTTTGAAGAGGGATATTTTCTTCCAGATAAACAGCTTTTCAAAGAAGAACGTCTTTGCCTTATCAATTGATCTTTCCTTAAGGAGTTCAATTGCATTCTTCTTAATATACTTGTTGCAGGCGATTATTGTTGCCAATGTTGTGAGGAAATATGCCGCACCGACCACAATAGCGATCTGTTTGATATTATACGCCAGAACATAGTCCTTAAAATAATAGATCTGTACGTAGCCCTTCAGCGACAGCTTTTCAACAAAGAATATAGCCCATAGTATTCCCCATACGCAGCCCCAGAAGGTACATACCCATGAATATGAAAGATACTGTGACAATATTTCACTGTATTTGAAGCCCAATGCCTTTTGAGTACCTATGAGGTTTTTCTGCTTTGTTACCATTCGTCCTATAGAGGAATAGCAAACCATAAGTGCAACTACAATATACACAAAGGCAAAGCTGAATCCGAGCTTTCCAAGGCCTTCAGCGTTATTCTTGTACATGGCAAAGCTGACATTGTCGAATCTGTCCAGCACGCTCCATTCGCTGTTTGTCATGCCGTCAATATCGCTCTGATAATCTGCCAGCTCTCCGCGCTTCTCATCCGCTTCCTTTTCAGCTGACTCAAGCTCAGTCTTGTAGCCGTCAATTTCCTCCTGAGCCTTGACAATTTCGGAATCATATTTTGAATAATCTTCATTAGGAGCGACTTTTTTCAGCTCTTCCAGATCAGATTTCAAGCTCTCAAGCTCTTTTTCTGATTCTTCGATCTTTGAGCTGTTGCTCTTTATTTCTTCTTCAGCGTCGCTTATCTGCTTTTCCGCATCATCTATCTTCTGCTGATACTTGCCTTTTATATCAGAGTATCTCTCGTCACTTTCAGCCTTTGCCACAGAAGAGATGCTTTCGCCGATCTGATCGCTTTTCTTTTCATAATCATCGCTGAAGGAATCCAGCTTATCCAATGAATCGCTCCATAGCAATACACTCGGCCAGCCATTTTCATATTTTTCTGTATTGAAAGCACTCTCAGCTACGAGGAAGAAATTATGACAGTTTCCGTTTCCTTTCTCGCTCATTCCGCGCCTGCTATATACATAATTGCAGGAATATGCAGGATGGCATACCACTCCGACGACCTTGAATCTGGTATTGAGCAGATAGCTTTCTCCATCCTCTTCAGTACTGTCGATCTCCAGTTCATCGTCAAGCTTTATGCCGTCATCTTCTGCCATGACCTTCTCAATAGCAATTTCGTCGGGTGCTTCAGGCAGTCTGCCTTCAACGACTTTAGCTGTATCGACCTGCTTAGTAAATGCCTGAACAGTCACAAGTCTGTCCTGCTCCCCGAGCTTCAGAAATCCGGTCGTTTTATACAGTCCCTCAGCAGAATCAATATCAGGCAAACTCAGGAGCTTATCGATACTATCCTGAGTTATGCCATATTTATTCGAAACTTCAAAATGATGAAATGCCTGATCGGAAAAAACATTATTGCCTGTTTGTCTCATCGATCTCTCAGCAAAAAGGATTCCAAGATATGTAGCAATCCCCAGCGAGATGATAAGGATGATACAGCATACAGTTATCATCGATTTCTTCATACGGCGCCAAGTATCGATCATGTAGATTTTCTTCAATTTTTATTCAGTCCTTTCGTAAGTTAAAAACAAGATAGCTGAAAACATCATCTGTATGTTTTTACCAATGGAGTTCATCGGCACTGCAAGGAGATTCATTGTCAGTAACACTTACGATTTTTCCATCCTTCATTCTGATAACACTGTCTGCCATTTTTGCAATTTCTTCATTATGTGTTACCATTACGAGTGTAGCACCTTTTTTTACTATTTCTCTTATAACGCCTAAAACCTCCACACTTGTTGCATAGTCCAGTGCAGCAGTAGGCTCATCTGCAAGAATGATCTTAGGATTCTTTACCAGCGCACGTGCGATAGCAACTCTTTGTGCCTGACCGCCTGAAAGCTGTGAAGGATACTTTTTGGAAAGGTCATCAATACCCACCGATTTAAGCATATCCTTGGTATTTAAAGGTTCCTTGCAAATTCCTGCAATAAAATCCACATTCTCTTTAACAGTTAATTCGGGCATCAGGTTGTAGCTCTGAAAAATAAAACCGACCTTGTCTCTTCTGTATGCGGTCATTCCCTTTTCATTCAGCTCAGACTGGTCTTCGCCTTCAAAAACAAAAGTTCCTGATGTAGCACTGTCCAGACCGCCGATAATATTAAGCAAGGTGGTCTTGCCGCATCCGCTTTGTCCCAATATAACATGCATTACACCTTTATAAATTGTAAGATCCACGCCATTGAGCGCTTTGACCTTTACACTGCCGGAATCATATTCTTTTGTTATATCTTTCAAAGTTGCAAGGATCTCTTTTGAATCTGTTTTCTTATTCTCAATCACTTTCTCGCTCTTTTTGTTCTTTAGGCTCATAATTATCCTCCTTAAACCGGTGATCCTTTGATTATGGTTATTTTTTCTGAGATCTGAAATATGTCAAAAATACTCAGTGATTCTGCCACAAATTATTCTGCTATAATTGAAGATATGTTTTTCTCCTCTATTATCAATACGCCATCACAGTATACCAATCCATCAGAATTGATAAGCAAACCATTTTCTCTTTTCTCCACCATTTTAATATCAAGCTGATATTTTATAGTGTGACGGGCTTTTTTCACTTCACCCCTGAATTTGGTCTCTATCTGCAAACCTGTTTTCATTTTGGGTATAAGTCTTTTTTCTGAATTAAACAATCCGACATACATCTGGAAGAAGGTGAACATCTGAACAAGTCCATCCAGCATTATTGTACCGGGAAGTACAGGATCATTTTTGAAATGACATTTGAATGCCCAGAAATCAGGGTCTATTTCCTTCTCTGCGATCAGGTATCCAAGACCGAATCTTCCTCCGCTTTCGCTTATTTCCAGGATCCTGTCAGCGAATCTTACTTCGGGTTTTATATTCAGTGAGAAACGGATGCTATCCGCTTTATTGCCGAAGCACCTGATAAAATCTCCCTTGTAATAGTTCTCTAATTCGGATCTTGAAAAAGTAGTTTTTGAACAGATTTTAAAATATAAATTCTCCTGACCCTTAACCTGTATCAGCTTAGGTGCCTTGACGGAATTGATTATTCCAACGCTGTTATCAAGTATATCCTGAGTGAAGAATCCGCCTGTTTCCACCGCATCGATTATGAGCTCATCCTCAAGATAAACCTTATAATCCGAAACAGTGATAACATTATAACCATTCTTTATGACTTTCTTTATACAGAACTTTAATCTGATAGTATCACCTATGACAGGCCATTTATCAGACGGATATTTTGTAATGACATCAGTAATACGGAATTTTGTTTTTCCTGAATAAATATCATCCAGACCCATGTATCCCATAAGGAAAATGCCAACATGAGCAGCTTCGCTGAACACAACAGAAGATACACAGTAATCATTCATTTTTAAAATGCAATCATCTGTAATATCAAATTCAGCTTCAACATAGCTTCCCGCATTTAATTTGCCATATTCGGCATTGATGTCGGTTATTCTCGAAACAAACATAAACGGCGGAAGCGGCATTCTTGCTCTGACAGGATATTTGTCCTCATTCCTGTATTTTTCACCAAGAACATTTGACATAGAATTATCCGTCATTTCAAGTATCTGTGAATAATTATACAGACATTCCTTTTCTGCAGGAAATACCAGAGCATCCTCAGTTGCCACATTTCTGCTCTTATGGCCACGGATATTGCGGCTTTTATTCAGGTAATAATCATACAGAGCTTCGTTACGCTTTATCTGATTTTTCAGGAGCTTATTCCAGAAATCAGTTTTCCAGTCCGAATGACTTACAGCAGTATCTGCTGCTTCTTCGGGAACAAATGTGGAATAATCTCCCGAATACCATAAAATGAGCTTTTTACTGTCAAAACTGATCCTGTTTGCCCATAAATTAGCAGCTATTGACAGGATCGAGCTGTAGGGCGTGATCTTTTCATATGGTGAAAACACGTATACATCGCAGTCCTTCAGTGATTCCTTTGCCCATTTATTGCAAAATGCACTTGAGCCGAGATCTATAAATATTCTGTTTCCTTCTTCATAGGCTTTTCTGAATATCGTAGGAAGATCGACCTGCTTAATAAGGCATCCCGAATAGTTTTCCGCGAATTCCTCTATTGAGTATCCCAGCTTATGACCTACATAGGTTCCATAGACATCAAAATCGTTGGATCTTCTTATATGCATTCCAAGAGCGGAGATCTTATCCTTCATTCTTTCAAATTCAGGGTCAAGTATAGGTGTATGCGCATATACGGGGTCTTTGAATTCCATGCTGTAGCATTTCAATTCATTTATCAGTTTCTTGCATATCTGTTCTTCGCCGCAGATAACAATATCATTCGGACTGCCGATAATAATTATAAAAATCGGTGATCCTGCAGGAAGAGAATCTATATATTCCTTCACCTTTTCATAGGGACACAGAACATACCATTTCTGAAGATCGCTTATCTCTCTTTTAAAGTACGATCGGCTCAATTCAGGCTGATTTTCTATTATATCTTCTAATAATCCGATAACATTTATCATTATATCAGGAGAACTTTTTTCAAGCTCCAGCGGAGTATCATAGGATTCAACAGAATCCAGGACCAGAGGAATGGATATTTCGCCAAGGCTTCCTCCGATAATTGAATCCAGTTTAATTCCTATGTGCAGTAAAGCCTTGATGGTCAGGAAGATGGAAACGATCTCAAAATAGTACCTGTTTATTAAATCCACCCTGCTTTTACAAGTGATCCTGTTGTTCTTTATTTCGTTTTTCAGCATGGGAAACAGACTGAAAAATCTATAGAACGGAACTTTTGAAAACATTCCGCCGGGCGGATTTATAAAGCATATTTTTCCATCACTGCCGATAGGCGACGCAAAGAAGCAGCTTCCATATACTGTATTCCATTTAAATCCCGGCTTATTCCAGTTTTCTTTCTCTTTGAGAAAAAGCTCCAGTTCACTTTTCAGCTGCTCTCTGCTTTCGACTACAAACGAAACGATCTTATAAGCTGCGGATGAGTTCATGCTTTCCTTCATACACTCGACCGACAGTTCCTTAAGAGACCGCACGGAATCAATGATCCTGCTGCATCTGTTCACAAGGTCGCTCTCATTTCTGAAAAGTAAGGGCAGAAGATATATATCAGGCAGTTTAACACTTTCTGTTTTAGAGAGTATACGTCTTATCCGGACTTTCTCAAAAAAAAATGACCGTACATATTCTGTTGTATCATTATAGGATGTATCAATGAATACATTTCCGCCCCATGGATTGTCAAAGCTTAAAGCGTGCTTAACAGCGATACAGGCTTCAATGATGCCAAGCGCCTCTTTTACTGTTTCATTTGCAGCATACAGTTCTCCGATCCTTGAACGGCTCACAGATAAGCCTTCATCAGAGACCTCTATACAGGCATAGGCTTCATCGTGTTTATTCTCACGACCAACAACTATAACAGCTGCATCACCATACTGGTTTTCACCTTCGCCTGAAAAAACAATAGCCGTCTTGCCTTCTATCATTTTTAAAGCATCATTCAGAACGGAGAAATATCTCATTCCATCAATCTTATTGCCGACTGAAACCATGGGCAGACCCTCAGCACCAGCCTGCTTTATCGCTTCTGCGATCGGGTCATGCTGCTTACTGTTAGTTCTGGTTTTATAGATCTCTTTCTCAATAAGTATATCATAAAACTGGTTTTTGTCAATAATATGGAATGTTGATATACCAAATGATGTTACAAACAACATTAAAAATCTCCTCCTAATTCGTTCTCGTCATTAATGATCAGCTGGCAATCAGACTTATTCCATTTCTTGGCGAAAGCATCAACAAAAAACATTTTGCCTTCATCCAGTTCAATAAGATTCTTTCCTCGTCTTATCATTGCATTCTTCAGAACGTGATCGACCATTCCGCCATTCCACGGGCCCCAGTTCATTGACATGACCTTACAGGCCGGAAGGGTATTATTATAATAACGAGCCAGATGATTGAGATATTCATTTCCGCATGAATAGTCAGACTGTCCGAAGTTACCGAAGAAACCTGCTATGGAAGAATACAGGAGCATATACTTCAGCCGTGAAATATCAATTAATTCCAGCATATTTCTGATTCCGGAGTATTTGACTCCAAAGACCTTGTCAAAGCCCTTTTCCTCTTTTTTATTCAATAAACAATCATGAAGAACACCTGCACCATGAACGATACCTGTAACAGGTCCCATCCTTTTTTCAGATCGTTCTATTATCTTCTTAAGATCAGACTTTTCCGTAACATCACACTGATAATAATCCACCTGACATCCATATTTCTTCAGTGTCGAAACAGTTTTTCTCAGCTGTCTCTGCGAAACGATCGCACGGGAAGCTCTGTCCGCCTCAGAGGGAGTGATACGCTTTCCCTTAGCAGCAGATTCGGCAGCGATCTTTACAGCCATTTCTTCGTGATTGATCCCCGGATACGGATCAATGAATCCATCATCTATTTTATTCATTCCAAAAATAATGAATTTTGAATGGAATCGTTTGCCCAATTCCATTATGCACTCTGATGTAACACCTTCTCCGCCGCCTGCACACAGAAAGACATCATTCTCATCAGGAAGATTTTCATCATCTATACGTTTTTCATATCTTTCATTGAGCGCAAGTATCCTTCTCTGCTTATCCTCAGCATATCCTGTTTCCACAATATCGCCGTATTCGACCTCTTTCCAGATAAGGTCGAACAGGTCGCTGTAGCTGATCTCAGGATAGACATCTATATAATGAACAGACACCCTGTCTGCCCATTCTCTTTTGGCACTTTTACAGATACCGCTTACACTTCCTGTTACATATTCAGGAGCTGTTCCATCTATGCCAAATGTTCCGCCGAGCTTTGTGACAGCAACGAAAAACGGTACTACCTTCTTTTCAAACCATGTATTGGCAGTATGCTTCGCTGCAAAGAAGACTCTTTTTACAAAATCAAGTCCCTCATCTTCATTGCAGGAGCTATCGGCAATGCTGATAACTCCCGCAAATGATTTGTCGAAAAAGCGCTTCATTTCCTCATAGTCCTCTTCAGGACCTATGGTTACAGGGATATAGCCCTTAGCCCTGACAGCGCTGATAACCGCCTCGGAACGGTCTCCTACTATTATCACAGTTCCGTGAGACGGCATACTGAACATTCTGTTCTCACCGACAGGAGCCCTCCTGAGTTCAACTTCATATCTGTTGATACCCATGCTCTCCAGAGAATAGTCTTCAACAAAACGGTTCTTCAGGCGAGGCATTTCCACCAGCATTTTCTGCAGTTTTTCCTGTTGAGCTTTATATATCCTCGTCACTTCCTCACTGCAGCTTTTCCATTTTTCAATGCACTGTTCAAGAGAAGTTTCTTTTTTATAATTTTCAGTTTCAAACATTTTCAAAACATCACCATTATTCAAGTGTCATTGCTTTTGCAGCTTCCAGATCTGCCTCAGACCATACTTCGTGATCAGGATCATCCATTATTTCCTTGATTACTTCTGCAGAATCCTCAATTGAAGTTACCGCAGCAAGAACTGCCATGTCATCCTTACCGAAAATATTGCCCAGCTCTTCGTTGATGCTTGAGAAGAGCTCAAGACGCTTGATGGAATCGATTCCCAGATCGCTCTCCAATGTCATATCGCACTCGAGCATCTCCATGGGGTAACCTGTAATATCTGAGATAGTTTTCAGCACGAGGTCGGTTATCTTTTCAAGAGAAGCCCCCTCCTTCTTCTCCTGCTTTTTGCTCTCAGCCTTCTCTTCCACAGGCTTTTCAGCAGCCTTTACAGCTGCGGGCTTTTCTACAGCAGGAGCCTTTTCCTCCTCGATCCCTATCTCATCCTCAGTGTCATCAGAAGCATAAACAGCTTCCTCTGCATAATCTTCCTTTGCCGAAACCATGTCGTTGCTGCCGAGATACGACTTTAAAACATTAACACAGTTGTCCTGGAAACAATTGATATATTCAAATAATCCGTTTCTTAATCCCTCATCGCTCAGTCTGTCATTCTTAAGCAGTTCCTTCAGCTGCTCAAACTGATTATCCTGAGCCTTTAAGTAATCACTTACTACACTTGCGTTTAACTTCTGGATCTCATACATTGCATCATACTTATTCATATCAATAACCATCCTTTTTTCATCGTTATTTTCTTCTACTTTAATATTAATATTATTTGTTTCTTCCTTCTTTTCAAAAAGATAACTCATATCAATTTTTCTGTTCTTAGCAGCTTTCATTTTTTCAAGCACATCAGGCATGATAAACTGTATGGGAGACACACTATATGTATTCTTTCCTTTTTTTACAAGAAGCTCGGGATCCGGCTTAACAGCATATTTATCAGCTTTTATGTCAAAGCCCCATACAGCCAGTGCTGTAAGAACACTTTCCATCTGAAGAACTTCATTTTCTGCTGAATCGATATTCAAAACCAGAATGTCCTTTTTATCAGAGAGGCATTTTTCTACTAATCCCTTAAGTACAGCACCCGGGCCTATTTCAACAAAGACCCTTCCTCCGTTTTCGTAGGTATTCCTGACGTTCTCAACGAATCTGACGGGATTGAAGATCTGCATTGTCAGGTTTTCCTTTATTTCGGCATCGCCACTATACACATCACCGGTATAATTTGACATCACCTGTTTTCTGAGTCTTCCCGTTGTTATTTTATCAAGGACCTCAGAAAAATTCTTTCCTGCATTCTTTAAATATGTGCTGTGGAATGCACCTGCAACCTTTAACCGCTTAGCCTTGATATTCAGCGCTTCTGCTTTTTTCGCCACAATTCCCAGAGCGCTGTCCTCTCCGGAAATAATTATCTGGCTCGGGCCGTTAATATTGGCAATATAAGCATCAGCCACATTATCAATGAGCTTTTCAGCCTGTTCCTTGTTGCACATCAGAGCCATCATTCCTGTGCCGCTGCATTCACTCAGGCATTTCTCCATGCAGCGTCCTCTTGAATATGCAAGGCTGTGAAGTGTTTTTTCATCATAGGCTCCGCTCGCATATAAAGCAGGGAGCTCACCGAAACTATGTCCGAGGATATGTTCAGCATCAAACCCTCTTGCCTTCAATACATTATAGGCACCTGCTTCGACTGCTGCCAAAGCAGACTGAGCTGTCTGAGTTTTAACTATAAGAGAGTTGAAACACTCCTGTTCTTCAGGCAGGCAGGTTTTGGAATAAATAACATCCGAAACAGGCTTTTCGCCTTTGTCAAACAAAACGTTGTCCGCTAAGGTCATGCTGTTGCGCATTTCGGGATATGCGCATGTAAGTCCTGAAAACATTCCGCAGTACTGCGCGCCCTGTCCCGGGAACATTGCAACTGCGCACTTACTATCCAGAGGCTTGCGTGCAGAATAGAAAACGTTCTTGAATTCCCATGATTCGGAATTATTGTTCTTCAGCATTTTTTCGGCAAATTCCGCCTTACTTACCGCATCACTTACATCCGCTGCAGCAAAGCCTATTCTGAAGGAGTCCGCAGATATTTTTCTATAGGTGTATTTATCGAAATACAGCGCCTCTGCGTTCTGAGTTATCTCATCCCTGAAATCACTGATAAGCTGGATCAGTTCATTTTTGCCGGAGGCTTCAAGTATTATTCCCACAGGCATTTTTGTCTTTCTGTACGGAGCACTGTGATCTGCAGAGTACTCCTTGATCGTAACATTGAAATTCGTTCCGCCGAATCCGAAGGCATTTATTGTTGCATATCTTTCAGGTCTCTTTTTGTTGACTATCCAGGGCATGGGCTTCTGGCAGACATAGAATATCGAATCCTTCAGTCCGTCATTGACCTCTCTGCATCCCACCGACGGCAGGAACTGCTTGTGATATACAGCCAAGGATGCTCTTATGAGACTGGCAATACCTGCTGCAAGTCTCATATGTCCTGTCTGTCCCTTGCAGCCGCCCATGACTACGCTGCGTTCTCCTTTGGGAACATCCTTAAACAGCTCTGACATGGATGATACTTCGCACATATCACCCACAAGAGTTCCTGTTCCATGGGCTTCTATCATTCCGATCTGCTCAGCCTTTACCTCTGCCTTGTTCATTGAGCGGGTAACTGCAAGCATCTGGCCTTCCTTGCTGGGGGAGAAAATACTCTTCTCCTTGCCGTCACTTGAACTGCCGATGCCTTCGATCAGCGCATATATTCTATCGCCATCCCTCTCAGCCGTGGACAAGCGCTTCAGAACAACTGCACCTGCGCCGTCACCTAAAAGCATTCCGTCCGCATCGGAAGAAAAAGGACTTATCCTGTCGCTCTTGGAAAGGGCAGGGGTTTTACAGAATGATACAAATGTCGTATTGGAAAGGTCAAGCGAAATACCTCCCGCCAGCATTATATCACAGTCACCCATCATCAGCTCCTGACACGCGAACTTAACTGCGCCCAGACTGCTTGCACATGCAGCATCCACATTACAGGTAGTGCCCTTCAGGTTGAAGCGATTTGCTATTCTTCCCGCAACAACATTGGCAAGGTATCCGGGATTACTTGATTCATCCCACTCTATGATACCCTCCTTGTAGTTTTTGATAGCTGCCTCTATTATTTCTTCCGGGACATTCATATTCCTGAAAAATTCCGAAATAAGTCCCGCATTTACTCTCGCATTGAGCTGATACGAATTCTTACCTACAGATGCAGAAATAATTACACCTGCTCTGTTATTGTCAAACTTCCTGGCATTTTTTCCATATAATCCTGCGTCGATAAGAGCTTGTCTTGCCAGAATGAGTCCATAGAGCTGCTCCACGCAAATTGACTGCATTACCTTAGGAGGGATTCCGAATTCCATGGGATTAAACTCGACCGGATCAACTATACCGGCCATTTTGGAATACGTCTTATCAGGAGCTGACGGGTCAGAATCATAAAAATCCTTGATGCTCCAGAATTCCTCAGGAACCTCCCTTATAAAGCATTTTGCATTCAGCGAATTGTTCCAGAATTCCTCAGGTGTCTGTGAGCCCGGGAACAATGTACCCATTCCGACAATTGCTATTGGTTCATTCTTCATATAATTCTCCATTCATGTAATGAATTTATAATAAAACAAATACTAATAATAGATTCTGCGTATCAAACAGTATATCTGCAATCAAGCTTCATGCCGTTCATCTTCATAAAATTGATATTGAAGCAATAGGCGGCACCCTTCATTATAAAATCTGCAATATCGGCAACTTTTCTGTTTTCGACCTTTTCCAGCTTGGTTCCCTTTACGCAATTATTGAAAGCTCCCATGCTTTGTCCGCACCATATCTGCATATCCATCAAGCGGCTTTTATCGCCCGTGATAGCCCATCTTGAAGAATTACCAAGATACCATCTGAATATAAGCGCCATTTTCTGCTTTTCATTTTTTTCTGCTCTCACGACAACTGATGGATCTCTCTTTGCAAAGAACTCCTTGGTACTATTCCACACATCATCCACTGAGGAATGGAACATTCTCTTTTCGATGCTCTCGAGCTGTTTTTCGGGTATTTCCGAAATACTGTTATAGCTGCAATACATATTGTACAGCCTCTGTGCATTCATGGGATACATCGTTCCCTTTTTTATGACCTGAACACATGTGCCCATCTCAAACATATCTGCACACGGCGCCATGACAACATCCTGCATCTCTGTTTCTGACAGCATTTTTTTGACATAATCAGATGTGCCTGCTTCCAGACAGCTCTGATTTACCGAGCCTGTGACTACATATGCAGCTCCCATGGAAAATGCCGCCAATGCAGACTCAGGAGTGCTTATTCCGCCTCCTGCACCTATCCTTATTTTTGGGCTATAATGCTTTTCTTTCTGTATTCGCTTTGCCAGAGCTATAATATCAGGCAGCAGGGATACCAGCGGTCTGTTATCTGTATGTCCGCCCGAATCAGCTTCAACGGTAATATCATCAGCCATAGGGATGCTCTGTGAAAGGCTTGCCTGTTCTTCAGTTATCAGTCCGCTTCCCAGGAGTTCCTTTACGATCCTCACGGGCGGCGGGCTCATAAACTTCTGAGCGACTTCATTACGGGAGATCTTGGCGATTATGTGATTTTCACAGAT
Source organism: Ruminococcus flavefaciens ND2009 (assembly GCF_000621785.1). Taxonomy (GTDB): domain Bacteria; phylum Bacillota; class Clostridia; order Oscillospirales; family Ruminococcaceae; genus Ruminococcus; species Ruminococcus flavefaciens_C. Next base: position 214,751 of record NZ_KK211347.1, on the reverse strand, counting down.
AACACTATTGCCCTTGCCTTTTTTCAGACCTGCAAGTCTGTAATACACAAGTGCAGATGTCATCTCAATAAATGCAGACGCCTCTATGGCATGGATATTCTTTTTCAGGAACAGCTTAACGGTGTTCAATTCATGGTCAGACATTCCCGGCGAAGACAGGAAATTTACGAGATAGCCCTTGTCGACCTCCGCCTGTATTTTGTCGATCCAGCCTTCAACAACATCGAGGGATATTCCTCCTGTTCCCAAAGAACCCATAAAGCCTCTTTTTGCAAGTTCTATGACCATCTCGGGAGAAGAGATACCATTTGCCATCGCGCCGCCATAATAAGCATACTTTGTGCCGTAGGTCTCCATAAACGACTTATCACCGAGATCAGCTGCTTTCAGAGGCTCAAAACAGCACTTGAGTTCGGCATTGCTTTTTTCACTGTTGCCTGTGACTTCCGCATCCACAGATGCTTTTATCCCATCACCTGATTCTGTGATGTAAATCGTTTTTTCAGTTGATTCCATCACGTTTTGCAGCTGTAAAGGTTCGATATAACTATGCACTTTTAAATATTGCTTTCTCACTATCTATCACTGCCTTTCCACTCTTATTGTTTCTTAAAGACCATAGAAACATTATCTTCTCTTATAATATTGACATCATTCAAGAATACATTGACCTGAGCAAGAACAGCATACGGCACACCTTCACCATATATCTTTTTAATATCAATTCTGTATTTGATCCTTGATTCAGTGCATTTTACCTGACCTCTGAAGGCTACATCCACAGTCACGCCTGTCATTACCGTGGGCTTATTCTCGATGTTTGCATCATAGAAGCCGTAATATACCGACCAGAACGTAAACAACTGGTTTGCACCATTAAGCACCAATGTACCAGGCATAACAGGATCATTCTTGAAATGCGCCTTGAATACCCAATGTGACTCATCAACATCCTTGAAGCCCTCAATATATCCAAGTCCGAATTTTCCTCCGCTGGTGTTTATATCAGTCACTTCATCAAGCATCCAGACTTCCCTCTTAACTCCGCGCTGAGGCTGATAAGCTCCGAACGAATCATCATTGAAGCATTTCCTCATGTCACCCATAAGATAGTATTCAATATGCTCCTTATCGTAATGCTTGGCAGCTCTCTTTACGGGAACTTCATACCCTTTATCAGCCGTCAATACATTGACCTTGAGCCTTGGATTTATAATGCCCTTGTTGTTGCAGAGATCCTCTTCTGTAAAATAACCGCCTATAGCAATGGTCTCAAGTATTTTTTCATCACCGCAGTAGCAAGAATAAGTACAATTTGCAAAAACGGTGTCACCGCGTCGGGTAAACTTATCAATTGAATAGACCAGCCTGAGGGTCTCGCCTTTTTTCAATTCTCTTTCGCTTGCAAAGGTTATCTTACTGTCTACAACTCTGAATCTTAATGCCTTATCCTTGACAATATCCACTCCGATATATGAGCCGAGGAATATACCGACCTGTGAAGCCTCAGTATAGACCACATTGGAGATCGTATTGTCTCCCTGAAGGTATACGCAGTCATCATCAATATCATATTCCATCTCAAGTGAAGACGGGACTACCTTGCCATATTCCGCATTCAGCTTAGTGATCCTTGTTACAAACATATAAGGAGGCAGAGGCATTCTTGAACGCACACTGTGCTTATCAGTCTGAATATAGTTATCACCAAGGATCTTAGACATACTGCCGCCTGTCATTTCGATAAGCTGCTGTCTGTTCCATATGCAGGGCTTTTCTTTTTTTATTGTTTTGCCGCTGAAGATCTGAGCAAGCCTGTCGTCATTTTTTCTCAGCACTTCCATAAAAGCCTCATAGGGACCGACTAATTCGACCGCATATTTATTCTTTGACGGTTCGAAATAATCAACATCACTGATTATTCTCTTTTCAGGGCCGACCTTATGCTTATACTCCTGACAAGCTTCTCTTTCAGAGAATTTGAAAAGATTTGTGGGAATACTCTTTATGAATGACTTCTTATTTTCATTGCCGCTGCCTGTGCTGTTTGCCTTTTCGTTCAGAAGCTTTTCACGCTCAGCAGCTGTTTGAGTGGAATAATACTTGTCCATCGCCTTGAAAATATAATCCGCATATGCCTCGAGGCTGACAGAGTAACCCGAAAAATTTCTCACTCTTTCTATTGAATCAGTATCGCAGGCATCAATATCATCGAGCATACAATACTTCATGCTGTCTGATCCGTTTTCTTCTCTTTTGAGAACAATTACCGCCGCACCTTCGCCAATGCCGTATTTTTCAGCTTTAGGAAGGTCTCCGTTCATTTTCAGCGCGTACAGGAATTCAGTTTCAGCGATCAATTCAACGGTTCCTATTATGACATATTTGACCTTGCAGAACTTGAACAGCATTCTGGCTATGGAAAGAGAATACTTGAACGCCCTCTCCTGTTCTGTCAATACAAACGAAGGACCTTTGATCTTCCACAAATGCGAGATCCTGCTTCCTCTGATACTCGGAATAACTCCCGTAATGCTTTCGCCGCTCTCAAGAGTTTTTTCCTCATTTCTCATTTTTGAAAGGATAAGCTCCTGCTCCTCCGATGTCAGCGCAGTCGATTTACTCATACTTTCGAGGATCTGCTCTTTCATTTCCTCACACACATGGAAATTCAAAACAGAGAAGTCCTGACCTGTATTAATGATAACTGCGGTATTATCCCTGTCCTCAGCAGAGAGGTCTGCTTCCTTAAGTGCTGATTCCGAAGCATTAATGAGCAGCATATCTCTCTTGCAGAATGACATATCAAATCTAACGGGGAATTTATACTTCATAAAGTCAAAATCCACATTATGAATATATGCGCCCTTTGGGAAATCACTGATTCCAAGGACATCCTTTATCCTTTGATTTTCATCATCATTCTTATAGCGTTTACGGAAATCTCTGTTGGTAATGCTCTCGCCCTTTTTATAGAGCTTAAAGAGTTCTTCTTTGGTTTTTATTTCGCCAAGCTGCAGCGACATACCGATCACAGAGATATTGCACTCTTCATCATCAGGGATATGATCGTCCTTATCCTGAGCGCGGTATTCCTTTAAAACCAAATGAGCATTTATGCCGCCGAATCCGAAGGCATTTATGGCAGCTTTTTTCTCGCGCTTTTTCACAGGCCATTTGAGATTTTCTGTTACGACCTCATCGCATATAGGATGCTTAACGCGGACTGTTTTAGGTATGATCCCGTTTTTCATAGAAAGAATGACCTTAACGATCGAGCCCATTGCGGAGGCTGTCAGGAAATGTCCTGTGCTGCCTTTTAAAGTACCTATCAGCGGAGTCCTGCCCCTCTGGTGAAAATACTTTACAATTGAGTTGTACTCCTCAATATCTCCTGCAGCTGTTCCTGTGGAATGGCACTCAATATAGTCAATATCATCACTTACACCACCTGTGTACGCATCTGAGAAGCTGTTTATCTGTCCTGAACTGCAGGGAGAAAGAATGCTTTTTTCTCCTCCGTCATTCGACCATCCGATGCTGTCAATAACGGCTAATATATTATCATTCGCCTTTACTGCATCATTCAGTCTTTTAAGGACAACTGCTCCTGCACCTGAGCTGATCACAAGTCCCTGGCTCTCCTTATTAAGCGGATTACACTGCCCCTGCTCTGTATGTATTCCCAGAAGGTCAAAAATACTGCAAACATCAGTTTTAGACTCATTGACACAGTTCGAGCAGACTATCATCATGTCCTGTTTTCCCGATTCCAATGCCATACAGCCAAGCTTAATGGCATATAACGGTGTAGCACAAGCCGCACTCATTGAAACAGCGTCACAGCCCAGGCCAAACATCTCGGAAATAGTTTTGGCATTATCAGTATCAATATAACACTTATCAGCCTTGACTCTTTTATTGAAAAACTTGTTTTCAAATTTAAAGCACTGGTCCTTTAAAAAGAAATTGACATTTTCTTCGAGCTTGATCTTTATAACAGGGTCAAACATCGTCTCATATTCAGGAACGAACATTCCCAGAGTACCAAGGACCATGCCTGTTTTCCTGAGCATCTCCTTATTGTTCAGATAGCCGCTCTCTTTCAGTGCCTCCTGTACAACAAAGGCGCACCATTTATAGACCTCACCTTTTTCGTTTAACAGCTGCATATTCTCCGCAGAGAACTTGTCCTTAAAGAAGCCGTCTGCCTCACTTGACAGCAATCGTCCTCTTTCAATTATCCTGCCATCATATTCTTCGGTTGTTAAGAGGGATTCTCCGTTAATAAGCTTAGACCATAGTTTATCTTTTGAAGTATATCCCGGTAACAGACATTCCATACCGATTATTGCGATTTTTTCCATTAATAGCTCCTTAAAAATACATCTTGTCAAATACAACTATCTGGGATTGTGAATACTGCTGATCGTATAAAAATTGTTCCATAAATATTTCAACGCCTCTATCGACAGGAAGAATGGATATATTTCTGGCTTTGAATGCCTCCTTCAGCGAATCATTTATCATTCCGTGATCCCATGGTCCCCAGTTAATTGCTGAAACCACACATTTCGGGTGCTTTCTCTTTATCATAAATGCCATTTTGTTCATTATCTCATTAGCCAGAGCATAATTTGACTGTCCCTTATTTCCGAAGAAAGCAGCAACAGAGCTGAACATTATGAGGTATTTAAGATTGCTCAGATCTATATTTTTCAGGCATGAATCCAGACCGAAGATCTTGGTCTTAACTACTATATCAAAATCTCTTTCCGTCATATCGGAAATAAGCTTATCCGCCAATACACCTGCACCATGAATGAAGCCTGTGATCTTTCCGAACTTGCTCTCTGCATCGGAAATGATCCTGCCCACCTGCTCATCATTGTTAATGTCGCAGGAATAGTATAATACCGATGCCCCTGATGCTTTAAGCTCTCTCAGGGTTCTGCGGATAGTTGTCTGTGAATATATCCTGTTCACCATAACGGACAGCTCTGCAGGCTTCATCATTTTCTTCTCAACGCTCATTTTACTGATAAGCATATCCTGTATCTCACGCTTTGTATCTGCTTCTGCATAAGCATCTACATTATCCGAAAGCTCTGTTCTGCCGAGCAGCACAAACCTGCATTTATACTTCTTAGCCATTGATAAAATACACTTGGCGGTAATACCCTTACCTCCTCCTGTAACAAGGATCACATCATCCTTTTTCGGCTCACAGCTGCCATAAAATACAGTGTCATGTTCCTTTAAGCTTATATATCTTTTGGTTCCGTCGGAATCTATTCCCAACTCGGGATAGTTTTTCTGAGCAGCATTCAATTCTCCCATCAACAGGTCTGACATTTCGCTTTCACTGATCTCAGGATGAACATCAATTCCCTTAACAATGGTATCCTCATACCACTCATAGAACAGTGACTTTGAAAGGCCCATAAGTCCGCCTAAAGCAGTTTGCTGGCCTTTTCCGTCAAAGCCCAGTTTTCCGTCCATTCTTACCACATTGAAGAAGAATCTTCTCTGCCCTGCAGCCAGCTCATTACACGGCATCGTTCTGAAGAATTTTGCAAAGAAAAATACTGTTTTTACAATATCTATGCTTGCTCTCAGATCATTGTTTTTCCCCGCATCCGAGATGAACATAAAGCCTGTTATATCCATGCTCTTTTTACGACTGATCTCCTGGTATATTGATTCGATCCTTTCAATATCACAGGGTCTGACAGAACAGATACTGTCATCATCTCCCAATAATATCCTATATGGCTCAAAGCCGTTTTCTTTGAGTTTACGGCAGACATCCTCGCCCACCTTCGCACTCTCAACTAATACCAGGACCGCACCTTTTTTTATTTTCAGATCACTTTTCTCATATTCGGCAGCCTTTAATTCTACCTGAAGTCTTCTCATGTCAGAATTATGGAGCGGAACGATCTGAGATACGGTATTATCGTTCTTTTTTTGCTTATTCATCAACGAAATAAAAGCATCAGCCGAACTGTTTAATATTTCCTTCAGCTCTTTTATCATATCAGGCAGCTCGGGGTGCATATCGCCGCTGCTGACATAATCGACCAGCATATTAAACGCGTTGCTCTGCTGCTTGAGATAGTTCTTTACCCCTATGGAATTGATCTCAGTCTGTGAACGCAGCTTTTTGAGATCAACAGCTTTCTTAACAGGAACTGGCTTTTTTGCGGGTGCAGCCTTTATTGCTTTTTTCCTTTCAGGTGCTGCCGCCTTAGTGATTTTGACAGTGTCTCTATTGTTGTTTTCGACAGCTTCTGCGGCAGTTTTCACAGCAACTGAAGGAACTTCCTTTACAGCAGTTGTCTCCTCTGAGAGAGCTGTTTTTTTCTCGATTTTTGCATCATCATTGAAAGAGGGCTTCAATATTTCTTCAATGATCCTCTCTTTTCTCTCACTCCTGTAAATTCTCGGATTGATGTCTATTACGTGCTTTTTCACTGATTTGCGATCAAATCTGCTGACATCAGAATACAAGTCCTTATCCAGTGCTGCACCTGACATTCTCAGCTGAAGAACCGCATCTTCCAGAGCATAAAGATCATTCTTCGGCTCAGAATCAAACAATCTGATAATGTTTGCCTTTTCAGCCTTATCCGATACGGCAAAGCCGCTTCCGATCACTAAAACTGTATTGACCTTTTCATCAAGTGCCTTATCGATACACTTTTCGATTTTTCCGCCCTTAAGGATCTGCTTTTGCTTATGATACAAGCAATATTCATTCTTATCCGGATCATTCTTTTTCTTGGATTCCTTATAGCAAAAAGCTTCCTTTTCTATTCCGCATATGTACTTTGCATTTTTAAGATATGTATTCCTGCAAATTACAGTATCTGCTTTCAAGCCTCTGTTTTTCAGTATTTTATACACACCATTGAGCAGGGCTGAAGAAACCGTATCTGATAATTCCGCACCATCGCTGCAATTGCCAAACGGATACAGTAACTCTGATGCTTTACTTTCACCGCGGTGTGCACACGCATCATCCACCTTCTTCAATGAATTACGCAGCTCAGGGAAGTTCATTGAAATATCCTTCAGATTTCCGACCTTCGCCTTAATGCCTTCATCGATCAGAACAGCGATCTTTTTATTGCGCTTTCCGCTTTTTATGTAATAATAATCATTGATCTTTCTGAGTTTATTATTGAAATCCAGATCATCTATTATTTCAGAAACAGCTTCCAGCTTAGCAATTGCGTCTGATTTATCATAAGCCACAAAGCCTACACAAAGCTCATCAGACGGCATATCGGTCTTTCCGTATAACTGCTCAACTGAAGCTTTTGGATCGCTCAGAAGCTCATCACGCATATCATTTATCTTTTGTCTCAGTGCTTCCTTTGACTCTGCATTGATAACAACGCTTGCAGGAATACTGTTTATACGGTACTTTCCGCGCTTTTCGCTGTCCTTTCCATATTCTTCAAGTACAACATGATAATTTGTACCGCCGAAGCCAAAAGCACTTACTCCGACACAGCGTACAGGATTTTCTTTTGAGATGATCCAGGGACGTGACTCCTGCAGCACATTTATTATTGAGCCGTTCAATAATTCCGTGGGCTCATCTACATTGATCGTCGCAGGCATTACCTTGTGATGAAGCGCCAGCAGAACCTTTATCATGCTTGCAGCACCTGCTGCCAACCTCGTGTGACCTATCTGGCTCTTGACACTTCCGATACCAACCTTATGTGAAACGCCGTTCTTTTTTATGAACCTGTCCAAAGCCTCTATCTCATAATTGTCACCGACTCTCGTACCTGTTCCATGGGCTTCAAACAGGGTGACATCAGCCACATTGACACCTGCATTCTCGTATGCATTCTCCAGGGTTCTTATCTGACCTTCAACATTGGGAGAAAAGATACCCTTGGATTTACCGTCTCCGCCTGCTCCGACGCCTTTTATAACGCCATATATTCTGTCGCCGTCCTTTTCAGCTGTACTTAAACGCTTCAGGACCATCATTCCAACGCCGTCACCCAGCAACATTCCATCCGATTTTTTATCAAAGGGTCTGATATTTCCGCTTGGTGAAATTGCAGGTGTTTTACAGAAGGAAACAAATGAAAACTCGGAACAATCAAGATTCACTCCGCCTGTGAGCATAATATCACAGTTCCCCGACTGGAGTTCACTGACTGCACATTTTACAGCTGCCAAGCTGCTTGCACAGGCTGCATCAACTGAAAAATTCACACCATACAGGTCAAATCTGCTTGCTATTCTGCCTGCAACAACATTTGCAAGATAACCCGGATTAGACTGATCGGTCCATTCCAGCTCAGTGTCACTCATTTTTTTGATTATCAGATCAGCAAGCTTTTCAGATACACCGCTGTTCATCAGTATTCTTTTATACTTTGGCATCTGAAGCCTCGAATATAAGGAAAAAGCATTCTTTCCGATGCTCGAAGCAACAATAACACCTGCTCTTCTGTGATCAAAATCCTTTGCGTTTTCACCATAAAGCCCCGCATCCTGCAGTGCCTGCTTTGCCACAACAAGTGCAAATATCTGATCCACAGAAATTGACTCAAGATCTACAGGAGTAATTCCGAATTCAAGAGCATCAAATCCGATATTGCCTACGACTCCCGCAGTTTTACTATAAGATTTATCAGGAGCAGATTTATCAGGATCATAATAATCCTCTTTCAGCCAGTATTGGTCAGGCAATTCTCTTAATGAATTACGCGACGCAAGAATATTGCTCCAATACTCACACAAGTTCATTGAATCTGGGAAAATCGCACCCATTCCTACTACAGCAATTGGTTCCATACTTCTTTCAAATCCTCCTACGGTATATTATATAGTGTCTACTCAACAACCAACCATTTCGAAAAGGCACTTATTTTCAATATCAAAAACAAAAAATGACAGGATAAATTTGATAAAGCGCAAAAGCATCGCCGCAAGGCGGTCGATGTTCATTGCAATTATGCTGAGAACTATCGATGCTTTTGTTGTATCTTCTCTTTTCGTGAGCAGCAGACCAAGACCGAATTTGCGCTTTGCGAGACTAAACTTTCGCTCCACTTCTATTCGGTCGGTGTTATCCTGATAGTGCTTGAGGAGAGACTATATATCATTATCAAAACGTTGTACTGTTTATCTTCAAAGACTAATATTATTGAATATTAAATTGTTCCTTAAACCTCTCAAAAAACTAATAGACCCTATACACCTTCTATCCGAAATCGATACATCAAGATCATCGCCCTGAGAGCTTATGCCGAGTTCAGCAAACGAGCTTCAGCTCCAAACTCGCCAATACAGATAATCAGACACCTATTCAGGTGCCTGGATAACAAGTCTCTCCTTGCAGATGTTATGAATAGATCACGCTATGTGAACCACCGCACCAAAGTTTTTGTGCCAAGGTGATGTGCCTCGCCACTTTTTTATGGATAGGTACAACACTGAGCTTCCAATGGCCGGGTTTCAGACCCTGCAAGCATATTTCAATGTTTTTTCTCATTGAATAAATGCTTCACTTTTTACGCTTTTTTCTGCTCTGAAGCGGTTCCTTCGTATCATTATCAGGATTTTGTTCCATGATCTTACCGTCATCGATCACAAATACATGATCGTTTTCATTTATTAGCGATGTATCATGTGTTGCGATGATAACGATCTTATCCTTGGAGTTCTTCCTCAGAATATTAAATACATTTTTAGCATTTTCCTTATCAAGCGATGCAGTCGGTTCATCAGCAAAAATGACAGAGGGCTCCTTTACCAATGCCCTTGCTATTGCAACTCTCTGCTTTTCTCCGCCTGACAACTGATATATCTTCTTTTTGGCAAGATCCTGGATTTTCAGCTTTTTAAGCAGCTCCTCCGCCTTGCTTTTCAGATCCATATCTTTTCTTGCCATACATATATTTTCGGTTACATTCAGATAAGGGATCAGGAAAGAATGCTGAAAAATGAATCCAAAGTTTTCATATCTTATCTTCTCGGTTCCCGTTGTATCAGAGATCAATATATCATTAAACTTTATTACTCCGCTCGTAGCCTTTCTCAATCCCGAAAGCAGATACAGGAGCGAGCTTTTTCCCGATCCTGAAGGACCGATAAGTACATTCACCGCACCCGGCTTAAATGTGACATTAAGCTCGTTAAGGATGGTCAGATCGTTTCTTCCGTCTTTATATTTAAGAACGATTTCTTCAGCCGTTAATTCCATTAATTTCTCCTTTCGATAATACTAATAAGATCAGTCTTACATATTTTTCTGGTAGTAGGAATAAGTGTAAATAATACAGAACAGATCAAAGGTACAAACGAATATTTCAGAGCCACGATATTGAATATATTCATTGTCTGTCCGGTATTTCTGTAGACGTTGATGTATACAAGCCAGATGCCGAGAAGGGCTAATCCGTAACCTATTGCCCATCCGACAATCGAAATGATCAGTATTTCCTTTATGATAAGAGCAATTATGCTTTTCTTTTTATAGCCGATCGTATTGAGTATCGCAAACTCATCATATCTCGAAGCATACTGTGAAAATACCAATGCAGCTATCGCAATGGAAATAGAGATTGTCAACATGATGATACTTATAGCAAGTATCAGATTAAGATCACTGAAGCTATTATCAAGATCCTGATTTGCATCATCAATTGTATAGACCTTCCAATCATCAGCGGACAGTTCCTTAAGTCTGCTTCTCACGTCATTGTCTGCAAAAACTATGTATGTCCTTGGCTGCTTGAACTCCTCTTCAGCGGCTGTACTGTCCATATATCCGAGTCCAAAGACCGGCTTGCCTGAAAATGCGCCTGTGATCTTATAAGAATTCAGCTCATCACCCAGCTTAAGCTTCTTATTCTTAAGAATGTTTTCATGGACAATGATCTCGTTTTTGCCCTTTTCGGGTAATACGCCCTCAGTAAGCTGAACAGCGCACTTGTCCATTATAACTCCTATATCTGTTTTATCCTCAAAATTCATGATCATGCTGCTTGATGAGACTGTTATGAGCTTAAAGTCAAAAACAGACACTTTCATTGGAATACAATCCGATAATGCTGCCTTTTCGGATAATTCACTCTCAGCATCAGGCTTATCATCATTCAGCAGCCTGACCGCAGTAAAGTTCTCATAGGGATAGACCATCAGCGGCTTACAAGTATCCGAAATAGATAAAATGATGGTTGAGACAAACACAACACCAAGTACACATACTACTATCGCAAACAGCAAAAGAAGTCCTTTTCCTTTATTTTTTATATAGTATAAAAGTGGGTTAAGCATATTCTACTCCTAATCATATATTGAATTATAGGTTTATTGCAAACAAAACTGTAAGTTATTAATATCTTTCAAGCATGTTTTTTACAAATTCAACAAGATCTCCGACAGTTTCAGCATCTTTCGGAATGTCGATCTCGCTTTCTGCTTTAAACTCTTCTTCAAACTCATACGCAAGAGAAACAAGATCAAATGATGTTATTCCCAGATCATTTCCAAGTGTCATTGAAACATCGATGTCTTTTTCTTCAACATCCGTATATTCTGATATATGCCGTATTACAATTTGCTGAACATTTCTTGTTTTCTCATTCATTTTCTTCAATAAGCCTTCCTCTTTCAGTTACATAATTATATCGCAGTATTTTACCCACCTTATTGCGGATAAAGGGCTCCTTCACGCACCTTATCACTGCAATATTCTTATATTTCGGCTGTTCATTATTGATCTTCCTCTTTATATTTTCAACGGCTTCTTCCTGCTGCTTTCCGGACAGCTCCTCATAAAACCGTTCATTCATCACCACATCACATCCGAGCATTTCCGATTGGTGTGATGCATGGATATAAACCAGGGCTTCAATGACATATTCCGATTTTTCCGCTTCTTTTTCCAGCTCCTCAGGAACGACGTTATTTCCGCTTTCAAGCACAAGAACGTTCTTTTTTCTGCCTGATATGAACAGCTTTCCGTTCTCATCCAGATAACCTATATCTCCTGTATGATACCAGCCATCAGGAGAATTATAATTTGCAAGCTCAGTTTTGTTCCAGTAGCCTTTGAATACGCCCTGTCCCTTAACAAGTATCTCGTTATCCTCCGAGATCGACACAGTACAATACTCACTGTCAGGGATACCGACACTTCCGTCTATTTCCTGAGTCGGAAGTGAGCAGGATATTACAGGCGAACACTCAGTGATGCCATAGCCGTAATGAACATTTATGCCAATTGAATCATACCACTTAAGCACATCAACGGGACAAAATGCTCCGCCGCAAACAATGCTCTTCAGTTTAGCGCCCAATAATAAGACAGGATTTCCCTTTAAACCTCCGGCGATGAGCTTCCTGAAGCTCTTTAAGACCTCAGGCACAGCGATCAGTACTTTCGGCTGAAAGAGCCTGAAGCATTTAAGCAGCTCTGCTTCCTTGGAAGCAAAGCAATTAGCTACTCCGAAAGCAAGAGGTGTCAGGAATCCTGTTACAAGCTGAAACATATGAAACGCAGGAAGCACCGAAACGATATGATCTTCAGTTGAAAAATTATCCAGTCCTACTATTTTCATACTGTAAAAAATATTTGAGAGGATATTCTCATGTGAAAGAGCAACCGCCTTAGGATCGCCTTCTGTTCCTGATGTAAAAATGATGATCGCAGTACTGTCGGGGGTAATTTCTTTTTCCATGTCATTCTCTGCTGAATGCTCGTGCGCCGATCCGTTTAAGCATATTTTTTCTGCTGAATCGGCCAGAGCATTGTCATCGTTCAAATCGGACAGATAGTAATGAATATCCGCATTTACTATGCTTTTCCTTATAATATCATCCGATTGCTGTATATCTAATGAAACAACTATATTCTCTGAAAAAATGATTTGAAAGAAGGACAGCATGAAGGAATAGTCAAATTTGCCGCACAGCGCTATATTATTGCCTTTTCCTATAGTTGAAACGATCTCTGCAGCTCCTCTTACAACTTCGCCATAAAACTCGTTATAAGAGATCTGTCTTACTCCATCGTCCTCTTTGATCAAAGCGACCGGAGAATCGCCATACAGCTCAACAGCCTTTTTCAGAAAGCTTACAAGATTAATATAGTTGCAGTTTTTATACACATTTAATGCCATACGCTTCTCCTAATGCTTCGTATATTTCTTTTTCTTTTATATATATATCCTGGTATATTTCTATTAAGGAGGCGAATCCGTTCTCAAAATCCGTTTTATTTCTCGCAAGCTTTCCCATGAAAGCCAGCATTTCCTGCCATCTTTTTGCGGAAGCTGCCATCTCATTCCCCGCTGAGAGCAGAGCTTCGTTATCAGTCTTTCTGCCAAAGCTGTTCAGTGCATTTGCAAATTCAATACGATAGGCAGTCTTGCTTCCATTGAGCAGAGTATTTCGCAGCAGCAAAACCGATAACACAAGAAATTTCCTGTATTCTTCATTATTTTTCAGTTTCTCATAATAAACCTTCAGATCATCTGCGAAGCACTTCATTGCGCGGATTCCTGACATCACTTCAGACGAATCCATTGTTCCGATCACGCTGCTTTTACATTCGCCGCTCAGCATATTGGTAACTATTTTTTTGATGGATTCATTGATTATATCGTCAGTATTCTCATCACAAGCACCGTCAAAGCCTTCATCAACGTAACAGCATCTGTATTCCGGAGAATTGGGCAAACATATCGTATTGCGGTATTTGTTGAAACGATCCAACGGAAAATCAATAAGCAGATTTTCGGAATTTGTCGCCCATGACCAGAAAAGATGCACATTATCCTCATCATATCCGTACATCACAGGAATAGACAAAAACCTTATTTTTATGTGTTCATTCAAGGCTGCCTCATTATTTCTCAGAATTCTTTCATCAAGCTTGAAAATAATAGGCCTGTCATCATCAATGATCTCCTTTATGCGTCTCCAGCTTTCAGGGCTTTCATCCATTTTATCCGTGTGATATGGAATTTTAAGCGAATCAAATATTGAGTATTCTATATCGTCATCGGAAACTGTCACTAAAGGAAGACCATATATACCTTCATTTTTCAGATTTATCTTTGCATACTTGAAAGTAAAAGCACGGCCTAATAAGAATATTTCAAAAACATTCAGGTCATACTTATAATAATCAAGCAAAGCCTTCATAGAATTATATCTGCAATCAACCAGCACCGACTTACAATCTTTTACTTTCCAATCAAGTATCACAGCTAATCGTCCTTCTTTTTAAACATTTATTTGCAACATTTTTTATCAGTTTATAAATCCTCTTTATCAGGAAGATCACAAAAAGCATCAGAGTAAATCTGCTTACTATATATTTCAAAACAGAATAAATACTTATCGATTTAAAAATATCTGCGCCATTGTTTACAAGATGTCTTATATCACCATAAAAGCACACAAACGCATACTTAAGCGTTGACGCAAAAAAGAGACCGTAATATACTGCATAGCAGCATGAAAACAGAATAAAACAGCCAAAAATCAACTTCTTAGTTCCACCGAGACGGCTTACCTCCGATTGTTTTGCTGTTTTCTTAATTCTATACTTAATGTGGTCAGCAACGGCTTTACGCATATTTGTCACGCCCAGATAATCGCACACTACCCAATATCCGTCCAGTTTAAAAAAAGGGACCAGATTTGAAAAAAATGTTGCTGCTGATATAAGGAGCGCATATTTTATTATCAGGCTCTTAACAAATATATTGATAAAATTCAATACGGCGATTATCATTGCCTGAAAATACAGTCCGCCAAGATCAACCATTATTCGCTGCTGGCGCTTTAACTGCCACGCCGCAGTTACATCCGAAAAGAATACCGGCATAAAAAGATATACTGCCGCACCTATTCGTTTCGGCTCACCTCCATAGCGCATCAAAGCCGCGGAATGGCCCAGCTCATGAAAAACTCCTATACAAAAAGCTAAACATACACATAGAATCAGTCTATCCAAACGCAGAGAAAAAAGCAGTTTCCCCATGTTGACCGGAGGGTTGTTAACTAACAAGAAAACCACTGAGGCTACACCAAGTATAGCCATTATTATAAAGAAAACCAGATTATATGCATGTGACAGAAATCTTAGTTTTTTTATCATATTCGGACTGAGCAGAGTTATCCTGCCCCAGATATTTCTTTGTCCTAAATTTTTTGACATCTGCGGGATGTCCTCTGTTCCTTCGATCAAGCGGTTATCTTTAAGGAACAGTTCTATTTTTTCTACACCGGCTTCTGTAATTGAGCCATTATTACTCACGTTCAGCTCATCAACTATGGTCTCTCTGTTTTTACCCAGACCAAGCCCCTGAATCACCTCATATACATTGCTCGATACCTTCCACTGACGATCGTGGTAAACGATAAGGTATTCGTCATTGCTGACTCCGCTGAACTCACTTATCAAAACGTTTTCTTTAAGCTTATATACACTGTTATCCATTATAATTCCTTCTGATTCACAAAAACTGTACCGGCCAGACCGGTATCAGTGTCATGTCATCAAAGTTCAAATAAAACTCTTATCCATATAATATATTTTAATACTATTTATTGCAGTATACCCTTGTACTAAAATTGTTTTGGTTATTGTTTAGACTTCCTTCATCAATTGCACTTCAGACGATATAAATAAAACTGCTTTATAACAAACTACTTATTATTTTGGGTTTGATACGCTTATACTTGGTAATCAGAAGCTAAAGTTATTGCACTTGCAATTAGTGTCTAATTCCTCGCGTGTTTCAAGCTCCTCAATCAGAAGATCTATGTTATCAACGTCAAAATTCTGGTTTAATTCCTGCATCATTATCACCTCGATTGGCTTATTTGAAAAGTATAATAATCAGTAATAATTTGTCGTTATTATGTAATCTATGTTTCGTGAAGTTCTTATCGAAAAACAGAGCTTCTTTCATAAAAAACCTAAACATGAGAACTACAGCAGATCTGTTATCGATCGCTTATCTGCTGCGATTCAAATAGTGTTTAATATATTATTGCATAGGTTACATACAGCTTTATCATAATGCACTAAAGCATTATGCCTGATTAGTGTTATCATTAACTCCGCATCCACTCTGGCATCCGCACTTTAACTCTTCACGTGCTTCGAGTTCTTCGATAAGAAGATCCATGTTCTCTGCATCGTAATTCTTATTAAGCTCCTGCATTTTTTCACCCCCTTTTTTCATCAATACCGCAGAAATGCAATTGATGAAAAAAGCCTAAAACCGGTTAATAAAAATGGATATAACAAGCTTTATTTAAACTATACGCTCTTCTTTTCAGTCAACAAACTCGCTGCAAACATCAACTGCAACCTTGTTGAAGATCTCCTGAAATTCGTCGCATAATCCGGTGAAAATGCTTCCGTTGACGATATTTGCATGTGCGGCACATCCGCCGCCGCAGAAAAATGCATATGTACATCTGCTGCATTTTTCAATATTGCCTACGTTTCTCTCGGACCACCTTTTATAATTGTCGTTAAAAACAAATTCAGCATTTTCTGTATCAATAGTTCCTATGATCTTATGTTCTTCTCCTGCAGAATCCCAGCAAGCATAAATATTCTTAAATGGATCAACAACAAACATATTGAATCCCGCCCGGCAGTATACGTTGTTGATAGCCGCAAATGTATGCTCTTTGATCATATTTCTGATGGAATCCGATATAAGGAAATACTGGCTGTTCAGGTGCTTTCGGTCAAATTCAATATTATTCTCTGCACAGGCAGAAATAATCTCGCCCATCAGTTCCAGATCCGAATACTGATTTTCAAGGAGCTCATAACACTTGTGCGTAGCCTTGAAATAATAATTGAAATTACTGTAATTGATCCAGCCCTTTTCGCAGTAATACGCTATCAGCTTTTTTATTTCGGATACATTTTTCTTATTGACATTAGTTCTTAAAAAGATATTTATCCCGTTCTTTAATGCCAGTTCAACGTTCTCTGTTATCTTATCAAATGAGCCTTTTCCTCCTGCAAGGAATCTTCTCTGGTCATGTGCCTCACCAACACCGTCAAGTGTGATCTGGACAGAAGAGAAATTATTGTTTTTTATCAGCTCGATATAGTGCTCCAGATCATATCCGTTGGTAATGCACGATAAACGAATATCACGTTCTGCAGCTTTTTCACAGACGTATTCTACGATTTTGTAGTTGTTCTTCAAGAAAGGCTCTCCGCCAAAAAAACAGATATCATGAAGATTTCTGCCCTCAGCTTTAATTTTGTCGACATAGCGGAATACCGCGTCAACAATTTCGGGTGTCATGGTACTTCCGAGTACCTTGGCCCCCATATCCTGTATTTTCTTCTCAAAACAGTATTCACAGCGGAAATTACAATTATAAGTAGGTATAATTGTCAGGGAGAGATCATTATTCTTTTTTGTAGAAATAATATCAGAGATCTTTTTGAACTTTGTATGTTCCTCTTCCTGATCCAGGCATGTAATATAGCCTCTCTTTTTCAAGGAGACTAACACATTTTCATCAAATCTTTCTTCGATAATTGCACCATTATTTTCATCACGGCAAAAAATAATCGAATCATAGATCGCTTTATCAACAACATCAAACGATCCATACATTCCCTGAACAAGTAAAAATTTACCTTTTTTCATTGCCAGATAGATATTATAGCTGCTTAATCTGTACATAACACTTCATCACCTAACTTGTTAAAATTCATAATGCAATTAAATCCATATTTCTTAGTAATACTTATAAGCACGCATAAACAGCATTTACCATAAGAATATCTTCCGAAAAGGATATTCTTAAGCGCTGTTTTTCATGCATTGATATGGTAGCAGATCAATTTGTAAAACTATGATTGATTTGTATTATTCAGAATATAGACTAATTTGTTCCTTATTATTGCATGGAGTAAACTTAAATATAAAACTGTATGTTTTCAACTTCTGTTTAAAAGTTAAATAGTGTCTACTCAACAACCAACCATTTCGAAAAGGCACTTATTTTCAATATCAAAAACAAAAAATGACAGGATAAATTTGATAAAGCACAAAAGCATCGCCGCAAGGCGGTCAATGTTCATTGCAATTATGCTGAGAACTATCGATGCTTTTGTTGTATCTTCTCTTTTCGTGAGCAGCAGACCAAGACCGAATTTGCGCTTTGCGAGACTAAACTTTCGCTCCACTTCTATTCGGTCGGTGTTATCCTGATAGGGCTTGAGGAGAGACTATATATAAAACCAATAATTAGAATCTGTTTTAAGTGACGCAAAAAAATTCATATACAATAATACACTATTTTAATAAAAAAGTCAAGAGAATTATAGTAAACCCACCATATTATTTATATTACAACATATTTAGACTTGTATATATAGACAATTTATAAATCATTTATATAAAGCAATTTTCAGTTTGGGATACCATTTACAATCGGGTTGGGGGCAAACCACATTTAATCAATAAAAATCCCGAAACGGCTACGTTTCGGGGTTTATGTAAGTTCATCTCTAAAAAGATGGCACCCGAAAAACAGCTGTTTTTCGGACTTTGTCAAAACAATCATATCATTAAATAAATGCAACTGTTTTTTCGCTTTGTAGATTTAGTTCCATTTGTGAATGGCACATGGAACTTTTTGTTTTATTCAGAACAGATTAAGTATACCGTCAAGAAAGATATCTTCACGGACAGTAAGTGAATATGTATCATCTACTAGTCTCCTTATAGCTTTCTTTCTGCCCATAAAGCAGCTCATACTGTCTCGTTAATCGTTCTTTCGCCTGCTCACGCAGCTTCTCGGGACCGAGTATCTCTATAACAGGAACGAAGCTGAGCAGCATTATAAGCACTTCTGTCTCGTCCTGTTCATCGTACCAAAGCTCAACGGTATACTGACCTGTTTCAAGATCCCGTACAGTATGCTTCTCATAGGGAGCAAATTCCAGCATAAAACGCTCTACGCCGTTTCTCTCGTTGGTCACTCTTATGACAGCAGGCTCTTTTCACTTACGGCTGCTGAAATAATCGTCCATAGCCACAGTTGTACGGAATACGCGCCCCGTGTCGGTTATCTCATCTATTCTGCCAATATTGATAAGACCGCTGTTCTTTATTTTATCATTGCTGAGCCGATATACAAAACGAAAGGCAGCCCACATGGGCTGCTAATTAATCGTTTTATTCTAAATTACCTAAACGAAAATTTATATATTTCTACTTCAATATGCTCTGAATCTAAGATCAAATAATGCTCAAAATCAGCAAAAATATAGCGATTCAATATTGAAAAAAATAATCCAATATGATATACTATTTTAAAAGGGGGATATTGACGTGGTTTTATCTGATAATCCTATGATAATTTGTTAAAGATGTGGTAAACAATTTCAAATTGATAAGAATATTATCGAATGCAACTCGTTTTCTAATGGCGAATTTGGAATGGGAGTAAGCATTGAACATGATTTTATTTATGAATCAGAATGCATACGATGCGGTAATCAATTTGGCTTTACTATAAGAGGTTATGAATATCCGTTAGGTGCGATTGATTTTGATGATTGCAATGCTTGGGGATGTGATGTTAGGTATTCACTTTCAATAGATCCAGATTACTTTGATTTTGATATTCCTGAAGAATGTGAAGAGTGGATAGCTGATGACATTACGCGACTAATTGAACAAATAAGAATAAACCCTTCTACTATTTATAGAATCTCAGATAGACGATTTGAAGAATTAGTTGCTGAAGTGTTTTCCAGAAATGGATATATTGTTGAGTTAACTCCTCCTCAGAAAGATGGAGGAAAAGATGTCATTGCAACAAAAAATATTTCTGGCGTTCCAATTTGTTTATATATTGAGTGTAAGCACTATAATCCTGATCATTCAGTCGGTGTAAATATAGTAAGATCTGCAGCAGGTGTAAGGCAACATGATAGAGTTAATAAAGCAATTATTATTACCACATCGCGTTTCACAAGAGGTGCTCATAGATTTGCCGCAGAAGAGGAACACCTAATTCAACTGATGGATTTAGAAGATTTTCTTAATCTATTAAAATATACGTAAATCTACTTTATAAAAAAAGGAGAATAAGATGTCTTCGTTAGCAATATATAGAATCACTCCACCTAACGATTTTGCCGAATTTGAAAAAAACGTGTAAGGATTTCCTTCAAAAAAGTATTCTGCTGATACTCAACTTTGGGGTAGAAAAGGGCAATCACAAAACGGTGTTGACATACTAGTTCAATTACAAAACCACACATACATTTTTTGCGCAATGTAAGAATGTTAAAAGCGTATCTACATCAAAGTTGAATGATTGGATTGCCGATGCTGAAGAATGCACAATAAAAATGAATGAGTTTATAATTATGGTGGCAATTGAAAATGATGTTACATTACAAGAACATATTTGCAATATATCTTTAAAACGTATTGAACAAGGGAAATGGCCTGTTAAGATTTTGTTCTGGGATGATATTGTTCATTCAATCAAAAGCGATCAAACTATGCTGCGTTTGTATTATCCTGAATTATATCAGGGACACATAGAAGTACTAGCAGAAGCTTCTATGGATGCTTGTCAGAAATACCCTACAATAATTCAAAATGCACACGAATTACGAAAACTCTTTTTTACAGAAGCTGTAGCTCAAAGAATAGAGGAATTCCTTGAGTGCGATCCAACTTATGGAATACCACTTGATTTAACGAATAGTGCGAATGTCTGTGTTTATGCTATTCGAAAACTTTTTCAAAGATCACCTATGCTTATCGATTCCAATTCATATGCTCTTATTAACGCTTTTCTCAATAGTCTTAATAAATATCATACCGCAAATAAAGAAAGTGATATAAAAGAGGTTGAAAAACTTCGAAAAGAAGTTATTGAAAAGTATGAAGAAATAAAAGAGGAATCTTTAATATAGTAGTATTCTCCAAATAAAACTTTATTCCCATATGTTTTTGATAGTTAATAATAGGATACGATGAACGTTGATCAGCTATGGACAAGAAATAACTAATACATATCAAATACCGTAGCCATAAAGCTGCGGCATTTTTATACTTACTATTAGAATCTGATATTTCAATATCTTAAAAAATTCTTGTTTTTTATATTGACTATTTTCTTCGATCTATGTTATAATTACAATATATATTATGTTTTATAT
Source organism: Ruminococcus flavefaciens ND2009 (assembly GCF_000621785.1). Classification (GTDB taxonomy): domain Bacteria; phylum Bacillota; class Clostridia; order Oscillospirales; family Ruminococcaceae; genus Ruminococcus; species Ruminococcus flavefaciens_C. The sequence continues at coordinate 193,522 of NZ_KK211347.1, read as the reverse complement.
ACGAACACTCATTCAAAATTCGTATAATTTTTTATTGAATCCAACCGAATAATGCGTTTTAATTCAAGTACGATGTATTTGATATAAATGTCAGTAAAATTAATGTATCATCACCAAATGTCAAAATATTAGTGATATCTCATTATGTTCAACGTAATTAGTTGAATATTATAATTGGCGTAATTTACAAAATCGCTGAAAGAATGATATCAATTTCTTCAGTTAGATATTCTGCTAGAAGATAATTATTCAGAAGCAAATGTTCGCAAGAAAATACATATACAGGATTCTATAGATGAAATAAATAATGCTTTGAAAGAAATGCATGAAACACGTAAAACAATTCATGATTTATCTGAGGAATATAGAATACTACTTGCAAAACGTGAAATGATGGAGAACCAAAACAATGATGATTCTGTTCGAGCAACACTAAAAGAAATGAAATCTCAATTTGTAGATTATCTATATCTTTTTGGTTATGGCAGTATAAATGATAAGGACAGAATAGATATTTCTCCGGTCACGCTTTTACCCAGTATAAATGATTTTGATATGAAATTCGGGTCTTCTGCAAGTGATAATGTCAGGATGATATGGGCGTTTACTCTTTCTATTTTAAAACAATCTCAAACGACTAATTACTGCTTGAATTTTGCAGTCTTTGATGAACCTAAACAGCAAAGCATCGTTAATAAAGACTTTTCCGAATTCATAGCACAGGCTTTTCAGACGTGCAATAGTACTAACTGCCAGATTATTCTCGGCGTTACTGCCAAAGACGAAACTGAGCAATCTGTTGTGGCTAATGCTAAAAAAAATGGTGCTCACATTATTAGTATAATCGGAAAAGCCTTTAAACCGTTAGTTTGATTATCTTCAGATGAATTAAAGTCATAACTCGAGCGTGTTAACCGTGGTTAACTACGAATTCTATAATACTAAAAAACACCTGCTGATACAGGGCGGTAAATAGAGAAATAAAAACACAATTGATGTATAATTGATGTATAAATCGCATTTTTGGCATATAATCAAAAAATATAACTGCTCGCAAGATGGTACATAATCGATCCTGTGAGCAGTTTTATATTACCGATATAAGGCTATATTTAGACAAAAATTAAAGGCACTATATTCTGCAATATAGTGCCAAAATTCTGTAAGTTCATCTCTAAAAAGATGACGCCAGAAAAGCAGCTATTTTTCGAGCTTTGTCAAAGCAATCATATCATAAAAATATATGTAACATTTTTTTCACTTTGTATATTCAGCTCCATGTGTGAATGGCACATGGAGCTTTTGTTTTATTCTGAAACGATCTGGCTTGCTGTCAATATTGATTTTTTAACGGACAATACAGCTGCGTTACATAGCCTTGATCTGAAACTTTGAGCCTTCGCTCTTTTTCAGTTTTTCAATACCACGAAGAATACTGTCAATTTGAGCCTGAATAGTCATAACCTGCCGTTCCTTTGAAACAGGTATCATATAGAGTACTTTGAATCCAGTAGATGCAAAATTGAATTCACATAAATCAATGATTGTTTCTTCGTCTCCCTGAGAGATAATACTGGATTCTTTGCTTAATTTGAGGAATAACAACTTCTTCTATGTTTTTAATCTTTTCCTCTCGTATTAGTTTCCATACATCCTCGATAGCCATTAAGAGAGTGTACCCATAGTATGTTATCATTCTTGCTGCGCGGGTAGATTCCTTAAATTCTCTTGTTTCAAGCTCTAATCCATCAGCACCCTTTTTTTCAATTTCACTCATAAGACGTTCGAGTTTATCTTTGTTCTTATTAAAGGCAGCAGGAACAATACACCAACTAAACAATCCCTTTGTCCATGATTTACTCAAATCAAAAATAATATCATCATATGCCTTCTCAGAAAGAATCTGATTATAGACGGCGAAGATGTCCTTAACCATTTTCTTGAATCTATTATCAACTACGCCCATATTGATGAAAGGAACTTTATCCCAAAAACCAGTTTCTGCCATTTTTTCGTATTTTGTAATAATAGATTCGCACTCTTCGCGCTTCAGAACAACTTTTATTTGCTGTCCTGCGATGAAACTGCCTTTAACAAAATCAGGAAGCATTTTCATAGTTTCATCTACAAGCAAATCCAAACCAAAGCTTGGAATTAATCCACCGCCACGAAAAGTCTTATCCTGAGCGAGTACTTCTATAACAGGAATGTCTGTTATTCCATTTTTGAAGTTAAGATTATTGATTTCGTTGACAAATTCATCATCTTCTTCGATACATTGAGTAATAACAATAATAAAAGGAACACCTATTGAATGAAGTTCTCTAACAAACTCCGCTTCCGTTGGTTGATATCTACTGCCTCCTTGATTTATGCAATACCAAATAGCATGAATATGATCAACTTGATCTTTAGATGCCTGTTCTTCAATGGTTTTTTTGATTTTTGTAATAGAAGCTTTAGTTTTTGATACACCACTGTTATCATTTCCTATTTCAAATCCTATAGAATCCCAAATCCTAACAGGAACATTTGGATTACGATATTCTTTGATTTCTTGAGTTACGGGTTTTCCTTTTCCTGTTGCTGCAAAATCCTTACCGAAAACTGCATTGATCAGCGTACTTTTACCTGCGCCAGTGATGCCAGCGATAATAATATTGGCTGTATCAAAAACATCATTAGTCTGAGTAATTTGATTTTCATTTGTACTCATAATATGTTACCTTCCTTTTCTTAGATTGAGTTGTTTTCTAATTCTTTCCGTCATTATTTTCTGATTACTAAGTTCGCTATATTTTGAATGTTTTACTGCATTTGAAAGTGCCTCAGCATATTGTTCTCCTGCAGCTTCAACATAGCCTCTTGCTACCGCTGAACTCAAAATTGGTACAACCATAAATGGTGTTGCTAATAAACCAACTATGATATGAGAGAAAATATTTGCAGCAAAATCTTCACTTGATGATAAACCATATAAGCCATGTAATTCCGCAACCATTTTTATACACAATCCATGTACAAAAGGAATGCATCCTCCCGGAAGCCATCCGATTTTCCCAGCTCTATCAACGTAGTCTTCAATACACGCTTTTGCCTTATCTTCATAATTCTTTATATACCATTCGCTTACTTCTAATTTTTGCTGTAAATCATTCAGCTTTGATTCAAGTACACGCACTTTCATTTTGTTGTATTCCGTTAATGAACGTCTAAGTAAGTCGTTTAAGCCATAAGCTGGAATGATTGTTCCGCCTCTTAATTGATAATCTTTTGCCAAGATGCGAGCCGTAACAACTTCGGGCATTTCTGTTTGAATGCTCTTTTCCAACTCTCCGATTTGATTATCAAGGCATTGTGTCATGACAATTACGAACGGAATTTCATACTCATACGATAACTTGCGTATCAAGTCAATCTCATAATCTTGAAAACGTGAACTTCTGTTGTTGATGCAAAACCATACAACATTTACATCAAATGTAGAAGATTGCATTTGTGATTTTCTCAAATGCTCTTCAATATCAATAAGAGTTGCTTGTGTAATCTTATCTGATAATTCAATTCCTACAGTATCATAAAGATTTAATGACCAAAAGTCGTTACCTAATCGGTAAGAGGTGGAATAGATTTGATTTTTTGTTGTTACTGCGGTTCCTTTTCCGGTTGGAGCAACTTCTTTTCTCATTATTGCATTAACTATAGTGCTTTTTCCATTACCGGATTGCCCCATAATAACTATGTTTGCATTCATAACATCACCACTAATCAAAATACAATTTTAATAGTTTGGTCTATAAGAGCTTCAAGCCCAAAAGCGGGAACAACGATCTCCTTCCTTATATAATCCTTTGCTAATACTGAAATTACAGGAATATCGCCTAATCCCTTGGCACTATTAGATTTGATTATTTCACTATCCAGTTTATCATCTTCTTCGACAGAATTTGTGAGAACAATTATCATAGGAACACCGAGCGAATGCAGTTTAATGAGTACATCATCCTCATACCTACTGGAGAGCGAATTGATGCAATACCATATAACACTTGGCTGATTACTTTTTATGATAGAGCCTATCTCAGAAACTATATTATCATTTTTTGCTGATTTAAGCTGAAGTCCGACTGTATCATAAATAACAATATTATCCGAATCATTGCTATATCTATCAGTTTTTGTGGTTACAGCCCGTCCACGCCCAGTTGCTGCGATATTCCATCCAAATATTGCATTGATAAGAGTACTTTTACCCGAACCAGTCATACCAGCAACAATAACACTTAATGGTTGTGATGTTTTAGTACTGTAATAAGAAGCAGGTGATAAAGGTGTTTCTTCAATAGGTGAAATTTCAATCAAATCAAAAGGTTCGTGAATGGCACCTTTTAAATCACTGAACATTTCGCCTACTACGCAGTTTGCATCAGGATTTAGATTAGCACAGTATAAAGCGGATTTGACAGCTTCGCCATTTTCTCTAACAATGCGCCTTTCTGAATCCCAAAGATAGAAATAGTTTTCCATTAAAGCACAAGTGTATGCAAGGAATCTACTTCTATTGGAAAAGCTTTGACAGAATAGCAAGATTCTTCCGACACTATCCTCTGGAAGTGCAAAGATCTCATCGGAATAAGTCTGAATATCAATTGTTTTTGAGAAATCAAATCCCATTTGTTCCATTGTCTCTTTAAGTTGAATCAGCTTTTTGGTATCTTTTGCTGTTCTGCTATCTATCAAAGACATGATATCGATAAGGCTAATTAATGGAGAATTAATATCAAACTTATTATTTCTTATCTCATTCAATAAAAAATAATAATTATCAACACTGATGATTTTTTCATTTAGTTTGTATGCAAGTTCATTTACCTCATCGACTACTACATCAAGGTCACGACGCACAACAGCAAGTGCTCTATAGAGATCATAAATGCACTCACTATGTTCGTTCATCATATTGTTCATTTTTATAAGTATTTGAACTGTATATTTAGTTAGCTGATCACGCTTAGCTTGCATTTCTTTGACAGTAGCTTTATTTTTTAGCGTCAGTCCGTACCAAATTCGCTCAAACCATCTCTGGTTTTTCATGTTTTCGTATGATGCTTCATTTCCTTCAATAATCGCTGTCATTCCTGCAACGATTTTACTGATTTCCTCATCAGAAGCATTCCTATAAGCGCTTACAAACTCATCAGCATTATTTTCAAGTTGCTTTGAAGTCAATACATCCATAGCTTTAAATCCCTTCTATGTAATTGTGTAAATCTTCAGTTTTTTTACCAAAAGCAATTTCACTTTGATTGATATAAGGGCGGAGCTTGTTTGAAATATCGTAATCAATACGTTTCCATTCAGATGTCGCACGCTCAAAAGCAAGCAGAAGCGGCTTATACTCATCTGAAAACTGTTTCTCGGCGTGTGCTTGCTTAACAAGCTCATAAAAGCCACCACCGAATATAAGCTTTTTAACTATATTAAGAATTGATGTGGCTATAATCGAACCAACAATAGCTCCTAATCCCGGAATAGGTATAAATATCTGTCCAGCAAATGCACCGACTGCACTTACAGCTGCTTCCGTAGCCACGCCAAGAATATTATACATGAAATCGTCTAATGTTATTTCATTACGATACAACTTAATAGCTTGCGTCGCTACACCTAATGTTGCGGAAACAATGGCGGCAGCGAGAGGCGCTGACATTTCGGCAACGTTAGTTAATGTATAAATTGCACCGCCAGAAACTCCACCTTTAATCGCTCCGATTCCTGTTTCCTTAAAAATCTGTTGCCAATCTTCCTTAGAGAGTTCTGACAGTTTTTTCTTTCTTCCTTTAAGTATGCCAATTAAAGTTGTTGTAAATGAGAGTACTGCTGATATAGCTGCTGCAATTCCTGCAGCTCGCAAACCTTCTTCGATGGAGGCTCTCGACATTCTCCAATATTCCTCTCTTTTCTGTCCGTCAACATCAATGATTTCTTGTTCTTTACCGTCAATTGTCTCGCCAGCATGGTTAAGCTGTACTTGATCATAATTAACTTGAGAAGGTGATATTAGTTCTGAAAAGCTTTTGCCTGTTTTTGCTTCAAGCTCATGAATTCTTGCTACAACATTTCTGGCAAGTCTACCACCTTCCGATGCAGGAAGGTTTGATAACTCTTTCGGTGATAGCTTCATCCAAACTTCAATCTGTTCGTAAAAATCTTTAGGTATACTGTATGTTCCTCCATTTTGTACGAAATCAGGATATTTTCCTAAATGTTCGAGCACAGCATCCATTGAAAGATTGCTTTGAACAAATTTTGATTGAACTGGCAAATTGTTTTTTAGATAATCTTCTGCTGCGGTTCTTCCTACCCCATCGAAAGAATAATTAGGATCTTCGCCTCTGATAAGTCTATCAGCATTGCCAAATCTTACATCGAATACTTCAGCTACTTCACCGTGTTTTGTTGCTGGTGATCCGAGAATATGATCTGGACTACCAAGGAACTCGCGTGCCAAATTAAGTTCGTTCATGGCGTTTTCAAAGTTAATATCCTGAATACGAATATTCTCTATATACTTTTCAATACGCATTTGATTAATGACATCCACTGCTCCGCCAATTCCTTGAACAGTGATATTATCAGTAGTATTAGACATAATGAACCTCCTTATTCTGATGTAACGTCTATCTAAGATTGCTTTTTCTCCTTTATTTGTTTTTGAGCAGTATCTATTTCATTATATTATATCACAATTTGTTCAAGATGTCAATATGCCACAAATTAATTCATAAACTTTTAGATACTTCGCATAGTATTATTTGATGTAATCTATACTTATGGTTTAAAGTTTATTCATATCTCAATTGCTCTTTAATGATAATTTGTATTGATGTGAAGAAAAAAGTGTATTCTCTATCGGAACAAAAAAGAAGGTCACGTAGGATTAAATATCCTTGTGACCTTCTTTTAATAATAGTCATCGGTATTTTGCAATGTCTTCAGATTGTATGCAATTGCTAAGCAAAGAACTTAAGAGACGGCATACAATAAGTGGCTATTTTTCGGACTTTGTCAAAACAATCATATCATAAAAATGTATGTAACGGTTTTCAATTTGTAAATCCTGCTCCATGTGTGAATTACACATGGAGCTTTTTTATTTTATCACTGTTTTTACTGAGCTGTTCAAAGGTAATTCCATATTTATATGCGATCTCGTGAGCATAGCTCTTTCCGTCTGGTTTTTTATAGCTTATCTTGAATGAGCGCTTTCCGTTGTTGTTTTCCATCACTACGCTGACTGCACCGTATCCAGAATCAGCTGCTTCGCTTATCTTATCAGCATTTTCAGCGAGTTCGTGCATGTGGGTATGTATCTGCCACAGGAGGCTCAAAAATCGTTAACAGCGGCTGTAGTTGCTCTCGGTGGTGTAGTTTCCCGAACTGCAACCAATGCCGTCAAAAACGGCTCACAAATCGCTGATAGTATTTCTATCACTTGGTTTTCTGGGAAACAAAAAAGGACTCGATTCCAGTTTTTTCACATTTCGTGAAAACCACTAAAACCGAGTCCGAAACTTTGTGTACTATTTTTTGCCGAAAAAATCGAGATTTGCCTGTATTTTGACCTATATTCACTCCAAAATTTTTCCTTGTGAGGGTTCAAATCCAGCCAGAGGCCTAAAATACCCCAATGTCATCCCTCATTTTTTCAAGAATTTTTTCGGAATTTGGATAGCAAAAAAGCCCGATATTTCGGGCTTTTTCCTGCATGTCATACTTTTAGTCATGCTAATATGGTTGCGGCGGCTGGATTTGAACCAACGACCTTCGGGTTATGAGCCCGACGAGCTACCTAGCTGCTCCACACCGCGATATATAGTGCAGTATCATCTGCGACTATATTAGTATACCACATTTGCAGTACGATGTCAACAGCAGAAAAGATATTTTTTTATTTTAACAATCCTTACAGTAGCCTTTCCATTTCGATACAGCTCCATAGCTCGCCGAATACTGGGAACTCCTCTGACGTTCCACACTCGGTGAAGCCTGCTGACCGATAGCAGTCCACAGCTGCGGTATTTTCGGAAAAAACGCCCAATGAAAGCCTTTTCGCATGAAGCACATTCTTCGCATAGTCTTTTGCCAGCTCCAGCATTTTCCTGCCAAGTCCCTGTCTGCGGCGGGAGCTGTCAACGATGACAAAGCCAAATCGAACCGCTGTTTTCCGGCTGTCAGCGAACCTCAGTATCAGGTGTCCCACTGGAATGCCGTTATCATCTTCGGCAGTCATGGGGAAGAAGTCACCATTTGCTGTGCAGGCACGATAATTCTCGATCAAATCAGCAGGAGCTATTGGGTATTTATCATACCTGTCGGCGCACCACATTCTGAACTCTCTTTCACTGCCGGTCCAACCAATGATATAATCCGCGTCGGTTTCTATGAACTCTCTGAGTACCATACATTCACCTCAAAGCCACTGTATAAACGCAGTCTTATCGCTGCTGTTATAGCCTGCATTCTCGTAAAAACGGAGAGTTCCTGCCTCTTTTGAGCCTGTCAGGAGCATCATCTTGTAGCAATTCTCCTTTACAGCGATGTCCCTTGCAAAGTCAAGGCAGGCGGAAGCAAGACCGCGGCGGCGATAGGGAGCGGAGGTGACCACATTCTCTATAAAAGCGTAGGGACGCTGTCCGCGGGTCAGGTTCGGTATGATGACGCAGACGCATGAAGCGGCGATAATTCCGTCCACATCGGCAACTATTATATGGTGGTCGGGGTCGCTGATTATTCTGTTCCATATTTTCATGAACCGCTGATCCTTTTCGGGAAACGGATTATCGTGAAGCTCCATATAAAGGGTCATGAGTCCGTCAAGGTCATTGTCCTCAAGCTCTCTGATGACAGCTTTTCCGCTGAGTTTCTTCATCATAAAAACATCTGCCCTTTCGTTTGAATTATATCTATCTGTGGGCATAAAGCCCATTTTTGTATAGAGCCGCATTGCTCTTTGGTAATCGGATACGGTATCCAGGAGCATCTGCGAAAAGCCGCTGTACTGCGCAAAGCTTATAGCAGTCTGTATAAGGCGGTACCCCAGCTTCTGACCGTGATACCTCTTATAAAGGTAAAGCCCCTTCAGCTCACACTGACTGTCATTAAGTCTTTTCACAGCCACGGTGCCGATGACTTCAACGCCGTCCATAAGGCACCAGAATCCCACAAAATTATTCTCAATATCTGCAAAAACAGCGTGTCTGCCCTGAGGCTCAAACGCCTTTCCCGACTCAGGGAACACTTTGCTGAAAAAGTCCATAACTCCGCTCAGCATACTGTCATTATATTTTATGATCCCGAAACCCATTGTTTACTCGTCTCCAAAATCTCTTTTTATTTTCGTCAGCTCATCTTCTCCTTTTTTGCGGAGCTTCTTCGCTAACCTGACATCTCCCATTATCTCTGCCGCAGCCGCAAGAGGAGCATAATCAACAGGAGCGAATTTACGGAACTTCTTTTTTATAAGGGGGCGGATCATCTCCCATATCTCAGCTCTTTCCTCTGCGCTGTCCCGTATGAGGCGGGCTCCGACTTTACTGCATGGTATTTCTTCGGAACTTAAAAGATTTATATGCTCCATAAAAACCTCCGCAGCCCTGTCGACTTCGCCCTTATCAGCCAGCATGAGGATATAGTGCTCCACAGCGCTGCAAAGATCCCACTCGTACTTGGGCGGCTCTGCAAGATAGGTCTCATATATGCCCGTAACAGCCTGTTCCCTGTCGCACATTCTTTTTGTAGCGTATTTGGCATAACTTTCAAGTTGTTTCAGTCCCTCAAGACCGAGGGGCTGCTCCTTGAAAATATCCACGAATTTGCAGGCGTAATCCTGTCTGCCCAGATCATCTGCCAGCCATATACAGTTCTCGAGAGTCAGCTCCTCAAGAGGCTTGAACCGCTTCATACTGTGATCCTTGTCATAGCCCAGCTCACAGTCAAAATTGGCATTCTTTGCCCTTTCAAAGAGAGCATCGTCCTCGGAACGCTGATATCTTCCGAGAAGACAGGTCAGCAGCTCCAGATTTACACCTACGCCCTGAAAGGACTCGTTCTCACGGGAAATGACCTCCGTCTCAAACAGTTCCCTGACAGCGTCTTCTATTTTCTCCGCCTGATAGCCCCCGTACATCAGCTCGTAGCACAGCCTTGTACGGTTGCTGTAATTCTTATCGGTGTCGCCGTATTCCTCGTCAGTCTCCTTACAGTAAAGATAATCCTCCTTGTCCCCCGAAAGGTATCTTTCAGCATCTTCCCGGCATTCGTTCATCATTTTGTGCAGTAATTCCTTGTAGTCCATTGCAGCTTCTCCAACAATCTTTCTGTGTTATTTTACTCTCTTTCCGCCGAAGGCGTGGATAGTCCTGGTGCCTGCCTTACAGCTTCCGCCCTGGAGGGTCCCACTTGGGATAAAGAGCTCGTCCCCTGCATGGAGGACTGTGGCTTCCCCGTTTATGGTGACGGTGTACTCCCCTTCCACGCAGATCATATACTCATCGTAGTCATGTACGTGCTCCTTTGACACCCTGTCGCAGGGATAGCTCCAGAAAGCCATCTGACTGCCGTCAGGAGCGGTATAGTAATATCCCTCAATATCGGGAGTATTCTGCTGCTCAGCGGGTATTCTGTTGGCAGCACGCTTCATAAAACCGGGAAATTCCTTCATAGTACCTCCTTGTCAGTCAAGCCTCAGCTCGCAGCCGCCCACGGGACGGACTGTCAGCACATAGCAGCAGCCTGCTCCGAATATACGCTCCATTTCCGTGGCGTAGTCAGTGGTGAGGTAATTCGGCACGAAAGCCTGTATAGTCCCTGCGAAGCCGCCGCCGTGGACTCTCACCGCTCCTGCCCCTCTGAGGAAGCGCTTGCTGAGCATAATTGCCAGAGTCACGGGCTGCACCTGCGGATCACCTGCTGAATAGAGATTTTGCAGCAGCTCAGCGGAGGAGGTGCCCGACTGCCCGACCAGCTCAAAGAAACGCTCTGTATCGCCGTCGGTGAGGGCTTCTGATTCCTGAGCTGCACGACTGTTCTCGGCGAAGAAGTGAGCAGCACGAAGCAGCGCCCTGTCGGTGCACTGCTGACGAAGAGCGGGAAGCTCCGCATAAAATCGCTCCTCATCGCATTCGCGGAGATACTCACCGCCCATAGCCTCAGCCACGGACTTCATTTCCGCTGCCACGGCGTCGTAATCCGCGGACAGGTCAGCGTGGCTGCCCCTTGTATCAGTGATGCAGACGGAATAGCCTGCCTTGTCAAAGTCGAAATGCAGCGAGGACATCTTCGGGGCGTCGGGCTCGGCAAAGTCGATGAATACCGCTCCTCCTTCGGCACAGACGGTCTGGTCCATGAGACCGCACGCCTTTCCGAAGTAGGCGTTCTCCGCGAACCTGCCTATCCTTGCAAGCTCCGCCGCAGATGCCTTTCCCTGGTTGTACTGCTCATTGATAATGGTCGCCGTCAGTATCTCGAAAGCTGCCGATGAGGAAAGTCCGCTGCCGCTGACTACCTCCGAGGTCATATAGGCGTCAAAACCGCCTATCTTCACGCCCATCTCCGCGAATTTTGCAGCTATGCCGCGGATAAGCGCCGCAGATGTCCCCTTCTCCGCAGCGTTGACCTCAAGGCTGCTCAGGTCTATCTCGTCCGCCATGTAGCCCTCTGAGCGGACGCGGACAACTCCCTCGTCGTGAAAGCTGACAACAGCGATAATGTCAAGGCTGACTGCCGCCGCCAGAACGCAGCCGTGCTGGTGGTCGGTGTGATTTCCGCCTATCTCTGTCCGCCCGGGAGCTGAGTAAACGTGTATCTCATCACACTCGGGGCACATCACCGAAAACTTCTCCGCAGCGCTGAGATAACGGGCTCTCGCCTTCAGCACCGCTCTTTCGGAGGCTCCGTAAAGCCTTCGGAACTGGTCATCAAATCTTCCGTCGGATATGCCGCTGATAAGCTCATGAATATTCATAGTCTCATCTCCTTTTAAGCTATCATTTAAGTATCCCCTGTCTGCACATAAGCAGATACCTTCGTATTATCGGTCTTGCTTCCTTCATTTTCACAGGCAGTCCGTGGCCTGTCGCCAGCCATTCGGGAGAGATCTCCAGTATCCTCTCCAGAGACCTTGCCATGGCGGTCAGAGATGTGGCATGAGGCGTAATGTCGGGCTTGCCCCACATTGCTGTAAAGGAATCTCCGCAGTAGAGCACGCCCTCTGACAGCACTCCCACAGAGCCGAGAGTGTGTCCCGGAAGAGGAACAGTCACGGCGTCGAAGCCCAGCTCCCTGAGAATATTTCTGTCGCCGCTGCCGATGAGTATATCCGGGGTATATGGGCGGGTGCTGAAAAGCTTCATCCTGCCGCAGACATTCTGCTGTATATTGCGGAGCCTGTAACGGCGCAGGGAAGCCTTCACGGGCTGTCTGCCGTAATGACCGATAAGCTCCCTGTCACGCTCGCCGAGAATGATCTCCGCGCCTGTTTCGCGGCGGAGCCTTTCCGCGCTGCCGTCGTGGTCGACGTGGGCATGAGTGAGGAAGATATAGCGTATATCAAGGTCAGCAATGTACTCCGAGAGCCTTTTGTATATAAAGGGCATTCCCGTATCTATGAGCATATCCCCGTCCCTGCCCCTGAGGACATAGCAGGTCATGGGACTGTTTGCCACAGAGGCGCAGAAGTAACGGATATTGCCGAATTGCATTGTACGTTCAGTAATTATTTTCATGGTCTGCCTCCTTTTTTACTTAATTATACACCCGAAAAGCCGCCTATTCTATAACTTTATGTAAACTTTGCCATGTAGAAAAAACAGGGCAGAAATAGTGCATTTTCACGAAAATCCCGTTTTTTTCATTTTGCACTTGACGGCGGCATACTTTTACTGTATAATTTAATTAACACATCACCATCAGCTTAAATTTAAGGAGATCATTATGGCGGATATTAAGATGATCGGCAGTGACCTGCCCTCTATCCCCTGGCAGGAAAAGCCTGCCGGCTGTACCGCTCCCGTGTGGAGATACAGCGAAAATCCCATAATCGGCAGAAATCCCCTGCCCGATGTTGCAAGGATATTCAACAGCGCAGTCATGCCCTATGAAGACGGCTTTATTGGAGTCTTCCGCGGCGAACAGCGCAACGGTATCCCGCACATCTACCTCGGCAGGAGCAAGGACGCGATCCACTGGGAGTTTGCCCCCGAGAAGATACCCTTCACCGACGAGACGGGCGAACCATTCATGCCCAGATACGCCTACGATCCCCGTCTTGTAAAGGTAGAGGACACATACTACATCATGTGGTGTCAGGACGCTTACGGTCCCACCATCGGCATCGCAGAGACAAAGGATTTCAGGACCTTCAGACGCCTTGAAAATCCCTATCTCCCCTACAACCGCAACGCTGTGCTCTTCCCCAGAAAGATAAACGGCAACTTCGTTATGCTGTCCCGTCCCTGTGACAACGGACACACAGCCTTTGGCGATATATTCATCTCCGAAAGCCCCGATATGGAGTTCTGGGGACGTCACCGCCATGTCATGGGGCGCTCCGAAAACTGGTGGGAGAACCTGAAAATCGGCGGAGGAGCCGCTCCCATCGAGACCGACAAGGGCTGGCTCATGTTCTACCACGGAGTAGTCAACACCTGCAACGGCTATGTTTACAGCATAGGTGCTGCCATACTTGACATAAACGAGCCCTCAAAGGTACTCCACCGCTGTGAGAACTATATCCTCACCCCCGAGGAGTGGTATGAGGAGCGGGGCTTTGTTCCCAATGTGTGCTTCCCCTGTGCAACTCTCACCGACGCCGCAACAGGACGCATCGCCATTTACTACGGCTGCGCGGACAGCTATGTGGGAGTAGCCTTCACTACCGCAGAGACCATATATGACTACATTCTCGCCCACGATAAACTCTGGGAGGGAGACGACACCATCGGCAGAAGATAACATCATTCCATCACTCATAACGAATATAGCAAAGCCCCGAAACGCAGCGTTTCGGGGCTTCTACTTTCCGCAGCCTTGTCAGCGGCGGTAGTTATTGTAATTATAGTTGTTGCGATAGCCGTAATTACCGGAATAGCCATAGTCGGCTCTCGCCTGCTTTTTGTCCTTATGACGGCAGATAAGCACCATTATCAGAGTCATTATCGCTCCAAGGACACCGGTGTCAAGGAACACGCACCTGAGAAATCTGAACCGCAGAACAGTCACCATAGCCTGATCTCCGCTTGTCTCAACTCTCTTTGCGGCTATAACGCCGATACCGTAATTCTTGTCAAGATCATTCTGCTCACCTGTGAACTCAGCCTTGCTCACAAGCTCCTTTGCAAACCTGTCAGACTTGCGCTCACCTTCCTTTGCCACCTTCATCTTAAGGTAAAGGCTGCTCTGTGAGTGGAACTTGTCACTGTTGTCATGGTAGATATAGGTCTTATCGCTGTTTATCACTTCTCCGCTCACCGGGAAGTCAAAAGCTGCGATCTCCTGACCGCCCTCGTGGAGCAGTGTTATCCTTGCAGGATATACCACGAAATCCTCGTCGACTGTATAGGAATCCAGCCTTAACAGTATATCGTCGCCTGTTTCGAGTATTTTCAGTATTTCCCCCGAGCCGTCGAGCTTTACCAGCTCTTTGATGTCAACAACTCCCACAGAGCTTTTGAAATGATCCAGTCCCTGGTCATTGTCCTCGAAGGCGACTGCGTAAATGCCCTCGGAAAGCCTGCTCAGACCGCTGTCGTTGAACATTATCACAGACTGATCCATCTGTATGTTCATGAAATAAAATGTGGAAGTGAAGCCGCTCTTGAGGTCAAGGCAGGTATTATCCAGCATTTCGCGCAGAAAAAGTCCCGAAAGGCCGTTGGTCTTGTTGGCCTCATCCGGCTCCTTTGGCTCGGGATGTATCATTCTGTTGACCTTTACCGAGTAGCCCGTCATCGCGTCCGTCATCCTATTCACAATGACCTTGTCCACAATCAGTGAACCGACCGCATTGACGACAAAGAATATGCCTGTCAGAAGCACAAACCAGATGATAGTTCTCTTCAGCAATTTCATAGGAAAAATCCCCCTTTCATGATGCCCCGACATCATTGACATGATTATATACCATTACGTAAAAAAAGTCAATACTTCTTACTTCAGCCCATTATCTTCGTCAATTTTACTAAGGGGTATTCCGTCAAATTGATGAAAACGGGAATTTTTTATTGTAATTGTGCACAAATATCGGCGTTGAAAATTGTCCGTTATGTGCTATCCTTGCGAATTTCACTGTGCTATTCTGCATTTTCGCAAAAAATACTTGCAGTTTTTTGTGAATTGTGATAAAATAGAGTGATACTGGAAAATGACAATAGATTTTTCAAGGATACTATTTAAAAGGAGAACAATATGGCAAAGATAAAAGCTGCCGTTATTTTCGGCGGCACAGCACGAGAGCATGACCTTTCCCTGGCGTCTGCCGCAGAGGTCATAAGCAGTATCCCGAGAGATAAATATGAGGTGATCTGCATCGGCATCACCCGTAAGGGACGCTGGCTCTATTTCCCCGGCGACGCCGAAAGCATTGCTGACGGCACCTGGGATCAGGATCCCGACTGCACCTCCGCATTCATCTCCCCCGACCCCCTCCACAGAGGTATCATCACCATCGAGAACGGTGAGACCTCGCTGAAAAAGATAGACGTGGTATTTCCCGTACTCATGGGAAAAAGAGGCGGCGACGGCACTATACAGGGGCTTCTGGACCTTTCCGGCATCCCCTATGTTGGCAGCGGAGTACTGGCTTCGGCTTCATGTATGGACAAGTCCCACACCCACATGGTAATGGACGATTACGATATTCTCACCGCTCCCTGGCGGCTCATAACCCAGCGTGAGATAAATCACCTGGACGAAAAATGCACCGCTATCGCTTCGGAGCTGGGCTTTCCGCTGGTGGTAAAGCCCGCAAACAGCGGCAGCAACGCAGGAGTGAGCTTTGCACACAACGGAGATGAACTCCTTGCAGCGGTAAAGCTGGCATTCTCCAGCGACAACAAGGTGGTCATCGAGAAGTATATCAGCGGACGCAAGCTTGAGGCAGCTGTCTTCGGCTATGATTCGCCGGTCTGCTCGGCTGTGGGCGAGATAAAAGACCCCGACGTCCCCTATGACCCCAATAACTTCAACGTAAGCACAGGCGACGACCTGACTATCCCCGCCGACCTTCCCAAGGACATCGAGAGAAGGGTCACGGAGACAGCGGTCACAGCCTTCAAGGCACTGGGCTGCAAGGGAATGGCAAGAGTTGACCTGTTCCTGACGGACAGCGGAGAGCTCCTGCTGAACAAGATAGGCACCATGCCCGGGCTCAGAAAGAACAGTGTTTTCCCCAGACTTATGGAGGAGCTGGGCTACTCACACGATGAGCTCGTAGACGGGCTCATGGAACAGGCTATGGACAACGCCGACAGGACTTACTGAGCCATAAACCACAGTATTACACCGGTAATCAGATACCGATAATCATTCCGTCGGGCAAGCCGAGGAAAAATGTGCGTAACAGCCGTGCGACATTGCTTCGCTCGTCACACTACTTCTCAGGGAAGGCGCTGCCTCCCCTCGCACACCCCTCTGCTCAAGGGAGAGCCTCCCTTGAGAATCCCGATGCTGCGGCTTCGCCGCTCTTTTATAAATTATTAAGGAGACTGCTTTGAAAAATAACGTTTTGATCTCACTGACGAGTATCCAGTGGCAGGAAGACGAAAAAAACGAAACTGAGCTGCTCACCAAAGCCAGAATGACCCACGAGAACGGCTGGGATATAATCTCCTATGAGGATACCTCCGCCACGGGCTTCGATGGCTCGGTGACCACCATCAAGGTGGACGACAACAAGAACGCTTCCATTACCCGCGAGGGAACGGCAAACTCCGTCCTCTCTCTGGAGATAGGACGCAAACACTTCTGCCAGTACGGAACTCCCTACGGCAACCTTCAGATCGGCGTATACACCCACGCTATCGATAACACCTTAGCCGAAAACGGAAGGCTCTACCTTAAATATACTCTTGATATAAATTCCTCGTATCTATCTGATAACGAGATAATAATGACAGTACAGGCTCAGAACTGAGTCAAAAAGAAAGGATAGATCAAATGTCAGACCTTATCAATTCTGCGTCGCTCCGTCTCCGTGAAGTTATCATGGACGCCCTCGGAGTGCTTGTGGCTGAGGAAAAGATCCCCTCTGAGCCACTCCCCCCATTCAATATCGAGATCCCCGCGGACAAGTCCCACGGTGATTTCGCCGCAAACACCGCTATGGTATGCGCAAAGGCTCTCAGGATGCCTCCCAGAAAGATCGCCGAGCTCATCTGCGAAAAGCTCAGCCTTGAGGGTACTATCTTCGAGAGAGCCGAGGTGGCAGGTCCCGGATTCCTCAACTTCTTCCTCAGCAGGAAATGGTTCTCCGACGTTGTGAAGAACGTTCTTGACGAAGGAGAAAACTACGGAAAGACCGACCTGGGTCAGGGCAAGAGAGTCCTTGTGGAGTTCGTTTCCGCAAACCCCACAGGTCCCATGCACATCGGCAACGCAAGAGGCGGCGCTATCGGAGACTGTCTCGCCAGCGTTCTCCAGTGGGCAGGCTATCATGCCGAGCGTGAGTTCTACGTCAACGACGCAGGAAATCAGATCGAAAAGTTCGGAAAGTCTCTGGAGCTCAGATACTTGCAGCTCTGCTCCCCCAAGGGACAGGAGCTCCTGGCTCAGTACAAGGACGACACCGAGAAGCTCTGCTCCGAGATCTTCGCAGGAAGCGGCGAGGGCGGAGAGTTCGAGATGCCCGAGGATGTTTACCTTGGCACCGACATCATCGAACACGCCAGGAACTTCTATGACATAAACGGAAAGGCTATGGAAAGCGTTTCCGGGGAGGAGCGCAGAAAGGCTCTGGTAGACTACGCACTTCCTATTAATATAGCAGGTCTTGAACGCGACCTGAAGAAGTACCGTATAGTTTACGATAACTGGTTCCGTGAGAGCACAGTCCACGAAAAGAACGAGACCAAGAAGGTCGTTGACAAGCTCATGGAGGCAGGCAAGGCTTACGAGCAGGACGGCGCCATCTGGTTCAGGGCTACGGAATACGGTCTGGACAAGGACTTCGTTCTCAGGAGAAGCAACGGTCTCTATACTTATATAGTACCCGACATCGCTTACCACTATGACAAGCTGGTGACACGTAACTTCGACAAGGCGATAAATGTTCTCGGCGCCGATCACCACGGCTACGTTCCAAGACTGAAGGCTGCTCTGACAGCCCTTGGCGTTGACGCCGACAAGCTTGACGTTGTCCTCATGCAGATGGTAATGCTGGTCCGCGACGGTGAAGTAGTAAAGCTCTCAAAGAGAAGCGGCAAGGCTATCACCCTTGTAACTCTCCTTGACGAGATACCGATAGATGCAGCCCGTTTCTTCTTCAATCTCCGTGAGGCAAACTCACAGTTCGAGTTCGACCTTGATCTGGCTATCGAGAAGTCCTCACAGAATCCCGTTTACTACGTTCAGTACGCCCACGCAAGAATTTGCAGCCTGCTGAGGAACCTCAGTGAGGAAGGCGTTGAGATACCCGAGACTGCCGACCTTGATCTCCTTGATAATCCCCGCGAGATCGAGCTTATCCGCCATCTGGCTTCTCTCCCCGGGGAGATAAATACAGCTGCAAAGAGCTACGATCCCTCAAAGATCACCAAGTATACCGTTGATCTGGCAACTCTGTTCCACCGCTTCTATGACGCCTGCAGCGTAAAGAACGCAGAGAATGAGCAGATCAGGGACGCTCGTATCCTCCTCTGTGTGGCAGTCCGCCAGACACTCAGGAATGCTCTGGAGATACTCAATATCGACAGACCCGAGAAGATGTAAGAAATTACATTTTCCACCGTAAAAATTACGGTTTGGTTACAGAAAAATCACCATCATTGGTGATTATATACAAAATTCAACATATATGTAAGTCATGTTTGTGAGCCTTCGGACGAAAGTTAACACTTTGTTAACAAATTACAGGCAAAAATGTGTTACAATTTGTAATATGTTGAGGAGCAATGTGCTCCCCGACTCTCTCTGAAGGTCCGCTCAAAATAAGATCTTATTAAGAGAAAGGATGTTAATCATGTCCAACAGATTATTTCAGGGTTTAGTTCATCAGATGCGCGACTCTATCGACGCTACTATCGGTGTAGTGGACGAGACCGCAACTATCATCGCCTGCAGCGACCTCACCCGCGTAGGTACCACTAATGAATTCGTTTCACTGGACCTCAGCGATTCCCACGACATCTTCATCCGCGACGGATTTACCTACAAGCCCTTCGGCTCAAGAGTAAAGCCCGATTACGCAGTTTTCGTGGAGGGCGTTGACGACGCTGCTGCAAAGTATGCAAGCATTCTCGCTATCGCACTTTCTAATATCAAGCAGTACTACGATGAGAAGTATGACAGAAACAACTTCATAAAGAATGTCATCCTCGATAACGTTCTCCCCGGAGACATCGTTATCAAGGCAAGAGAGCTCCACTTCAACGCTGAGATCAGCCGCGCTGTATTCCTTATCAGGATCATCTCCGCCAATGATATTTCAGCTTATGATGTTATCCAGAACCTCTTCCCCGACAAGAACAAGGACTTCGTCTTCAATATCACCGAGACTGATATCGTTCTCGTCAAGGAGCTCAAGAGCGCTGTTGACTCAAAGGATCTTGAGAAGCTGGCTCGTTCTATTGCTGACACTCTCAGCAGTGAGTTCTATACAAGAGTTAACGTTGGTATCGGTACTGCCGTTGTCGGCGTCAAGGATCTGGCTCGTTCCTTCAAGGAAGCTCAGATGGCTCTTGAGGTAGGCAAGGTATTCGATACAGACAAGGTTATCGTAAGCTATGACAACCTGGGTATCGCACGTCTTATCTATCACCTCCCCACAACTCTCTGCGAGACCTTCCTCCATGAGGTATTCAAGGTGGGCAGCATCGAGTCACTGGATCACGAGACTCTTTTCACTATCCAGAAATTCTTTGAAAATAACCTGAACGTATCAGAGACTTCCAGAAAGCTCTTCGTTCACAGAAATACACTCGTTTACAGACTGGAAAAAATCAAGAAGCTTACAGGTCTTGATCTCCGTGAGTTCGATCACGCTATCATATTCAAGATCGCCCTCATGGTAAAGAAGTACCTGTCTGCTAACCCTGTCAAGTTCTGATAAAGCCTTTTCACAGGCATTATATCGGACTTTGGGCGGATCATTTCCGCCCTTTACAGATTAAGGTAGGTGTGACCCATTGGTAGAACTTAAAAACGTATCCGTGACCTACTCAAGCGGTGTTGACGCCCTCAATAACGTCAGCCTCAAGATAAACGACGGCGATTTCGCCTTCGTGGTAGGTTCATCAGGTGCGGGAAAAAGTACTATGATCAAGCTTCTTCTGAAGGAAATAGACGCAACAAGCGGTGTTGTTACCGTAAACGGCTATAACCTCAACAAGCTTAAAAGAAGAAAGATCCCCGAATTCCGCCGTACACTCGGCTTCGTATTCCAGGATTTCAGACTTATCCCGTCGATGACAGTATATGAGAACATCGCTTTCGTTCTCAGAGTTATCGACGCCCCCATCAAATACATACGCAAGAGAGTTCCCTACGTTATAAGTCTGGTAGGACTCCATGCAAAAACAAACTCTTACCCCGATGAGCTCTCGGGCGGCGAAAAGCAGCGTGTTGCCATTGCAAGAGCGCTGGTAAACGACCCCCAGCTCATCATCGCAGACGAGCCTACGGGTAATATCGACCCCGAGCTCTCCTACGAGATCGTAGAGCTCCTCAAGGGCATAAACGATCAGGGTACTACTATACTCATGGTTACCCATGAGCACGATCTGGTCCGTCACTTCGGCGGACGTATCATCAACATCACCGAGGGCGAGATCGTCTTCGATGAGGTCATCACAGGTACGGGTGACGAGCTCCTTGCCGATATGGATTCCGAGATTCCCACAGAGGCAATGGCTGCTGCTATCAGCGATGCAGAGCGGGTAAACGAGCCTGCTGCTCAGGAGGAGCCCCAGCTCACCAACACCGAGGAGGCTATCGACCTCCCCATCGAGAATATGACCGCTGATGATATTATCTCCGCTATCGGAGGTATCCCCGACGGCAGCTCCTCCAACGAGCCCGAGCTCATGCAGAAGCTTGCCGACAACATCGATGTGGATATCGAAGAATCAAAACAGGTAAGCAAAGCGGAAACTCCCGAGGAGCTTCTCGCCGCACTCACAGAAAAGACTGAAGGAGGTGCGGAATGAAGCTGAGCGGTATCAAATACCTCGCCGATCAGGGCGTGGAAAATATATGGAAGAACAAGATGATGGCGTTCGCAACATTCTGCGTACTGCTCATATCCCTTCTCCTGGTCGGAATTGCAGGTCTGTTCTATATCAACCTCAATTCCATGATAAAGGGTCTGGGCAGCCAGAACGAGGTGGTCGTTCTTATGAACGTAGGCACCACCGAGGAGCAGAATTCCGCTGCGGAAGCCGCTATCAATGAGCTTCCCAACATCGACAAGGTCACCTTTATCTCCAAGGAGGACGCACTTTCAAGACAGAAGGCTAACCTCCCCAACGCTGAGAAGATCTTCGACGAGTATATCGGCTCGGACGCAAGCTTCATGCCCGACGGCTTCAGCGTTACAGTAAAGAACACAGACCTCATCACAGAGACTACCGAAAAGATAAGCGCTATCGCCAATGTTCAGAGCGCTTCCGCTTCTCCACAGGTAGCTGAGTTCCTGAGAGAGCTCAGAAGAGTCGTTTCTCTTATCGCAGGTGCTATCATCATCGCACTTGCCGTTGTTTCAATGATCATTATCTCCAATACCACAAAGGCAAGCGTTTTTGCCCGCCGTGAGGAGATACAGATAATGAAGTATGTAGGCGCTACAAACGCATTTATCCGTATGCCATTCTTCGTTGAGGGTATGGTGACCGGTCTCTTTGCAGGCGCAGGCGCATACTTTATAACCTGGGCTGTATATCGTGCGATATACAACATGATAACCGATCAGGGTATGCTCATGAACACCTTCGGCGTTAAGAGCATTATCCCGTTCTCTGACATCAGGCTTCCCCTGGCACTTGCTTATCTCGTGTTCGGCGCTCTTATCGGAGCTCTGGGAAGTGTGGTAAGCACAAGAAAGCATATCGATGTCTGATATGCAGCATACCAATCCGAAGATGTGAATTTTTTTATGAAAGGAGTGTGCATTCGGACAGCAATTCCCTTAGTCCGATACGCAGCTTAATTATGGAAAAGCTAAACAGATTCAAAAAGGTCATTTCATTCATCACCTGCTCTGCACTTTCATTTGCAGTAATAGCAGCCTATCCGTCCCTCTCAGACGGCAGGAACAACGCCTCGGCAAAGACTATCGCCGAGATCCAGGAAGAAAGAAAAGCCAACACAGCTAAGATCGAAGAATTACAGTCACAGATCAATTCACTTGAGGGCGATAAGGAAAACGAACAGGCTTATCAGTCAACTCTCTATGAGCAGATAGGCTATATCCAGGACAACATCGACCTCCTCAACAAGGAGCTCGAAAGCATCAATACAGATATTGAGACCGCTCAGGACAATATCGCAGACCTCGACCAGGCTATCGTAGATCAGCAGGAAGAGATCGACGAAAACGTTGAGCTGTTCAAGAAGCGCCTCTGCGCTATGTATGTAACAGGCAACGACAACCTTGCAACAGTAATGGTAGGTACCTCCAGCTTCTATGATATGCTTTCAAGAGTTGAGATGGTAAACCGTATAGCTTCCTACGATGAGGAGCTCATCAATGACATCCTCACAGAGATCGACAACATGGAGCAGTCCAAGAAGGATCTCGAAACAGAAAAGCTCACTCTCGAAATGAGACTTGAGGAGCAGAAAAAGCGTAAGGAAGAAAAGGACGCCGAGATGGCAAGTCTTAACGATAAGATGAGCCAGACTCAGGACGAGATCAACCGTATCGCTATGGAACAGCAGACACTTGAGCTGGATAAGGCTGAGCTCCAGAACTACATCTCTCAGCTGGACGCTGAGGAAGCTGAGATCCAGGCTGAGATCGCCCGTCAGGCTGCGGCTGCACAGGCTGCTTATGAGGCTGAACAGGCAAGACTTGCTCAGGAGAGAGCTGCCGCAGAAGCTGCTGCCGCTCAGCAGGCTGCACAGCAGGGCGATACATCATATACTCCCACATACACCGAGCCCGCTTATGTCCCCGCTCCTTCTGCTTCAGGCTTCTCATGGCCCGCCCCCGGATTCTGCTATATCTCCAGCGGCTACGGCTACAGATGGGGCACCACCCACAGAGGTATCGACGTGGGCGATGCAGGTATCATGGGCGGAGCTTGCTGTGCTGCAAAGGCAGGTACAGTTATCGCCGTAAACAACTCATGCACACACAATTATGCCAAGACCTCCAGCTGCGGCTGCGGCGGAGGCTATGGCAACTATGTTATAATCTCCCACGACGGTACATACTCGACTCTCTACGGTCATCTGTCATCGGCAGCTGTTTCCGTTGGTCAGTATGTAGAACAGGGACAGGTCATCGGCTACATCGGCTCAACAGGCTGGTCTACCGGCGCTCATCTCCACTTTGAGGTCCGCGTGAACGGTGTCGCAAATGACCCGCTGGGCTACGTTAGTCCGTAAAAATGCAACAATCAGATTCAGGGCAGTTCTTTGCAACTGCCCGAATTTTTGTCAGAAAGCGATGATAATATGAATAAGAAAATCAGCCTTGGCCTTGCGCTGAGCCTTATCGCTATCGCTTCTGCGGTCACCTTTATACTCACATCATTCTTCTCACTGCAGAGCTTCAACAAAAAGGTAGTTGACGTCAACGAAAAGAGCAAGAAGTATAATTCGCTTCAGAGCCTTGACTCCTACGTCCGCGAACACTACCTGGGCGATATAAATGAGGGCGACCTCAGCGACGGAATACTTAAAGGCTATATTTCGGGACTTGATGATAAGTACTCCAGATACCTGACAGAAGAGGAGTACCTGGCTGAACAGAGCGATGACGAGGGTCAGCTGGTGGGACTGGGTCTCACCCTTGAGGAGGACGAGAACGGATATATCCGCATAGCAAAGATAATGGAGGACTCCCCCGTTGAGGAGGCTGGTATCCGTGTCGGCGACGTCATCACACTCATCGACGGCGTGGACGTTCTCACCGCAGGATTTGACGAGTCTATCGAAGCCATGCGCGGCACAGAGGGCTCGGAAATAAATATCACCGTCCGCAGAGGCGGTATCGACAAGGACTATACCTTCACCCGCCGCTCTATCGAGATGATAACCGTAAGCGGCGAAATGGTCAACGAATTCGTCGGCTATATCAAGATCGACGGCTTCAAGAAGAATACTCCCCAGCAGTTCGTGGATACTCTTGAGAGGCTTACCTCCAACGGCGCAAAGGCACTCATCTTCGACGTCCGCGACAACGGCGGCGGTATCGTGGAGGCTCTCGGCGAATGTGTGGACCCTCTTCTCCCCGAAGGCGTTATCGCCACAGCGGAGTACAAGGACGGTCACAGCGAGACTCTGGTATATTCAGACGAGGCTGCTCTTGAGATACCCATGGTGGTTCTGATAAACGACAAGACCGCCAGCGCTGCGGAGCTCTTTGCGGCTTCTCTCCGTGATTTCGGCGGTGCTCAGCTGGTGGGAGAAAAGACCTACGGCAAGGGCGTTATGCAGGAGACCACAGAGTTCGACAACAACGGCGCGGTAGTTCTTACCGTTGCAAAGTACAAGACTGAGCGCTCGGAATGCTACGACGGCGTGGGAATTACTCCCGATATATCCGTTGAGAACACCGATGAGGCTTACGACGACCAGTACGCAGCAGCTGTTGACGCTGCTATGGCGGCTTTACAGTAAAATTAAGGGAGACAGCAAGTGCTGTCTCCCTTCCTTTTTTGCGGGCACTTCATGAGAGCCCTTGCCTTAAAACGCTGACAACTTATTTCTGATCTTTCAGGGTTGACTTTTTCCGCATGATATAGTATAATAATATGTAATGCTATTTAAGCTTCGGGGAACTTTGTGTTGATTCTCTCCCGAAATAAATCATATAAGGAGTGCATTGATATGGCTACAAAGAAGATGTCCAGAGAAAGCTACGACAAGCTCGTCGCTGAACTCGATGATCTCAAGATCAATAAACGTAAGGAAGTTGCCGAAAGACTGAAAGTTGCCCGTTCTTACGGAGACCTCTCCGAGAACGCTGAGTACGATGAGGCAAAAAATGAACAGGCTATCCTCGAAGCTCACATTCAGGAGCTCCAGTATACCATCGACAACGCTGAGATCGTTGATGACGATAGCATCTCTGTTGACGAGATCGGTATGAGCTCAAAGATCACTATCAAGCGTCTCGATACAGGCAAGCTGGAAACATTCACTATCGTTGGTACCAACCACGCAAACGTAAGAGAGGGTCTTATCTCAGACGAGTCTCCTATCGGCAAGGCTGCTATGAAGAAGAGAGTGGGCGATATTTTCATCGTTGAGGCTCCCGCAGGCGAGCTGAAGTTCGAGGTCGTTGAGATCTCCAAGTAATCGAAAGGATATAAATATGAGCGAAAATCAGGTCAATTCCCCTGTTCAGGCTGAAGAGGAGCCTGTTCAGGACATAAATATACTCAAGAAGGACAGACTCGACAAGCTGGCTGATCTCCGCGAGCTGGGTCACGATCCCTTCACTATCACAAAGTTCGACGTTACAGGCCACGCTGCTCAGTACAAGGCTGAGTACGAGGCAAAGGAAGCCGAGATAATCGCCGCTGTGGGCGATGATGAGGAGAAGAAGGCTGAAGAGCTTGAAAAGCTCAACGAGAATATCGTCCGCATTGCAGGACGTATCATGAGCTGGAGAGACATGGGCAAGGCTAACTTCATCGACGTCCGCGACAAGTCTGACCGTATACAGGTATATATTCGTTCCAACGATATAGGCGCAGACCTTTTCAAGGAGTTCAAGAAAAAGTGGGACATCGGTGACATCATCGGCGTTGAGGGCTATGTGTTCAGAACACGCAAGGGCGAGATCTCTATCCACGCAAAGAGCATCACCCTCCTCACAAAGTCCCTCCTGCCCCTCCCCGAGAAGTGGCACGGACTCAAGGACACAGATACAAGATACCGTCAGCGCTACCTTGATCTCATTATCAATCCCGAGGTCAAGGACACATTCATCAAGCGCTCAATGATAATCTCATCCATCAGACGCTACCTGGACGCTCAGGGCTTCATGGAAGTTGAGACTCCCATGCTGGTATCCAACGCAGGCGGCGCTGCTGCAAGACCCTTCGAGACACACTATAACGCTCTCGACGAGGACGTAAAGCTCCGTATCAGTCTGGAGCTCTACCTCAAGAGACTTATCGTCGGCGGCCTTGAAAGAGTTTACGAGATCGGAAGAGTTTTCCGTAACGAGGGCGTTGACACCCGTCATAACCCCGAGTTCACACTCATGGAGCTCTATCAGGCTTACACCGATTACTACGGCATGATGGATCTCACAGAGAATATGTTCCGCCACGTTGCTCAGGAAGTATGCGGTACTACCTGCGTTCCCTACGGCGAGTACATGATCGACCTTGGCAAGCCCTTCGAGAGACTTACCATGATCGACGCTGTAAAGAAGTATTCAGGCGTTGACTTCAGCGAGATAAAGACTCTCGAGGAAGCACGCAAGATAGCTGATGAAAAGGGCGTAGAGTACGAGAATCGCCACAAGCGCGGAGATATTCTCAACCTCTTCTTCGAGGCATTCGTTGAGGAGCACCTCATTCAGCCTACATTCATCATGGATCACCCCATCGAGATCTCTCCCCTTACCAAGAAGAAGCCCGATGCTCCCGACTATGTTGAGCGTTTCGAGCTGTTCATCACAGGCCGTGAGATGTGCAACGCTTACTCAGAGCTCAACGATCCTATCGACCAGCGTGAGCGTTTCAAGGCTCAGGAAGAAGCTCTCAGCCAGGGTGACGAGGAAGCTAACCGCACAGATGAGGACTTCCTTAACGCTCTGGAAATCGGTATGCCTCCTACGGGCGGTATCGGCTACGGTATCGACCGTCTGGTAATGCTGCTGACAAACAGCGCTTCTATCAGAGACGTACTCCTCTTCCCCACCCTCAAGAGCCTCCCTGCAAACGGCGGGCGCCAGGAAAAGGAAGACAAAACAGAGAAATAATAACAATACGGGCGGCTTATGCCGCCCGTTATCGTAAGGAATAAAATATGAAAGATAAAGAAAAAAACTCACCAAAGACAGCTCCCGAAGAAGATGACAGGCTAAAAATGGACAAAAGCGTTTTTCAGGTCAACAAGGACCTGAGAAAGCAGCGCGAGGCAGAGCTTGAGGCTCAGCAGCGCGAGGCAGAACGCCGCTATGCCGAAAAGGAAAAGCAGAAGCGCGAGGCTTACGAAAAGCAGCTCCAGGACGAAAAGATCGAACTCATGCGCCTGAAGCAGGGCATCGTTGAGGAGAGCGAGTCCACCATACATGAGGAAAAGGAAGAGGAAGTAAAGCTTTCATTCTGGAAAAAGATAGGCAACTTCTTCTACCACAACAAGTGGTGGCTGGGTCTGGGAGTGTTCTTCCTGGCGCTGGGCGGATACCTGGCATACGACCTGCTGTCAAAGCCCAATCCCGACATGGTAATACTCATGCTATGCGACAATGACTTCGTCGGCAACTCCGCCTATCTGGAGGAGTACTTCACCGGATTGGGTGAGGACTCAAACGGAAACGGCAAGGTCCTGGTCTCGGTGTACTACATTCCCTACAGCGATGACGAATACCAGAACTACATCAAGGGCGTCACCAACAAGCTGACCAACTTTCTCGGCAACGATGAGTCTGTGGTGGTCATCGGCAACAAGAAGACCTCGGAGGAGCTCCTTGAACCTGCTGAGTCCTTTGTGGATCTTTCGGAGCTCTATCCCGACGATCCCCATATAAAGGACAAGTACTTCTACTATCTCAAGGATACCGACTTTGCTGAAAAGATCGGCGTAAGCAAGGCTGATATCCCCGATGATATGTACCTTGCACTGCGCAGACCGAGAGGTCTTATCAATGCAAGCCAGGAGGATATGCAGGAGACCTACGATAAGGACTTCCCCACATTCGACAGGATAATACATGACCTTTCAAAGTAAAAAAGCGGAGCTTTATGCTCCGCTTTTCTATTCATAACAACTTGCCTATAATAAGCTTCTTTAAAGCTATCAGGTCGAAAACGTCCACATCGCCGTCATAATTCACATCTGCAAGGCGTCGGTCGGGCAACTCATTCTTATCTTTATTGATAAGCCATCTCTGCAGGAAGACAAGGTCGGATATGTTCAGTTCACCATCTCTGTTCACATCTCCTGCGACGCCTAAATCTGAATCAAGTCTGTACATTTCTGCCTGACGCTCACCGTTGTCAAAACTGATATGAGCGAACATATCTCCCTCAAGGCATATGTTTATCATATCCTCTCCGCTGTCATCGAGCAAGTACTCCACGTTGGTTACGCCGCTTCCGCCGATATAATCAGGGTATTTATGTATAATATCAAATTCTCTGATTATCTCTTGTGCCGTACCATAGCGGCTGATTATGTCGTTTGCCTCATCAAGGGTGATACGGGGCGCATCGGGGGCAAGCTCGCCGAGAAGTATCTTCTCCTGGCGGACAAACTGTCCCACCATTCTCTGACCTTTGCGCCTCAGCTCCTCAAGCTCGCTGTTCGCATCTGATGTTGTCACAGTAGTTACGACAGGCTCAGATGTAACTGGCAATGTTCCTGTGTATTCCTCAGTTGCTTCGGGAATATCCACGCTCTCATTCTCTGCTGCCCTTGCGCTGAATGTCATGGCTCCGAAGCCTGCAAGAAGTCCCGCACAGGCTGCCGCTGCAATAAATCCATTCATCTTTTTCATAGTAACACTCCTTTCGTATATATCGGAAACGTTTCCCTTTCACTATAACATACGGAAGGATTTGGCAGAGTGTTGCATTTTTCAGAAAATAAGATACTCTATCACCGAATTGGACATGAGGAAGCCCTTGGCGGTCAGCCATACTCTCTCGCCGTCGGTCTGTGCATAGCCATCCTTCACAAGGGGCGGCAGCTTCTTCATTATCTCCGCCCTGTGCTCTCCGGCGTCGGAAAGGCTAAGCCCCTCCCTCAGTCTCAGCCGCAGCATGGCGAACTCCTCAAAGCCGCAGGGAGCTTCGTCGGTGACAGTGACCTTCTGAAAGGGAGCGGCAATAAATCCGTCAATATCACGTTCAACGGCGAAGCGTTTCCCCTTATAGCAGGAATGGGCGGCAGGTCCTATGCCGAGATAGTCCAGACACTTCCAGTAGCGGCTGTTGTGGCGGCTCTCAAAGCCCTCCTTGGCGAAATTTGATACCTCATACTGTGCAAAGCCCCTCTCCTCCAGAAGCCGCACCATTTCCAGGTACAGCTCTGCGGTGGTCTCCTCATCGGGCAGCCGCCCTTTTATCTCCTCACAGTCAAAGGGAGTCCCCTCCTCAGTCTTGAGGATATAAGCGGAGATATGCTGCACGGGCAGGGCGGTCATGCGCTCTATGGAATAGCGCAGGCTCTCCGCAGTCTGGTCGGGCAGGGCTATCATCAGGTCGCATGAGATATTCCCGAAGCCTGCGGCGGCTGCGTCCAGCACAGCCTGCTCCGCTCTTTCGGCAGTGTGGACTCTCCCCAGCACGCGGAGCTCCTCGTCCCTCATGGACTGGACTCCCACGGACAGGCGGTTCACGCCGATACTGCGGAGCTCCGAAAGCTTCTGCGGCGTAAGGGTGCAGGGATTTGCCTCAATAGTTATTTCGGCAGCCCCGTCAAGTGCGAAGCTGCCGTTTATTTCGTTTATTATGCTTTCAAGCTGATCCGTTGTCAGCAGCGAGGGAGTACCTCCCCCGAAATATACCGTATCCACGGTCTGAGCCCTGTCGCTGTAATGGCGGATATTTCTCAGCACCGCCGCTGTGTAGTCCTCTGCCCTCTGTCTTGTCCAGCCCACGGAGTAAAAATCACAGTAGGCGCACTTCTTTCCGCAGAAGGGCACATGGATATAAAGTCCCAGCGTCATTTCTCTTTTTCGTAGGCGTCAATGCGGACAGTCTCCATCATTTTGAAGAAAAATCCGTTGACTATCCTGGGCACGATGAGCATATTCAGTATCAGCCCCAGAACTATAGGCACCTCATGGGTGTACCACCATTCACTGTCCTGTCCGTGGATAAAGACGATGACTATGCAGATAAAGGATATGGTGAAGTACAGTGCTGCGAAAGCAGTTGCGCCCTTTCCGTTGACGCAGCGCTTGCCGCACTTCGTGCATTTCTTTCCCTTGGACTTCATTGTTCCTGCCATTGCCTTGCTCAGCGGGTTGAAGGTCTTTTCGCCGCAGCAGGGGCAGTTGTATAAACTACTCATATTTATTCCTTTCCTTCCTCTGCACTGCCCTCAGCCTCAATGGGCTCAAGCACCTTTGCAAGCTTTGCCGCAGGTACTTCTCCCGCAAGCTTTGGTGTCAGGGGCAGCAGAGTTTTCTTCTTTGCCTTGCGTCTTGTGCGGAAAATACTGAGGAAGTCCTCGGGGTGGAGGACAATGAGAGTCACCAGCATTATTCCCAGAGCCGCAAGCAGCATCAGCTTATTGTCGTCACCTGCCACAAGTCCGAATATCAGCAGGACTATGGCGGTGACACAGAAGCTGGTACGCGATTTCTCGCGGAGCCTTATCCTTATGGCGCGGAGAAAGCGCCCTGCGCCTGTATTTTTACCTATGAAAAACTCGGTGATAACCGTTATGATACTCAGCACCAGAACTGCACAGAGCAGTCCGAGAATGATATAGTTTATCATAATTAGCCTCCCGTTCTCAGCTGTCAAGCTTCAGAACGCTCATGAACGCCTCCTGTGGAACCTCTACGGTACCCAGCTGGCGCATACGCTTCTTACCTTCCTTCTGCTTTTCGAGCAGCTTCTTCTTTCTGGTTATATCGCCGCCGTAGCACTTTGCAAGCACGTCCTTGCGCATTGCCTTTACTGTCTCGCGGGCGATTATCTTGCCGCCGATGGCAGCCTGTATGGGCACCTCAAAGAGCTGACGGGGAATGTTCTCTTTCAGCTTTTCGGCTATTTTACGGGCTCTGCCGTAGGCCTTATCCGTGTGGATGATAAAGCTGAGAGCGTCCACCACCTCGCCGTTGAGAAGTATATCCAGCTTCACAAGCTTGCTTGGTACATAGCCCAGCATCTCGTAATCAAAGGACGCATATCCCTTTGTACGGGACTTGAGCACGTCGAAGAAGTCATACACTATCTCGTTCAGCGGCAGCTCATAGTGGAGCTCAACACGGGTATCGTCAAGGTACTTCATGTCCTTGAACACGCCGCGCCTGTCCTGACACAGCTCCATGATATTGCCCACGTAGTCCGAGGGAGCAAGAATGCTCGCCTTTACCATGGGCTCCTCAGCCACCTGAATGAGGGCAGGATCGGGGTAGTTGGTGGGATTGTCGATATACTGCACCTCGCCGTTGGTCATGGTGACCTTGTAGATAACGGAGGGGGCTGTGGTTATGAGGTCAAGGTTGTACTCTCGCTCAAGGCGCTCCTGGATAATTTCCATGTGGAGAAGTCCCAGGAAGCCGCAGCGGAAGCCGAAGCCCAGTGCTATTGAGGTCTCGGGCTCGAAAGAGAGCGATGCGTCATTGAGCTGGAGCTTTTCCAGAGCGTCGCGGAGGTCGCCGTACTTTGCGCCGTCAGCAGGATAGATGCCCGAGAACACCATGGGGTTCACCTTGCGGTAGCCGGGAAGGGGCTCATCGCAGGGGAATTCGTCATTGGTGACGGTATCGCCCACCTGAGTGTCGCCTATGCTCTTGATGGAAGCGGCGATATAGCCTACCTCGCCTGCCTCAAGGCTGCCGTTGTTCACAAGGGTGGTGGCGTCCATGAAGCCTGCCTCAACAACGTTGAATACAGCTCCCGTAGCCATAAGGCGGATATTGTCCCCCACCTTCACTCTGCCCTCCTTGACGCGGACGTAGATGATAACGCCCTTGTAGGAGTCATAGTAGCTGTCGAAGATAAGCGCCTTCAGGGGCTTGTCGGAGTCGCCCTTGGGAGCGGGGATGTCCGTGACTATCTTTTCAAGCACCTCCTCGATGTTGGTGCCCATTTTTGCGGAGATACGGGGAGCGTCCATGGCAGGTATGCCGATGACGTTCTCAATCTCATTGCAGACTCTCTCCGGGTCGGCTGAGGGAAGGTCTATCTTGTTGACCACGGGGACTACCTCAAGGTCATGCTCAATGGCAAGATAGGTGTTGGCAAGGGTCTGCGCCTCGATGCCCTGTGAAGCGTCAACCACAAGGATAGCTCCCTCGCAGGCGGCAAGGGAACGTGACACCTCATAGTTGAAGTCAACGTGACCGGGGGTGTCGATGAGGTTGAAGATATAGTCCTCGCCGTCCTGAGCGGTGTACTTGAGACGTACCGCACGGGCTTTGATGGTGATACCGCGCTCACGCTCGATGTCCATATTGTCCAGGAGCTGATCCTCCATATCGCGGATAGCTACGGTCTCGGTCTTTTCGAGGATACGGTCGGCAAGTGTTGACTTGCCGTGATCTATATGCGCTATAATACAGAAATTTCTGATCTTGTCGTTAGCCAATGTTTTACCTCTTTTCAAACATATTTACTCAGTATAATTATATCAGAAACGCTAAGGTTTGTAAAGGGTTTTTACTTTATAAAAATGAAATTCCCCGTCTCTTTGACGGGGAAAGATATACATTACTGAGGTACAAGGTCATAAAGAAAATCCAGTTCTTCGGGATCAGCTATTTTGTATGTATTAAAGCCTCCGCTTAATCCTTCTCTCAAAGCAAAGTATTTTCTGTCAGCAGAAAATATGAATTCATAATTTCCGTTCATATGTGGTGTATTACCTCTTTCGACCCATTCTTTGTTATATGCCATGATGAGCCATATAAGGTTTTTTGCAGCCGACTGGTCATGAGGCAAACCACAGTCCCAGAGATAGTAAGTATAAGTGTGATCGACCTCCTCAAACTCATGGCTGGTAAAATAATCATAAAGCATTTGCTTGTGTTCATCTGTCAGCTCGCCATCAAGAGTGCTGTAAAGTGGGAACGAAGCAGGATTTTCTTTTTCCTCCTCAGTAAGGTCGTCATAGGTACGTCCGTTGTAATACCTGAAAGTGTTGAATTCATACTCCTCAAATATATCTTCCGGAAGCTTTTCAATTCGTATGACCGTTGGCTCGCCGTCTTCATCAGCCGTACTTACAGTCTCTGTCGTTGTAACTGTAGCAGTTGTTGTGGCTGCGGCAGTTGTAGTCTCGGTTTCTGTAGTCACTGTAGTCGCTGCCTCAGCAATTGTTGTTTCTGTTTCGCGGCTATTGTTGTTTTTATTCTCGGCACAGGCAGTAAGAACTGCCGCGCAGAACAGTGCGATAAATACCTTTTTCATGTTTACTCCTCTGATCAGTAAATAATTTCATTTAAACATTAACATATTTACTCAGTATAATTATATCAGAAACGCCGCAGTTTGTAAAGAGTTTTTTGCGGCAAAAACAGCCGCAGGCACAGATCTGAACAGGAAATCGTATGCCTGCGGCTGAAACGTTTATCTTATTTTACCGACGTTCATCAGTCCTTGGAAGGATCCAGTGTAGTCCTCTTCTTGAGGAGGAATTCCTGTATCTTCAGAGCGTCGTTTGCAGTAAGTCCCTCTGTGGACTTGTCAACGTCACCGTTTGTCTTGCCCTGAGCCTTCAGGTGCTTGGAGTCGGAGCCCTTTTCGCCGTACTTGTCGGGATTTGCAAGGCTCTGCATGATGAGGATAGCGTCTGCAAGCTCAACCTTGCCGTCGCAGTTTACATCGCCCCATACAGTTTCGTCAGTGCTGCCGCCCTTTATGTTCACCTTATAGGAGATGTCCACGCCGTAGCAGTAGGTGTACCTGTAATAGTTACCTACGCCGCCCTTGATATTTACAGTGTACTCGCCTGCGGGAAGGGTGCTGAACTTATCCTTTGCGTATTCCTTGCCGCTGCTGTCTTTAATGGTCACGATGCTGTCGCTGACATCGGCGTCAGTATACCTTCCGCCTCCTGAGCCTGCACCGCTCTGAGGAGTTCCGCCGAACAGAAGACCGCTGAGGTCAAGCTCCTCGCCCTGCTCATAAACTGTCTTTGTGGGGTATGAATCAACGCCCTTGAAGTCATAGCCAGGGTGGATAGTAGGACCTGGTGTAGTAGTAGTGGTAATTGTTGTATCGGCAGTTGTTGTAGTTGTAACAGAAGTAGTTGTGATACTTGTAGTCGTACCGCTTGTTGTTGTAGTTGTGGTAGTTGACGGTCTGGGAGTTGAAGCGCCGCCGTAGTACTCGGAGAGCGAGATACCGTTGCCTGCGCGTCCCAGCGGGATAGTATGGTCAAGGCTTACGAACTTGCCGTCCTTTGTCTGCCAGAGGGCAGGCTTGATGAACTCATACTTCACATCGTCCCACTTCTGGAAGTTATCGTAAACAAGTCCGCCTGTATCCGATGAGTTCTCATTGAAGCACCAGAATGTGTGGTGGATATGCTTGTCGATCATGTAGTCGCGGAGCTCCTGCATCCAGTGAACGTTCTCACCGGTCTTGTCGTGCTCCTCATCGACCCAGCCGCCCCATTCGCCCATGAGCAGGGGTGAGATGTTCTCCTCAACGAGGAATGCCCATGTATCCCTCCAGTAATCGTCCAGGAGAGTCTCTCTGCTGAAGGTCTTGGAAGGATCTTCAAGATAGAACCAGGTCTGCTTGTATACCTCGGGACCGTAGTCATGAGGTGAATAAACCAGCTGGCTCTGATGCTCGCCAAGGTCTACGGGATAATCCCTTACGCCGCGGAAATTAGCTCCCCACCATGCGCCGTAATAGGGCTGATACTCGGGATCGCCATAATGGCCGTAGTCAGTGGAGGGCGAATTCCAGTCAAAGCCCTTTTCGGTCTTGGGATAAACCTCGATACCCTCTACCATGATGAGCAGGTTCGGGTTCTGATCCAGGCAGGCTTTAGCGCCCTTCTCAGCAGCATAGCGCCAGTTATTCGCATCTTTGGAGCCGTCCCATTTTGCAAAAATGCCATCGTCCTTCTTGCCGTGAGGCTCGTTCTTCAGGTCGATAGCGATGATAGTGTCATCATCCTTGTAGTAATCCGAGAACCATGCCAGAGCGTCCAGCCAGTCCTTCTCACTGAAGTTTGTGTCATACCACAGAGCGTAGTTATGACCTGCGGCATTGGTAGTAGCGCAGTGAACGTCCATCATGATCTTGATACCGTTCTCGCGGCACCACTTGACTACCTGATTCCAGATGTCGAAGCTGTACATGGGAGTACCGCCCTCAACGCCCTCAACAGTCAGCTCGGGATTTTCGTACTCATTGAGCTTGATGATCGGGTCGGGCTTGCCTGCCTTCCACTGGAGAAGTATCTCCGTTGACATAGGTACACGGAGAAGATTGAAGCCGTGGTCTGCGATAAGGTCGAGGCAGTGGTGTACGTTTGCCGACCATGCGCCGTCAAAGATCTGGCTTCCTACGTTATAGCCGAACCAGTTGACACCTGTCATCCAGACCTCGTTGCCGTTCATGTCAACGATCTGTGCCTTATCGTTGACGTGGAGCCAGTCGTCATGATACTCGTCGGGAGCTGCGACTGCTTTTTCCTTTGGCAGCCTGTTCACAGAAGGAACAAGCAGCACCGCAGCAGCTGAAACAACAGCGGCTGCTCTTTTGAATAGATTTTTTGCCATATCAAGAAACCCCTCTCTTTTTGATATATGGTGTATAATAACATCATTATTATACATCTTTTTATATGCCTTGTCAACGGCGTTTGTCGATTTCAGCAATAAATGGGGACTTTTTTTGGCAGTGGAATAAAAAATATTTAGTGAAAAGTATTGATTATTTTCAGGATATGCTGTATAATAATTTTTATTGAGGGGACTGCCTTCGGGCAGTAATATTTATTAAGGAGGACTTTCCATGAAGATCAGAAAGATCACAGCTGCATTTTCAGCAGCAGCGCTGCTCACAGCAGCTCTACCCGTAACTGCGGAGGCAGTTGAAGACAAGACCTATGACAAAATCCTTTTCAATTCCTGGCAGGATGCATACCATGTGGTTCTCTCAGACTGCTACGGATCGGAGGAGTACAACTTTGCAGACAAGGATATCACTTCCGGCTCACGCTTTGAGCTGTACGACATTGACCACGATAACGTGCCCGAGCTTTTCATCTCGGACAGCGGCTACAAAATGGGCACCTGCACGGTATATTCATTCTATAACAACAAGCTTTCAGAGCCGGTCGTACTCGGCTCCTACGGCAACTCCTTCGCCGATCCCAATGCCTCATATCTGATACACAACCACCAGCACATGGGAGTTCATGAGATCACCTATTTCAAGCTTGAAAAAGGCGTTTTCACCAAGGAGATCTCATTTATGGACAATACCGCCAATGAGGGCATGGAAGGCGTGGAAATAGTTTACACGATCAACGGTGAGAATGTCTCCGAGACGAAATACGTTCAGGAAAAGGAAAAATACGATCACATGGAGCTCATCGCCCACGGCAGAAAGACTCAGCTGGACGCTCTGGACACAGAAAAGGACAATGTTATCTACTCTTATTTCTTCGATCATTACACAGCGCTCTGCCCGTCAACTACACAGAAAAATCTCAGCATCACTATCGCTGACTCCATAAATGATATTCCCGTTACCGAAATAGAACAGAACGGATTCAGGGACAGCGATAACTTAGTCTCTGTAACTATCGGAAAGAATGTCCGCGATGTAAAGAACAGCGCATTTGAAAACTGCGCGAACCTGAAAACAGTAAACTTCACAGGCAATCCGGGACGTATAGGTCCCAGAGCCTTTGCAGGCTGTACCTCTCTTGAGGCGTTCACAGGCATGGACAGCTCAAATATCTATAAAACATACAAGATCGTGGACGGCGTGATCTACCGTACGGATATGGGAGACCTTGTGGCATATCCCTCAGGCAAGAAGGACACCTTCTTTTCCGTTCCCAAGGGCATACAGGCAGTTGAGCCCAACGCCTTCACAGGCAATGCCTACATAAAGAATATC
Source organism: Ruminococcus flavefaciens ND2009 (assembly GCF_000621785.1). Taxonomy (GTDB): domain Bacteria; phylum Bacillota; class Clostridia; order Oscillospirales; family Ruminococcaceae; genus Ruminococcus; species Ruminococcus flavefaciens_C. The sequence continues at coordinate 156,134 of NZ_KK211347.1, read as the reverse complement.
GAGTGCCCCGAATGGGTCAACACTATATGCGAGGGAGCATTCGCAGAGTGCCCTGCTCTTGCAGAAGTATCCATCTACAACGCCGAAGCAAATATAATTAACAAGAATACGGAATGCACCGTCTGCAACAGCTTCGATCCCGTGATCCCGCTGAACACCTACAGTGGCGCTATCCTGACATATATGGATTCCACTGCATTCAAATGGGCAGATGACAGGGGGCTCAACATCGTTCTCCTCACAGGCAAGCCAATTAAGCTCACAGGCGATGTATCCGATGACGGAAGGGTCGATGCAGTTGATGCTTCCCGTACACTTGCGGAATACGCTCTCACATCAACAAGTAAAGACCCCATGTTCACCTTTGCCCAGAGACGTGCAGGCGACATTGACAAAAACGGCACCGTTGACGCCGTTGATGCTTCAAAGATACTCGCCTACTATGCGTACACATCAACTACATCAGGCGAGCACGTCACCATTGAGGAATTATTCTCAATGGCACAGTAAATATTCAGCTTAGAAGCTCCTCCCTCATTTGAGTGAGGAGCTTTTTTTCGCGTCTTGACACCTGCACCTGCGTCATTCCCAGAGCCTTAGCGGTCTTTGTCTGAGTCATACCGCGGAAGTACCTAAGCTCCAGCAGAGCACGGTCGCCGTCGGGGAGCCGCGCCATTATCTGCCTCAGCGCCAGCAGGTCGGTTATGCTCTCGTCGGGAGACTCCGTGGGTATATCGGTCTGCCCCTCGTCATCGTCTCCTGCGGTGAGGGACACAGGGGGCTGACTGACGCACAGAGCCTCTGCCACGGCAGACTCGGTCTCCCCCGACAGCTCTGACAGCTCCGCGATGGTGGGCTCTCTCATCTCCCGCTGGCGGAAGTCCTCACAGATACGGCTCAGCCGCAGAGAAAGCTCCTTCAGGCTCCTGCTGACGCGGACCGCACCGCCGTCACGGAAAAGCCGCTTTATCTCACCAAGTATGACAGGTACCGCATAGGTGGAGAACTTCACTCCCCTGTCGCTGTCAAATGCCTTCACCGCCTTCAGCAGCCCTATACAGCCTGCGGAGTACAGGTCATCGTACTCGATGCCCCGCCCGCGGAAACGGTTTGCGCAGAGGTGGACAAGTCCCAGATTTTCCTCGGCAAGAGGCTTCTTTACCTCAGTCTCCATGGGCAGAGAGCCTCTTTCTCATGGTGACGGTGGTGCCCTTGCCGGGAGCGCTCCTGACGGTCAGCCTGTCCATGAAGGACTGCATGACCGAAAAGCCCAGTCCCGACCTCTCCTCCTCGGGGGCGGTGGTGAAAAGAGGCTCCATAGCCTGCTCTACGTCGGCAATGCCGCAGCCCTTGTCCCTGACCTTTATGTATATGACCCTGTCGGGCAGGAGCCGCACGGTAAGCTCGATATTTCCCTTTTTGTGCCTGTAGCCGTGGACTACCGCATTTGTCACTGCCTCCGAGACCGCCGTGCGTATATCGGACAGCTCCTCAACGGTGGGGTCTGCCTGTATCAGGAATGATGACACCACCGCCCTCGCCGCTCCCTCGTTTATCGAAAGGGAAGGCATGATGAATTTTATCTCGTTGAGTATTTCCATAGTCTTTCTCCTTTTATCTTATTCTGACGATACGCTCTATGCCTGCAAGCTTGAGCACACGGCGTATGTAAGGCTGGGGATTGCGTACCTCCAGCCTGCCGCCGCACTCCTTCATGAGCTTGCTCCTGCCCATTATGAGCCCTATGCCAGAGCTGTCCATGAAGGTGATTCCGCCGAAATCAATGGCAAGCTCCCTGGGCTGAGCGGTAACTATAAAGCGGTCCAGCTCCGTGCGGAGCTCCTTGGCGTTATGGTGGTCAATTTCACCGCTGAGCCTTGCAATTGCCGCTCCGTTCTCGGTTTTTATGTCTATTTTCATGGCCTTTCCTCCTTTTTGCTGCACATAGCAGCCTTCTCATGCCTTATGATACCACCAATGAGCTGCAAAAAATGTCGGAGACCGTCGGCGGCGGAAATTTTCAAAAGCCATTGAAAAATCAGCCGTCTGATGGTATAATAATAGTGTATGTCATCATACGGATATGGAAGACTTTCTTTTACATATCAAGGGGGAATTTTATGATACTTTACTTTTCCGCCACGGGCAACACCCGCTTCATAGCCACTGAGCTGGCAAAGAAGCTGGACGATGAGTGCATCGACCTGCTCAGCAGAATAAAAAAAGGCGACTTCTCGGAAATACGCTCCGAAAAGCCTTTTATCGTCTGTGCTCCCGTGTATATATGCGAGATGCCCCGCTTCCTCAGCAAGTACCTGAAAAAGGCACAGCTCACGGGAAGCCGCAGGGTCTACTTCATCTCCAACAGCGCAGGCTACAGCGGTATCACGGGATACCTGGCAAAGAAGCTCTTCCGCAGGAAGAAGATGGAGTTCATGGGCTATTCCGAGCTGGTTATGCCGAGAAATTACTATATCGGCCACTATCCCGTCCAGAGCGGCGAGGAGATACGCGAGCGCATACTCAACTCATACAGCAAGCTGGACGATATTGCCTCAACTATCAGAAACGGCGGAAAGCTGAAGGCGAGATACGTGTTCCTCTTTGAGAAGATAATCACGCTGCCCTTCAACCCCGTCTGGGCTAAGTACAAGATGCCCGCCAAGGACTTCTTCGCCAATGAGAAGTGCGTGGGCTGCGGCAAGTGCGAGAAGGTCTGTCCCCTGAACAATATCTCCATAACCGACAAAAAGCCCCTCTGGGGCGACAGCTGCACCCACTGCATGGCTTGTATCGGTAACTGCCCCACCGACGCCATAGAATACGGCGAGATAACAAAGGTCAAGGGCAAGTACAGCTTTGCCGACCACAGAGATGTGCTGAAGGATAAACGCTTCACCTCGGGAGCAAACTCCGGAAGCTCTCCCAAACACGACTACAGAAGGAGAAAAAATGGCTAAACAATTCTGGAAGGGCAGCACCCTTCTTGCCCCTGTGCCTGCGGCTCTTGTGACCTGCGGCACCATGGACTCACCAAACGTCCTCACCATCGGCTGGACAGGTATCGTCTGTACCCGTCCGCCCATGACGTATATATCTGTCCGCCCCGAGAGGTACTCCCACGACATCATAAAGGAGTCGGGAGAATTCGTCATAAACCTGACCACCTCCGCTATGTGCCGCGAGACCGACTTCTGCGGCGTAAAAAGCGGCAGGGACGTAAACAAGATAGAGGTCTGCGGCTTCCACACCGTACCTGCACAGAAGGTGGCGGCTCCCCTTATCGAGGAGTGTCCCGTCAGTCTTGAATGCAGGGTAACGGAATCAAAGCTTCTGGGCTCACACACAATGTTCCTTGCGGAGATAGTGGGAATAGATGCCGACGAGAAGTACCTCGACAGCAAGGGAAAGCTGAACCTCCAGCAGAGCGGACTCATGGCATTCGCCCACGGTGAATACTTCGCTGTCGGCAGGAAGCTGGGCGACTTCGGCTTCTCCGTCCGCAAGAAGAAAAAGCATCGCAAGCCCCCGAAAAACTCATGAGGAGATGTCCTCGATGAACTGCCTCAGCTCCTGCTCCGAGGAAAAATACAGCCCCTCGGCAAGCTGCTCCCTGTCCTGCTCGGAAAGCAGTGAGGGAAGCATATCCAGCAGCAGATAGGGCTTTTCATCGCCGTTTCTGAATACGGCTATCCTGCCTCCGCTCTCACGGACGAGAAAACGGGGCTCCCCCTCCTCTATGGCAGCCGCCGCCAGTCTCACCTCAGTCTTGTGTCTGCGGACAGCCTGCCCCAGTGTACACACGGTGATAAAGCCCGAGGCGGTCAGCGCCGCCACCAGTGTGAAATATATCTGTTTTGCGCTCCTGCGCGTCATAATACCACTCCTTTGCCGAAATATCCGTAAATAATATCCCCCGATTTTTCTATATTATACAAATTGCCGATTTTTTCGGAAAGGTCTTAACATTTTACCTCAAACGTGTTATAATATATAATGTATATTTATATACACAGATAAATAATATATAAATCTTTGAAAGGAGCTGCCGCCGCTGTATGGCGGTCATTCTGACAAAATGAAGGATAAAGAACTTACTCCCTCCGACGAAAAGGAGGTGCGCAGCAATCCTGCGCATAAGAAAAAGAAGAAAAAGCACAGCAAGGGCTTCATCATTTTCAAGAAGCTGATGACGGTGATCGCCACCACTCTGCTCTCGCTGCTGCTGGTCATCATCATCACGGGCACTATCGTAAGTACCGCGCTGACGGTCTACGTCCTCAACTTCATGGACGATTCCACCAGTATCACCCTTCAGCAGCTTGAATCGGGAAGCGATACCTACTTCTACAGTACCACAAAGAACGCCGCAGGCGAGGACGAGTACAAGGTTCTTCACGAGAACAAGAACAACTTCCAGCGACTTCCTGTCTCTATCGACAAGATACCCCAGCACGTCCGCAACGCCTTTGTTTATACCGAGGACGAGCGTTTCTACGTCCATGACGGTGTAGACTACAAGCGTACATTCTCCGCCTTCCTGAATATGTTCCTCCACTTCTATGATACGGAACAGGGCGGTTCGACCATCACACAGCAGCTCATCAAGAACCTGACGGGAGACAACGAGCGCTCCCCTCAGCGTAAGATACGAGAGATATTCTCCGCCATGCAGCTGGAAAAGTCCTACTCAAAGGACGAGATACTTGAGGAGTACCTCAACTACATCAGCTTCGGCGGCGCCACAAACGGAATACAGCTTGCTTCCATACGTTACTTCGGAAAGAACTCCGAGGAGCTGACTATCCCCGAGGCGGCAGTTCTGGCTGCTATCCCCAAGAGCCCTGAGGATTACGGCCCCTTTGCCTACTATCATCAGGACGACGACCTGACAAAGCCTCTGGTCATCGACGGACGCGCCAACAACAAGCCCCGTCAGGAATACGTTCTCTACAAGCTCTATGAAAACGGAGCTATCACCTATGACGAATACCAGGAGTATATCGTTACTCCCCTCATCTTCACAGACTCAGAGGAATACCTCAAGGAACACCCCGAGGCTGAGGCTCAGGAGATGGAAGACAAGCAGAAGGCTTACAGCTGGATACTCGACGCAGCCTACTTTGAGGCTCAGGAGATATTCAAGGAGAAGTTCAATATAACCGACGACGATGTGGCAAGAGCCAAGATCGACAACGGCGGCTATAAGATCTATCTCTCATACGATGAGAATATGCAGGAATATGTTGAGCAGAAATTCCTGGACATCAACAATATAGTCCCCGAATATACCGTTAGGCGCTACGCTGACCTCAAGCTTGCAAACGGAAGCTGGGGCCAGGACGGCGTCAATGAGGAGTATCTCCCCCACGTCGCCTTCGTTGCTCTGAACTATGACGGCGAGCTGCTCTGTGCAGTCGGCAACATCGGCGAAAAGACCCACTCACTGGTAACAAACTTCGCAGTTAAGGAACCCCGTCAGGTAGGTTCTACCATCAAGCCTATTTCTGGATACGCCTACGGTATCGAATCAGGCGACCTTACCTGGGGCTCAGACATCAAGGACCTGGCTGTCAAGACAGGCGATGACGGTCAGCCCTGGCCTAAGAACTACGGCGGTGCTGTGGGCGGCGGCGGAAATATAAAGACATACTACGCCCTCCAGCAGTCCTACAATACCTGCTCGGCTCAGCTGGTGGACAGATACTCGGTAGAAGAGGTATATAAGTTTGCCAAGGAAAAGCTGGGAGTAAAGCTTGCAGCAGCTGATAAGGACTACTCTCCTCTCAGCCTGGGAGCTCTCCACTACGGTATCACTGTTGAGAACCTTGTAAACGCTTACCTTCCCTATGGTAATAACGGTATCTACAATGAAGCTCACCTCATCACAAGAATAGAGGACAGCTCACAGCAGGTCATCTATCAGAACAACGGCAATCCCAGACAGGCAGTCTCCGACGAAACTGCATGGGTAATGAACCGTCTCCTCAAGAACGTTGTTGAAAACGGTACAGGTACCGCCGCAAGACTTGGCAACAAGGTAGTTTGCGGTAAGACAGGTACCACTCAGGACTGGCACGACGAAGCCTTCGTTGGTCTTACACGCGACTTTGCCAGCGGTATCACCATAGGCTATGATATAAGCGATGACAACCTCTACGTTCCTTCAGGTATATCGGCAAGCGTATGGCAGAACATCATCGGCGAATACGCAAATACCATGTACCCCGAGACAGGACGCGACTTCGAGCCCGTCAAGTCTGTCATCGAGATGCCCATGTGCCCTATTACGGGACGTATCGCTTCCCAGTACTGCGGCGGAACCATCACAGGCTACTGGAAGTCAGAGATAACAGATACCTACTCGCCTCCTTACTGTGACGGTTCACACGGCTATACTGCCCCTGCCGGCACAGGCGGAAGCTCAACAGGTACAGATACTGGCACAGGTACAGACACAGGTGCTGCCACAGGCGGCGGTGACGTAAGCGGCGGCGCAGGCGGTGCCACAGGCGGAGATGTCGGCGGCGGCGACGCAGGCGGCGGATACGTCGGAGGCGGCGATGTCAGCGGCGGCGGCGGTGACGCAGGCGGCGGATACGTCGGCGGCGGAGATGTCGGCGGCGGTGACGCAGGCGGTGCTGCCGGAGGCGGCGCAGGCGTACTCGAATACTGATAACAGGTGATAATTTGAACGATAAGATCAGACTTTGCTGTCCATGCCATTTCGGTCTGGAAAGCGTACTTAAATACGAGATACAAAAAATAGGCGGAACTGACCTGAAGGTCAGCGACGGAAAAATAAGCTTCACGGGCGACGAGAATATCCTCGCCCGTGCTAATCTCTGCCTTTCTACCGCAGAGAGAGTCCTCATCGAGCTCATAGAGTTCAAAGCAACTACCTTCGAGGAGCTTTTCCAGGGTGTGAAGGCTGTTGAGCTGGAGCGCTACATCGGTCCCGAGGACGCCTTCCCCGTAAAGGGCTATTCTCTGAATTCAGCCCTCCACAGCGTTCCCGACTGTCAGTCCATAGTGAAAAAGGCAGCCGTTGAAAGGCTCAAAGCCAAGTACGGGATAAGCTGGTTCGAGGAGACAGGTCCCACGGTGCAGATAAAGTTCAGCATTCTCAAGGACGTTGTTTCGCTATATCTTGACACCAGCGGCGTGGGACTCCACAAGCGCGGCTACAGGCGCAACTCCAATGCTGCTCCCATAAAGGAGACCCTTGCGGCAGGTATCATCGACCTTGCAAGAGTCCGCTCGGACTCAATAGTCTGCGACCCATTCTGCGGAAGCGGTACCCTCCTTATCGAGGCTGCACTGAAGGCACTGAAGATAGCTCCCGGTATCAACAGAAGATTTGCTGCCGAAAAGTGGAGCTGCTTTGACTCAAGGATCTGGCAGGAGGAGCGCAAACGCGCTATCGACAGCGTTGACAGGAGCGCAGAGTTCCACGGTATCGGCGCTGACATCGACGACGCGGCAGTTGCACTGACACTGGACAACGCCCACAAGGCAGGAATAAAGTCCAGACTGAAAATAGAACAGGCTGACATCACAAAATTCGTTCAGCCCGAAAATTCCATCGTTATCTGCAACCCTCCCTACGGCGAGAGACTCCTTGAGCTGAGAGAGGCTGAGGACATCTACCGCAAAATGGGCAGAGTCCTCGGAAAGGGCGGCAGCAGACAGAGCTACATCATCTCTCCCCACGAGGAGTTCGAGAAGTTCTTCGGCACAGAAGCCCACAAGCGCAGAAAGCTCTACAACGGCATGATAAAATGCCAGCTATATATGTACTTCTGACAAAAAAGCTCCGCCAAAAACGGAGCTTTTCCCATAGGTGATGATATGAGATATACATTGAAGCGAAGGCTTCTCCACATTTTCTTTCCCACGCGCTGTCCCGTCTGCGGAGAGCTCATAGGCGCTATGGACCGATTCTGCGCCGCCTGCACAGGCAAGCTCAGCTCCTACAAGGGCAGCTTTACCATCGATGGTGCCGCAGGCTTTACTGCCGCCTTTGACTATGACGACAGCGTGAAGCCTGCCGTATTTCTGCTGAAGGACGGCACCGACGGAAATGCCGCCTATGCTCTCGGCTCTGCCCTGGGAGAGCGGCTCCGCGCTGAGGGCACTGCAAATAACGCAGACATCATAGTTCCTGCTCCCATGTACCGCAGGGACGTTTTCCGCCGCAGCTTCAACCAGTCTCTTCTGATCGCCCGCGAAGTCGGCAGAGTCCTTGGTATCCCCGTTGAGGAGGGGGCTGTGAAAAAGATAAGGTCCACCAGAGCCCAGAAGGAGCTGGACAAGCTGAGCAGGTCGGTAAATCTTCGGGGAGCTTTCTCCGCCGACGCCCAAAAGGTAAGCGGGAAGAATATTCTCCTCATTGACGATATATGCACTACGGGCAGCACACTCCGCGAAATAACCGCCGAGCTGAATGCAAAGGGAGCTGCCTCCGTTCACTGTGCCTGCTGCTGTAAAACAAGAAAGCAAGCTCCATGAGCTAAATTTTGATTTGAGTTTAGAGTTGAGAGTTTAGAGTTGAAAGTTGTGGAGTCGCCTGCGGCGACAATATTTAAATATTGTGAGCGAAGCGAACACATTAACTCTCAACTCTCAACTTTCAACTTAGCGCATACGTGCTAAATTCTGATTTATCGAAGAAAACATAACCAAACACAATGCCCCTGAGTGCTTCCGTAACACTCAGGGGCAAAAACTATTCTTATTTCATGTGCTGTATGAACTCCTCAAGGTCATAAACGGGAGTCCCTGTGGAGTGATAGGCGTAGAAGGCAAGTATAGTCGAAGCGTCAACCGCGTCGATCTTGCTGTCGCGGTTGACGTCAGCTGCCTTGGTCTGCCTTGCATCCTTGAATGTAGAGCCCCGTCCCGAGCCCTTGGCTGCGTACTCCGCAAGAGTCTGTGAAGCATCCACGGAGTCGATACGCTTATCGTTGTTCACATCACCAAGCTTGTAGGGCGGATCCTCAAGTATGGTGATACTGCCCTTTGCAAGTCCCTTGGTGAAGATATACTCCGTCATGGCAGTTCCCTTATCGTCATACTCGAAATTGGTGAACAGCGGCTTGATGTCGCCGTATTTGGAAAGTCCCACCTCTATGTCGAACTGATCCCCCACCTTGCAGTCATCGGGCAGAGTGAAGCAAAGCTTCCACATCTCGCCGTCCTTGCCAGCGTTCTCGCTGCCTGCTGTAGTGAGAACGAGGAAATCCCCCGTATCGCCCATAGCCTGTCCTGTTGTGAGTCCCTCGATAGCGGCACCTCTCTCGGGCTCCAGAGCCTTCAGGCGATTATCGAAGTACACATAGATCAGGGTATCACTGTACAGTCCGTTGGCGCCGTCCACAGAGAGTATTATCTCCTGATCGGTTCCGTGAGAGTCCTCAAGATAGACCTGTGTGCTGCTCATTCTGAACACAGGCTTTCCCTGCTCTGCGAGTTTGGTGGTAGTAGTAGTCGTAGTGGTAGTTGTTGTCGAAGTTGTAGTAGTGGTAGTTTTGGAAGTGGTAGTTGTTGTAGTCGCTTTCTTTGCAGTCGTGGTAACAGGCTTTTGGGTGGTAGTCGCTGCCTTTGCGGTAGTGGTAGTCGCTGCCTTTACGGTAGTGGTAGTCGTTGTCACAGCTGCTGCGGTCGTGGTCGTGACCTTCACGGGAGCCTCGCCAAGAGAGTTGAACCTGTAGCCGTACTTCTCCGCGTAAAGCTCTGCCGTGGAACCGTCATAGCCTGCAATAACGCCGCTGTATGTTCCCGTTTTTCCGTCCGGACCGAGAGCATTGCAGATAGTCCTGCTGCTGTCGGCTATTTTACACTCGGCATTGTTGAACTGGATATAGGACAGCGAAGGACAACCGTCAAAGGCAAGTTCTCCTACAGACGTCACGGTCTCGGGAATATTTACCACAACTACCTGAGAGCCTGTAAAAGCCTTCTCGCCCACATCGGTGACATAAAGCCCCGATATTTTTGAAGGAATATCCACTGTGCCGTCTGCGGCAGAACCGTTGGCTGCCTCGATATGGTCGCTGTACTTGTAATATGTGATGTCTCCTGCAATAACAGTGGAATGCTCAGACGTCACCGCAGCAGATGCGGCAGGAAGAGCAGCTCCCGTTATCATGACGGCAGCTGCCGCCGAAATGAGCCTTTTAAGCTTCATAAATACCTCCGTGAAGTATGATTTTTTATCTATCCCCGATCCACACCCTCGCTCTGCAAGTCAATGCACGGTAATAACAGAATAAGCTGTAACGATACGTCTGTACGGTGTCTGAGCGTAACGATAATGGGGAGTCGAACCCCATGCCGCTCCCGGCATTGCCATACAAGATGCTTTCCTTTCGGAAAGGCTTTTTCTGCATTCGCCCTTGTGGAGCTACACCGATAAAGCTCAAAGAAGCTCTGTGGACCAGTTAAGTGACTGTATGGTGTTGTCAGTAATGCGTAGCTCCTTTGACATATCGTCGATCTGCTTCTGGAGCTTCTTTACGTCAACGGTGCTGAGTATCTTTATCTCGGTCATGCGGGCGCGTCTTGCGGTCTGACTGGCATTGGCGACAAGATCCTTGTATACCGAGATCTTCACCCTGAGGGCGTCCTTTCTTGCGATGAGCTCGGTGATGGTCCTTCCGTCGGAGACTGTTGCGCAGTTGGTGCGGTTTATGCGGTGCATGAGCTCCTCAAGGCGCTCAACGGAGCTGTCAAGCTCCCTGATAAGAGCCTTGGGATCCTCCGCAGGCTTCTCGTTTTCCTGAACTATGGCGTTGTTTACAAGTCTCGCCCTTAGCTGCTCGATATTGCGGTTGAGGTCAGCTCTTTCCTGTAATGCTTCTGCAAGCTTCATATGTATCCTCCTTACGAGCGTTTTGCTCTGTTGTCGTTGTAATCGTAAAACATTTCGTCCATGAGCTTATCGTACTCGCTGCTGTCGCCGAAAGCCGCCTTCAGAAGGGCTCCTGCGTTTTTGAAAGCAAGCCTGAAGTACAGCCAGTCACCCATATCATCATACTTCCGCGTGGAGTTGATAAGGTGATTCCGCCTGAGACAGCCATAGCGCTTCCCCTGCCTTTTGCCGTAGGCTCTCAGCGCCTTTGCTGTAGCGATGTCCTCGCCCGCCTTTTTCTCCGCAAAGCCGCCTATGGCGTCGAAGGTGCGCTTCTCAGCCCAGAATATGCCGCAGTACAGCCCCGTAAGCCCGAAGCCTGCCCGGCACATAAGGTCATTGAGCCGCAGGGCAAGGGAGTATCTCTCAAAACGCAGAGGCGCTCCGCCGCCGATATACCTGCCGCTGTTCAGCATTCCCAGCACCTCGCGGATAGTGCCCTCGGTCATGCGGTTGTCGCAGTCAATGGTCATGATGACCTTTCCCCTCGCCGCAGCAATACCTGCATTCCGCACAGTTGCGATGCAGCGGCTCTCGTCGGTGACTACGCGGGCGCCCCTTGCCTCTGCAAGCTCGGCAGTACGGTCGGTACACCTGTTGCAGACCACTATGACCTCAACTCCGCATTTCACCTGCGAAGCCGCCTGTTTTACGGACCCGATGCACCGCTCGACGTACTTCTCCTCGTTATGTGCAGGCACTATCACCGATACCTTTATCTCCTCTGCCACAAGCGCCCTCCTTCCCGAAGGTCATTTAAGTCCCTTAAATTATATCACTTTTCCACTCTGCGGTCAATAGAATCGGCTCCTTTATACTATTATAAAAGAAAATTTCAGTTTTTTCGCGAAAAATGCTTGACTTTTCGGTTTATGTATGTTATAATTTTAGTACCTCGTTGGGGGTTTATTTTTTTGTCCCCGTGCGAGGGAGGCAAACAACCTACCTTCGGTAACGAAGGAAGTACTAATTCAGGAGGTGCCGATATGAGAGTAAAGGTTACTTTAGCTTGCACAGAGTGCAAACAGCGCAACTATGTTTCCAAGAAGAACAAGAAGAACGACCCTGACAGAATTGAAATGATGAAGCATTGCAAGTTCTGCAGAAAGCATACTCTTCACAAGGAAACAAAGTAATCGGAAGGGGTATTTTTATGGCTAAGAATACATCTTCAAAAAAGGAGAAGTCCGAGAAGAAACAGGGCAACAAGATTGTCAAGTGGTTCAAGGACCTCAGAATCGAATTCAAGAAAGTGGTTTGGCCGACCAAGAAGACTGTCATCAACAACACATCCGTTGTTCTCGGCGTTATCGTCGCTTCAGCGGTCATGGTAGGTCTTTTCGATCAGGGCGCTCTTGCCCTTATGCGTCTCATTTACAACGCAGGCTAATTCTATAGGAGATCAGGAGGATCATTATGTCAGAAGCAGCAAAGTGGTATGTTATCCACACATATTCAGGCTATGAAAATAAGGTAGCTCAGAATATTGAAAAGGTTGTAGAAAACCGTAAGCTTCATGAACTTATCCAAGAGGTCAGAGTTCCTACCGAAATGGCAACAGAGATCACCGACGGCAAAACCAAAGAAGTAGAACGCAAGACCTATCCGGGCTACGTTCTCGTTAAGATGATCATGAACGACGATTCATGGTACGTAGTAAGAAATACCAGAGGCTGTACAGGCTTCGTCGGCCCCGCTTCAGAGCCTACTCCCCTTTCAGAAGAGGAAGTTCAGAAGCTCTTCGGCGTTGAGGTTTCTTCCGTTTCGGTAAACTTCAAGGTGGGCGACAGCGTCCGTATCTCAGGTACCGCTATGGACGGATTTATCGGTGTCGTTCAGAACATCAATCTCGACGATCGTTCAGTAGACCTTCTCGTCTCAATGTTCGGTCGTGAAACCCCCACTACATTGCCTATCAATCAGGTAATCAAGGTGGAGGATTAGTTCAGGTCAAAAGAAACCCGCAAGGTATGGGTTTCCGTGGGAGAGGTAAAATAATTCTTGCCTCGCCATTTACCACATTTATGGAGGTGCGAATACATGGCACAGAAAGTAGTTGGCTACATTAAGCTTCAGATCGCAGCAGGAAAGGCTACTCCTGCCCCCCCTGTTGGTCCTGCACTGGGTCAGCACGGCGTAAACATCATGGCATTCACAAAGGAATTCAACGAGAGGACCAAGAACGACATCGGAATGATCATTCCTGTTGTTATCACTGTTTATGCAGACCGTTCATTCTCGTTCATCACAAAGACTCCCCCTGCAGCAGTCCTCATCAAGAAGGCTTGCAACATCAACAGCGGTTCGGGAGTTCCCAATAAGACTAAGGTCGCTAACATCACAAAGGAACAGGTTCAGAAGATAGCTGAGACAAAGATGCCTGACCTCAATGCAGGTTCTCTTGAAGCAGCTATGAGCATGATCGCTGGTACAGCTCGCTCAATGGGCGTTGTAGTTGTTGACTAATCAATTTTTTGAATGATGAAGTGGGGAGCTATTCCCCGTTCGGAGTTCTATTGGTGGGAGGAAAATTCCGCTAATCGGGTAAGCTATAAGCTCCCGGTATTACCACTTAAATAGGAGGAAATATAATGAAACACGGCAAAAAATATGTTGACAGCGCAAAGGCTGTTGATTATGCAAAGCAGTACGAGTCCGCAGAGGCTCTTGACTTAGTATGCAAGAACGCAAAGGCTAAGTTTGATGAAACTATTGAGGCACACATCCGTCTCGGCGTTGACTCAAGACACGCTGACCAGCAGGTAAGAGGCGCTGTTGTACTTCCTAACGGTACAGGTAAGACTGTTCGTGTATGCGTATTCTGCAAGGAAGACAAGTATGAGGCAGCTCAGGCTGCAGGCGCTGAGTACGTTGGCGGTCAGGACCTCGTTGACAAGATCATGAAGGAAAACTGGATGGACTTCGACGTTGTTGTTGCTTCACCTGACATGATGGGTCTCGTTGGTCGTCTCGGTAAGGTCCTCGGTCCCCGCGGACTTATGCCTAACCCCAAGGCCGGTACAGTAACTCCCGATGTTGCTAAGGCTGTAACAGAGGCTAAGGCTGGTAAGATCGAGTATCGTCTCGACAAGACCAACATTATCCACTGCCCTATCGGTAAGGCTTCATTCGGTGCTGCTAAGCTTGAGGAGAACTTCAATACTCTTATGGAAGCAGTTGTTAAGGCTAAGCCTGCTGCTGCTAAGGGTACTTACCTCAAGAGCTGCACAGTTACTTCAACAATGGGCCCCGGAGTTCCCGTTGCTACAGCTAAGTACGGTGTCTGATCACTGAATAATAAAGCTAAAGGCTTCACAGAAATGTGAAGCCTTTTTGTTATTGTGGTTTGAAAAGTGCGCCTGTGCCGTTCTGGGCTATCTTTTTGAAAGCCTCCTTCATTACCGCCTGCTGCTCGGGGCGAAGCTTTGAGATTGCCTTGATTATGGCAGGGTAAGAGCTCAGCTTGGTCAGCTCCTTCAGTGTCTCCTTATCGGGAGCCTTCAGTATCTCGAACAGCGAGTCTGTAAAGATCTCTCTTTCGGTGTCGCTGAAGTCAGAGAGCATTCCCGAGATCGCCTTGTTTATAACGTCACCAGATTTTTTGAGCCTGTCCGCAGGCATGAACCTGTTGCGGCGCAGCTCCCAGTAATAAGCGTAGTGCTGCTTTATACCGTTGACCGATGTCTTTACTATCCTGGGGTCAGTACCGCTTCCCAGAAGCATTCCCACTATGGAAGCCTCTGGTATATAGCACCTTATCCTCGGCAGCATATGCTGATAGACCTCCGATTCCAGGATCTCGTCTCGAAATCCGGGGCCATCGTAAGAGTAGATGTTGGTTATCCTTCGCCTTACACACTCATCGCAGAAAAGTGAGCTGTATACCGCGGAATTGCCGCCCTTGGAGTGTCCGCCCAGCCGCACGGGATAGTCCCCGTCCGAAAAAGCCTCGTTGATATAGGCGATAGCGCGTTCCTGACCGGCAGTCTGCTGCATATAGCTGAGGTTAAAGTCCTCCTTCCAGCCAACCACAGTGCCGTCGGTACCGCGGAAAGCCGCGAAGCTGCTGCCGTCGTCAAGGCGATAGGTCAGGGCTGAGAATTGCATATCCTCGGTATGCTCGGTATCGCTTACATAGCCGCACAGAGCTGTCCCACGGAACCGTCTGGACTCCGCCAGCCTTCGGAAAAGCAGATTATCCTGCTCAAAGGTAAGTATTCTTTGCTTGATGTTAACTGTCTCGGGGTCGTATTTACGATAGGCTTCTGCGAAGGAAACACTTTCATTAAAGCTTTCGGGGACAACGCCGTCCAGAATTACATAGCAGAACTGGGACAGGATTAGGCCGTCCACCTCGTTGAAGGGGTCGGCTGAAAAGGGCACATCGCCCCGCCAGTCCATATAGTCAAGAATATTAGCCAGAATATCCCCTCCTTTTATAAAGCAAAGCGGCGCCGAAGCGCCGCTTTATTATTCATAATCAGTGATTATGCGTTAGGATTGAGTGTAGGTCTTGTGTGGAGGAGGAACTCCTGGATAAAGAGTGCATCGTTAGCAGTCAGACCTGCAGTTGCCTTATCAACGTCACCGTTGATCTTACCCTGATCCTTAAGGTGCTTGCTGTCGCTGCCCTGGAGACCATACTTGTCGGGGTTAGCGAGAGCCTGCATGATGAGGATAGCGTCAGCCAGCTCAACCTTGCCGTCGCAGTTTGTATCGCCCCAGAGTACATCTGTAACAGGTGCTGTTGTAGTTGTAGTTACAACCTGAGGTGTAGTTGTTGTGGTTGTAATAACAGAAGGAGTCTTTCCAAATTCAGGAGCCTCATCATCGAAGAATGACATAGCCCATGCGAAAGGAGCGTTCCAGTTGATAGTAACCTCGTTTACAGACCAAGCCTCGATGGAGTCAACGAAGCACTTCTGTGAAGCAACTTCACCGTGCTTATAGCCGAGACCGCCAACATAAGGATCCTGGAGGCCTGCGCCGCAACCACCTGACATAACTCCTGAAGGAGCCATCGGGAAGTCGTGGTCAAGCTCGTAAGACCAGTATCTGTGGTGAGGATTCTCAGAGTGATATGTACCGTAGCCGGTAACGAATGAGAAGCCAAGACCGTTACGTCCGAAGATGTAGTCGAGAGCTGAGATCATACCGTTAGCATACTTCATATCGTTGTTAGATACGTCGTAAGCATAACCCATTACGATAGCATTGTTGATTACGAATGAGTTTGAACCCCACTCATAACCCTCAACCTTGACACCAGGTCCGAGGTTGATCGGATCTTCAAACTCAGTTCCCTTGTAAGGAATACCCATACCGTTCTTAGAACTGTTCTCGAAGTCGATGTATGTATCAGCTGCTCTCTTGATGTTCTCCTCGATTGTTGCCTTATCAGCAGCAGTTGTCTTATCGCTGAGGAGGAGTGACAGAGTACCCAGACCGGCTGTACAACCCCAGTTGAATGAGCTGAATGAACCGTTGTTCTCACCGCCGCCGAGGCTGCAAGTGATGTCGAAAGCCTTATCGTGGCCGTCGCCCTCGTGGATGTTCTTATAATCCTTGAGGAAGTTGTAGTACTCGTCATCACCTGTTGTTGAGAAGAGCTCACAAGCTGCCCAGTAAGCATCGTCGTCTACGTATGTATCACCGTAGCCGCCGCCGCCGATAGCCTGATCGAGAGGAGCGAACTGAGGATCCGTCTCCCAAGCATCCTTGCCGTTGTCTACGCCGTGCCACTTTTTCTCCTTAGCCATTACAGCCTTCCATGAAGTCTCAGCCTTCTCGAGACACTCTGCAGCAAATGCGTCATCGTATCCCTTCCACAGACGTGCAGCCTGTGCAGCACAAGCGATCATATTGAATGTAGCAGCATACGTAGGAGGCTTAACTATACGAGTTGTGCCCCACTCGTCTGCGTAATCAACAGGTGTAGTAGCAAGACCTGTCCACTTGTGGTCGTGCATCTTGTGGTATACAAGGCCTACGCAGTCCTTCCAAGCTGAATCCTTAGAAGTAACGATCATGTTGAACATCCACTCGAGCTCAACTCTTGCTTCATCAAGAACGTCAGGTGAACCTGTACCGTCAAACTTGATATTACCTACGCTGTAGCTCTGAGGAATAGACATTGTCTTATCATCAGCCCACTTAGAGTCTGTACCCTGAGCCTTTGATCTCTCATACATATTCTGGAGAGTCCATACAGAGATACCGCCGTTAACAACGTACTTACCGTGGTCACCGGCATCGTACCAACCGCCTACGCAGTCGATCTGATAGTCCTTATCTCCGTCGAATTCCTGACCATAAGCTCTTACCCACTTAGACTGTACATAAGCCATATCTGAAGGTGCGTGACCGCCTGCATGTGCGAGCTTGGACTTCTTGTCCTTAGGATTGTAAGAAGTGATGTACTTCTCCTCGATAGCCATACCTGAACGGTTCTGATAGTAATAGTTCATAGCGTCCTTGAGGATGCCGTTATATGTATCACCATCACCGATCTTGAACTCGTGGCTGATATACTTCTTATAAGTCTCGTTTGTCTTCTTGTTGAGGTAAGTATTTGAAGTATCGTCTACTTCGATAGTATATGTGCCGGGCTCGTCAACTGATGAGAAGTCGAGGATCTGGCAGTAGTCGCCTGCATCCTTATCGAAGCCAATGGGAGTACCCTTGCCCTCGAATACAGTTGTGCCGCCCTTCTTAACTGAGAAGCTTACAGGAGAAGAGATCTCCTTGCTTGTAGCATAAGTAGCCTTCTTGTCAGCGCCCTTGAAGTAACCAACCTGGTTGATTCTTACGTCGCTTCTGGGAGTGATAACGCCCAGCTCGTTTGTAGGATCCCAGAGGCAGGGTGTCTCTTTTGCGCTCACGAATTTAGAACCACAAGTCTCGCAATCGAGAGTCATGTTATCGAACTTCAGAGTTGTTCCCTCAGGGAAACAATCCTTGGGCTGGTATGAACCGGCACCACCATAGTGGAATGCCCACTCAGCAACTTCCAGAGTCTTTGAAGCTGTGAAAGAGCTGTCGAAGCTGTTCTTACCGGATGAGATGGAAACGTTTGTCCAACCCTGATCCCACTTCTCAGCGTTGTTCTGCCATACACCGTTTACACCGTCAAGAGGTGCGATATGAGTGTGGAGCTCACCGGCCTCTGAAGCATCAACTTCCCAGTGGATTGTGTACTTATGACCTGACTCGATGTGGAGACTTCTGTGTCTGAACTGACAGTCCCATCTGGAGTCACCGCCGCGCTGCTTTCCGCCGGGGTTAACGATAGTACAGTTATATGTACCACCTGAGATATCGAACTTCTGCTCTGCGGGGTTTGTTACGCAAATATGCCAAGGAAGACCGATTCCTTCATCGAAGTCGTTCTGTCCAAGACAGTTACCTGCTGCTGCGCTCATAGGAATGAGAGCTGCAACACTTGAAGCAACCATTGAAGCTGCCATCAGGCTGCTTGTGACTGCTTTTGCAATTTTCTTGTGCATTTGAATACCCTCCCTGATTTTTTAAATATAAATTTATAACGCAATGCCAGTGCAAACATCGCGGTTATACCGTGTTTTTTGAGCGATGAGCTCGGTGTCCGAACAGAACCTGCACTAATCCTAACTCATCAATCATATTATATTATATCGCGAAAAAAAAGTAAATAGTTTTCTGGAAATTCGTTCATTTTCCTAATGGCAAGTAAGCATAATTGTGCAGATTGACAAAAAGCTAAAAAAAATAAGAGGAAACGAATTTCCTCTTATTTCTTATTTGTGAATTGATTATTACTTTTTAGGAAGTGAGCTTATTTTGTGAAGCAGATACTCCTGGATAGCCAGTGCATCATTGCTTGTAAGTCCCGCAACATCGGGGTCTACGTCGCCGTTCTTGCGGCCCTTTTCTGTGAGGTGCTTCTCATAAGTACCATTCAGACCGTACTTGTCGGGGTTAGCGATGGACTGCATTATGAGAACAGCATCTGCCAGCTCGACCTTGCTGTCGCAGTTAGTGTCTCCCCAAAGGATGTCATCAGTTGGGGCAGTAGTTGTGGTGGTAGTGGTGGTATCTGAGCTTGTTGTTGTGGTTGTTGTAGTAGTTGTTGAGGTCGTTGTGGTGGGATTACTCCCGGGAACTGTGTAGGGCTCGGGCTCAGTGCCGTCGGGCTCAACGCCCCATACGAGCTTGCCGTCAACATACATAGTGATATTCTTGTTCAGTGAGTCAGCCTTCTTGAGGTCTGTAGCCTTGCCGAGACCGCCCTTGTAGGACCAGTCATTGGTATAGTCCCACTTAACGCCCTTGCTGTCGGGGATAGAAACTCTGAACTGTACCTCGTCTCTGTGCTCGCTCTGACCTGTAGGCTGGATAGCTCTGCCGTCCTCGAACTTAACGAGAGCGTAGTAGGTATTGCCTGTGGGGTCTCCTTCATATTTATAAGGACCTGAAACTGTGCCGTAGCCCTGTTCGCCTGCGCTGTACTGCTGAGCCTTGCCCTCTACAGTAACATCGTCGATAGTGAGACCTGCGCTTACAAGCTCGGATATATCGAAGTAGTAGTGGTACTCAATATCTTTGGCAACTCTTGCAGGCCAAGCTGTATGGTTCATAGCCCATGCCTTGATCTCGCTGTAGCTGTCTGTATTTGCGTTTGCAATAGCTGCTACCTGCCACTCGTCCCATGTGGGAGTCTCTGTAGGCGGGAAGTCAGCTAAAGGTGATCCGCCGTGATCGTCGATCATAGCGCAGAGAGCTGCGGTATAACCTGCGTTGTAGTCGATAGCTACCTCGGTGTACTGGAAATCGGCTACCTTGTAGTTGCCGTAGTTGCCCTTGCTGTCAGGACCGCCGATGAGAGCGCCGTAGAGAGTATGAGCATACTCTGTCTGCCAGCCCTCGTTGCCGCCTGATGCCTGACCCAGCTCGTTCCAGTGGTCATCATGGATACCGGAAGTAGTTCTGTGGTGGATAGCCTTAGGCCACTCCTTGCCCATACCGAGAACATAGCTTATGCCCTCTTCGTTGTCGCCGAAGCAGTAATCCATCTGCTTTTCAGCCCATGTATTGTACTTTGACTCATATTCTGTGCCCTTGAGGATAGTGTCACACTCCAGCTTAGCCAGCCATGCAGTTGTTGTAGCATGACGGAGGCAGCCCCACTGGAACAGCCATGACAGTCCCTTGGGAGTGATGTTCTGGAATTTCTTCTCGCTGTCCTCGCCCATCCAGTACTTGATGTGGCGTGCGCAGTGGTCGATCCATTCCTGATCCTTTGTTATCTCAGCATAGAGGTAAGCAGCTGCCTGGGAAGTATCGTCCCAGCAGAGACCCCATGTGAACTTTCTTGATGTGGACTGCTCCTCCTTGGGGAAGTTGGGGATATAGTCCTTCTCTACCTTTTCAAGGTAGGACTTGTCGCCTGTAGCCTTGTAGAGCCACAGTGCAGCGAACATACAGTCATCGATCCACGACTCGGTCTTGTACATTCCGTTCATTCCGCCGATGTCCTTGCATGATCTGCTCTTGTCAGCGCCCTCAAAGAGGTCCTTTGCGTGCTTGAGATACTGATTTGCCTTTTCGGGATCGGTATCCTTGAATACGATATATCCCTCTGCCAGTGCAGCAGCCGAAAGACCTGCAACAGAAGCGTTGTCTATAACGTCATAGGGACGCTCCCAGTCGCCGTTGTTGAGGTGGTGCTTGCGGAGGTAGACCTCAGCGCTGCACCAGATGTTATGGTCTGTAGAGCCGCCTGTAAAGTCTCCGATAGTACCTACTACCTTACCGTCGCCCTGATCGCAGTTCATAACGTAATCAAGACCCCACTGGAGGTTGTTGCGGTAAAGCTCGCCCAGACCCGCCTTGTCGACAGCGTCCTTGTACTGGATATAGCCCCATGCCATCATGGAAGCCGAATAAGCGTTTGTAAGGCAGAACTTGAAGTGGTCGCCTGCGTCGAACCAGCCGCCGGGTACCTTGTCGGTCTCCTTGCCGTTCTCGTCCACCATTGAATCGGCACGCCATGTAACGTTGTTCCACTCGGGAAGTACGCCTGACTGCTGTACCTCATAGAAGAACATTGACTTCTGGAGTGCCTCTGCATAGTTGTACTTTGATTCTGCTGCTGAAACGTTACCCGTTGTGCCTGCGGGCATATATGCCAGCACGCCTGCCGACATAGCCAGAGCAGAAACTGCTGCTGTGAGCTTTTTTAAGATCATTTTTAATACCCCTCTCGTATTAAATATTTTTTCAGATACAGCCCTATGCCGTACCTATACACTTTAAATATACAATAAAACCTATGATTTGTCAAGTGAAAAACTGCATTTTTCACAAAAGGCTCTGCTGCACCGCAGCGGTACGGCACCGTCCTCCCGCTCCTCTATTGACTTTTAGTCGGTAAAAGTATATAATAATAATGTATACGCTCACGCAGGAAAGGACAGAATATCCTCGGAGGTGTATACCATGTCAGAACATACGGAAAAAGCTGTAAGCTCCGCAGAGGAGGCTGCCGACGAGGCAGAGATGATAAGGGAGACAGGTCAGTCTGTCTCACGGAACTCAAAGCATCTCATCCACTGCCTGACCGTCATCGGTCAGATAGAAGGACACTACGTCCTATCGGAGCAGAACAAGACCACCAAATACGAACACATTATCCCTGCCCTTGTGGCTATAGAGCAGGACAGGAGCGTTGAGGGGCTTCTCATTATCCTCAACACCGTGGGCGGCGACGTTGAAGCAGGTCTCGCCATTGCGGAGCTCATCGCAGGCATGAAGACTCCCACGGTGTCGCTGGTGGTGGGCGGAGGTCACTCCATAGGCGTCCCCCTTGCCGTCAGCGCAAAACGCTCATTTATAGTCCCCACGGCGTCAATGACTATCCACCCCGTCAGAATGAACGGCACAGTCCTGGGAGTCCCCCAGACCCTCTCCTACTTTGAGAAGATGCAGGACAGGATAGCCGGCTTCATCACACGCCACAGCCGTATCTCCGGTGAGGAGCTGAGAAGGCTCACCATGAACACGGAAGAGCTGGTGCTGGACGTGGGAACGGTGCTGGAGGGAGAAAGAGCCGTGGAGCTGGGGCTCATCGACAGTCTCGGAAGCCTCGGCGATGCAATGGACAGCCTTTACGGCATGATAGAGAATACAGAGAAAAGATATGCGGACTGACCGCAGCTGTGACCGCAAAGGGCGGCACAGTACATACACGGAACAAAATGGAGGCAGAAATGGCAGAAGCAAAGAAAAAAACGGGGAGCTCAAAGGCAAAAAAGCCCGAAACGCCCCGCAGAGAACCAGTAAAAAGCAGCGCTAAGAGCGCTCCGCAGAACGAGAGCAATCAGTTCTGGTCAATTCTTCTTTTCGCACTCGGCATACTCACGGCACTTATGGTGCTCATAAAGGGAAACAAGGGCTGGCTGGCGCTCCACAATCTTGTGCTGGGAGTTTTCGGCGTAGCAGCCTTCCTTATCCCCGTGATACTCATATATACCGCCGTAAAGCTGGGCACCGAGCAGAGCCGCAAGGACATCAGCGGCAGGACGGTCTGGTGCATAGCCATGATATTCCTGGCAAGCGCAGCCTACCAGATATTCGTGGTGGGACGCATTCCCGGCGGCACCTTCGCAGGACACTTCAAGATACTCTACGAGGAGGGCGCAAAGCTGAAAAGCGGCGGCGTGGCAAGCCTTGTCATAGCAGGTCCCCTGCTGAAATTCCTTGGCAGGACAGGCTCTATGATAATCGCCCTGGTGTTCTTTTTCGTCTTCGGTATGCTCCTTTCGGGACGGGGACTTGTGGACTTCTTAAAGCTCCTGGCAACTCCCTTCACCTTCATCGGCAGATGTGTCAACGGCATACAGAATATGCTTGTGGGCGGCGAATTCGTTGACGCCTTCGAGGACGACGACCTGGACGATGACAAGGAGAAAAAGGACTTCGACGCCGACCTTGAGGCTATCAGCATGACAAATCCCAGAAGATCCTCGCGGAGACCTTCTGAGAAGGCGGAGCAGCAGAAAAAGGCGGTGGAGGCTCTCCCTGACGGCTTCTTCATGGATATTCCCCTTCCCACCGACCACCTTATAGTACACGACAGCAGTGAGCCTACTCCCGAGGAGAAGGCAATAGATATAGACATTTACGAGCATGAGCCCCAGCCTGTACGCAACGCTCCCAAGCCTGAGCCCGTCATTATAGACGCCGAGGCGGAGACCGCTCCCGAGCCCGCAGACGAGGGACTTGAGCAGCTCATAAGCAAGGCTGCCGACGGCAAGCCCGATACTCCCGAAGAGGAGCTCCCCGTAGAGGAGGAAGAGCCCGAGGAGGTCAAGCCTATTTACATACTCCCCCCTATCGACATACTCACACGCCCCGAGGTGCGCTCAAACCGTGCGGAGGCTGTTGAGGAGATGCGCGAAAAGGCTGAGGTCATAAAGAACACCCTCTCCAGCTTCGGCGTTGAGGTCAAGATAAAGGACATCTTCCGCGGTCCCTCCATAACCCGTTATGAGATACAGCCGGGCCCCGGAATAAAGGTCTCGAAGATAAAGGGCCTTGAGGACGATATAGCCCTCAGCCTTGCGGCACAGGGCGTCCGTATCGAGGCTCCCGTCCCCGGCAAGGCAGCGGTGGGTATCGAGATACCCAACTCCACCAAGGACACGGTAACTCTCCGCGAGATAATCGCCTCTCCCGAGTTCAAGGAGTCAAAGAGCAAGCTGACCTTTGCAGTGGGCAAGGACATCACGGGCAACATTATCCTGGGCGACATCTCAAAGATGCCCCATGTCATCATCGCAGGTACTACGGGTTCGGGTAAGTCTGTCTGCACCCGTTCCATCATCATGAGCATACTCTACAACGCAACTCCCGACGAGGTAAAGCTCATACTCATCGACCCGAAAATAGTTGAATTCAAGATATTTGAGGACATTCCCCACCTGCTCATTCCCATAGTCACCGACTGTAAGCGCGCCGCAGGTGCCCTGAGCTGGGCGGTGAATGAAATGATGCGCAGATACAACATCTTCGCCGATGCAGGTGCCAACGACCTGAAGTCCTACAACGAGCTGGCAGAGGTGGACGGCGACCGTGACCCCATGCCTCAGGTAGTCATATTCATCGACGAGCTGGCTGATATGATGCTGGTTGCAGGCAAGGAGGTCGAGGACTACATCTGCCGTCTTGCACAGATGGGACGTGCCGCAGGTATGCACCTTGTAGTCGCTACACAGCGTCCTACCACGGACGTTATCACAGGTCTTATCAAAGCCAATATCCCCAGCCGTATCGCCCTTTCGGTAAAGTCCCAGATAGACTCCCGTACCATCATAGATATGGCAGGTGCGGACAAGCTCCTGGGCAACGGCGATATGCTGTATATGCCTATCGGTGCAGGCAAGCCCGTCCGTGTACAGGGCTGCTTCTCACCCAATGAGGACATTGCCGAGACGGTCCGCTACATAAAGGCGCAGGCAGAAGTCGCCTACGATCCCGAGATAACAGGTGCAGTTGACAGTTATTCCACTCAGTCAGGCGGAGACTCCGGCGGAAGCGACAGCGGCTCCCACTCCGGCGGAAACAGCGACGAGGATATAGTTGAGGCAGCCATAAAGGTAGCCGTGGAGGCAGGACAGCTTTCCACATCAATGCTCCAGAGAAAGCTGAAGCTGGGCTACGCAAGGGCTGCAAGAATAATGGACGAGCTGGAGGAGCGCGGAGTCATCGGCGCCAGCGAGGGTGCAAAGCCAAGAAAGGTTCTCATGTCGAAAATGCAGTACGACGAGTGGCGCCTGCGCAGAATGGACGAATAAGGCTCGTCCTTCACACAAGGAGAATACAGGAATGATAGAACATATCACAGATGCAGATACAAAAAGAGCAGTTGCAAGAAAGGTGCTGGAGGCTCTTCACGACTGGTTCGAGGTGGACGAGAGCCGCGAGAAGTACATCGCGGAAAGCGCAGGACAGACCTTCATCGCAGCCAAGGAAAACAATGAATATGTGGGCTTCCTCTGTCTCAAGGAGACAGGCAGGGAGACCGTGGAGCTGGCGGTAATGGGCGTCCTCAGGAACTTCCACCGCAGCGGTATCGGCAGGCAGCTTTTTGAAGAGGCAAAGAAAACAGCAAAAGCTCAGGGCTATGAGTTCATGCAGGTAAAGACCGTGAAAATGGGCGTGTATGAGGACTACGACAGGACCAACCGCTTCTACCTTGCCTGCGGCTTCAGGGAGCTTGAGGTCATAAACGAGATATGGGGCGACGATAACCCCTGCCAGATCTATGTGATGTCTCTGGCGTAAAGATCAGTTTTTCAGGGAGTGATATGATGTACGAAGGATTCCTTCCTACCACAAGAAAGGAAATGGACGAGCTGGGCATAGAGCAGTTCGATTTCATATACATTACGGGTGACGCCTACGTTGACCACCCCAGCTTCGGTGCGGCTATCGTTACCCGTCTTATCGAGAGCATGGGCTTCACCATAGGTATCATCTCCCAGCCCGACTGGCATACGGACAGGGACTTCCGCCGCTTCGGCGCACCAAAATACGCCTTTCTCGTCACCGCAGGCAATATCGACTCAATGGTGGCACATTACACCGCCGCCAAGAGAAAGCGCTCCGATGACGCATATACCGCAGGCGGTGTTGCAGGCAAGCGCCCCGACCGTGCGGTCATTGTCTACTGTCAGAAGCTACGCGAATACTTCGGCGACGTCCCCATAGCCATCGGCGGTCTGGAGGCTTCTCTCCGCCGCTTTGCACACTACGACTACTGGGACGATGCAGTCCGCCCCTCGGTGCTGGTGGACAGCGGCGCAGATCTGCTCATGTACGGCATGGGCGAGCACCAGATACAGGAGCTCTGCACCCGTATGGCAAAGGGAGAGAGCATTCACGATATGCACGATATCCGCGGCACCTGCTATCTTACAGAGCCCGTGAATACGCCTATTGGCGCGGCACAGTGCCCCTCATTCGAGCAGGTCAGGGACAGCAAGCCCGAGTACGCAAAGGCGGTAAAGATACAGTATGACTGGCAGGACGAGGTCTACGGAAAGACCATAATACAGCGCCACGGCAAGATGATGCTGGTGCAGCTGCCTCCTGCATACAGCCTTACCACAGAGGAGCTTGACCACATCTACTCCCTGCCCTACATGAGGGCTATCCACCCCTCTTATGAAGCTCTGGGGGGAGTCCCCGGAATAGAGGAGGTACGCTTCTCCATCACACACAACCGCGGCTGCTTCGGCTACTGCAACTTCTGCTCCATCGCCCTCCATCAGGGCAGACGCGTCACCGTCAGGAGCGAGGAGTCGGTACTGAAGGAAGCGGAGCGTATAACAAAAATGCCTGATTTCAAGGGCTACATACACGATGTAGGCGGTCCAACGGCGGACTTCCGCCGCCCCTCCTGCGACAAGCAGCTCACCAAGGGACTGTGCATGGGCAAGAAGTGCCTTGCTCCCACCCCCTGTCCCGCCCTTAAAGTAGACCACAGCGAATACCTTGCCATGCTCCGCAAGATACGCAAGGTCAAGGGCGTGAAAAAGGTCTTTATCCGCTCGGGAATACGTTACGACTACCTCATTGAGGACAAGGACGACGAGTTCATGAAGGAGCTGATAATGCACCATGTCAGCGGTCAGCTGAAAGTCGCTCCCGAGCACTGCTCGGCGGTGGTGCTGGACAAAATGGGCAAGCCCCACATCGAAGCCTACAAGCGCTTTCAGAAGCGATTTTACGAGATAACCAAGGGCATGGGCAAGGAGCAGTACCTCGTTCCCTACCTTATGTCCTCCCACCCGGGAAGCACTCTCAACGAGGCTATCGACCTGGCACTTTTCCTCAGGGACAACAAGATACGCCCCGAACAGGTGCAGGACTTCTACCCCACCCCGGGAACTATCTCCACGGCTATGTTCTACACGGAGCTTGACCCCTACACCATGGAGAAGGTCTACGTTCCGAAAACTCCCAAGGAAAAGGCTATGCAGCGAGCTCTGCTGCAATACTTCCGCCCTCAGAACAGGGAGATAGTGCTGGAGGCTCTCAAAACCGCAGGCAGGCGCGACCTCATAGGTTCGTCGCCGAAGTGTCTTGTGGCAGATGACTCCCGCGGAAAGAGCAATACTCCCCGAAAAGGCGGTGACAGGTCGTGGCAGGACACTTCAAGGACACGGAGAGCTTCGTCAAAGCCGCAGGAGAGAAATACAAGCTCTCAGCGCAGCAGAGGCAATACCTCAGGGAACTGGCAGAAGAGCGGCAAAAAGAGCGGTCAGAGCGGAAAAAGAAAGCACTGAAGACCATAGGGCTGCTCATAACAGCGGCTGTCCTGCTCATATTCTTAGGATACAGGCATTTCCGCAAGCCCGTCCACACCTTTCCCGCCGAGGACAGGCTGGTAATGCATTTCATAGACGCAGGTCAGGGGGACTGCACCTTCATCGCCGCCAACGGTGTCACCATGCTGGTGGACTGCGGCGAGGACGAGGTCTCCGACGACGTTATAACATATCTCACGGGACTTGGCGTGGGACGGCTGGACTATCTCATAGCCACTCATCCCCATTCCGACCACATGGGCGGTATGTACCGCATCATCGACACCTTCGACATCGGCGAGGTCATAGTGCCCCACGTCCCCGATGAGCAGATACCTGCGGCGCTTTTCTTTGAGCGCTTCCTCGACAGCTGCGAGAGCAGCGGCGTAACAGTCACGGAAGCGGAAACAGGCAGGATCATATCCATAGGCAGCGCAAGCGGCGAGATAGTCGCTCCCGACGGCAGCTTCCACGAAAACGTCAATGACTACTCCGTCAGCCTGTTCATCACTCACGGCGGGAACACTTTCCTGCTGACAGGAGACGCAGAAGCGGAGTCCGAGGCAGCAATGATAAACAGCGGCAGACTGGGAAAGACCTCTCTCTACAAGGCAGGTCACCACGGCAGCGCCTACTCCTCAACGGAGGAGCTGCTCAGCGTGATAAGGCCGCAGGTCGCGGTTATCTCCTGCGGAAGGGACAATCCCTACGGTCACCCTGCAAAGAGCACACTGAAACGTCTGAAGAAGTACACCTCACAGATATACCGCACCGACCTTAACGGCTCCATAGTTGTCTCGTCGGACGGCAGCAAGCTGACAGTCTCGGCAGAAAGGGGCACTTGATATGACAGTTGTGGACAGATTTGAGGGCGGATACGCCGTGCTTGAGACAGAAAACGGCACCGTCACCGTGCTGCGCAGTGCCCTCCCCGAGGGAGTCCGCGAGGGAGATGTGCTGACCGAAAGGGACGGACGCTTCACAGTTGATACAAGTACCACCGCTCAGCGGCGAAGCAGCCACGCAAGACGGCTCCGCAGGCTGACGGGCAAGGATAAAAGAGGAAAACAATGACCGATACTATTATAATAGGGGGCGGAGCAGCAGGCTGCTTTGCCGCCGTAAATGCAGCGCGCTTCGGCAAGACCGTGCTGCTCTTTGAGAAAAACGAAAAGCTTGGCAGAAAGCTGCGCATAACGGGCAAGGGACGGTGCAACGTCACCAACAACAGTCCCACGGACGAGCATATGAAGAATATCCCCGTCAATCCCCGTTTCATGTACAGCTCTTTCGCAGGCTTCGACGCGGAATGTACCATGAACTTCTTCGAGGAGCTGGGGGTGCCCCTGAAAACAGAGCGGGGCAACAGGGTGTTCCCTGTCAGCGACAATGCCAACGACATCGCCGACGCCCTTGCACATGAAATGAAGAAGCTGGGCGTAAAGGTCATCAACAAAAGGGTGACAAAGATACTCACCGAGGACGGCGCTGTATGCGGCGTAAAGGCAGGGGGCGAGGAATACCGCTCATCTGCAGTGCTCATCGCCTGCGGCGGAAAGTCCTACCCTGCAACGGGCTCCACAGGCGACGGCTACTCCCTTGCGGAGGCTCTGGGACACACGGTGACGGAGCTTAAACCCTCGCTGGTGCCCCTCACCTCTCCCGACAAGTTCTGCGCGGAGATGATGGGACTCTCCCTTCGCAATGTGACCGTAAAGCTCATGGAGGGCGAAAAGTGCATATACAGCGAAATGGGCGAGATGCTGTTCACTCATTTCGGCGTCTCGGGACCACTTGTGCTCAGCGCAAGCTCCCATATACGAAATATGGCGCCCAACAGGTACAGGCTCCTCATCGACCTGAAACCCGCACTGACCCCCGAGCAGCTTGACGCAAGGATACAGCGTGATTTCGCGGAGAACCTCAACAGAGACTTCCAGAACGGTATCCGCAAGCTCCTGCCTGCAAAGCTGATACCCGTGGCGGTAAGGCTGTCGGGGATAGCTCCCGGGCAGAAGATAAACGGCATTACCAAGGAACAGAGACACAGCTTCGGTGAGCTGATAAAGTCCTTCCCCGTAAGGATCTCGGGCTTCAGACCTATCGACGAGGCTATTATCACCAGCGGCGGTATCTCCACCAGGGAGATAGACCCGAAAACTATGGAGTCAAAGCTGGTACGCGGTCTCTACTTCGCAGGCGAGGTCATCGACGTGGACGCATATACAGGCGGATTCAATCTACAGATAGCATTCTCAACTGCCTACACAGCGGCAGTGAATATGTAATATTAATTATAGCAAAGGAAATGGTAAATCACATGGGGTGTTTAGGTAATCTTTTATGGCTTATTTTCGGCGGATTTCTCAGCGGACTGAGCTGGCTGTTATTCGGACTTCTCTGGTGTATCACCATCGTGGGTATCCCCGTAGGAGTGCAGTGCTTCAAAATGGCAAAGCTCTCATTCTGTCCCTTCGGCAAGGAGGTAATATACTGCGGCGGTCCCGTAAGTCTGCTGGTGAATATACTCTGGCTCATATTCGGCGGAATCGAAATGGCAATGGAATTCGCCGTTTTCGGAGTGCTGCTCTGTATCTCAATTGTAGGTATCCCCTTCGGATTGCAGATGTTCAAGCTGGCAAAGCTGGCGCTCATGCCCTTCGGCGCAGAAGTGCACAAACATAAAGCGGCGCAATGAAAAAGGAACTTTCGCGGATAGTATTCCGCTATGTATTTGAGTTCACAGCCGCAGGCTTTGCAGGCTGGCTCTATGAGGTGGCGACGGTGTGGGTAATGTATCATTACTTTGAGAACCGCGGTATGCTCCACCTCCCCATCGTGCCCATATACGCAGTGGGAGCCTTTATACTCCTCGCCCTGCTGAGAAAAAAGCGGAACCCCGTGTTCATCTTCTTTTTTGCCATGGCGGTGACCACTGTATTCGAGATAGGTGCCTCCTATCTGCTGGAATTCATCTTCCATGAGGAGTTCTGGACCTATGAGAACTGGTACTTCTCCATACTCGACAGGTCAAGTCTTATATCCAGTGCCATATTCGGCATACTTGCCGTGGGGTACTTCTATCTGCTCCACCCTCTTTCGGGAAAGCTCAGCGAGAAGCTCCCAAAGGGAGTATGCGCAGCCGCCGCAGCGATAATGTCTGCGGTGATACTGGGAGATATGGCAATATCCTTCTCCCAGCACCTTAAAAACTGACAATAAGGGCTTCTGCCCATGATAAAGGAGTCATCTGTATGAAAACTATCAACATCGCTATCGACGGACCTGCCGGCGCAGGCAAGAGCACCATCGCAAAGATGGTATCAAAGGAGCTTGGCTACATCTATGTGGACACAGGCGCACTCTACCGCACTATCGCTCTCTACATCACCGAGAACGATATTGCTGACGAGGACATCGAGGCTTCACTCGGAAAGGCTCAGGTGTCGCTGAAGTTCATCGACGGCGCACAGAGAGTGTTCCTGGGAGACAGGGACGTTTCCGACCTTATCCGCACTCCCGAGATCTCCATGGCTGCTTCAAGGACATCGGCTATACCTGCGGTAAGAGCCTATCTCTTCGAGACTCAGCAGAAAATAGCCCGCGAAAACAATATCATCATGGACGGCAGAGACATCGGCACCGTTGTTCTCCCCAACGCAGATGTGAAGATATACCTGACAGCCTCCGCTGAGGAGCGCGCTAACCGCCGCTTCAAGGAGCTGTCCGAAAAGCCTGACTGCCCCACATATCAGGAGATACTGGACGACATCATCAAGCGAGACTATCAGGATATGCACCGCGAGATAGCTCCCCTGAAGCAGGCTGAGGACGCTGTCCTTGTGGACACCACAGAGCTGAACTTAGAGGAGTCCGCAGCTGCTATCATAAAGATAATAAACGAGAAGACAGGCTGACAGGGCAGTTTTCCTGATCAAAAACAATTACTGAGGTGAGACAGATATGTATTATGTTATAAAGGCACTGGTTAGGCTCTACTTCCGCATAATGTACAAGCTGCGCTATGAGGGCAGGGAGAATATCCCCAAGGATACCACTGTCATCTACGCCTGCAACCACCGCTCATATGCCGACCCTCCACTTCTGGGAACAGGTGCAAGAGGAAAATATGCCTTCATGGCAAAGGAGGAGCTCTTCAAAAACAAGCTCTTCGCATGGCTCATCCGCTCTCTGGGAGCCTTCCCCGTTGCCCGCGGCAAGGGCGATACAAGTGTCATCGACACCGCCGTTGAAAGGCTGCAAAACGGCAGGAGCCTTATGATTTTCCCCGAGGGTACACGCTCAAAGGACGGAAAGGTGGGCAAAAAGGGACACACAGGTGCAGCCCTTATCGCTGCCCGCTCCGGCAAGCCCATTATCCCCGTAGGTATATGCTACGGCGAAAAGCTGAAGTTCCGCACTCCCCTCACCGTCAAGTACGGCGTGCCCATTGACCCTGCGGAATACTGCGAGATATGCGACGCTCCCAATCCCCGTCAGCTTGTAAAGCTGAAAAACCGATATATGGCGGACATAAAGCTGCTGGTAGAGGGCGAGCCCGAGCCTGCGCTTACCGATAATGCAAAGGAGGCGGAAGCTGATGAGTAAAGTCACCGTTGCCAAGTCAGCAGGCTTCTGCTTCGGCGTTGACCGCGCCGTGAAGATGGTCTACGGCGAGCTTGAAAAGAATACCAACGTCGCCACACTGGGTCCTATCATACATAACCAGGACGTCGTCAACGATATGCAGGCAAAGGGCGCCAGGATAGTGAACTCAGTTGAGGAGCTCCGCCCCGATGAGACCGTGGTCATCCGCTCCCATGGCGTGGGACGTGAAATCTACCGTCAGATAGAAGCCAAGGGTAACAAAATGCTGGACGCCACCTGCCCCTTCGTCTCACGTATACATAAGATAGTGGCAGAAAAGACTGCTGAGGGCTATTTTATCCTCATCGCAGGAGACCGCGACCACCCCGAGGTACAGGGTATCGTTGGTCATTGTGACGAAAATTACCTTGTTTTTAAGGATAACTTTGAGCTAAAAGCCTTTTTTGAAAAAAATTATAAAAATTTGCGAAAAAAGCTTGCAATTGTGGCGCAAACGACGTATAATATAGTAGTATGGGGTGAGTGTTTAAACGTGATCCCGAAGGACGATCCCGATATCGTTATTTATGATACTATATGCAACGCTACCGACGCGCGTCAGTCAGACGCAGCCGAGCTCGCCAAGAACTCGGACATCATGCTCGTTGTCGGAGGCAGACACAGCTCTAACACCGTCAAGCTATATGAGGTGTGCAGCCGTTTCTGTAAAACGTATCATATCGAGAATTCGGACGAGCTTCGGACCTTAAAGCTCCCGATTGCCAATAAGATCGGCATAACTGCCGGGGCATCGACCCCCGCCTATATAATCAAGGAGGTACAAACCAAAATGGCAGAAAATGAAATTCTTGCAGCTAATCAGGATGAGGAGATCGATTTTGCTCAGGCTCTCGATGAATCATTCAAAAAAATACATACAGGAGAGAAAGTTAAAGGCACAGTTATCGCCGTAAACAATACAGAAGTTATCGTAGACCTCGGTACTAAGCACACAGGCTACGTTGCTCTTGACGACCTTACAGACGATCCTTCAAAGAAGCCTTCAGACATCGTAAGCGTTGGCGATGAGATCGATCTTGTTGTTATCAAGGTAAACGATGCAGAGGGTACAGCTGCTCTCTCTAAGAGAAAGGTCGACGAGCAGGCTGGTTACGAGAAGATCGTAAAGGCTCAGCAGGAAGGCACAGTTCTCGAGGGCGTTGTTCAGAGCGTTGTTAACAAGGGCGTTACTCTCACTGTTATGGGCGTAAGAGTATTTATCCCCGCTTCACTCACAGGTCTCCCCAGAGGCGCAGAGCTTGACCAGCTTCTCAAGAAGAAGGTAGAGTTCATCGTTATCGAGGTTTCCGAGGGCGGCAGAAAGAGAGCAGTAGGCTCAATCAAGGCTGTTCAGAACGCTAAGAAGGAAGAAGCTAAGGCAAGATTCTGGGAGACAGCTGAGGTAGGCAAGACCTACACAGGCAAGGTTAAGTCTCTCACAAGCTTCGGTGCATTCGTTGATCTCGGCGGCATCGACGGCATGGTACATATCTCAGAGCTCTCATGGAAGAGGATCAAGCACCCCAGCGAGGTCGTTAATGTTGGCGATACTCTTGAGGTTTACATCAAGGACCTCGACAAGGAAGCAAACAGAATTTCTCTCGGCTTCAAGAAGGCTGAGGACAATCCCTGGGAGATCTTCAAGGCTAATTACAAGGTTGGCGATGTAGTTAAGGCTACTATCGTTTCTATCACAAGCTTCGGTGCATTCGCACAGATCATCGACGGCGTTGACGGTCTTATCCACATCTCACAGATCGCTGACCAGAAGGTAGAGAATGTCAAGGACGTTCTTTCCGTTGGCGACGAGGTCGACGTTAAGATCATCGACATTGATCCCGAGTCCAAGAGGATCAGCATCTCAATGCGTGCTCTTCTTGAGGACGCTGATGAGGAAGAGGCTCCCGCTGAGGAGGAAACTCCCGCAGAGGACGCTGAATAATCAGTAAACACACAGGGCTGCACAGTTGTGCAGCCCTTGTTTTATGTATTATACACATGAAAAAAGCTGCTCATTTCTGAGCAGCTTTTTACTTACAATGAATATATTTTGTGGAGCAGATACTCCTGTATCATAAGTGCGTCATTGGAGGTAAGGCCCTCGATAGACTTGTCCACGTCGCCGTTCCGCTTGCCTTCTTCGGTAAGGCACTTCTCATAGCTTCCGCCTATGCCGTACTTGTCGGGATTTGCAATGGACTGCATTATGAGCACTGCATCTGCCAGCTCAACCTTGCCGTCGCAGTTGGTATCGCCTGCAAGCACTGTCTGTACAGGAGCAGTGGTAGTAGTTGTCGTTGTTGTCGTGGTAGTCGTCGTTGTCGTAGTTGTCGTAGTTGTTGTAACTGCGGGAGTCTCTGCCACGAATGCCGTGTAGTTCATGCAGGCACCGCTCATGCCGTTGGTGCCGAGAGTGAGAGCCTCACCTGCCTTGATCTCCTTTGCGTAAACATCAAAGGGTCTGATCTCCTCACTGTCGTTGATCTCCACAACATCGCCTGTTCTTGTGAAGCTTCCCAGCCATGAGGGAGGTGTGGTCACTCTGCGGTCAAGCGCCACATAGACCGTTATGTCTTTTGCAGCTGTTATTACTGCCAGATCGGAGTCTGTGTTCTTGGAGTTGCAGGCTGTGATGATGTGCTCTCCGCCGCTTATTGCAGCAGGAACAGAAGCGATAACGTGTTCGCGGTCGCCGAATGCCTTGTCGCCAACGCCGAAGCTCTCAGCGATAGACCACTGTGCGCCGTAGCTTGCGTCCTTTATGTCAAGACGAGCGATAAGTGTGCTCTTCATGGGCTGGTCGATGACAACGGGCTCACCGCCCTGTGATACTGAGCCTGCATTGTAAGCCTTGTTCTGCATACGTCCTGCGTAAGCCATTACCTCAGCCTTTGCAGCGTCTGCGGACTGAACATTGTAGCTTCCGTAGATCTTTGAAGAGTCGGTATCGAAGTTGTCATAGCCGTCTCCGCCTGATTTCAGGTTATTTATATAAGCCTTGTCATTGCGGGAGTTCACTATCTGGTATGCAAGACCGCTGCCCATATCACAGCCGTCGAACTTATCACCGTAGGATTTGATAGTTCCCGAATAAGCATCGCTGCCCATATTTACAGCGTCAAGCGGCAGGTAGGTATTCTGATAGTAATTAGCCTCTGAGAACACCTTTGAATTATAGGAGGCGCCTATTCCGTACTGCTTGTTGTTGTAGAAGTAGTTGTTGTAGCTGTGGATATGTGCGTTTCTCGCACGGGGATTACGGGACTCGGTATTGTTGAACCAGTTGTGGTGGTAGGTTATCCAGTCCTGCATATGGCTTGTGCCGCCGCCTACAAGAGAGGTCTTGTGACAGTCCTGGAACACGTTGTAGGAAACTGTAACATACTCTGTCCACTTTATATCCAGTGAGCCGTCACCGTCAGCCTTGTCGGCATCAACAGTGCCGTTGCCTGCGTAGGCGTTGTAGCCCTTCTCGATGGTGTTGTTGTGTATCCACATATGCAGGGACTTGTTATCTGAGCTTCCCGACATGGACACGCCGTCATCGGGGTACTTGCCCAGCCACAGGTTGCGGACCTCGCAGCCCTTGCTGCGCTTCATCTCGAAGCCCCACTGATTGAGGTTCGCATCGTAGCCGATACCCTCGATAGTTACGTTCTCTGCGTTCTGGAGATAGAGCATAGATGAACCGTCGTTCTGCTTGCCGTCGTTAGCCTTGGCACCCGAGGGAACGTCAATGTCGCCGATGATGCGGAATACCACGTTCTTGGGCTTGCCGCTGTAGAAGATATTGTAAAGACCCGTCTGACCGCCGTAGGTTATGGAGTCCTTATTGGAGTTGGTAACATAGATGACTGTTGCTCCCGACCTGAGAGTACCGTCGCTGTTGTAAGCGCCCACGCCGTCGGAGGTGTTCCAGTGAGCATAGCCGCTGCGGTCGAATGCCATTGTCTTGACCGTGCAGGAGGCTGAGCCGTTGGAGCCTGTCAGGCTGATATTGTACTCGGTATTACCCTTGAGTCCGGGAATATCGACTCTTGTACCGCGTATGAGCTGAGAGTCAACTGCGGTATAGTCGGAGCTGCCTGCCTGAGCGTAGCTCACCTTGACATTGCTGCCCAGCTTTGAGCTGTCGAACTCCACGAAGGCTTCCTCGAACCAGCCGCCGCAGAGCTTTATAGCTCCGTCCACATTGCCGGAGGGCTGCTGACCGCTGCTGCCGGAGCCGTCAAGGAATGTGGGAGTCCAGTTGTTGAGGTAGTTCTTGATATTGATGTTTGCAGCGTCGCTGTCAGAGACGGTATGTCCCTTGCGCTGCGAGAGGTCCACCTTCTGACCGTTTGTGAGCCTTGTGCCGTTCTCCTTGAAGCCGTCAACGGTCTCGGGCTGAACGCCGCTCATTGAGTACCAGCCTGCCGGGGTTATCATATTGCCGTTCTGGAGAGTAGTATTCACGAACAGCACCTTTGCGCTCTGAGCCCAGGGACGTCCCAGATAGCCTGCAACTACCGTGAGGTCAGGGTTTGCAGTTACCTTGCAGTCCTTGAAAAGATAGCCTGTGTAGGGGCTGCCCTGCTCTCTTGCGGCAGTGATGTAGCCGCCTACCGAGCCGCTGCTGTAGCCCTTCCAGCGGAGCTCGCAGTTATCGAAAACAGCATTGCTTCCGCCGAAGATATAGTCGGTCTGACCCTCGATGAGACAGTTCTTATAGTACTGGGGAGAGCCGCCTGTGTAGAGAGTATCCTGGCTTGACAGGAACTTGCAGTTCAGGAACTCCGCATAGCCTGTGTCCACGGAGAGAGCTGCCGCACGCTCCGTATAAGCCTTTGACTTTACGTCAACGCCGTTGTATCGCTGGACCTTGAGGGTCTCATTGGTACACTCAACGCCGTCTGCCAGCTCCTCCTGAGTGATGTAGCGGTTGAAGGAATTCTCAAAGACGATGTTCTCGGCTTTGAAATATGTAGCCTTCGGCCAGAGCTGTACGGTAGCGCCCCAGCGGTAGTTGGAAACGTTCTTGCCGCTCTTTGAGGCTGCAAGATTGCCGTCGTAATAGCCCTTGGAGTTGGCGCTGTAGTACTTATAGCCGATACCATAGTACCAGGTGAGCACAACGTCGCCCTTTGAGGGCTCGTCATTTACGAATGAGACATAGGGTGTCTGGACGATGACCTGCTGACGGTAGGTACCGGGAGCAATGTGAATGGTCACGCGGTTCTGCTCCGATGAGGGGCTGAGGGTCGCAGCCTTGTCAACAGCCGCCTGAACTGTTGAGAAGTTGTTGCTCTTGCCCGGATAGCCTACATAGAGGTCTGTTCCCGCAGCCGCAGCTCTCAGTGTCGGGAACACCGAAAGTGCCGCAAAAAAGACCGCAAGGGCAGAGACAAGAGCCAGAAGCTGCAAGGTAATCTTTTCTGTTCTGGTTTTCATGTTTTTACTCCTTTTTAATTCGCCGCAGTCCGCTGCCTAAGGCGGAACTGCCTGAAAATAGCGGTGTAACGCCTGGGCTCCCCACAGGGAAAGAGAAGCCGCGGAATATACACCTATACATCATAATTATATCATGCTTTTCCGTATTTGTAAATATAAACCTGTTTTTGCGGTAATATTTGTGGATTTGTACAATGGCAGTTCCTTCCCTTTAGCTATATTTCAGAAATACGCTCATCATTTAATCCACGGCTTAAAATAGCGGAATAAAAAAGATTTTGAGGCAGTTATTGACAATGTTCACCAAAATGGTATAATTATAATGGAATAGTATTTCTGTAATAACAACTATGGAGGAGAATCTTATGAAATTTGACAGCACAGAACAGTGGAAAAGCAAGGTCAAGCGCGTAATCATCTCACAGGAGGAGATACGTGCCCGTCTTAAAGAAGCAGGAGCCTATATCGACTCGATCTACGACGGCTCGCCCATACTGCTGGTGAGCATTCTCAAGGGCGCATTCGTCTTCATGGCAGACCTGTGCCGCGAGGTGACAGTCCCCTGCGAGATAGAGTTTATGGCGGCAAAGAGCTATTTTGAGGGGACTCAGTCATCGGGGCACGTTGAGATAACCATGGACCTCAAGCACGACATCAGCGACTATCACGTCATCATCGTGGAGGACATAATCGACACGGGACGAACCCTCAACGAGATACTCAAGATACTGAGAGTCAGAGAGCCGCGCTCCCTGAGAGTCATCACCCTCCTGGACAAGCCCGACCGCCGCGTGGTGGAGCTGAATGCGGACCTTTCCCTGTTCACCATACCCGATTACTTTGTTATCGGCTACGGTCTGGACTACGGCGAATTCTACAGAAATCTCCCATATATAGCTGAATTCGAGGAATGAGGTGCAGAAATGTTTGAGAAGATATTCAAACTCAAGGAACGCAATACCAATGTAAAAACCGAAATAGCCGCCGGTCTCACCACCTTCATGACCATGGCTTATATTCTGGCAGTAAACCCCAATGTGCTCTCCACAACAGGCATGGACCCCACTGCGGTGCTCCTTGCTACCTGTATAGCCTCATTTATAGGCACAGCCTGTATGGCTTTTATGGCAAACCTTCCCTTCGCCCTCTCCGCAGGAATGGGACTCAACGCCTACATGGCGTACACGGTCTGCGGAAACCTGGGCTATTCATGGCAGGTGGCTCTGCTGGCGGTATTCATCGAGGGTATCGTTTTCATAATCCTGTCGCTGACAAAGGTCAGGGAAGCCATTTTTGACGCTATACCACTCTCCCTGAAACGAGCGGTGTCCGTTGGTATCGGTCTGTTCATTGCCTTTATCGGACTCCAGAATGCAGGACTTGCCGTTGACTCGGCTACTCTTGTACAGCTCACCAACTTCCGCGAGAATATCCACACCACGGGTATATGTGCTATCCTGGCAGTTGTTGGACTGCTTATAATGGCTATCCTCTACATCAAAAAGATAAAGGGCTCTATCCTCATCGGTATCTTTGCCACATGGATACTGGGCATAATCTGCGAGCTGACGGGCATATACGTTCCCGACCCCGACGCAGGCGTGTTCACACTTATCCCCTCCTTCCGCATGACCGACTTCACAAAGCTGGGCGATACCTTCGGACAGTGCTTCAATGTGGACTTCGACTCGGTGGGAATATTCAACTTCATCGTGGTCATATTCTCATTCCTCTTCGTTGACCTCTTCGACACTCTCGGAACCCTCATAGGCGTAAGCACCAAGGCTGGACTTCTCGACAAGGAAGGCAAGCTCCCCGCTATCAGACCCGCCCTTATGGCAGACGCAGTAGCTACTACAGCAGGCGCTGTTCTGGGAACCTCAACTACTACTACTTTCGTTGAGTCCTCAGCAGGAGCTGCCGCCGGCGGAAGAACAGGTCTCACAGCTCTTACCACCGCAGTTCTCTTCCTTCTCTCTATGCTGCTGGCACCTATCTTCATCGCTATCCCCGCATTCGCAACCGCACCTGCACTGATACTGGTAGGATTCCTTATGTTCAGCACAGTTTCCGAGATAAAGGTGGACGAGAAGAACTACACCTCAGCTATCCCTGCATATCTCTGTGTTATAGCAATGCCCCTGTTCTACAGCATATCGGAGGGTATCTCCATCGGAGTCATCTCCTATGTAGTCATTAACCTGGTATGCGGCAAGCGCAAGGAGATAAATCCCATAATGTACATTCTGGCTGTATTGTTCATACTGAAATATATCTTCCTGTAAGGAAAAAGTATCACATAAAAATGCCCCGAAGCATTTCAAAGTGCTTCGGGGCTGAATTTATATGTGTAGGGGACGCCTCCCAACAGGAGCCGCGACCCTCTGTCCTTCGGACATCTCCCTGTACTACAGGAAGTCGCCCTCGGCGTCCCGAAAATTTGGCGTTGTAGGGGCGAACAGCTATGGGCTAACGGCTTAAAATCAATGCCGCCCATTTTCTTAGCGACATTTCACGCTATATCTGCGAGTGTTGTCAACGCTTAAACCCATTTTTGAACTCCTTTTTCACGATGAGAAGCTCCTCTTTTTCCACACAGCGGCGTCCCTCAAAGCCCAGTCTGACGATATAGGGCATAAAATCGATAAGGCGAAGGAAGTCATCCAACCCGAAGCTGTTATCGTAGTAGTGGAGGATAGTACTGAGCGCTGTGCCGTGGGTGCCGAGGATAATGCTCTCACCCTCGTGGCTGTCCAGAACATCATTTACCGCGGCGATATTTCTGTCCATAACGGACTGAAGGCACTCGCCATCGCTCTCGGAAAAGCTCAGGTCAGCCCAGCGTCTGCGGAACATATCCATATTATTGCTGTCCTTGCCGTTCATTCTCTCGCGCAGCCTTTCATCGGTGTCGATAGTGAGCCCGTGGTCCTCCGCAGCCTGCTTTATGGTGTCATAGCTGCGCTTGTATGGGCTTGAAATGGCGTAGTCAAGGTGAATGTCCTTCATGGTGCGGACTACCTCCGCAGTGTCGCGAAGTCCCTCCTCCGTAAGGGGACGGACCACCGTATCTGCGCAGGAATACTGAGGCTGTGCGTGGCGCACAAAGTATATATTTGTCATTAAAGTCTCTCCCTGAAGTCAGAATAGCCGAAGCGGCGGAGCTCTTCAAAGCTGCCGTCCTTTTTCAGCAGCAGTATATGGGGCAGGGGCATACCGTTGAAGGTGTTGTTCTTCACCATGGAGTATATCGCCATGTCGCCGAAGACCAGCCTGTCGCCGATATGGAGCTCCTCATCGAAGGAATACTCCCCTATTACGTCGCCTGCGAGACAGGTCTGGGAGCCGAGGCGGTAGCTGAACTGCTTCACGCCGCTCTCTCCCGAGCCTACAAGGGGCGGACAGTAGGGCATTTCCAGTACATCGGGCATATGGCAGGCAGCAGAGGTGTCAAGGATAGCGATGGGCATATCGTTTTTGATAATGTCCAGCACCTCGGTGACCAGCCAGCCTGCATTGAGGGCTATAGCCTCGCCGGGCTCCAGAAAGACCTCCAGCCCGTACTTCTCCTGCATACGGCGGATACACTTCTCCAGTCTCGGTATATCGTAGTCGGCACGGGTGATATGATGACCGCCGCCGAAGTTTATCCACTCCATTTTCGGGAGTATGTCCCCGAACCTCTCCTCGATGGCGTCGAGAGTGGTCTCAAGGTCATCGGAGTTCTGCTCGCAGAGAGTGTGGAAATGCAGACCCGTAACGCCCTCAAGGTCGTCCTCGCGGAAGTTCTCCCGTGTGATACCCAGCCTTGATTTTGGCGAGCAGGGGTCGTATATCTCGTGTCCCTCCTGAGTGGAGCACTGAGGATTTATGCGGAGACCTATCTTCTTCCCTGCCGAAAGTACGCGGTCACGGTACCTGTCCAGCTGAGTGAAGGAGTTGAAGATGATATGGCCGCAGTACGAGATTATCTCGTCTATCTCGCTCTCGCGGTAGGCAGCGGAAAAAACGTGATTTTCCTTGCCCATCTCCTCATAGCCCAGCCTTGCCTCATAGAGACCGCTGCAAGCTGTTCCCGAAAGGTACTCCCCAATGAGGGGATAGAGGTGATAGCAGGAAAAAGCCTTCTGAGCAAGGAGTATCTTTGCGCCTGTGCGCTGCGACACTCCGCGGAGTATCTCCAGATTACGGATAAGCGCCGACTCATCCACTATGTAGCAGGGAGTCGGCACTTTTTTAACATCAAACATTTTACTTTACGTCTGCAAGGAAGTCGTTCATTGTGATCTGAACTCTGGGTGAACCGTCCTCGGCAGGATCTATCATCTCCACCTTCTCCATGACAATGGGAGAATCGGGTGCGGATACCTCGTTGTCTCCACCCATTGAGCGGGGAACCTTGAGGAAGTCATCAACGACCTCCATACCCTCTGTTACCTTGCCGAATGCAGCATAGTTGCCGTCAAGGAAGGTGCAGTCGTCTGTGTAGCAGATGAAGAACTGGCTGGACGCACTGTCGGGGTCCATGCTTCTTGCCATGGAGATAACTCCGCGGGTATGTGAGAGGGGGTTCTCAACGCCGTTGCTGGAGAATTCGCCCTTTATGGTCTTGTCGCTGCCGCCCATGCCTGTGCCCTCGGGGTCGCCGCCCTGAGCCATGAAGTCATCAACAACACGGTGGAAGGTAAGTCCGTCATAGAAGCCGCTCTTTACCAGATTCTCGAAGTTCTCGCAGGTAATGGGAGCTGCCTTTGTGTCCAGTTCGATAATGATAGTATTGCCGGACGCACTGCCTGCTGCCTTGGTCGCCTCAGTCTTGTCCGAGCCGTTTGTTGCAGCGTCCTTGCCGCAGCCCACCAGCATGAGCATTGTTGTTGCAGCAGCTACAGCCGCTGTCTTCTTTAAAGCCTCGAAAAAATTCATATTTATTCCTCCTGATTTCTATTCAGTGCCGGCGA
Source organism: Ruminococcus flavefaciens ND2009 (assembly GCF_000621785.1). Classification (GTDB taxonomy): domain Bacteria; phylum Bacillota; class Clostridia; order Oscillospirales; family Ruminococcaceae; genus Ruminococcus; species Ruminococcus flavefaciens_C. Next base: position 113,838 of record NZ_KK211347.1, on the reverse strand, counting down.
ATGCCAGCCTTCTGACTATTTTAAGCCCTGTAAGTGAAAATCCTATGACAGCTCCGAAAAAATTCAGTATAAAATCATCAATGTCGCAGCTTCCCCGCATGGTGAGAAACTGCAAAAGCTCCACAGCTATGATGACCGCTGCCGCAGTAATGGTGAAATTACGGAATCTGCGCTGCTTTTTCCATATAGCAGGGAAAAATATCCCCGCAGGCAGGAAAACCGCCAGATTGCCCCAGATATTCACCAGGGAGATGTCCCCGTAGACCGAATCATCGCGGCGGTAATATCCTGCGAACTCCGCAATGGTCCTGAAGGGGACAAAATTGGTATTATACCGGAAATACTCTCTGTATGTGAGATGATCCCACATACTTATCCTCATGAAAAAGAGCAGATAGAGAGCGGCGATGACGTAGACTCCGAAAAGTATATATATCGCCGCTCTGCCTATACGATCTATGCTTTTTCCCATCAGTCAACGAGAGTGGGATTGAAGTCCTCCTCCCAGGGAAGTCCCCACTTGTTGAGAGCCTCCATGAAGGGATCGGGATCGAACTCCTCGATGTTGTAGACGCCTGCCTTCTTCCAGGTTCCTGTCATTATCATCATAGCGCCGATCATAGCGGGAACGCCTGTGGTATAGGAGATAGCCTGTGAGCCGACCTCCTTGTAGCACTCCTGATGATCGCAGATGTTGTAGAGGTAGTAGTTCTTGTCCTTGCCGTCCTTCTTGCCGCGGAAGATACAGCCGATGTTGGTCTTGCCCACTGTTCTCGGACCCAGTGAAGCAGGATCGGGAAGAACTGCCTTCAGGAACTGGAGTGGAACTATCTCCCTGCCCTCATACATGATAGGCTCGATAGATGTCATGCCCACGTCCTCAAGGCACTTGAGGTGTGTGAGATAGCTCTGACCGAAGGTCATGAAGAAGCGGATACGCTTGATACCCTTGATGTTAAGCGCAAGTGACTCAAGCTCCTCATGGTGGAGGAGGTACATATCCTTCTCGCCTACGCCCTTGAAGTTGTAAACGCGCTTGATCTCCATGGGCTCTGTCTCTACCCACTTGCCGTCCTCGATGTAGCTTCCCTTAGCGGATACCTCGCGGATATTGATCTCGGGGTTGAAGTTGGTAGCGAAGGGATAACCGTGGTCGCCGCCGTTGCAGTCCAGAATGTCAATATAGTTTATCTCGTCGAACTCATGCTTCATGGCATAAGCGGAGAAAACGCCTGTAACACCGGGGTCAAAGCCGCTTCCCAGGAGGGCTGTTATGCCTGCCTTCTCGAACCTCTCGCGGTAAGCCCACTGCCACTTGTACTCAAACTTTGCAGTGTCAAGGGGCTCATAGTTTGCAGTGTCAACATAGTGTGTCTTTGTAGCCAGACAAGCGTCCATGATAGTCAGATCCTGGTAAGGGAGCGCCAGATTGAGCACTACGTCGGGCTTATAGCTGTTGATAAGAGCAACGAGCTCGTCAACATTGTCAGCGTTGACCTGAGCGGTCTCGATGACTGTCTTTGTAGTAGGCTGGAGCTTCTCCTTCAGCGCGTCGCACTTTGACTTTGTGCGGCTTGCGATCATTATGCCCTCAAACACCTCGCTGTTCTGACAGCACTTGTGGATAGCAACGGAAGCAACTCCTCCGCAGCCGATGATCATACATTTTCCCATTTTTTATTCCTCCGTATCTTTAATATATTATTGTCCTTTTTTATATGACAGATAGAATCCCATCATTATCAATGCGCTTGAAGCAATAAAGCACACAATGGTTATGACCTTGTGTATGGTCTCCCTGGGGAACCATATTCTATCGGGCTTGTCGGGGTCTATGAATAGCGTGACCTGCTGTCCTTCGCTCAGTTTTATAAACCAGGAGCTGAAATTGCTTTTTACTCTGTAGTCCACGCCTTCATACCTGTATGTGAAGACGGGATAATAAGTGCGCCCTGAGTCAGAGTCGTTATTGGGTATCAGCTCTGCAACCGTCGCCTCTACCTCTTCGCTGCACTTCAGTCTCTTTATTATCATACCAAGAAGATACAGCACTCCAATTACAACAAATGCACCCATTATGATAACAGCAACCATCAGATTCACAGCTTTTCGCCCCCTTATCTGTTAAGCTATATATTCAAAGGCTCATTCCCCCGTGCCCTGCCGTTTATCTCAGCATAAGTTTCATAGGCGTATAGGAAGAAGACGCCTTCTCAAAGCCCAGCTTCTTATAGAGCAGGTAGCCGTCCTTGGTGGCTTTAAGCTCGATGTAGTCAAGCTCCATGGTCTTTGCGTCCGCGATAAGGAGCTCCATGAGAGCAGTGGCGATACCCTGTCTGCGCTTGCTCGCCTCGGTATAGACGTTGAGCACCGTTCCCACACGTCCGTTGGGAAAGTTGGGATTTGGCGGCATCTCCCTCACTGTCAGGAAGGCTGAGCCTATTATCTTTCCCTCGTCCTCAGCCAGGTATGCGAAGAAGTCGCAGTTAAGGTGGTCGGCGTAGTATCTTGGAAGCCTTGCATTTATCCTTGCTGCCTCAGCGTCAGTCATAAAGGGAAAATCCTCGCGGAGGTACTTCATTCGTATTTCCGCAAGTCCCGAAACATTCTGTGCTCTGAAAATATTCATATATATCAACCTCTGTAGTCGTCATTGGAGTCGTAATCCTCCTGCGGAGAAGAAGTATAAACTGTTTCTGTTTTTTTGTTTTTGCTGATGCGTATCAGAACGATAACGATAATGATCACCACCAGCAGCATGATCACAGGGAATATCATCACCATAAGGAATACTCCCGTAATGCTCCTGCTCGCCTTATTGAATACAGTTTTTGAATTGAAGGCAGGGTCTGTCATTCTTCCGGGGAAGTGCGAGGAGATCCTTATCTCCACCTTCTGTCCCTCATCGTATTTCTTATCCGCTGAGCTTACTCCCGCAGGAACGCGATAGGTATTTCCGTTGAATTCATACTCATACACGGGAGTATAGAACGTGGTGCCGTCCTCATCGTGGCGGACCATATTCTCGGTTATCACCGCAGTGATAACTGTATCATAGTTGTTGTCATCAACATTCATGGAGTCGTCAGCCAGCTTTTTCACAGTAAGAAACGGTATAGCGGCAAAAGCAACGATACCGAATATGATAATTACTCCGACAATTATCAGAGCTGTCAGAACGCTTTTTTGCTTTCTGTTTCCATTTTCCATAAATATCATCTCTTTCCTTCGAACCTTAACTGCCTCGGCGCCTGATGTATATTCAGCCGCCTGCTATGGTAGCAAGGAGCAGCACTGTCATTATCACAGTCCTGATGACATACTTTTTGCAGTCTCTTCCGATCTCCCGGCGGTCAGCCTCTGTAATCGTCGTTGGGATCTCTTTCCTCCATAGAGTACAGATCCACGCCGTAGTTGTCCACATAGGTATTCTTTTTGCGTCGGTAAGCTCTCTTTATTATGAGCACCAGCGCAATGATGGCTATGACAGGCATGAACAGTATCGCGATGGCAACTGCCAGAATGATCTTATTCCTCTTTTTAGCTTTTTCTATGTATTGGGTCTCACAGAATTGATTTGGGTATTCCGACTTGATAAGAATATCCACCTTATCGCCAACGCTTCGATAGGGCTTAGCATAGTTCTCCATGAAGGGCTCCCTGTATGTGATGCCGTTGTATTCATACTCATAGGTGATAGAATACTCGGTGGTATGGATCTTGCCATTGTGCTTTTCCACGCTTACCTCCTGAACATCGACTACCACCGCCTTGCCGGGCGTATCGAAGGCGTCAATCTCGCCCAGGATCTCCGTCTTGTAGCTGGCGACCACCTGAAAAGCAGGTCCCATAAAGGGGAAGCAGCAACAAAGCCCCATAGCTGCAAGGACAACAACGATCACTATGATGACTGTCTTTTTATTATCGCTTTTGACGGGAGTGAGGCCGTCATCGTAGCCCCCTCCGTAATCGTTATAGTTATTCATGACAGTGCAAGGAGCATTTCTCTGATGATCTTGCAGGCAACGGCGGTGGAAACTCCGCTCTGATCGTAAACAGGGCTCAGTTCATTGACGTCGCAGCCCACGATGTTCAGCCTGCTGCACACAAGTGTAACAGCCTTCCTCAGTTCATCGAATGTAACTCCTCCTGCCTCGGGAGTGCCAGTTCCGGGGAAAACCGAAGGATCCAGAACGTCCAGGTCCAGAGTGAAGTACACATTCTTTCCCTTCAGCCTCTCAACAACGTCCTCCAGACCGTCGAAGCTGAACTTGTGCATTTCGGTATGGCTGTCGGCAAAGATGAATTCCTCGCGGTCGCCGCTTCTGATACCGAACTGGAAGATATGACCGTCCCCCACCAGCTCATGGCAGCGCCTGAGCACGCAGGCATGGGACAGCTTCTGACCGAGATAGTCATCGCGGAGGTCTGCGTGAGCATCGAAGTGTACGATATAAAGGTCATCGTACTTTTCCTTCACAGCCCTGACTGAGCCGAGGGTGACCAGGTGCTCGCCGCCGATCATGAAGGGCAGCTTGCCGTCAGCCAGTATCTGAGCGGAACGTGCGGTTATATCTCCAACAGCTCCGTCTGTGTTTCCGAATGGCAGCTCCGGGTCTCCGCTGTCGAAGAAGCTGTAGTCTGTCATATCCTTATCCTGATAGGGACTGTAGGTCTCTATTCCGAAGCTCTCGTTCCTGATGGCAGAGGGTGCGAACCTTGTGCCGGGACGGAAGCTTGTGGTACCGTCAAAGCCTGCTCCGAAGAGGACTATTTTTGCATCCTCATACTCACTGTCGCAGGCGATGAATGTCTGTATATTCTTATTCAACATCTCTAAGAAGCTCCTCTACATAGCACGGCAGAGCAAAAGCGCCCGTATGGAGCCTGGGGTTGTAGTATCTGGTCTTGATGCCCTGCATACTCCATTTTGTGCCGTTGTAATCGTTGGTGGGGTGATATTTCTTTGAGGCAAAGCCGAAGAGCCAGTGTCCCGACGGATAGGTGGGGATATGAGCCTGATAGACCTTGCTTATGGGGAAGCTCTCCACTATACGCTTGTGGGAGCGCTGCATGGCTGCGGCATCCTCGTCATAGAAGGGGCTTTCATGCTGATTTACCATGATACCATCGTCGCGGAGCGCCTTGAAGCAGCTTCCGTAGAACTCCTTGGTAAACAGTCCCTCTCCGGGACCGAAGGGGTCCGTAGAGTCAACGATGATAACGTCATACTGGTCGTTGCAGCGGCGTATGAACTTCACGCCGTCCTCGTAGAACACATGGACTCTCGGATCGTCAAATCGGCAGGCAGTAGTGGGCAGGTACTTCTTGCAGACCTCCACCACCAGCTCGTCTATCTCCACCAGGTCAATGCTCTCCACAGAGGGATAGCGGGTGAGCTCGCGGACAACTCCGCCGTCACCTGCGCCGATGACCAGTATATTCTTTGGATTTGGGTGTACTGCCATAGGGACATGAGTTATCATCTCGTGATAGATGAACTCGTCCTTTTCGGTGAGCATCATATAGCCGTCCAGGGTGAGGAAGCGTCCGAATTCCTTGGAATCGAAAACGTCGATACGCTGGAATTCACTGTTTCCGCTGTAAAGCTGATGATCGACCTTTATGGAAAATTTAACATTGGGAGTATGTCTCTCCGTGAACCATAATTCCATACTATACCTCCGTTCAGTGACAGACCTGTTTTCTGCGCGGGTCTGTGGGATAAGAGTTGACAGTTCAGAGCTGAAAGCTGCAATGTACAGCCTTCAGCTCTCTACTTTCAATTCTCAGTCTGAATTTCACTTTCTGTCAGCGGGAGGACCACCTGCGGGAGGACCGCCTGCGGCAGGATCAACACCTGCGGCCTTGAATGAAAGCTTCATGTAGATAGGTGTTACGATAAGTATGATGATGAAAGCAACGATGAGGCTGATGATGAGCGACTTCAGGAACATTACCATGAAGGGCGGGAGATCTGCATGACCGTGGCTCATTTTCATTGCCATCTTGCGTGCGAGAACTATCATAGCCAGTGTGATGATGGGTGTGTAGATAAGGTCAGAGATAAGAGCTGAAACAAGTTTTGCGGGAACACTGCGCTCCTTGAGCCCCATAGCCTTTACAGCGCCTCTCTCCAGCTTCGGCATAGGTACCAGGAAGCCGATGATAAGGCTTATCACCGTACTTACGGCAAAGCTTACGAGAAATGCGGGGAGCTTGAATCCGTCTTCTGAGCCGAGGTTTCCCACCAGCGATAAAAAGAAGCTGAGTGTTACGCCCATAAGCAGGCTCATAGTGATTCCGATTTTCTTCATGTTCATGTTTTTACCCTTCCTTAAAGAAAAATTATATTATATAAAACGTCCTCCGCCTTAGCGGTATGCGTTTCATATCATCAGTAGTCAAGGACGTTGAGTCTTTCGATATTTATGTCCTCGGTGCCTGTCATCTGGCAGCCCTTTTCCTTGGCATATTTTATGTATTCTATTATCTCGTCGGTGATGAGCTCTCCGGGAGCCAGTATGGGTATACCGGGTGGATAGCACATTACGAACTCGCTGCACACCAGCCCTGCGGTCTCCTCAAGAGGGAGTGAGCGCTTCTGGGCGTAGAATGCCTTTCTGGGAGTCTCAGCCACCACGGGGCTTATGTACTCCTGTGTCAGCATATCCGAACCGCTCTTGCCGAAACGGCGCTTTATCTCCGAGAGGGCACTGATAAGGCGCTCAATGTCGCGCTTTCGGTCTCCCACTGAGATGTAGGCGAGAACGTTGCCGATGTCGCCGAATTCTATCTGTATATCGTACTCGTCGCGGAGGAGGTCATAGACCTCGATACCTGCGAGTCCGATAGGCAGCGTATAGATACTGAGCTTTGAGACGTCGAAATCGAAGATGCTGTCGCCGTTTACCAGCTCCCGCGAATAGGCGTAATAGCCGCCTATATCGTTTATCTCCGAGCGTGCGTACTCAGCCATCTCCACAGTCTGTGCGAATATCTCCCTGCCGCCGAGAGCAAGACGCTTTCTTGAGATGTCCAGACTTGACAGCAGCAGATATGAGGCGCTGGTGGTCTGGGTCAGGTTGATGACCTGTCTCATATAGTCGGCATTGATGTTTTTGCCTAGAAGCAGGAATGAGCTCTGTGTAAGGCTTCCTCCCGATTTGTGCATACTTACCGAGGCGCAGTCCGCACCTGCCGCCATGGCAGTTACGGGAAAGTTCTCGCCGAAGTAGAAATGAGTGCCGTGAGCCTCGTCCACAAGCACCAGCATACCATGGGCATGAGCCAGCTCCGTAATCCTTTTCAGATCCGAGCATATACCGTAGTATGTGGGATTGTTCACCATAATAGCCTTGGCGTCGGGGTTATCAAGGATAGCCTGCTCCACCTGGGCTACCGACATACCGAGAGCGATGCCCAGCTTGCGGTTCACGTCGGGATTGACGTAAACGGGGACAGCTCCCGTGAGTATGAGCGCATTTATAGCGCTTCTGTGTACATTTCGGGGCATGATGATCTTGTCGCCCTCCTTGCAGGCGTACATTATCATGCTCTGCACCGCAGAGGTGGTGCCGCCCACCATAAAGAAGGCATTTGCCGCGCCGAAAGCCTCGGCAGCCAGCTCCTCCGCGTCCTTGATGACGGATACGGGGTGACAGAGGTTGTCCAGGGGCTTCATGGAGTTTACATCAACGTTCATGCAGTCCTCGCCCAGGAACTCGGTGAGCTCCATATTTCCTCTGCCCCTCTTATGTCCGGGGACGTCGAAGGGAACGACTCTCATGCGGCGGAATTTCCTCAGTGCCTCATAAATAGGCGCATTGGTCTGAGAAAGGTCAGCCATTTCCGAACACGTTCCTTCCGCTGAAAATTTCTATCATCTCCCGCTGGAGCGCATTGGTTATCTCAAGTCTGCGTCTCGGCGGAAGCTCATTCACATCTGTGTTGAACAGATAATTCTGTAAGTCAAGCTCCTTTATGAGCATTTTTGTATGGAACATATTAGCCTGATACACGTTTATATCCACGGCGTCGTACTTGTCCAGTATCTTTGCATCGATATAGTTCTGTATAGAGGTTATATCGTGGTCGATGAAGAGCTTTTCACCGTCCAGATTTCTCGTAAAGCCTCTTACCCTGTAGTCCATGGTGATGATGTCGGAATCGAAGCTTCCGATGAGATAGTCCAGAGCTGTCAGCGGAGTTATCTTGCCGCAGGTAGCAACGTCTATATCCACACGGAAGGTGGCGATACTGGTATCGGGGTGGAACTCGGGGTAGGTATGCACCGTGACATGGCTCTTGTCAAGGTGAGCCACGGTCTCGCTTCCTCCTGCGGGGACCATAGTGTCGTCCGCGATAAGGAAGGTAGCGGAAGCGCCCTGAGGGTCATAGTCCTGGCGGGACATACTCAGCACCTGAGCGCCTATCATCTCAGTAACATGGGTCATTATGTCGGTTATACGCTCAGAGTTGTACTGCTCGTCTACATAGGCGATATACTCCTGCTGCGAGCGGGCAGTCTTGGCATAACAGACATCATAGATATTGAAGCTCAGCGACTTCGTAAGGTTATTGAATCCGTAAAGTTTAAGCTTATTCTCCATAAAACCACACCTTCAAACAAAAATGCACACAAAGACCTTATCAGCCGTTGTGTGCATGAAATATCTATGCTGTCAGCGCAGAGACTTCACAAATGGTTTCAGAGTCTATACAAGCAAGTACTACCTTTTACTACTCTTATTGACCTTTCACAAGCTGATGAGAACTTATAAAAACTTTATCGACGCTGGGTCGAATCAATAAGGCAACAGAAGTTGCCAGCCGAATTATCGGCGGTCGGCATTTGACCCGGCTGTCCGTATGGCCTCGACTCCTGAGGGAGTGGTCAATAGTCTTGCTCTGAAACCGAAGCTTCTTTTGCAATTCAGTTTATTTTATCATATTTCGCCTTTTTTGTCAATACTCAGACACATATTAATTTATATATAGTATCTCAGTTTTCCCTGAGCTTTTTCCTTCTCACCTTGTCCCTGTACATGACCTCGTCGGCGATATTTATATACTTATCCAGCTCCGAGTCCTTGTCGGGGACGCCGAGGAAATAGCCGAGACTGAGCCCCACCTCGTACTTTCTGCCCGATGAGGCATTATACCTGTCGAAGTAGCTCCTTACAGCCTCCATGTGCTCGCTGATATGCTCATCGGAGTAGTCTCCGCAGCCCACGATGGCATACTCGTCGCCGCCTATACGGGCGCAGACCTCGTTGAGCCGGCAGCTGGTCTGGAGAGCGTTTGCGGCAACGGTGATAGCGTTGTCCCCTTCCATATGACCAAAGTTATCGTTTATCATTTTAAGCTGGTCAAGGTCAGCCATCATGACAAAGAGAGTCTTCCCCTCGTCCCTTGCTTTCCGGAATATGCCCTCCGAGAGCCTGTTGAAGCCCTTTCTGTTGTAGATACCCGTCAGGGTGTCACGGATAGAGCTCATGAATATGCGCTGATTTATGCTGGTGAGCTTGGTGCGGACGCGGAGGAACTCAAGAGATATGCTGATATTTCTGTTCCACCTTGCGAAAACGCTGCTCACAGCCTTTCTCACGTCATTGAACCTGAACACGGAGTAACCGAAGCAGCGGTCCATGAAGTGCAGGGGCAGCAGGAAGTACATAGAGGGCTCGCTGCAATACTCGTCTATGAAATCGGGAAGAATATCCTCGGAAGGGAATTCGCGGTTCACAAAATCCACGCCGTTCCTGGTGTATACGAACTTATTCTCCATGACGGGAGCATAGCCCTCGCGGATATATTCGCTGTCCTCTTCCTCCACGTTGTCCCAGTTCTTGCACAGGCACAGCAGATAGTTCTCAAGACCATTGATGGTATAGGCAAAACCGTTGAGCTTTCTGAGGAGCCCCTCAAGGTTCTTTTCCTCCATAAGTCTCTCAAGCATGGCGCTCCTGCAATAGTAGCTGTTGAAGCGCTCGGTAAGGTTGCTGTGCTCCTCGCGGGTGGCAAGAGCGTAGTTCACGTTGCTTCCGCAGCCGCAGCTCTTTGCGAAGACAAGGTGCCCCCTTTTCAGGGTGTCCACGGGCTCCGTGTCCTCACCTGTTATCATCTTGTGGAGCCGGCAGACGGCTCTTGCACCAAGTCTCTCATTCTCGGGGAAGACCGTGGTCAGCGAGGGTATCTGCATAGTAGCTTCGCCTGTGGCGTCATAGCCCGCTATCTTCAGCTCCTCGGGTACCTTTATGCCGCCCTTTATGACCGAGTCGCACAGGTGTCTCGCCATAACGTCATTGGCGCAGACCACTGCGTCGGGAAGGGCATCCCTGTTTTCAATGAAGCGCTTTGCCAGTCTCTGCGAGGCGATCTTCCAGAAGTCTCCGTAGACTATGTCACCCTCATGGACCTCAAGACCGTGGCTCTCCATTGAACGTCTGTAGCTCGCGGCTCTTGATATAGCAGGAGTACTGTCCTCGGGACCCGTCAGGCACATGATATGCCTGCACCCATGCTTTTCGATGAGGTGGTCGGTCATTTCCGCCATCAGTTCCCTATCCTCCGAATAAAGGCACTCACAGAAATCCAGGTCATAGTCCACCGCGATAATGGGTATGCCCCAGCGGGTGAAGACCTTCTCGAACTTTTCCACAAGGTTCTGGCTGGCGTTGTTGCCTGCCATAAGGATAACGCCGTCGATGACGTCCTTTCTGATGAGGGTGAATATATTCTCCTCGCCCTGCTGTATAAGGCTGCCGCTTTCCGTGTTGAAAGCCATAAGGAAGGTCACGGCGTCATATCCGAGGGCTTTGCACTGCTCGGATATACCCACGAAAATGCGGTTCATGTATTCGTTGAAAACGTCCGCAGCAACTACTGCGATAGTCTTTCTTTTTTTCACAGTGCAGTTCCCCCTTCCTGCTGTTATATTATGTCTTTAACTTAAAGTATCGGCTTATTTCAGCTCTGCAACCGTAACGCCGTCCTCGCCCTCGCCGAAAAGTCCCAGACGGAAGCTCTTGACGGAGGGGTGGGATTTAAGCCGCTTGTGCACAGCCTGTCTCAGCAGCCCCGTGCCCTTGCCGTGGATTATGGTAACGGTGGATATATTTGACATGACAGCCTGGTCGATGAAGGCGTCCAGCTGATACACGCCGTCGTCGCAGGCACAGCCGCGTATATCCAGCTCCATTTTGCCTCTCCGCTCGGCTTTTACGCCTATCTTGTTCATTTTGCGGTTTGGTCTCAGGGGCTTGCTGCCCACAGTGACCTTCTGGGGCTCCTCAAGACGGAGCCTTGATATATTCATCTTGGTCTTCATGACGCCCATCTGGACGAAAACGAAGTCGCTTCCGTCGGGGTCTCCCGAGATTATGCCCTTGCGCTGGAGGTCCACAACATAGACCGTATCGCCGCGTCTGAGCTTTCTCGGCAGGACGTAGCCCTCATTGGGGTCACGCTTCTCAACGGGATTGGCAGTGTCATACATCTTGTTGAAGCTCTGCTTGGTCTTTGACTTCATTCCCGAAACATTGGCGCTGAAATCCTTCTTGTCCTTCTCCTTGCGGAGCTTTTCAAGCTCGTCGATGAGCTCGTTGGACTCAGCCTTTGTCTGCTCGATTATAGTCATAGCGCGGAGCCTTGCCTTTTCAAGCTCGTCTGCCTTTGCAGCCTCTATCTCCTCCCGCTCCCTGCGGATAGCCTCCTCGTGGGCAGCGGTCTCGGCTCTCAGGCGGGAGATCTCCTCCTTCTGCCTTTCAAGCTCTATACGGCTGGCTTCCAGCTTGCCGATGACCTCCTCAAGACGGGAATTTGCCTCGCTGACTCTTGACTTTGCGTCGCTGATTATATCCGAGGGCATACCGAGGCTCTCGGAGATAGCGAAAGCGTTGGACTTTCCGGGTGAGCCCACAATGAGCCTGTATGTAGGTCTGAGAGTCTCGATGTCGAACTCGCAGGAAGCGTTCTCAACACCGCTGCTGTCGATGGCAAAGACCTTCAGCTCCTGATAGTGAGTGGTCACCATTATCTTTGCGCCGTTTTCCATAAGGCGTCGGATTATAGATATAGCCAGTGCAGCGCCCTCTACGGGGTCTGTACCCGAGCCCAGCTCGTCCAGAAGCACCAGTGATTTCTCATCGGCTGTGCCCAGTATCTCTATTACCTTGTTGGTGTGAGAGGAGAATGTGGACAGGTTCTGCTCAATACTCTGGCTGTCGCCTATATCGGCGAGGATATGGTCGTAAACGGAAATGCTGCTGCCGTCGGCACAGGGTATGAGCAGACCACACATGGTCATGGCTGCAAGGAGTCCCGCAGTTTTCAGTGAAACGGTCTTACCGCCCGTATTGGGTCCCGTTATAATGAGCGCCTGATAGTCCTCACCGAGACTTATGTCCACGGGCACCGCCTTGCTCTTACTGATAAGGGGGTGACGGGCTTTTTTCAGGTGCATTTTTCCGTCGTCGGTTATTTCGGGAAGGGAGCAGTTCAGCTTTGCGGCAAGATTTGACTTGGCAAAGTACAGATTGAGCTCCGTGCAGACCTTGTAGTTCTCGGTAAGTATCTCCGCATAGTCACCACAGTCGCGGCAGAGCTGGCGGATAATGCGTTCTATCTCCTCCTGCTCCTTGCCCTCCAGGATACGTATATCGTTATTCGCCTCAACAATAGCCATAGGCTCGATGAAGATAGTCTGACCCGTGGCGGAGGTATCGTGAACGAGACCGCTGACCTGTCCGCGGTACTCGGATTTTACGGGGAGAACGAAGCGTCCGTCACGGATAGTGACATTGCTCTCCTGCAAATACTGCTGAGTGGTCTTGTTTTTTATCATCTTGTCCAGAGTTTCGCGGAGCTGCATACCTGCGCGGTTTATCTTGCGGCGTATAGCGGCAAGCTCGGGACTTGCAGCGTCTGCTATCTCATTGTCGGAGATGATGGAGCGTTCCAGTTTTTCCAGCAGCCAGTCATTGGGCTGGAGCCTTGAGAAAAGGTAGCTCAGTTCCGTCTCCACGTTCTCGCAGTGGGAGTACCAGTCCGCCAGCGCCTTTATCTGGCGCAGCATAGCGGCGATGTCCATGAGGTCGCGGAGAGATATTACAGCCCCCGAAGCAGCTCTTGCGGCAACGGTGCTGATGTCCTTGAAATTGCTGAAAGGCGGAGTTCCGAACTGTACCGAAAGGGAAAATGCCTGGGAGGTCTTGAGACACTCATAGCGCACTCTTTCAAGGTCGTTGTCGGGACGGATCTCCAGAGCCATGCGTCTTGTCTCCTCATTGGAGGTAAGCTCCGCCAGCATATCGAGGATCTTATCCAGTTCAAGTGTTTTCAGATATTTATCCATAGTTATCCTTTACTGTTATAAATCAAAATTTAGCGCAAGCGCTAATAGTGATTAGTGCATAGTGGTTAGTGATTAGTTAATGTGTTCGCTGCGCTCACATTATTTAAATAACGTCGCCGAAGGCGACACCACAACTATTCACTATTCACTAATCACTATTCACTCAAATCATAATTTTGCTCCGCAAAATTATGATTTATATGATAGATTTATAGAAGTCCAGCGTACCGAAGTTCCTCTCCATGTGAGTGAGGAGATAGGACTCCGCAAGGGCAGAGAGCCGCTGCTGAGTGCCGTCGGATACGCGGAAATTGAAAAGCCTGCCGAAGTCTGCCAGCACGATATGGCGGACAGCGCTGAGCACAGGCAGTTTTATTTTCATATAGTCATCTGTGCTGCTGCCGTCGAAGCAGTCCGCACAGTAGAAGCCGCCGTCGGAGATACAGAAGAAAAGCTCCTGAGGCTCAAAAACTCCGCAGCTCCTGCAGGCGACAATATCGGGCATATAGCCTATCTCGGACATAAGTCTCAGCTCGAACACCGCCTTCAGGAAGCTCTCGCTCCTCTCACCTTTTTCCAGGTAGTAAAGGCAGTTCAGCATGAGCCGCATAATATCCTTATTCTGCGCCTCGGGCTTTATGCAGAAGCGCATGACCTCGGCGAAATACGAGGCGAGGGATATTTTGCTGAGGGACTCTCTCAGTCCGTAAAAAATATGTATCGGCTCTGCACTATTGAGGTAAAGATACTTTCCTCTCTTGTCTATGCAGAACCGAGAATAAGCCAGAAGCTGAGCGGAGCTTCCCGATTTTCCGTTTATTTTCTTTGCGCCTTTTACGGAAACCTCGAGAACCCCGTTCTCTCCTGTGAGTATATCGATGAATTTGTCCTGTTCTCCCACAGAACGCTCTTTAAGGACTATGCCTTCAACAGTTGTCATGGTTATCATCCTTGCAGTCCGAGTAGCGCAGATAATCCTCTACGCTTCCTGTTTCGGTGAATATATCCCAGAGAATATCCTCTTCCATAAAGCCTCCGTGAAACTGATGTTGTGGAGTTTCCCCCACAGCTATTATCTGCGGAAAGACCTGTGATATATGCGGTAATTATTTCTCGGAGAGTCCGAAGCTCCTGATGAGGTTTTCCCTGTTTCTCCAGTCCTCCTTGACCTTTACCCAGCACTTGAGGTTCACCTTTATCTGGAAGAAGTCCTCCAACTCTATCCTTGCGGCGGTGGAAGCCTTCTTGAGCATAGCTCCGCCCTTGCCGATGATGATACCCTTGTGAGACTCCTTTTCGCAGTAGATGACAGCGGAAATGTCAAGTATGTCCTTGTCCTCTCTCTCGCTCATCTGCTCAACGCCTACGGCGATACCGTGGGGCACCTCCTCGCTGAGGAGCATGAGGAGCTTTTCGCGTATCATCTCAGCCGCCAGCACCTTCTCGGGCTGGTCGGTTATCATATCGTCGGGGAAGAAGTGAACGGACTCCTCCGACAAGGCGATTATTTCATCTATAACTATGTCGACTCCGCTGTTCTCCGTAACGCTTACGGGGACTACCGCCTGAAACTTTATCTTTGATGTCAGGTCGGCGATAACGGGAGCCAGCTCGTCCTTGTTTTTCAGCAGGTCTATCTTGTTGAGCACAAGTATAACGGGCATTTTTGAGGTATTCATGGACTTCAGGAGATCCAGCTCCTGCTGGTTTATCTTCTTGGTACAGTCCATAACGAATACCACCGCGTCGATGTCGCTGACGGACTCCTTAACGGTGTTGAGCATATGCTCGCTGAGCTTGTTCACAGGCTTGTGAAGACCCGGTGTATCGAAGAATACCAGCTGAACATCGTCTATATTGCGGATACCCGTGATACGGGTACGTGTAGTCTGGGGCTTATTGCTGACGGAGGCTATCTTCTCTCCCACGATGGCGTTGAGGAGTGAGGATTTTCCCGCATTGGTGCGTCCTGCGATAGTGACGAAAGCAGTTCTTGACATCAGTTGTTTTCTCCGTTAACGATAAATGTAGCGTCTCTTGAGATGCCCAGCTTCTCCAGGACAGACTCCTCCTTCTCGCGCATTATGCGCTGGTCGAGCTGTGATGTCTCGTGGTCATAGCCCAGGAGATGGAGCATTGAATGAACGGTGAGGAAGCCCACCTCTCTCTCCAGTGAGTGGCCGAAGTTCTGAGCCTGCTTTACAGCTGTTTCGAGAGAGATGACAACATCTCCCAGCTGAACAGCTCCTGTCTCGGGATTTATCTCAACGGTGCCGTCCTCGCTTGTAAGCGGGAATGAAAGCACATCGGTAACAGCGTCCTTATTTCTGTATATCTTATTAAGGTTCTTTATCTCGTTATTGCTTACGAATGAAACGCTAACCTCGGCGTCCTTGCCGAAATTCTCAGTGGTGAGAACAGCCTGACAGCATCTTCTGATGAGCAGTCTAATGCCCACGGGCACCTTCACCTCTGTCTGATTATTCTTGACGTAAACCTTTAACTTAGCCATGATTATTCTTTCTCCCTTCATTATATTTTTCATAAGCCTTGATTATATCCTGAACGAGCCTGTGTCTTACCACGTCTTTCTCGGTGAACCTGTGTATCTCGATGTCGTCGATACCCCTGAGCACCTTTATCGCCTCTACCAGACCCGACTTTCTGCTGTCGGGGAGGTCTATCTGGGTAATATCTCCCGTGATGACCATTCTGCTCTCATTTCCGAGACGTGTCAGGAACATTTTTATCTGCTCGGAAGTAGTATTCTGAGCCTCGTCGAGGATAATGAACGCCTCGTCGAGGGTGCGTCCGCGCATATAAGCCAGCGGAGCAACCTCGATAATGCCCTTTTCCATGTACCGTGCGAAGCTCTCTGCACCGAACATGTCGAACAAAGCGTCATAGAGCGGACGCAGGTAGGGGTCCACCTTATCCTGGAGGTCACCGGGCAGGAAGCCCAGCTTCTCGCCCGCTTCGACGGCAGGACGGGTCAGGATTATCTTCTTTATCTTATGTTCGCGGAAAGCCTTGACAGCCATGGCAACAGCGAGGTAGGTCTTACCCGTACCCGCAGGGCCGATGCCGAGGACGATGGTATTATTCTTTATAGCGTCGGTATAGCGCTTCTGACCCACGGTACGGGGACGGAGTATCTTTCCGCTTGCAGTGACGCATATGCCGTCGCCGCCCAGCTCCTGAAGCTGCTCCTCAACTCCCTCAGCCACCATGGAGGTGACATACCTCACGGTCTGTTCGTTGACGGAGCTTCCGTTCTTTGCCATGTTCATGATAGCGCGGAGGGCTTTTTCGGCGCCCTCTGTATCGCCTTCGCCTATTATCTTAACGCCGCCGTCACGGCTGACGACTGTGACGTTGAAGTCCTTCTGTATTCTGCTTATATTGCCGTCCAGCTGACCGAAAAGAGCAGAGAGCTGCTCGGGGCTGTCGGCAGGCAGGAATTTTTCTGACATTAAATATATTCTCCAATCTGCTGTTCGGGGAAAGCGCCTGCTGCTGCAAGAGCCGAGTTGGAGTACCTGTGGTCTGCGGAGACCTCCCTGAGCACCCTGACGTTATCGGGGAAATCTATCTTCTGCTCGGGGGAGCCCAGTTCCAGCTCCATAATAGCCAGCTTGTCCGAGAAAGGATAGGTATCCAGTTCAAATAGCTGGTCGTGGTAATCGAAGCAATAGCGCACCTTTTCAACAGGCGGTCCCTCTCTGCGGTCAGTGCTGACCAGCTCGCGGTACCTTTCGCCGCTTATCTCATACTCGTTCTCCTCGCGGGTGACGGGTGTGAGAAAGACCTTTTCCGTATAGGTGTACTTCACCCTGCCGTTCTCGTCCACGGACCTTACTCTGCGCTGCTTGCCGTCCGCGCTGTTGAGATAGGTCTGGACGATACCGATCCTGCGCTTCACGTCAAGGGCGGAAACATCGGGAAATTCCACCAGGAATTTGCGTTCGATCTCATAATTTTTGCTCATAAACACTCTCCAAAAGACCTTATGTCTTTTCCGAAATCACAATGAAATCTTTCAACATTACCATTATACAACTTTTTTTGAATAATGTCAACAAAATTTTCAGATTATTCTGTCTAAATTGCTAAGTTTTATCTTTCTGTCACATTTTTATCATTTTCCCTCCGAAAGATCCCTCAGCATGACGTTGAAGGGATCAAAAAAACCGTTCTCCCGAACAGGCGAAGGAGCCTCAACGGGAATGCCGCTGTTGCCGTCAGGAAGCGGTATTTCCACAGTAAGGCAGTTGTCGCCGAGGACTGCCCGGGCGCCTGCTCTCTCGGCGAGACCATCGCAGACCTGACGGGGGTAACCGCTGAAAATATCAGGCTGACCAAAGTCATCAAAGTCCACAAATGTCCCTGAGGCGGAAATTTTTATCTCAATATTTTTGGCGTTTTCTCCACATTCCACAGTGAACTCCCTGTTTTCCGACTCAGAGCCCAGGATATGCCTTCTCACAAAGCTGAGCAGCAGGAACCTGAGAGTGTCGCGGTCTGTGCGGACATATGAGATGCAAAGCTCTCCCGTTCTCACGGTGCATCTGCCCCCCGACGCAGCCTGACAGCTCTCGGCAAAGCTGCGGAGGAAGGTATCTGTCCTGAGGGTAGTGAGCTCCTGCTCCTCGTGCACGGGAGCAGTCAGCGCACGGCTCAGCTCGGCATTGCGCATGAGCTCGCAGCAGGCAGTCATGATACCGCCGATGAGCTCCCGCTCATTCTTTCCGCCGCGCTTTTCGGCAAGCTCGCTAAGGAGCTCGCAGGAAGCGTATATGCCCGAGACCGACTTTCTCACAAGATAATCGTTACAATTTATATAGTCCCCGGCAAAGGGGCTCTCAAAAAAGCCTTTCAGCTCATCGTTCTTGTCCATAACGGCTCCTTTCCGCTTTGCAAAAAAATCATACAGATATATTATACTACAAAAAAACAGGAAATGAAATAGCCTGAGGGCGGGTATTAAAAAAGAAAATAGCAACAAAATCATTTTTATCCCCACACCGTCATTTGTACAATATGCACTTTTCAAGAAATTTCTGTTATTTTTTTATCGAACCACTTGAAAAAATTTCCGAGTTGGAGTATAATAAAAATATAAAAATTTTAGGAGGTATATCCAATGTCAGTTAAAGTTGCTATTAATGGTTTCGGCCGTATCGGTCGTCTTGCATTCAGACAGATGTTTGATGCTGAGGGTTATGAGGTAGTTGCTATCAACGACCTTACAAAGCCTTCAATGCTCGCTCAGCTCCTCAAGTATGATACAGCTCAGGGCGGCTACTGCGGAAAGATCGGTGAGAACCTTCACACAGTTTCAGCTGATGATGAGGCTGGTACAATCACTGTTGACGGCAAGACACTTACAATCTATGCAAAGGCTAACGCTGCAGAGCTTCCTTGGGGCGAGATCGGCGTTGACGTAGTTCTCGAGTGCACAGGTTTCTACTGCTCAAAGGAAAAGTCACAGGCTCATATCGATGCAGGTGCTAAGAAGGTTGTTATCTCTGCTCCCGCAGGCAACGATCTTCCTACAATCGTTTACAGCGTAAACGAGAAGACTCTCACAAAGGATGACAAGATCATCTCTGCTGCTTCATGCACAACAAACTGCCTCGCTCCTATGGCTAAGGCTCTTAACGATTATGCTCCTATCCAGAGCGGTATCATGAGCACTATCCACGCTTACACAGGTGATCAGATGATCCTTGACGGTCCTCACAGAAAGGGCGACTTCAGAAGAGCAAGAGCAGGTGCTGCTAACATCGTTCCTAACAGCACAGGTGCTGCAAAGGCTATCGGCCTTGTTATCCCTGAGCTCAACGGCAAGCTCATCGGTTCTGCTCAGAGAGTTCCTGTTCCTACAGGTTCTACAACAATCCTCACAGCTGTTGTTAAGGGCAGCAACGTAACTAAGGAAGGCATCAACGCTGCTATGAAGGCTGCTGCTTCCGAGTCATTCGGTTACAACGAGGATCAGATCGTTTCTTCTGACGTTATCGGCATGAGATTCGGTTCACTCTTCGATGCTACACAGACAATGGTAGCTGAGATCGGCGACGGCCTCTACGAGGTACAGGTTGTTTCATGGTACGACAACGAGAATTCTTACACATCACAGATGGTAAGAACAATCAAGTACTTTGCAGAGCTCGGCTAATAGCTGAAACTAATGCAATATCAAAGGGCACTCTTTATGAGTGCCCTTTTTAATTCATAATGAGTTATTAGTGATCAGTAGGGGGCGGCGTTTCGCCGCCCCCTGTTACGCCCCCGGCATTTCTTTTACCAAAGAGCATAAAAAGGCGGTCCGATATGGACCGCTTTGGTTTTATTCTTCCTCTTCGTATTCTTCCTCTTCGTCATCATAGCCGTAATACTCAAGCTCAACGCCCCAGATAGCACCGTCAACATAGCCCTCTGACGCAGTATTGCCGTCAAAGCGGATAGTAACACCTGCGCATTTCTCGCCGTCCTCGTCAAGAAGACTATAATAATAAGAAGGAGCGTCTTCAAGATCAGAAGACCTGATGCTGTCAGGCTCTCCATAGGCTGCTTTGACGTCCTCGGGAGTGGATTTTCCTATAACAATGCCCTTAGGCAGCTTTATCTCGTCCTCATTCAGACCGTAATAGCAGGTAAGTCTGCTGATATCCACAGATTTGAGTGTCTTCATCCAGTCGAAGTCCAGCTCTGCAAGCTGTTCCTCTTTTTCTTCGCGGCTGTAATAAGGTGAAAAACAGATGTAGGAACAATTTTTCAGATTTTCCCCGAGTTCACCAAGCTGCTCGCTATGCCAGGGATCTATGTTACATCCGCCCCTCGCGAAATATCCTTCGCCGTCATCATCCCTGTTCCAGCCTGTGACATAGAGCTCTGCAAGTGTGCAGGGGAACTTTACCACAGTGCCTCCGCAGGACATGGTGAAGTGCTTTATATCGTCGCTGAGCTTGAAATTCACATATCCCGGATCATCAATGGGATCGTATTCAGTGGTCTCCTCCTCGGTAACAGCTTCTGTAGTGGGGGCAGTTGTCTCTATTGTATAGGATTCTGCCTTTAACTCTGTTGTTGCCTCGGTAGCTTCCGTGGGCTCTGTAACGATAACGTACCTGTTTTTCTTATCCTCATTTTCTTTGCCGCAGCCTGTCATAGCTGACGCGGTAAGGCATACAGCCGATACGAATGCGGCAATACCTGTGATCTTTCTCATTTGTAATTTCTCCTTTTAAAAATACTGCGAGTATTATTGTAGAAGCATTATGTGTTTATTCTGTGATGATTTTGTGATAAAACGCAGCAAGTGCATATAGTTCGCGTTTCTTGCTATTTCCGAGCATTTGTGTTATAATATATTGTATAAATCTGCACACGTTACGCTGCATTCAAAAGGAGCTTGCTATGAAACTTCTCGCTATCGACGGCAACAGCATTCTCAACCGTGCCTTCTACGGCATAAAGCTGCTGACCAATAAAAAGGGACAATTCACCAATGCCATTTTCGGCTTCATGAACATATACCTCCGCAATATCGGCGACATAAAGCCCGACGCCGTGGCTGTCGCCTTCGACCTGCGCACACCTACCTTCCGCCACAAGGCTGTGTCCTACTACAAGGCAAACCGCAAGGGTATGCCCCCCGAGCTGGCGGAGCAGCTCCCCAGAGTAAAGGAGCTCCTGGGACTTATGGGCGTAAAGGTGATCGAATGTGAGGGCTATGAGGCTGACGATATACTGGGTACCCTCTCAAAACTCTGCTCCGACAGCGGAAACGAATGCTATGTGCTGACGGGAGACCGCGACAGCCTTCAGCTCATTGACGATAAGGTCACAGTTGTCCTTGCGACTAACAAGGAGAACATTTACTACACTCCCGACCGCTTCATGGAGGACTACGGCTTCGAGCCCATAAAGCTCATTGACCTGAAAGCCCTCATGGGCGACAGCTCCGACAATATCCCCGGCGTTGCAGGCATAGGCGAAAAGACCGCCTCCACCCTCATAAAGGAATACGGCTCCGTGGAGAACCTCTACAAAAACTACGAGAATTCAGGGCTCACCAAGGGCGTGAAGGCAAAGCTTGCCGCAGGTGCAGACTCCGCAAAGGAGAGCAAATGGCTGGCGACCATAGTCCGCGACGCTCCAATAGATACCGACCTTGAGGGCTATAAATTGGGCACTCCCGACACGGCGGCAGTAAGCCTCATGCTCAGCGAGCTGGAGATGTTCAAGCTGCTGGACAAGCTGGGTATCAGCGCCACCGAGGGCACCAATGCCGCTCCTGCGGCAAAGGAAGAGGAGGCTCCCGTTATAAATGCGGAGCTTGCCGACCTGACTGCCGATGTTATCGCAAAGCTCACCGACTGCGAGTATCTTTTCCGCGACGGAAGCCTGTCTGTCCGCAGCGGCGACTGCGTTTACAATACAGACGACGAAAAGCTGATATTGCAGTTCCTTGCTTCGGACTGCACCAAGGCTACAGATGACGCCAAGGCGCACTACCGCTGGGCAATGGCTCACGGCGGCGAGCTGAAAAATCTCCGCAGCGATGCGGCGATATGCGGCTATCTGCTGAATACATCGGCTTCCGATTACGCTGTGGACAAGCTCTGCGCCGAGTACGGCGTCCACTATTACAGTGAAAACTTCGACCTTGCGGAGCTCCTTTCCCTCCGCGGTCTTATCAGAAAGCTCCGTGCGGAGATCGAATCCGAGGGCATGACTGAGCTCCTTGAGAAGGTGGAGCTGCCTCTTACGGAGGTCCTTGCCTCCATGGAGGACAGCGGCGTTCTCATTGACCGCAAGGGCGTCGAGGACTTCGGCACCTACCTCTCGGAGATGATAGAGGAGACCCAGCAGATGATCTATGATGATGCAGGCCATGAGTTCAATATCTCCTCCCCCAAGCAGCTTGGAACGGTGCTCTTTGAGGAAATGGGACTTCCCGCCAAAAAGAAGACCAAGAGCGGATACTCCACAAACGCCGAGGTGCTGGAGGAGCTGAGAAGCTATGCTCCCATCGTGGACAACGTGCTGAAATACCGCCAGTACACCAAGCTCAACTCCACCTACGTCGTGGGACTTCTTGACAAGATAGCTCCCGACGGACGCATACACACCTGGTTCCGCCAGACCGAGACCAGAACGGGACGTATCAGCTCCACAGAGCCAAATATGCAGAATATCCCCGTCCGCACAGAGCTGGGCGCACAGATGAGAAAGTTTTTCACCGCCGCTGAGGGTAAAACTCTCATCGACGCCGACTACAGCCAGATCGAGCTGAGAGTAATGGCACATCTCTGCGGCGACGAAAATATGATAGAAGCATTCAACTCGGGCGAGGACATACACACCTCCACGGCGGCGCAGGTATTCGATATGCCCCTGTTTATGGTGACTCCCGAGATGAGAAGCGCTGCAAAGGCGGTAAACTTCGGTATCATCTACGGTATCGGCGCCTTCTCCCTCGCCAAGGATATCGGCACCTCGGTTGCCAAGGCGAAGAAGTACATCGCGGACTACCTCGCCAAGTACCCCAAGGTTAACGAGTTCATGGAGACCACCGTGGACAACGCCTTCAAGGAGGGCTATGTCACCACCATGTTCGGAAGAAAGCGCCGTATCCCGGAGCTCTCCTCCTCAAATAAGATGTTACAGGCGGCAGGCAAGCGTATCGCAATGAACACCCCCGTTCAGGGAACTGCTGCCGACCTTATAAAGATAGCCATGATAAACGTGTACAACCGTCTGAAAGCCGAAAAGCTGGACGCAAGGCTCATACTCCAGGTACACGATGAGC
Organism: Ruminococcus flavefaciens ND2009; assembly: GCF_000621785.1. GTDB lineage: Bacteria > Bacillota > Clostridia > Oscillospirales > Ruminococcaceae > Ruminococcus > Ruminococcus flavefaciens_C. The sequence goes on along the minus strand of NZ_KK211347.1, from coordinate 90,661 downwards.
TCATCATCGAGTCGGACCTCTCCTGTGCAGACCGCTGTGCGGAGCTCCTCAAAGAGGAGATGCAGGGCGTTTACGATATGAGAGTCCCCCTTGCGGTGGACGTCCACACAGGGCACTCATGGTATGATGCAAAGGGCTGATGACATGGAGATAATAAGACTGACCGCAGATTCCCCGTCGGAATTATTTGATGCCATGGCTGCTCTGGACATATCCTGCTTCGGCACTGAGGGTTGGTCTGCAAACGCCTTCCTTTCTCAGGCTTGCCACCCGACAGGTGTGGTACTTGCCGCTTTCTGCGGCGAAGACTTTGCAGGACTGTTCGCAGGATTTACCGCCTCGGATACAGGTGAAGTCCTCACTATCGCCACTGTTCCCGAATACCGCGGAAAGGGCGTAGCAAGGGCGCTTCTGACCGAGTTCCTGCGGCTTGTTCCCGAGGGAACGGAGACTATCGCCCTTGAGGTAAGGCAATCCAACACCGCCGCCATAGGGCTTTACAGCAGCTTCGGCTTTGAGAAGGCAGGAGTGCGCAGGCGGTTCTACCGCGACCCCGTTGAGGACGCAGACATCATGGTGCTCAATTGCAAGGGCTGATACTTTTATCAGTCCGTCAGCAAAACAATTGCCGTTATCTGCTGTCGGACGGACGCCCTCCCGTGAGATGACAATGTCATTGCCTTCGGGAGCCCGAGGGCGGGCTCCCCTACAAACCGCCATTCAGCTAAATAAAAATGAAAGAAGATATGATATGCTTATACTTGGAATAGAAAGCTCCTGCGACGAGACCGCCGCAAGCGTGGTAAAGGACCGGAGGACTATCCTCTCATCGGTGGTGTCCACTCAGATAGAGGAGCATAAGAAGTACGGCGGAGTTGTCCCCGAGATAGCCTCACGCCGCCACTGCGAGAATATCCTCGGCGTTGTCCGTCAGGCACTGGACGAAGCGCAGGTGAAGCTCAGCGACCTTGACGGTATCGCTGTCACCTACGCTCCCGGACTTATCGGTGCTCTCCTGGTGGGAGTAAGCTTTGCAAAGGCGCTGGCAATGTCCTCGGGCAAGCCCCTTATCCCCGTCCACCACATCGCAGGACACATCGCCACCAACTACCTCACCTTCCCCGACCTGGAACCGCCCTATCTCTGCCTTGTGGCAAGCGGCGGTCACAGCCACATCATCGAGGTGCTGAGCTATACAAAATTCCGCGTTGTGGGAAGAACTCACGATGACGCCGCAGGCGAATGCTTTGACAAGTGCGCCCGTGCTATGGGCTTCCCCTATCCCGGCGGAGTACATATCGACAATGCCGCTAAAACAGGCGACAGGAACGCCTTTAAGCTCCCCCACCCTGCTGTGGCGGGAAGCGAATTCGACTTCAGCTTTTCGGGACTCAAGACCAACGTAATAAACCTGCTCCACAACGCCGGGCAGAAGGGCACCGAGATAAACCACAATGACCTTGCGGCAAGTCTCCAGAGCACCATCGCCGAGATACTCACCGACAAGACTATCCGTGCGGCAGAGGCTCTGGGCTACAAGAAAGTCGCTCTGGCAGGCGGAGTTTCCGCAAATACGGGAGTCCGCGCCGCTCTCTCGGAAGCCTGCGCAAAGCACGGCTATGAGTTCTATATGCCCGAGAAGAAGCTCTGCGGCGACAACGGCGCAATGATAGCCTGTCAGGGAAGCTACAACCTGCTGGCAGGGATAACTGCCGACGAGAGCCTTAACGCTGTCGCTACACTTTCAATGGAAGACATATGACCCCAGCATATACACACTCAGGAAAGGAGCTATAAAATGTACAATAAATGGAAAAACACCGCCTATATCCTTCACGCTCTCACGGAAAAATACAGCGAAAAAAAGCAGACTCCCCTGACCGAGATACATCAGGAGATACTGCTCCGCTCCATGAAACTCCTTGAGGGAGCTGCTCCCGAGGCGGCTGAGCTCATTCAGCCCATGGTGAAGATAATGCTGCCCTATACTGTGCTCCCCGACGACAAGGACGACCGCGAAAACGGCGCAGGCAGGCATTATTACTGCGCCTGCAACACCGACGGCAGACCCTTCTCACCTGTAGGCGGCTATTATCGCAACGGCAAGGACCTGTTTGCACGAAGCGCCCGCACCATGTTTGAGGAGGACTACACCATGGCTCTCACCATGTACCACGCAGGCTTCACGGGGCAGAGCGCTGTCTACCTGGGCAGAGCCGTACACATGATGTCGGATATGTGCTGTCTCCCTCATACTGTCAAATGGACATATTTTTCCAAAAAGCGCAGTCTCCACATCTGCTATGAGGAGCTTGCCCATGTTATGTATCCCGAATTCGTCCCAGAGCAGACCATAGGCTATGAGCATCTCCGCCGCTTTGCAATGCGAAGCAGTTTCACCACGGCGCTGAATACCAACGCCGAGAAGATAGCCCGCGAGATACCCGAACTGATAGCCTCTCCCGAGACTGAGATAAAAAAGCGCCTCTATGACACCGAGCAGGCAGTCGCGGCTCTGCTCTACCGTTTTTACCGCGATACCAAGGTAACTCCCCTCCGCGGACACTACGCCGCAGACGGCATGGTCTGCCACCCCTTTACGGATATGCCTGCCCTTGACATAAGGATAACCGAGAGGGGCATAACCTTTGAGCTGGCAGGTCTGGCGGTGAACTCCCGTCTGGGAAGCGTTTTCCGTGCCGCACACAGACGGGGCGGAAAGTTCTCACTGACACCCGTTGGCTGCAACAGCGGACTTGTCCTCTCACGAAACAGCCGCAAGCTGGTGCCCTTTGATCCCAGAGACGAAAAGCAGCTCTACGGTATAATATGAAAAAAGCTCCCGATAACGGGAGCTTTCTTCGTGTATAGATATTATTTATTCAGGAGCCTGTTCTGGATCTCAAGAGCGTCGTTGACCGTAACGCCCTGACCTGTCTCGCATACATCGGCGTTAAATCTGCCTATTGATGAGATCTGGTACTTGTCGGGGTTAGCCATGTTCTGCATGATGAATATAGCATCTGCAAGGTCAACATCGCCGTCGCAGTTGGCATCGCCGCTGCGCTCTACGCTGGTCTGGCTGAGAACTGAGATATTGCTGGTGTATGAGTATCTGACATTTTCGGTCTCGACCTTTCTCTCGGCTGCAAGGCTGTCGATATACTTCTGGTACTCCTCATCGGAGAAGCCGTTGAAGTCAGAGCAGTGTCTGATCACGAATATCTGAGCGATGGACATATCATAGACATCGCCGCTCTCGCCGTTGAGGTCAAAGTCGCAGTTGGTCTCGATATGCTCTCTTACCTTGGGAGAAAGTACGCTGTCCTCCTCTGAGATACGGTAGATCTGTTCGTAGATGTAGATGTCGGAGTCGTAATAATCGTAAACGTTTATCTCACCGTCAAGGTTGATGTCCAGGTCGGGAGCAAGTCCTGCCTTTTCAAGTCTCTCAAAATCGGCGCAGGCTTTCTCGAACTTTTTATTGCTGAAATCCTTTCCGCCCTCGCTCATAGCCTTGAACTCCTGATAGAGCTCGTTCTTGGAAGAGCCGCTTCTGAGTCCCTCAAAGAATTCGGGAGTACTGTACTCGGGAAGGAGCTTGTTGAACTTGAAGAAATATTCGATAGTGTAGTCATGAAGCTTATTACCTGCGTCATGAATGCCTACAAGCTGAGCGTCATTGACAGCTGCACAGCGCTCGCCTATCTCAGCGGGAACGTCCTTTCTCAGGTATACATTATTATATGTGCACATATCGTTGAGGTCGCTTATATCGAAAACGCCGTCAGCATTTACGTCCAGGTCGATGGTCTTTCTGTCGCACTTTTCGGCAAAGAACTTATAGCCTCTTCCGAGACGCTGGAGCCTGTTGAAAAGTCTCTCTGTGAACATATAGTCGGCATCGTTGAAGAGCTTTTCGTCCCAGGCGATCCTGTCGGAATTGTCGCCTCTCTTGACGTCGTTGTACTGACCCTCAAGATCGGAATCGTAGTTGCTCATGAAGAGTTCCTTCGTGAAGAAGAATTCCTCCATAGGGCTCATCTCGTGATCGAGGTAACGCTGTCTCTGCTCGGCATCATCGGGGAGTCCTATCTCATTGGGATAGAAGCATACAGGCTCATCCATTGTCTTCCTGAGCTCGCCTACATATGCGCCGTAGTCGGTGATACGCTCCTCAGCAGTATAGAGATCGTCATAGATGTTGTGATACTCATCGGGGCAGTTATTGCGGTAGTAGAGCGGATCGAAGTATTCAGCCTTAACATCGGAATACATGATGAAGTAGTCCATAAGAAGGTCGATGTCGTTGAACTCGATATAGGCATCGAAATTGTAATCCGCATTGAGCTTGCATCTCTCCCTCATCTCCTTTGAAGCGCCTCTGTTGGCAGCTGCGCGGTAGAGGGCATATACGTCGAATACATTGAATTCTCCGTCATTATTGAGGTCAAGATTATACTTTCCGTCAGCCATTCTGAGCAGAGAGTTATATTCTATGCTGTTTTCAGCATAGATAGCGGCGTCCATTGAGGGAGTCCTCTGTATTCCCTCAGAGGCATATACGTTTCCCGAAACAGCTGATGAAGCCATTAATATTGCAGATGTGAATGCAGCTAATTTTTTCATTTCAAAACTCCTTTCGTAGGAAACTGCGGAGGTAGTTGTGACAGCGGGCTGTGTTGCAGCAGTGACCGCAGTGGTCCTGCCCGCAGGCGCCGTGGTTATCTTTCCTGCCGCCGCAGAAGTAACAGCGTTGGTAATGTTATCAGCTGCTGTGATGGAGGCAGCCGGAGTATTGCCGGCACTCTCTGAGACTGCCGCAGAAGATGCGGTCTTGTCTGCGGAAGTGACCGCCGTTGTAACAGCGGTCTCCCCGCCTGTCACGGAAGTGGTGACAGTCTCATTTTTATCCGCAGATGTTGTCTCCTGAATAACGGAAGTATCACGATAGTCGCCATGTCTGTCGGTCCTTAGTCCGCTTCCCATAGCAGCCCACGCGCATATTACCGCCACAGCAGCTGCCGCAGCAAAGAACAGAATGATACCGCGTCTGCGTTTTTTATCCGCAGTGCCGTCCTGTTCACTGATAAGTCCTGCCATTTTGTCCCTGAAGCCGTCGGAGAAATCGTACTCTGGGATATCCTGACCGGTCAGTTCTTCATAAGACTCTGTAAGCGCTTTTTCCAGTGCCTCATTAAGCATATCCTTATTCATACGTCTTCCCCTCCATTCTCAAGAATTTTACCAAGCTCCGTTTTAGCGCGCTGTATACGTTTGTATGCATTGTCTGCCGAGATATTCAGTATCCCGGTGATCTCCTTTACCGAATAGCCGTAAACAAATCTGAGCGTCAGAATATCGCGGTATTCGTCTTTAAGCTGAGCGATGGCACTCTGAACGGAGTCGAAGGAATAGCTGTCAGTGCAGAAGGTCCCTGTTTCCTCATCGGGAGCCTCGACAGCCACTACCCTTTTGTTAGCTCTGTACTTATCCAGTGCTGCGTTTCTGACAATTATAACGAGCAGGGAGGTCATTTTTGGACACTCCATGCGAGAAATTTCAGGAAAAATTTTTGAAGCCCTGAAAAAAGCCTCTGATACGCAGTCTTCGGCGTCTGCAAAATTGTTGAGTATCTTCATTGCCGTATACATCATCAGGTTTCTGTTCTTCAGATACATTTCTTCAAATGTTATTCCGCCATTGCTGTTTTTAGCTGCCGACACTGCCCCATCTCCCTTCATATAAGATCCCATTTTATATTTATAACGAAGCTGCCCCCTGTTATTGGACAGCATAATTGTGAATATTTTGTAAACAATGCCCCTGTCTGTGAAAAGGCACAAAAAAACGCAGACGGAAAAGGTCTGCTCATACAGCAGTTTTACACGCAGTATCAGGGAGCTCTTTTGAAGAAGTGCTTCCCGTAATTCCATTTCCGAGGCTCTGTTTTGTTTTTATATGGAGAGGACGCTTGATAATGTCCGCCATTTTATTATGTTTAAGGCGTCCTCTTCATAGAAAAACCAGCCAAAAGTCTTTGGAAAAGGGGTTCGGGGGAAGAACCTTTCCTCAGAAAGGTTTTCCCCCGATAGTTACGTATAAACTTCTATATCAGCACCACTGTAATATCAGAGCTCCTGCATTTCGTGAGTGTTGTTCTTGTGCATATCTTCCATTTTCTGTGCGTAGGGGTCCTTGATATTGCGCTGTGCTCTGTCCATGTCGTACTCCTTGAGACGGGGCTCGAAATTCGGAAAGCCGTCCTGCTGCTCAAGCCATCTGTACTTCTTTATGTTCAGGAAGTTACCCACGGCGAAATACGTGAATACGGCGACCTCAACAACTCCCAGAACAGAGATACCGTCAGAAAAGAACATGACGCCGACCTCAGCTATAACGAGAACTCCCGCGGCAATGGCAAGTGCGGAATCCCTTTTGCGCACGCTCAGTAAGCCCAGTGCGGAGCCTGCAAGTCCGAGAACGGCAATGATGATAGAGAGCAGATCTCCCGAAATAGCTAAAAAGAGATAAAATCCTGCAACAGCGATATTTACTGCAAAAACTATGAATATCCAGGTCTCTGTTTTTTTGACCTTTTTCATTGCAGTCCTGTTCTGTTTGTATTCTTCTTCAAAATCCACGGTATTTCCCTCCCAGAGACATTATTCTGAAACAATGATAGCATATCTCCCCCCAAAAGTCAATACGCCATGAGGGAACCGTGAGTTATGACTCCGGGGGCTTTTTTCAAAAAAACTGTTGACTATTTCGCCATTTTAGTTTATTATATATTTGTATGACTTTTTTCAGAAATCGTTATCGGCTCTGAAACTGACAGAACGGAGCCTTAGGAGTTGTTTCCGTAAATGGATAGATTAAAACGCAGGATAATATGCGCAGTTACAGGAGTGGCTTTCATGACAGCGGCGGCGGTCGGAGCCTTCTTTTTCTCCACCGCAAAGGTCAACAGGACTAAGTACCCTGTTTTCGGTGTTGACGTCTCCAACTATCAGGGAGATATTGACTGGAAGGAGCTTGAGAGCCAGAATGTTTCCTTTGCCTTTATAAAGGCTACCGAGGGAAGCGGCCACACAGACGAGTCCGTCCGCCGCAACCTGGACAGAGCCAAGGATACGGGCATAAGGGTGTCGGCTTACCACTTCTTCAGCTTCGACAGCGCAGGCGAGACCCAGGCGGATAACTTCATTGCCGCCGTGGGCAGGGACGAGATAGATATGCCTCCCGTTATTGACATTGAATACTACGCCGACAAGCGCTCAAACAAGCCCTCTCTTGAGGAGACCGAAGCTATACTCAAGCCCCTCCTTGAACGGCTGGAGGCTTACTACGGCGTAAAGCCCATAATTTACAGCACCCTCCCCGTCTATTGCAGATATGTCAGAAAGGACTTCTCCGACTATCCCCTGTGGATAAGGAGCGTCAGCTGTGAGCCCGACCTGCTGGACTGGACCTTCTGGCAGTACAGCGACAAGGGTACTCTTACAGGCTATAACGGCGAAGAGGAGCACATCGACCTCAACGTGTACAACGGCTCTGAGGAGGACTTCGACAGGCAGTTCGCCAAGGTATCAAGCAAGGCTGAGTTGCCCGACACAGCAAAACAGCAAGGAAAGGATTAAAAGTGAGACCATTCTATTTAAAAGCACCCGTCAAGGACTATATATGGGGCGGAACAAGACTCAGGACTCTTTTCGGCAAGGAGGGCGGTGAACGCCTGGCTGAGAGCTGGGAGCTGAGCTGCCACCCTGACGGTGAATGTTATATCAGCGGCGGAGAATTCGACGGCATGAAGCTCAGCGACTTCGTAAAGGAGCACCCGGAGGCTGTCGGCTACGGCTTTAAAAGCGGAGACAGCTTCCCCGTGCTGGTGAAGCTCATCGACGCCAAGAACGACCTGTCAGTGCAGGTCCACCCCGACGATGAATACGCCCATAAATACGAAAACGACAACGGCAAGACCGAGATGTGGTACGTAATTGACGCCGCTCCCGACTCAGAGCTCATCTACGGCTTCAATGAGGAGCTCAGCAAGGAGGACTTCCGCAAAGCCATTGAGGACAATACCCTCATGGAGAAGCTCCGCCGGGTTCCCGTTAAGCAGGGTGACGTTTTCTTCATCGAGCCGGGCACTCTCCACGCCATCGGCAAGGGCATACTCATTGCCGAGATACAGCAGAGCTCCAACGTCACCTACCGCGTCTATGACTACGGCAGGCTTGGGGCTGACGGAAAGCCCCGTCCACTGCACATTGAAAAGGCTCTTGAGGTCACAAATACCAAGCCCCTTGACCCGGAAAGACCCGTTTATGGTCTTGAGCTGGACGGCGTTGTGACTCAGCTTCTGGCGGACTGCAAATACTTTAACGTAAACCGCCACAGGCTCATCAAGGAGCTGGAGCTTTACGCGGATAAGAACTCTTTCGCCCATGTTCTCATGATAGGCGGAAGCGGCGGTGAGCTTGTCGCCGATAACTACAGGCTGGAACTTACTATGGGCTCAAGCGTTTTCGTTCCCGCAGGAACAGGCGCATTTGCTATAAAAGGAAATTGTGATGTCATCGTCACGACTATCCAATAAGGAGGATATAAAATGAAATATTACGTAGGAATCGACCTCGGAGGAACCAACATCGTTGCAGGTGTTGTTGACGAGGAATACAACATCATCGCAAAGGCAAGCACAAAGACAAACTGCCCCAGACCCGAAAAGGAAATTGCCGACGATATGGCAAGAATGGCAATAGAGGCTGTCAAGAACGCAAAGCTCACCATGGATCAGATAGAGTGGATCGGCGTGGGTACTCCCGGTATTGCAAACAGTGAGGCAGGTATCATCGAGTACTCAAACAACCTGGGCTTCAAGAACACTCCTATGGTGAAGTACATACAGGAGACCATCGACAAGCCCGTTTTCATTGAGAATGACGCCAATGCAGCTGCTTACGGCGAGTTCGTGGCAGGTGCTGCAAAGGGCGCAAAGAACGCTGTATGTATCACTCTCGGCACAGGCGTAGGCGGCGGTATCATCATCGACGGCAGGATCTACTCAGGCTCAAACTTCGCAGGCGCTGAGATCGGTCACACTGTTATCGAAGTTGACGGCGCACAGTGCTCCTGCGGCAGAAAGGGCTGCTTCGAGGCTTATTCCTCAGCAACAGGTCTTATCCGCATGACAAAGGAAGCTATCGCAGAGCACCCCGACTGCATCATGGCTCAGTCCGAGAAGGAAAAGGGCAAGGTTACTGCACGCACCTCATTTGACTGCATGAGAGCAGGCGACAAGTACGCAAAGGCTGTTGTTGACAAGTACATCAAGTACCTTGCAGCAGGTATCACCAATACCATCAACATCTTCCAGCCCGATATACTCTGTATCGGCGGCGGCGTCTGCAACGAGGGCGATCCCCTCCTCCTGCCTATGAAGGAGCTTGTTGCCAAGGAAGTCTACACACGCAACTCAGAGAAGAACACCGAGATCGTTATTGCCAAGCTGGGCAACGACGCAGGTATCATCGGCGCAGCATTCCTCGGACGCGCTAATCAGTAATTAGTGAGTAGCGAGTAGTTATTAGCTATTAGTGCATAGTGCTTAGTGGGGCGCCTTTTTGGCGCCCTTGCTGATTATTACAGAAAGCTGCCCGTCCCTGCATGGGGGACTAACTTTCTCCCTTCGTTCAACGATTTAATGTGATAAAGCGCACTGACTGCATTCAAGAGGCACGGGAAGAAAGAGATATACATTGTCTCTGTTACGGAAGTGGCTATGCATAAAAAGAGGCGCCCCTGAGGACGCCCCTTACATTCATATTATCGTCGCGGACGGCGAAACGCCGCCCCTACAAGCTGACAGCTCGGAACTAAGCACTAACCACTAAAACCTTATTTCGCCATATTGCGGTACTGGTTGGGTGTCACGCCGACTGTGGCAAGGAACTGGCGCAGGAAGTACTTGCTGTCCACATAGCCGCACTGCTCCGCTATCTCCGCCATACTCAGCGGTGTTACCGTCAGGCAGTAGGTAGCCTTTGCCATTCGCGCATTTATGCAGTCCTTATGTATGCTTACCCCGAAGCACTTCTTGTACACTTCGCGGAGATGACCTGCGCTGTAGGGATAGAGCTTCTGGAGCTTCTCCGACTCAAAGCTGTCCTGGGGGTTGCTGTAGATATAGCTTCTGATATGGAGCATATCATCGTAGTGGGGACGCATACGCATCTCCATCTTCTCACGCTGGCGCTCCGCAAGAATATCCGTACACATTCCCGTAAGCTTGGTGTAGGACTTCTCACTGCACTTCACAGCCGCGCAGACAAATGAGTCTATGCCGTACTGGTCGGTGTACACGGTGTGCTGGAGCATTATGGACTCAAGCCTGCTCTCAAGGAGAGCGGGGTCCGTATCGCCCTGTATTATGCAGGCGAAGGTATTGTCATTCACTCTGCCGCATACATCGCTGCTTCCGCAGAACTGTGTAACAGCCTCGGCGGCGTCCATTATGGCGGGGATCTTGCCGCTGAGCTCATAGAAGCCTGCGTTGGAGATACCTATCCTCATCATCACAAGGCAGTTCTCCTGATTTTCGATGTCGATGGAGTGATATGCCTTTCTCATGCCCGTTTCGTTGTACATTCCCGTGAGAGTATCGCGAAGGTCGGAAAGGTTCTGGCACTGGGTGAGATACTGTATATCGTTCTTCATGCGCAGGAACTCAAGACCGTTGGAGACGGATTTCAGCCAGTTGCGGTAGATGTCATCATAGGTGTCTGGGTCATGGTACTTCAGCACCAGATGACCGAAGAGCCTGTCGTTGAAGAACAGCGGATTGAAATAGTACACCGCAGGTTCAAAGTTCTTGGCAAGCAGTGCTGAGAAGTTATACTTCTGCATATCGAAGGGAGTTCTGTCCTCCCAGCTCACCATACTCTGACATGAGAGAATATCCGTAAGCTCAGCGTCACTGTCGTACCAGTTCTTGTAAAGGCAGAGGTAGAAGCTCTGAATGCCTCTTACCTGCCAGTGGAAGGTGCCGCATATATCCACGAATTCGTTGAGGGTCCTGCACTCCGTCAGCTTCTGGTCGAGGGGATTGAACAGGTTCCAGTTATCGTACTCTTTCTTTACTCTGGCGCGTTTCAGCTCCTGTGTATAGAGCTTGCGGTCCATTCCGCAGGAGCAGCTTGTGCCGCATATCATCTCGCCTCTCGGAGGTGAGAACAGGAACTCGCGCTTTTTAAGGCGGCTGTAGACCATATTTGCGGCGTCCTCGCCTATTGCCTCGCGGTTTCTCTTATAAGTAGTAAGCAAAGGCTGGTGCATGAAGCGGTCGCCCACGAACTCATAGCCCACAACGGTAACGTCATCGGGCACCCTTATGCCCAGCTCATCGAATTTGTCGATAAGACCGTAAGCCATATAGTCGTTGGCGCAGACTACTGCCTGAGGCAGCTTCAGCTCGCCCTTGTGATAGCGCTCGGCAAGCTCCTCGCCTGAGTTCATCCAGAAGTTTCCGAAGTGAACACGCTTCTCATCGAACTCTATGCCGTGCTTCTCCAGCGATTTGCGGTAGCCGCTGACACGGAGATTAGACGCCTCTATGAAGTCATAGCCCGTGATAATGTCTATCTCGGTAAATCCGTGTTTTTCCACAAGATGGTCTGTAATGTCCTCAATGTCGTTCTCATCGCTGGTATTGATGAATGTACAGTGCGGAAGGTCCATTTCGGGGAGATAGGTCCCCACAACAACGATAGGGATATTCTTTTTTGAGAGATGATCGGCGATCATCTTTCTGAGCTCCTCATTGACAAATGATTCCGAGATAACTATAAGCCCGTCAAGCTCGTCGGAGAGGATAAGGTCGTATATCCTGTTTTCACAGAAAAGCTCCTTCTCCTTGACATTAGGGTTGTAGTTGTTGGAAAAAATAATGGTGTCTATGCCTACGCACTGATCAAATCTTGCAATTCCCTTTATGATCTGGCGCTGTTCGATGCTGTTTGCTTCTGCTGCAACAACGCCGAAGATCATTCTCTTTTTCTTGATCAAGTTTTCCACCCCTGTAATAATGCTGCGGCTGACCCGGGACTCTGTTTTCTGCCAAGCCCGTTCTGCATTTTTCCCCCGGTCAACCTATACCCAATAGAAATCAACTTCATTATACATTATTTATTCAAAATTGTCAATGAACTTTTCTGCGTTTTTTCCACCAAAACCGCATTTTTGACAGTTTAATATTTTTATACCGTTATAACGTACAATCAGCGACTGTTTGCTTTGTTTAATTTGCTGATTTTTTGTGCTTTGTGCAGCAATCAGAGCTCTCTCAGACACTTATGTTATGAATTCGAATTCAAAGGAGGGATTCGCATGAACGACTACTCAGCAGACGTCAGGCTCGCCCGAGACGGGAATACCGAGGCCTTTGCAAGACTTTACTCAACTGTATATGAGGATCTCTATCATATAGCGCTGTACAGTCTGCGGTCTCCCGATGACGCTGCGGACACTGTCAGCGACACCGTACTGGACGCGTTCTGCTCAATAAAAAAGCTCAGGGACCCCAATAAGTTTCGGAGCTGGATAATGACAATACTGGCTGCAAAAATAAAAAGGAAGCAGCTGACCTATTATGCTCCTGCCGAGGAGCTGGACAGCGGCTCTCCCCTTGCGGACGGCTTCGACTTTGAATCCGTTGAGCTGAGGGAGGCTGTGGGAAGGCTTGACGATGAATCAAGACTCATGCTTTCCATGTCGGTCCTGGGCGGCTACACCAGTGACGAGATCTCATCGGTCTGCGGTATCAAGGCAGGCACCGTAAGATCAAAGCTGGCAAGGATCAAGGAGAGGCTCAGGCTTGAGCTCACTCCCGAATTATGAAAGCGAAAGGAGAATGTTTATGAACAATGATGATAAGCTCAGAGAGCAGCTGAAGTCAGAGCCCGTTCCCGACAGGCTCAGTCCCGAGAATATAAAGAAAATGCTGGACGAACAGGCTCCAAAGAAAAAGAGAAGCGGTATCTCCGTTGCAGGAAGGATAACCGCAGCAGCGGCTGCCTGCGCCGTTATAGGCGGAACTGCCGCATACACCATGAACAACGGAAAGATAAATAGAAAGAGTGCTGACTCTCTCATCAAGGAGGGAAGCGCTGTTACCACACCCGAGGGCACTACTGCAGCTCCCGAGCAGGAGCTGAAAAAGCTGGAAAGCTACATGAGCGGCGCCAAGGACTATGAGCAGGTATACACCATGTTCAAGGACGCCGCCGACAGAGCCGAAAAGGAACGCAAACTCCAAGAAAAGAGAAACCGCTACAAGAATGATGTGGTCTATGAAGCTGAGGTGGAAGAAGAGGCTGACTTTGCACCCAACGACAAAGCGAGCTTCACCGCAGACACCGTAACAGGCGCCATCGAAAGCGGATTGGATTCCCCTCTTGCTCCTGCAACCAACTCTGACATCACTCCCGATGTTGAGCCGTATATCGAGCCTGATACCGAGCCGGCAACTGAGCCTGCGACTGAACCTGATACAGCCCCCGATACTGAGCCCGCCACCGAGCCCGATACTGAGCCTGATACAGAACCAGCCACAGAGCCCGATGAGGAGACTCCCGAGCACTCCGACACCTACCATCAGGAGCAGAACGTCCTTGAGGCTGACATCGTAAAGACCGACGGCAAGCACATTTATTATATATGCTCTCCCGATGACGAGGAATATATAAACCACCCCACACTGAGAGTTGCCGATGTTAAAAACGGCGAGTTCACAGGAAACTATTCCGTTGACATCAGGAATGACATAGCTCCCGATGCAGATCCCTATCAGATAAGCATTTCGGATATGTATGTCTATAACGATATGATAGTTGTCATCGGAACCAACAACGACTCTGCATATCTCAATTCCAATTTTGCAACAAGAAAAGCTCAGCGCAGCGGTTCTACCTTCGCGGCATTCTACACCACAGGTGACGAGCCTCAGCTCATAGACGTATACTCTCAGGACGGCTATTACAGTGACGTCAGGATCTCTCCCGACGGCTATATGCTCCTTATCACCAATTACTCCACCTGCAGCTTCAATGAGCTGACGGATAAGAACGAGCCCATCAATTATGTTCCCTGCTGCGGCATGAGCGATGATTGTGAAATTCTTCCTCCCGAGGATATACTCCTTCCCGAGGGGGGCTTCGGCACAAGCGACTGGCTGTCATACTCTGTTGTAGGCAGCATAGACCTTAACGAGAGCGGCGCTCCCTCGGTACACGACACAAAGACACTGGCAGGCTATTCGGGCAGCATCTACTGCTCAGCAGACAACCTCTATACCGCAGCGGGACGCTGGAACGTAAGCAACGTCACCGACATCACCCGTATCTCTGTAAGCGGCGGAGACATTGTCCCCATGGCAAGCGGCGTTATCAACGGCACAGTCAAGGACCAGTTCTCCATGAGCGAGTATGACGGCTACTTCCGCGTGGCTGCTACCTACACCGAGACAGAGAAAGTCTTCCACAGATATGATGAGGACATCAATGACGGCTTCTTCACAAGCATATTCAAGGGCATAGTCAGCGACGAGGAAGACGGCTATTACAGCTATGACGTGAAGGGCACCGACACCAGAGTATACGTCCTGGATATGGACCTTAACCCGGTGGGCAGCGTTGAGGGGCTGGGCGAGGGCGAGCAGCTCAAGTCCGCAAGTTTCAGCGGAAATATGGCTTATGTAGTCACATTCCGCCAGACTGACCCCCTCTACGCAGTTGACCTCAGTGAACCCACGGCTCCTGTTGTACTGGACGAGTTCAAGATAAACGGCTTCAGCACCTATATGCAGAGCTGGGGCGAGGGACTCCTCTTCGGCTTCGGTCAGGACGCCAATGACTCAGGCAGGATAACAGGCGTAAGAATGACCATGTTCGACAACTCCGACCCCAACGACCTGAAGGCGGCTGACGTCTATACATGGAACAACATCTACGATGATGAATACTACTTTGGCACCGACTTCGCATCAACAGCCGTATGGGACAGAAAGGCTCTCCTGATAGCTCCCGAAAAGAACCTCATAGGCGTGCCCATAAATATCCTGAATTACAGCGATGACTGGTATGACAGGGAAGAGATCACAAAATATGAGTTCTTCAGCTTTGAGGACGGCAGCTTCGTACACAAGGGCGAGATCTCCGAAACATTCAGCGATGTTGCCAACACAGGTTTCTTTGATTACAACAGAGCCCTCTATATAGGCGACTACGTTTACGTCCTCTCTGACAATAAATTCGTGGCAGCCGACATGGAGACCCTGGAGATAACCGACGAGCTCACATTTGAAACTCTGCCGTACGACCCGGAATATTAAGCAGCTTTGCTCCGACACATGATATAGTCTGATATAAAAACAAGCCATAGCGCTTCCTGCAGATAAAGCGGAAGTGCTATGGCTTTTAATTATGTATTTCTCATTGAAAGGCTTTGAAGATCTCCGCAAAAAGCGCGAAGCAAAGCGGTATAACGAACATGAGACACGGGAATACGAATATTGCCGCAAGTCCCAGTATAAGATAGACCTTTCCGCTCTTTGGGTGACCTCCTCCGAGACTGATAGCTCCGAAGATCACACCGAATATGGGTATCAGGATAGATACAACCACCAGCGCCGCATTGACCTGATCGGGACCGTTCATGGTGAACTGCCCGGGACCTCCGACAGGACGCCTTGTATAGGCGTTGTTCCCGGTTTCAAGGAATGAATCACAGTAAGGGCACTTTACATCATTTTCGTATACAGATGCTCCACAGTGAGGACAAGTCATTGAACATAACTCCTTTCATCGGTTCGCGGCGGCTAAAAATCCCACCAGCACAAAGAATAAAGTCAGAATCACCCAGGCTCCGATGGAGATGCCTGCTGCCAGCAGATAGGCTTTTCCCGCACGCTTCTCGCCGTTTCCGAGACATACCGAGCCGTAGATGACACCTACCAGCGGTACTAATACCGAAAGTATCACCAGCATCACCTCGGGAGCCTCGTTGGTCGGGTCATAGGGCTGCCAGCCCGAACGATAGGGCGGCTGATTTATATTCGGCGGAGGGTAATTCCTCTGAGGAGGCGGAGGAGGAGGATAATTGCCTCCCGGCGGGGGATAGTTTCCCTGTGAGGGCGGATACTGCCTGTATCGCCTCATGTATACAGGATCGGGAGTTCCGCAGAAGGGACAGGTGGGCATCATTCCGCTGAGTTCTGAACCGCAGGTCTCGCATTTCATATTCATTCCCCCTTATCTTACAAAGATATAAGCTGTATAGCCTGCATAGACTGCAAGCATGAGAGCTCCGTGCCAGCGGAGCATTTTCTTTTTCGGCATACACAGCAGCAGTACCATTACGCTCATGGCGATGAGGACTGCCGTGTCTATGGAGTTCTGCATGGTAAACGCCATAGGTGAAATAGTGGCTGCTATACCAAGCACGAACAGTATATTGAATATGTTGGAGCCCACAACGTTGCCCAGCGCCATGTCCACCTCGCCCTTTCTTGCCGCGACCACTGAGGTCACAAGCTCGGGGAGACTGGTTCCCAGGGCGACTATGGTCATGCCGATGATGTTGTCGGAAACACCGAAGGAACGAGCTATATCCGAAGCCCCGTCAACTACCATCTTTCCGCCCACAGCTATGGCAGCTCCGCCGCCAACTATGCACAGAAGGCATTTCCACACGGGCATCATCTTGTATTCATCTTCCTCCGGGACCTCACCCGCAGCACGGGCTTTTTTGGCTGAGCTTATCATCATATAGAGGAAAACCGCAAACAGTGCAAGGAGTATCACTCCGCCCCAGCGCTGAACAACTCCCGTAAATGCGCCGAGAGCCAGAAGCGCACCAGCTGCCAGCACGGAAAAAGGTATGTCCTTTTTCAGGGTGTCCTTGCCCACAGCCATGGGGCACAGCACCGCACAGACTCCGCAGACCACCATGAGGTTGAATATGTTGGAGCCCACGGCGTTGCTTATGGCAAGGTCGTTCTTGCCCAGCAGCGAGGCACTGACGCTGACCGAGGTCTCGGGCAGGCTTGTACCCATTGCAACTATGGTCATTCCGATTATGAGTGAGGGCACCTTCAGCCGCTTTGCAACAGCCGAGCTTCCGTCAACAAAGAAGTCGGCACCCTTGATGAGCAGGATAAATCCCACTATCAGCAATAAATATTTTACCATTATCCTTTCGATCCGTCCTTTACATTCAAGTTCTTATGAACCTGTAACAAGTTCTCTTGTCTTAATCACTTATATTATTATATCACATTTCCCTCGGTTTTGCAATACCCTCTGACAGTCTTACCAAAAAATTAACATATATTTGACAAATCAGCGCATTTTCTCCTAAAAATGATATTTGACGTAAAAATATCAATTTTTGCCTTGAATTACCTCTCTATTTGTGCTATAATTCGATTTAGTGCGTTTTTACCTATTTAATAGGGAAGCAAATATTGCGGCACTGCCGCACTTTTTCGGAGGTATATATGACAGCAGCACAGATCTTTGCCATCGCTATCTTCGTCGGGATGTTCATCATGATAGTCCTGGACAAGATTGAAAGGCACTATGTCACCCTCGGCAGCGGTCTACTGACCCTGGTCGTGGTATTCGGTATTTGTATGCGCAGCGGAAGCGCTGTTATGGACACCCTCGCCCTCAAGGGCTTTATTACCAAGGACTTCTGGTATCAGGTCACCGAGAGTGAAAGCAAGGGCATCAACTGGGCGACTATCATCTTCATCGCAGGCATGATGGTCATGGTGGAAGGCATGGCTAAGGCAGGCTTCTTCCGCTGGCTCTGTATGAAGATAGCCTACCTTGTAAAGTGCAAAACAGTACCAATATTCATTACATTCATGGTAATGTCCGCGGTGCTCTCCATGTTCATCGACAGTATCACCGTTATCATGTTCCTGGCGGCTGTGACTATTGAGCTGGCTTCACTGCTGAAGTTCAATCCCGTCCCCATGATACTCTCGGAGATCTTCTGCGCTAACCTCGGCGGCTCAGCCACCATGTGCGGAGACCCCCCAAACATCATCATCGGTACATCGCTGGGCTTCTCATTCTTCGATTTCCTTACAAATACAGGACTCTGTGCCGCTGTCTCACTTATAGTATCCGTAGTGTTCCTCTACTTCGCCTTCCGCAAGGAGATCGCAGGCGGCAAGGGCGAGCCCGTGGATATGAGCAAGTTCCCCAAGCCCTCTGAGGCTATCACCAACAAGAAGGACTTTATCATCAGCAGCGTCATCTTCGCTCTGGCAGTCCTCCTTCTCATCACCCACGCTACAACTCACCTCACCGTTGCTACCATAGGTCTCTTTATTGCAGCCATTACCCTTATCGCCTTCGGCAAGCACGCTCTTGAGCTCATCAAGAAGGTGGACTACAAGACCCTGCTGTTCTTCGTGGGGCTCTTCATCGTGGTAAGCGGTCTTGAGGAGACAGGCATACTCAAGCTCATCGCAAACTTCATCGGCGACATCAGCGGCGGCAACGTAATGCTCATGATCGCTATCATCCTCTGGGTATCCGCTGTTGCAAGCGCATTCGTGGACAATATCCCCTTCGCTGCTACAATGGTTCCTATCATTCAGAGCCTTGCCGAGACCTCCGGCGTTCCCATCTCAACTCTGGCATGGGCACTGGCTATGGGTACAGACATCGGCGGAAGCGCTACTCCCATCGGAGCCTCCGCAAACGTTGTAGGCACATCAGTTGCACAGAAGAACGGCTATCCTATCGGCTGGGGCAGATACTGCAAGAAGATCGCTCCCGCAACAGTCATCGTTCTGGCTATATCCACCGTTTACCTCTTCGTAAGGTACCTTTGATATACGATAAAACGTTGATTTTTTAGGAAAAAGGTGGTATAATGTATCTCAGATATATATACCGCAGAAGGAGGATCACTTATGCCACAGGTTATCATTTCAGTAGGACGTGAATTCGGAAGCGGCGGAAAGGCTATTGCTGAGCAGCTGGCAAAGCGCTTCAATATCCCGATCTATGACCGCCACCTCATTACAGAGATCGCTGACAAAACAGGTCTCACTCCCGAGGAGATAGAAAAGTATAACGAAAAGCCCAAGAACCACCTGCTCTCACGCAGAGTAAACGGCTACAGCAACTCCATCGAGGACAATATCGCCGAGATGCAGTTTAATTTCCTGAGAGAAAAGGCTTCAAGCGGTGAGTCCTTCGTTGTAGTGGGACGCTGCTCGGAGACAAAGCTCCGCGATTTCAAGTGTCTGGTGTCACTGTTCGTTCTTGGTGATATGAGTGAGAAGATCAAGCGCGTCATGAACGTGTACGACCTTTCAGAGGACAAGGCAAAGGCGTTCATCGACAAGAAGGACCGCAAGAGAAAGCGCTATCACAACTATCACTGCGAGGGACACTGGGGCGACTCAAGGCTCTATGACCTCAGCATCAACAGCTCCCGTCTGGGACTTGATAAGACAGTTGACCTGCTTGAGGAGTACATAAAGGCAAGAATGGGCGAATAAGCTCACAGTCCAAAACATAAGCCATAGTATTTCCGATAAGAAGTCGGAGGTACTATGGCTTTTTTGTAAATCATAATTTAGCGCGTATGCGCTAAGTTGATAGTTGAAAGTTGAGAGTTGAGAGTTATTGTGTTCGCTTCGCTCACAATATTTAAATATTGTCGCCGCAGGCGACTCCACAACTTTCAACTCTAAACTCTCAACTCTAAACTTAAATCATAATTTTGCTCCGCAAAATTATGATTTTACACAGCAATGAAAACGCCCCGAAGCTTATTCGCCTCGGGGCTGATTCTATTTATTTTGCACTGGGTGTGAGAGAAGCTCTCTTATGAAGGAGATATTCCTGAATGAACAGGGCGTCATTGGAGGTAAGTCCCTCGGTAGCTGTGTCAACATCGCCCACTCTCTTGCCCTCGCCGGTCAGATGGTGCTTGTCTGTACCCTCGACACCGTACTTATCAGGATTTGCAAGAGCCTGCATGATGAGGATAGCGTCTGCCAGCTCAACTGTACCGTCCCCGTTGGTGTCGCCCCATAAGCTTTCAAGTGCGCCGCCCATAAGGAAGTTCACCTTGCAGTCGCCTATCTTGTAGGGCTGGTCAACGCTGGACTCTGCTGCTGCATTCCATGTATTGGACCACCATACCTGGACCTCGCAGTTCTTTATGGTTTCGGGCATTTCCTTGAGATCGACCACAACCTTGAGGTTGCCGTCAGCATCTGCATTGCCCTTCCACTCAATATTCTGCCAGTCATCGGCAGTTGTGCCGAAGCCTACTCCGCCGCCGATGGAAGCGCCTGCTGCGCCAGTGATATTGATCTCAAGCTCCTTGCCAACAGCATTCTCAGGCATTTCGGGAACAGTAACGTTCTTCTTCTGTATCTCGAACTTGTATGCAGTTGTGGTGGTGGTAGCGTTGGGGTCTGTGGTAGTCGTAGTTGTGGTAGTTGTCTTTGCGGGATCGGGAGGTGTAACGCCCTCACGATTGTAGAGGTTTGCGGGAAGCTCATCAAGAGTTACGCAGTAATCGCTCTGATACATAGCGATAGTGTCTTCCTTTGTGTTGAAGGTGGGATTTGAAAGGAAGTTGGTGGTGTCGCTTCCGCCGTCATACCATGTACAGAAGTACAGCCATGCTGCGCCCTCCTCCTGCATCTTGTCGGGAGTTGAAAAGCAGTCGTTCTCGGCAAGTGAGATCATCTTTGCGCTGTCATACTTTTCCATAAGTCCGTAGAATGTGGAGGCGAAGGGACTGTCATTGTGATAGTATCTTGCGCTTCCTGTGGACCAGTCTGTGCAGCTGTACTTATCATAGCCGATGATGTCAACATAGGCATCTCCGGGGTACCAGTTCTTGGAGGTATCGAAGTTATAGCTGTTCCACTCCCAGATAAGGTTGTGGCAGTTAAGGTCATTGGTAAGGGTCTCATAGGTGTATATCCAGAGCTTCTTGTAAGCTGCGGAGCCTTCCCTGCCCCACCAGAACCATGAGCCTGTCTCACCGCCGCCGCCTTCTGCCTCATGGAGAGGTCTCCAGATCACGGGAACGCCCTCTGCCTCAAGCTTGTTGAACTCTGCTGCGAGAGTTTTCAGAGCTGCAAGATAGTACTCATTTTCCTTTGTACCGGGAGTTGCAGCCTTGGAGGGCGAAAAATCTGTGTCCTTAGCGGTATATGTGGTATTTGACCAGTCGATGCGCGAGCCGATCTTAAAGTTTTCAAAATCCTTGGGCACATTCAGGTGGAAGGAAGCGGTAGCGATACCGTTCTTGTTCTTTACCCAGTCGAGGACTCTCTTTGTGGAGCCGTCATCGCTGCCGAATGCGGGGCAGCAGAAGTTTCCGTAGTCAAAGCCTCTGATAGCGGGGTAATGACCTGTGGTATCCTTGAGGTACTCAAACTCGGTCTCAAGACCGTGAGGACCGCCGCTGTAGATCTCCTGCTGACCCGAGATTATCTGCTTGCCGTAGACCTCAGCCAGATAAGCCATAAGGCTCTGGGTCTCAACGGTAGCAAGCTGGTCGCAGGGAGCGGTCTGCTTTGCCTCTATCTTTGCAGCTGCCATAGACTCTACTGTAAGGTAGTCGAACTGTGACCAGCCCCATGATTTCTCAATGGTCACGGTGTTGTCGCCTGCCTTCAGCATGATAGCGGGAACAGCTATCGCGGTGTACTCGGTTCCCTGAGGGATACCGATAGCGCCCTGTGAAGTGCCGTTTACGCTCAGGTTCTGCTGCTTGTCGCTTCCGATACCGAATGCGTAGAATGTGAGCTTATAGGAGCCTGCTGTCTCAACATTGACTGTCAGCTCGATGGTGCCGCTTTCAGTCATTTTCAGTACAGAGCCGCCGCTGGCAGATGCGTCCTTCTCAACGGTAACATCGCCTGTTATCTTGGCGTCCTCGAACTCGAACTTCAGCGGTTCGTCCGCTGCGGTAACTGTAGCTGCACTGTATACGGCGCCGTTAAGTGCCATAGCTGCCGACATGAGTGCTGCTCCTGCCTTCCTCAGTAAATTGTTTCTCATGTTAATATCCTCCATTAAACAAAAATATCTGTACTTTAATTATAGCTCTTAGTTTAGCTAAAATCAATAAGTGTTACAAAAAGTTTATATTTCTGCACAAAAATTCGTATGCACGCACAATCTCAGCAGCTTCTCATTTGGCAAATAGCTCAAAAACAGCTTAAATTCGCTTAAATCATTATTTGAATAAACTCTGAACTTTGTGTACAATGTATTGACATATTTGCTAAAAAGGTATATAATTTCAATAGAGTTTCGTTTACTTTGTTCATGGAGCGTGAAAAAATGACCGAATACCTGACTAACTATATGAAACGGGTCCAGGAAAGGCTGGAAAAGTGTACAGACTCAGAGGAGCTTGACAGCATAATGGCTGAGCATATGGACAAGATAGCCTTCATGCAGCACGAAAGGATAGTTCATTTCCTTGTGACCATGCTGTTCGCACTTATCCTTACCGTGTTCATCGCTGTACTGGTCTTTACCGCAAATGTCCCTGTTCTCATACTCGTTACCATGATACTGGTGCTGCTGATGTTCTACATCAAGCACTACTACTTTCTCGAAAATACCGTGCAGAAAATGTACCGCGTATACGATGAGATACTTGCAAAACAGAAAACACTGAAGGAGTCCGATAAATGACTAAAAAAGAGATAGCGGCACTTGCGGTCAGCGAGCTTGAGAAGCTCTACCCCGATGCTGTCTGTACCCTCGATTATGAAAAGCCCTATGAGCTGCTGTTCGCCACAAGGCTGGCGGCGCAGTGCACCGACGCGAGAGTGAATA
This sequence comes from Ruminococcus flavefaciens ND2009, assembly GCF_000621785.1. Lineage (GTDB taxonomy): Bacteria > Bacillota > Clostridia > Oscillospirales > Ruminococcaceae > Ruminococcus > Ruminococcus flavefaciens_C. Next base: position 67,757 of record NZ_KK211347.1, on the reverse strand, counting down.
TAGTCACAAAGACTCTCTTCAAAAAATACCCCAGCCTTGAGGCATTCGCGGAGGCTGACCTTGCAGAGCTTGAGCAGGACGTGAAGCCCTGCGGATTTTACCGCAACAAAGCCAAGAGCCTCAAGGAAATGGCAGGTCAGCTCATCAACGACTTCGGCGGAGTTGTCCCCGATAACATGGAGGACCTCCTCTCACTTTCGGGTGTGGGCAGAAAGACCGCCAACCTTATATTGGGCGACGTCTACGGCAAGCCTGCCATGGTCACCGACACCCACTGTATCCGTATCACGGGCAGGCTGGGGCTTACCAAAAACAAGGAGCCCGGCAAGGTGGAAAAGGACCTTGTGAAGCTTATCCCCCCCGAGGTCTCCTCGGATTTCTGCCACAGAACAGTGGAATTCGGCAGGGATATATGCGCGGCAAGAAAGCCGAAGTGCGGGGAATGTCCCCTGAATTACTTCTGCAAATACTATCAGTCAGCTCAGAAATAAAATAGTTCTTGTTTCCCGTCACTGCGGCGGGAGTATGAAAGGATCGATATAAATGGTTTTTAACTTCAAGCTCAGCACTCCCGCTGAGGGACTTGTAGATATTACAAGGGAGGTCAGTGAAGCCGTCAAGGAAAGCGGCGTTCTGGAGGGCGTATGTATCATATTCTGCCCCCACACCACTGCGGCTATCACTATAAACGAGAACGCAGACCCCGATGTACAGACCGACTTCATCAAGGGCATGAATAAGTTTTTCCCCGACCTCCAGAGCTTCAGACACGCCGAGGGCAATTCCGATGCCCACATAAAATCCTCTGCCGTAGGTGCCAGCGAGACCGTCATCATCACAGGGGGCAAGCTCCTTCTGGGCACATGGCAGGACATCTACTTCTGCGAATTTGACGGCCCCAGAACAAGAAAATTCTACGTTAAGGTCATAGGAGACAGATAATATGGATAATATCGAAAAGCTGGCGGAAATAGTCAGAAATTCTCACAGTATAGTATTCTTCGGCGGCGCAGGAGTCTCCACGGAAAGCGGTATCCCAGATTTCCGCAGCGTTGACGGTCTCTACAGTCAGCAGTGGGACTATCCCCCCGAGACTATCCTCAGCCACACCTTCTTCATGGAGAAGACCGAGGAGTTCTACCGCTTTTACAGGGCGAAAATGCTCTGTCTGGACGCAAAGCCCAATGCCGCTCACTTAAAGCTGGCTCAGCTTGAGGCAGAGGGCAAGCTCACCGCCGTAGTGACCCAGAATATAGACGGTCTCCACCAGGCGGCAGGCAGTAAAAAGGTCTATGAGCTCCACGGAAGCGTACTCCGCAACTACTGCACCAAGTGCGGAAAGTTCCACGATGTGCAGTATATCGTGAACTCTCAGGGCGTGCCAAAATGTGAGTGCGGCGGCATCGTCAAGCCCGATGTGGTGCTCTATGAGGAGGCTCTCGACGACAGCACCGTAAGCGGAGCTGTCAACGCCATCGCCTCTGCCGATACCCTTATCATCGGCGGAACATCACTCAACGTCTACCCCGCAGCAGGTCTTATCCGCTATTTCAAGGGAAAAGACCTTGTCATCATAAATATGGCGCCTACTCCCATGGACAGGAATGCCGACCTTCTCATCTGCGACAGAATAGGAGAAGTCTTTTCACGGATCTAGGAGGCTATGCCATGAAACGACTGACATCAGCCGCTTTATCAACCCTCTTACTGGCTGGCTGCGGTGCGGGCGCAAAAGCTCCCCAGACCACGCAGCCTCCAACCAAACAAAGCTTTACGGAGATCGTAAATTCAGATACACCCTCTGATACTGCCGAAAAGAGCAGTATCATCTATCGCGAAAGGCTGTACAGCGCAGATTCCTACACCAAGTCAGACCTTATCATACAGTCCGACGGAAAGGTCTGGTGCGGCTTCTATATGCACAACGAAGGCACCATCGACCAAAACGGTGACCTGTGGACCTCAGATAATGAATGCCTCACGGACTACAAGCTGGACGATGACCGCTGGCTGGAGGCTCAGCTTTCGGAAACTTCCGATGACGACTTCATGCTGTTTGGCGACACCTTCGATCTGGCTCAGCTGGAGGACGATGACCTGTCACTGCTGACGGAGTCGGTCTCCCAATGTGAGCCGCTGAGCACATACAAGGAGACGGAGCTCTCTCCCGAGGGAGGGACTGATGACGGCGAGGTCAACACCGTTGATCTCATCATCGGCGGAAAGATCTGCCGGGTCTACATGAGCGCCGACGCATACACAAGCCACACTCAGGACCCCCACGGCTGTGCCGCCGTTGTGCTGGTACACAGCTCGGACTACTATGAGCGCTGGCGGGAGCTGTGCAGCCAATACCTTGTCCATTACGTTTCATGACGTGATAATATGTAGCGAAAAAGCCCGCGGCTGTCTATGGCAGCTCACGGGCTTTACGTTTTGTCTTATATAAACGCATACATTGCGCGGTTTCATCGGAGCGTGGGACGTCGAGTGACTCCCTACGGTGTAGGGAGATGTCAGCCAAGCTGACAGAGGGTACGTGCAGCTGTTAGCTGCGCCGTCCCCTACAAATTACTGCTTATTCTCAAGGGACTTCTTGAAGTCGATGAACTCCTCATAGGTTCCCTGTCTGTCAAGGCAGCCTGTGGGAAGTATCTCGATTATGCGGTTGGCAGTGGTCTGCATTATCTCGTGGTCGTGAGAAGCCAGCAGAACTACGCCCTTGAAGTTGATAAGGCTGTTGTTGACTGCGGTAATGCTCTCAAGGTCAAGGTGGTTTGTAGGACGGTCAAGCACCAGAACGTTTGAGCCGAAAAGCATCATGCGCGAGAACATACATCTCACCTTTTCGCCTCCCGAAAGCACGTTTACAGGCTTGTACACGTCGTCCCCCGAGAACAGCATACGTCCCAGGAATCCGCGGAGATAGGTCTCGGTCTCGTCCTTTACGGAATACTGTCTTATCCAGTCAAGTATGGACAGCTCGCAGCCGTTGAAATAGTCGGAATTGTCAACAGGCATATACGATGTAGTCACGGAAACGCCCCATTTGAAGCTTCCCGAGTCTGGCTGCTCCTCCTCCATAAGTATCTTGAACAGCATGGTGATAGCCTGCTCGCTCTCGCCCACAAAGGCTACCTTGTCATTCCTGCCCAGGGTGAAGCTTACGTTGTCGAGGAGCTTTACTCCGTCAACGGTCTTGGTGAGTCCCTCCACCTGGAGAATATCCTTGCCCAGGTCTCTGTCCATGTCGAAGCCGATGAACGGGTATCTTCTGCTTGATGCAGGAAGCTCCTCAACGGTCAGCTTCTCGATGAGCTTACGGCGTGATGTTGCCTGATTGGACTTGGATTTATTTGCCGAGAACCTTGCGATGAAGTCCTTCAGCTCCTTTATCTTCTCCTCGTTCTTCTTGTTCTGCTGCTTTATCATGCGCTGAATGAGCTGGCTGGACTCGTACCAGAACTCATAGTTGCCCACATACATCTTGATCTTGTTGTAGTCTATATCAACGATGTGGGTGCAGACGTTGTTGAGGAAGTGACGGTCATGGGATACAACGATGACTGTACCGAAGTACTCCGAGAGGAACTCCTCCAGCCAGCGTACTGCGTCTATGTCAAGGTGGTTGGTAGGCTCGTCAAGAAGGATTATATCGGGGTTGCCGAAAAGTGCCTGTGCCAGCAGCACCTTTACCTTCTCGTTACCCGAAAGTGTGGACATCTGGGAATAGAGTATATCCTCGGAAAGTCCCAGTCCCTGTATGAGCTTTGAGGCGTCGGACTCTGCCTCCCAGCCGTTGAGCTCGGCAAATTCACCCTCCAGCTCGGAAGCCTTGACGCCGTCCTCCTCGGAGAAATCCTCCTTGGCATAAAGGGCGTCCTTCTCCTGCATTATCTGGTAAAGGCGGGCGTTGCCCATGATCACGGTATCCAGGACAGTGTACTCGTCATAAGCGAAGTGGTCCTGCTTGAGGACGCTGAGACGCTCCTCCTTGGGCATTACTACCTCGCCGGAGGCAGGCTCAAGGTCTCCGCAGAGTACGCGGAGAAATGTGGACTTTCCTGCGCCGTTTGCGCCGATGACACCGTAGCAGTTGCCGTTGGTGAATTTAAGGTTTACGTTTTTGAAAAGCGTCGAGCCGCCGAACTGGACGCTGACATTGCTGACTGTTATCATAGTACCTCCGTAAGTTCTGATAAGACAGAAATAAAGCCCTCCCGCTCGGAGAGGGCTTTAGTGCTTTATCTTTGATTAATACATACCGCCTGCGGGCATTGCGGGTGCTGCGGGAGCATCCTCCTTGATGTCTGCTACAAGGCTCTCTGTGGTGAGTACCATAGATGCAACGGAAGCTGCGTTCTGGAGTGCGCTTCTTGTTACCTTTGTAGGATCAACTATACCTGCGGGGATCATATCTGTGTATACCTCGTTGTATGCGTCGAAGCCGTAGCCTACCTTGCGTGAACGAACGATCTTGTCAACGATAACGCTGCCCTCAAGACCTGCGTTCTCAGCAATCTGACGAACAGGAGCCTCAAGTGCCTTGAGGATTATCTTTGCGCCTGTCTTTTCATCGCCCTCAAGTGTGGGGATGAGCTTGTTTACTGCGGGCATAGCGTTTACGAATGCTGTACCGCCGCCTGCTACGATACCCTCTTCAACAGCTGCCTTTGTAGCTGCAAGAGCGTCCTCGATACGGAGCTTCTTCTCCTTCATCTCGATCTCAGTAGCTGCGCCGACCTTGATAACTGCAACACCGCCTGCAAGCTTTGCAAGTCTCTCCTGGAGCTTCTCGCGGTCGAAGTCAGATGTTGTGGTCTCGATAGCTGCACGGATCTGGTGTACTCTTGACTGGATAGCCTTCTTGTCGCCTGCGCCGTCAACGATGATGGTGTTCTCCTTCTGGATAACAACCTGCTTAGCCTGACCGAGCTGGTCGATAGTGGTCTCAGAAAGCTCAAGACCCAGCTCAGAAGAAATTACCTCGCCGCCTGTAAGAACTGCGATATCCTTGAGCATCTCCTTGCGTCTGTCGCCGAAGCCGGGAGCCTTTACTGCTGCAACCTTGAATGTGCCGCGGAGGTTGTTGAGAATGATAGTTGTAAGAGCCTCGCCCTCAACGTCCTCAGCAATGATGACCAGCTTCTTGCCCATCTTCACGATCTGCTCGAGAAGGGGAAGGATCTCCTGGATAGATGAGATCTTCTTATCTGTGATAAGAACGTAAGCGTCATCGTAAACAGCTTCCATCTTGTCTGTATCTGTAACCATGTAGGGCGAGATGTAGCCTCTGTCGAACTGCATACCCTCTACTACCTCGCTGTAGGTCTCGGCAGTCTTGCTCTCCTCGATAGTGATAACGCCGTCAGCAGTTACCTTCTCCATAGCCTCTGCAATGAGCTTGCCCACGTTCTCATCAGCTGATGAAACTGTACCTACTCTTGCGATGTCCTCGCTGCCCTGAACAGCCTTTGAGTTGTCAACGATAGCCTTTACAGCAGCGTCAACAGCCTTTGCGATACCCTTCTTGAGTACCATGGGGTTAGCGCCTGCTGCGATGTTCTTCATACCCTCGCGGACGATGGTCTGTGCGAGAAGTGTAGCAGTTGTTGTACCGTCACCTGCTGCATCGTTGGTCTTTGTAGCAACTTCCTTGACCAGCTGAGCGCCCATGTTCTCGAAAGCGTCCTCAAGCTCGATGTCCTTGGCGATAGTAACACCGTCGTTTGTGATGAGGGGAGCGCCGAACTTCTTGTCAAGAACAACGTTCCTGCCCTTGGGTCCCATTGTTATCCTAACTGTATCAGCAAGCTTGTCGATACCTGCCTGAAGTGACTTTCTTGCGTCTTCGCCGTACTTTATATCCTTAGCCATGATAAATTACTCCTTTACTTCAATTCATAATTCATAATTCATAATGCATAATTAATTGCGTCTGCTTATCAGCAGCCATATTCTGATCATCGGCTTCAGCCGATACTGCCATTATGAATTATGCATTCATAATTATGCATTATTTTACTGTTGCGAGGATGTCTTCCATCTTTACGATGATGTATTCCTCTCCCTCAAGCTTTACATTCGTTCCCGAATACTTGGAGATGAGCACCTTGTCGCCCTTCTTTACCTCCATTTTTATGTCAGAAGTTCCGGGGCCTACTTCAACGACCTCAGCTACCTCAGGCTTTTCCTTTGCCGATCCTGAAAGAATGATACCGCTCTTGGTAGTCTCCTCAGCCTCGACCATTTTTACTACAACTCTGTCCTGTAAAGGTTTGATAGTCATGATATATACCTCCTGATAAATTAATATGCACATTTGTGTTTAGCACTCCTTCTCTCTGAGTGCTAATTATATTTTACCACCTTTTTACAATAAATCAAGCCTTTTCAGCAAGCTTTCACAATTTTTGGCACTGTGTACAAATCTAAAGCTATTTGGTGCAAATTTCTGTGCCGTAAGTCTCTTTTTTGCCGCTGACTTCCAGCATAAGCACTACCACCATTATCATCAGCATAACCGAGGGGACGGGACTTTCCGAGCGTGTTCCCTCTGTCCTGATGCTGCTCACCGCCGTGGTCTCCCCTTCCATGAACAGGGGCAGCAGTCCGCGGCAGATGATATAGCTCAGCACCGTCGCTGCTCCTCTCATTATTATAAATGGCACCAGCGACAGCTTTCCGCGGGTCACCGCAGCAAGCTGCAACAGTACACAGACGCCTCCAAATGAGGTAAGTCCGGTTATCAGGGGCAGCAGCAGCCAATCGCCGCGGGGAAATCCTGCCACATTGGTCACATCTAAAAACGCGGCGATCGGCGCCTCGGCGGTCATACCGCCGAGGTAGTGGAGCTTCCGCGGAAGCTCCACCACTGCTGCCCCGGCCGCCCCGATGAAAAGTGAATTGACCACAGAAAAGAACACTATCATTACGCATATCTCTGCCATAGCCCTGCCGCTGCCAATAACGCAGTCAGTGAGCATTTGCGGAGATACACGAAAGCGTCGCGGAACCTCCGCAGCGGGAGCTGTCCTGCGCAATACAGGTGCCATAAGAAGCGCAAGCACCGCATTTGCGGACATCGTTGATGCCAGTATCAGCAGTCCTGCCCGACGGGAGCCGTAAAGCTGTCCCGATATGCAGCCGAATATGAATGCGGGACCTGCTCCGAAGCACAGTCCCGACAGCAGCTCTGCCCGACGCTTTGTAATGTGTCCCGAAAGGTACTCGCTGCACAGCATTTTCACTCCCACCGGGTAGCCTGCAACCATGCCGAAGATGAATATGGGCAGCTCCCGCCCCTCCATGCCGAAAATGGCTCTGCCAAGCCGACCTGCCCACCTCGGCACAGCCGAGGTAAGTCCGCTGCTGATGATCAGGGCTGAGGCAGTCATCATGGCAAACAGCGATGGTATGACGGTATCAAGGCACCGCCTCACGCTGTCTCTGACCGCCGCGTAAGTGCACTCATTTTCAGTAAGACAGAGCAGGAAAAATACCGCCGCTGCCATAAGTCCCACCGCTTTTGCCGCCCGTTTCTTCATAATCATCACCCCATAAATCATATTATTGGAAGTGAAAAAATATACAGGAGTGACGCTTATGTTTGAATGGCTGTCAGAGCTTGCCCGCGAGAAGCTGTACCTGAGCACAGGTATACACATTTCGGAAAACAAGGAGCTCATCATCGACAACTGCCGAAGAATAGAGGAATACGACCAGGTGTACATGAGGATAGTCGCGGGCGGTCTCACCGTGGATATAAGGGGAAATGACCTGAGAGCCTACGATTTCAGCACAGGCGGACTGGTCATCCGCGGCTGCATTGAACAGATAAGTCTTACAGAAAGGAGGAACCGACGTGAAGCTGAGGAGAAGAATGAGGATAAACGTCAGAGGGAAGAAACTTTATAAATTCATCAATATGCTCCATGACAGCGGTATCGGCTGTCGGCGGCAGTTCTGCAAGGGGGAGATGTTCTGCGGAGACATTTTCCGCCGGGACCTGAAAGCGGTCACTGCTATTGCCGAGGACTGCGGCGCGGAGCTGAAAGCTGCGGAATACGAAAGCTTCGGTGCAAAAATCTTCCTCTACCGCAAGCGCTTCGGGCTTTTCATCGGAGCCGTCGGAGCAGCAGCAGCACTGTTCTGGTCTTCTCAGTCCGTTGCGGTCATCGATATACAGGGCAACTCTGCCGTCAGCGACGAGGTCATACTCGCCGCCCTTGAAGAGCTGGACGTCCGTGAGGGTGCCTTTCTCCCCTGCACAGACCTGCGCTCCTGCGAGAAGGAGCTTCCCTTCCTTGTGGATGGTATCGCCTGGGCAGGTATACGGCAGAAGGGCAACAGAATAGAGATACAGATAAGGGAAGCCGAGCCCAAGCCCCCGGTTCTCCGCACCAGGATACCCGCCAATATCTTCTCAAGCCGCGATGCCGAGATAACCGATGTCTGCATACGAAGCGGTCAGCTGCTCCGCGTTGTGGGAGACTATGTCCCCAAGGGCACTCTCCTGGTCAGCGCCATCTGGGAGGCATATAACGGTCACATCTCGGTCTATCACGCCATGGGCGAGGTACGGGGGAAGTACACCGAGACCGTCAGCTTCTCGGGAGCCTTCAGTTCAGAGGAGCCTGCCCCCACGGGAGAGACCTCTCAGGAGCGTTATCTGAAGCTGTTCGGACTTAAAATACCCCTGTTTTTCGGCAGGTCTGACTATGAGAGCTCCACAAGCGAGGTCACGGAAAAACCGCTGGTGCTATTCGGAAGGGAGCTCCCCATCAGCACGGAGCTCCGCACCGTCAGCGAGACCGCTCCCACGGTCAGGGAGTATACCGAAGAAGAGCTCCGTGAAAAGCTTATGGAGCGTGTTTTCCTATATGAGAAGAACTTCCTCTCAGAGGACACGGAGATACTCAGCCGTGACATAAAGACCTCCCGCAATGACGATACCATGACCCTTGCGGTCACATACGAGCTGGAGGGGATAATCTCAGAGGAGAGAGAGCTATTCGTAAAATAGCCATGTAAACTTTTTATGAACTATATATGCAGTATATTGACAACAGGGATAACAGGGTGTAAAATATGATTAATGAGTATATTTGATATATACAATATTCACATCGCAAAGGAGGTCTCGTTATGAAAAAAAGAGAGCCCAAGCCCACCGATGTTATCCCCGAAAAGATACATAAAAGGCTTCACCTGATATATTTTATCCTCAAATGCGTGATCGCCGCCACTGTCTTTCTGTTATTCTGGGGTACCATTGTGTTCACGTTTGAAAAGATAAGGGGCTACGATATTCCAAAATCAGCCACCGAGGACTCCCCTTTCCTTTTCCACCAGTACTGCGGCACCTTCTTCGTGGAGTTCGACCGTGACAACGCCTTTGCCTCCGACGCAGATTATTCTGCCTATCTGGACAGGATAAACACCCCTGCGGAGCAGACTGCGGCACAGAAGGCACTGAGCTATCTGGGCATGGCGCCTTCCATTGTGCTTATCGGCTGTCTGATACTGGCTCTGCGCAGCGGCGACAAAAAACGCATTTTCTGCGGAAGAGCGTGGCGTTATTTCCTTTTCGGCGGCATATTGTACGCTGTCGGGAACCTGTACATCTATTTCAAAGTCAATTTTCTCAGTAAAACCTCGGCTTTTGACGGCATGATCGGCGTTTTCACTGAGCGGCGGCATTATTTCCAGATATACGATGTTCTCGCACTGCCGTTCCTGATGATATGCGGAGCCTTTGTGCTGATAATGTACGAAAGGGTCCGCGAAAAGAAGGACTCCTCCAGTATTTCCAAGACGCTGAAAGCCCTGTCGGCAGTTATAACTGCCGCAGCCGCAGGCTTTATCCTGTGGAGACTGGGTGTCCGCACCTATGAGCTTATCCGCGTTGTGAAAGGCGATGAATACAGCGTGTGGCTGCCCTTTAGTATCATGGAGGATCCTTTAAGGTATATGTGCAGGCTGCCCTTTGAGGACGCAGTCTCCCCCCGGGCATACAGAAATGTGGTGCTGTTCCGCTATCTCCGCGACCTGCCTGTGTTCGCCATAACAGGCACGGCGGTATGGCAGTTCGTAAAACTTCTGCTCAACACCGCAAAGGGAGAGTTCAACACAAAGTGCAACAGAAAGCTTCTCCGCAATGCCATGCTGCTGCTCATCGGAGCTTCACTTATCCTCAACATCGCAGGTCTCTTTGAAATAGGACTTTTCAACAGAAGCTTCAACGGTATCTTCGGCAACACCACCTACACCATGGCACTGCGCGCAAAGACAGAGCCCGCCTTGTTCGCAATGCTGCTCTGGTTCTTCGGCACATACCTTCAGGCTATCCCCGAGGAAGAGGAACAGCTTGTCAGTGCATAGCGCTTAGCAGGGACGTCACCTGACGTCCCTGCTTTTTTGCAACCTAACCCCCTCAAAGGTGCGAATATTGCTGAATGATTTCTCAACAGTCCGCAGGATTATATATAATCCGACAAAATTTTCCTCCGCGCCGAAAACCTCTTGAAAACCGCTATTTTTAGTAGTATAATAGTAAACGTTGCGTTTATTTACAAGAGAAATCATGAGAAAAAGAGGTTAGTGAAATGGCTGAAAAAGCATTAAAACCAACTGAGGAAAAGCTGAAACCAAAGCTTTTCTCGGTAATGAAGACCTACACCAAAGAGCAGTTCATCAAGGACATCATTGCAGGTATCATCGTGGCTATCATCGCACTGCCCCTATCGATCGCGCTGGCACTTGCGTCGGGAGTAGGTCCCGAGCAGGGTCTGTACACCGCTATAATCGCAGGCTTCATTGTTTCATTCCTGGGCGGAAGCCGTGTGCAGATAGCAGGTCCTACGGCTGCCTTCGCCACAACTGTTGCAGGCATAGTCGCCGCAGAGGGCATGGACGGTCTGGCTATCTCCGCTATTATGGCTGGTATCATACTCATCATCATGGGTCTGTGCCGCTTCGGAACTCTCATCAAGTATATCCCCGGCACTATAACCACAGGATTTACCTTCGGTATCGCCGTGACTATCCTCCTGGGACAGATAAAGGACTTCCTGGGGCTTACCTTCAAAAACAAGCCCATCGAGACCATCGACAAGGTCAAGGAGATAGTAAACTGCATCGGCACCATCAACTGGCAGGCGCTGGTTGTGGGTCTCGTGTCACTGGCAATTCTTATTTTCTGGCCGAAAAAGCTGGAGAAGATACCTGCCTCACTTATCGCTGTAATTGTCGGCTCACTGCTGGTAAAGTTCAGCGGACTTGAGGTAAACACCATTGATTCTCTCTACGATATATCAAATTCTCTCCCACACCCCACAGTTCCCGATGTTACCTTTGCAAGGGTAAGGGCACTTCTCCCCAACGCCTTCACTATCGCCGTGCTGGCAGCCGTTGAGTCTCTGCTCTCCTGCGTTGTTGCCGACGGTATGATAGGCTCAAAGCACCGCTCAAATATGGAGCTTGTGGCACAGGGCGCTGCAAACATCGGCTCCGCATTCTTCGGCGGTATCCCTGCTACGGGAGCTATCGCCCGTACTGCCGCTAACGTTAAGAACGGCGGCCGTACACCTGTTGCAGGCATGGTACACTCCGTAGTCGTACTGGCTACACTGGTGGCGCTGATGAAGTACGCTGGCTATATCCCCATGCCTACCATTGCGGCTATACTCTTTGTGGTAGCCTATAATATGAGCGGCTGGAGAAACATCAGAAACACAGTAAAGACCGCTCCCAAGAGCGATATTGCCGTTCTCTTCGTAACACTGGTGCTGACTGTTGTATTCGACCTGGTAGTAGCTATCGGTGTGGGAATGGTAATGGCTGCACTCCTCTTCATGAAGCGTATGGCTGATGTTACCGAGGCTCACGCCTGGGTGGACGTGGACGACGAGGACACCGACCCCGACAATATCCTCCTCAAGAAGATACCCCAGAATACCCGTGTATTCGAGATAAACGGTCCTATGTTCTTCGCTGCGTCGGATAAGTACAAATACGTCCTCAGCGACAAGAACATCGATGTGCTCTGCATAAGAATGAGAAACGTTCCCGCTATCGACGCTACGGGAGTTGAAGCCCTCATGCGCATCGTAAAGCGCTGCGACAGAAACAATGTCAAGGTGGTATTCTCCCACGTCAACGAGCAGCCCATGAAGGCAATGACAAAGGCAGGCTTCGTGGACAAGATAGGCAAGGAGAACTTCTGTGACCATATCGACACTGCCCTCCTCAGAGCTGAGGCTATCGAAAAGGAAATAGCTGCAAAGAGAGCATAAAACCGGATATATCAAAGAAAACAGCGGTTTTTGAACCGCTGTTTTTGTATTCTTCACATTTTCCACTTAATCTGCAAAAAATGAGTTGATATTGTAGAATTTGTATGATATAATAGAGTCAGAGAATGGTCCTCAGTGTTCTGTTCTCGAGGGAGCGATGCTCTCCTGAAGCCTGCAAAGGCTTAAATAAATCATCCTCATTGTCCGATACCGGAGTTTCAGTGTTCTTCGGTGTCGGGATTTTTTTATTTCAAATAAAAAAGGTCAGCTTCGGGAATGCTCCCATGCTGACCTTTATGTTTTAATCCTCTGCCTTGCCTGCCTTCAGACGGGTAAGATAGTCCTTTGTCTCGGCAGCTACGACTCCCGAAAGGCATATGAGTGCTATGACATTTGGCAGCGCCATGAGTCCGTTAAAGATGTCTGCTAAGTTCCATACAGCCTCTACCGTCAGATAGGGACCGATGAATACTGCCAGTATGTACAGCCATCTGTATGCGATGGTCACCTTTTTCTTTGAGCCTGTCAGATATGAAAGGCAGCGCTCGGAATAGTAGTTCCAGCCGAGAATGGTGGTAAAGGCGAATACCGCAAGACAAGCCATGAGTATGAAGGAGGACACCCTCTCAGGGAAAGGGAGTCCGTAATTGAAGGCGTCTGTGGTAATTGCAACACCCTCAAGCCCCTTTTCGTGGCTGCCCGCCATTACTATGGAAAGTCCGGTCATTGTACAGACAAGGATAGTGTCGATGAATGTGCCTGTCATGGTGACAAGTCCCTGACGTGCAGGCTCGTTGGTCTTTGCAGCTGCCGCAGCTATAGGCGCTGAGCCCAGACCTGCCTCGTTGGAGAATATTCCCCTTGCAACGCCGTTCCTCATGGAGAGCATTATCACCGAGCCAACTGCTCCGCCTGCTATGGGACGAAGTCCAAAGGCGCCCTTGACTATCTCAGCGATCGCTGTGGGTATCTCGGAAACGTGGCAGAAAATGATGATAAGACAGCATGAAACGTAGGCAACTATCATCGCAGGAACGATTATCTCGGAGATCCTGGCGATACGCTTGATGCCGCCGATAACGATGAGCGCCACCAGCAGGGTTATGATCGCGCCTGCTATGATGGTGGTCCAGGTCTGCTCCATGCCGAATATGGTCACGGTATGCGCGGACTTGGGGTCAAAGAAGTTATTGGCAGCTGATGTGATACCGTTTATCTGGGTAATGGTGCCGATACCCATGAGTCCCGCACACAGACCGAATACTGCAAATGCCTTGCCCAGCCATTTCCAGCCCTTGCCCAGACCGTTCTCTATGAAGTAGAAGGGACCGCCCAGTATATCGCCGTTTTCGTCCTTGACGCGGTACTTTACGGCAAGAAGTCCCTCAGCGTATTTGGTAGCCATGCCGAAGAAGGCTGCCACCTCCATCCAGAAAAGAGCTCCTGCTCCTCCTGCGGCAACTGCCGTAGCAACACCCACGATATTGCCCGTGCCGACGGTAGCGGAAAGGGCGGTACACAGCGCGGAGAAGCTTGAGACCTCGCCGCTGCCCGATTCCTCGTTCTTCACCATGTACTTCAGTGCCTTGCCCAGCTTTCTGACCTGGAGGAAGCCCAGCCTGACCGTGAGCAGTATTCCGCAGGCGATTATCAGCACTATAAGCGGTATGCCCCAGACATAGCTGTCTATTTCACTAATGATGTCATTGAATTTATCCATACGCAGCTCCTTGGTTGTTAATTTTTTCTCAATCTTTAAAATTATATCATATATGTTCTGAAAAAGCAAGGGGCGCGGAGAAAATTTCCGTTCAAAGCCGATGAAAAACGCCCCGCAGCTGCGGGGCGTTTCGATTCTTACTTTACTGTTGTGATGTCGCTGCCGAACCACTTCTCGGAGATCTCTCCAAGCTTGCCGTCAGCCTTCATCTCGCTGAGCTGCTTCTGAACCTCGTCGCGGAGCGCCTGATCGTTCTTTCTGAAGCCGATAGCGTACTCCTCAGCCTCAAGGTTTCCGTCAAGGATAACGTAGTCCTTGTCGTGTGAGGTGATGAGGTAGTTTGCAACTACTGAATCAAGGAATACTGCGTCAGAGAAGCCAAGCTCCATCTGGTTGAGTGCAGTTACGTTGTCCTCAAGAGGTGACTCTGTAATGTCTGCGTAGAGATCGGCTGCCTCAAGTATCTCCTGTGCGGTGGAGCCTGTCTGTACGCCGATGGTCTTGCCTGCCAGGTCGTCCATGGACTTGATCTCGCTGTCAGCAGGAACAACGAAGATCATCTCGTTCTTCATGTAGGGTTCTGAGAGGTTCATAGCCTCTGCTCTTGCAGGGTTGATGGACATACCGTTCCAGATACAGTCGATCTTGCCAACGTTCAGGTCCTCTTCCTTGGTATCCCAGTTGATGGGAGTCTTTACAAGCTCAACGCCCATTCTGTCACAGACCTCCTGTGCAACGTCGATGTCAAAGCCGACTATCTCGTTGCTCTCATCTGTAAAGCCCATGGGAGGGAAGCTTGCGTCCAGACCAAGTACCAGCTTCTTGTCGTCCAGTACCTTCTGGAGGGACTGATCCTCGGCAGCAGCGTCGGCGCTTTCAGTATCAGCAGCAGCTGTTGTATCAGCCTCCTGTGCAGCAGTTGTGGTCTCTGTCTCGGACTTCTTTGGCTCTGATGCCTTGTTGGGGTCTGAGCAGCCTGTAAATGCGCCCATCATTGATACGGCAGCAATACCTGCCAGAATGCTTGTGAAAATATTCTTTTTCATTGGTGTGTTCCTCACTTTCGTATTGTTACATAGATGCTGACTATATCATAGCACATTTACGCGGCGGTGTAAAGTCCGCGGCGGCAGATTTCGTAACTTCATCTAAATAATCTAAGTTAAGTCGGCGTAATTTGGCGCGTATGCGCTAAGTTTAGAGTTGAAAGTTGAGAGTTAATGTGTTCGCTTCGCTCACAATATTCAAATATCGTCGCCGCAGGCGACTACACAACTTTCAACTTTAAACTCTCAACTCAAATCAGAATGCCCCCGGGCGTTTTGAAGCGCTCAGGGGCATTGCTGTATTACAAAGGAATATATATCTTATCTTACTTCTGTTCTCTTACAATTGCCCTGCTTCCGATGAAGGTCAGCAGGAAGTATCCGCCGTAAATTAGTACCACAACTCCTGCGGTAAAGAGCATGGACTTGAATATTCCGCCGCTTACCAGCATTGAAAGCATGAACTTTGCCAGTCTCATACCGAAGTAGGAATGGAGGCAGGCAAGCAGCAGAGGCAGCGTGAAGAATATTGCCGACTGTGCGAATACGGATCTGGTTATCTCATTTTCCTCTACGCCCAGCTTTCTCAGCATTGTGTATCTGGAAGCGCTGTCCGAGCTCTCCGAGAGCTCCTTCAGTGCGAGGATAGCTCCGCAGGAAACAAGGAATACAAAGCCGATGTAAAGTCCGAGAAATGTAACAAGTGCGCCAAGGTCGACAGCACTGTTGGCTGCCTCAATCTTTGTATCCATATAGATTCTCGTACCTGATGATTGACTGTCACCAACTATATTTTTCTGTGCTTTTTCCCAATTTTCCCTTGCGGTCTTTTCTGCTTCGGCAAGCTCCTTCTTGTCATTGGCAGAATAATTGCCGACAACTATATTCACGCCTGCACCGCTCTCTTCAACAGCACCGTCGGGAACGATGAATACTCCTCCGTTTATGGGCTGCATTGACGGGCGTACATAGCTGTAAATAGTTTTCTGAGAATGAGGAACCAGCTCATTGCCAAAAACGTTTATCACAGGATTATCCTCAAGAAGCATCTCGTATATCGAAACAAATCCCGAAAATGTGGCACATATAGCATACTCATCGTCGTTCAGCTCCAGTGCCTTACCGCCGTAGAGCTTCATAAGTGCATTATAATCACTGAGCCTGATCATTTCAAGGCGGTAGTCATCCATCTGACCGATGGATCCATATTCATCTGTCAGTTTATCAGTTTTATCCCCGATATATCCCAGCACAGTGAATCCGGGATCGGTATAGATATGGAAATTGTGGTATTCACCGAGATCATCTTCAATGCTGAGCCCCTGATCGCTGTAATTCTTTTCTATATCTGTATACATAGGCTGATCGTCATTATCCTGTTTTTCCATTTCGCCGTAGAAATCCACGGGAAAGAACTCCTCAACCTGCTCGTTCATGTTGTTTCTGATAACGAAAGCAGAGGAAAGTGTGCAGATAGTAACGAAAAGCATGAGACAGATAACTGTCATGGAAGCAACTGTGGTGTTGACCTTGCTGCTTATCTGGCGGAAGGTAAAGCTGTTGAGTCCGCGGTGATACAGTCCCTTTACGGACATGATGACTCTCAGGAGCATTCCTGCCACGGACCAGAAAATGAAGAAGGTGGAGACTGCACCCATAATGATGGCTGCAAGTATCTTCTTGGGACCGAGATCCATCTGGTTCCAGCCCACCATGTAGTAGGCATAGCCCAGAACCGCAGCTGAGATAAGGAACACGATCACGCAGAGCCAGGGATTCTTCATGGTTATCTT
Source organism: Ruminococcus flavefaciens ND2009 (assembly GCF_000621785.1). Taxonomy (GTDB): domain Bacteria; phylum Bacillota; class Clostridia; order Oscillospirales; family Ruminococcaceae; genus Ruminococcus; species Ruminococcus flavefaciens_C. The sequence continues at coordinate 50,902 of NZ_KK211347.1, read as the reverse complement.
CTCGGAGCGTCTGCCCGACTGCATAAGAGTGATGAGCCTGCACTTTCCGATGACGATACCGCTTCTGATGATGACTACCGCGTACATGATGCCGAAGTAGATTATGGTCTTTGCGATAGCTGAGCCCGAAATGGTAAACTTAAAGCTTGTCATATCGGCTTCAAAGAGGTTTGCAACTACTGCGCTCATGACCTGTGAAAGTCCCACGCCGATGAGGAGTCCCACAAAAAGTGAGCCTATACCGATCATGACTGTCTCACAGAGGAGAAGGGCGGAGATCTTCCATTTGCTCATGCCCAGCATCATATACAGGGCGAACTCCTTGTTCCTCCGCTTCATCAGGAAACGGCTGGCGTAGACTATGAGGAGTCCCAGTACAACGGCTACGAAGACGCTTACTGCGGATATTGCCTGCACCAGGAACTTGATGAACTCCCTGTGATCCTCGGAGACATTGAGGAAAGCGGTCTGAGTCTCGATGGCGTTGAATACATAGAAAACCGCAACTCCAACAACGAGGGTGAAGAAATACACGGCGTAGTCCTTCAGGCTCTTGCGGATATTGCTAAATGAGATCTTAAAGAGCATCGCTTACGTCACCTCCGAGCAGAGTAACAACGTCGATTATCTTGTCAAAGAACTGCTTGCGGCTGTCGCCTCCGCGGTTTATCTCGTTGAACACCTTTCCGTCCTTGATGAAAAGCACGCGGGAAGCGTAGCTTGCCGTGAAGGAGTCATGAGTTACCATGATGATAGTTGCATCGTGCTCATGGTTGAGGTAGCCGAAGCGCTCAAGGAGCATCTTTGCCGACTTTGAGTCGAGAGCTCCCGTAGGCTCATCTGCGAGGACAAGCTTGGGGTTTGTAACGATAGCTCTTGCGGAAGCAACTCTCTGCTTCTGACCGCCCGACATCTGATAGGGGTATTTATTCAGCACCTCTGTGATTCCCAGCTGCTCAGCAACGCTCTTTACCAGCTTGTCGATGTCCTTTGCGGAGCGCTTCTGAATGGAGAGCGCAAGGGCGATGTTCTCGTAAGCTGTCAGTGTGTCCATAAGGTTGAAGTCCTGGAAGATGAAGCCCAGCTTCTCGCGGCGGAACCTGTTCAGCGCCTTGCCTTTGAGCTTTGTGATGTCGGTGTCCTCAAGAAAGATGTGACCTGCGGTAACGCGGTCGATAGTTGAGATACAGTTCAGCAGTGTGGTCTTGCCGCTTCCCGAAGCTCCCATTATAGCCGTGAACTCTCCCTTGTCAACGGTGAAGGATATGTCATCGACAGCCTTGGTGAGACTTGACTTGTTTCCGTAATATTTCTCGACGTTCTGTAATTTAAGTAATGCCATTTCTGTATCTCCTTATTCTGCATTAATTGTTCTCTTTTTTCTTCCCATGTACCATGCGCACAGGTAATAAACTGCCAATGTGCTCCAGAAGATGGCGTCTACCACATCATTGCGGGGGGCGCCTGCGGTCTTGGGTCTGAATATCTCATATAACTCAACGCCGCTGAGGGGCACTATGCAGACACTGCTGACAATAAAAAGAACTCTGATGATTTTTGAAGCAAGATTTTTCATAAGATCATTTCCTTTCGGTATTTATCTTCGGGAACTCTTTTTCCCTTTCCATGATCTTATTATACACCCGCAAACATTTCAGGTCGCGCGTTCAATATTACGCAACATTACAATTTTGTAAGGTTGCGTCAGTAATTAGTAGGGACGCCCATCGGGCGTCCGCTATATGATCATATCATCTTGTAGAACTGATTTTTTGCAAAGGCTATGGTGAACTCGGTGTACTCGCCCTTTACCGATGAGGCGGTTATGCTGTGCCCCAGCCTTTCACAGAGGCTCCTGACGATATATAGTCCCATACCCGTGGATTTGGCGTAGGAGCGTCCGTTCTCGCCTGTGAAGCTCTTGTCGAATATCCTCGGCAGGTCTGCCTCGGGTATGCCTGTGCCGTTGTCGCGGAAGCGAAGGAGCACTCTGTCGGGGAGCTCCTCGGCGGATATACGTATGACAGGCTCCCTGCCCTCAACGGTGTATTTGAGGCTGTTTGCCATGAGCTGTCCCAACATGAACTCCAGCCACTTGCCGTCGGTCATTACCGACAAGTCAAGCCCCTCGGTCTCGATTGAAGCTCCGCAGAGCTGTGCGGATTCGCGGTTTTTCAGCGCCACATTCGCCACGGTGCGCCTTAGGGGAGTCTCTTTTATAATGTAGTCCTTCTCCGCATTCTCGGAACGGGCATAGTAGAGCACCTGATCTGTATAGCCGTCAATTCGTCGGAGCTGCTCCTGGAACTTCTCACCCAGCTCTCCGCTGTGATTATGTGCCATGAGCTGAAGGCTCGCCACGGGCAGCTTTATCTCGTGTACCCACATCTCTATGAACTCGCGGAAATCATCGGCAGTGCGCTTGTAGTCCGCCACGTTCTCGCACATGGACTTGTTTGCCTCACAGAGTGCGTCGAACATTATCTGTCCGTCCAGAAAGGAGGGCTTTTTCAGCATTTCGTGGATAAGGTATTTCTTGTCAAGACCGTCCAGCTTGCCCTGCATATCGTCGTAAAAGCGCTTCTTCCGCAGAAATCCCGCTGTCTCCTCGGCTATGAGGAACAGCCCGAAGATAACGCAAAGCGTCGCGGTAAGCTGACCGCTGACCCTGAAGGCGGTGAGAAAAAGCAGCATAAGTCCCAGTGAGACTGCGGCAATGAGGAAGAACCACATCCTGTCTTTAATATAGTCCCAAAGCTTCATCTAAGTATGTACCCCTGCTTCTTTCTGGTCTCGATGGCGTCCTCACAGCCCAGCTCCGCCAGCTTTGAGCGGAGTCGGCTTATGTTGACGGTGAGAGCGTTGTCGTTTACGAATTCGTCATTGTCCCAGAGAGCCGTCATCAGCTCGTCGCGGGTGACGATGGAGCCCTTTCTGTCCAGCATGAAGCGGAAGATTATCATCTCGTTCTTGGTAAGTGTCATTTCGCGGCTGCCGTCGGAGAGGCTTCCCTTGGCGTCGTTGACCTGCAAGCCGTTGTAGGTCTGCACAGAGGCGGCAGCGGCAGAGCGCTTCAGCACGGCGGAGATCCTCAGAAGGAGTATGGTGGGGTTGTAGGGCTTGGTGATGTAGTCATCGGCGCCGTAGCTCATGGACAGCACCTCGTCGGTCTCGGAGGTCCTGCTGGTGACCATGATGACGGGAGTATCGGTCTCTTTTCGTATCTCCTTCAGCAGCTGTTCGCCGTTAAGATCCGGTATGTTTATGTCCATAAGAATAAGGTCAGCCTTTGCAGCAAGGACCTCCGCGCGGGAGTTGGCAAAGTCCGTAAGGCACTCCGCCTCATAGCCCGAATTCCGCAGGAGCTCCGCAAGCTCCTCCCTTATGGATCTGTCGTCCTCTACTATATATATCTTGCTCATATTGCACCTCGTGAGTATTATTCTGAAACTCCCATAATTATAGCATAATTGCTTCAAAAAGGCAAGGCACGCGGAGAAAAAGCTGCCTTGCACAAGAGCTCTGCCGCGAAACAGCCGGCGGGGGCTCGCCACTTATAGCATAATTGCTTCAAAAAGGCAAGATACGCGGAAAAAAAGCTGCCCTGCATAAGAACTCTGCCGCGAAACAGGGGGCGGCGGCTCGCCGCTAACTACAAACCGCAAATGCTTGACTTTTTCTGCCGCTTTGTTATATAATATATAATGACTAAGGGTCATTATTATTATCATCACACTTGGAACGAGGAAACTATCATGAAAAAGATACAGGTATATTCGGGAATAGGGGCTCTCCCATCGGGGCTCGCCTCAGATAACATCACAGAGGGCTGCATGGTACTGGAGGGCGGCGCCTTCCGCGGCGTTTACACCTCGGGTGTCCTTGACGCTCTCATGGAGGAGGATATAAATATGCGCTGCACCGTGGGCGTCTCCGCAGGCGCTCTCAACGGCGTCAACTACGTCACGGGACAGATAGGACGCTCGGGCAGGATAAACCTCCGCTACCGCCATGACAGCCGCTATGTGGGCGCAAAGGCTATCCGCCGCAACAAGGGCATTATAGGTTTTGATTTCGTCTTCGGCGATATGGACAGAGTTCCGCCCCTTGACAAGAAGCGCTTCATGGACAGGTCAAGGCAGTTCTACATAGTTGTCACAAATCTGAAAACAGGCAGGACCGAGTTCCTTGAGAAAAATTCGGGAATACCGCCTCTCCGCGCAGTCCGTGCCTCGGCTTCCATGCCCTTTGTCTCAAAGCCCGTCATCATTAACGGAACTCCCTATCTGGACGGCGGATGCAGCTGCAAGATACCCTATCAGTTCGCCATAGACAAGGGCTTCGACAAGATAATCGTCATAAAGACAAGATACGCGGAGTTCAGAAAGCCCGTCAGCACAAGGCAGCTCCGGGCGGAGAATATCGTCTACCGCAATTACCCCGAGTTTGCAAAGGCTCTCATCAACAGCAACGCCGACTACAACAGACAGTGCGACGAGCTGGAGAAGCTGGCTGATGAGGGAAGGATATTCCTCATAACTCCTTCGGAGGCTATTGATATAAGCCGCCTTGAGGGCGATATGGAAAAGCTGGGTCACCTCTACCACATGGGCTATAAGGATGCTAAAGCAAATCTCACCGCCCTGAGAGAATACCTCAGCAGGTAAAAAAAGCGTACCACAACAAAAAACCGCAGTTTAAAAACTGCGGTTTTCTTTTTACTGTGCAGACGCTAATGCTGCGGCGGCTTTTCTCTCCTTCTTCTTGAGACCCTTCTTGGTCTTTCTGAAGCAGAAGCCGATGATAAGCTCCGCTGCGCCTATTGCGATAAGCATTACCGAGAAGGGCAGCAGCAGGCTCTCTGTCAGGTAGAAGCACACATTGTGTGTGAAGGTAAAGCCGATAGCCGAGCCAACGATAACGATAAGTCCCGTCAGGAACACGATGAGTCCCACAAGGGTGAATATAGTTCCGTAGAAGCCTGTGACAAATCTTGCCCGTCTTCTTACGATAGCTGCTATCCAGATAAGGAACAGCAGGAAGAGTGCTCCGAGGATACCTATGGTGATGAAGGAAGTAGCGTAGCTTACCTTGTTTACGTCAAAATGCAGCTTTCTGCTCCACTCCTTTACGCTCATGGTGTCAGAGAACTTGTCCTTTTCCAGGTTTTTCTGGAGGAGGTCGTAGTTCTCCTCTGTGAGCTCATAGTCGAACTCCTTTACGGCAGCGTCCTTGTTGCCTCTGATAAAGTCGTTAACGAAGTCCTCAGCAGTTATTGACGGGTCGCCGTCCTCGCCGTCAATTATGTAGTCAAGATAGCCCTCTGCGACTTCGCCTGCATACTCACGGAAATCGGCAGCCAGCATAAATCTCTTGAAGCCTGCTTCATCGGCAGCTCCCTTTGTTGCTGTTCTGAAGCCCAGAGAATCATAGAGAGTCTTTGACATCTCCTTGCCGTCGAACTGAGCTGTGAGAGTCGTATCGGCGTCCAGCTTCTCGGCTCTGCGTCTGATGATACTGCCGTTTGCTCCCACCTTTACCGCGGTGAGGAAGCTGAGGAGCAGCAGGAATATTATAGTAAAGATAGTCACCAGTGAAGCGCCGAATACCCGTCCGCCGCCTACCTTTGCCTTAGCCTTTGGCTTAGACTCGGTCTGTGCAGGCATAGGTGCAGGTGCTGACTGAGGCATAGGCTGGGACTGGGGCATGGGAGCGGGCTGTACGGGAGCCTGCTGCTGTGCGGAATACACAGGCGGAGGAGGAAAGCTGCCGTTCTGAGGTCTGTTTTCCTTTCCCGCAAGCTGATTGGCGTGTACATTATAGGAGCTGTAGGGCTCGTTCTGTATGGGTATCTTCATGGTGTCGCTGTTGTCGTTGAGATCATCGGGAGCACCGTTCACAGGCGGCTCGGGAGCCTTCTCCTGCTTTGGGAAGCTTGCGGGCTTGTCAAAGACATTCTCCGCAGGCGGTATTGGTTCAGCCTCGGGTATCACCACCGTATCAGCGGTACTGAGTATCTCGGTGGGCTCGTCCTCAAGAAGCTGAGCCTGCTCCTGCGTAAGGCTGAGAGCCTCCTCGTTATCGGCGATGACTTCTTCAAGATGGGGCAGTATAGAGGTGGGCTCGTCGTCGATATGAACGCTGTGAGCTTCCTCATCTTTCAGCGAAGCGCCGCACTCGGTGCAGAACTGTGCGTCATCGGGCAGTTCGCTTCCGCATTTATAGCATTTCATGAAATCCCTCCTGTAGTAGTATTGGGGCTTATGCTGTAATAATTATAATTCATACGGTAAAATATGTCAAGTAAAAAAATTATGACATTAGATTACATATCGGTGTTATTTTCCGATTTAGCGCAGCTGCTGTCATGAAGCCGCGAAAAAGCCCGCATAAGCGGGCTTTTTGTGTGATTTTATTTGGTTTGTAAGCTTGTACTGTGCAGAGGCTTATTCCTCTCCCTGAACAATGGCTTCCGCCTGCTCATCTACGGTATCATAGATATTCCAGTCAACTCCCCAGGGCTCCCAGGGATTTATCCCATCTTCCGGGAGCACAGAATCAGGATCGTTAAAGGAATCCCACGTATTCCATGGATCCCAGGGATACATTGCTTCAAAATCCTCTTCTGTGAGTTCGGAATCAGGATCAATCAAGGGATTAAAGGGGTTCCAGGGATTTTCAGGATCCCAGGGATCCCAATTTTCAAGTTCCCCGCTCAGCTCGCCGGTTTCGGGATCAATTTTCAATCCCCATGGATAAACAGGCCATTCTAACGATTCTTCATCCCACATATCGGGATCAATGCTGAAATAATCAGTAACATCTGTGATAAGTGAGGAGATGAAATCCTCAAGCTCCTGGTCAGTCTCGTCGGTCTCCACAGCTGCATAATATGACAGCACCAGTGAAGCGTCCATGGCATTTATGCTGCCGTCCTTGTTGACATCACAGATACTCATTATCGCCTCTGTGAACTCTGCTTCTCCCACAGATACATCTGCATACAGACTGAGTATGTTCGAGGCGTCTACTGCGTTTATCTTTCCGTCGCCTGTAGGGTCGCCCAGCTTAGCACCGTCTGTCTCTGAAGCAGCAGCTGCCGTGAAAGCGGTCATGGTTGTCAGGAAAGCACCCGCCAAAACCCCTGTTAATATTCTCTTTATGTTCATAATGACTATGCCTCCTTAAACGTCCATAGAATTTTTATGTAACTTCATTATATAATAAAAAAGCGCCGATGTCAACGGAAAATGGATTTAATTCACAGAATTACGTTAATTGCGTCACCTTTTGTTATGCATTTGCAAGATAATCGGCAAAGCTCTGAGTTGCTTTGGTCGTTGAGGTATAAGCGTAATATGAAAGCACAACGGAAGCGTCATAAGCGTTTACAGCGCCGTTTTTGTCAACGTCACCTGCGAGAAGCTCATCTGCGGTAGGCTTGTCGTCGGTGGTTGAGTATCTTGCGTAATCAGAGAGTATTATAGAAGCGTCCAAAGCATTTATTGCACCGTCAGCATTGGGATCGCCGGGAGATACTGCCTTTTCTGCGTCAAGGGCAGCAAAGATGAAGCCTGCTTTTTTTGCGGTGCTTTCATTTGCCTCTTTTTCGAGGGTAGAGCCCTTATAGCCGTAGCAGGTGCAGGAAAAGCTGTCATCACTTAAAGGATAGCCGTTTTCGTCTGTTCTTGTTCCGCCGAATACAAAATCAAGACGGGAAGAGATCTCACAGTCAGGGTTGAGTATGGTGAGTTTCTCTATGTCATAGCACTCAAAGAATGCCCAGCTGTCTATCTTTGTGATATTTTCCGGGATAGTCAGCTCCTTGAATTTATTGTTTTTAAAGCTGCGTAGGGGTATCTCTTTAACGCCCTTTGGGAAATCAATGGATTCAAGAGCACAGTCGCTGAAGCAGCTGTCGGAAAGAACTTCAAGGCTCTCGGGGAGCTTTACTTCCTTTAGCGAGGTACAGCCGTCAAAAGCAGATCTGCCTATACCGGTAACTCCCGAGGGAATATCTACTTTTTTCAGGGACTTGCAGCCGTGAAATGCAAATTCGGGGATAGACCTGATATTGGCAGGGAGTTTTATGCTTGTAAGATTGATACAGCCGTCGCACATATTTTCACCAAGCTCGTCGATAGTGTCAGGGAGAGTGATAGAGGTTATATTATCAGAGTAAAATGCGCCGTCGAATATTTTGGTAACGGGCAGACCATTGATCTCTGACGGTATCACCACGTCACCCTTTTTATCGCCGCAGTAATTTACAACAGCATAGTCCGAAAACAGATCAAATTGCATATCATCGTAATACACGGTATCCTCGGCTTCCGTCCAGGCGTAATAGACCGCGTTTGCCGTTGCCGGAGCAAGGCTGAATGAAAGAAAGGCTGCGGTAATGAATGCTGATATTTTTGAATACTTCATAAAAAGGAACTCCTTTGCTGTATGATTATAAATTATATCATTCGCAGAGAGGTATGTCAAATAATATTCGTGCTTTTAGTCGTTCTGCACTAATAAAAAGGCGGATTTCCGCTTTTTCGCTAACTTGCATTTTTATTGCTTATGTGATATAATAGAAATAACCGTTTCTTTCATTCGGAAACGGAATCTTTACACTCAGATTGGAGCGATTTTTATGTCAAAAAGACCCTTTTACATCACTACGCCTATCTATTACCCATCGGGCAATCCCCACATAGGCCACTGCTATACAACAGTTGCCTGCGATTCTATCGCCCGTTATAAGCGAATGCAGGGCTATGACGTAATGTTCCTCACAGGCACAGACGAGCACGGTCTGAAAATAGAGCAGAAGGCTGCCGAGCAGGGCGTGACTCCCAAGGAGTACGTTGACGTCATCGTTGACAGGTTCAAGAGCCTGTGGAAATATATGAACATCTCCTACGACAGATATATCAGAACTACCGATGACTACCATGTGGAAGCCGTTCAGAAGATATTCAAGGCTCTCTATGACAAGGGCTATATCTACAAGGGCGAATACTCCGGCAAGTACTGCACTCCCTGTGAGAGCTTCTGGACTGATTCTCAGCTGGACGAGAACGGCTGCTGTCCCGAATGTCACAGACCCGTAAAATACGCCAAGGAGGAGGCTTATTTCTTCAAGATGTCTCCCTTTGCAGAGCGCATTGAGAAGCTTCTCCTTGAGACAGATTATCTCCGTCCCAAGACAAGAGCTGTTGAGCTTGTAAACAACTTCATCAAGCCCGGTCTGGAGGACCTCTGCGTTTCAAGAACTACTTTCAAGTGGGGCGTACCTGTTACATTCGACGAAAAGCACGTTGTATACGTGTGGATAGACGCTCTTTCAAACTATATCACAGCTCTCGGCTATGAGAACTCCGCACACAATGACTTTGAGAAGTACTGGCCTGCAGATGTTCACATGGTAGCAAAGGACATCATGCGTTTCCACGCTATCATCTGGCCTGCAATGCTCATGGCACTTGACCTGCCCCTGCCCAAGCACCTTGCTGTTCACGGCTATATCACCATGCAGAGCAAGGGCGGCGAGAGCGTCAAGATGTCGAAATCCCTCGGCAATGTTGTTGACCCGTTCGTACTGGGCGAGCGTTACGGCTGTGACTCCATAAGATACCATATCCTCCGTGAGATGGCTCTGGGAGCAGACAGCTTATTCTCAAACGAGATAATGATAAACCGTATAAACTCCGACCTTGCAAACGGCTTCGGAAACCTTGTTTCACGTACAGTTGCAATGGTGGACAAGTACTTCGGCGGCACTATCCCCTCAGAGCGTGAGGGCGATGCCCTTGACGAGGAGTTCAAGGCTGTTGTCACAGGTCTCCTCCCTGAGGTGGACAAGTACATCGACGAGACAAAGCTGAAGCAGGCTCTTGAGGAAATATTCAAGGTGGTTGACCGCGCTAACAAGTACATCGACGAGACCGAGCCCTGGAAGCTTGGCAAGGACGAGACAAAGAAGGCTCGTCTGGCATCGGTGCTCTATAATCTTCTTGAAGCTATCCGCGTAACATCTGCGCTCCTTGCACCATTCATGCCCACTGTTATGCCTAAGGTATGGGAGCAGATAGGCGCTTCCGCAGCCGATGTGGAGTACGAGAAGCTGGGCGTATTCGGTGTTCTTCCCGAGAACGTTACCGTTCACAAGGGCGAGATACTCTTCCCCAGAATAGACGTTGACAAGGAGATCGAGGAGCTCAACGCAATTCTTGCAAAGAACATGGCTGAGGCTCAGGCAAAGCTCTCCTCAGAGGAAAAGGGAGAGGCAGCTGCCGAGCCTGAGAAGATAGAGCTGAAGCCCGAGATAACCATTGACGACTTCGCCAAGGTAGAGATAAGAGTTGCCAAGGTAACTGCCTGCGAAAAGGTAAAGAAGTCCGACAAGCTCCTGTGCTTACAGCTTGACGACGGCATGGGCGGACGTCAGGTGGTATCGGGAATCGCACAGTATTACGCTCCCGAGGACCTCATCGGCAGGAAGATACAGCTCATCGCTAACCTCAAGCCCGTAAAGCTCAGGGGTGTTGACAGCAACGGAATGATATGCGCCGCAGATACTCCCGACGGAGTAAAGGTGATCTTCGTTGATGACAGCATTCCCGTAGGTTCAAAGATAAGATAACAAGAAAATATGAAACGCCTCCGCAGGACCGACCGTAGTCCTGCGGAGGCGTTTATTATATCAAGCCGCCGACGTCAGCGGCATGACAGCGGTATAAGGGCTGCCGTGGGTGATATTACTCACCGTCGGCTTCTGAGGTTTCTGAGTTTTCTGCGTTATCTGTTTTTTCTTCCATTCCTGCTTTTTCTTTTTCAGCCGCGCTTTTTTTCAGTTCCTTCAGATGTGCGATGAGCTTTTCACTGCCCTTTGATCTGAAGCACAGATCATAAGAGTTAATGACCATTACTCCGTCAGTCGTAATATAGATCTGTCCCGTCATCATGTCCTTGAATACAGGATAGGTTGTGCTTGCATAACTTACACCTGATGTGTCAACGGTCCACTCAACATCCTTAAGCAGCTGTTTCAGTTCCTTCTCACCATTTTCAAAGGTATAATACTGTAACATAGTTTCCTGACCCGATGGTTTCAGCATAAAGAACTTATCACTGCTGTCTTCGGAGAGTATAAGGTCGATGAGATAATCTGCCAGCTCGTCATCATCCTTGAATTCTGCACACTCCTTTTCAACTATCGCTCTGACAGCTTCATAGTCCTCTTTTTCAATGCGGTAAAATTTCGCTTCAGCGTGAGAAGAAATCTCTAATATGCAGTTTCCGTCAGGCCACAGATGCAGACAACTGTCACCGATCTGTATGATAATCCCATCATAGGTTAAATATCCCATCCGGTTTGAATTGTTCATCTTTTTCCATTCAACACCCTCAAGAGCCGCAAACAGCTCTTCCTTTTCATCTTCGGAAAGGATAGCGCCCCTGGACAGAGAGCCATAAACTGCACCGCCCATACGTTCCATACTATGTGCTGTCACCATCCATGGCTCTTCCTCATTGTATTCTATGGGACAAGGACACTGAACACCCTTATCGACAAAGCTCTTCATATTCTCATATTCAACTGCTGCAAAGCTGTAATATGACACAGTGCCGTCAACATCAACGGAAGCTTTTCCGTTGTCGCCTATTATAATTTCGTATTTTCTGCCCTCAGACTCAATATCGAGAGTCATGGTGTCGCTGCTGTCCTTCAGCTCGTCTGTATCCCTGGGGTTCCACTGTACATAGTTCATGTATGCCGCCAGAGAGATAGCTTCACTGACTGTAAGAGGACCGTCATAGTTCTCTATATGGAGCTGTGCATCTTTGAGCTCGGCTTTTATGCCGAACTTATCCAGCGTTGCCAGACCTTCACTGCCGAATATTATGTCTCTCATCTTTGCGAAGGTATCATCAGAGACCTTGTAGTACTCCCTGTATATATCGTCCTGAATAAATGAGACCTCGATTATTCCGTTATCATAGAAATCGGCGTAGTAATAATCATTGCTGAAGCAGATAGCCTCTCGCGTGAATATATCGGAAAAAGCCACGGTATCCAGCTTTTCAAATTTCGTTATGGAAAACAATGAAACAAGCTCCTCGCCCATTTCCTCTGTGGCAACCACCGGAGGAACATGACTCATATATTGACCGAAACTATAATCAAAGACCATTCCGTGAAGGTCTGCCGAACCAAAGGGAAAGGCAAAGGTCTTTTTATCGTAATAGATGCTGTCCTCGTTGGAGGGCGTACCGAGAAAGGACTCTCTGTTATGATAGAGCAGTCCGCCTCCTCCGCCGCCTATGAGCAGCACAGCTGCCGCAGCTATGGCAAGCCCCTTGTGTCTCCTTTCGGGAACGACGTCAACGTGAGTTACCTCATCTGTATATTCATCTGCCTCTGCTAATTCCCCTGACAGCTTTTTTTCCATCTCCTCGCAGAACGAACTGCCCAGCCGCAGCTCATTCAGAGCGTCTTTATAATCTTTTCCCGACATATTCCATCCTCCCTTTCAAGCTCCGTCCTGAGCTTTTCGCGTCCCCTTCTCATAAGCGAGCCCACCGTGTTCTCGTTCTTTTCCAGTATATCGGCTATCTCCTTTATACTGTATCCCTCATAGTAATGAAGAAATATGACCTCGGCATACTTCTTCGGAAGCGCAGCTATCTCCTCGCGGAGCTCCCTGCCCTCGGTGCCTGTCTCACAGATAGCCTCAGAGTGCTCAAGCTCGTCCAGTGAACAGGTCCTGCTGAAGCGGAAGCTCCTGCGCAGGTTCTTGCACTTGTTGATAGTCACCCTGAGGAGCCAGGCTTTAAGGTGTTCGTCGTCGTTGAATGAGCGTGGTTTTGTATGTAATGAAAGGAACACATCCTGGACTATGTCCTCTGCCTCGGCATAGCTGCCGCTTATGGCAAAGGCTGCACGCAGGACAGTGTTTCCGTATTTTCTGAAAGCGTATAATGCAGTACTGTCATTATTCATTGCTGTGAACCCCCTTTCACTAATAACACAACTGAGGTAATGGTAATTGTGCGCAGAGAAAAAATTTTTTTGAAAAAAGTCAGAGCCGCCGGCAAAAAACACTCCGACGGCTCAGTTTTTATATAAGTTTTTCTGCGAGCCTTGCGGCACAGCGTACACAGTCATCGCAGCTGCACAGCATTTTCCCCGCCTTTATGCCCTTGAGCTCTCCGCAGTCCGTACTGCCGCAGGCTGCTCTGAAGCTGCTGTGAAGAGCCTTGGCGTCAGCCGGCACGGATCTGCCGCCGGATCTTTTCAGTCCCAGTATCATCTGAGCAGCACAGAGGGCACCGCAGGTGGCGTCAAAGGCGCCCATTCCGCAGCCGAATGCCGCTCCCACAGCTCTCAGGGCATTCTCGTCTCCTCCCAGCTCATCCGCAAAGGCAAGGAGCACCGCCTGACAGCAATTGCTGCCGCTGTGCTTTATCTCTACCGCTCTCTCGGCTCTGTCCATAGCACACCTCAGTGCCCGCCGCAGCTGTGGCTGCCGCAGGAATGGTCCCCGCCGTGACCGTGGTGGTCACAGGTGGCATTGGTTATCTGTAAAAGGCTTCCGCTGATAAGCATTTTTACAGCAGCGTCGGCACTGCCTGTATTGCCTGCATAGAGCTTTATGCCTGCCTCAGCCATAGCCATCTGTGCTCCGCCGCCTATGCCGCCGCATATGAGCACATCTGCACCCGCATTCTTCAGAAAGCCTGCAAGGGCACCGTGACCTGAGCCGTTTGTGTCAACTACCTGACTGGAGACTATCTCTCCGTTTTCAATATCGTAAAGCGCAAACTGTGCGCAGTGTCCGAAATGCTGGAATATCTGTCCGTTTTCATATGTTACCGCTACTCTCATGGTATTACGTCCTTTCTTTTTTGCGTCCGCCGATATTATCGGCATATTTGCATAAAGTATACCACTGTTCGGGTTATATGTCAAGCCTTTCGGGCATATACTGCGGCTAACTGTGTTTGACTTCACCGCCGCCCTGTGATATACTTATTTCAAAGGAGGCGCAAGCCATGACAAAAATAGACCTTATAACGGGCATTCTCGGTTCTGGAAAGACTACCTTCCTTATGAAGTACGCCCGTCACTTCATTGACAGCGGTGAGAAAATAGCCATTCTGGAAAATGATTTCGGCGCTGTCAACATAGATATGATGATATTGCAGGAGCTCAGATGCGACAGCTGCCAGCTGGAAATGATAGCGGGAGGCTGCGACGCAGACTGCCACAGGCGCCGCTTCAAGACCCAGCTCATATCCCTTGGTATGCAGCACATCGACCGCGTTATCGTTGAGCCCTCGGGCATTTTCGATATGGACGAATTCTTCGATATACTCCACGACTCACCGCTTGACAGGTGGTTTGAGATAGGGAGCGTCCTCACCGTGGTGGACGCGGAAATGGAGGAGCAGCTCTCGCCCCAGATGGAGTACCTGCTGGGCTCGGAGGCTGCCTGCTGCGGAAAGCTGGTGCTGAGCAAGCTGAGCCGCATTGAGAACGAAACGCCCGAACAGGTCTCTCAGCGGATACTCGCCCATGTGAACCGCTCCCTTGAGGATATACGCTGCGACCGCAGATTTACGGAGCGCGACCTCATCGTCAGAGACTGGGACAGCTTCACCGGCGAGGACTACCGTATGTTAAGCTGTGCAGGCTACCGCGGCTCAAGCTATGTGAAGAAATTCAGTCCCGAGGACATAGAGAGCTCGGTTCACTATTTCATGCACATCGCCATACCCAGGGACAGCATTGCCGGACTTATCGGCAGCATCTTCGCCGATGATAGCTGCGGGGAAATATTCCGCATAAAGGGCTCTCTGCCCATAGAGGGGGGCTGGCTGAAGATAAACGCCACCCGCGAAAAGACCGAGACCGCTCCCGTAGCGGAGGGGCAGCCCGTGCTCATAGTCATCGGCGACAGGGTCTCCCGTCAGAGGATAGACGAGTACCTTACAGCCCTTAATACGGACCCTGAATATGTTTCGATATAAAATGAAAAATTACCGGGTGAAGACCTGTTTTGCGGCAGCTCTTCACCCGGTATTTTTATAGTCCTGCCTTCTCCTGACGCCATGAAAAAACGGAAAGGACCGCGTCCTGCTAAAGAACACAGCCCTTTCCACTTTACAAGGATATATAGTAAGTCCGGATGTTCGGACATTACTGCCCTGAGATGATGAGTTTTCTCATCGCTGTCATATCGAAGACGTCTACTGCGCCGTCTTCACACAGGTCTCCTGCCTGCCAGTCTATAAGGTCATTTTTGCCCAGGAGGAAGCCCTGGAGCATTACCAGGTCGGCAACATTGAACTGCTTATCCGCGTTCACATCGCCTCTCAGCTTTGCAGTCACGGGGGCGGTATCGTCAGCCTCTTCTTTGCCGGAGTATGCGACGGAAGGCTCTGCGGCTTCTTTATATGAGAAGTTCATATAGTCCACAGCTCCCTTGAAATAGGCTTCTCCGCCCTTTCCGATGAAGCAGTCGTCCTGCTCCGACGCGCTGAGCACATCAGCGGGAGTAAGTGAGAGCTCCTTGCTGTCTGCCTGTACGCCGTTGATGATGAGAGAGCCCTTTCCGTTGACCATACGGACTGTGACCTTGCTCCACTCGCCCTTAGCAAGTGCTGAGGGAGCGGTGAGCTTCTCGGTCTTTGTGCCGTCGGTGAGCACCAGCTCTGCCCTGCCCTCGCTGTTTGAGGGAGTAAAGCTCATGTATGCCTTATCGTCTCCGAAGCGGAAGATGTCCTGCACGGAATTTCCGCCCTTCCAGAGAGCTCCGAAGCTTATCTGGAGGTCTCTGCCCCTGACTGCCGAATCGTCAAGCACCACATAATCGTCCTCGCCGTCAAAGCTGAGAACTCCCTTTGCGGAGGTTCTTTCGGACTGCCACTGTGCACCGCATAAGAGGGCGTCCGTGGTCGCGTATTTATCCTTAGCCCAGACCTTTGACTCGTCTTTGAATTCATAAGCTGCGGTGTAGCCGTCCTCGGTCCTGTGACCGCCGTTATCGTCCAGCCAGCCGAAGTTGACGCCGCTGTTCTTTGACTGGTCATTGCAGAAATCGCCGTCAAGAATGGCTGTGCCCGAGTAGGAAGCCTTTCCGTAGACATAAGCCATGCCCTTGGCAACGGCGTTGTCGCCTATGGACACAGAGTCGGCAAGATACGCCTTCTGGAGCACCTTTGCATTGCCCGAGACCTTGCAGGAATTGAACACAACGGCGCTGTCGCCTATAACAGCATTGCCGCTGAGAGTAACTGTTCCCGATTTCCAGCCGTCATCGTAGACCCAGCCTCCGCCGTCAACTATGGCGTGACCGCATACAACTACGTTATCCGAGGCTGTCACCTGATTTGCAACTATTGCGTGGTCCTCAACGCGGACGTTGCCCTTGAGAACTGCGCTTCCCAGCACCATTGCGTCGGGGCCCACATATACGGAGCTGTCCACCCTGGCGGAATCTGCCACCCAGCCCCCGCCGTTGGGGTGAACGTGTCCCTTTCCCTTTTGATACCTTGTGGCGTAGTCTATATCCGCGCCGTTCACAGTAACCTCATAGGGGTATCTCCTGCGCTCGTCACCGTTTTTATATGTGGAAACGTCGTCCTTGTGGAAGGCGTTGCACTTGTAGAGGGTCTTTGGCATTGCCGTTACCGTAAGGTAAGCGGAAGCCGCTCCCTGTGCGGAAGCTGTCATGGACTCGCCGTCTCCGAAGAGGTCGGAGTAGGTCTCTTTGCCGTTTCCGTCAACAGTTACGATACAAGCCTTCCAGCCTGCATTGCCGTCATCTGAGAGTCCGCGGAAGCTGACGGATATATCGCCCCCTGTCAGCTTCAGAGGGATAATATTTATGCCTGCCTGCATAGGCGCCTCTTCCTCGGGAACGCGGTAAACTCCGCCGCCCTGCCCGTCGGGAAGAGTATAGACCAGATTTCTGTAGAAGGGCTGTGAGTTCAGCTTATCATTGAACTCCTTCTGATAGGCTTCCTTTGCGCCGAAATCAAAGGTAGCCATGCGCTTTGCGTAGTGTCCGAAGACTGTCTGTGCGTCGGTGCCGAAAAGCCTGGTAATGGTATCGAAGGGGTACTCACCGGGCTTTGCTTCGGAAATAATGCGCTTTACGCTGTTCATGCCCAGTCCCGGAAGGTTATCGGGATTGTATGAGATATACACCAGGAAGGGCCACACCTCATAGTAGTTCCTTCCGTGAGGGAGCGTAAGGCTCAGATTGCGGATATAGGGCTCGAACCAGCAGGTCTTCACATCGCCTGTGTAGTAATCGCTGGCAAGGTACATCTCGCGGAACCAGTTTGCCAGGGGCTCCCACCAGGCGCCTGTTATATCCTGTCCCTCCCATGCCTTCTGGTGCATGGTGACAACGTGACCGAATTCGTGTGCTATGGTCAGGTCGTCAAGCATAGCCTCGGGACTGATTATCTCGATGCCGTAGCCGTCCTCGGCGCTCATGAAAGCCCAGCCGTCTGGGTACTGGTCAAGTCCCGTATAGGTCAGGTACACATTGGTCTTGTACTTCTGTGTACTCCTGCCGTTGACGTCGACATTCATGTTCTCCATGCCGAGAAATTCTCCGTAGCATTTCCAGAGCTTCTCGTAATCCTCCAGATTACGCTTGAGAAAGGCATCGTTCACCTTTCCCGTGGTGTCATTATTGCCGTAGAAAATTACAAAGTGTTCTGATTCAACGTAATTCGCAGTCTTACAGTAGCCCCATTTGTCGCGGATAAGGTATTCCTCCGCGGCAGTTACGGGCGCAGGCATTGCCTGTGCTACGGACAGTGCCAGAAAGGTGCCCGCAAGAGCGGCTGAAAGCCTTTTTTTCATTGTACATTCCTCCGTTTCAGATCGTCCCCAAATCCCCGTCGGAAGTATCACGTTAGTTCATCTATATCATTATACTATCATTTTGAGCTGAAATCAATGATTTATTGTACCAAAAATCTGTCCTATCGTGTGTATAAAACAGATAAATACCGCCATGGGAATTTTATATATTTTTCCCGATGAGACCCCGCTTTCGCGGAAGCTCCTGCGTAATACTATATTGATATGAACGTCAAAAATGTGTTCCTGTTGCTCAACAAGCCACACTACAGGTGCAAAGGAGAGCCTCACCTGCTCTCCGTGAGACTCTATAAGGCTATTTCAAGCCTTATCTATTGCTTATTCTAAAATAATATGCTATAATAAAAAAAAGTCTGATCGCAGAAAAAAATACAGATCACCGAGACTAACTATTTCTCATACGGAACACTGATACCATCAGAGCCCTCATCGGACACGATGTAAAAAGATACAATAACCGATGGGCGCCAAATTATCAGGAGGAAAACATGAAAAATAACTTTAAACTCAGAACAGCTGCGGGGCTGGTCTGTCTCGGTCTGATTATGCAGACCTCTGCCTACCTCCCTGCCGCAGCAGAAGCAAAAAGCGGAGTGACCCTAAACGAGGTCTGCTCCAAGAACACCAAGTACGACACAGGCAGCGGACAGTTCCTTGACTGGGTAGAGCTCTACAACGGCGGCAAGGACACCGCAGACCTGTCAGGCTGGGGCCTTTCCGACAAGGAAGGAAAGCCCTATCTCTATGTGATACCCGAGGGTACAAAGCTGGCAGCAGGCGAAAGACTTCTCGTACTCTGCGACAGCGACGCCGCTCTCACCGACAGCAGGATAGCTCCCTTCGGACTTTCCGCGTCCGGCGAGACACTGTTCCTCACCGACCCTCAGGGCAATACCGCAGATACTCTCACATTCGGCGCTCTCGCCACAGATACCTCATACGGACAGTACCCCGACGGCAGCGGCGAGTTCTATAATCTCACCTGCTCGCCGGATCAGGCAAATACTGCTCCCGAGGGCAGCAATTCGGTGCATCAGCCCGTATTCTCCAAGGACAGCGGCTTCTATGACAGCAGCTTCACCCTTTCTCTCTCCGCAGACGAGGGCTGCACGGTCTACTACACTACCGACGGCAGCGATCCCACGGCGGAGTCAGAAAAATACACCGCTCCCATCACTATCGACGATATGTCCGATACCGAAAACCGCCTCAGTGCAAGAAGGGATATAGTCCCCGGCAACGCAGAGGCTCCCGGAAGCAATGTGGACAAGGCTGCGGTCATCCGCGCCGTATCCGTTGACAGTGAGGGCAATGTCAGCAAGCCCGTCACCAGGACCTACTTCATAGGCAAGACCAATTCGGGTTATTATCCAAAAATGAAGGTGGTGTCCCTCGTCACCGATCCCGATAACCTCTTTGACTATGACAAGGGCATTTACTGCCTGGGCAAGGTCTACGGCGGCGCAAAGCAGGAAGGACAGCCGGGAGCGGAGGACAAGCCAAAGGAGGGCGATAAGCCTGAGGAGCACGCAGGTCCCGAGGAGCACGGCGGTCCCGAAGGCAGAGTGGAACCCAAGAGAGCGCCCAATGTGTGGGAGATAGAAGCCAATTACTCACAGCGCGGCAAGGAGTGGGAGCGTCCCGCTCACTTCACCCTGTTCGAGGACGGAGAAATGGTCCTTGAGGAAAACGTTGGAATACGCATAAAGGGCAACTATTCCAGATGTCTACCCCAGAAGAGCTTCAACGTCTATACCCGTCAGGAGTACGGCGCTTCCGAGTTTGACCACGATTTCTTCTCGGGCACTTCGGTAAAGGCGAAGAACGGCAAGGCTGTCAAGAAGTATGACGGTCTCGTTCTCAGAAACGGCGGTAATGACAATACCTTTGCATTCTTCCGCGACAGTATAAATCAGTCACTTGTGGCTGACAGAGCCTTCGCACGTCAGGCAACTACCGAGTGCGTGGTATTCATCGACGGCGAATTCTGGGGCATATACCAGATGATGGAGAGGATAAGCACATCTTACCTCAGTGAGCACTACGGCGTCAAGAAAAGCGACATCGCTATGATAAAGAACGGCGAGCTGGAGGACGGCTCCGAGGCAGATCAGCAGGACTGGAGCCAGCTCTGCAAGGGCGCTGCCGAGGGAAGCATCTCCTATGAGGAGTTCTGCAATAAGGTAGATATACAGGGCTTCATGGACTACTTCGCAGCTCAGATATACTGGGCGAATGCGGACTGGCCCCAGCGCAACTACGCTGCATGGCGCGCAGATACCATCGACGAGACCAATCCCTATGCTGACGGAAAATGGAGAATGATACTCTTTGATACAGAATCGGGACAGGGACTCTACGGCTCCGCAGACAAGTCTGTCAGCGCTGACTGCTACAACAGGCTCAGCGGCACCAACAACGAGCTGGCAAAGCTCTTTATCAGCCTTATGAAAAACGATGACTTCCGCCTTGGCTTCTCAAGGACTATGATGGACCTTGGCAACTATAACTTCACTCCCGACAGGACAAAGGAAGTCATAAACGGCTATAAGAACAACTACAGAGAGCAGGTCCTGGATACCTTTGCGCGTTTCCAATCCAACAGCCTTTCAGGCTCCAACGGTGAGAGACGCTTTGACGGCGAGATCTCTACTGTCACAAATTTCTACGCCAACCGCTTCTCCTATGCGGAGCGCACTACAAGGTCGGCTATGAAGCTTTCTTCCGAGCCCCGCACTCTCACTGTCACCAACAGTGCCGACTGCGGCGGTATCAGGCTCAATACCCTTGATCTGGGCAATACATCTGAGTGGAGCGGCAAGTATCACTCCGATTACGATGTTGAGCTCAAAGCTGTTCCCCTTGAGGGCAAGACCTTCTCACACTGGGAGATAAACGGCGCAGAGATAACCGCGGGCGACAAAAACTCCGCGGAGATAAGCATCAAACTCAGCTCCAATGCCACTGTCAAGGCAGTCTACGAGGGCGAAGCCGCTGAAAAGGTCATCGGCGATGTGAACGCCGACGGACAGTTCAACGTCAGCGACCTGGTAACTCTCCAGAAGTGGCTCCTTGCAGACAGCAAGACAGAGCTTGCAAGTCCCGAAAGCGCAGATATGGCACAGGACGGCGCTATCGACGTCTTTGACCTTATCGCCATGAGAAAGGCTCTCCTTTCTGATCTGAACAAATAAAACAGCAAAGCCGCTGCTTTAAAGGCGACGCTCGTACAGAAGGTTTACGGGTGATATTGAGGGAAGCTCTTTGAGAGAAGTGCTTCCCTTTATTCTTTTTCTGAGGACTCTGTTTCGTTTTTATCAGGACAGGGCGCTTGATAATATATGCCTTTTTATTATATTTAAGGCGCCCTGTCCTGATAAAAACCAGCCAAAAGTCTTTGGAAAAGGGGGTATGGGGGAAAGAACCTTTCCTCTGCATGGTGTTCTTAACGCAGTTAATTATGTATTATCTCCGAGGAGGTCATCCTCGGAGCTTTTTATTATGCAAACTTAGTCATGCCAAGCTCGTTCATCTCTCCGTCAAGTCTGAATGCTTTATCAGGCTGAAAAGCGAAGTAGATGACGATATGATTACCGCAGGTCCTTGAACGTTTTACAGCCTTTTCGTGGACTTCGATTCGCTCTATGAAAGCTCTCAGAAGCTCTGGTGTGACCTTTGAAATTGTTACATACCTCGTAGCCTTGCTGATGAAGTCACGGATACACTTTTCACGCACTTTCATTTCATCAAGCTGTGAGTTGAGGGCGTTGAGCTTTGCTTTCAGCTCAGTCTGCTCATTTTCAAAACTTGCAGATAGGAGTTCATAACGCTCATCTGTGATCTTTCCGTTTGACCTGTCCATATAGAGAAGCCGTATAGCGTTGTCGATCTGTTTGATCTTGGACTCATATTCGTTTCTAAGACCCTCGGATTCTCTCAAATTCTTAGCAGCTTCTGCTTTGCCATTCCTCATTGCATCGCTGTAAAACTCGTCCGAATGCTCTCTTGCGTATTTCGTCACCTTTTTCATTGCTCTTAAAACTATCTCGTCGAGCACACTTTCACGAATGTAATGTGAAGTGCAGTCGCTTTTGCGGCTTTCATAGTGTCCGCAGCGGTAGCTATCGTATCCGTGAGCTTTATCTCGATTACGATATAGCCTTGAACCACATTCTGCACAGTAAAGGTAACCTGCATACTTATCCAGCTCGCCGCGCTTGTCTGCACGCTTGCGTCCTTCAAAGTGCTTCTGTACAAGATCAAACGTCGTTCTGTCGATGATCGCTTCGTGCGTATTGAGAAATATCTTCATATTCTCAGGCGAGTTTTTGATACGCTTTTTCAGCTTGTTGGACTTTGAATAGGTCTTGAAGTTTACCGTATCTCCGCAGTATATCTGATTGGATAGCATTTTGCGGATAGTGTTGTTCGCCCATGCGTAAGGCTTGTCGAGCTTGAGGTCTCTTGAACGGCTGCCGTTTTTTCTGTAGTTGTAAACGCCCGGCGACAACACTTGTTCCTGCTCAATAATTCCGCAGATTCGCTTTATGCCTATTCCACTTGCGTACATTTCAAAGATTCGCTTGACGACAGGTGCTGTCTCAGGATCTGGTATTATCTGCTTTGGATTGCTTGGATCTCTCATATAACCGTATGCTATCCAGGCTGCAAGACGTTCTCCGCGTTCGCCCTTTGCTCTGAGTACAGCCCTTATCTTGTTTGA
Source organism: Ruminococcus flavefaciens ND2009 (assembly GCF_000621785.1). Taxonomy (GTDB): domain Bacteria; phylum Bacillota; class Clostridia; order Oscillospirales; family Ruminococcaceae; genus Ruminococcus; species Ruminococcus flavefaciens_C. Next base: position 28,280 of record NZ_KK211347.1, on the reverse strand, counting down.
ACAGTCGCGGGCGTACATATCATTGAACAGATTCTTGATACCGGACATTTCATTTATACCATTGGCACTGTCCACGTTATCGGTGATAGCAATGAAGCGAACATCATATGCAGGGAACAACAGTTCCATGAGTCTGTCCGTCTCCAAGTGATCTCTGCCGAGACGGCTTTGGTCTTTCACAATTACAGTTCCCACAAGCCCGTTCTGCACATCATCGAGCATATGGACGTACTCTGGACGAGTATTATCGGTGCCGCTGTAACCATCGTCGATGTAATACTGACAATTACGGAAGCCGTTCTTGTCTGCGTAATCCTTTAGTATAAGTCTTTGATTTTCAATTGACAGCGACTCGCCTGCACGCAAGTCTTCCTGACTGAGGCGGCAGTACAGCGCTGTTATCTGATTCGTGTTTGATTCTGTTTTCATATATCCTCCTGTTCCGAAGCGGCTGCTTCCGGAATCAAACCGAATAGGATACACCAACAGTATACTCCTACTCGGCTTGAAAGTCCAGACTTTTTTCAGCTTATCCTTTCACCATTTATCAAGTGCTTGATCTTATCCTCAACGGTTTCGCTCGGCTTTTCAGGAGGTTTGAAAACAAGCGTCACGTCAAAGGTTTGTCCGTTTACGGTCATCTTCTTGTCAACGCAAAGAGCTTTTTCATTCGTTTCAGATTTCATATGAACTCCTTTCACGTCACACTTTTTCAAACATATTATTCAATTTATAAAAGTTCTTTGACTCCGGTCACACCTCCCTAATCATAGGCGATAATTGTATTTTTTCTTTTTCTGACCCCAAGATTTTTCTCGTTTTCTTATTTTGACCTCAATTTGCAAATACTGTAAGTTCCGATTTTTCGGCGGGCACTGCCCGTCCGATGTGGAATGGCGGGTGCAAATGACGCCAGCCTTTTTCCTGCAAACTCAAAAGGGGCACGGGTTCTCCCGCTTTCAGCGGCAGGCGGAATGCCGTCTGCGATGCTTGCCTTCCCAGAAGGGAAGACTTTTTGTCACTGCTGCCACTTTTTTTCTCTGCCAATAGTATTTGTGTGATACCCTCACACTCGCTCCACGTTGCGCGACAACCGCATTCAACGGGAGCAGTGGGGTAACTATACTATTTTGGTTTTGAAGGCGGCAAAAAGGGTGCCCCTTTCGCCTGTTTCGTAGGCACAGCATCCGAACCGTTGCTGTACTGCTCGGTAACGCTGCTTTTCCTGTCAGGCAAGCTGTTCTATCAGGGGCTTTCTGCGCGTGTTTCGGATATTCGCTCCTTACACGTTTCCTGTCATAGTTATTATTGCAAAGAAAAGAAGGCGCTTGTTTTATTATAACTATCAAGTAATATATAACCTTCTTCTTTGCTATATAATATATATTCTCTTGTTTACTTAATATATAAGCCTATGACATCATGACACAGCCCCTATGACAATTAACTTTTGAATTGAAGTGCAAGCTCTGCGTCGCGGAGCTTGTCCTCGTCCATGTCATAGTTCAGAAATGCGACCTCATAAGAGTTCTCGACCTGACGACCGTTGTCAGCGTAATTGTTGTGGATACGAATGATGTCCTTCTGTGCAAGAGTTTTCAGTGCGCGTTCAACATTGCTCACCGACATTGCAGTGTCTCTTGCGATACCTGTGCGGCTAATGGTCGAGGTTTTCTTTTCGCTGTCGTAGTAACAGAGTAAAACCATCACCACCTTGAACTCGGCAGGCGTAGTGATGTTGAGATACTCCAGCGGAGAATTAACGCCGTTTGAGTACGCTGTGCAGTTGATATTGTTTTTCATTTACATCTTCCTTTCAAATTGACAAAAGCTTTTGAACGAATGATGTCAAGAGTTGTCCGGACGTCTTAACTGTGTTCAGTATACACCAGACCTTGACAGAAGTCAATAGATGTTGTATAATAACTCTATCAGTTTCGATTTATTATCTATTATTTGTAAACTTTTTGTGAACATTCAAATTTGAAGACGGAATATAGACGCTTTATATTTAATAAGTCCGAACGACTTCAACGACGACTGCGAACACAAATTCTGAAAGGAGAAGCTATGTTTGAGATAGAAGCGCACTACCACGACCGCAAGATTTATTTATCAGACGGAAGAGAGTACCCGCTCGGAGAAATACTTTTGCGCTATTTTTCAGCGAATATAAAGGATCTGGAAGATGTTTACGACGTTTGTAAACGCGCGAAATCACAGCTGAACATCAGTTCTGAGTATCAACCTTATGCGATCGGTGAGCGAGCACAAAAGGTTGAAGACGCTTATGAGCGTATCTTTGATATCGCAAAGAAGCTGCCCCCGTATGACAAGCAACACTTCCGCAGAGGTGTTCTGCAAAACCTGTTTGCATATTATGATGACCTGTTTGTGAATTATTATAGAGCACAAAAACACAATGAAGACGATGACGATTATTATTTCGTAGACAGGTCAGAAGGAATAGATGACGGATATATCAGCGAAAATCTCAACGAACTGAAACGACTTCCCGACTATCATCTTGATGATGAGAAAGCGTTGAATGATTCTGAGAAAAAGCAGTATGCGATAGAATTCATTGCACATATCAGAAGGATAGCTGATGAGTTTGAAACATTTGTTGCAGACCTGCTGAGAGTAAAAAATGTTTTTATGCCATTTGCAGACGAACTCTGTGACCGCAACAACTATCCTTCAACCGAAAAGGTTATCGAAGTATTTCAGAAGTTTACCGCAACACATAATCTCAGCAACTCATATCTAAATCTGGAGTCCAGCGGAAGTATGTGCATGGGACATACAGTAATTGAAACGAAAAAAGGTCCCATACTCTGTGAGACTTACCGTTTCACATCGCTGGGAGCCTTTCTGTATTTTGAGTTGTTCAAGTGCATCGAGGAGAAGTTCATGCCTGTCAAGTGCCGCAACTGCGGTCGGTGGTTCATCATGAAGCACACCACCTTCTCCCACTACTGCAAGCGACTTATAAGCAGTAACCCTCCAAAGTCCTGCCGTGACATATCCATGCGGCACACTTTCAAGGACAAACTCAAGAATGATCCTGTGTGGGAGATATACAACCGCGCCTACAAGCAGCACTACGCTCGCTTCATGAAAAAGAAAATGAGCAAGTCCCAGTTCGCTGAGTGGGGCGACTACGCTATTGAGCTGCGAACTAAAGCTTCTGACGGCAAGTTGGAGCTTGAGGAGTATCAGAGGTTGATTAAAATTTAGCATTGCCTATAAATTGCTCCCTATCTTAGTACTATTGATATTGCTTAATTAGCCGCCTGATGCTACAATATGAGCCGCTGCCTCACCTTGTCCTACAGGGCGACAATCTGATGCCAGATTATCTCTCAGCTTTTTAGAATGCTCTGAACAAGTATTATGCACCAGAACAGCTTCATTGCCGACGAAGTAGGTGTTGAAGTCAGCGACCTCAAGGTTATACTCCTTTATTGGCTCTGCAAGTCTTTCAAGCTCTGAATCCGTAACGAAAGCTTCCAATTAACCCAAGCGTAATAGACATCTGTATGCATATACCAATGAACAAATTCCTTTATACTTACTAAGTTCTCCGTGCTATTTATTGGTATTCCTACTTTAAAAAGAATTGATCGCGCAAGTGCTGCTTTCATGCTGGTTCTTGCAACAATATGATGTAAATTTCGTTTATTACTTTTCTTGTCATTTTGTAATTTTTCAATCTTATTTGAAATATATGAATGTATAGGTGAAAACAAATAAGACACTTCATATTCTCCAACCAGAACACTTTCTAAAACATCATTTACAATAATTTCTGAATAAAGCTTTGAAACATTAGTAGCTACAATCAAGGCTATCTTATTTAATCCTTCTATTGTAGCTCCCGTTAGAACTGCTTTTGGGAAATAATACTCCATATTCCCGAATGTAGAGATTTTTAGTTTTTTATACACATTAATCGCATAATAATCAATGGCATATAATGCTCCTGCTATTACAGCGACTCCTGCTACTGTTACTAACTGTTGAGCTAAAGTCGAGTAACCACTCGGGTCCACATATGTCACAGGATTTGCATTCGCATACAAATATTTGTGAAGTGATGTCGGGTCAAATATGCTTCCCTGATAGGTATCCATAGTGGTGAATGTACCCGTTGACGGGTTCATATAACGAGCGCGGAGATAATAAAGTCCTGTTGCGCTGTCAAGCTTTTCGCCGCATAATTATACTATTCCACAGAACATATTAATTGTCAAGAATAATCCCATCGGTCGAAACCGATGGGAAATATTTATAAAGTTGAAATTTTTATGTTTGTTTTCAATTCAACTGCTTTATTTAGAGCACATCTTAAAACTGTTATCAAGTCTTCACCATCACTTGTTACAAAGTAATTTGACAAATCAGTTATTTCTGAACTAATATTGTTACCCCAAGGCGGTTGTTTTGATATGTCATCTATATCCCAAACAACCTTATCCACTGTCAATTTCTCTAATTCATTTCTTATTGTATTTAACTCTTCAATAGCAGTAGTCAAATTACTATTCAAAATTTCACCTTCATATAATTCATTCATTATTGTTGGAAATACACTTCCCCATTCACCTTTTTCCAAGTTATATGCAACAGTTGAAAAAAAAGCGTATAGAAAATCTGCTGTACCCACCTGATACCAATAAAAATTCACTGTAAAACCGACTGCCATTTTCCACCTCTTAATTAGTTTTAAAGTATACAGTAATACCATTATTCGTTCTAAGCATTATATCATCATATAAACCTTGAATCTCGGCATTACTTACTTGTTGACCTCTTATATCAATTTGAACAGACTGATGTGTTCCTTTTGGAAACATTGAAAGTCTTTGATAGTATTGTTTTTCAATGTTACTTGCAAGTCGTGTCCTACCCGCTTGTGTTTTTATATCATAATTCTTAATATCAATACTTGAGCTATTTTTATAAAAATCAGGTCGAACGCTGCCTTTGGTTCCATATGGAACTTTCTTGCCATTCAGAAAAGAAACCTGTTCATCGTATTCAGGGAAGTCATTACGTGCGTCTATTTCAGACTGTCTCCACGATGGGCGCTGATTCTTAGCTGTATTAGTATTCTCAGGCGTAGGAACAGTAACAGTCTCAGCGGTATTCTTCGCTGAGGAGATTTCCGCTGCACTGTCAAAGCACCTTTCAGCTGCCACAAAACCACCTGTGGCAAAAATGATATCTAATATCACCAGGTCATAGTCATGGTTTTCAAGATCATTTTGTGATTGTGCAAGACTAATTGAGCCAAATAAGAAACTTGTCCCGCCTAAAGCAGTTTGAATAATTGCTGAATTTAAGCTTGAAGCAAGTATACTACAGCCTCCAAAAAATGAACCGACTAAAAAGCCTTCGACGAAACTCATGGTGATCACATAAGCAAAATCGACCTTGGTTCCGTATTTGTTTGCTGCTCTTATCTCTCGGATCAAATTAAGTCCAACATTAATTATTCCGGCAGATATTCCGTAAAACAGCATATCTCCTATTGCATTAGCACAAACTACATCTGTTAAACCAAAATATCCACTCGGGTCCACATATGTCACAGGATTTGCATTCGCATACAAATACTTATGCAGGGATACGGGGTCAAATATGCTTCCCTGATAGGTATCCATCGTTGTGAATGTACTCGTTGACGGATCCATGTACCTCGCGCGGAGATAATAAAGTCCTGTTGCGCTGTCAAGCTGCTCGCTGCATATTTATATTATGCCATGGGCAGGGGCATTTGTCAAGAAAAAAGCGGACTCGGGGAGTCCGCTATAAGTGTTTCAAAATGTAAAATCATACTCAGGTGGTTCGTTAACACCAATTGTTATAAATCGTTTTATTCCTTGTAGCTGTGTAGCTTCATTACCAATGTACCAGCCCCTTACACATTTACAACACTTTTTTAATACTTTATTCATAGCTTTCATAAGCTCTTTTGAAGTATCATTTTCATCCATCATAGCAAATTGACCGTGTATCAAGCATTCTTCATCAGGACTAAATCCACTTGGAGAAAAGAATATGCACGTCCTATTATCAATTATATTATTATTCACTTCTATGGGAATATCAGATTTTAAGATAATATAATTCTCACTGCAATGATTATTTGAATGCAGTTGCCCCAGATGAGGCAATTCCTCTATCGAATAATAAACATTTATAGAATTACTCATTTCATTAATAGCTACTATTCTTATTTCAAAGGAGACCAATTCACAAAACATGTTAAATATAGCAATCATATCATTTTTTGTTGCAAAAAAAAGTATTCTCTTTCTCATGGTATCAATCCCTTTGCTCTAAGAATATTTATTAGTTCTGTTTCAGACGCACCTTTAGGTATTAAAATGATATTAGGTTCACCGGGAGTCTTCATATTAATGCTGTTAGCAGCATTGATTTCTCGTGTAGTTGGCGTTCCATTTGCATATGTATCAACTGTATTAATTCTATATGTTACTCCGCCCTTCTGAGCAGTTATATCGACATAGTTGCTTCCCTTTCTTGCACCGTTTGGACCAGGAAGATACTCCTCTGGAAGGTAAGTACCTCCACCAGTTATTTTATACCCATTATTTATTAGTGTATCTGCAACCTGTTTATTAAGAGTACGAGTAGATTGATTCCCCAATCTTCCTCCAATCTTTGTTTGCGGAACAGCTTTTTCGGCATAAAGGCTAAGACCTTTATAGAACTGGTAGCAAAAAAACGATGATACGCCTATTCTGTATAACCCCTGGCAGAAATGTCCTTCACAGAAGGACCGAACTGCCCCAGCATATCCTCCAATCACACCTAATCCACTTAACGTCAATGCCAACTTTCCAGTTAGAAATGAAAAACCAAAACCACTTAGAAATCCTATAGCAAACGCCTTTGCCAGTTCGACAGGATCATTTACTCCTGCTGTTAACTGATCAACTAAATTAATAGTACCTCCAAGTAATCCGAATTTAATGCCTTTGGGAGCAGTTTTTAGTTTGTTAAGCAGTTTTTTTAAAACCTTTATAGCATAAGAAGAGTTTTCAGCTGATACTTTATCGATTTCCGCGCTTCCAGCCATTCCTTCTTCTAAATCCTGAGGTGTTGCCATATATCCACTCGGATCCACATATGTCACAGGGTTTGCATTCGCATACAAATACTTATGCAGGGATACGGGGTCAAATATGCTTCCCTGATAGGTATCCATAGTGGTGAATGTACCCGTTGACGGGTTCATATAACGAGCGCGGAGATGTACTTATATTATGCCACGGAAAGGGGCATTTGTCAAGAAAAAAGCGGACTCGGAGAGTCCGCTGGAAAATTATTCTGTTTTGCTTTCATACATAGCATAAAATTCTTCAAAAAAACTAAAAAACATATTGGCAGCTTCATCACTATCATTAGCATACCTATCAATTGTTTCAAACCAAAATTCAAATTTCAACGGTTCATCATTAAGCTTTTTCCTTACAAATTTTGGAAATTCAGAACTAAAAAACTTATCAAATCCATCTTCTTGTCCTACCGTTCTTTTGGCATATTCATATCCTTCTATAAAAAAACCTATATCGAACAGTGAACTCATTTTTCTGGCACCGAAATATGCACCCGGGCGACCTTTAACGTTTGAAACAAAATCGTTTAAATTCATATATTATTTCTCCTTTTTATGTTTACCATTTAACGAACGCGTTTCCACCCAAATCATTGATCCATTCACTGAAAAGCATCCCCTCTGTTGTAAGATTATCATAAACCACACCTTCAACTTCAACCCCATAATGGAAACCATTATTTCCAATAATACCACCATATTTATCAGAATAGATGTTTTTTAAAAAAGGATCTCTTGGTTCAACTTTTATCACTTTATAATCTATGCCTTCTTTTTTTAATTCTTTAGTAAAGGCATCTTTAAACTCATCACATTTTCCCCAATTTTTAAATCTATTTGAAACATTATCCACAGCTTCTTTGACTTTATTCCAAAAATCGGGATCATTTGGAGGTAGACTTCCTGATGAACCACCGCTGCCGCTTGCATTTTTTACAGCATCATTAACAGGTTCCGAGAAATTCTGAGCCTGTAAAATATATTCCTGTATTTTAAGAGACATGCTGTGTACTGAAAGCTCTCCGTTTGCAACCCTTGAAACAAGGTCTGCAAATTCCGGGCTGTCAACAACGAGGAGTGCTATACTTGATGATGCCACTATTACCGCAGGAAGCGCGGCTCTAAACTGCCAGTAATAGTTAAGTGCAAAGGATACTGCCGGCTTAAAGATTTCTTCTATTCCGCCATCTAAAGCCATAGCTGTCAATTCTTCATTTAAATCAGCTGAATTATACCCACTCGGGTCGACATAAGTCACAGGGTTTGCATTCGCATACAAATACTTATGCAGGGATACGGGGTCAAATATGCTTCCCTGATAGGTATCCATAGTGGTGAATGTACCCGTTGACGGGTTCATATAGCGAGCGCGGAGATAATAAAGCCCCGTTGCGCTGTCAAGCTGCTCGCCGCATATTTATATTATGCCATGGGCAGGGGCATTTGTCAAGAAAAAAGCGGACTCGGGAGAGTCCGCTTTATAAGATATCTCGCATCTTAATTTTTTAAATATTATTCAACCTCATTCAAAAATAAAGAAATCATCTGCAATTGTTCCGTCAGTATTAAAACAAGCATCATAATATCCTATATAGCTTTTTTTTGTATCATACATTTGAATTTGAATAACTATGTATTCTAATTTTTCTCCGCTAATAGTTACATCATTAAATATTTTATATGATATTGAATGTAGAACAGCATTTATAGAATTTTCATCAATCAATCCATATTCTTTAGCTTCATCAGGAGATTCTAACAGACATTTTTTATAGCAACTCCAGAATAAATCAAAAGAAGTATTGATTAAATTATTGTCAGATATTATTTTTGTTAGCTGATCTTTAAGATTCATTTACATTTCTCCTTAATGAATTCCTTTAGCAAATATTTCAAAAATAATATTTCCAACGGAATCTAAGTTTCCAAAAATACGCCAATCACCAAATTTACGCAATACTTTTATTTCATAATAATACTTTGTCCCTCCAACCTCAACACCATTTGGTATATATTTTATGCCTTGTTCATTTTCAGGTCCAACAATTCCTTTTTTCATTGCCCTTATAAATTTATCAACACCTTCTTTTCCAAATCTATTACGTACTTTATTATAAACGTCATGCTTTATCCATTTATTCCTTTGTTGCGAATTTGTTTTTTCTTCACCTTTTGCATTATGTTCTTGCTTTTCATTAGACTTAGAACTATCACCATTCTTATTCTTCTTATTTTTGTTATTTTTCGGATCAGGCGAAGCAGCACCAGTACCTGATGTTATCTCAGAACTTACTTCGTCATTTGCATCCGCAGATGTCAAAATACCACTTGCGATATGCGTGACAAATACATCATCTATTTGGAAGATATACTTTGGTACAAAATAACTATTAGCAGCAAATGAACTTCTGATGTTTTTATACACGTTCATTGCCCATGTACTATTGGAAGCAATTGCTGCCGCAATAAACGTTGCTCCAAGTACTGCCACCTGTGTACCTGTTAAAGTTGCATATCCGCTCGGATCACTATTCATCACAGGATTTGCATTCGCATACAAATATTTGTGAAGTGATGTCGGGTCAAATATGCTTCCCTGATAGGTGTCCATGGTGGTGAATGTACCCGTTGACGGGTTCATATACCTCGCGCGGAGATAATAAAGTCCTGTTGCGCTGTCAAGCTGCTCGCCGCAGTAGAGATAGCTGTTTTCGGTGGTGCCTGTCTTATCAAGAAGCTCGCCCCATGCGTCGTAGTTGTAGGTGTCTGTAACTGCTCCCGTTTCATCGGAAAGTCCTCTTACAGAACCGTGTCCGTCATAGAGATATGTGGATACTGCGCCGTTTCTCTCCTGCGAGATAAGGTCTGCACCTATGGTATACCAGCACTTCTCATTGCCGTCTGCATCAAGCTCTGCAAGGACCTGCGTAAGACTTCCGCTTACATCATTCAGATAGTAGGTATAGTCATTCTCAGACTTCTTTACCGTTCTGTTTCCGGCATAGTCATACTCATATTCCTCTACGGAAACGCTGTTGCCCTCCTGAACTGTTGCACGGATCATATTGTTCTCTGCATTGTATGCATACAGAACAGACTTTGAATCAGATGTTACCGAAATAAGATTTCCTGCGTCATCATACTGATATGAAGTGCCGTTTTCGGAAGTGAGCTGGTTGAGCGCATTGTAGGTATATGTGGTCTCTGCGCTGTTTCTGATCTTTGTGATACGGTTGCTTACGCTGTCGTATGCGTAGGTGTATTCGTCAGTCTCGACGCCTGCTGTTATCTTTTCGCCTGTCAGGCGGTAAAGCTTGTCGTAGGTGTACTCGACTGTCCTGTCAGTTTCCTCAGCCTTGAGCCGCTCACCTGCAGCACCGAGGGTATACTCATATTGTGCCACAAGTCCGCCCTGTTTGTCAAGTGCTTTTTCACAGATAAGTCGGTTGAGCTCGTCATAATTGTAGGTTACTACAATTCCATTGGCATATTTTACTGTTGACCTGTTGCCATTTTCATCATACTCGTAAAGAGTTGCATAACCGTTCCTGTCTACGACCCTGACAAGCCTGTCAAGCTTATCGTATTCATATGAGGTGGAGCCCAGTGCAGTGTTTATGCTTGAAAGTCTGCCTGCACCGTCATAGTTATACGATACATAGTTTCCGTCGGGATATTCCACCTTGCTGAGGCCGTCCATTTCATCGTAGGTGTAGCGTGTTGTGCCGCTTCCGTCTGTTACTGCTGCAAGCTTTCCGTCAGCGGTATAAGTGAATGAAACTGTTCCGTCAGCGGTCTCCTTTGAGATAAGTCTGTCATACTCATCGTATGAATAAGTTGTGAGTTTTCCGCCGAAGTCGGTAGATGTAAGGATATTACCGCATATATCATAGGTTGCCTCTGCTGTCTTGCCGAGAGCATTTGTGGTCCTGATGACTCTTCCGAGTTCATCGTAGGTGTAGCTTGTTGAATGATCATTTGCATCTGTTACCCTGATAAGATTGCCGACCTCATCATAGGTGTAGCTCGTGGTATTGCCGAGAGCATCTGTTACACCTGTAAGACGGTCTGCACCGTCGTATGTATAGGCGGTGGTATAGCCGTGCTGATCTGTTCTGGACGTCACGCGGCCTCTTGCATCATATGATGTCAATACTGTCGAATGATCGGGAAATTCTGTAGATATCCTGTTACCATTGTCATCATAAGTATAGATATATGTATTTCCCTTTGCATCAGTCATGCTCTCAAGCTGTGAATGACTGTTATAAGTAAATTCTGTACGATTATTAAGTGCATCAACTATAGCAGTGTTTCTTCCTATCCTGTCATACTCATACTTTGTCTCGCCGCCGCTGGCGCTGACAGTTGATATCAGTTCATAATTCTTATTGTAGGTATATGTTACAGCCGCACCGTTCGGATAGGTCTTGGAAAGAAGATTTCCGACATTATCATACTCCATTGTAACAGTTCTTCCAAGCCTGTCAGTTGCAGTCAGGTTGTTTCCCTCCTTATCATATGTGAATGATTCAGAGGTTCCGTCAGCATAAATGATCTCTGTAAGATTTCCAAGATTATCATACTCATATGATGTCCGTCTTCCCTTTTCATCTGTAGCAAGAGCCACCTTGCCCATGCTGTTGTATTCGGTGGAAGTGATGTTTCCGCTGCTGTCGATTATCTGTACAAGGTTGTTGTTTTCATCATACACATAATGCTCGGTCACTGTTTTTTGAGCACCATCTGAAGTATACTTCAGAGTTTTTGAAATACAGTTGCCGCTGCTGTCATATTCAAACTCAGCTGTATGATTTGCACCGTCTGTTACTGTTTTTGCATTGCCGTTGCTGTCATAGCTTATGATCATATAGGTGCCGATCTCATCTGTAACAGATGTAAGTTCACCCTTGCTGTCGTAAGAATAGCTGATGACATTTCCAATCGCATCTTCTGTTGAGGTAGTGTTGCCCTTATCATCATAATTGACCTTTATGATATCTATGCCCATTGCATTTATTGATGTTACAGCTCCTCTGGTATCATACTCGTTTGTTACAGTATTTCCTTCGGCATCTGTTAACTGGCAAAGATTGCCTGTTTTATCATAGACATAGCTTGTCACATTGCCCATTGCGTCGGTTTTTGATTTCAGATATCCGTTAATATCATAAGTGTTTTTTACAGTGTTGCCCATTGGGTCTGTCTGCGAAAGGATATTACCGTTCTTGTCATAAACATATCTGGTAACTCCACCGTTTCTGTCGGTGACAGTTTCCTCTCGTCCTTCAATATCATGATCGTAGATGATAACATTGTTATTAGCATCTATAGTTTTGATAAGCCTTCCGTTATCATCGTAGATGTTTCTCGAAACGACCACATTATCAGAATTGATAACAGCTGTAAGATAATGATCATCATACTCGAATGAAGTTACATTTCCTGAAATGTCTGTTGCCTTTACAAGATCGCCATTTTTGTCATACTCATAAGAAACTGTCTTTTCATCAGATGACCTTACGCTTGTTATGCGTCCGGCACTGTCACGCTCGATAGTCAGTGCGCTGTTTGAACCGCTTATGCCGTTCTCATCAAATGTTACGCTGTTACCATAATTATCGGTGATGGAGCGAACTCCGTTAGTTTTATTGATCTCATATTTTACTCCGTCAGCAGCGGTAATTATCCAGTCGGAAGGATCAAATTCCACAGCCTTGTCTTCGTTATAGATCATATTGTCCTGACAGGTCCAGTAGCCGTCTGCGTCAGGTGTGGTAAGCTTTGATGTTGCTCCGCCTAAAGCTTCGAATACAGGAGTAATATGCTTTCCGAATCCGTCCTTTCTTATCTCGGCTGTCATTCGGAACTTTTCTGTTCTTCCATTATCCCAGTTAACGGTTATGATATGCTCTCTCAGAGCCTGAACTCCCTGATCGCCTGTCATGCCGGTCTTCTGCCAGCCAATATACAGCGGACCATTGGTATTGATGGTTATATTCTTTGCAGACTGATCCCAGCCATATCCGAAATCTCCGCTAATATTTCTGTCACGGCTGTCATAGGTTCGGATAAGCGAGAGTGGGATACCGCTTGTGCGGACATTCATATCCTCAAAACTCAGTGAGAAGTTGCCTATCTTCATCTGACCTTCTACAGAAACAAAGGTCTCCGCCTTTACTACTCTGTCATCGGAACCATACACCCTCAATCTGAGTTTGTATATTCCGTTTCTTAGCATAGTTGTATCGAATTCGCCAAGAGAATGGACGTTTACCTTTGAGGAGCTTTCCTTGATAATAGTATAGGCACCGCCTTCTGCCGGCTGATAATCAAGTATGTATTTACTAAATTCAGTACCGCCTGCACTTCCTATCACAAATGTAGGACACGAAACCTTATCATTCTCAACAGGAGATATGATCTGAGCTGTAAGCTCATCCGGATCAATATCATCACCTCCGCCGACCGATATGGAGCTTCCTCCTGAGCCGCCGTTCTCAACGACATAGAAGCTGAGTATATAGGTGCGAAGATTATCAAAGTTGTCCCAAACCCTTATTACCAGAGTATGCGGATCCATGTCAAGCTTACCGAGAAATACCTGCCCGTTTTCATCAACGGGTATCTCATTTCCGTCAAAAACGGTCATTATTCTTTTTATACCCGAGATATCCTCAGCAGATATAGTTACGATAACATCATCATCGTCCTGTATACCGTTTTCCTTGTTAAGCGAAACATTTACTGTTGGCTTATCCTTTTCGTATACCAATACGGTATTCGGAACAGTCAGCAGTTCTCCATCGGTCGTTTTGGCTGTGAGAACAAATTCGTTTTCAAACAGCTTGTCACCGTGGAAAATATAAGTGAGATCATCTGACAGAGTTATTTTCTTACCGTTAAGTGTTACATTGATAGTTGTTTTATCAATATCATCTGATGCCGCAACTTTATATACGGCACTGTCGCCATACTTTACGAGACCGTCGATGACAGCACAGAGCTTTTCATCTGTATCCTGCTCTTTTTCAGAAACAACTATCATCCTGCTTGTGGTCGAAGTCAGACCTCTTGCATCCTCAGCTGTAAATGTAAATATATACTCTCCTGTCCTCAGATCGTTAAGCTCAAACTCATTATTATTGACAGAAAGAGGTCTATCGTTTACTGTTGCAGTAACAGTGACTATCTCAGTCTGCCCCTGCACAGTCAAAAGTCCCCTCAGGGAGTCTCCCTCTTTATATCCATCCTTGTCAAATGCGATGGCAATTGAAGGTGCGAGTTCAGGATTGATGTTTACTGTGAAGATAACTCCATCATTGTTTCCTGCCTCATCATATGCTCTCGCAATGATCACATAGGTCCTGAGTTCGGCATTTTTTATAGTGTATGTGTTGTTCTCGGAAAGAGTGACATCTTTGCCGTCGATCGAAACCTCTGTCTTAACAACACCGATGTTGTCTGTAGCCTCCACAGTAAAGCTGATATCATCATTTTCAAAGTAAGTATCCTTATCGGGGATTATTTTCACAACAGGATCGATCGTATCAGGCTCTATCGCCGTGATCGTCAGTGCTGCATCGCGAGGATTTCCCGAAGGATCGGTAGCTAAAGCCTTTACATCATAGGTACCTGCCGATTCGGGGGTGAATACGAAGGTACCATCCTCAGAAAGAGGCACCTCTTTTCCGTTGATGGTAAGGACTATCGAAACCTGACCGCTGTTATCGGTCGCAGTAACTTTAATAAGATCATCCGAGCCGACATATACTACTTTTTTCTCGATCTCCAGAACAACAGCAGGTGACATAATATCCTTTGCTATAAACTTTTCTGAAGCGGTACCCTTATTTCCTGCCTCATCATAGGCATTGGCTGTAACGATGTACTCGCCCCATTTCAGATCACTGACCGTGTATTTTCCGCTGCTGTCGGGCTGTATCTCTATTCCATTTAGGAGTACGGTCAGCTGCTCAACTCCGATATTATCCGCTGCTGATACAGTAATTACCGCAGTATCACCTTCGATATATTTTTCCTTGTCAAAGCTTATGGAAACAACGGGCTTTTCATTATCTGCTTCAACAACTCTTATCTTTGCGGAGACATTGAGCTTTTTACCGTTTACGGTGATACCTTCAGCTGCAAGAACATATTCCTTTTCAGCAGATGTATCTATCGGTAAGATACCGTCATCAGGAACAGTAACAGGTTCACCGTTCAGAGTATAGCTGAGTTCACTTATCTTCTCGGCACCTGCTACAGATACAATGAAGTATGCCTGTTCGTCAACAGCCGCCTCATCAACAGAAGGCATAATATTTACGGCTGCTGCCTCACCGTCAACTGTGATACTTAAAGTTTTTACATCCGATCTTCCCGACCAGTCATATGCTCTTACAACGATCTCATATACGCCGTCATCGTCAGGCATTGTAAGCGTAAAGCTGCCGTCATCCGCAGGATCAGCTGCACAGCTGTCATTGAATATAACAGAATACCACGCTATATCTGCGCCGTTGAGTTCGGTTATTTTGCCGTTTACCCTTTCGCCTCTGTCTGCAAACTGCGGAAGTGAAACACTTATCTCGGGAGCAGCCTGCTGATCGGGATCAATGTCCTCAAAGCTGTCTGCAGGCTCACACACTATAGTTTTTGCACACTGTACTGTGTTTTCACCGTCGCTGACAATACAGTTTATTTCATAACTTCCGTTAACAGAACAGATAACTGACGCAAATACTCCGGTATTATTAGTGAAGCTTACATTTTCATCATCACAGCTCCATGTAACTGTTATGTCAGAAGCCATGCAGTCGTCTGACACAGAAGCTCTCAATCTCATAGGCGAATTGACTGTTGTCCTTTCCTTTGAAATGATATCAGCTTCTGGCTCGCTGTTTATCATTTCCTCATGAGCCGCCTCGGAAGAAGCAATAGTGATATCATAGAGCTCTGGAGAATTTCCGTCAGATGAAACAGTCATATCCACGCTGAGCTTTGCATAACGTCCGCTGATACCGCTGAAGGGCTGGTCATTCATGACCTTTACAGGCTCGGAGAAATTCTTTCCGTCTTCACTGGCAGAAACGTAGACCGTGATATTTCCGTCGCCGTATCTTTTGCCGTTCCAGCTGATATTGTTCCAGTCTGCATTTACACGCTTACTGTCAAAAACAGCAGTCCAGTTTCCGCTTTCCTTATATCTGCTTACGGGAACAGACACATCATCGGCGTATACAACATTGGCTTTCCCGTTACGGTCATAGTATACACAGAGAGTATCTCCGAGAATATCCGCAGATCCGTCTGTATCGGAAGATACCGTAACAGGGATACTTATCTCCTTCTTGTCATCCTGTGACAGTCTGCCAACATTCCATTCCAGTGAAACACTGCCGTCTTCGTTTTCCATTACTGAAGACGGAACGGGCTTGATTGCTGAGATGTCAACAGAAGCTGCGTCCCTTACTGTAGTTCTGAATACGGTTTTCTTATATGCAGTATCAAATACCTCTGAGGCAAACGAAGACATTATCTTGATCATATCATCGTCATTGGCAGTATTTTTGAAGACACCATTACTGTTAACAGCAAGTTTCTGCATGAAAGGTGTGCTGCTGCCTGTGTTCAGAGTAAATATCCTGATATTTCTCTGATCTGCCTGTGCTGCAAGATTCAGTGCCATTTCCTCATCGCTGCATTCGCCGTCTGACAGCAGGATGATGTATTTCTTGTGAGCATCATCGCTCTGATCCTCAAATATGTCAAGAGCACTATCCAGCCCAAGACAATTACTTGTTCCGTCGGAGGCCGAAAAGCTGTCAACAGAGCTGACAAGCAGTTCCTTATCAGATGTCAGTGTCTGTAAAACAGCCGAACTATCCGAGCCGGAGACTATGGCACAGCGGTCATCTGACTTCATTCCTGTGATAATCTTCTTGCAGGAAGCCTTGAACTTCTCCATTCGTTCTCCCTGCATTTTACCTGAATTGCCGATGACCATAACAATGTCAACAGGCTCGGAATCTGCAGAAGCTTCGCCGTAAGTGCTGAGACTGTATTTAACTTTTACAGTATCTCCGATGCCTGAAACAAATTTCTTATCAGCGGAATAGGTCACCTTTACACCGTTTCCGTTTTCGGTAATGCCATATTCCTTATCCTCAGCGGCAGAAACCTCTCCGTCATTTGCATCAAGTGTTAACTGGTCCGAAACAGAAATGCCAAGTCCGCTGAACTCTCCTTCACAGAAATCATCGTTAGTTGTATATGTCTTGACAACACGCCTTGGTTCAAGCAGATCAAAATTATCTCCGTTGACAGTAAGTTTGCTTCCACTGTAGGCAATGCTGTCAGCCCATATAAATCCGTTAAGAACCGTTTCATATGAGCTTATTGAGACCTTACCGTGAGGAGCATATATTCCTCCGTTCAGATCGATATTCGTACCCTTGATTATGACGTTTCCGTTCCTTGAGTAAAGGAAAACTCTTCCGTCGGTCTCAAATGTATCTACATTATATGTGATATCACCGTCGGCGATTATGTAGCAGTCACCTTCAAAAGAAGTTCCGCTGATAACAATATCCCCCGAAGCCTTTACAGATTTGTCGATGATATTTTTATCTTCGAGATAGGCAGTACTCTCCGCGAAATAGTCATAGGGCTGTGCACTGGTATGCAGAAGCTTATCATAGTCAATAATGCTGACAGGTTCCACATTTTCATTTTTCTCTTCAACATACATATCCCAACCGTATATTCTGACCTCTCCTACAGCATCTGCGCGGCCGTTCAGAGAAAAATTCGAGCCGCTGCACTGAAGCGTTGAGCCTGTATAAACATTACCGTTAATGCTGCTTCCACTAACGTAAAGTCCTAGATCAACGGTATCGCTTGCAGAGTACAGCGCATAATGCTTCATCTTGTTTTCAACAGTGATAGGAGACTCCTCTTCCTCCCACTCGCAGATAAAGCCGCAGTTTTCATTAGAGTAATCGCCATATCCACTTGTTTCTTCATATGTGTTATTCCATGTTCCTATATTTCCGAACGCTTTATACATATGTACATAGTTTTCATCAGTACTGTTTGGTTCACCAATGTCCCAATTGGAATAAACATAATCCTCACCTGTTACCCAGTTCCAGTCGTTGGCATAAGAATCTCTTGAAAGGCCGATAAAATATGTTTTTTTAGTACCGTGAGGAAATAACTCACTGATAATGAACTGCTGTTCTTCTTCCGATGTAATAGTTACCAGATGACCTCCAAGGTCTTCACAATACTTCTCGGCGCCTGACCAGCTCTTTGATATGTCAATGAGCTGATATCTGTGTCCGTTCAGGCTAAACTCTTCCTGTACTATTGTTTCGTTATCATCCTCCGCAAAAGTGTCTAAAGGGAGCACATTGCAGAAATTGGCAAGGATCGCAAGGCTCAGAGAAACGCTAAGTATCCTCCTGCCTGCTTTTCTTTTTGAATTCATTTTTCCACTCCTTGTAAAGAAAATGCTGTGATCGTTATAACATAGATGCCGAAAAAAACGCGGGATACCAAACTGATTCGGAGATTTATACCGTAAAACAGCAGGCACACTCCGCACTTTCAGCTTTAATAATGTCACTTACTCCAATTGAAAAAGGCATGTGAAAGCTTATATAACACATATTTAATATTCAATTGAAGTTTTTTGATACATCGATTTTATACTGTATTTATTAAGATAGTATACTGATCCTTCCTTTCATAATTATGGTTTGGTTTTCTGTAGATTGTATCCCACTCCTTTAAGATAAAATAAAAAACAATACCTTGAAAACGAAAGAGCGAAACGAGCAGCAAAAATAATAGTGAGAAAAAGGTGATGATATTACTGTGAATGAATAGAGGTATTGTTTATATCCTGCAAATGCAGCGGGTATATTATAACATATCGTATAGTCACAAATCAACGCATTAGCGTGAAATGACATTTTTTTGCGTGAAATGCTTCTATTATTCATAAATTCTTAATTAAGTAGATTGAGATAACTCATTACTAAATAATAAAAGTCGATACCTTTATATTAGTATCGACTTTTATCCTATTCGGTTTGCTTTTAACCTTCTGCGTTAAGAATATCTTACATCAGAAAGGTTTTTCCCCCATAATTACGCGTAAACTTCTATATAAGCACCGCCCTGGTGTCGGGGTTTTTCTGACGATTAGCATTTTATACAAATTCCTGTCCTGCATATTGTTACAGTTAACGATTATTGTTGCCAAACAGTTAATAATCAACTCTGTGCTTGCCGTTTGCCGCGATATAGTGATAAAATATTCATATCAGAGCCATTTCCGGCTCATTATAATGACATAAGGAGAGTTCATAATGAAAGCAAGAATATTGTCGATAGCATTATCAGCGCTTATCTCAGCAGCCTGCCTCAGTCCCGCAGCTGACAGCCTTTCTGCGGAAGCTGTATCAAGGTGGGCGGTCGAAGGCGGATATACAGAGTACAGCGATCATAATGACGGCGAATACGGACTGGATTACTACATTTACCCCGACCACGCAGTTTTGGTACAGGCGACCTGGGACTGGTCAGGTATCATCATACCCGAGACTGTCAACGGCGTCCCCGTAACTGCCATAGCCGATGAGGCTTTTATGGGTCAGACATCTTCGTACATAGAGATACCCTCAACAGTTACCGACCTTGGAAACTCCCTCAGCGCACTGGCAACGACTCTTACTCTGGAGGTAGATCCCGGAAACAAGAGCTATATCAACACCGGCGACGCGGTCTATACCTCCGATATGAAGGAGCTCATAAGGTGCTCATCATTCTATGAGGGAAAGGAATTCACGATCCCCGATACCGTTGAAAAAATAGACTCTAAAGCCTTTTACGGCATAGAGAGCATAGAGAAGATAAATATCCCCGCCTCTGTCATTGAGATAGGAGACTCCGCATTCAGCGGCTGTAAAAATCTTCAGAGCATCGAGGTAGACGGTGACAACAAGTACTACAGCAGTGGGGACGGCGTTCTGTTCAATAAGTGCATGGATATTCTTTATCTGTACCCCTGCGCTGACCCGGACACCTCCTATACTATCCCCGACAGTGTAAAAGAGATATACGACGAAGCATTTTCCTTCTGCGACAACCTTGAAACAGTAAGCTTCGGAAGCTCTGTGGAGGTCATAGGATACTCCGCTTTTTCTGCCTGTGACAAGCTCAATAACATAGTGCTTCCCGACAGCCTTGAAGAGATAAAGGATTTCGCTTTTTTAAACTGTCCGAGCCTTTCGCAGATAGCTTTTTCGGGCAGCATAGAAAAAATGGGAAGAGAAGCTATGCGCAATACTCCATGGCTCGATGAACAGCCTGACGGTATCATCTACGCGGGAAGCGTACTCTACAGAGTAAAGGGAAAGCTGCCTGAGAACTCCGCGGTAAAGGTAAAGGAGGGCACCCTCAGCATATGTAACAGTGCCTTCTGCACCGAAAGCGACGAAAACGGTGCTGGCACAGGGGATAAGAACCTGGTGTCTGTGACCCTGCCCAATGGCATAAGGAATATAGGCTCATACGCTTTCTGCGGATGCAGTAATCTTAAAGAGATAAACCTCCCCGACAGTATCAGGTATCTGGGCTACAGCACCTTTGAAGGCTGTTCTTCACTTGAAAATGTGCATATCCCGACGCTGCTTGACTTTATCAATGATTCAGTGTTCGCCTCATGCAGTTCCCTTAAAGAGGTAGTTATCCCCAAAAATATAGATTTTGTCCACGGAGGCGCCTTCGCCAACTGTACATCTCTCAAGTCTCTTACCGTAGAGGGAGAATACTGCTATCTTGACGATCCCTTCGGTATGCAGGAAAACCACAGCGATAGCGGCAACACAGATTTCAGCGGAACTATTTACGGTCCCGGTCAATCGGCTGTTGAAGGATTTGCAGCCAAGCATGGCTATAATTTCGCAGTCCTTGACAGTACAGGCAACACTCCGGTCAAGACCGCTTCAGACGGTATCTGGAGCTGGGACGAGTACAGCGACCATGCTGAGATATGCGGTTATCAGGACGATTCCGAGGTGCTCGATATTCCCGCTGAATTAAACGGTCTGCCTGTTACAGCCATTTCCCTTTCGTTCTGTATGGAGTCTCCCGGACATATTACAGGTCTGAAGATCCCCGCAGGACTTACTGACATCGGCAATCTGCCTTTCTATCTGGAGCGGCTCAAAGACGCAGAGATAGACGAGAACAACAAGAGCTTCGTCCTGGAAAACGGTGCTCTCTATACTGCCGATAAGTCCGTTCTCATCAAGTGTCTGACCGATAAGGTAAAGGGAGAGTTCATAGTGCCTGCCCCTGTGAATATCATATCGAACCACGCCTTTGCAAACTGCACGGAGCTCACTGCGATCGGACTTAACGCATCAGTAACCGACTTCCCCAACGATTTGACGAACTGCTCCTCTCTTGAAGCTGTCAATGTATCAAAAAGGAACGAAAGATATGTCAGCAGGGACGGTGTGCTCTTTAATAATTTTGGAAACGAACTTGTCATCTATCCACGCAACCGCGAGGGAAACAGCTATTCAGTCCCCAACGGTACCGAGGAGATCCGCGATATGGCATTCTATGACTGTGATAAGCTTGAGAACATTGAGCTTCCCGAAACTCTGGATACCATATCATATAATGCCTTCAGGAACTGCGATAAGCTCGATAATATCGTTATCCCCGCAAAGGTAAGTACAATAGATGACCGCGCATTCAAAAACTGCAAGAGCCTTGAGAACATCACTTTCTCAGATAATATCACCTACTTCGGCACAGATGTAATGACAGGCACTCCATGGCTTGAAGCACAGCCCGACGGTCCTGTTTACTGCGGCTCGGCTCTTTATACAATAAAGGGCGATACAGCAGAGGTCACCGTAAAGGACGGCACAAAGTGCATAGCCGATCACTGCTTCGTTTCAGCTGAAACAGACGAGAATGATGTCACCTACATAGATATAAACAAAACGCTTAAAACCGTTTCTCTCCCCGACAGTATACAGAGATTTGGCTATATGACATTCGAAAACTGCGAAGCTCTCACAACTGTAAATATCCCGAAAAATCTTAAAAAGTCAGCTTACTGCACCTTCTCGGGCTGCAGCTCCCTCAAGAACATCATATTGTCAGATGCTGACCGCGAAATAGGCGACCACGAGTATGAATACTGCGATTCACTGACAGATGTTGTCATTCCCGAAAACATAAGCTCCATCGGCTCATATGCTTTTGCAGGCTGTGCTTCTCTCAGCTCTGTTACTATCAAAAACCCCGACTGTGAGATCTGCCTTTCCCCCGCTACTATCAGCAACTACGCACAGTACGGCGGCAACGATGAAGAAAAAGCCTCATTCAGCGGGACCATATACGGCTATGACGGCTCCACTGCCGAAAAATACGCCAAGGAATACGGATATAAATTCAGCTCTCTCGGCAAGACCCTGCCTAAGGGAGACGTCAACGATGACGGCCGTATAAACGCCGTTGACGCTTCCTCAGTTCTGTACTACTACGCTATGACTTCAACAAGCCGTGACGGCGGATTTACCGATGTCCAGAAGCTGGCAGCTGAAGTGAACCGCGACGGCACCATAAATGCGGTGGACGCTTCCTGTATCCTCGCATACTACGCCTACACCTCAACTACAGAGTTTGAACTCTTGTCCCTGGATAGCTTCATCAGCCGGATGAACTGACCTGTAATAAATAAAAAACCTTCCTGAACACTTAGTTTCAGGAAGGTTTTTTTATATCAGCTCTCTATTCTCTTATTCCGGATTTCCGAGAGCTTATTACAAGGTGCATATCATGATCACGCTGTATGCAAACAGTATCACAGCGAGATCAAAACATATATGAAACAGAGCATCTGTTATGCAATGCTTAATAGGGTCACACAAATTTGGGATAGACTCGATCAAAACTTGCTTACGATGATCTCCGCAACCTCATCAGCACGTGATTTGTGGAAATAATGATCTGCATTATCAATAAGATGCATGGTTATGGTCTCTCTGAACCTCTTTTGCCATTCTTTTCTTACAGCTTCAGCATTTGGCGTATATGGATCTGCCTCACTGACAATAATTGAACCTGCATTATTTATTGGCTCAGTATATTTAGTACAATCCTCTCCGTACTTTTCAACATCAGATCTGAATTTCCTTAAGAAATCCGTTATTTCTTCATCAGTCAATTCACCAAACTGCGCACCTGCTTTTACCAGCATCATTTTTAAAACCTTGTCACTCATTGCATTATAGGGATTAATTGTTTTTCCAAATATTTTCTTGACCTTACCAGGAGCGGTTGCAGCAATTATAACATGCTTGACTTTACTGATATTCGGCAGATTAGCACACGTTTTTACAAGCATACCTGCGCCTGCACAGTGGCTGTAGAAAACAGTATTCTCAGATTCATCAACTATCCTGCTGATCTCATTCATGATATCTGCAAGCTGCTCTTCTTCACAGTTACAGGATCTGAGAGCATATACACTTATTTCATCATTACGCTTGGTGACCTCAGCTGTCAACTGTATAAATGACGCTTCATCTCCTCCTCCGAACGGGAAGCAGATAAGTGAGTTTTTCTTCTTTTTGTCGGAAATAAGTGTAAGATAGTTAACCTCACTGCTGTTATCGGATTTGCTCTCAAGCTTAACCGCTATTTTTTCAGCTGTTTTTTCACTTATTATATCTCCGACCGCAACATCATATTTCAATGCCTTGAGCTTTGATGTTATTCTTACTGCCTTGATTGAATCTCCTCCGAGCTCAAAGAAGTTATCCTTGACTCCGACCTTTTCAATGTTAAGTATTTCGCTGAATATCCTGCATATATTCTCTTCCGTTTCATTGGAAGGTGCAACATATTCCCTTATTGTCCTTGTTTCAATTTCAGGCAGTGCTCTTTTATTGAGTTTTCCGTTCCCGGTTACAGGGATCGTTTCGATCTGCTGCATATAGGAAGGGATCATGTATTCAGGCATAACATCGTTAAGACTGTCTCTAACTTCTGATACGCTTTTCTCGGTATCGCTCGTATAATAAGCGTAAATTGCCTTATTGCCTGTACTGTCTTCCTTTGCTATTACCGCACAGTCCTTAATACCGGGGATTTCTCTGATCCTTGATTCGATCTCTCCAAGCTCGATCCTGAAACCTCTTATCTTGACCTGCTCATCTATTCTTCCAAGATAATCGATATTACCGTCAGGAAGCCATCTTGCAAGATCGCCTGTTCTGTACATTTTTCCATATCCAAACGGATTATCCACAAACTTCTCATTTGTAAGCTCAGGTCTGTTCATATAACCGGCTGCAAGTCCGACACCTGTAATACAGAGTTCTCCCGGGATACCTATACCACAGAGCTTGTTTTTATCAAGAATATACAGCTTGGTATTGTAAATTGGCTTTCCTATCGGAACAGTATAAATATCATCACTGGTGCAATCATAATATGTAACATCAATGCTTGCCTCAGTAGGACCGTAAAGGTTTATAAGCTGCATTCCAAGATTATTACTCATAGAAATTGCATAGAACTGTTCAACATACTTATTCTTCAATGCCTCACCGCTTGAGAAAACATTTCTCAGGCTGTGAAGCTTGCCGATCATTCCATCAAAATCGAGTAAATATTCCTCAAACATTGCAAGCATTGACGGCACAAAATGCATTGTTGTGACCTTGTATGCCTCTATCGCATTACAGATCTGCTCAGGATCCTTTTCTCCGCCCGGATTTAATAATGCAACTCTGGCACCTGTCAAGCTCCACCAGATTATCTCCCAGACCGAAACATCAAATGTAAATGTTGTCTTCTGAAGAATGGTATCCCCTTGTGTGACAGGATATCTGCTGTTCATCCAGAAAATTCTGTTGATCAGACCTGTATGTCTGTTTGGAACGCCTTTGGGCTTTCCTGTTGTGCCTGATGTATAGATACAATAGATAAAGTCTTCAGGTTTATTAACAAGAACCGGATCCGCCTCTGATCCGACCCATGCGATTTCACTTGATAGGTCTATAACAGGTATTTGCTGATCGATAACTATTTTTTTATCTGTGTACTTAAGGAATGCCTTTGGCTTACAATCCTCAAGAATATATCTTATTCTCTCCTCAGGGTAAGAAGGATCTATGGGAACATAGGCTGCGCCTGACTTTATGATACCGTATATACCGCATATCATCTCTGTACTTCTTTCAGCTGCTATAGCTATGAAATCTCCGGGAGTTACTCCGAAATTTCTCAGCTTATTGGCGATTATATTGGCTCTTGCATTCAGCTGTGAATAGGTCAGAATTTGATTATTGAATATAACAGCTATACTGTCAGGAGTTCTTCTTACCTGTTCTTCAAACAATTCCACAATTGTTTTATTACTTGGGTAAATAGTATCTGTTGCATTAAAATCATCAAGGATAAGTGCCTTTTCTTTGTCTGTAACAGTTTCGATCTCACTGACCAGCTTATGCGGCTCAGCTGCTATCTCACGGCATACCTTTTCAATTCTTTCCTTAAGGATTTCAATCTCATCTTCGGAGTAAACATTAGGATCGTACATGATCTTGAACACAAGTTGACCATCAGACTCCATTGCACTTATAGTAACATCAAAGCTTGTCTGCTCACGGGCAAATCCTGAGCTTATACTATCATCATTCCCGGAATGACCTTCCTGATTATTATTCAGACCTGATAAGAAGTTCTCAAAAACAAATAAAACCTTGATGAGATCAGAACCCTGAGCTGTCATACTCTGAATATCTGACAGGGAGCAATAATCATAGTTCGTACTTTCTATCTCCTGCTTATGCTGCCTTTTGATCAGTTCCTCAAATGTCAGGCCGTCTTCCGCAGTGACCCTGACGGGAATAGTATTTATAAACAGGCCAACCATGTTTTCTATGCCTACTACAGGGGCATTTCTGCCTGAAACTACCTTTCCGAATACTACATCCTTGCTGCCGCTGTATGACTGAAGAAGAATTCCTACTACTGTTTCAGCTACTATGTTTACAGTACTTTCTGTTCTGTTTGCAAGCTTAGCAATTGCATCGGTAGTACCGGTATCTAATCTCAGATAGGATTCGATCATATGCTCGCTGCACGGTTCCGGATTCTGAGTTGATTTGATCGCGCAAACGCTGTCATAACCTTCAAGCAAGCCCTTCCAGTATTCCTTCGCATCTTCCTTATTCTTTGAATTGAGCCATTTTATATATTCACTGTAGGAGCCTTCGCTGTTTTCCTCTTCCTTTACCTTGTTCACCATCTCATCATACGTTTCTCCGTTGCAAAGCATAAGATAATATGAAAAAAACTTCTGAAAAATCGTGGATACGCACCATCCATCAATGATAATATGATGCATTGTAAATAAGATCCTGTTCTTATTCTCACCTAAGCGGATATGCTTTACTCTAAGAAGTGTATCTTCTTTCAGATCAAATCCTCTCTTCAGATCCTTTGATAAGTAATCAGCAAATAATTCCTCCTGCTGCTGATTACCAAGATCTGACCAATCCTGGTAATCATATTCCAATGTTCTTTCTTTTAAAACGACCTGACAATTTTGTTTTACGTTTTCGTATAAGAAGAATGTACGCAAAACAGAATATCTTAACGAAACAAGATCAAGAGTCTGCTTTACAAGATTGACATCAAGATCAAACTTTGTATCAAAAGAATTCTGAATAACATACTGTCCTGTTTCCTTTGACATAAGATTAAAAAACAACATACCTTCCTGCAAAGGGGTAAGTGTACATATATCCTTGATTTTATTATTTACAACTGCCATTTTAATACCTCCGGATAATTAGTCCAATAAAGAATTGATAAATGAGATATCTTCATCATCAAAGAAGTCTGCTGTCATATCGGATGATGTTGCCTCATTTTTAGTATTATTTGAAATGTAACAAGCAATTTCATTTACACATTCAGTGAATTCACGGGCAAGTTTATCAATAAAATTCTTTCCGAAGCATTTATCATTGCTCATTATAGAAAATGCTAATGCTCCATCTGTAATACTGCCATTCATAACGATCTTATCAGGCAGCTTGTTTTCTGCCGATACATCAGCACCTGTGCTGTATCCTCCGAAAAAGCTTGTCTTGCTGCCGCTGAAGTCGCCAAGATAGTTGAAGCAGATGTCAGGAACTTCTTCATGTTCAGTGAAGCCGTATCCCATTCCATTACTCGGAACACTTCTTAATGAATCCTTTGCTGAAATGATCGATGAATCATTATCATTTCCAACATCAACACTTACTGCATATATGTTGGTAAACCAGCCAACTGTTCGGTCTGTCAGAACAGATTCGTGAAGTTCTTCTCTGCCATGACCTTCAAGCTTTATCGCCAGTTTCTTTTGTCCGGTTATTCTTCCGACCGCTCTTGCAAGTGCTGCTATCAGGACTTCGTCGATCTTTGCTCCATACGCATTGCTGCTCTTTGTCAGGAGATGTTCGGTGGTTTCCTTACTAAATTCTGCTACTGCAAATCCTGTGCTTTCCTCTTCATGATTTCCGGCGATCTTTCCTTCGGATATTTCAGCATTGACCTTTTTCCAGTAGTCTTTATCCGCGTCTCCAAGCTTCGATCCGTATTCCTTCAGTTTCTTGCTCCACTCAATGAACGATACAGTTTTTTCAGGTAAGCTTACCTGTTCACCTGCCTTTATCTGACCTGCCGCTGTGTCAAAATCTTCTGCAAGTATTCTCCATGATACACCATCAACTGCAAGGTGGTGAATACAGAACATCATCTGCTTTGTTTCTCCAAGTTCATACACTGCTATCTTTACAAGCGGTCCGTTCTCAAGATCGATACTTCCCTGTATTTCTGTGCATTTGTTATGTACTGCAAGTTGCTTATCTGATTCGTTACTGAAATCAAATTCATAAAAATCAAAGAGTCTGCTTTCTGCTATGGGCAGTATCTCAAGTACATTATTTCTGTAAACCGCTCTCAGT
The DNA here is from genome assembly GCF_000621785.1 of Ruminococcus flavefaciens ND2009. Lineage (GTDB taxonomy): Bacteria > Bacillota > Clostridia > Oscillospirales > Ruminococcaceae > Ruminococcus > Ruminococcus flavefaciens_C. Next base: position 68 of record NZ_KK211347.1, on the reverse strand, counting down.
ATATCATGATGCTTTACAAGCTCTTCGATCGCCTGCTTTATGACAGCATTTTCTATTCCGTCCACAGG
>NZ_KK211346.1:201753-783253 GCF_000621785.1 Ruminococcus flavefaciens ND2009 | reverse complement strand
TAGTCGGTGCTTATGGCAATGAGGTCACACCCGTTCCCATTCCGAACACGGAAGTTAAGCTCATTCACGTTGACGATACTTGGCTGGTGACGGCCCGGGAAACTAAATCAGTGCCGACATTATATACGTTATCGGAAGCTTACAGAGCTTCCGATTAATGTTATAAGGGCCATTAGCTCAGTTGGTTAGAGCATCCGGCTCATAACCGGACGGTCTGGGGTTCGAGTCCCTAATGGCCCACTGAAAAGCCTCACTGCAATTGCAGTGAGGCTTTATTTTGTTATTATGATCGTTGCAATCAGACATATGAATAACAGTCCCGAGTCTATCCGATCGTGACAAATTCAAGTATTTCATTGGCTTCATTTCTGCTTATACCTTCGATCAGAAGAAGCTCATAGGTATTCTTGAAACCGCCATTCTGCTCACGGAAGTCTATGATCCTCTGAGCAGTGTCTTCGTCAATATGAGGCAGAAGCATTAATGTTTCAATATCTGCACAGTTGATGTCAATTGGCGCAGCTTCCTCCAGAGTAATGATATACTCTGTAGCCGGGATCTCTGCTTCGTTTTCAGCGGGCTCCTCATTGAAGTTATCGTCTTCGACGTCATAAATTGGTTCAATTACATAGATATGCTCCCGAATATCGGCAAATATAGCTTCACCGATACCATTGACGTTCATTATCTCCTCGATATTTCGGAAACTTCCGTTGTTTTCTCGGTAGCTTATGATCTCATCGGCAAGGACGGTGCCGATACCTTTCAGTTTAGAAAAATCCTCTGCTCCTGCGGAGTTTATATCTATAAAAACAAACTCGGAAGTAGTCTCCGCGGGTCTTGTTGCAGCAGTTTTGGTAGTTGTAGTCTTATGTGCTTTGGTTGTTTTTTGTGTAACGGTTTGCTCGAATGTTTCAGTAGAAGCCGTAATAGTTTCATCAGTGTAGGGTTCTATTATAACAGTAGTTGTGTTTTTCTTTGTATCACTGGCATGAAAGTAGAAGGTGGCTGCACCTACTACTGACGCTGAACAAATGAAATAGAGCAGATATTTTCCAAATGATTTATTATCCTTCAAAATATCACCTCTGTACTTATGATAGCATATAAACCGACAAAAATCAACAAAAATCGACATATATATGCTTAAAAAAGCTGATCCCCATAAAGGCGACGCTCGTACAGAAGGTTTACGGGTGATATTGAGGGAAGCTCTTTGAGAGAAGTGCTTCCCTTTATTCTTTTTCCGAGGACTCTGTTTCGTTTTTATCAGGACAGGGCGCTTGATAATATATGCCTTTTTATTATATTTAAGGCGCCCTGTCCTGATAAAAACCAGCCAAAAGTCTTTGGAAAAGGGGGTATGGGGGAAAGAACCTTTCCTCAGAAAGGTTTTTCCCCCATAATTACGCGTAAACTTCTATATAAGCACCGCCTTTAGAGAGATCAGCTTTTCTTTTTACATGGGATATCTTTTGATATATTTCTTTCCGCTGACGATGAAGCGGAGTGTGAGAAAATCGTCGTCAAGCTCAGCTGATACGATCTTGGCATCTCTTATCTTCATTATCTTTGAAAGCTCTTTTATCTCTTTCTCGGTGTAGTCATAGAAATTATCCGAGGTAAAGAGTACGCTGCCCATCATTGAATTCACCTCTGCAAGGCAGTTTTTTTGCTCGTCCGAAAGTGAATTATTGCAGGGGCGGAGAAGAAATACATCCGGATCGCTGAGGAAAGCGCGCCCGTTGAGTTGTCTGCGGAAAACCGTGTTCAGTATGGAGTTCCTTGTGCTTATTCTCTCGCGGTGCATGAGCCTCATGTGAGGCTTATCGTTCCAGTCAAGACTTACATCGCAGCCTATACGGCAGTAGTCCGCCTTTCCGAAGGCAGAAGCCAGCGGAACCCCGCAGGCGAGAATAAGTGCGTCACCTGCACATTCTCGGAGAAAATCCATAGCTTCAGACATTATCTGTCCTCTGGTCTTATCGGGACGGGGGATAATGCAGGCAGCATAGAGGAAGTCCAGCTTCAGCAGCTTGTAGCCCCATTCATTGACGATGGTGTTAATCACGAACCTGATGTACTCCCGCACCTCAGGGTTATAAATATCAAGTGCATAGAATCCGCTCCAGTTTGAGCCGCCCTTGACATAGCCGTTATCGCTGTCAAGGAGGAGCCATTCCTTGTTGTTCCTGAACAGCTCAGAGTCCTCCTCACAGACGAAGGGTGCAAGCCATATTCCGGGAGTAAGCCCGGCTGCTCTTATATCATCGGCGGTCTTTTTCATCAGCTTCGGGAACTTGTTCTTGTCCACTGATAGCCAGTCACCGACTGCGGTCTGCCAGCCGTCATCTATCTGGAAAACATCGGCTTTAAGGGTAAGGGCATTAAGACCGATCAGGTCGTTCCTTATAGTCTCCTCGTCTATGTCCTGATAGTGGTCATACCAGCTTGTATAGCCGAAAATTGGCTTATCTGTGCGGGGCTTTATGTCAAGGGCGGAGAAGTAGCCGTCAAATACCTCCTTCTCACTTCCCTCGGTGATATAGAGCCTGAGCGCCTGCCATTCGCCGTTTATAGTCAGTCCCTCGCAGTCCTTCTGGGCGCAGATAAAGCCCTTGTCAGTCTCTGTGATGAACTGTGTAAAGCCACTTTGCTCGGCAAGAGAGCCAAAAAAGCAGTATCTACCGTCATTTCGGATATAGCCATAGGACCAGCCGTGCATATCGTCCCCGTAGGAGCTGAAATTGTAGTCGCCGTACTGTGAGAAGGCGTACTTGTTGCGGATAGCCGAAGGAATATGGCTGATACCGTGCATCTTATCACTTACACTGTGCTCAACGGAGTCGGTCCAGGACTGATAGCCGTTGAGGAATATCCTGTCATCATCGGAGAAATCGTACTCAAAGAGCGCCAGTATCTTCATTATGGTTATTTCCTTGTTGGAGCTGACGGTGACAGAGAAAACATCGCCTTCTGTTGATATACTCAGCTCCATTCGGTCATTCCTGAGGGAGCTTGAGGTGATAGCCATGAAGTCGTCGTCGCCATCTTTGTAAAGAAATTGCAGGGATTTGAATTTAAGCATTTTTACTGCCCTCCTCGATACGGGTTATGACTTTCTTTTCATTATAGCGCAGGAATACCAGTCCGCCCATCAGACAGAGGACCGCAGCCAGTATAGCAGTAAGTCTGTAGCCGAGACCGTAGCCGCTGCTGCCTTTATCGGCGTCACTGTTAATAAGGGCGATACTTGTGAACATGAGCATTGCAAGGGACTGTCCAAGCTTGAATGCAAAAGTTCGTGCAGCGTAGAACATACCCTGACGGCTCTCGCCTGTGTCCAGCTTGTCCGCCTCAGAGATGTCAGCCACAACAGCCTGTGGAAGAATACCCAGTATCGCCATGGGTACAGCTGCCAGAACAGCGATGATAACGCCGTATACCATAGCAGGTATACCGATGAGACCTGCGGCGGCTGTAACGAGAAATGCAAATGAGAAGAAAAGGAATGCAAAGGCTATGAGTTTTTTCTTTCCCATTTTCTTCGAGAAAATATTGACTAGGGGATAGAAGGCAAGGGATACCACTGTCATTATTGCGAACAGGGGGAATGTCATGCCAGAGCCCAGTCCCAGAAGTACAGTGATATAGAAGGACAGACCTGTCTGGAAAAGGGTGAGACCTATCCAGTAGAGTATATCCGAGCAGACAAAAATGCGGAAGTCCTTGTTCCTGAAGGTCGCAAGGAGAGACTTGAACGCCGTGCTCTTGCTGGGAGTAGTGTCCGCGTATTCGTTTTCGTCAATGAGGAACGCAGGCACCAGCATACAGATGACTGCAACTGCCGCCAGTATAGCGATAGTCACTCTGAAGCTTGCGGCATAGCCGAGACTTTCAAGGAAAAATCCTGCAATATTCGGCACCAGATAGGCGATAGCCGTTCCGAAGAAATAGGTGACGGAAATGAATGTGGACAGATTTATCCTTGTGTTCTGAGTGCTTCCCAGCTCGGGGATAAGAGCGTTATAGGGGGTGCAGTAGCAGGTCATGCAGAAGTAGAACATCATTGCAAAGACAAAGAGAAATACTGCATTTCCCATACTCTTTTCGCCGAATGGAGAGACGAACATGAGGACAGTTACTATACCGAAGGGCACAGCCGCAAAGCGCATAAATGGTATGCGTCTGCCCAGCTTATGCTTCAGCGAGTCGGATTTTCCCGCGATATATGGGTCAGTAACTGCGTCGAAGATACGCCCGAAGGCAGTTATGATACCGATGGCGGTGAGACCGATGAAAGTTCCCTTAGGTATGAACAGGAGCTGACCCTTGTCAAGCTCTTCCTGGCTGGGCTGATAGAAGAACACCAGCCAGTTGGCGATAATGCCCGAGAGCAGGGACCAGCCCAGCTGACCGATGGCGAATATCCATAAAACCTTGTTTGTCGCAGTCTTTTTCGTCGACATAAAGACACCTCATTCCTTTCTGAGAAAGAAAACGGCAGCCTCGATTATCATGCTTAATTCCTCCTCAGCGTGGGAGAAGTCGTCATTGGGGAGGAGCTCTCCCTGAATGAGCTTCTTGCTGAGTTCCATGAGCGTATGTGCGAATGAAAGGTAGAACATCCTTATATCGGGGATCTCGCGGACAGTTCCGTCGGCGATACCCATCATGTATGAGTTCTCGAATACGGGGTAGAAATTGATGATAGACCGCTCGTATTCCTTGAGATCCTTCTTGGGTATATCCTCTGAAATGAGAAGGAGGTCAAATTCGGACAGGAGCCGCATGAAGCCAGGGTGAGCTTCGTAGAGGACGATGAACATTCTCATCAGGTCGTTGAGCTGCTTTATGCCCGACTGTGAAAGGAAGACCTCGGACTCGAATATGCCGCTGAACATCTTATTGAGTTCATTCCACATATAGGTCATTGCTTCGATGGTGATGCCGTTTTTTGTTCCGAACCAGCGATAGAGAGTAGCAACGCCGATACCGCACTCGTCAGCGATGTCGGTCATTTTTACTGAGTCGATACCGTTTTTGAGAAAGAGCTGGGCACTAACCTCAACCGCCTTCTCATACCGCTTATTTTTTAAGCTATCGTGAGAAATTTCATTTTCCACTTGACAAACCTCCTTTTTTGTGATAGACTATATATCAAATGATAGACAATCTATCAATCTTTTGAATAATTTTAACATATTTCACGAACTTTGTCAAGAGTCTGGAGGCGATTTTATGGACAGATCCAAATTTATTTTTGAAAACGAGATCTCTGAGCGTGCCTATAAGAAGGCAGTGAAGAACAAGGCTAAGTTTATCCGCAAGTACGGAGATGACACGGACGCTGTCTATCATCTCGCTCCAAAGCCTGCACCCGCTATCGGAAAGACTCTCGGAGTACAGCAGCTTGTGCTGTCGGACAGCAGCGAGTGCAGATTTGACGGGAAAAGTCTCGTGATCGGAAATATACGCATGGGCTTCGGGCACTACCGCATATCCATGGCGATAGCCTCTGCGGCGCACTCAATGGGCTATGAGCCCTACTGGTTCGACCTGCATTCCTTTAAGGATGCAGCCTGCGGAAAGATCATCGCAGAGCAGAATGAGTTATATTCACTGGGCTCACGGCTGTCCCAGAGGTTCGGGCTTTTCAACAAGCTTGTCTGGGAGCCTCTCAACAGCGAGGGGTTCAGAAAGCTGACCTACAACAGCTCAGACCAGAAGACCGCAGAGCTGATGACGCCCGTATTCCGCGATCTACCGAAGGATATACCATTTGTTGCAACTCATGTGTGGCCCTCACAGGCGGCAGTACACGCAGGACTCACCCATGTGGTGAACGCCATTCCCGATAACTGGCCTATGGGACTTCACCTCTCTGAGGGAGCTATCCATACGGTGCAGACTCCGTCCTCATATCTGGGCTACCGTGCCCTGAGAGGTATGGACAAGAAGCGCCAGCTGAAGCCGATGCCGAAGGAGGCTATTGTCTACACAGGACATTACATCGACCACGAGCTGGTGTCTAACATCGAAAGAGACTGCATAAAGCGCGTATACAGGGCGGCAGGCGGCAAGACCAAGCGCTGGCTCATGTCCGTAGGCGGTGCAGGAGCACAGAAGGAGATATTTGCGGCAGTTATCCGCAAGCTCCTGCCCGAAATAAAGGCAGGAAGGGCAGCTCTGTTTATAAATGTGGGGGATCATGCTGCGGTGTGGCGCGATCTTCTCGCCGAGATACCGCAGATGAAGCCGGTCCTTCATGAGCATTTCGACGACTTCAAGGAGACCCAGCGTTTCTGTTCAGAGGTGTATGAAAGGGAAGTCAGCGGTATCCACGTATTCTGCCACTCGGATATTTTTGCGGCGGTTTACTCCACAAACCTGCTCATGAGGTGCAGCGACATACTCATAACCAAGCCCAGTGAGCTGGCGTTCTATCCCATACCCAAGCTGATGATAAAGCGTGTAGGCGGTCATGAGGCGTGGGGAGCTATCCGTGCTGCGGAGATAGGCGACGGCACCTATGAGTGCTCCACTCCTGCCGAGACCATCGCAATGATAGACATGATACAGAAGGGCGGCGACATTATCGAGAAGATGTGCAAGCATATCATCACTGCAAGGAAGGCGGGGATCTATGACGGAGCATACCATGCGGTAGAGCTTGCAGTCGGTTCTGATAAGTGATACTATCGTGCTTTAAGCGGATATGTAATAATAATGTTATCAGTATAGCGGAAAGCACGTATCACCGATACAGAAAATATAATTAAGCAATTTTTGGTCAAAAGTGCGCAATTATTGATATTGTGTTGAAAAGCTCGCGGAATCGCCTGTTTCAGGGGACTTTCGCGGGCTTTTTCAGCACAAAAGTGCTATTATTGCGGCAGGAATCTTTCTTGACTTTTTATTGGAAATAAGTTATAATTAATTCAAGTTTTAATGTGCATTTGTGTGCATATTGATTAAATTATACCGATGCGTTAATTTAATTTCTCCATTGTTAGTTTCGCACAAATCTTGCAGCTCCAAGATGTGCGAAGTGCCGATTTTTTGCGTATCTTCGGATTGTCCACCCGATATGTAAAAAGTAGGTTGTTTTATTATTTTATGCACGGTATAATAATAATGGAGAAATTTGATTTTATAAAGGAGTGATGTAAATGAAATCAACAACGATCTTCGGAAAAATGCTGTCTGCTGTAACTGCTGCGGCATTGCTGTTCACAAGCACAGCAGTATTTTCCGGAAATTCATCTCTTGAAGCTTCAGCAGCAGGTGCAGCGGTTATCGATACCACCGACATACACCAGACAATCAGAGGCTTCGGAGGCATCAATCTTCCCGAGTGGATCTCACAGGGCGATATGACCGATGCACAGGTGCAGAAGGCATTCGGAAACGGTGAGGACGAAATGGGTCTCACTATCCTGCGTATCTACATCAGCGATGATTCAAACGCATGGAAAAACGCTGTTCCCACCGCTAAGCGCGCTCAGGCTCTGGGAGCTACGGTATTCGCATCTCCGTGGTATCCTCCCGCAAGCATGAGAAGTGCAGGCTCAAGCAGCCGATATGTACTCAACAAGAACCAGTACGGCGACTATGCAAAACATCTCAACAGCTATATCAAGTACATGGAGGGGGAGGGCATCGACCTCTATTCCGTATCGGTACAGAATGAGCCCGACTACGCTAAGGACTGGACTGCATGGAGCACAAGCGACCTTGTAAGCTTCATCGCCAACTACGGTAAGCAGGTAACAGCTGGCACAAATGCCAAGCTCATGTCACCTGAGAGCTTCCAGTACAGAAAGGACATCTATAACGGTATTCTCGGAAACCAGCAGGCTTTTGCAAATACTGACCTTTTCGGTACTCATTTCTACGGCACCAGCCGCAATGATATGGACTTCCCCGCACTTGAAAACTGCGGAAAGGACATCTGGATGACTGAGGTCTATGTACCTGATTCAAACTCCGACGCAGACGAGTATCCTAAGGCATTACAGGTCTCCGAGAATATCCACAACGGACTCGTTGTCGGCAATATGAACGCCTATGTATGGTGGTACATCAGAAGATCATACGGTCCTATGAAGGAGAACGGTCAGATCAGTAAGCGCGGTTACTGCATGGCTCAGTATTCAAAGTGGGTACGCCCCGGCGCAGTTCGTATCGGCGCTACAGAGCAGCCCAACAGCAACGTTCTCGTTTCTGCATACAAGAATACAGACGGAACTATCGCTATTGTTGCTATCAACAAGAATAAGAGCAATGTAAATCAGGAATTCCAGATGGCAAGCGGAGAGACTCTCTCATATGTTGACAGCTATACAACATCTGCTTCAGGAAACCTTAAGAAGAATGAGCTCTCAGCAAGCGGAACAAGCTTCTCGGCTACACTTCCTTCAGAGAGCGTTACTACATTCGTTCTCTCAGGCGAGGGCGGCGGACAGGATCCCTCACAGGTCCTCGACGATGACGGATACTACTTCCACGATACCTTTGACAGCTCCACAAACAGCTGGACCGGCAGAGCAAGCGAAACAATTGAGGTGGCTGCCGGCAAGGGCATGGACGGTACAGGCGCCATCAATGTTTCCGGCAGAACAGCTACATGGAACGGTGCTTCAAAGTCTCTCAGCTCAAGAACATTCTCATCCGGCAATGAATTCAGCTTTGCTGCAAACGTAAGGTATGACAGCGGTCCTGCCGAGCAGGGCTTCCAGCTCTCTCTCCAGTACTCCGACGGCACCGAGACAAAGTATGCTCAGATAGCCGCAGGAAAGGCTGTAAAGGGAGAGTGGATGCAGCTTGCGAATACAAATTACACCATTCCCGCAGGCGCAACAGACCTCAAGCTCTACGTAGAGACTGACGAAAACGATTCCGATTATATCAGCTTCTTTGTTGACGAGGCTGTGGGAGCTCCCGCAGGTACAGTCATCAAGGGTGCAGAGCCTCCAAAGCAGGTCATACTGGGCGATGTGAACTTCGACGGATCAGTTGATTCTCTCGATATGATCGCTGCAAGAAAGGGCATCATCGCAGGAAACCTCACAGGCTCAACTCTCAAGGCTGCCGACGTTGACCAGAACGGCAAGTTCGAGGTGGCAGACCTTGTAAACATTCAGAAGTTCATTCTCGGCAAGATCACACAGTGGCCCGAGCCCGAGATAGTTATCCCTCCCGAGCCTCAATACGACTCAAAGTGGGATACATATCAGGAGACAGCCTCCTCACAGTATATCGACTTCTACAAGAGCTCAATCAAGCACATGGGCAACACCTACAGACTTGACAAGAAGCTTGCAGGCGCTGAAAACGGCGATCCTCTTACAATAGCTTACCTGGGCGGCTCTATCACCGAGGGCAAGAACTACACAACACCTTTCTCCAACTATGTAAAGAATACCTTCGCAAAGGGCAGCTTCAAGGAAGTCAACGCAGGTCTTTCGGGTACCTCATCTGTTGTAGGTCTCGTAAGAAGCGAGCAGGAGATAGTTGCTCAGAATCCCGACATCATCTTCCTGGAATTCTCAGTAAACGACCACGAGGACATCATGTACAAGAAGTGCTTCGAGAGCTGTATCAAGAAGTTCCTTGACCTTCCCAACGAGCCTGCTGTTATCGTACTTATCACAAGGGCACAGGGCGGCTTCTCCAGCCAGAACCAGATGTACCCCATCGGTAAGAACTTCGACATTCCTGTTATCAGTATGGACGACGCTCTTACAAAGGCATTCAACAGCGGATTCCTCAAGGCAAGCGATTACTACACTGACGAGTATCATCCTCATCAGAAGGGCGGACAGCTCATCGCTGACTGTCTCGGATACTTCTTCCGTCAGGCTATGAAGACCGAGAACCGTTCAAGCTCATATACTCTGCCCTCTAAGGCAGTTTACGGCTTCGAGTACGCTGACTGCGTAAACATCAATCCCAAGAACATGACCGGCTTCAACGCAGGTTCATGGACATCGGGAATGGGCTATAACAGCAGTCCTTCACTGAACTACTCATACACCCTCAACGGCGGAAGTCCTATGACCTTCAAGGCACAGGGCAAGGGCCTTATCATCGTATTCAAGGCTAACAGCTCAGGTATGGGCAGCATCAATGTTACTGTAAACGGCAAGACCACAAAGGTCAACGGCAGCAAGCAGTACACATGGGGCGGTCCTGACGCAGAGCTTGGCTACTATCAGGATACCACAGGCGAGCTCGATGTCTCCATCACAGGAAGCGGACAGTTCACCATCTGGGGCATGGGTCTCATCAAGTAAAACATATTTTAAAAGCTCCGACTTTACGTCGGAGCTTTTTTCTGCCAAATGATATGAAAAAGCACAAAAAACTATTGATTTTTCGGAGAAAATAAGATAAAATGTTCTTAGAGTATAATTGATAATTGTGGGGTGACTTATTGAAGTTTAATGCAATGATACCTGAACTGACAGTTGCTGACATTGAGCGGACCAGGGATTTCTATGTGGGAGTGCTGCAATTCAGAGTAGAATATGAAAGACCCGAGGATAGATTTATTTTCCTTTCATACGAGGGTATACAGATGATGTTCGAGCAGGAAAACGGTCACTGGAAAGTGGGGGAGCTTGAATATCCTTTCGGACGCGGAATTAATTTTGAAATGACCGTATCTGATGTGGAGGCTGTATATAAACGGCTTTCAGATTCGGGGATACGCCCCTTCAGAGAGTTAAAGGTCAGCCGCTACAGAAGCGGTAATGAGGACATCGTTCAGAAAGAGTTTCTGGTGCAGGATCCTGATGGCTATCTGCTAAGATTTACTGACTGAAGTATAAATATTTTTTCGTGAAAAGAGGTTTTGAAGATGAACAGACTAAAAAAAGTGCTTGCAGCGGCAAACACGGCGGCACTGGTCGCCGCAGCCTGTCCGCCTGTACAGTCCTTTGCGGTGGTGTCCGCCGACTACGCTGACAGCTTCGGCGAGGTCATAAGCGGCGGAGACTATACGATCATGGTGCGTCTCAGCGGCAAGTACATAACGGCTGCAAGCGACGGAAACGTCCACCAGTGGGAAAAGCTGGGGGACAATTCTCAGGTCTGGCATATCGAGAGTGCAGGGAACGGAAAATGCTGCATACTCTCGGGTAATGACAGAAGTCTTGCCCTGACCGTAGAAAACGGGGACTCCACCAACGGAAACAACATTTATCTCTCGGAATACAAGGACACAGCTGCTCAGCACTTTATCCTCCACAGGACCGATGACGCCTACTATATCACTGGCGAGTGCTCGGGAAATGCTGCCCTTGACGTATACGACATCAGCCACGACAACGGCGCCAATATCGACCAGTGGGACTACTGGGCAGGCGAGGGACAGAAGTTCTATATCCGTCCCGTTGGCGGCGACTACAGCTTTATCCGCGGCGATCTTAACTTTGATGGCTCCGTTGACATCTTCGACAGGACTATCATGCAGAAGGGCGTCATAGCAGGCTTTGACGATACTATGGCTGCCATAGCCGATATGGACGGCAGCGGCAGTGTCAATGCTGCCGATCTGGTGCTGCTCAGTCAGTTCATGCTTGGCAATGCTGCGGACATACAGACCTACAGCACTATCTCTACGGAAAAGCCCGATGTTGCTTATCTTTTTGCCTACTTCCTCGGAAATGCTCCCGAGCAGGAGAGACTCTCATATGCGGTGAGCACCGACGGCTACAACTTCAAAGCCCTCAACGGCGGAAGGGCTGTATGGCAGTCCAGTGTTGGTACCGAGTGTCTCCGTGATCCCTACATTTTCAAAGGCGAGGACGGGCTCTACTATCTGCTGGCTACGGATATGAAGTCCTCACTGGGCTGGAACAGCAACAGGAATCTGCTCAGCGCAAAGTCTACCGATCTGGTACACTGGTTCGACGAGACCAGCATTGAGATAGCGAACAAATATCCCCTTATGCAAGGCGCTGACCGTGCATGGGCTCCCCAGGCGATATACGATCCCGAGAAGGAGTCCTATATGATATACTTTGCGGCAAGAGTCCCGAACCGCGACAGCAGGACGATAATGTACTACGCCTACAGCAAGGATATGAAGAAGCTGGACACCGAGCCTCAGCTCCTCTTTGCGCCTAAGAACGGCAATGACGCCATTGACTCTGATATAATCAATGTGGGCGGAAAGTACTATATGTACTACAAAAACGAGACCAACAAGCGCATTTACCTTGCAACTGCCGATCACGCCAGCGGTCCCTATACCGAGATAAAACAGGTCTCAGAGGGCAGTCTTGGCGTTGAGGGGCCCAACATCTACAAGCTCATAGGTCAGGACAAGTGGCTCATGATGTCCGACGCATACGGCGACGGCTATTACGTTATGCAGGAGACCACCGACCTTACCAATTTCACCACCGTCAGCAAGGGCAATTACAGCTTCAATTTCACTCCCCGTCACGGCTATGTTATACCGATAAATGCGGACCAGTATACGGCACTGATAAACGCCTATCCCTCCGCAGGTCTCACTACGCTGAACACAGGATTCAGATCATTGAATGTAAATGTGGGGCTGGGAGAGAATATGTCCGAAGTGCCAAGGCTCCTCACAGCGGAGTACTCCGACGGCGGCACCTGTGATATGAGCTTTGACTGGGCAGGGCTTTCATATATGGTGGACACCTCTCAGCCGGGAGTTTATCAGGCTCAGGCAAAGGTGAAGTCCAGCTCGGAGCTTTACGCAAATCCCTTTATAAACGAAAGAGCCGACCCCTATATCGTTGACGGCGAGGACGGCTATTACTACTTCACAGCCTCTTATCCTGCCTATGGCAGCGTGGATAAGGGCTATGACCGCATTATCCTCAGACGCAGCAATACCGTTGGCGGACTTGCCTCTGCAGAGGAAAAGACTATCTGGAAGGCTCATTCAAGCGGTATACTCTCCAAGCATATCTGGGCTCCCGAAATGCACAAGATAGGCGGAGCCTGGTATATGTTCTTTGCGGCAGGTGCCAGCGACAACATCTGGGCGATACGTCCCTATGTGCTCAAGTGCGACGGTGACCCATATAACGGAAACTGGACGGAGTGCGGTCAGATGCAGGCTTCTTCAGGAGACACTGAGTCATTCAGAGGCTTCTCACTGGATATGACCTATTTTGAAAACAACGGCAAGCACTATGTTATCTGGGCGGAGATAAAGGGCGACTCCTCCCTGTTTATGGCGGAGATAGATCCCTCAGAGCCCTGGAAGCTCATTTCCAAGCCCATTATGCTCACCAAGCCCGAGTACAACTGGGAGCTGGTGAATAACCGCGTTAACGAGGGGGCAGCAGTTCTCAAGACCGATAATAAGGTCTATGTGTTCTTCTCGGCTTCGGGTACGGGCTCAGAGTACTGCGTGGGAAGAATGGAAGCGGATATAAACGCCGACCTTATGAATATAAACAGCTGGAAGAAGCTGAGCTATCCTGTGCTCCAGACCGCTGACCTCAGCGGTCAGTCGGGTCCGGGACACAACTGCTTCGTAAAGGACGAGAAAGGAAATCTGCTCATAGTTTACCACGCTCGTCCCTCATCTCACTCGGATCAGAAGTGCGGTACCTACAACAAGGATCCCCTTTACGATCCGTGCAGACATACCCGCATAAAGCGTGTGGCATTTGACGGAAACGGTGATCCCGTTATAAACCTCAGCGATGAGGCGGAGCTTGCTCCACAGAATAAAAACGTCACGGTAAATATCGTAGTGGGATAAAAAAAGACCTGCTTCACATCAGTGTGGAGCAGGTCCGTTTTTTATTGTGTTATAAGCAGTTTTCTCAGGAGGATTATGTCATAGATGTTTATTTCAGTGTCCTGACATAGGTCGGCTGCCTCCCAGTCGGCAAGGTCACCGTTGCCAAGGAGGAACTGCTGTACCGTTACAAGATCGGAAACATTCACAGCTCCGTCCTTGTTGGCGTCACCCATGAGCTTTGACGGAGCAGGCTCCGTAGTAGTAACGGGCGTCTTTGTGACGTATTTTTCTTTCAGTGCAAGAAGATTACTATGGAGCTCATTGTCTTTCATTTTATAGGTCTTTCTGTCATAGTGGAGGTCGGTAACGTCCCACATTACAGGACAGATACCGCCCCTTGAAAGAGCTGCTTCACATACCGATGTGAGATAGCGGCGGACAGACTCGGGGTCCTTGTTGTCCTTGGTAGCGCCGTACTCGCCGATGATAACGGGTATACCCTTGTCCACAAAGGTGGTCTTGACAAGGTCCATCTGCTGCTTCAGCTCTGCAAGCTCCGCGTCGCTGCCCCAGGTATAGGCTGATTTGCCCCAGTCGGCGTCCTCGGTGAGGATAGTGAATGTGGAGGGAGTATAGTAGTGCACCGATACTGCGCAGCGTCCTGCGGGATCAGTGGGCATTTTGAACAGGGGATCGCAGGTCAGGTCGATGGAGGTGTTGTAGCCTGATATGAGCAGATGACGCTTAGCGTTATTGCCGCCCGACTTTCTGACGATGTCAACGAAGCTCTGGTTCACCTCGTTCACATAGCCGAAGCTTTCAGCCTTGCCGTTGGTGCTGCCGCTCCACTGGTTCCACACATCGTTCCAGCCAAGCTCCTCGTTCTGAGACTCGAAAATAAGCTTGTCGCCGTAGTCCTTGAACTCATCGCTTACCTGAGTCCAGATAGCATTGTACTTCTTCATGACATTGTCGTGATCGGTGGGGAGCTTTTCAAGCCAGCCACCGTCCCAGTGCAGGTTCACGATAACGTAGAGGTCGGCGTCCAGCGCCCAGTCTGTGACCTGTTTTACCCTCGCCATGTATTTATCTGAGATAGCAAAGCTTCCGTCCTTTGACATCATATTGGACCATGCAACGGGGATACGCAGTGAGTCAAAGCCCTCTGCGGCGTATCCCTTGATGAGGTCCTCGGTAACAGTGGGGCTTCCCCATGCAGTTTCGTAGGCATTAGGTGTGCCGTCGCCCCACTGTTCTATCCAGTCACCCGAGGATTCAAAGGTATTTCCAAGATTGATACCTATTCCCATGTCATTGACTATCTCCATGGTCGTCATGTCGCGCATAGGCTGTGCAGCCCTTGTGTCTGCCGCCGAATAGCTCCCGAGAAGAGAAGCAGCCATAACGGCAGAGAGAGATGTGAATATAATTTTTCTGATCATAAAAATTCCTCCATTTTTAATATCCCTGTAAACGAACTTAGTTACCCAAGAACATTATAGCACTTCCAGCACGAAAATGCAACATAATTTTAATATAATTCTTGTGAATTGAGTATAAAAATTGCTATATATATGAATATACACATATAAACTGCACCTATGGTATATAAAAACATGGTGCAGCAGACGCTGCACCATGAATTCAGTCTTCAAAATCTTCTATAAGTCCAAGTAGCTTCTTCTGTATTTCCAGAGCGTCATTGACGGTAAGACCGTCTTTGCTGCCTGCAACATCACCGTTTATACGTCCCTGAGCCTTGAGGTGGTGTGGGTCGGAGCCGTTGTCGCCGTATTTATCGGGATTGGAGATCGCCTGCATTATGAGTATAGCGTCTGCCAGCTCTACTATCCCGTCGCAGTTTGTATCGCCGCGGAGCTCCGATGACTGCGGGGAGGCAGAAACTACCTCAAGGAGGTTGGCTATATCCATCATGGAGCTTATACCCTCGGGAGTTGTCACCTTAACGGAGTATTTGCCCACACTTGTGCTGTCGGGAGCGTCCCTGATATATTTCTGAGCGGTGGCGCCTTCAATGGGCTCACCGTCATGATACCAACGGAAGCTGAGGTCGCTTCTGCCTGTCATCACATAGAGGAACAGGCTGTCGGAGTCCTTTATCCGCAGATCGTGGTACGCTGTGTATGTAGTTATAGCTGCGGGGATCTCCACGTTTTTTGCGGTCATATCTCCCAGCAGCTTCCAGTCGTTGGCACTGTCCTGGAGGAACAGGCGTACCGAGTCGACAGGAGTGCCCGGCTTTAGTCCCATGACCTCAAAGGGCACCCTGAACTCTACCATTCCGTCCTTCCACTTGCACTGGCAGCCTGCATAGGAGTCATGATTGAAGTAGATAAATCCGTTATCGGCGTAGTAGAGCCAGTAGCGCTCACCGCCGCTGTAGACCTCAAGATTGTACACAGGTGCAGCGGCTGCGTCGGACATCTTTCCCATAACGTATATAGCGTTATCATCAGCTTTCAGAGACATGGACTGTCCCTCGGCGGACTTTATAATGTTATCTTCCTTCCACTCGCGGGGATTTGACATGGTGCCGTCGGCTATGGTCACACCGTCAAGGGTACCAGGAGCAACACCGCTCTGAATTCCCAGTATAATGTTCTTCTGGTACATATCGTTATCAGTGCCGTGCTTGTCAGACTTTTCGATCTTTACGGTACCCATGCGGTTAGCGCCAAGCTGAGGATCCCACACGCCCTTGTTGGCAAATCTGATACCGTATTTAGGATACAGAGGGGGAGTGCAGTAAAAGTTGGTACCGGTTTGGACCTGTGGAGTTATTCTCAGGTAGATGTTCCAATCGCCTGTTGCTATATTGTCGGGAAGCTTTATGGAAATATCGTTGTCGATATGCCTCTCAGTATCCCATTCCGTGTCATTTTTGAATCTGACGTTGGTACTGTATATCACGCCGTCCTTTTCAAGGATAACGGACTGCGTCGTGGGGAAGACCACCTCGCCGAAGCCAGTGTTTTCCAGGGAGAAGTTCATTCTCAGGTCGCCGCCCTGAAGGGCTTTTGCAGTATTCTCAGCCTTCCTTACTACAAAGCGGTAGCCCAGATGGTCGCGTATGAACTGAAAGACGGTCTGACCGTAGTATGCGGAATTATCAATGCCCTCCACGTCATACTCACTGCCGAAGGTGTAGTCCTTGTAAAGCTGGAAGATATTGCTGTTTATGTAGCTGAGACGGGTCTTGTACATTTCGGGGATCGCGTTTTCGGGGAGGTAGGTGTCGAACTGCTTGGCATAGTCGATATTTCCCGAGAATTCGCCGCCGAAGTAGGTGTGGTGAGTGACGCGGCTGAGCCATTCGGTCTCTTTTTCGCGGTCTGCGTAGGTACCCAGATCACTGTCGCTGCCCATATAGCCGTCATCGTAAAGTCCCACGCGGTCCAGGTCGAGTATACAGGGAAAAGGATCAACAACTTCATCTCTGCCGGAGAAGTCATACTTTTTGTAGTATTGTTCATCTGCCAGGTCGGAGCGTTTCAGCCCCATCAGTTGAGCAAAGGTATCGGGAGTTCTCACAGTTACGGGCACAGGCTTGGGAACCGCATTGAGCATGGCTTGCAGCAGCTTTACCTTGTAGTCAACGCTGGTGTACTTGCCGCCGTGCTGTTCGCCCCATTTTCCAACGAAGCCGCTTTCCACATAGGCGAGAATGTCCGCATTGTCAGAGAGTATCCTGCTCTCCTTTATCTGCTTTATGTGGGCGAGTACCTGATTGAAGTCGGCGGGCTCGGGATCATCCTTGCCGTTGGCGTCATAGCGGAAGCGCACAGCTATCATACAGCCGTTCTTGCGGCAATTGTCAAAGGTCCGGCGCCATGAATTGAAGAAGGTCTCGTCCAGGTCGTAGTCCTTGCCCTCGGTATAATTGCCGTCCGCGTCGGTGGTGCCGTTCATTCCCGAGGAGAAGGCTCCGATGTCGATAAAAAAGAGAACGAGACTTCCCGTGGGACTGTAAACAGGGGTACTGCCCGGCTTGCATACTGCCCATACCGTATTGGTGTAGCCTGCGCCCGGGTTCTGTATAGTCTCTACGGACTCGGTGTAGTTTATGCCGCTGTCCGCCATTTCGTTCTCAGCAGCCGCAGACGGTATCACAGGCATTGCAGAGAGGAGAAGTGAAGCGGTAAGCATTGATGAGATGAGTTTTTTCATAGTGTTTTCCTTTCTGTTAAAGAACAGGCGCTTCCACCGCGTGAAAGCGCCATGCTGTTCAGTTGATATATTCGGGAGAGATCTTCAGCTCGCCTGCTGTGATACGCTCCCTGAGCTTTTCGATTGGAACGGGCTTGCTGAAAAGATAACCCTGTGCGCGGTCACAGCCTATGGTCCCAAGGAAGGCGAACTGCTCGGCAGTCTCAACGCCCTCGGTCAGAGACAGCATATGGAGCTGCTTTGTTAGACTTACGATGTTCTCAAGGATAGGACGGGTCTTTTCGTTGTCCTTGAAGCCCGAAAGGAACTTCATGTCTATCTTCAGAACGTCGAACTGGTAGTCCTTGAGTACATTCAGCGACGAGTAGCCGCTTCCGAAGTCGTCCAGCCATACCTTGTAGCCGAAGCTGCGCAGGCTCTTAATGGCGCTGGGGAGGAAGTCCTGCTGATCGGTGAGGGCGCTCTCGGTTATCTCGATGTCGATGTAATTCTTTGGAACGCCGTATTTCTCCACGGTCTCGCAGAGGTACCCGACTATATCGCACAGCTCAAAGTCAAGGCGCGAGAAATTGAGGGATACGGGAGCGAAGGGCTTCTTGTTGTCGGAAGCGTCGCGGTAGTCCTTGCATACGGCTTCGATGATGTATTTGTCCAGCTTGTATATCTGGCGGTACTCCTCCAGTATCTCGATAAATGCGCCCGGGGAAAGGAGACCGTAGTTGGGGTCCTCCCACCTTGCCAGAGCCTCAAGGCCGCAGATACAGCCGTTTTGGGTGGAGACCACGGGCTGGTAGTAGACCTTGATGTAGCCGTTGGCAATGGCATTGTCGATGTTGTTGACGATGTAGTGCTTTAGCTGGAACTTATCCTCCAGCGACTTGTCGTAAATACGCAGGGTCCTGTCATAGTGCTTCTTTATGCTGTTGCAGGCAAATCTTGCGCGGTCACAGGCAAGGCTGACGTCAGCCTCGTCTCCCACGGGCTTGTAGGCACCGCATTTCAGCTCAAGGTGCACCTCACGCTGTAGCCTTTTTATCTCGCCCGAAAGTTGGCCGATGATGTTCTTGGCTCCGTCTATACGTGTGAGGACTACGAAATGGTCATCGGAAAAACGTGACACAAGTGAGCCTTTGAAGGAATCGTCTATCATGTGAGCCACCTTTATGAGGAGCTCATTTCCCTCGTGGAAGCCATATTTCTCGTTGTAGGACTTGAAGTTTTCTATATCGAAGAAAAGGAAGATGGCGTTCTCTTTGTCGGTAGTGACATAGGTCAGCACCTTTTCTGCCTCGTTCCTGAAATAGACCATATTATGTATACCCGTAAGCTCGTCCTCAACGGATATTTTGGAGAGGTGGGTGTTTACCTTTTCAAGGTTCTCATCCTTCAGCGCCTGAACGCGGGTGTTGTTGTAGTTGGCTATGCAGACCATCATAGTCGAGATCCACATGATGAAGAAGTTTATCTGTGTGGCGACAGTAGCGCCGAATTCACCTGTATTTACAGCCACCATCTCATTCATTCTGTAGTAGAAGTATACATAGGAGACTGAGGCGAGGACAAAGGCTATATAGGGCTTCCAGGTCAGCAGGCACAGCGAGAAGAGCTCCATTGTAAGGAAGGTGAGAATCTGCTCGCCCTTGGAATAGTCATTCAGTGATATTTTTATGCCGAAATATATGCAGACCAGCGTGAATATCCATTTAACCACCGTGCACAGGTATCTTTTGTCCTTTTTCCCCCTCATGAAACGGACCGCAAAGAAAAGCATTATCACTCCCGTAAATGTGAGAATGAAGTAGTTTATATAGTATTTTTCTATGTAGTGTATCATGTTGCTCTGGAGGTTGTCGCGGAAGATATTTACCGTCATGCGGATTATCATCCATACCTCAAGAACGATGACAACAATGGACATATATATACTTGCGCGCATATTCGTAGTGTAGAAATAGTCGCGGACATATTTGCTCTGTTTTTCAAATCCGAGTCCATTCAGTATTGCTCTCATATTAACGCCCCCTGGTGAAAAAAATGAAACATTTTTCAATTTATTATAACATATTGACGATAAACTGTCAATAGAAGCGGTAAAATATGTGAGATTTCAACATAGAGTCATAAACCGCCAGTAAATTACAGTGTGTCATATTTTATTGTTATATCATTATAATCGCCCCCTGACAGTCATGCTCTCTTGCTTTTTTTAATCATTAATGATATAATATTATCTGAAATAACAAAAAGGAGGGAGTCCATGAGAAGGTCGTTGCTGAAAAAAACAGCACTTGCTGTCCGCGAGAGGCTGGATATGTTCCTGGGCAGTCAGGCGGAGAGCCTGCGCTTCGAGGCGTTCTTCCGCAGTGCGGCAGGGCTGTATATGGCTGAAAACAGCTTTATCTCACAGGCTGACCTGTTCAGTCTCAGTGGGCTTCTTCCTCATATTTTTCCGTCCTTCGGCAGAAATGAGGAGAGAGTAAGGGAAGCTTCCGCACAGGCGGCTGCCGTTCTCAGTGAACTTCCCTCAGAGGTGTGGAGAAGCGGTGTACAGATAGTGGGACAGCTCTATCAGTACTTCATCAGCGGCGAGCGTGACAGTGTCTCGCAGGGCATGAAGAAGAACTCAAAGGTGTCGGCGGAGTGTCTGCCTGCTGCAACACAGATATTCACTCCCGACTGGATAGTCCGCTATCTTACGGAGAATACTCTGGGACGGGTATTTGCGGGAAGCTGCGGATTTGACACCTCAGCCCTGAGCTATTACGTGGAGCGTGATATTACGGTCCGCAGGCGCTCTCACGAGGACATAACTTTCCTTGACCCCTGCGTGGGAAGCGGCAATATCCTTGTGTGTGCCTTTGATATGTTTATGGAGCTTTACCGCTCTCTTGGCTATGACGCCAGCACTGCGGCGCGAACTATCCTCGCCCGTAATCTTTATGGACTTGATATAGACAGCCGCGTTTGCAGGATAGCCCGTTTCGCCCTTATCATCAAGGCTGCGGAGCAGGACAGGGAGCTTCTCTCCGGCGGTATTTCGCCCCGTATCTATGATATGAGCGAGCCGGAGGTGTCGGAGCAACTCCGCGGCAGCGGTGTTTTCGGCAGTCTCATAAGACCTGACCCCCAAGGCAGTAAGCTCCGCGGAAAGGCGAAGGAAGTCCGTGAGGTGATTTCGCGGAAATACAGCTGTGTTGTCACAAATCCGCCCTATCTGTCAAGCGCCCGAATGAACAGGGAGCTTCTCGCTTTCCTTAAAAAGGAGTACAGCGGCTTCTCCGCGGACCTTTTCGCGGCATTCATAGTACGCTGCTGTCAGCTTGCGGAGGAGGACGGCTACACAGGCTTCCTCACGCCCTATGTGTGGATGTTCATCAAGAGCTACGAAAAGCTGAGAAGAATGATGTTTACGGAGAAAACTCCCGAGACTCTTGTGCAGCTGGAGTATTCCGCATTCGGCGAGGCTACGGTGCCTGTCTGCGGCTTTACTCTGCGGAACACTCATACCGATGCAAAAGGCGTTTACTTCCGTCTCAGCAACTTCAAGGGCGGACTTGAGGTGCAGCGTGAACGGTTTCTTGAGGCAGTAGGTAACAGAAACTGCGGCTATGTTTATGAGACAGCGGCTGCGGATTTCGGCAGGCTTCCCGAATGTCCTGCTGCGTACTGGGTCAGCAGCAGGGTCAGGGAGCTATATGAAAAATATCCCTCTCTCGGAAGCATTTCCGCTCCCAGAAAGGGCAATTCGACCTCGGATAACAACAGATTTCTGCGCTATTGGTACGAGGTGGACTTCAACAGGATAAATACCGACCGCAGTGCCATTGACAGGGAGGAGACCCTGGAAAAGCGCTGGTTTCCCTACAATAAGGGAGGCGGCTTCCGAAAGTGGTACGGATTCAATGAATTCGTGATCGACTGGTATGACGATGGGGCGGCAATAAGGGCGATACCTACGGCTGTCATCGCCAATTATCAGTATTTCATGCGGGAGGGACTGACCTGGTCCACTCTCACAAGCGGCAAGTTCAGCATAAGGCAGTTCGGCAGGGGGTACATCTTCGATAACGGGGGCTGCTGCATATTTGAACTGGGGGAGCGAAAAAACTTCATCTGCGGACTGCTCAATTCAAAAGTCTTTGCCTACATCTTCGGTCAGCTGAACCCCACTCTCAACTTCCAGTCGGGAGAGGTGGCGAAATTCCCCGTGATATGCAAGACTTCTGCGGAAACGGACAGGCTTGTGGAGGAGTGTGCGGAAATATCAAAGGCAGAGTACGATTCATTCGAGACCAGCCGTGATTTCAGGCGGCATCCGCTGATTTAGGAGGGATAAGATGTCCGATAACCGAAAGCTCAACGTGAAAAGGACCGCTTCTGCGGTACTTATTGCCGCAGCTGCCATCTGCTGCGCAGTTCTTGTGATAAAACTGAAAAAGGGCTCTCAGGCAGTAGGAAAGCTCAGCGCAGCTGCCCCAGAACGGGACACCACCTCAGCTGCGGAGACAGCGACAGAGACTGTTCCTGTAACAACTGCGGAACCCACTACCGAACCTCCCGATGATGTAACGGTGCGTATAGGGGAGATGTCTCTCCATGAAAAGGTCTGTCAGCTTTTTGTGGTAACTCCCGAAAGTCTTACAAACGGTGAAAATTATTCCGTGGCAGGGGAGATGACAAAGGCTGCCCTGAAGGACTATCCTGTGGGCGGACTGGTCTATTTTGCAAAGAATATAGACTCCGCGGAGGCTATCTCACAGATGATCGCAAATACGAAGCACTACGCCGCGGAGCAGGGAATGGTGCCGCTTTTTTACTCCGTGGACGAGGAGGGCGGCACTGTTGCAAGGTGTGCGGAAAAGGCAGGCACCAACTGGTTTTCTTCTATGTACTACTACAAGGAAGGCGGAAAGGATATTGCCTTTGCCAATGCCGAGACCATAGGCTCCGACATTGCGGGACTTGGCTTTGACCTTGACTTTGCTCCCGTTGCGGACACATGGTCCAATCCCTACAATACGGTCATAGGAAGCCGCGCATACAGTGATGATTTTCATCAGTCCGCGGAGCTGGTAGCTTCAGCGGTAGAGGGCTTTCACAGCGGCGGTGTTTACTGTACTCTCAAGCATTTTCCGGGACACGGCGACACCGCAGGTGATTCCCATTACGGAGCGGTCTACACCGACAAGACCATCGCCGAGCTCACACAGGGGGAGTATCTCGCCTTTGAGAGCGGTATAGCCTCGGGAGCGGACATGGTAATGGTTGGGCATATCACCATGAATGGCGTTGACGGACTGCCCGCCACACTCTCCCATACCATGATAACAGATGAGCTTCGGGGCAGGCTTGGTTTTGAGGGGGTAGTCATAACGGATTCCCTTTCCATGGGGGCAGTTGCCGATGTGTACGGCAGCGGCGAGCTTGCGGTCAAGGTAATAGAGGCGGGAGGAGATATGCTGCTCATGCCACGTGACCTTGGCGAGGCAGTCAGGGGAGTTGAGGCTGCTGTCGGTGAGGGGCGTATCACCGAGGAGCGCCTTGACGAGAGTCTCGACAGGATACTGCGCCTGAAATCGGAAAGATCGGATATAAAAAAGGACGGAATATAAGTGCCATGCTGTCATGTTAATAACATAAATCAAAATTTAGCGCGTATGCGCTAAGTTGATAGTTGAAAGTTGAGAGTTGAGAGTTAATGTGTTCGCTTCGCTCACAATATTTAAATATTGTCGCCGCAGGCGACTCCACAACTTTCAACTCTAAACTCTCAACTCTAAACTTAAATCAAAATTTAGCGGAGCTAAATTTTGATTTATAATAGCAAACGAAAATGCCCCGAAGCGCTGTAAAACGCTTCGGGGCAAAACTTATGTATGGTTATATATCTTCATCGGAGTCTCTTTCAAGCTCCACGGTCTTCCTGCGCCAGTCATTTGCTGCCAGCTCATAGGCGGTGTTGAAGTACCGCTCCGATTCGTTCATATCGCCCATGCGCTTCAGGCATCTTGCCTTGTCGAGGGCGATTCCGAAGGCTATGGACTTCACATCGTCGTACTTTTTCAGCAGCTTCAATGCGTTTTCGTACTGTTCATGTACCATAAGGGACTCAAAGTAGGCAGTATCTATAAAATAGTCGACCCATTCATTCTTCCCGCGCATACGCGAGAAGTATTTCTCGCCGTGCCTGAGCCAGTATTCCGTGTTTTCGATGTCCTTTCTCGCAGAACTGAGCTGTATCAGCAGAACGTGGTACATTATCATGTTCTGTTGAGCATTTGTGTCCGCACGGTTTTCGGCAGCTTTTTCCATGTACTCCATGTCGGTGAGCTTCAGCTTCTCCTCGGCATCATCATAGCGGTGAAGGGAGAGATAGGCTTCTCCTAGGAACATAGCGTACTGTGAGATAAAGAGTTTGTTATTCTCCTTGTCTTCGAGACAGACACTGAGCTGCTCCTCCATCTCTTTTATGAGCGGCTCTGAATATCCCTCATCTGCGATACGCAGCACAAGACTTCGGAAGGTCCTGTACTTCCCGTTTAGGCGGGGAGCGATAAAAAGTGCGATGATGATATTCACGATAACAGATGCAATTGCAGCGAAAACAAGACGAAACGGCACCGAGCCCGAGGTCTTGCTGCCTGCAAGGGCGGTCACGGCGTCCACTCCTGTTATCAGTCCGAATATAACAACAAACATCAGTGCCCAGCGCTTTATGAGCCTTATGAAAAAGGCGGCAGGACTTGCTTTTGACGTATTATCCATAGTGTATCATGCTTCATTTTTTATGAAGCCCTTTCTTAGTATGGGTATGAGGATACCTCCCACAGAGTTTCCGAGAGTCATTATCAGCAGCCACAGCAGAGCCTTGCCGCTCCATGCTTCTGCAAGGGTGAAGTAGAACATATTGGCGACGCAGTGCTCAAATCCGCTGAGGATAAAGACCGCAACGGGAAGAAATACCGCAAGTATTTTACCGACACTGTTGCTTATTGTCTTGTAGCCGTCGGCGGCGATGAACATGAGCAGCCCGCAGAATATCGCCAGTATGAATATGCTCAGAGGAGCGTCGCTGAGCTTCGTATCGCACATGGCTGCTGCCTTTTCCGAGATGCAGCAGATACGGGTGTTCAGTACCAGGAATGCAGAAAGCGCAGTGCCTGTGAAGTTGCCCAGCCATATGACTGTAAGGCTGAATATGTAAGACGGTTTGTTTTCAACAGCGTATCCAACCTTGCCCGTGAACAGATCGAAGCCGAAGCTGAGGATAACGAAGAGTCCCGTACCGAACAGGAAGGCTCCGAGGTATCTGTTGTCACAGGAGAGGTAAGCTGTGCCGCCTATGGCGATAGCAATACCTGTTGCGAATGCTCTGAGGAATGTATCGAGGATCTTTTTCATTGACAGACTTCTTTCGTGGTAAAATATAGTTAGAAATATCTAACTGTAACTATACCATTATAACACGAAGGGGAGTCTTTGTCAAAATATGTGTGCATTGAAAAGGCTCCGAAGGGCTCGGAGCCTTTGGTTCTCGGATCAATCCGACATAGGTTCTATAAGGATCTTTCTCAGTGAGATCAGGTCGAAAACGTCTTCCGTACTGTCGCCGTTAAGGTCGCAGGATCGGGTCAGTTTCACCTTTCCGTTAAGGTAAAGATGATAGTACACAAGGTCAGCTACATTTACCGCGCCATCATTGTTAAGGTCTCCTCTGAGAGGCTTAGGCGGAGCTGTTGTTGTGGTAGTCGTGGTTAACGAAGTAGTGGAAGATGTGGGCGAAGTGGTGGTAGTCTTCTTTGTTGTTGTGGAGCTTGTGGTAGTCTTTGAGGTGGTGGAAGTTGTTGTTGTAGAAGTAGTGGTAGTAGTTGTAGACTTGGAAGTGGTCGATGTAGTGGTAGTTGTTGTAGGCTTTGATGTTGTTGAAGTAGTAGTTGTGGTCGTGGTAGTTGTAGGCTTTGATGTTGTTGATGTAGTGGTGGTAGTAGTTGTAGTAGTTGTTGTCGTTGTTCCCGGGCCTATGGGAGCGGTAAGCACATAGTTGCTCTCCGAGATGTCGGGATAGGTGAAGTGTGTGATGTTGTAGTCATTTTCGGGAGTATGGTTGGTGAAGAAGCTGTCAGAGCCCTTGAGGAAGTAATCATACTTCACCTCGCGGCCGCCCTTTCCGTCGGTGTCATCCCAGGTAACGTCAACAGCGTACCAGTTATCGTCCTCCATCTTTACATAATTCCACATATGACCTGTATTGCCCTCTTCATTGAGGTTGCCGAAAACGCAGATACACGGGATATTGAGCCTGTCGCACATGAGCTTGAAGGCTTCGGAATAGCCCTCGCAGACAACGCCCGGTTCAACTACAGCACCGAGAGAGGAGCTGCTGAATCTTGCGCCTGTGTCATAGTAGGTGAACAGTGCTATGTAATCATGTATCTTTTTCAGCTGTTCATAACGGGTATCACCTGTAACAGGGATCTTGTCCAGTCCTTCGGTCAGCTTGTCCCCGTACTCCTTCGCCTCGTCAAGAGATTCAAAGCCCTTGAGGTAAGCGGGAGTTATAATGAGGCTGCGTATCTTCAGTGTGTATTCTCCCGTCCAGAAGTTTGAAGAGCTGGTGGTATCTTTGCCGAGGGCGATGTTGATACCCGAAGGCTCGATCCAGTACAGCTCCGGTCTGTCAAAGAGAGCTGCGTCGATACCCGGCTTGCAGGCGCTGAATACAGCCAGCTGATACGCCTCGTTGTCCTCATCGGTGAAGCGTGTGGAATTGGGCAGTGCCGAAAGCTTTACCGAAACTGTTTCGGGAAGCCTGATGGTAATGGGAGAAACTGTTGGACCGTCAAGCTCTGCGAAGGCGTTATAGACCGCCAGATTGTTAGTGTCGATCTGATCCTTGTAGTTGTATGAGCCGCTTTTGTAATTGGACTCAACAGCAGGATACTCAGGCAGCGTGAGTGAATTTGTGTCAAGCTCGCCCAGAAACAGCTCCTCCTCGCCAGAGGCTGTATAGGTATTTTCAGATACGCCTTCAGCGGCGGCTGCTCCGAACCCTGCGCACATAAGAAGTGCGGCTGATGTGATGAATGAGATCGTCGATGAGATTAATTTTTTCATACAGATACCTCCTAATTGAAGCAATTAATTCCCATCCCCTGAAATTATTTCTGTATACTTCTATTATATACAAAATATCCATAAAAGTCAATGATTATTTCTGCTTTTCATGTAATATTCACATTGGCATAAAACTTCAAAACGCCATTCCAAACAGGAATACCGCTATATATAGCCGAATAGTGCCGAAAACCACAAAAAAACCGTTTTTCCTTTATTATAATTTGTTATATTGTCTCTTGAAAATACTACTATGCTGTGATATACTGTTATGTGGAGATTTTGTGCGGTTTACTGCACTTATAATATTTGAAAGGTGAGATTACCGATAATGAATTTATCACAGATGACTAAGGAACAGCTTCTCTCGTTCAAGAGCGAGAACGAAAAGCTCTACAATGACTTCAAGGGTCAGGGGCTCTGCCTCAATATGTCAAGAGGAAATCCCTGCACAGAGCAGCTTCAGCTGAGCGTTGATATGCTCAGATCCTTTGATGACGGGAACTTTATGAGCGAGTGCGGCACAGATGTCCGCAACTATGGTGTTCTTGACGGTATCCCTGAGGCTAAGAAGCTCTTTTCCGATATGATAGGCGTTCCTCAGGATCAGGTCATCATCTTCGGTAACTCAAGCCTTAACGCTATGTTCTTCGCTGTACAGTGTGCCTTCAACAAGGGCGTTCTCGGAAACAAGCCCTGGTCACAGTGCGGAAAGATCAAGTTCCTCTGTCCCGTTCCCGGATATGACAGACACTTCAAGGTAACCGAATTCTTCGGCGTTGAGATGATAAATATCCCCATGACTCCCACAGGTCCCGATATGGACATGGTAGAGGAGCTGGTAAAGGACGAGGCTGTAAAGGGAATCTGGTGCGTTCCTCAGTATTCTAATCCCGACGGTATCTCATACAGCGACGAGACAGTAAAGCGCTTTGCCGCTCTCAAGCCTGCTGCAAAGGACTTCCGTATCTTCTGGGATAACGCTTACTGCATCCACCACCTTACAGATAAGCCCAAGTACATACTCAATATCCTCGATGAGGCAAAGAAGGTCGGCAACGAGAATATCGTTTACATATTCGGTTCAACTTCAAAGATCACATTCCCCGGTGCAGGCGTTGCTGTTATGGGCGCAAGCAAGGAGAACGTTGAGGACCTGAAGAAATACCTGGGTATCAGCATCATCAGCTATGACAAGATGAATCAGCTCCGTCATGTGAAGTTCTTCGGCACCTTCGAGAATATGCTTGAGCACATGAAGAAGCACATGGCTATCATCGCTCCCAAGTTCAGACTTGTATGCGACGTTCTCGAAAAGGAGATCGCTCCTCTCGGTATCGGCGAGTGGACCACTCCCGAGGGCGGCTACTTCATCTCATTCAATGCTCCCAATGGCTGCGCAAAGAGGATAGTAAAGCTCTGCGCAGAGGCAGGAGTTACACTTACAGGCGCAGGAGCTACCTTCCCTTATGGTGTGGATCCCGAGGACAAGAATATCCGTCTTGCTCCTACATATCCCACTATAGAGGATCTGGCAAAGGCTATGGAGCTCTTCGTTATCTGCGTAAAGATTGCAGCTGCCGAGAAGCTTCTTGCTGAATAAGAATAAATGATACAAAGCCATAGTACGCGTACTATGGCTTTTTTGTTGACAGGTACTGCTGTTCATTGTATAATTGGATTATACTTATACTGGGGGAGTGATGTCGATGACTGATGCAGAAGATATATTTTTTTCGGGAGGGACAATGTTCGGGTACTGGCTTACGGCTGTCATATATATGGTCCTGCCTGTCATCGCCTATTTCATCATGAAAGCCTTCGGAGCCGCAAGGCTGCTGCCTGTTATAGCAGGTGCGGTTATGTACTTCATAGCCGTAAAGCTCTGCGACCTGACGGTGTGGATAGCTTTTTTCTCAGCTCCGTTTTCAGTAAAGCAGGCGGCAGCTGTGGAGCTTGTCTGTATATTCGAGGAGACGGCACGGTGGCTTGCCATGAAGTATCCGCTTTTCAACATAAAGTCACCGGGTGCCGCAGTCTGTTATGGTATAGGTCACGCAGGCATGGAGTGCTGGATGAGAGGTGTCGGTACATTTAAGCTCATCGGTATCGGCAGCAGGCTCAACAGTGACGGCATTAACTCGTTTATCAGCGGCAAGACTCCCGAAAAAGCAGAGGAGACCCTCCGGGAGCTTCAAAGGCTTGCGGATAAGGGAATTATAACCGGTATAGCGGGCTCATTGGAGATAATGACCAACTTCGGATTTCATATCGCACTTTCGCTGCTCATATTCAAAAAAATGTATGAGCCCAACTTCAAAAAGCGCTGGCTGTTGTTGGCGATAGGTCTCCATTACGCACTGAATTGCATAAGCTGGTTGTCGTCTTTCAGCGGAAGTCAGCTTATTACGAGTATAGTGGGAATGATCACAGGTGTAATTATCATAGCTTTAGTATGGCGTATTATAGACGGCAGAAGCGTTGTGGACGAGATACTTTACCCGCTTGACATATAATAAGCCATTAGCCTTTAGCCATCAGGAAGCGGCTTTGCCATTAGGATAGTATCCGCAAATAGCAAATAAAATGCCCCTGAGTGTTTTACAGCACTCAGGGGCATTTTATGTATGGGTATCTGACTTAATGGCTTCGGCGCCATGATTTATTTGGACTGCGCAAAGACCTCATCCTCGATCACATTGCGGTTAGCGTCGAGGTCGTCTATCCAGAGCACGTTTCCAACGTCAACGTCCTCTCCGTGGAATGTGCCGTCGGCAGGTATCTGGATCTGCTTTATGGTGTAACGTGCACACAGCGGCATTCTCAGAGAGAGCAGATACATATTCAGTCCTGACATATTAGTGGCAACATCGGGTATAACATCGGAAGCCAGGTTCTTGAACATTGAGGGGCGGAAGCTCTTCATCTTTGCAAAAATGAGGGACATTACGCGGCGCTGGCGCTCGGTGCGTTCAAAGTCGCTGTTGCCCACCTTTCTTATACGTGAGTAGGAGAGTGCCTGCTTTCCGTTAAGGTGAAGCCTTCCTCCGCCGCTGAGCAGGTCGGAGTTCCTGTCATCGCCTACCAGCTCGTTTACCTCGGATATGAGGATAACGTTTATCTCCTCTGCCTCTGCGTCGGAGACCTGAAGGTCTATGCCGCCAACTGCGTCGACCAGTGATACGAAGGAGACAAAGTCCACGGAAACATAGTCATCTATGCGGACATCGAAGTTGTACTCGATAGTGTCCATGAGCAGCTCGGGACCGCCGAATGCGTAGGCAGCGTTCAGTTTGTTCCAGCCGTTATCGGGGATCTCCACATAGCTGTCGCGCATGAATGAAGTCATGATGATCTCGTTGGTCTTTCTGTTCAGCGAGACCAGTATCATAGAGTCGGAACGTCCGCGGTCGTCGGCAGTTCTGCCGTCGGTGCCTATGACGAGGATATTCTTAACATATCCCTTGCCAACTGAGTCTGCATAGTGGTTGCGGTGACCCTCGGGAACCTTGTTTACCTGCTTAATCAGGCACACTGAGGTACATGAGTATATTCCGAAGAGCAGCAGGAAAAGTATGAGGATTATGTGTACTATCCTGCGGATTATCTTTCCCAAAAGGCTCTTGTGCCTGCGTTTTTTCTTCTTTTTCTTTGGAGGTTCCTCCTCATGATGGGGAGCTGGTGGTTTCTTGCCGCCTGAGGGCTGAGGTCCTGGTGCAGCAGGAGCTGCCGGGGGCGGCGGGGGAGCATATCCGCCTCCGCCTGTGGTGTTTGTACCGTAGCCCTGAGGAGACTGCCTTTCATAGTCATAGTAGCGGCGGTCGCTGTAGTCGAACTGCTGCTGTGGAGGCGGCGGCGTGGTATGAGGGAACTGAGGCGGCTGCTCCGTCTTCGGGAATTGAGGCGGAGCACCTGTACTCTGTTGATACTGAGGAGACTTAGGCTGAGCCGTGGGCTGCTGAGAGCCGGCAGCCGGACGGCGGTTTACCTTTCTCAGGGGAGGAAGGTCCGACTTTGGAGCGCCGTAGTCCTCTAAATCGTTGGGAAGCAGCACTGTATCCTCATTGTCTGTATTTTGTATGTCGTCATGATCTCTGCCATTATATCTGTTTGACATGGTCTTTCCTTTCTGTTCCTATGCTTTAAGAACCTGTATCAGGCATTGCTTCCGACACAGGTTCTTCGTTTTGTTATGGTTTTTTTATGCTCACCGCGATGTATGTCAGTGCTGCCCACGCCAAGTTGTATACCGTGACGGCAGTTGCCGACATATACAGGAAATTGGTCTGGAATGCCTTTGAGAGTATCAGCAGCATACACAGCACAAATCCCAGGAGTATTGAAGCGGATTGCAGGATAAGTCCGATTATCGCTGAAGAATGGACTATCTTTGTGCCGATGAGAAGCTCGGCAAGGGAAGTGAATTTTCCCGTTGTAGCCATTGAAGCACTTAGACGGACTGCTTTTTTGGTCTCCTCATAGAAGTCCTCATGGAGCTTCTTGGGAAGTATCCTTGCCATTTCCTCGGGTATACCGAAGAGGGTATTGAGCTTTTTCAGTGTTATGCAGGGGTCTATGCTCTTGATGAACATACATATCTTCTGTTTGCTCAGCTTCTTTGCCCAGCGCTTTACGTAGCGGTCGGCAACTATATCGACTACAAAGAGCGCAGCCAGATTTCCTGAAATGGAAAGATAGAGTGCGTCCTTTCTGCCGTCCACGAACTCAGCCTCCTGAGTCTTTGTGGGAACGCCTTCGATATTGTGGCTGGTCATGAGCTCGCGGTTTCCGAAGAGCACACGCTTATTGTTTATCCAGCCGCACATTCCCATTCCCTCCTCATAGGAGTAGTTCTCAATGGGATAGAGGGCGCCGTTCCTGCCTGCAATAACGTCTGTAAAGAGCTGTGACATTATGCTTCCTGCGGTAGCTGTAAGACTTGCAGCCTCCAGCAGAGCCTCGTCCAGCTTTGTATTTGAGAAGACCTTGATACCGTCCAGTCTGACAGTTCCCTCGGGGAAGAGAGTGCCTGCGTCGATGAGTATGGAGTTGGTGTCGTAGAAGTCGTCAACGCTCTGATAGCCCAGCATTATGCCCTTGTTCTTGATAGCGCTTTTGGACACGTTCTCAAGGGGGATATTTACTACAAAGGGCATTGCTATACATGAAGTAGCGCATATCAGCATACTGAAAATGGAGAAACCGAAAGCGGCAGACTCCATGGTAGTGAATGTGCCCTTGCAGAAGAATGTGAGGAAAAGAGAGACTATTATTGAAACTATGAGACACAGGGGCGAAGCCTTGCGGCAGAAGTCATCGGTCATATCCGAGGAGTATGTGTATCTCAGGAAGTCTGTGAGGAAGTCCGTTTTCCTCATGGAAGCGAGGATAGGGAAGTCGCCGAGAGTTCCGCGGGTAATGCGTTCGGCTCTGTCCTCGTCGGTAACATAGGTAACGCCGTGCCTGTCGAAGTTCTTTGACACGAACTTGAAGTTTCTTGCGGCTCGTCTGATGATGAGCAGCTTTCCTATGGAATTTATCAGCAGAGCCAGTATACCCACAGGCATATAGATATGGATATTCTCAGAGCTTACCAGGTCAGGGCGCATGTAAGCGGGGATAATAGCGATAAGACATGAAAGCGCAGTGACTGCGGTCATGGAATCGCTGTCCGCCTTGAAGCTGAGAAGCTTTTTCACGCCCTTGGTAATGACTGCCATTGATGATAGCAGCGAAATGATACCAAGTACAAGATGTATGGTCAGGTATGTCTTTATGTGTGACATACTGAGAAAATCAAGTATAGGAAGCTCAAACTGATTGGTCACTGTAATGAACAGGCTAAGAAAAGCTGTCATTGCCAGTATGAACACCCTCACGGAGATGGTGCTCTTCAGTTCATATATATCCCTGCCCACGTCCTCTACATCGCCGTAGTAATTGAAGTCAACGATGCGCTTGGTGCGCTTTGACTTTGAGTGGAGGGACATGAACTCGTCAGCCTCCTGAGTGATGTGTACATCAAGCTGACCTGCGTTTATATCAGCCTTTTCGCTGAGATTTATGCTGGTGAGCTCAGCTCTTGGAGCGGGCTCAACAGGCTTTGCAGCTTCAACTGCCGCAGGCGAGGGGACTATATCCGTTATCTGCTTTTTGCCCTCGGGGCTTTCCGCAGCCTGGATTATCTGTATCCTGCTTCGTTTTTTCTTTTTGAACTCGGGAGGAGTATACATATACTCTCCCTCGGGAGTCTCCCTTGCATAGGTATAATCGTTGTCCTTGCCGCGCCTTTTCTTGCTTCTCTTCTTTGCGCTCTGTACCTCCTTGGCTCTGGTGGAATCGCTCATTCTCCTTATTTTCGGAGCTTCATCCGGAGTCATCTGAACGGGAGTAATAGTGCCTGAGGGGATCACCTTTCTCTGGGGATTGGTGCGTATCTCGCTCATGGCGTCCGAGCTGACCACGGCTATCTTGTGCCTTGAGAGGTCGGCAGGCTTTACATCGTCCGCAGGTGTATCGCTTCTGAGAGCGTTATCGAAAAGAGCGGACTTTTCATGAGACACGGGAGGTCTCGATTTGGCTTTCTCAACGATGTCGGGAGCTTCAACAGTAGAGTTCAGTATTTTCTGGGCATCGACTCTGCCCACTTTAGTCTTTGGTTCCTGGTTATCGGGAGAGTACTCGTCAAGAATAGCCTCCAGCGATGGTTTCTGTTCCGACATAATTATCTCCTTATTTGCTTCCCCTGCGCTGGCGGAGCACCTCATACATGAAGATGCCTGCCGCAACGGAAGCATTTAGTGAATTTATCCTTCCCAGCATGGGAAGCTTTATCATGAAGTCGCATTTTTTAGCGATAAGCTTGCTTATTCCGAAGCCCTCAGAGCCTATTACAAGACCAACTCCGCCTGTGAAGTCAGTTTCGGAGTAGTCTGAGCCCGAGGCGTCTGTGCCGTATATCCACACACCGTTTTCCTTGAGGGTGTCGATACAGGCGGCAAGATTTGGCACTCTTGCTACGGGGACGTAGCTTGCCGCTCCTGCCGAGGTCTTGAAGACGGTAGCGTTGAGAGAAGCGCTCCTGCGCTTGGGGATAATGATTCCGTCAGCGCCCGATGTCTCGGCAGTACGTATGATAGCGCCGAGATTATGTGGGTCTTCAATTTCATCGCATATGATGATGAAAGGCTTTGTGCCCTTTTTCTGTGAGACTGCAAGAATATCCTCAACAGTCACATACTCTCCGCAGGCGCCCTCAGCGACAACACCCTGGTGGGAAGCGCCGCCGGAAAGGCGTGAGAGTTTTTTATCGTCGGCGTCCTTGACTACGACGCCCTGTTCCTTTGCCATTTTGCGGATAAGTCCGAGACTTCCGCCGTTTCCGTCTATGTAGATAGTATCGAGGCTCGCACCTGATTTCAGCGCCTCGATGACGGGATTACGTCCGCATATGATATTTTCGGACATCTCTGTAGTTTTTTTATCTTTTTCCATACCTTACAGCGGGCTCGAAATGCCCATCTCCTTTTGTTCTGTATAGACCTCTTCCCAAAAGAAAAGATCATTTTCATTATACCATTATTGAGCTGAAATTACAAGAGCTTTTTTTATTTTCTGCAAATTACCGCGGAAAGGGGCGGCTGCTCATCTGTTTATATCTATCACCGACAGCTCGGGACGGTTGAAGATTCTTGGAATGAATATCATTCTCAGAGGTCTGGCAAGACCTACGCTTATTATATGTACTGTGCCGTCATATTCGTACATTCCCTGAGTATAATCGGGAAAAATGCCCTGGTCGGGGGCGTAGAGTCCCTGATCCAGCAGCTTAGGTATCCTCCACTGACCGCCGTGGGCATGACCGGAGAGGATAAGGTCGAAGTTCTCGGTGTTATTGAGCCCCTCGCCCAGGTAGGCGTCTATCTGTTCGGGCTGATGGGCGATGAGGATATTGTAGCAGCTGCCGTCGAGAGTATCGAAGCACTCTTCCAGCTGGGTTTTGTGTTTGCCCCAGGCAACAGAATCCTCTGCGCCGTATATCCTTACCTTTTCGCCATTTATCTCGATCTCGGAGTATTCTCCCAGAAGCAGGGGACATATCTCCCTTACGCTGTCGTAGAACTCCTCGGTATCCTTGCGCATTTCCTCGTGGTTTCCGGGAGAATAGAAGCAGGGGTACTCGGCAGAAAGCGCCTTCATGAGGGTAAGTGCGTGCTTTGTGCCGCCCCAGGCGTCTACCACGTCACCGCCGAAGATGACTATATCAGGCTTTGCGTCATGTACTTCATCTATGAGCCCCGACTGGTCTGTACCGCCGTAGAAGCAGTTGTGCAGGTCGGATATAAAGACTATCCTCATGCCCTTCTGAAGCTTGGGGCTTTTAACATCGTAGCTTACTGTCCGCATAGTAAAGCCCCATGCAGACAGCAGCACCAGTATCAGCAGTACAATGGCGATAATAAGCCTTTTTTTAGCTTTCTTTGACATTATTTGCCTCTTTCAGCGATGATGTTCATCATCTCACCAACGTTTTTCATTCCCGAGACCTCACGCATTTTGAAGCGCATACCGAATTCGTCCTCCACTGCGGCAATGAGGTTGATATGCTCTATGCTGTCCCAGTCCTCGATGTCATCGGAGGTGGTCGATGGGGTAACGGAAATGGAGGGGTCACCGAAAACGTCGCGGAATACCTCATTAAGTCTTGTTGTTATCTCGTTATTATTCATTGCTGTTCTCCTTATCATGGATTTTTATTACTTTGTTCCTGTTTTCGTAGTTTCCGATATCCATGTGCCAGACTGAATCACCGTTTTCCGCCAGACTGTCCCGCGTAAATCCGAAGGTGCCGTAAAGCTCGGAGACCAGGTTGTTCTTCAGCGTCTTATAGTAATAGCCGTTGAGGCGGTCAATGCCTCTTTCCTTGGCAAGTCGTACAAGCTCGTCCAGCATGGCAAACTCCATATCTCTTTTCAGTACGCGGCAGCTCATGAGCCAGAGCTCTATATCAAGCTCCTTGCCGCGGCATTTGCCTATTACTACGGAGACTATACCGTTGTCGCCGAATTTGTCCAGAAGCCTTCCGCAGAGACAGATATGGTCGGGACTGATGCTGACCTCGTGTATCTCGTTCTCAGTGTAACGCCTTGTAGTCAGGTTGAACTGATTGCTCTTGTTGGTGAGCTGAGTTATTCGCTGGATATAAACGGGCTTGAAATCGCAGATAACTGCGTTCATATCGAGGCTGAGGAGATAGTCCTCATAGCTCTCGAATTCCTTACGCTGTGCCGCTCTCTGAGCGTTTGCCTTGTACATCTCAGAGCGGTGCATATCGTCCTCGGAGACAGAAGTGACCTCGAAATAGCCGCCTCTTGTGAGCTTGTACATCGCCTCATGGACGTTGCTCAGGTTCACGGTCTGTACCATGGGCAGCTGTCCCTCAACGATAGCGCACTCGGCGGGATTGTCGTCAACGAATACGAAGCTGTCCAGTCCGAGACTGAGATCCTCAGCGGACTCGGCGATGTTCCTGTCCTTGGGCTCCCAGTTTGCCTTTATGGAGACAAAGTCGGAGGGGGAGAGGATACTGCTGGGGTGCTGAAGTCCCAGTATGGCGTTCTCCTTCTCGTTCTTGGAGCATACTGCAAGAAGCACTCCGTAGTTCTTATAGCCCTTTATGAAGCTCTGGAACTCCTCATAAGCCTGTCCCACAGCAGTCTCGGGACCTATCTCGATACCCTCCTGACCGTCGTCGCCTATGACGCCGCCCCAGAGGGTGTTATCAAGGTCAAGGTCGATCACCTTGTGGTTCTTGCCGTAAATGGACTTGATTATGCAGGCAAGGCTGTATGCAAGGTCGGGGATAACAGCTGTGCTCATGGCATACTTGTAGAGATACCACGCTTCTGCGTCGTGCCAGCGGGAGAGTCCGCAAACAGCGGAAAGGTAGTTTATATCGTGGATATAGAGTCCGTGAGCGTTTCTCGCATAGTCCGAGAACATGACGTTCATGCGGTCGATGAAGGCTCCGTGACCTGTCACGCTCCAGCCGTCATAGCTGCCTGTCCTTCTGAACAGGGGAAGCTCGAAGTTGTTCTGTATAATGGGGCAGGAATAGCGTTCTGTAAGGCTTTCCCAGACCTGTCTGAATATGCCGAACTGCTCCTCAAGGCGCTGCTGCACTCTTTCGGGCTTTTCAGCGGGACTTTCGGGCATGAGCGTAAGATTTCTCGAAGTTGTATGGATATAGATTATGTCAGGGTCAAAGCTGTCCAGCTCGGGGTTACCGAAAACTGCGTCCTCATAGAACTTGTTGTACTCCGACTGGTAGAATTCGGGTTCAATGCCGAAATTCAGAAGAAAAAGCTCCAGTGCGGATACGATGTGGTTAGTCGTTGAGCCCCCCAGCACAGCGACCTTTTTCTTGACGCGGACAGTTCCGTCGGAAAGCAGAGCCTTTTTCAGAGCAAGCCTTCTGCGTATTATGTCCTTGCCGTCAAACGGAAAGTTCAGTTCTCTCATTTTATCTCCTTATTTTTTCAGATTGTTGTGTATGCAGCTGCGGTTTGCACCAACAGCAGAGAATGAGCACATGGCAAAAAGTACGTCCGTAGCCTCCACGCTGTCGATGAAGTCGATGGCGTTAAGGTCGAAATAACGTATATCACAGAGATATATGTTCTCGAAGGAGCTTGTCAGCATGGGCAGCAGGGCATTGCCGTAGCTGTCCTTGAATATGACAAGGTTTCTGCCGTTCTTGCACTCTGTATTTACGTGGACTATCCTCTCATCGGAGCCGAAGACCATATAATAGCCAGAATTGGGCATAGGAGCCGGGTCAAGGAGGAGGTTAGCTGCCACAGGATTTTGGAAATGTGTGTCGTACTGTGTGACAGTAACGGGCGTTTTTGGCTTATAGTATACGAAGTCCTCGGGATTGTTGAGCAGTGTAGCGCTCTGGGTGTACATATATAGGGTACCCACATATCCCGGGAGGGTAACGGTCTCGTACTCGGAAAGGTCCGCAAAGGGGACACCTGCCATGAGGGCGAACTGCTCTGCGGCATAGTAAGCGCCGAGAGGCTGCCAGTGGTGGTCGGTACGGGAGTATATAGCCTCGTCCTTGTGGGCATTGAGGATATTGTAAGCGTCAACGGGGATAACTCCCTTCAGTGAAGCCTCGATCTTGTCGAAGTCGTCCTTCTCGCTGTATGCTAGATTGCTGTATTCCTCGGGAAGATAGAAGGAGCTTGATGTGGGAAGCACCATTGAGTATACGTTCATGCCGCCGAGAGCTTCCTTGTACTCGTTGACAAAGGAAGCGTACTCCTGCTCGGTGCCCCATGCGCCTCCGTAGAGGGTGATACCTCTCTTGTTGACGATGAGGATATTGTTGGTAAGCTCGCCCTGTGCAGGCTCCTC
Source organism: Ruminococcus flavefaciens ND2009 (assembly GCF_000621785.1). Taxonomy (GTDB): domain Bacteria; phylum Bacillota; class Clostridia; order Oscillospirales; family Ruminococcaceae; genus Ruminococcus; species Ruminococcus flavefaciens_C. Next base: position 744,789 of record NZ_KK211346.1, on the reverse strand, counting down.
CTCGGGAGGAGCGGTTGTCTCGGGGGCAGCCGTAGTCTCAGCCGCAGGAGCGGAGACATCCTGAGCCGCTGTTGTAACGGGAGGGGCAGTTGTCACCGTGACCACGGGCTTCTTCTCAAAGCCGCTGCCGTAGAGCTCTGCGCCGTCCTCACCGTCGCCGTATTTGCGTCCCTTGAGGGGAGTGATATTATCGGCGATGAACTGCTTTATATGAGCGCGGTCATGTACTGTATCATCGAAATAATCCGCGATACCTGCGGTATATTCGCCGCTGACGTAGTTCTTTACGGAGAACTTCGGGAATTTTGTCAGCATACGGTTCTCGTCGTCTGCTTTGGTCTCGTGGGGAAGCAGAGCAACGTACACGAAGCCCCCTGCAAAAATAGCTCCCATGAGTATGATATTTGCAAGAGCTATTGAGTTGAGAGTAGTTTTTCTGCGCTGCTTTTTCAGCTTTTTAGCCTTTATGGGAATATCTATGGCTGTTTTTTCACGGTCTGAAGCCTCAATGGATATTACGGGCTCGGGACGCTCAGCCTTATCATTTGCCCCTGCGGACTTGTTTTTCTTTTCGTCCTGAGAAGCGGTCTTGTTATCTTCGTTCATTTATGTGCCTCTTTAAAATCTGTAATACAGGAATGGGTGGGTGGTGGAGTCAACAAGCATTATGCTTGTTATCACCAGAAGAAGTGCTGCTGCCACCGCAGCTGCCGAGGAAATGACAGCCTTTGAAGTGAAACGCTTGTCCGATACAGTCTTTATGATGTTTATAATAGGGAAGCAGCATATCACCGCAATTATGAGCAGGTACATATTGTTGATGAGAGAGATCTTGTCCTGCATGGCAATAAATCCGTTTTTGCCGAAGCCGAAGGCTGTTTTGAAGAATGTGCCCAGCTTGCTTATGTCCTCGAAGTAGAAAATGCCGAAGCCGATGAATATTACGAATTTGCTGTAGATATGTCTGATGACCACAGGAATCTTCTTCATCTTCTTTTTGCCTATCTTCATTTCGATGAATACGAAGACGCCGTAGTAAAGTCCCCAGAGAATGAAGTTCCAGCTTGCGCCGTGCCATATGCCTGTGCAGAGCCATACGAGGAAGAGTCCGCCGTACTTTCTGCGCTTGCCGAAAATTGGGATATACAGCACATAGTCACGGAAGAATGTGCTGAGAGATATGTGCCAGCGCTGCCAGAATTCGGTGATGTCCTTGCAGATGAAGGGGTGGTCGAAGTTTTCGTCAAAGTGGAAGCCGAAGATCCTTCCCAGACCGATGGCTATGTCCGAATAGCCCGAGAAGTCGAAGTAGATACGCATACCGTAAGCTATAACTCCGTACCAGGCTCCGAAGGCGGTACTGCTGCCGATGTTGCCGAGGAAGTTCTCGGAAATGAGATTGAGCTGGTCAGCCAGCAGGACCTTCTTTGCCAGACCAAGAGCGATACGGTTGAAGCCGTAGGAAATGTCCCGGAGCTCCACTGTGCGGCTTTCGATCTCCTTTTCGATAGTGCTGTATCTTACTATAGGACCTGCCACAAGCTGTGGGAACAGTGTCAGGTAAAGCAGGAAGTTCTTGAAGCTCTTCTGGGGCTTCACCTTTTCCCAGTGGCAGTCGATGATATAGGAAATGGTCTGGAAGGTGTAGAAGCTGATACCGATAGGCAGCCGTATATCCGGAACGGGTATCGAGCATGAAAAAAGGGCGTTGATATTTTCCGTAATAAAGCCGCTGTACTTGAATACACCAAGCATAAGAAGGTCATAGACAACAGCCGCAGCAGTTGCAGCCGTATCGCCCCCCTTGCCCTGATATTTTCCGATAATGAGACCTGCCGTGTAGTTCACGACTGCGGTGAGCAGCATCAGGAAAATATAAACGGGCTCGCCCCATGCATAAAAGATAAGCGAGAAAATTATCAACACCGTGTTTTTTTGTTTTGTCCCTCTTGCCGCAGCATAGCACAGCAGGCATAAAGGGAGAAATATATATATGAAGAAAAGTCTTGAAAAAACCATTGTTCTACCGCCTTGTTGCTTTTGTTCTGTATCTTTCTTTTTCCCGCGTAAAGGCTGGCGGAACAGTTAAAAATCAAACATTTATCTATATCTCTTTTGGGCGGAAAAATTGCATAAGTCCGCACTGAATATTATACAACAAATGCTGCTGAAATGCAAGAGAAAAAGAGCGGGATTTTCAAAAATCGGCAGTATTTTTCAAAAATCGTATCAAGGCACAAAAAAGCCGCAGATCTCTGCGGTAATTTTGTAAGGCGGTTTGGTTTTAGCTAAAAGATCCCCTCACCGAAGGGTGAGGGGATACGGTTTACTGTGTGTTTGTATTATCGTTTGAAACGATAGCCTTGAGACCTGTTGCAAGACCTGCAAGTCCCTGGATCTCACTGGGGATGATGATCTTTGTAGCCTTGCCGTCAGCAGCCTTTGCGAAGGACTCAAGTGACTTGAGCTGTATAACTCTCTCGTTAGGATTAGCGTTATTCAGCTTTACGATACTATCTGCCAGTGCTTCCTGAACCATTTCGATAGCTCTTGCTTCACCGGTAGCCTCAAGTATCTTCTGCTCTCTTACGGCGTCGGCTCTGAGCACCATTGCCTGCTTTTCAGCCTCTGCCTCAAGGATCTGAGATTCTTTCTTAGCCTGTGCGCGGAGGATCTGAGATTCCTTTTCACCTTCTGCAACCAGGATCTGTGACTTCTTGTCACCCTCTGCCTGGAGGATCTTCTCACGGCGCTCACGCTCAGCCTTCATCTGCTTTTCCATAGCGTCCTGGATCTCACGAGGAGGCAGGATATTCTTGAGCTCAACGCGGTTTACCTTGATACCCCAGCGGTCAGTAGCCTGGTCCAGGATAGCTGTGATCTTTGAGTTGATAACGTCTCTTGAAGTGAGAGTAGCGTCCAGTTCCATCTCACCGATGATGTTACGGAGAGTTGTGGCTGAAAGGTTCTCGATAGCGGCGAGAGGTCTCTCAACGCCGTAGATATACTGCTTAGCGTCAGTTACCTGATAGAATACGACTGTATCTATCTGCATTGTAACGTTATCTTTAGTGATAACGGGCTGAGGCTTGAAGTCTACAACTTTTTCCTTCAGTGATACCTTGCCTGCGATCCTGTCGATGAAGGGAACGAGAACGTGGAGTCCTGTCTCCCACTCAGCGTGGAATGAGCCCAGACGCTCGATAACGAACACATGAGCCTGCGGTACGATCCTGAAGGATCTGATGATAACGAATAAAAGAACAACGATTACCAATAATACTATGATTCCGAATGCATCCATTTTTGATTACCTCCGATTGATTTTATGGATAGTTTAATTTTACTCAGGTCTTACGCGAAGCTTCGCGCCCATGACCTTGGTGACGATGACGACAGTTCCTTCGGGAATTATCGCATTTTCGTCCTCAGGAACGGCACTCCAGTTTACCCCATTGAGAGTGACGCGGCCTGTGCCTTTGTCTGCATTTATCTCCTCGATGACCGTGGCGTGTTTGCCGATGTCAAGCTCGGCATTCGTTGCAACAGCTGCCTTCTTCCTGCGTTTTTTGATGAGCGGTATGCTCAGAAGCAGGAAAACAGATGATGCTATAATGAATATACCAAGCTGCTGAAGCGCGGAAAGCTCATAGAAGTAGCTCAGCAGCAGAGTTACAAAGGCTCCGGCTGCGAACCAGATCGAAACGAGCTGTACCGTAACGACCTCTGCGATCACGAAAGCGACAACTGCGATAGCCCAAAACAGTACACTCAAGGTGATTTCCCCCTTTCGCAATTATTTGTAGTAATCCCTACAATTCGTATTATATCACGAAAGTGTGAACTTTTCAAGTATGATTGTCAAAAAAGCGACAAAATTTTTAGCCTTAAAGTATAATTACTGTACTCTTTTAAGCTCTGTATAAGCCATGATATAGGGGGCTATGCCTTTGCCGTCATTTTCCACCACCTTTTCGCTGAGGTAGTACTCCGCGGAGCCGTCCCGTCCTGCGTCACCGCCGAGGCCTCCCATAAGGCAGATGTTTTTCAGCACGGGAACATCACCGCTGTTGTCGATAAACTTTTCTGTGACGGCGCTGAAGGCGGTCTTGCCTGCGTTGAATATATCCTCGCCGCATATTCCCAGCCTTGCGGCCTTCATGGCGGCGTAGGCGAAGAGGAGAGTGCCGCTGGTCTCGGGATAGTTTCCTTCCAGTTCCTTCCGTGCAGGGAGCTGGAGCAGCATGCCCTCATCGGTGATGAAGGCACTTATATCATGGAGAAGTGTGCTGAGCTGGTTCCTGAGAGAGGAGCTGTCTGTCATTATCCCGCAGGTATCCGCCAGTGCGGCGCATACCCAGCCGTTGGAACGAAGCCAGAATTCGGGAGAAAGCCCCGTTATCTTATCTGCCCAGCACATGGAGTTGGTGTCGTCGTAGCCGTGGTGATAAAGCCCCGTAACGGGGTCCCGCATTATCTTGCACATATCCGTGAACTGGCGCTGTACGTCCTCGGCGACGCCGCGCATATTGTGTAGCTTGGCATACTCCGCCATGAATGGCAGCACCATATAGGCACCGTCCAGCCAGATCTGATCCTGATATATGGCCTTGTGCCAGAAGCTTCCGCAGGAAAGGCGGGGGTGGCGGACTATCTGCTCGTACCACAGCTTTTCAAAGCCGAGACGGTAGCGTTCCTCACCTGTTAGCTCCCACAGCCTGAAAAGGTTCTTGCCGCCGTTGATGTTGTCCAGGTTATAGTCGGCAAAGTTCATGGTGGGGATAGTTCCGTCCTCGGTTACGTAGGCGTCCATGAATTTCACAGAGTAGTCAAGGAGCCTTTTATCTCCGTTAATGTCATACAGCATCAGCAGCGCTGTTATCATGCAGTTGTCGATATAGTTCCATTTGGGCGGCTTGTTATAGAGTATGCTCTCCTGGTTCCACAGCGGACTGAGCGGCGGTGAGGGCAGTATAAATGCGTCGATATATTTGGAAATGATGTTTTCTGCTTTTGTCATCCTGTCAGTCCTCCTGCGGTTATACCGCTGACAAATTTTTTCTGTGCGAGTGCGAATACAGCCACAGAGGGGATAAGTCCTATGACCGACATGGCAATGACGCTGCGCTGTTCATAGCCCTGTCCGGTGCTGTCCACCGAGAGCCTCAGTGCCAGTGACAGAGGATACTTTTCCACTGACTGTATCATTATTAGCGGACCGAGAAAATCGTTCATGGTCCAGAGGAAGGTGAATACCGCTATGGAGATGACAGCAGGCTTTATACAGGGCACAAGCACGAAAAACAGCGTTTTCAGCGTGCCGCAGCCGTCGATCCTTGCAGCCTCGTCGAATTCCTTTGGTATTCCCTTGAAAAACTGTATGAGTATGAATACGAACATTCCCTCACCTGCGAAAAGTGCAGGCAGGGTAAGGGGGATATAGGTGTCAAGAAGTCCCAGCTTGCTCCACAGGGAGTACATGGGCATGACGGTAACTATCGCAGGCATGAACATACCGCATATAAGCAGTCCGTAGAACAGCTTTTTCAGCGGAAAGTCGAACCTTGCAAAGCCGTATGCCACCAGTACCGATGAGAGCACTGCAAAGGCGGTCTTCGGCACTATTATCATGAAGGTGTTCAGGAAGTAATGCCCCATTTTGTAAGGGGTCACAGTCTTCCACGCCTTGCCGTAAACCGAGAGATCAAGTCTTTCCGGCATGAACCAGGCTGAGGTGAATATCTCCTCATTGGACTTGAATGAAGCTCCCAGCAGCCAGAGCAGGGGATAGAGCATTACTACAGCGGCTGCTGTGAGGAGCAGGTAAAGAAGGAGCTTTTTCATCTGTCCTCCCTCCTCAGTCTGCCCGTTGTCCTGTACATTATGAGCACGATAAGGGCGATAAGCACGAACAGCAGCCAGGAAATAGCATTAGCCGTGCCCTCGTCGCCGAAGGTAAACATCTCCTCGTATATGTACATTCCGATGGTGCGGGTGCTGCCCAGGGGACCGCCGCCTGTTATCATGTAGGGAGCATTGAATTCCTGCATGGCGGCTATGGTCTGGAGCACCAGATTTATGAATATGACGTTCCGTATCTGGGGCAGTGTTATTGAGAAGAAAGCCCTTGTCCGTCCGCAGCCGTCCACCCTTGCGGCTTCGTAGAGCTCACGGGGAATATCCCTCAGCGCCGCGAGAAATATTATCATAGTAGAACCGAATTCCCACAGCCTCAGCAGCACTATTATAAAAAGAGCAGCATCAGTATCACCGTACCAGCTCACGGGAGAAAGTCCCACAGCCTCAAGGAGCAGATTTACCAGTCCTTCTGAGGTGAAAAGGTACTGCCACATAATGATGACAGCCAGATTTGCTCCCAGTATTGATGGTATGTAGAATACGGTGCGGAATATGCCGATGCCCTTCAGCTCCATATTGAGGAGCAGAGCCACAGCCAGCGAGACTATCAGCTTCAGCGGCACAAGTATGGCTGCATATTTCAGTGTCACAGCGGCGGAGCTCCGTATGTTTTCGTCGGACAGGATATGCCTGTAGTTTTCAAAGCCCACGAAGCTGCTGCCGTCCGTAAGTCCTGTAATGAAAGAGGATATGAAAGGGTAGATTATCAGCAGCAGCGCACCTATGATGAAGGGCGAGATAAGGAGCAGTCCCGTGTATCTGCTTACGCCCACGGGATTGCGGTAGGTTCGGGTCTTCATTTTTTTATCTTCTCCAGATATTCGGTAACAGAGCGGTACATCTGCTCTGCGGCGGTCTCCGTGTCGGCGGTGCCGTATGAGACCGATTCAATGGCGGTATTGTAGAAGGACTTCATGCGTGACAGCTCCATATAGGGGCTGATGGTTATGGTGTCTGTTTCATTGAGAATATCCTGACTCTCCTTGGAAAGCCCCGTAAGAGCGCCGCTTTTCTCAAGAGCAGATGATGCCTTCCGTGAAGCGGGTATGCCTCGGGTAGTACCAAGTATCGCGGCACATTCCTCGTCATTGAGGAGGAAGTCCATAAATGCGGCAGCCTCGTCGGGGTGCTTTGTGTGCCCCGAAATTGCATAAAGCAGCGACGGCTTTATCATCCAGCCGCTGTTGTTCCCGTTTTCGTCGGCGAGGAGAGGACCTGTCTCAAGGACTCCCTTGGGAAGCACTGATTCGTACTTGCCCACGGCGCTGCCCCATTCCAGAACACCTGCCACCTTTCCGCCGATGAACTCGGAGGACTGATACAGCGCGGCATTTCCGTCCTCGTCTGTGCGTGTTTTTACTGTCCTGATGACATGGTTATCCTCAAGGAGCTTGTAGAAGTCAAGGGCATCACGGATGTCCTCCTTTGTAAAGCCCAGCTCACCGTCAAGGGTGATGAACTGTCTGCCTGTTTTCTGCTGTATGTACACGACCGCAAGATACCATGCGGTGCCGCCCGACTGTATATCCAGATCCAGAGGGTAGGCGTCTTGGTTTCCGAAGCTTTCTCCCAGAGCAATGAGATCCGACCATGTCTGTGGATAAGCCGCACCGATGGTGCTGTAAGCCTCTGAATTATAGAACAGCCCACGACCGCTGAGGGATACCGTAACGGCGTTGAGTTTTCCGTCTGCCCGTCCGAAGGACAGAGTTTCCTCGTCAAATCCCGAAAGATCGAGAGTACCGCTCAGCGAGTCAAGGTCATAGAATCCCTTCCCGTCAGGGGACATAGTTATGAGCCAGTCGTAGTTTATCTGCATAATATCGGGCTCTGTGCCGCCTTTCATCTGTGCCGTTACCTTTTCGGTCCAGCCGTCCCAGCCTCCGTACTCGGGAGTAATGGTGATGTCGGGGTGTTTTTTGCTCCACAGATCAATGGCTTTCAGAGTTGCTTCGTGTCTGTCGTCACCGCCCCACCACGAAAAGCGCAGCTCGCACTTATCAAGGCTCCCATCGGGGGGTGTTACAGAAACAGCTTTTTTGCTTGCGCAGGCAGAGAGTGAAAGTGCGCAGCAGATTGCTGCGGCTTTAAAAATAATCTTTTTCATACTCTCAGATCCCTGATATAATGATATAATGTAATTATACACCATTATAGAAGTAAAATCAATACAAAAATAGCAAAATCTCACAAAAATGACCTCAGAGGAGACCATAATTCATATGCTGTTTTTTATGCGGTCTATAGCGCTTTTCTCAAGTCTGGAGACCTGTGCCTGGGATATGCCTATCTCTCCGGCGACCTCCATCTGTGTCTTGCCGCGGAAGAAACGGAGATAGAGGATATTCTGCTCGCGCTTTCCAAGCCCCCGTATGGCGTCGCGGATAGTGAGCTCATCCATACGGCTGTCAACGTCGTTCATGTCACTTATCTGATCCATGATGTAGAGGTTGTCCTCGGAGTCGGAGTACACAGGCTCATAAAGTGAAACCGGATCGCTTATGCTCTCAAGGGCGATGACCACATCTGCGCGTTTTTCGCCTATTTCTGCGGCTATCTCATCCATATTGGGCTCCCGCTGGAGACTTGCGGTGAGCCTTTCCTTTGCCTGTAGAGCCTTGTAGGCAAGGTCGCGGAGAGAGCGGCTCACCTTCACATGGTTGCTGTCCCGCAGATACCTTCTCAGCTCACCGCTTATCATGGGAACGCAGTATGTGGAGAAGCGGACCTCCTTAGTAAGGTCGAAGTTGTCGATAGCCTTCATAAGACCTATCACTCCTATCTGGAACAGGTCGTCAATATCCTCGCCCCGTCCCGTAAAGCGCTGTATCACGCTGAGTACAAGGCGAAGATTTCCCTTGATGAGCTTGTCTCTTGCGGACCTGCTGCCCGTTGCCCGTATCTCTCTGAGGAGCGCCATTTTCTCCTCCTCCCTGAGAACAGTCAGCTCGGAAGTGTTTATCCCTGCGATGACTACTTTGTTATATGCCATTACTATCCCTCCGTAAGGTATTACGAGGATATTATTGCCCGTGTCAGCTCGGGTAATCACAGGAAAATCATGGCATAAAAAAGGAGCAGTCCGAACTGCTCCTTAAACTATCTCAGGTAACTGAGGGATATGCTTTTTATTGAATTTGCGGATATAGGTCTTATTGAAAGCTGAAACAGCTTTTTTGTCGCTGAGATACCGGTTTTCGGGCAGAGCCTGTAGTATATCGGCAATATCAGAGGCAAGCGCTGCATCTCCATTGTCGAAGGCGCTTCGGATCTCTCTTGCGGAGAATACAACGAAAGCAGTCGCTTCGTTGGGAACAGTGCTCTTTATTTGCAGCTCACAGCCAAGACATTCCGAAAGGGCGGCAAGCCCTTCATCTGCCGTGATCTTTCCGTCTATCATATCCGCAAGAGCGGCGGCAGCTCTCTGTCCCCGAGCTGATTCCGCATTAGCTCTTATAAAGACAGCGGTCTTTCTGATAATATCTGTCATTTCTGCTCCTTTACATAGCCGATGAGCTTGCCCAGGCAGAGCTCGAAGCAGCTTCCGTACCATGTTTCCTCCATGTGGGGGATAGTGGCTTCGATACAGTCAAGAGTGAACTTAACAGATATATCAAGGCATTGCTGTACGTCCATTCCCAGCGCGCAGGCGCCTGAGAAAACGCTGGAGAAAATGTCGCCCGTGCCGTGAAAACGTGAATTCACGTTTTTCCCGAAGGAGAAATAGAACCTGTCGTTCTCGCTGTCATAGGCAGCTGCTCCCTGGAGCTTGTCATCGTAGTGGACACCCGTTATCACAGGAGTTTTGCAGCCCAGTCCGGCGAGTCTTCGGAGAGCCTCCCTGACATAGTTCTCATCGTAGTCCTCGGTGTATGGGATACCCAGGAGGAAGGCGGTCTCGGTCATGTTGGGGATAATGAAGTCAGCCCTTGCACAGAGCTTCTTCATCTTCTCAACGAACTCGTCGGTAAAGCCTGCATAGAGCTTTCCGGCGTCTCCGAGAACGGGGTCTACTATTATATAATTGTCATCAGTTCCGAAATCATCAAAAAAGTCGGAGACTATGTCCACCTGTTCCATAGAGCCCAGGTAGCCTGTATACAGCGCATCAAAGCGCAGGTCCATAGTCTTCCAGTGTGAGGCGATGGCGGGAATGTCGCTGGTAAGGTCGCGGAAGGTGTAGCCGCTGAAGCCTTCGCCCGTATGTGTGGAAAGTACAGCCGTGGGAATGACTGCGGTCTCTATGCCCATTGCCGAAATGATCGGCAGAGCAACGGTCAGGGAGCACTTTCCGAAGCATGAGATGTCCTGTATGGATACTATCTTCTTCATTATCATCTTTCTTTCAAAATAACGTTATCAATTTATGATTATACAACAAAGCCGTTCCTTTGTCAATATGCTTCGGTATACTGATAATATCATGCTGTATATACTGTACCAAAGAACCATTCTGCGAAGAAATATGTCATAATATTGTTCTAAATGACATGATAGTACCATTGCAGGTTTGACACCGTTTCCCCTCATATGTTAGAATTTATTTGGCGGTAAACTGTTTATCGCCAAGCAAAAACAGTTAAAAAGGGGAATGGTTTATGAGGATAGAAAGCATAACCCTCGATCATGAAAGAGCCAGAAATTTTGTGGTGGAGCGTCCTTTGGGCGCAGGAGTATGGGTGTTCCTTGCACTGAAGGCAAGGGCAGTTTTCACTATCGGCGGCAGGGAGATACCATCGCCCGATAACTCCTTTATCCTGCTGACTCCCGAGCAGCCCTTCAGCTATCGCTGCGATGCGGACGATTTCAGCGAGGACAGCGTTTTCTTTACTCCCGATGATGAGGATATAAAGCGTATAACTGACATGAAAATACCGCTCAACAGGGTAATACCCGCAGCCGAGCTCACAGGCATAACATCGCTTCTGCGCAGTATGTGTCTGGAGTATTACTCAGCCAACAAGAACAGGCTTGAGTCTGTGGATCTGTATTTCCGCCTGCTTCTCAGCAAAGTCAACGAGAGCGTTCTCAGCATGAAAAAGATAAGCGCGGTACATGAGGGACTTTACATAGAGAAGCTCATGTGGCTCCGCGAGAGCATTTACCGCTGGCCATCAAAGACCTGGACCGTAGACGAAATGGCAGCGGACGTATCCCTGAGCCGTTCAAGGCTCCAGCATCTCTACACCGAGACCTTCGGTATAAGTATATCCAAGGATATAATCACCAGCCGTCTGGACAAGGCGACTGAGCTCCTGAAAAAGTCGGAGTATTCCATAAACAAGGTGGCGGAGCTGGTTGGCTATCCCAATGCCTCCTACTTCAACAGACAGTTCAAGAACGGACTGGGCATGACTCCCACCGAATTCCGCAGGGAATATCAGGAACGGGAAGCAATATAAGCAAAAGCTCCGATAAATTCCGATTTATCTTAGCAGCCGTATAAAATTCAATGCCCCTAAGCGCTTTGAAACGCTTAGGGGCAAAACTTATATATGGGTATTTGTCTTCGCGGAGCTTTTTATTATTCACAGAACCATGGTTTTTTTGAGTTAAGTGTCTTTTCCAGATCAAACTGCGTAGCGGTTCCGTCGCCGCTGTAAGGCAGGGGATTGACCATATCGGTGCACTTTGAGAGATCGGCATTATGGAGAGTAGCCGATATCAGTGGTCTGCCGTAGCCAAGCAGCAGCGTAAGATATACTTCTTCGTTTTTCGGAAGCTTCCAGTTTTCGCCGTCTGTTACCCTGAACTTTATGATAAGGTCGCCGTTAAAAGAGTAATCTTCATAGGTATAAGGAGCAAAGTCCTCGGCACTCAGCTGCTGTCCTTTTTCATTGTGAAGACGTATCACATCGTCCATAGTCAGCGAGCCTGCAACGGGAGCGCTGAGGATAGCCTCTTTGAAAGTCCATTCGTTTACAGCTTCGAGAACATCTTCATAGGAATTCCTTGTCATATCTATGCTGTGTCCGCCTGTTTGGTCTGACAGTGTGCAGACGGCAAGTGCATCGGAGCTTGCGGACTTTTTTACAGTCAGATACCAGTTGCTTCTGTCGATGACGATAAACTTCATGTTCAGTGTGGGATCGAAATAATTGTAGTAGTTGCTGAACTCACGGAAGTCGCCTATTCTCAGAGCCGAGCCCTTTTTAGCAAGCTTCAGGACATCTTCAAGGTAAATGATACCCTCGTATTCTCTCTCGGGCTGAGTCTCATTTATAAAGCTCTGAACATCGTCATATCTTATATCTATGCCGTTCTTGGTATCTATGCCTTCCATGGCAGGATACTCCTTTTTATTGATACCGCGGAAAAGCTTGATATATAGCGGTTTCTCAGGCGGCACTCCGCCAACCCAGAGGGTATATCCGCTGCCCTCATTGATCCTGAACTCCCAGATATAAAGACCTGAGCCTATATCCTGATAGATATATCCGGTAAAATCGGACCATGTGAGAGCGTCTTTTTTCTTTGAGAGCTCAATAACGTCCTTCAGTGTGAGATTTTTTGACATAGGTTTTACCTGAGTTGTGGTTGCAGCCGCCGTAGTCGTAGTTTTTGTGCCTGTTTTGTCAGTCGTTTTCGCTGCGGTCTTGGCAGTAGTTTTTGAGGCTGCTCTGTCGGTGCTTCTTCGTGCTGTTGTACCTGCGGCAGGGCGGGTAGTCTCAGGGACAGCATTTTCGCTATTGTCCGTGCTCACAGCGGTTTTGCCGCTTGTAACAGGCTGATGATCTGAGTTATCGGTAGTTTCGGCGGCAGCTTCATCAGTTACCACAGCGACGGTATGTGTAGTATCGGCGGTGCTGTCTTCGATGTTGTCAGAGACCACTGATGTGGCTGTCACCATGATAACGGGAGTGTCATCAACAGGCTTGCGGTCGGGAGCCTTCATCTTCATAATGCCCAATACTGCGCCGCATATCACCATAATGCAGGCTGCTGCAAGAAATACCCTGTGCAGGACAGGGGAGCGTCGCACCACATCGATGCCCATTACCTCCTCATCGTCAGCCATACCCATACGGCTCAGCGCCTTGCGGTAGATACGCTGGGAGGTCTTTTTGTCTGCGGCAGTGTAGCTCTCAGCAATGCGGCGGACGGTCTTATCGTCTGCATTGTGCAGTATATCGCTTATATTCCTTTTCATAATATCCCTCCTGTCTTCAAAGAGTGATGTCCATATCGGTAAGAATGGTTTTCAGCTTTTTCAGTGCCCTTCGGAGCCTGCTTCTTACCGTTATGGGGTTCATGCCGAGGATACGCGCGGTCTCGGCTGAGCTTCTGTCATAGAAGTACTTCTGTATGATTATGGAGGAGTCGGGCTCGCCCAGCTCCTCTATCTTGCGGAGGAGTATAGCCGATATATCGGAGCTCTCTGCGTCCGCCTCAATATCGTCTCCCGAGGCGAGAGTGTATTCTGTTTCGGCTTCGAGCGGGATATTCCGCGAGGTATGCAGGTCCATGGAGCGGCGGAAGTCAATGGCGCGCCGCTTTGCCGAGGTGCCGATATATGCTTTCAGCGAGGTGTCACGGAGCACATCATACTTCATCATAACATCGCTTAGCACCTCCGCGGTGCAGTCCTCAACATCGTTTCGGCTCCCTATTCCGCGGAGAATACTGTAAACTATAGTATAGGCATAGCTCCAGTATTCGTCAAACAGTGCCCTGAAGCCCTCCTCGGGCGACTCTTTCATCATTCTCTTTATGTCATTCTCGTTCATAATCCCACCCCCCCTTGTCGGAAGATACATATATATGTCTTCATTATACACATACGGTGAGTAAATGTAAAGTGTTGCACAGCAGGAAGTAGCTGCTGCTTTTTGCCCGGTGTTTTGTCTCAGGGCAACTTTTTCTCCGCGTTTCTTGCTATTTTGGTTATTGTATGTTATAAGCGCAGAGCCTGCGCCCCCTTTTTCGCGTTATAATACGTCGCACGGGAACTTTTTCTCCGCGTCCCTTGCTATTATAGTGCTTTTATGTTATAATAATAGATATTCTACTATGAGGAGTGAGATTATGAAGGAAATACACAACGAGCACTTTACGGGGGAAAGGGCTCTGTTTCAGTGCAACGAACTCAGAATTTGCGGTTCGCTTTTCGATGACGGAGAGTCGCCGCTCAAACACAGCAGATTTATCGACCTTTCCGACTGTACATTCGGGTGGAAGTACCCCATATGGTACAGTGAAAACATCAGGATGAAGAACTGCAGGATAGACGTCCACGGACGTGCAGGAATATGGTATGTTTCCGAGATAAAGGTAGACGATACTGTTATTGAGGCACCTAAGTGCTTCCGCCATTCAAGTTACATAAGTCTTAACAATGTAAGCTTTCCCGACGGACCCGAGACACTGTGGAAGTGCGCGAATATCCGTCTGAACAACATTACTGCAAACGGTGATTATTTTGCCATGGACTGCGACGGTATGGAGGTCAACGGTCTGAATCTCACGGGCGGCTACTCCTTTGACGGTGTAAGGAACGTGACTGTTAAGAATTCCGTTATCACAGGCAGAGATGCTTTCTGGAACAGCGAAAACGTCATCATATACGATTCTGTCATCACAGGAAAGTATTTCTGCTGGAATTCCCGCAACATCACCCTTGTGAACTGCACTGTGGAGAGCCTCCAGGGAATGTGCTATACGGAGAACCTTGTGCTGAGGAACTGCAAGCTTCCCAACACCACTCTCGCCTTTGAGTATTCCACAGTAAATGCGGATATAAGAGGCAGAATCGACAGTATCATGAACCCTTCGGGCGGCGTGATAAAGGCTGACTCCATTGGGGAGACCATCATGGACGAAAAGCAGGTCGACGTATCCAGAACGAAGATAATACTCGGCGCTCAGTAAAAAAATAAAGCCCCGAAGCGTTTGACGCTTCGGGGCTGTGTTTATTTATTTCGCTGCAAAAGAGTTGCTTTATTCCGTTATATATGCTATAATTACTTGGAAATAAGAGCGAGAGTATCTCTTGCGATGAGGAGCTCCTCATTTGTGGGAACGATCCAAACCTCGATCTTTGAATCAGGTGTTGAGATCTTTGTGAGCTTGCCTCTGATAGAGCGGTTCAGCTCCTTGTCGATCTTGATTCCGAAGTAATCCATATCCTCACAAACCTGCTCTCTTACTTCCCATGAGTTCTCGCCGATACCGCCTGTGAAGAGGACAGCGTCGAGACCGTTCATGGCAGCTGCATAGGAGCCGATGTACTTCTTGATCTCGTAAGCCAGCATATCTGAAACCAGCTGAGCCTTTTTGTTTCCGTTGTTTGCAGCTTCCTGAATGTCACGGTTGTCGGAGCCTACGCCTGATACTCCGAGGAAGCCTGACTTCTTGTTCATATATTCGCTCATCTGTGAAGGTGTGAAGCCGTGCTTATCGGCAACGAAGGTTACAGCAGAGGGATCTACGGAACCTGTTCTTGTACCCATTACAACACCGTCAAGAGGAGTGAAGCCCATTGAAGTATCTACAGACTTGCCGGCGTCAACAGCTGTGATGGATGAACCGTTTCCGAGGTGGCATGAAACGATCTTGAGATCCTTGATGTCCTTGCCCATAGCCTCTGCGAGAGCAGCGGATACGAAACGGTGTGATGTGCCGTGGAAGCCGTACTTTCTTACGTGGAGCTTCTCATAATCATCATAGGGAAGACCGAACATGAATGCCTTGGGGGGCATTGTCTGGTGGAAGGCTGTATCGAAAACAACTACCTGAGGTACGTTTGCGGGGATAACGCTCTTGCAGGCTCTCAGAGCCAGTGCGTGTGCGTGGTTGTGTACGGGAGCAAGCTCGCGGAGCTCGTCGATCTTGTCGATTACCTCGTCTGTAACGAGAACTGACTTGTCGAATACGTCAGCGCCCTGTACTATTCTGTGACCTACAGCAGAGATAGCGTCCATGCTGTCGATAACCTTTGCATCGCCTGATGTAAGGCACTCAACGAGCTTCATGAAAGCCTCTGTATGTGTGGGGAATGAGCAGTCCTGGTCGAGAACTCTGCCGTCAGCAGTCTTGTGATTGATATGGCCGTCGATACCGATACGGTCGCAGTTGCCCTTAGCGATAACGCTCTCATCGCTCATGTCGATGAGCTGATACTTCAGTGAGGAGCTTCCTGCATTTACAACTAAGATGATCATATATGTAATTTCCTTTCAAAAATTATTTTGCATATATTATTATATACTATTTTTGAAAAATTGCAAGTCCTTTTTTTAAATTTACAGCGGACGATGGCAATTTTATGGGTCGGATGAGCGGAAAACCACGGATTTACTGTTGCAAAACGCCGAAAACCGCCCTGAAAACATCAAATAATATGTAAAGTTGAGAAAAATTTACAGAAAATCATTGAAATAAGAGAAAAGAGGTAGTAAAATGAAAGTCAGCGGTATTATCTGTGAGTACAATCCCTTTCATAACGGGCATCTTTACCATATAAGGAAGACCCGTGAGAACGGTGCTACGCATATAGTTGCGGTCATGAGCGGAAACTTCGTCCAGCGCGGCGACACCGCAATAATGGACAAGCTTGAAAGAGCGCGGCTGGCAGTTCGCTCCGGTGCGGACCTTGTCATCGAGCTGCCCGTGCAGTACAGCCTTGCCTCTGCGGAGAATTTCGCTTCGGGAGCAGTTCATCTCCTGGACAGCCTGGGCGCTGTGGACGAGCTCTCCTTCGGCAGCGAATGCGGAGACACGGAAAAGCTCAGGAATGCCATGGAGACTGTTGACCTTGCGGCACTCACTCACGCCGATGAGATAAAAAGCATTATGGAAAAGGGCTATACATACCCGAGAGCGCTCAATTCCGTGGTAAACGGCTACGATCCCGAGGCGGCTGCTGTCATAGCAGAGCCAAACAACACCCTTGCGGTGGAATATCTCAGGGCACTGAAAAGAAGCGGCTCTGCCATGGAGCCCTTCACGGTGATGCGTGAAAAGGCAGCTCACGACGGAACGGAAGCCGCTGACGGCTTTGCCAGCGCATCAATGCTCCGGGAGATGATAGAAAACGGCGAGAGCATAGACGCCTTCACCACCGAGGACTGGGCAGCGGCGATAAAGAACGCTGTGAAAAACGGCGAGACCGCGTCCCTCAGCAGACTGGAAAGGGTCATTCTCTACAAGCTGCGCACCTGTTCTGTTGAGGAGATAGGGCAGATATGCGACGTTGGACAGGGACTTGAGCACAGGATATACGGCGCAAGAATGGCAGGCTCACTGGACGAGCTGCTGTTCACCGTAAAGACAAAAAGATACACCATGGCAAGGATAAGACGCATTATGCTTGCACTGCTTATAGGCATAACAAAGGCTGATATGGAGCAGCTCCCGCCATACGGAAGGATACTCGCCTTCAATGAGCGGGGCAGAGAGGTACTTGCGAGAGCGAAGGGCTCTGCGCGGATACCCTTCGGCTCCTCAATAGCAAAGCTCTCACAGCTGGGGGATATAGCTGAGCGCTTTGCGGAGCTTGAGATCAGAGCTTCAGACATCTATGGACTGGCACTTGACACTGTGACATCTGCACAGAAGGATTATAGGGCGAAAATAATGATAGATATGGAGTAATGTGAATGATAGCACACTTTCTTCGTAAGACAGCCGCAGCGGCTGCAGCGATGATAACATTGACATCATGCGGAAAAATGGTGACCCTTATGGACTCTGAGGTGGCTGAGCCCAATGCTTCGGCAGCGGGAGCTTCGACTGTAAAGGTCACAGAGGCGACAGAGCCTTCTACCGAGCCTGTAACAGAACAGTTCACTCTTGACATAAAAATGCCCGAGGGATATGAGATACCGAGAAAATATGCGATACCCGATTTCAAGACCGTGCTGCAGAAGCCTGAGCTGCCTACGGGCTGCGAGGTGACTGCGCTTTGCGAGGTGCTTCAGTATCTCGGTTTTGACATAGACAAGGTGGCGCTTTCCGATGAGTTCATGCCCATGGACAATAACGGCATAACCACCATGAAGACCGCCTATATCGGTGACCCTAAGTCCGATGAGGGCTTCGGCTGCTTTGCTCCCGTTATAGTGCAGACCGCCGATGATTACTTTGAGTCGGTAAACTCTCCCTGCTATGCCGTGGACATCACAGGAAGCTCCATGAAGGAGGTCTACTACCAGGTGAGCCAGGGAAGACCTGTTGTGATGTGGAGCACTATCAACCAGATAATAACCACCCCAAACCTTCGCTGGGTCACCAACGACGGCGAGGAGATGTGGTTCAATGACTTCCAGCACTGTGTGGCGATATACGGCTATGATCTGGACGAGAACGTTGTCCACGTAGCAGACCCGCTGGTGGGCAATATAAAGTATGACCTTCCGAAATTTGAACAGACCTGCGAGGTGATGGGCAGACAGGCTGTGGTCATCTGCGGTGATTCCAAGACACAGGGCGATTACAAGGCTCCTGCCGACAAGCCACAGTCTCCCATACTGAGCCGAAACAAGGCTGAACGCAAGAAGGCTGAGGAGGAAGAGGCTCGCCGCAGAGCTGAGGAAGAGGAGCGCAAGAAGGCTGAAGAGGAAGAACGCAGAAAAGCCGAGGAAGAGGAAAAGCGCAGAGCAGAGGAAGAAGCAGCCCGGGCTCAGGAGGAGAATGAGGCTGTGGAAGAGCCTGCTCCTGCTGAGGAACAACATGATGAAGGCGAAGAGGAGCAGGGATAATTTGATAAAAGGCGTGATTTTTGACCTTGACGGTACACTGCTTGACTCCATGACCGTGTGGAGCAGCATTGACCGCGAATTTTTAATAGAGAACGGTATAACAGACCCGCCTCCCGAGGTGTCGGACGTGGTGAAGAAGATGACTGTGGACGAATCTTCACAGTATTTCATCGACCGCTTCGGACTTCACTGCACAAAGGAATATGTCATCAAGCGCATCGAGGATATGGTTCGTCAGCGCTATGAGGAGCAGATACCCCTGAAGCCCCACGCCGAGGAGGTGCTGGACTTCCTCGACAGCAGGAACGTGCCCTATGGCATAGCCACAGCTACCTATAAGGGGCTGGCAGAGGCGGCGCTGAAACGCTGCGGAGTCTACGACAGGTTCCGTTTTCTGCTGACTGACAGGGAGTACCCCGCAGGCAAGAACTTCCCCGATATTTTCCTCGGAGGAGCTCAGCGCCTTGGCACACAGCCTGATGAGACCCTTGTTATCGAGGACTCGCTCCACTGCATAGAGACTGCAAAATCAGCAGGCTTTACGGTCTGCGGAGTATACGACCCCGTTGCAGCGGCTGACAGCGGCAGGATAAGAGAGCTTTCCGACTTCTATGTGAAGTCTCTGGATGGGATAATACAAATAATTTAGGGCGAACGATGTTCGCCCGTGCTGTTTTCAAAGGAGCATACAGATGAAAAAAGTAATGGTAGGAATGAGCGGAGGAGTGGACAGCTCCGTAGCGGCAATGCTGCTCCGTGACAGAGGTTATGAAGTCATGGGCGTAACGCTGAAGCTCTTTTCCGATGAGGATATATCCGAGGCACAGAAGGAGGGCAAGACCTGCTGTGCCCTTTCGGACGTTGAGGACGCAAGGAGCGTTGCCTACAGGCTTGGTTTCGAGCACCTCGTTTTCAACTTCAAGGACAATTTCCGCGAGCACGTCATGCAGCAGTTCGCGGACAGCTATATAAGCGGCAGGACTCCCAATCCCTGTATAGAGTGCAACCGTCATGTGAAGTTTGACAAAATGCTCAGGAGAGCCCTCGAACTGGGATATGACTTTATAGCTACGGGGCACTATGCCGTGAATGAGTATGACGAGGAGCGCGGACGCTGGCTGCTGAAACGTCCCAAGGACCGCAGCAAGGACCAGACCTATGTGCTGTATGCCCTCACTCAGGAGCAGCTCTCCCACACTCTTTTCCCCCTTGGTGAGCTGGAAAAGTCTCAGGTCAGGGAGCTTGCCGAGGCTGCGGGACTTGTAAACTCCCAAAAGCCCGACAGTCAGGATATATGCTTCGTTCCCGACGGTGACTACGCAGGCTTTATACGCAGGTTTACAGGCTGCGACACGCCCGGCGGAAGCTTTGTGGATATGAAGGGAAAGGTCCTCGGAGAACACAAGGGCATCATAAACTATACCATAGGTCAGCGCAAGGGACTGGGCATAGCTCTGGGACACCCTGCCTATGTGGTGAAGAAGGATACAGCTGCCAATACAGTTACTCTCGGACTTGAGTCCGACCTTTACACAAAGAGCCTTATCGCCGATGACTTCAACCTTATCTCCGTTGAAAAGCTGGAGGCTCCCATGCGGGTGACCGCAAAGACACGTTACAGTCAGAAGGAGCAGCCTGCGGTGGTGTCATATCTCGGGAACGGTGAGTACATGGTGGAGTTCGACGAGCCCCAGAGAGCCGTTACCGGCGGTCAGGCGGTAGTACTCTACGACGGTGATATCGTCGTGGGAGGAGGTACCATAAAATGAGCGGAACTGTTTTGCTTGTGGTCGATGTGCAGAAGCTTATCACCAACGACAGACTCTGTTTTTTTGACAGGTTCACGGATAACCTGCGCAGTCTCATAGCCGAGGCGAGAAGATGGGGCACGGAGGTAGTCTTTATCCGCCACGATGACGGCGAGGGACAGCTCCTGTCAAAGGGGAATGAGGGCTATGATATACATGAGGACTTTGCCCCCGAAGCAGGGGAGAAGGTCTTTGACAAGACTGTGAACAGTCCCTTCCGCGATACGGGACTTACGGAATATCTTCGCTCAAAGGGCGCCAAAAGGCTCATAGTCACTGGCTTGCAGACCGAATATTGCATAGACGCAACGGTGAAATGCGGCTTCGAGCACGGCTTTGAGATGATAGTTCCCGAATACTGCAATTCCACCACCGACAATGAATACATGACCGCGGAGCATACCTATCGCTACTATAACGAGTTTATCTGGAAGAACAGATATGCCCACTGCATTGATATGGCGGAAGCACTTGATATGATACGGCATAACAACTATGAGCCGGAAAAAATCAAGACTGAAAAGGCAAATATCATCAGAAGAGCGACAGAAGAAGATGTTTCGAGAATTGCGGAGATACTTGTTTTTGCAAAACGAATGAAATACCGCTCTATTTTTAATGATGACGTGTATTCATTTTGCAACCTGCAAGTGTTATCTGTCGCTGAAAAGTACCTTGAAAACGGCTTTCTTAACAATATGTTCCTGTATGATGACGGAATAATAAAAGGGCTTATCCGCATTGAGAAAGAAGAGATCATCGAATTATATGTGGATCATTTCTTCCAGGGGCAGGGCGTCGGCTCAGATCTGATAGAATATGCCAAAGAGAATTATCCGGTAAGTTTTCTCTGGACAATTGAGAAGAACATTGATGCTATACGCTTTTATGAAGCGCACGGTTTTCATCTTACAGACATTAAGAAGCTTGAAGAGGGAACTACAGAATATATTGTAAAAATGAAAAGGTAATTATTTACCGAATAAAAGGAACATTATGGAATACAAATACGAAAAGCTAACCGATAAAATATACGTCTGCGCCAGCAGCGATCACCGCTTCGGCACCGACGCCTTTCTGCTGGCTGACTTCTCACAGTACCGTGCCAAGGACAAGGTCTGCGATCTGGGGACGGGCTGCGGTATAATACCACTGATAATGCAGAAGAAACTGCCGCCGCAGATTACCTACGCTGTGGACATACAGGAGGGCGCTATAGAGCAGCTCCGTCTGGGGCTTGAAAAGAGCGAGACTGCGGGGATAGTTCCTGTCTGTGCAGACCTGAAAGAGCTGTGGGAGGGCGCGCCCCTGGGACAGCTTGACCTTGTGACCTGCAATCCCCCCTACAAGGTGAACAACGCAGGCTTCCAGA
This sequence comes from Ruminococcus flavefaciens ND2009, assembly GCF_000621785.1. GTDB lineage: Bacteria > Bacillota > Clostridia > Oscillospirales > Ruminococcaceae > Ruminococcus > Ruminococcus flavefaciens_C. The sequence goes on along the minus strand of NZ_KK211346.1, from coordinate 722,992 downwards.
GCGTTATCACTGCCCAGAAAATAGCCCGTCACGAGATATTATGCACCATTGATGACGTCTGTGCGGCTGCACAGAAACTGCTGAAATTCGGCGGAAGGCTCTGCGTATGCAACCGTCCCGAGCGCCTGAGCGATGTTATATTTGCCATGAAGAGCCATGACATCGAGCCTAAGAGACTCCGCTTCGTATCGAAAAACGCTGAGGAAGCTCCCTGGCTGTTCCTCATCGAAGGCAAAAAGGGCTCAAAGCCTTTCATGAAGGTGGAGCCTCAGCTGTACATACGCAGCGAAAACGGCTTCTCCGAGGAGCTTCAGAAAATATACGACACAGGAAAGGAGCAGGCATGAGCGGAACATTTTACGTTATAGGTACTCCTATCGGAAACCTTGAGGATATAACCCTTCGTCAGCTTGATACGCTGGCGGCTGTGGACTTCATCTGCGCGGAGGATACCCGTGTTACGCTGAAGCTGCTGAACCGCTTCGACATAAAGAAGCAGCTCATAAGCTTTCACGAGCACAGCTCCAAAGCCGATGCACAGCGCATAATCGACAGACTTCTTGCAGGGGAGAGCTGCGGAATTGTCACCGATGCTGGTATGCCCTGTATCTCCGACCCGGGAGAGGTTCTGGTTAAGCTCTGCGCCGAGCAGGGCATAGACATAAAGGTGGTCCCCGGTCCCAGCGCCGTAGTTTCGGCGGTTGCGGTATCGGGACTGAGCACACGAAGGTTCACATTCGAGGGCTTCCTGCCCGTATCGAAGAAGGAGAGGGCAGAGCGTCTTGAAAAGCTCCGCGGCGAGACTGCGGTAATGGTGTTCTATGAAGCTCCCCATAAGCTGAAGACCACTCTTGCGGACCTTTGCGGGTTCTTCGGCGGTGACCGCAGGATAGCGCTATGCCGGGAGCTCACCAAGATACATGAGGAGGTCATAAGGCTGACTCTGGCTGAGGCTGTTGAGTATTATAACCTCAACGAACCCAAGGGCGAATTCGTTCTCGTACTTGATGGTGCTTCTGAGAACGCAGAGGACGGTATCACCATAGAGCAGGCTATGGAGCAGGTCATGAAGCTCATAGATATGGGTGAAAAGCCCACAGAAGCCTGCAAGGCTGTGGCAAAGGAGACAGGCTTCCGCAAGAGTGAGCTTTATGCGAAGCTTCAGTAAAAAAAACGCGAAAAATCCATGGAGTTGTTCTCTACATTATAATAATATAATGATAGAAAAATGAAAATTAGTGTAAAAAGCTTGAAATTGTAAAGAATTTGTGATATAATTATTAGCGTTATTATTACTGCTTCAGTAATATGTATGATCATGTTCCCAAAAAAGCGCTATATCAATACAATTATAAAAATTCTGCCGCAGATACAAGGCCTGCGGCGAAAGAAGGTTCTTTATGATTTGCGATCTGCACTGTCACACCACGCTTTCTGACGGTTCACTGGGCATCGAAGACGTTATTGCTCAGGCGAAGCGCATGAATATCGACTGGCTCTCCATTACAGACCACGATACCATGGCATCGTTTTCAAGAGCTGACGTTCTGGGCGACCGCGCAGGAGTAAAGATACTCCACGGCGTAGAGCTTTCAGCGTGGGATAAGGAAAGAAACAGCAAGGTCCACATACTTTGCTACGCTCCGTCAAAGCCCAACAGACTTGAGGGGCTTTGCATGAAATCCTGTGAGATAAGAAAGGAATGCTCCAGAGAAATGATCGAAAAGGTCATGGAGAAGTTCCCCATCACACAGGAGAGCATACTGAAACGCACAACGGCTTCCAAGAGCATTTTCAAGCAGCATATCATGCGCGCCCTCATAGACTACGGCTATGCGCTGGAGTTCTACGGCGACCTTGACCGCGAGCTGTTCAATCCCGAAAACGGCTCATGCTATGTTGAGCGTGAATACCCTGACGTAAATTTTGTTATCGACCTGATACATACCGCAAAGGGCGTTGCTGTCATGGCTCACCCCGCGCAGTATGATAATATTGAGCTTCTTGAGGAGCTTGCCAAGAAAGGAAAGATCGACGGCGTTGAGGTTGGACATTTCTCCGCTGATGAGAGCTGCCGAAAGGAGCTTTCAGCCATCGCACAGAAGTACGGCCTCATCGAGACAGGCGGCTCTGATTTCCACGGGCTCTACAACAAGGTGCCCACACATCTTGGCAGCGAGACTACCACAAAGGAAAATCTCGACAGGATCCTCAAGCTGGCTGCAAGCATGAAATAAGAGGTAGAAATGGACATAAAGATCATCCCGTTCATTCTTTTTCTGGGACTGTTCCTGCTTTTTGCGGCACCTGTCCTCACGGGGATAATCAACCTGGGAAACGGCGTCGGAATGGCGGTCTCATCTGTTATGATGCTGATATTCCTTTTCTGGGGAAGATTTACGGGAGCTGTCGGAAGATGTTGGGATAAGCCGCTGGGAAAGGTAGTTCTTTCCCTTGCGGGACTTATAGCAGCAATCAGCATAGTTCTGGCTGTGGTGATAAGTGTCTTCATGATTCGGGAGGCAAATGATCCTCCGAAGGACGAAAATACTACAGTTGTAGTCCTTGGCTGCAAGGTGAAGAACGGTGCTCCCAGCCTTATGCTGAAGAAGAGACTTGATGCTGCTTACGGCTATCTTTCGGAGCATGAAAGTGTCTGTGCCGTCGTTTCGGGCGGACAGGGAAGCGATGAATCCGTCAGTGAGGCTCAGTGCATGAGGGATTATCTTGTGTCAAAGGGTATATCTCCGGACAGGATATTCATGGAGGACAGATCCGTGAATACCGAGGAAAATCTTCGCTTTTCAAAGGCTGTTATCAGCGAGAACGGGCTCCCAGAGAGGATGACCCTTGTAACGGATAATTTCCACCAGTACCGCGCAGAGCTGATCGCTGAGTCAAACGGTATAGAAGCGAACAATATCTCGGGCAAGACCTCCTGGTATCTGCTCCCCACCTATGGTGTGAGGGAGTGGTTCGGTATCGTTTACTATAAGCTTTTCGGTTAGGAGCTTTTGGCGTGAAATGGATCATCAAGAGACTCGGTGACGGAATGTTTGCCGTGTCGCCGCGGGTTTTTGTGTTCAATAAGGTCTTTGCAAGAAGGTTCAATTCCAGGAAGCAGGCAGAGGCTTATATGATATCATCAGGTTTTGACAAAAGGGCGTACACTGCCTGTGAGCTTGAAGTTGAGACATAATGGGCTGAAAGTATCGGCTCACACTATATTAATATAGTATAAGTTATATGTAAAGGAATGGTTATTTTGAAGATCGGTTTTTCAACACTCGCTTGTCCTGAATGGTCGTGGACTGATATCTACTCTATGGCTAAGGACTTCAGATTTGACGGAATAGAGATAAGAGGTCTGGGCAATGAGATCTTTTCCGTTAAGGCACAGCCCTTTACAGAGTCTCAGCTACCCAATACAGTCGCAAAGCTCCGCTCTCTCGGACTTGAGATCCCTTGTCTTTCTTCGGGTGCCTGCCTGAAGTTCAAGGATAAGTATCAGGAGGCTGAGGATGAGATCAAGGCTTATGCTCAGCTGGCTCAGAAGCTTGGTGCTTCTTACATAAGAATACTCGGTGATCTTGAGCCTGCACCCGGAGGCGATGTTGACGATGAATATATCGTTGAGACGCTGAAGAAGCTTGTTCCCATTGCTGAGGAATACAATGTAACTCTCCTGGTCGAGACCAACGGTGTATACTCCGATACAGCACGACTGGCTAAGATACTGGACAGCGTAAAGAGCAGAAAGGTGGCTGCCCTCTGGGATATGCACCACCCCTACCGCTATAACAACGAGTCTCCCGAGACCACTGTCGCAAACCTTGGCGAGTACATCAAGTACATTCAGGTAAAGGACAGTGTCATGCGCGAGGACGGCACCGTTGAGTACCGGATCATGGGTACAGGTGACATTCCCGTAAAGCAGATGATAGAGGCTCTGGATACTATCAACTACAACGGCTATATCTCTCTTGAGTGGGTAAAGCGCTGGGCAAGAGACCTCAGCGACGCAGGTATCGTTATACCTCAGTTTGCCGAGTATATGGCTCCCTACAAGAAGTCCCACAAGCACCCCCTCCAGACCAATATGAGAGGGGACGGTCAGTATCCCTGGCCCAAGGAGAGGATACTCAACTATACATTCCCTGATATACTGGACCGTATCTGTGAGCAGTTCCCGAACCAGTACGCATTCCGCTATACTGAGCTGGACTATACAAGAACATATCCCGAGTTCCGCGACGACGTTGACAACTTCGCACGTTCACTTCTTGCAATGGGCGTAAAGAAGGGCGATCACGTTGCTATCTGGGCTACAAATGTTCCCCAGTGGTACATTACCTTCTGGGCTACTACCAAGATAGGCGCTGTTCTCGTAACAATGAATACAGAGTACCGTATCCATGAGGCTGAGTATCTGCTGAGACAGTCCGATACCATGACCCTTGTTATGATCGACGGTATCAAGAATATCAACTACGTTGACATCATCAAGGAGCTCTGCCCCGAGCTTGACACCTGCGAGCCCGGTAAGCTCAATTCCGCAAGACTTCCTTACCTCAAGAACGTTATAACCGTTGACTCAAAGAACAACGGCTGCTATACCTGGGAGGAGGCAGTTGCTCTCTCAAAGAACGTTCCCTACAGCGAGGTAGAGCGCGTAAGAAAGACCATCGACATCCATGATGTTGCAAATATGCAGTACACCTCCGGAACCACAGGCTTCCCCAAGGGCGTAATGCTTACACATTATAATGTAGTAAACAACGGTAAGGCTATCGGCGACTGCATGGATCTGTCCACAGCAGACCGCATGATGATACAGGTGCCTATGTTCCACTGCTTCGGCATGGTTCTGGCAATGACAGCTTCCGTTACACACGGTACCACAATGTCGCCTATCACAAGATTTTCTCCCAGAAAGGGACTGGCTTGTATCAACAAGGAGAAGATAACCTGCTTCCACGGCGTTCCTACTATGTTCATCGCTATGCTTGGACATGAGGACTTCGACAAGACCGACTTCTCACACATGAGAACAGGTATCATGGCAGGCTCACCCTGTCCTATCAAGACCATGGAGGAAGTTATCGAGAAGATGCACATGAGCGAGATCTGTATCACCTACGGTCAGACCGAGGCTTCTCCCGCTACCACCATGAGCAAGACCACAGACTCCATCGAGCAGCGTGTAAATACTGTCGGTGGACCTATCTTCGGCGTTGAGTGCCGTATCGTTGATCCCGAGACCAACGAGGTGCTCCCCGATGATGTTGACGGCGAGTTCGTTGCAAGAGGATACAATATAATGAAGGGCTACTACAAGATGCCCGAGGCTACGGCAGCTGCCATCGACTCAGAGGGCTGGCTCCACACGGGTGACCTGGCAAGACGCCGCTCAGAGGACGGCTATTTCAAGATCACAGGCCGTATCAAGGATATGATAATCCGCGGCGGCGAGAATATCTACCCCAAGGAGATCGAGGACTTCCTCTACACATATCCCAAGATAAAGGACGTTCAGGTCATCGGCGTTCCCGATGAGGACTACGGCGAGGAGATCATGGCGTGTATCGTGCTCCAGGACGGCGAGACTGCTACAGAGCAGGAGATCAAGGACTTCTGCCTTGCAAGAATGGCAAAGCACAAGTGCCCCAGATACGTTGATTTCGTTGACGGCTTCCCCATGAATGCCGCAGGAAAGATACTCAAGTACAAGATGAGAGAGCAGGCTGTTGAGAAGCTGAAGCTCCACAAGGCTGACAGTATCGTTACAGCATAATATATAAATAGTATGAACCGCAGCAGACTTCGCCCTATGCCGAAGCGCTGCGGTTTTGTATTTTTCGACGTAAATATTACAAAACGGAACAATTTTGTCTCTTTTCTTGCTTTATTCAGGGGAGTGTGCTATAATAGTCATATATGACAGAAAGGGGCAGGGATATGAGAAAAAAAACAGGCAGAATGATAGCTGCGCTGACTGCTGTGATTATTTCGACAGCAGCAGTACCATCAGCGGTCTATGCCGAAACTTCTTTGATCGATTTATTTGAAAGCAAACAAGGAGCAGCTGTCTCATCGCAGACTTGCTGCCTTGCGATGCCTGTGCTCAGGCCAAGCGTAGGCGGAGACATGACCATGAGCATTACGGCTCCGTATACGCCCATAAGCAAAAATGTCAGGGCAGGCAGTGAGACGAGCTATCCTTCCGCATTTGATATGAGGAAGGTGTTCGGCATCAGCGAGGTGAAGGATCAGGACGAGCTTGGCACCTGCTGGGTCCATGCTGCTGTCGAGAGCGCTCAGTCGAGCCTTATTGCCTATGAGCCCCATATCGACCTCTCGGAGCTTCATACGGCTTTTTACAACTACTACGGCGATGACGAGATCCAGCTCTTCGGAAAGAATCTCCATGAGACCCTGAACGAGGGCGGAACTACGGAAATGGTCGAAAATCTCTGGTCACAGTGGATAGGACCTGTCAGCGAGAGCAGGCTGCCTTATGCCAACGTTGATTTCTTTAATGATGGAAATATGGTTGATTATATGCGGCGTCAGTCTGACTATCATCTGAGAAATGCCTACTGCTTTGACTATGACCACGACAGGGAAAATTTTGAAGAGATAAACAACACCATCAAGGACTTCGTCTACAATGGCAGATCAGTCAGTGCTTCCTATATGTCAAGCAAGACACAGAACTGGTCGGGGACATACAACAGCTCCTACACCACCAGGAAACCAAGATTTATCAATCACGCCGTTACCATAGTCGGCTGGGACGACAGCTTTTCCGCCGATAAGTTCAAGAACAGACCTTTAGGAGACGGAGCGTGGCTCTGTAAGAACAGCTGGGGTACAGATGAAGGCGATAACGGATATTTCTGGCTGTCCTATTATGACCGCTCCGTATCTGATTTCGCGGTGTTTGAACTGGACGACGCTGACGAGTATGAGACCATATATCAGTATGACAGCTTCGCCCCGATTGCGATGTCGGCTAATGATTCACCGGAGGTGAACGAGCCCTCCTACATGGCGGATATATATGTCGGCAACCCTTATTCGGAGATAAGTGCGATAGGCACCTATTTTTACAATGCGGGTACAGAGTATGAGATAACCATATACACCGATCTTACCGATCCCGTAGTTCCATCGTCGGGTACTCCCTCGAAGGTAACATCGGGGGTCAGCGATATGACGGGCTTTGTCACTATTGATCTTGATGAGCCTGTTATACTCGGATATGACGGTACATTCGGAGTTGTGGTGAAGATGTACTGCCCTGATTCACCCTTCGTAATACCTATCGAGAGCAGCTTCTATGTTGAGGACAGCGAAGGCAAGAAGACGGACATAACAGCTTGCAAGTATGAACAGATATTCAGGAATACGTTCTGGAATCAGAGCTATATCAGCTCTGACGGAGAGAACTGGACTGATGTCACAGATGAGAAAATGACACAAGTCTATACTGATGAGCAAAAGCAGGCACTGCTGGATTCCTTCATCTATCAGTTCTATGACGGACTGGAGGAGGATGATACTGAGCTGCTTGAGGACGCCGCAAGAGACGAAGGCTATTTCACAAGGCTTTTTGCCAAGGGCGATGTTAAGTGTATCTTTGGAAATGCTACATTAAAGGTGTACGGTGATTCGATTGCCAGGGTGAAGTTCTCTCATCCCGCAGGAATGGTCAATGCAGATGAAAAGATCAGCCTTTATTCAGGTGTTGAGGGCGGTACCATATATTACCGCGAGAACGATAATGAGGAGTATAAGCCCTACACAGAGCCCTTTGCAGTCACAAAGGATATGAGGGTGGCGGCTTATCAGGATATGTCTTCCGTTTACGGTGATACCGTGGAGGAGATGTATCTCAATAACATCTCATTCCGCGAATTCAAGCCCCACAGACCCGTAATGAACTGGATAGGATATAAGGCTGATGAAAACAGGATAGATACCAAGATGAGGTATCTCAACAGGGTATCTGATACGGAATACAGCGTAGAGCTGCCTGTTTCAGCCGAGGAAATATCCCTTTACTGCGGAACTGATTACGCTGTAAATTATAACGGCGAGTATCACGGCGGTTTTGAATGGCTGAGGCATATCCCCGTAGACTACGGCAACAACGATATTGAGCTTACTCTTACAGGTGCAGGGCTTCCAGATGAGGTCATCACCGTCCATGTGAACAGAGTCATGATAGGCTTGGATATGGAGAAGGAGATAATAGATCACTGCTATGTGGATCAGATCATAGCCCCCGACGGAAAACAGCTTTTCGTGGGCGACTCTATAACCGAGTACGTGGGGCAGGAGCTTACCCTTATAGAAGACGGCAGGGAAATGAAGCTCTATATAAATGAGAGACCTGTTATCCCCGAGCTCAAGATAGACTACAGGAATGAGATACTGGGGCCTCTGAGCAAGAAACTGGCGGACAGGATACTGATCGCCACCGGCGACGGCTCCAAGGATAACTATATGGCAAATTCAGCCAGAATAATCTCCGGTGACGAATTCTTCAGCTCAGATGTGCCGCAATACTATATCCAGATTATTCCCGGCGAGACTATTACTCTGAAAACTGCAGCAGACTCCGAGTATATGGAGAGCGAGAGCGTGACCTATAAGATCCCCGAGGCACCTACGACTCCGCCCGATCTGAAAGAGATCTACGAAGCAGAGGACGGCATCTTCAAAATAAAGGACCCGGAGAAGTATGAAGGAGGATTCAAGGATTATATGCCCTCAGGTCTCATGGAAGGAGTAGGCGCGGATTTCGGATATGATTCATGGACCTTCAGAGATCTTCTGAAAAAGCGCTACTGTTCGGATCCCTACGCAAACGTAGAGGCGTACTATTCGTCGGATTATCTTCCTGTTGATGAATTTTATCAGAAGAGTGTCTACATAATAAGATATGCGGCTACCGATAACAGCTTCGCTTCTGTGGGCGTTGAGTTTATACCATGTAAAAAGGGCGATGTGAATGCTGACATGTGGATAGATGCACTGGATGCTTCGACCGTTCTTGCCCACTATGCGGAAATATCTGTTGGCGAAAACGGCGTTCTCAATGATTATTTTGCCTATATAGGCGATATGAACGATGACGGCAAGACCAATGCACTGGACGCTTCGATGATACTTGCAGTCTATGCAGAGAATTCTGTTTCAGATGAATACTGGGAAATGAGAACTTGAAGAACCTCACAAAAAATTGCACAGAAGCGGTTCGGAATTTTGTACTCGTTGGGCAATAGGTATAAAAGAAAGCAGCGGTATTTGTGTAATAAACGTCAAAATGTCTTTTACCGTTTTGTAACTTTATATTTTTAATCACTTGTATTTGTGTTATTATTGCCAAAAAATCAGTGTTTAAAATGTACATTACGCCCAAAAATGATTAAAGAACGATACAAAGCATTGACTTTGACCGCAAAATACGGTATATTTGTAAATGCAAAAGCAATTGTTGCACAGTGCTGTATCGACCTGATACGGAGGATATCACGTTCCGAGGTTGATGGATTACAGAATGTGCTGCGGAAGCTTACGGAACTCTCAGGGCTCTTATGACGTACAGCGCGGAGTACATTCGCGATGGAGCGCCGCTTTGAAAGGAAAGTCAGCGGAAGTAAAAAAACATTGCCGCAGATAAAAGAAAGCTAATGGCACAAAGCCAAGATATAGCTTCAAAGAACAGAAGCAGGGAAGACATTCGGTTGCAGGACGTCAGCGGTGAGCACAATCATCGGACAGAGAAAAGCCGCGATGTTGCCCGCAAAAATCATTAATTCACAAATATTATACACGAAGATGTATAATATACATATTTAAGGAGGAAAAATCTCATGAACACACTTAAGAGAACTTTAGCTTTAGTAGCTACACTCGCAATGGCAGCTACAGCATTCGCAAGCTGTGGTGATGACAAGAAGGAGTCAACTCCCAAGGAAGAAGCAACAACAGCTGCTGCTCCTCAGGAAGATACAACAGCTGCAGAGGAAACAACAGCAGAGCCTGAGAATGGCGGCACAATGGATCCCTCAGTTGGCGTAGGCGGCGACACATTCACAGTTGCAGCTTGGAACCACGATGACGTTCCTTACCTCATCGCTCAGTGGAAGGGCCTTGACTACGATGCAGTAGTTGCAGACCTCGCTGACAACAAGGTTGATGGCATCAAGTTCATTGACTTCGGTGTAGGCGGCGGCCAGGCTTCCGAGAACTATGACCAGCTCTTCAATGACGGCAGCGACCTCGACGTTTACTTCTGCGAGGCTGACTGGGCACTCAAGTACATCAACGATGACGAGAAGACACTTCCTCTCAGCAAGCTCGGTCTTGGCGATTCTGACTTCGCTAACATCTACAGCTACACAGACGAAATCGGTAAGGATTCCAACGGCGTTCGTAAGGGTATCTCATGGCAGGCTGCAGCAGGCGGCTTCGCTTACAGAGCTGACCTCGCTGAGGAATATCTCGGTGCTAAGAGCCCCGCAGAGATGCAGGAGCAGATCGGTACTTGGGAAGATTTCGTAACAGCTGCTAAGACAATTTCTGATAAGACAAGCGGCGGTGTTGCACTTGCTGATACACTCGGCGGTCTCTGGCAGGCATTCGCTTGCGGACGTACACAGCCTTGGGTTGTTGACAACAAGCTCGTTGTTGATGACTTCTGCAAGAACTTCGCTGACACAGCTAAGGAACTCTGGGACTGCGGCGGTATCACAAAGAACAGCCAGTGGACAGATGAGTGGACAGCTGCTGGTGTATCCGGTAACTGCATGGGCTACTTCGTATCAACATGGGGCTTCGGTGGATTCTTCCTCGATGCTGCAGGCGGCGAAGGCGGCGAGCAGTATGGTAAGTGGGCAGTATGCCAGGGCCCGACTCCTTTCTACTGGGGCGGTACTTGGATCGTTGTTAACCCCAAGACTGATAACGGCGAAGAGGCTCGTGACTTCATCCTCTCAGCTACATCTGACGAGGCTGCAATGTCTGAGTACGCTACAAAGAAGCCTGAGTATGTAAACAACTCAAAGGTTATGGATGACCTTATCGCTGGCGACACAGTATTCAACGAGAAGATCTCCGGCAACTTCAAGGACAAGCAGAACTACTTTGCAGAGCTCGCTGAGAATGCTAAGAACATCGACTTCAAGGGCCTTATCACTCCTTACGATGCTACAATCAAGGGCAACTTTGCTGACGCTGTTAAGGAGAACTACCTCGAAGGCGGCGCTGACTGGGATGCTACAGTTGAAGCATTCAAGGATAAGGTTGCTGAGTCTGTACCCGATCTCGACGTTGACTAATCTATTCTGATTATTAAACGAAACAAATGAAGATATGCCTACGGGGTACTTATGTATCCCGTAGGTGTATATTTATCTGTACTATTATTCCGAGAGGGTGTGTGTTATGGCATCAGGCGCGCAGAGACGTATAAAGTCTATCAGCTACGCTAAGTATGGCTATATTTTTATATTGCCATTTTTTCTTGTTTATTTCTTTTTCCAGTTATGGCCGCTGATCAACACCTTTATAGTAAGTTTCCACGGCAACGGTAAGACCGTTGAAGACTGGGTAGGACTCCAGAACTATAAAGATGTCCTTTTTGGCGGTGAAGGTCGTAGAGTAAGAGTTATCCATGAGAGCTTCTTCAGATGTCTGAAGAATACAGTTATCCTCTGGGTAGGTAACTTTATTCCTCAGCTTGCTCTTTCACTTTCTCTTGCTGTATGGTTTACAGAAGCACAGTTAAAGATCCCGGGCAAGGGCTTCTTTAAGGTTGTTATGTACCTTCCAAACATCATCACAGCTGCTTCAGTAGCTGTACTTTTCCTTCAGCTCATGGGTCAGTCCGAAACTAACCCGGGCGCTATCAATTTCCTCTTATACAAGATGGGAATAGTTAAACGTGATTCGGCTTCGCTTCTATATCATACGGTACCTTTCATTGAGGGTGTATGGCAGTCACGAATCGTTATCATGTTCATTCAGACATGGATGTGGTTTGGTAATACAATGATCATGCTTATGTCTGGTATCCAGGGTATCAACCCCTCACTGTTCGAGGCTGCAAGCATCGACGGTGCAAGCTCAGGACAGGTGTTCAGAAAGATCACTCTGCCCCTTCTTACTCCTATCATGGCATATACACTTATCACTTCCATGATCGGTGGTCTCCAGATGTTCGATATTCCTTTCCTGTACACTAAGACAGGTACTGTTAAGGATCATCTCAAGACTGTGGCTGTAATGATCTTCCAGTACTTCCATGCTCAGGCTAATGAGAATAAGATGGGTTATGCAGGTGCTGTATCAGTTCTGCTGTTCTTCATAACTCTTGCACTCGGTCTTATCGCATTCTACATGACTCGTGATAAGGATGAGATCGCTAAGAAGAAGCAGCGCAAGAAGATCGCTAAGCAGGCTAAGCTTGAAAGTAAGCAGTTTGGAGGTATCACCTTATGAGTAATGAAATGAAATCTGTTTACGGAAAAGCAAAGGATAATTACCACTTCAAGATCAGACTGAAGTCAACAATCCTTTTTATATGGTTTGTTATTCTTACCATTATATGTTTGCTCCCTATCTATATCCTTGTTATCAATGCAACAAGAACACATACTGATATAGCAAACGGACTCAGCTTTATCCCCGGAACTAATCTGAAGAACAACTGGCACAAGGTATTTAACGAGCCCGGATTCAAGCTCTGTTATAATGCCCTCGCAGGTTACAAGAACAGCTTGTTCATCACTTGCTGCTCAACTTTCCTCACAGTTTTCTTCTCAGCACTTACTGCTTACGGTATCCACGTTTACGACTTCAAGCTCAAGGAAGTAGCTTACTCGGTTATCCTCCTTGTAATGATGGTACCTATGCAGGTTACTTCAGCCGGTTTCGTAAGCTTTATGTCAGACCTTAAGCTTACAAATACATACTGGCCTCTTATCATCCCTTCCATCGCGGCTCCCGCAGTCGTTTACTTCATGAGGTCATACATGAAGTCTTCATTCCCGCTGGACATCGTTGAAGCAGCGAGAATCGATGGTTGTGGAGAATTCAGGACTTTCTTATCTATTGCAATTCCTATGATGAAGCCCGCTATAGCAGTTCAGGCTATCTTCGCCTTCATCGCAAGCTGGAACAACTTCTATACACCTAACATGATCCTCATCAGTGTTGATCTGAAGAAGAAGACCCTCCCTATGATGGTTTCCGCTCTCCAGTCATCTGATAAGTTCAATGATTACGGTGCTATCTATCTTGCAATTGCACTTTCTATTATTCCTATCATTATCGCTTACGTACTCCTTTCGAGATTCATCATCGCTGGTGTTGCTCTGGGCGGCGTAAAGGAATGATCAAAAAAAATTACAGCACACTTCGGTGTGCTGTTTTTTTATGGACGCTTTAGGCGTCCTTTTTTGTTCTATCGGGAATTGCAGGTGCATAGTATTTAGTGTAAGGAGCTGATGAAAATGAAAGAAAGTACAAGCTATGATGTTATAGCGGACCATCTCCCTCAGAAACTGCGTTCACTGGTACTTGGCGTAAAGGAACGATGTTCTGACGACCTTATGGAGATCAGACTGCGCGTAAACGGTCCGGTATTTTATGTTTTTCCTGACAGGATAATGTTTCTCAGCACCGGCGGAGGTCTCTCAGCTGCCTTTGGCAGTAATTCGGTCATTGCTGATAAAACTGACATCACCGAATGTATAGACAAGCTTTGCCGTTACTCTCTGCACAGCTGTACAAGGCAGCTTTCCGAGGGATATTTTGTTATAGGTCGTGGTGTCAGAGTCGGTGTTTCGGGGAGTTATTCCGCCACTGAGCCTTCTGTTCTTACCGATTTCTGCTCCTTGAACTTCCGATTGTCCAGACAGCTTTTTGGCTGTGCAGAACAGCTTTTCTCAGAGACCTACGACAGGAACGTTATTATCTGCGGCGGAGTTAACTCGGGCAAGACCACTTTGCTGCGTGAGCTCTGCCGCCTGAACGGTAATATACGCAAGACTGCACTTATAGATGAGCGAAACGAGATCTCATGCTTTGCTGATGGCGGGGCACAGAATGATGTGGGAGCTATGACCGACATTATTAGCAATTGCAGCAGGAGCTGCGGAATAGTGTGTGCGGTTCGTACACTGTCTCCCGATGTGATATTCTGTGATGAGATCGCATCACAGGCTGACGCAGATGCAGTTATATCCGGACTCAGCTGCGGTGTCAGGTTCATAGTGACTGCTCATGGAGAGAACGAGAAGGAGCTTCTGAAACGTGCAGAGCTGAGATCAATGATCGAAAGCGGATTTTTTCATTGTCTGGTCTTTCTTAAAGGAGCTTCTGCTCCCGGTATTACAGACAGGATCGTGAGGCTGTGAAATGCTTTTACACTTGCTGGCAGCTGCAATGCTCATACTTAGCGGAGCTTTCTGCGGCGCATATTATTCGGAAAAGCTGAAAAATAGGGTCAGGATATGTACCGATGCAGAACGGCTTCTCAGGATTTGCGCTGCTATGATAAGGAGCTCCCGCAGGGATATTTTCAATATTATAAAGGCATTGAAAAGCGAAGGCCTGTCTGAGCTCGGTTTCCTTTTTGAGCTTCCCGAGGAGTATTCTGCGGACTGTGATGTGAGGAACTGCTGGCGAAATGCACTCATCCGTGACCGAAGTATACCTGCGGAGGAGAAAGCTGTCCTTACAGAGCTTGGACTTATACTGGGAACTACTGACGCGGAAGGACAGCTCAGCGGAATAGCTTCACTGCTTGTCCGAATGGAGGAGCTCCGTGAGCAAAGACGGGAGGAGTATCTCCGTAAAGGAAAGCTTTACCGAAGTCTGGGCGTAATGGCAGGAGTATCTGTAGGAATAATTCTGATTTGAGGTAGAAAAATGGACATTGATCTGATTTTTAAGATAGCAGGGACAGGAATAATTGTGGCGGTGCTCAATCTTGTGCTCAAGCGTGCAGAACGTGAGGAACAGGCTATGATGACCACCCTTGCGGGGCTTATAGTGGTGCTTGTTGTCATAATAGACGAGATAGGCGACCTTTTTGAAAGGGTCAAATCGGTTTTCGGACTATGGTAGACAGCTGTTTTTCGGTGGGAGTTTTCTGTATATGCGGAGCTTTGATAGCATTGGTTTTGAAACAATATTGCTCTGAGCATTCCCTTGCTGTTTCCATAGCAGTCTCGGCTTCGGTGATGATAGGTGCTGTTGTTTTGCTTGAGTCTCCGTTTGCGGAGCTTCGGACTAAAATGCTCTCCGCAGGCATATCAGAGGACTACATAAATATCATTTTCAAGGCTGCGGCGATCTGCTGTATTACACATATTTCGGCGCAGCTGTGTCGTGACAGCGGTGAGGGAGCTATGGGTGCTGCTGCCGAGCTATGGGGGAGAGCAGCTCTTGTGTCTATAAGTCTGCCTGTACTGGGAGATTTTCTTTCTCTCTTGGACAGGCTTATGTAGGTGGATCATGTACAGATTTTTCAGAATACTTTTTACAACTATATTGCTTACGCTGCTTGCAGTTCCGATGACCGCTTTCGGAGAGGAGGACGACTCCGCTGCCGACAGTTATTATTCTCAGCTCGATGATATACTTGCCGATTATGACATCGGATCTGACACCGGAGAGCTCAGCGGGGCTGACTTCAAAGAGATCAAGGACATGGTCATTGACAGGATCGGCTTTGAAGTCGGCGATGTTACGAAACTGCTTGGCACGCTTATTTTTGTGATCGTCATTACAGCAGTCCTGAAAAGCGCAGGCAGCGGTATTTTCGAGAATTCCGCCGACATATTCGGCACAGTCAGTGTACTCACTGCCGTGACTGTAATTGCTCCGCCTTTGTTCGACGTACTTGGAAACACTGTCACTGCCGTTGAGACGGGAGGGAGCTTCATTGCGGTTTTTATACCTGTTTTTGCGGGAATAACCGCTGCGATGGGGGGCGTGACCTCTGCGGGCATATACGATATTGCAGTCCTCGGTGCTTCGGAGCTCTTTGTCCAGTTTTCAGCGGGGATACTCATGCCGGTAGTCACTTCCTCGGTCATGCTTGCTGTTACGGGGAGCGTTTTCGGCGGTGAAAGCCTGGGCAGCATAGTTCGTCTGACAAAGAAGCTGATAACCTGGGGCGTTACAGTCGCCATGACTCTTTTTACAGGGTTTCTTACAATGAAGTGTACTCTTGCAGGTAAGGCGGACGGTGCTTCCACTAAAACTACACGCTTCATTATTTCGGGCATGGTCCCTGTTGTGGGGGGAGCAGTGTCCGACGCCTATTCTACAGTTCGCGGAAGCTTTGACATGATCCGCAGCACCGTTGGTACGGCAGGCTGTGGGGCATTGCTGCTCATATTCCTGCCACCTGTGCTGCGGCTTATGGTTTTCAGAGCCGTACTGTGGACGGGAGGAGCTGCGGCGGAGCTTTTCTCGGCAGACAGCATGGCAAAGCTGCTTAAAGCGCTTGACGATGGTCTTGCAATAGCACAGTGCATACTGGTGTGCTTCGGAGTGATGTTTATTCTGTCAACTGCCATATTACTACAGACCGCAGGAGGTTAAGATGGAGAACTTAGTATCAGCAGCAGGCGGAGTCTGCGCGGTTTCAGCACTTATCTGCGTACTTCGCATGATAGCAGGGGGCACAAAGCTCAAGGCTCAGGCAGAGCTCATCATTAAGCTGGTACTTGCAGCTTCGGTGATCGCGGTCATATCCGAGGGTGCCGTAAGCCTTGAAATTCCCGATATTCCGTCGGGAAGCGGCACGGATTACAGCGAAGCGGAACAGGTACGTGATGCGGAGCTCGTTAGGCATACAGGGGAGAATATCTCGGAGGTGCTCAGAGGACAGCTGTCCGCCGCAGGGATAGAGACAGAAAAAATCGAGACTGAGGTTAATATTCTTGAGGACGGCAGCATAATTATTAGTAGAGTCATTATCAGCTCTGCGGATAATGAAGCTGCCGCAGAAATAATACGCAGCAGTCTCGGGCAGGAAACGGAGGTCGTGAATGGAGATAGTTGAAAAAGCAAGGGAGCTTCTGAAGCAGAGGAAGTGGGCTGTATTCATGACTGTCTGTGGAGTTGCGGGACTGCTGCTGATAATGATCTCATCGCTGCTGCCTGATAATAAGCCTGCTGAGGCGAAAAAACAGGAGAGTGTCATGAGTCTCGGCGATACCGATGAGCTGCGAAGCGATACGGAAAATCGTCTCGGAGAGCTGCTCAGCAGCATAGACGGTGCAGGTGATGTCAGGGTATACCTTACCTTCGGCAGCTGCGAGCGTTACGTTTATGCTTCCGAGGGGCGCAGGAGCCGTTCGGAGGGAAAGACTGAGGAGGAGGAAAAATACGTTATGACAGGCAGCGGAAGCGAGAAGTCGCCCCTTGTTGAGACTATCGAAAAGCCGGATGTTACGGGAGCGGTAATAGTCTGCGACGGAGGAGACAGCGCAGAAGTAAGGGAAAAGATGTACAAAGCTGCTTCTGCGGCACTGGGTATCTCTACGGCAAAAATTTATGTTGCAAAACTAAGATAAAAGGAGAAAACTTATGAAAAAACCATCACTTATCATCGGAAAAAAGCAGATAATCATGACCTGTCTCACACTCATGCTGGCGGTGGCGGTCTACATAAACTATACCGCTTCACCGAAGCTTCCCGACGATGGCGGCTCCGCGGTATTTTCGGAGGAGACAGAGAAGGTCCGCTACGGCGAGACCGAGTTTGTGAACGCTGAGGCTGAGCCCGTGTCAGGGGACTACTTCGCACAGGCACGTATCGACAAGCTCAGGGACCGGGACGAAGCTGTGCAGACTCTACAGACCATGATAGGCGGCGGAGACGTCACCGAGGACGAAATGGTAGTTAATGCCCTGGACGCGGTTCAGGTCTCCAAGCTCATCGAAAGCGAGGGAACTATCGAATCTCTGGTAAAAGCACAGGGCTTTCAGGACTGTATCGCCTATCTTGACGGGGAAAATGCCAAGATCGTAGTCAAGACTGAGGGGCTGGAAAAGTCTCAGGCAGCCGCTATAAAAGAGATAATTCTCGGGGAAACGGAAGTTCCCGCAGAAAATATCAGAATTTTTGAGGTAAAATAGTTGAACTGAGCGAAAATATTTGGTATAATATAATAGTAAGGGTGTAAGCACAGTATTGATTAAAAAATACACCCAAATATGTGCCAACGGAGGTCCATTATGGAAGTTGAAGAGATGAAGCCTGAGGTATCAAGCAGACTTAAAATATCAGAGGATGTGCTTATCGCAATTGCAAAGCTTGCAGCACAGGACGTCAAGGGCGTTGCAGGTCTTGGCGGAGAAGTGGGCAAGATGAGCAAGCTCAGAAAGAACGGTCCCATAAAGATCAGCATGATGGGCGACGTTGCGGCAATAGACATGAAGATAGTCATAAAGAGCGGCGAAAAGGCATGTAATGTCGCACAGGAGGTCCAGACAGTAGTCAAGGAGAATGTGCAGAATATGACAGGCGTCCCCGTTGCAAGAGTAAACGTTACAGTAAGCGGAGTAGTTTTTGAATGATCCGCAGATACAGACCTGATGACCTTGGCGGAGCAGCTGAGGTCTTCCGCTCTGCCTTCGCCAAGGAGCCATGGAAAGAGGAATGGACTGCCGAGCTTGCAGCCGAAAGGATCTCTCAGCTCATGTCAGCTCCCCGGTCAGTGGGTTATGTGTCCGAAGAAGACGGTGTGATACAGGCGATACTCTGCGGCAGGAGGCTCACATACCTCCACGGTGATGAGTACGTCATAGACGAGTTCTGTGTGTCGCCCTCAGTACAGAGACAAGGCACGGGAACAGCTGTCATGGAATATGCGGCTGATGAAATGCGCCGTGAGGGCGTTGTGGCTATGGCTCTGATGACTACAAGAGGTTACCCAAGCGAAAGGTTTTATCTGAAAAACGGATTTGAAGGAATAGACGGTATGGTTTTCATGTACCGTACAATAAAGGAGAATGTAAATGACAAGACGTGAAATAAGAGACAGCGCATTCAAGCTGGTTTTTGAACAGCTTCTGCGTGACGATGATATAAATGAGCTCTACGAGATCGCCGAGGAGATCGAGGAGATAACCGTCAATGACGAGGTAAAGAAGATCGTTGAGGGAACTCTCACTCATGCCGAGGAGCTGGACAGCATAATTGCAAAGTACAGCAAGTCCAGAAGTATTTCCCGTATCTCAAAGCTAAATCTTGCTATACTCCGCATTGCCATGTATGAGTCCCTCTACGATGACAATACACCTATGAATGCTGCTATCAGCGAGGCTATCAAGCTTTCCATGATGTATACATATCAGGAGGATACTGCCTTCATCAACGGAGTTCTCGGTGCATTTTCGAGAGACACCCGAAAGGAAGAGACTCCCGATGCCTGAGTTTCTCGGTATAGATACCAGCAATTATACTACCTCGGCGGCAGTTTATGTCAGCGAGGAAAACAGGATATATCAAGCAAAGAAGCTCCTTCCCGTCAAGGAGGGAGAGTTGGGTCTGAGACAGAGCGACGCGGTATTCCATCACACAAAGCAGCTTCCCGATATGATCGAGAAGCTTTTCGGTGACAACAGTCTTGGTACTCCCATGACTGTGACGGCGTCTGCAAGACCGCGCAATGTGGAAGGATCATATATGCCCTGCTTTCTCTGCGGAGAGGGCTTTGCGCGCTCTTATGCGGCGGTCACGGGAGCAAAGCTGTTCACTACCTCCCACCAGATAGGTCATATCCTTGCAGCACTCTATTCCGCAGACAGGCTTGAGCTTGTGAAGGAGCCCTTCATCGCCTTTCATGTCAGCGGCGGAACTACCGATTGTCTGCTGTGTGAGCCCGATGGGGAGAATGTCCTCTCCATAACGGAGATCGGTACATCTCTTGACCTGAAAGCCGGACAGGCTGTTGACCGCACGGGCGTCATGCTTGGACTGCGTTTTCCCTGCGGCGCTGAGCTGGAAAAGCTGGCGGCAGGTGCCGACAAGCGCTATAAAGTTAAACCTGTCCTGAAGGACGGCAGCTGCTGTCTTTCGGGAGTTGAGAATAAGTGCGGCAGTATGCTGAAAAACGGGGAGACTCCCGAGAATACAGCGAGATACTGCCTTGATTTTATTGCAGAGACCATTATCGTCATGACAGCTTACGCCGTGGAAAAGCACGGTGAGCTGCCTCTTGTTTTTGCGGGAGGAGTAATGTCGGATGTTATTATCCGCGACAAGATAATTTCCCGATACCCCTCAGCCGGCTTTGCGGAGCCGCAGTTTTCCTGCGACAATGCGGCAGGTGTGGCGATATACGGATATCTTAAAAGTACAGGAGAAAAGTGATGCCTGTAATCACAGTTACACAGATAAACAGATACATAGGCTCTATACTGAAAAATGACAGGAACATTCAGGGCATCATGGTCCGCGGAGAGATCTCCAACTATGTGAAGCATTTCCGCAGCGGTCATGTGTACTTCACTTTGAAGGACAGCGAGAGCGCCATAAAGGCGGTGATGTTCGCAAGTGCTGCGTCACGCCTTAAATTTGCTCCCGAGGACGGTATGGCTGTTATAGTTTCGGGAAGTATAGGAGTCTATGAGCGTGACGGAGCTTATCAGCTCTATGTGAACGATATTATCCCGGAGGGCGCAGGCGCTCAGGGAGCCGCTCTGGAGCAGCTGAAACGAAAGCTGCAAAAGGAAGGAATATTCGACACTGCCCATAAGCGTCCCATCCCTTCAATGCCCAAAAAGATAGGCGCGGTCACCTCCCTCAGCGGTGCTGCGGTGAGGGACATCATAAACGTGCTTTCCAGGAGATACCCCATAGGCGAGGTCTACGCCGTGAATGCCCTTGTTCAGGGCGAGGGGGCTCCCGAGTCAGTGTGCAGGGGAATACTCCGCGCGGAAGCCGCAGGCTGCGATGTTATCATAGTCGGACGAGGCGGAGGCTCCAGCGAGGACCTCAGCGCCTTCAACACCGAGAAGGTGGCTTATGCTATATATAACTGCAAGGTGCCTGTTATCTCGGCTGTTGGACATGAGACAGATTTTACCATCGCCGATCTTGCGGCAGATCTGAGGGCTCCCACGCCGTCAGCAGCGGCAGAGCTGGCAGCTCCCGATATATCTGTTCTATATGAGAAGATAGGCATACTGGAACGACGATATGAGAAGGCTGCCCTGGCGGTACTGGACAGGAGCACGGACAGGTTCATCGCACTGAATGCCCGTCTTGCGGCACAGTCTCCCGATAACAGACTGAAGCTGACGGGAGAAAGACTTTCCTCTCTGGACAAGCGCCGTGACGCTGCGTTTCTGCGGTACATGGACAGGCTTGAGAGACAGCTTGGTGAAACGGCAGCAAAGCTTGACAGCCTCAGTCCGCTGAAGGTGCTGTCAAGAGGCTATTCTCTGGTCTACAAGGAAGACAAGCTGCTCAGCAGCTCCGAAAGCATAAGTAAGGGCGACAAGGTCAGGATAACCTTCGGAAGCGGCGGCGCAGAGGCTGAAATTACTGATAAATGGTGATAAAATGGCAAAGAAAGTTACTTTTGAGGACAATATGACAAGACTGGGACAGATAGTCTCAGAGCTTGAAAAAGGCGATATCCCGCTGGAGAAAGCTGTGGAGCTCTACGGCGAGGGCGTCAGGCTCTCGGCAGAGTGCAGAAAGCAGCTTGACAGCGCACAGATAAAAATTACGGAGGACGGCGGAGAAGCTCCGTCGGAGGATTGAATATGACAGATATTAAGGAAAAACTCAATGAGTATATCAGGTTCACAGAGGAGAACCTGAAGAATTATAACCTTCATTCGGAGGAAATGGCGGCTCAGAAAAATCTCATCGACGCCATGAACTACTCTCTGGAGGCAGGCGGTAAGCGTATCCGTCCCGTGCTGGTCTACGCCTTCTGCAATGCTCTTGGCGGTGACTACAGGAACGCCTGCGCACCTGCTGCGGCTATCGAGATGATACACACATTCTCGCTTATACATGACGATCTCCCTGCAATGGACGATGATGACTTCCGCCGCGGAAAGCCCTCATGTCACAAGGCTTTCGGCGAGGCTATGGCTATTCTTGCGGGCGATGCTCTTTCTGTTCAGCCCTTCGAGATTATCGCAGATGACGACCACCTCACCAGCGACAAGAAGGTGAAGATGATCTCATGTCTGGCAAAGGCTGTTGGCAGAGCAGGCATGATAGGCGGCCAGGTAATCGATATGGAGAACGAGGATCGCAGCGACGTTGACGAGGCAAATCTGCGCAATATGTACAGGCACAAGACAGGTCAGCTCATTGCTGTTTCCTGTATGATGGGCTGTATATGCGCAGGTGCGGATGAGGAGACCATTTCCGCTGCTGCCGAATACGGCTTTAAGCTTGGACTTGCCTTCCAGATAGTAGACGATATACTCGACGTTACCAGCACCACTGAGGAGCTGGGTAAGCCCGTAGGCAGCGACGAGGAGGAGAACAAGACCACCTTCGTTGCTCTTTACGGAGTTGAAAAGGCGCAGGAAATAGCAAACGCAGTTACAGACGAAGCTCTCGGCTGCCTTGAAAAATTCGGCAATGACGCATTTCTCACACAGCTGACGGAAATGCTTCTTAGAAGAAAGAATTAAAGCAAAGGAGCTGCGGAGCATTCTCCGCATTTCGTATAAAATGAAGGATAATATAAATAACAATGATAAGGTGACTCTTGAGGAGCTGGAGCTGCCGCAGGACCTTAAAAAGCTGACGCTGAACCAGTGCTCGGCACTGTGCAAGGAGATACGAAATGTGCTTATCTCCACTGTTTCCAAGACAGGCGGCCATCTTGCGTCCAATCTCGGCGCTGTGGAGCTTACAATGGCTATACACCGCAACTTTAACTCCCCCGAGGACAAAATAGTCTGGGACGTGGGACATCAGGCGTATACCCATAAGATACTTACGGGACGTCTGGACCGATTTTCCACGCTTCGTCAGGAGGGCGGCATTTCGGGATTTCCCAAGCCCGAGGAGTCGGAGCATGACACGTTCATCAGCGGTCACAGCAGTACCTCTGTGTCTGTAGCCTGCGGTATTGCCGAGGCTATGAAGCTCCAGGGCAAGGACAACTATGCGGTGGCTGTAATAGGTGACGGTGCTATGTCAGGCGGAATGTTCTACGAAGCTATGAACAACTGCGGACGTGACAAACAGAGAAACCTTATTGTCATTCTCAATGACAATAATATGTCCATTTCCAAGAGCGTGGGTTCAGTGTCCAAATACCTGACCTCACTGCGCAACACCGAGAAATACCTCCACACCAAGAGGGCTGTGGAGCGCGGTCTGGAGAGGATACCCCTTGTGGGAACCAGCGTTGCCAAAGGTATCAAGAACGTGAAAGACTCGGTAAAATCCAACATTCTTGAACAGAGCACCATGTTCGAGGACATGGGCTTCATATATCTGGGACCCGTAAACGGTCACAGTCTCTCAGAGCTTGAGGAAGTCATCCACATGGCAAAGTCCTATCATCAGCCTGTGTTCATTCATGTCAAGACGGTCAAGGGCAAGGGCTATATACCTGCGGAGCAGAATCCCGGAGAGTATCACGGTATCTCGAAATTCGACATAGCTACGGGAAATCCCGAGGTAGCTCCCGCTGACAGCTATTCCACCGTCTTCGGCAAGGAGCTGGTGAGACTGGCTGAAAAGGACGACAGGCTCTGCGCTATCACAGCGGCTATGAAGTACGGAACGGGACTTCAGTTTTTCCACTTCAAGTACCCCGACAGGTTCTTCGATGTAGGAATTGCCGAGCAGCACGCCGTTACCTTTGCGGGCGGACTGGCTTCCATGGGAATGATCCCGGTATTTGCGGTATATTCCACATTCCTCCAGAGAGCCTACGACCAGCTGGTGCATGACGTTGCTATCGGAAAGCTCCATGTTGTTCTCGGAGTTGACCGTGCGGGCATAGTGGGCGAGGACGGCGAGACCCATCAGGGACTTCTTGATGTGCCCATGCTGACCTCTATCCCCAACACTGTTGTATTCTCGCCATCATGCTACTCCGAGATGAAGATGTGTATGAAAAAGGCTATATATGACGAAAAGGGACTTACTGCCGTAAGGTACCCACGAGGTGCTGAGAAGGTGGATTTCAGCGAATTCCACCTGACAACGGAGCACCTTTTCATACGCGAGGAAGACAGCGATATTCTCATAATAACCTACGGAAGGCTTTACAACGAAGCGTACAAGGCTCAGCAGGCGCTGAAGGCTGAGGGCATCAAATGCGATATACTCAAGCTCACAAGGATATTCCCCCTGGACGATGATCTGGGAGACGAAATAAGCGGATATAAGCGCATTATCTTCTTTGAGGAGTCAGAGGGCGAAGGAAGTATTTCCGAAAAGGTGGGAGATATACTCTCTGAACTGGGCTACTGCGGAGACTACAGCAGAATTACCGCCCATGGCTTCGTAAAGCAGGCGTCCGTAAGGTCATGTCTTGAAAAGCTGGGACTTACTGACGTCAAGATGGCGGATTATATCAGAAACAGGAGCAAAAACAATGGCAAGGCTTGACAGTGAGCTTGTGTCACGGGGACTTGCAAGGAGCCGTGAACGGGCTAAGGAAATGATACGCTCGGGTAGTGTCACTGTCAACGACAAAGCCGCTAAAAAGCCCTCGGATGAGGTCTCACCGGAGGACAGGATAGAGACCTCCGAGACCGACACCTATGTGGGACGGGGCGCCCTCAAGCTTGAAAAGGCATACGAGGAATTCGGACTTGACCTTAAAGGAAAGATCTGTCTCGATATAGGCGCTTCAACAGGCGGTTTTACCGACTTTATGCTCCGTCAGGGAGCGGAAAAGGTCTTCGCTGTGGACGTTGGACACGGTCAGCTGGCGCAGTCCCTTGCGGAGGATAGCCGCGTTGTGAACATGGAAGGCACTGACATAAGAGAGGTCACTGCCGATGACATAGGTGGACAGGCGGACTTCATCTCCGTTGATGTATCCTTCATCTCCCTTACAAAGATACTGCCCAAGGTCTATGAGCTCCTGAAAGAGGGTGCTGTGGCTGCGGTGCTGATAAAGCCTCAGTTCGAGGC
Source organism: Ruminococcus flavefaciens ND2009 (assembly GCF_000621785.1). GTDB lineage: Bacteria > Bacillota > Clostridia > Oscillospirales > Ruminococcaceae > Ruminococcus > Ruminococcus flavefaciens_C. Next base: position 697,821 of record NZ_KK211346.1, on the reverse strand, counting down.
AGGCAGGAGCGACATAGGAAAGCGGGGCATCGTTAAGGACAGGAAGGTCCATATCCGCGTGCTCTCTGAGATAGACAGCTTTGCATCGTCAATAGGTTTTATAACTGAAAAATACACCTTCTCTCCCGTCAGGGGAGGAAGCGGAAATATAGAGTATCTAGTGAAGCTGCGCAGGAGCGCGGGTGAGCCTGTGATACATGATTTCAGGGAGCTGACAGACAGCTCCTTCAGTAAACTTTAAGGAGTGCGGTTATGAAGGCAGCATTGTACCCTAATTTTCAGAAACCAAATGCCCTCACCTGTGCCCGTGAGGCTTGTGATGTGCTTGCGGACTGCGGGATAGATGTCTCGGTAAGCGAGATATTCAGAAAGGACTTCTCCGATAAGCCCCATATCATATTTGAAGATATAACCGAGTCTGCAAAGACTGCGGACATAGTGCTGGCTATCGGCGGCGACGGAACTATCCTGCGCTGTGCAAAGCTCCTTATCGGAACGGATACAAAGCTTCTTGGCATAAATACGGGAACTCTCGGCTTTATGGCAGGACTTGAAGCAGACCAGCTGGACAAGCTGAGCCTTCTCACTACAGGAGAGTATGAGATCTCTCAGCGCATGACCCTCGATGTGGTCTATCACAGCGAGCAGGGCGATATTACTGCAACTGTTCTCAACGAAGTGTCTGCAAGGTCGGGAAGCTTCCATATATGCGATTTTGAGGTCTACGCAGATGAATACCTCATTGGACGCTACCGTGCAGACGGTGTGCTTTTCAGCACTCCTTCGGGCTCTACAGCCTATGCTCTTTCGGCAGGCGGTCCCGTTATCGAGCCCGACCTTGAGTGCATAGAAATGACACTTATATGTCCTCATTCGCTGTTCTCGAGAGCCACCATGTTCAGTCCATCGCGAAAGCTGAGAATGAGGGATACCACCACCCGTGACGACTCCATGGTCATAAGCGTTGACGGTGAGCATTTCGCAAGTATCGGCATAGGTGAGTCAATAGACATCTGCCGCGGAAAGAACAACATCAATTTTGTGAACCTCATCGGAAATTCCTTCCATGAGTCTCTCTGCAAGAAAATGTGTAAGCCCATCAAATAAGGAGCAGCTTTTATTATGAAAAATCGCAGACACGAAGCAATTCTCGAAATAATAACCGAACAGCCTGTTGTCACTCAGGAGCTTCTCATCGAGCTGCTTGCGGAGCGCGGCATAAAGACCACTCAGGCTACCCTTTCAAGGGATATACAGCAGCTCTCACTGGTCAAGCAGAGGGACGAGAACGGAGTCTACCGCTATTCGCTGCCTGCCGCAGCGGCTGCGGAGAAGTCTCTGTTTGAGGAAGCTGTCATCTCGGTGGACTACGCCATGAATACCATTGTCCTCAAATGCCGTGCAGGCATGGCTCAGGGAACCTGTGCCGCCATTGACTCCGTGGAGCATCAGGGCATAGTGGGGACTATCGCAGGCGATGACACTATCTTTATTCTCGTGCGCAGCGAGGCAGACGCGAAAAAGCTCTCAAAGAAGTTCCGCAGCGAGCTTTTTCCGAGGAGGTAAGCTCTCAGAATGTTAAAGGAAATCTATATACAGAATCTGGCGGTAATAAAGGAAGCCGTGATACCGCTGGACAGACGTCTCAATATTTTCACCGGTGAGACAGGTGCAGGTAAGTCCATACTCATAAACGGTATCAACGCTGTTCTGGGACAGCGCTGCACCAAGGACATCGTCCGTACAGGCTGCGACAAGGCAGTTATAACCGCGCTTTTTACCGAGCTTTCCGATGAGGTCTGTGCTAAGCTTGACGAGCTTGGCGTCGCTCATGATGAAGGCGAGATAACTGTTACCCGCGAGATAAGCGCAGACGGAGGAAGCGTTTCCCGTATCAATCACAGGACAGCCTCAGCGGCACTGCTGAAAGAGATAGGCGCTATGCTCATCAATATCCACGGACAGCATGACAACCAGATACTTCTTGACAGTGACAGGCATCTTCAGATACTGGACGATTTCGGCGGCGACGATACTCTCCTCAAGGAGTACAGAGTGACCTTCCGCGAGCTTCAGCAGACTGCCCGCAGACTCGGCGAGCTGAAAAAGCAGGAGCAGTCCCGTCTGGAGCGCAGCCGTACTCTCAACGAGATAATAGACGATATAGGCGAGCTTGAACTTCGCGAGGGCGAGGACGATGAGCTGGAGAAGGAGTATGAGACGGCAAAGAATTCCGAGAAAACTCTTATAGCTATAAAGAATGCAGTCAGCCTTATAACAGGGGACGAGACTGCCAATGATATGATAGTCTCGGCAGAGACAGAAATTGCCGCATTTACCGATAACAGCACACAGCTTTCAGCCCTTTACGAAAGGCTCTCTGCCGCTGAGATAGAGCTGGCAGACATAGCCTCCGAGCTGGAAGCCTTTGCGGACAAGGTGGAGTTGGATGGTCAGCGCCTTGAATATCTGGGCACAAGGCTCAACAACATAAACAAGATGAAGCGCAAGTACGCCGCTGACTGCGAGGGGCTCATAAAGCTCTATGACGATGCCTGCCGAGAGATAATGCAGCTTGAGGGCTCGGGCAGCGAGATAAAGGAGCTGGCGGAGAAGCGTGATGCTCTGCTCCATAAGGTGACGGAGCAGGCAAAGGCACTCTATGACTACCGCGAGACCGTTGCGGAGTGTTTTACAAAGAGAGTTACCGAGGAGCTCGAATTCCTCAATATGGCAGGAGTTATCATTGCCGTAAAGCATGAGAAGGGCAAGCTCACGGTCAACGGCATGGATACGGTGGAGTTTCTCATCTCTGCCAACAAGGGTGAGGAGCCCAGACCCATCTCCAGGATAGCCTCGGGCGGTGAGCTTTCGCGAATAATGCTTGCTCTCAAAAGCGTTATCGCTGACAAGGACGCTATCCCCACCATGATATTCGACGAGATAGACACGGGTGTAAGCGGAAAGGCTGCCCAGAAGATAGGCATAAAGCTCCGTGAGATAGGACGTGTCCGTCAGGTCATCTGCGTTACCCACCTTTCTCAGATAGCGGTCATGGCAGACAACCATCTGCTCATCGAGAAGCAGATAGTGGGCGACCGCACTGAGACTCACGTTATGCAGCTGGATATGGACGGCAGAGTTGCCGAGATAGCAAGGATAATGGGCGGTGAGGACCCCAGCGATCTCATGCTGGACAACGCCCGTGCAGAGATAAAAAAGGCCTGCGGGCTTTAATGGAGGCAGCATATTGAAGATATATTCCACAAGACACGGACAGACCTCATATAACAAACAGGAGATCATCCTGGGGACAACGGATATTGACCTTGACAGTACAGGCGAGCAGCAGGCTGAGGCTCTTGCGGAGCGTATAGCTGAGCTGGGAACTATCGACATCATCATAGCCTCTCCCATGAAAAGGGCGCAGAAAACTGCCCGTGCAGCGGCGGAGCGCTGCGGACTTGAAATAGTCACGGAGGAAAGGTTCCGCGAGTGGGACTACGGCTCCTATGAAGGCAAGAGCCGCTTCACCGAGGGCTTTGCGGAAAATAAGGTCAATTTTGGAGTGAGAATGGGAAAGAGCGGAGAATCTCTCCTTCAGCTAACTCACAGGGTCTATTCGGCTCTTGATGATATTATTGCGAACTACAGCGATAAGACTGTGCTTATGGTCACACACGGCGGAGTCTGCCGTGTTATAGAGACCTACTTCAACGACATGACAAATGAGCAGTTCTCAAACTGGTTCATGGACAACTGCGGACTGCTTGAATATAACATCTGAAAAGCGGAGGGATATAATGAAAATAGGCGTTGATTACTATCCCGAACAATGGGACAGAGAATTATGGAAGGCTGATGCGGACCTTATGGCAAGAACAGGTGTCAGGCTGGTAAGGATTGGAGAGTTTGCCTGGTCGAGGCTTGAGCCGAAGGACGGAGAGTTTGATTTTACGTGGCTGGACGAGGCTATAAGCAACTTCTCACGCCATGCCATGGGCATAGTGCTGTGTACTCCCACAAGCTGTCCGCCGCTGTGGATGTACGAGACCTATCCTGATATAGTTCAGGTAGGTGCGGACGGCAGCAGGCTCCAGACAGGCATAAGAGCCCACAGGTGCCTTAACGCGCCAATGTTCCTTTACTACGCAAAGCGTATCACAGAGCAGCTTGCAAAGAGATATGCCAACAATCCCGCTATCGCTGCCTGGCAGATAGACAACGAGCTGGAGTCCTATCCCTGTACCTGTGAGGAGTGCCGCGGACTCTTCCGTGACTGGCTCATAGACAAGTACGATGACCTCAACAATATAAACGCTGCCTTCGGAAATATAGTCTGGAGCGGCGAATACAGTGATATATCGCAGATACAGCCGCCCAATGCCTACCCTAAGGCATGGCAGAACCCTGCACTCTGTCTTGAGTACAGCAGATTTTCGGCAGACATGACAGCTAAGTTCGCCAACGATATGGCGATGATAATAAAGCGCGAAAATCCCAGGGCAAAGGTGACCACAAACACTCTTTTCAGTGAGAATACTCCCGATTTCTATAAACTTTTCAGCAATCTTGACTTTGTCTCATATGACAATTATCCGCCTGTGAGACTTACCGATGACGAGGGAATGAGCAGCTCCCACGCCTTCTATCTTGATATGATGAGAGGCGTAAAGCAGAAGAATTTCTGGGTCATGGAGCAGCTCAGCGGACCTACGGGAAGCTGGATGCCGATGGGACCCACGCCCCGTCCGGGGCAGATAAAGGGCTATGCCCTCCAGGCAATGGCTCACGGAGCCGATACCGTCATGCACTTCCGCTGGCGTACAGCCAACAAGGGCGCCGAGATGTACTGGCATGGTCTTATCGACCACAGCAATGTTCCCGGGCGCAGATTCAACGAGTTTGCAGAGCTTTGCCGAATAGCTCCGAAGCTCAGCGTAATAGAGACCACGGAGCTGGTTTCCGACGTGGCTATACTGTATTCTCACGATAATGCTGCTGCATTCAGAATACAGCCCCAGACCGAAGGCTTCAGTTACTTTGAGCAGCTGAGATACTTCCACGCTGCCTTCTCTAAATATGGTGTGAACGTGGATATAGTTCCTCCCGATTCAGACCTTTCAAAGTACAAGGCAGTGGTTGCACCCTCAATGTACGTCTATGACAAGAATTCTGCGGAGAACATCTACCGCTATGTCATCAAGGGCGGCACTGTTATCATGACAGCAAGGAGCGGCGTCAAGGACCCCTGCAACAACTGCATAATGGAGCCCCTTCCTACTGTATACCGTGAGATGATCGGCGCCGAGGTCAGTGAGTATGACCCCATAGGCAAGGAGGAACAGACCATTGTTGACTTTGCGGGCAATTCCTACAAGTGCAGACAGTGGTGCGATATTCTTGAGCTGGGTACAGCCCGTGCCTACGCCGAGTACAGAGACAGCTTCTACAGCGGGAAGCCTGCCGTTACCATGAACCGCTATTGCAGCGGTGTTGCATATTATATCGGAACAGTCTGCCACATGGACTTCTATGAGAAATTCGCAGGAAATATCATGAAGCAGACAGGCATCCCCCGTCTCAAGGACCTTCCTAAAGGAGTGGAGGTCACTACAAGGACCAACGGTCTTGACGATTATATCTTCTTCTTCAATAACTCGGAGCAAGAGGCGGATATAACACTGCCCAAGGCAATGTTCAGCATTTTAGACGACACAGAGAAGGACAAGCTGAAGCTGAAGCCCTTCGATATGGAAATAGTCAGAAAGTAGGCACAGATGAGGATAGTTTTACAAAGGGTGACTTCTGCTTCCGTTAGAGTTGACGGCGAGGTCATCGGAAAGATCGGTACGGGATTTCTCCTGCTCTTCGGAGTCGGTCATGAGGACACCGAGGAGGACTGCCGCAGACTTGCCGACAAGATCTCGGGACTGCGCATATTTTCCGACGAGAACGACAAGATAAATCTTGACCTTGACAGCGTAGGGGGAGAGGTGCTTGTAGTTCCCCAGTTTACGCTGTATGCGGACTGCCGCAAGGGAAACCGTCCCAATTTCATACAGGCAGCCAAGCCCGAAAAGGCAAACGCATTGTACGAGTATTTCGTGGAGTATCTCCGCAGCAAGGGCAAGCACGTTGAAACAGGCTCCTTCGGCGCTGATATGAAGGTTGAGCTCCTCAATGATGGTCCCTTTACGGTGATACTTGAATAAAAAAGTCCCGACACATGAATGATCAGTCGGTAATACGATGCCCCGAAGCGCTTCTGAAACGCCCCGGGGCATTTTTTATCTGAGCTGAATAAACCGGTGGCAGCCGCCAAAACTTACCATGAGGTGATAAAATGGTAAGAAAAAGAGGAGAACACGGTGTTATACTGCTGACAGCTGCGTTTTTTATCGTCTTTGCAGTCCTTGCCTGCAATTTCTACCGTATTTCCTATGAGGGGGCAGCTATGCCTGCGAGCTACACAGATCACTCGGTCACTATAGAGGCAGGAAGCTGCCAGGGGACTATTTACGACAGGAAAATGCGTCCCATAGTCAACGCTGAGCAGCAAAAGGAGGCGGTGGCAGTTCCCTCAGCTCTGGACAGGGAGAAGACCGCTGCCTATGCTCTTGACAAGGAAAGCTTCTTTGATGATTTCGACAAGGGACAGCCCTTTGTGTTTCCCTGCACCGACAAAGCTCTTGAGGAGGATGGGCTGACTGTATTCAGCGTCCCTGTCAGGTATTCCGAAAACCAGACGGCGCGGCATATCGTGGGCTATCTTTCCGACGGCTCCGGAGCTGACGGCATAGAATACGCCTATGATTCACTGCTTCGCGGAGACCTTCCACAGAACAGTGTCACCTACAGTACCGACGGCTTCGGGAATATCCTCATAGGCGACGGGAAGAAGGTCTTTCGCTCAGAGTCCTATAAAAGCGGGGTTGTCCTCACTCTTGACAAAGATATACAGCGGATATGCGAGGAATGCGGCAGGAATATAGATACGGGCGCAATAGTATGTGCTGATATAAAAACAGGGGATATACTGGCAATGGCAAGCTTCCCCGGATATGACCCCGAGAATATGGAGCAGGCACTCAGGGACAGCAGGTGTCCCCTCATAGACCGTGCGCTGTACTCCTACAGCGTGGGCTCCGTTTTCAAGCTTGTCACAGCTGCGGCTGCCCTTGAGCAGGGACTGGGCGGAAATATGTACAGCTGCGTCGGCAGTATAGACATCGGCGGCAGACAGTTCAACTGCCACAAGCTGGACGGTCACGGCTTGCAGGATATGTCGGAGGCTATGACCAACTCATGCAATACCTACTTCATAGACCTGGCGCAGTGCCTGGATATTGAAAAGTACAGGCGGAAGGCGACATATCTTGGCTTCGGCAGGGAAAATTACCTCTGTGCAGGCATTACGGGCTCCGGAGGAGTGCTGCCAACCTGTGATGAGCTTTCCGTACCTGCGGAGCTGGCAAATTTTGCCTTCGGACAGGGAAGACTGACTGCAACACCGCTCCAGATAACTCAGCTTACCTGCGCAATAGCAAACGGCGGACGAATGCCTGTGCTGAGGCTAATAAAAGGACTGACTGCGGACGGGAGCGCGGTAAGCGGAGAAAAGTCTCCTCAGCTATCAGAGGTCATGAGCAGCGAGGACGCCGAAGCCCTCAGGAAGATGATGATACTTGCGGTCCGTGAGAACGACAATTCAAAGGCGAGGACCAGGAAGATAAGCGTGGGCGCCAAGACCTCAACTGCACAGACAGGCAGATACGACGAGAAAGGTGATGAGCTCTGCCACGCCTGGATAACAGGATTTTTCCCCGCAAGGAAGCCGAAATACGCAGTTACGGTACTCATTGAGAACGGCGGCTACGGCAATGACGCTGCCGCACCTGTGTTCAGGAGGATAGCCGAGAAGATGGCGGACCTTGAAAATGAGAAATAATCCAGTAATTTTTTTGTGAAATAGTTGACATTTTCGAAAAACAGCGTTATAATATATGTGTATTGCAATGACGGGATTGACTGTCTGTAAGCGGAGTACAGAGAGAAGGCGGCAGGTGTGAGCCTTTATCCGCAGGACGGGTGCTGCCCCTGAGCTACTCTGAGAAATCAGGGCGTATTTCTGCGTTAAGGATAATGAGGAAGGGGCTGTGCTCCTTCAAATTTGGGTGGTACCACGAGAGCCTTCGTCCCATTTGGCGGCGGGGCTTTTTTTGTATTGCTAAGTTTTATATTTTTATTAAAGGAGATATATTTATGCAGTGGACAGGTCTTAACGATCTACGTGAAAAGTATCTTTCGTTCTTTGAAAGCAAGAACCATACCAGAATGGCAAGCGCTTCCCTGGTTCCTCATGGCGACAAGAGCCTGCTTCTTATCAATTCGGGTATGGCTCCTCTGAAGAAGTTCTTCCTGGGACAGGCTACTCCTCCCAATAAAAGAGTGACTACCTGCCAGAAGTGTATCAGAACTCCCGACATCGAAAGTGTGGGCAAGACAGCTCGTCACGGTACATACTTCGAGATGCTTGGTAACTTCTCATTCGGTGACTATTTCAAGACAGAGGCTATCGAGTGGGCGTGGGAGTTCCTTACAAAGACTCTTGAGATCCCTGCTGAGAAACTCTGGATAACCATTTTCGAGAGCGATGACGAGGCTGAGCAGATCTGGGAGAACCACATCGGTATCCCTCACGACAGGATAATCCGTCTCGGCAAGAAGGACAACTTCTGGGAGCACGGTTCAGGTCCCTGTGGTCCATGTTCAGAGATCCATTTCGACCGAGGCGAGGCTTACGGTCCTTTTGAGAACTTTGAGCAGGCAAGCGACTGCGACAGAGTAATCGAGATCTGGAACCTTGTTTTCAGCCAGTTCGACAGCGACGGTGAAGGTCACTATGCTGAGATGAAGAACAAGAACATCGATACAGGTATGGGTCTTGAGAGACTTGCCTGTGTAATGCAGGGCGTTGACAATATCTTCGAGGTTGACACTGTCCAGAACATAATGAAGCACATCTCAAAGATAGCAGGCGTTGAATACAAGAAAGACGCCAAGACTGACGTTTCTCTCCGTGTTATCACCGATCATATCAGAAGCACTACATTCATGGTAGGCGACGGTATCCTTCCTTCTAACGAGGGAAGAGGCTATGTTCTCCGCCGTCTCCTGAGAAGAGCAGCACGTCACGGAAGGCTCCTGGGTATCACAAAGCCTTTCCTCTGCGATGTATGCGACACTGTTATAAACGAGAACGAAAACGCTTATCCCGAGCTTGCTGAGAAGCGTGACTACATAAAGAAGATCATCGGCGTTGAGGAAGAAGCCTTCGCCAAGACTATCGACAAGGGTACAGAGCTCCTCAACCAGTTCACTGACAAGCTTGCAGCTGAGGGCGGCAAGGTCCTCTCAGGTGACGATGCTTTCAAGCTCTCCGACACATACGGATTCCCCATCGACCTTACAGAGGAGATCTGCGAGGAGAAGGGCTACACTGTTGACCGTGACCGCTTCACAGAGCTGGCTAAAGAGCAGAGAGCAAGAGCCAAGGCTGACCACGCTGCAAAGGCAGGCTCATCATGGGCTGACAACAGCATAAAGGTAGACGCTCCCGCAACTATATTCACAGGCTATACAGACTTTGAAGCCGACAGTGCTGAGATACTCGCTATCTACAGGGACGGCGTTGAGGTGGAGACCGCTGTTGAGGGCGACAATGTAGTTATCGTTCTCGATGTTACTCCTTTCTATGCTGAGAGCGGCGGACAGGTAGGCGATACAGGTATGCTTCTTAATGGCGCAAATATCGCTGCTGTTGACGATACCATCAAGTCCGAGGGACACTTCCTCCACATCGCTACTATCGAGCAGGGCAGCCTTTCCAAGGGCGACAAAGTTACTGCTCAGATCGAAAAGGACCGCAGAATGGCTATCATGCGCAACCATACCACAGCACATCTTCTCCAGCACGCACTCAGACAGGTCCTGGGCGACCACGTTCACCAGGCAGGACAGCTTGTCAACGAGAAGGCTTGCCGTTTCGACTTCAACCACTTCAGTGCTATGACCGATGAGGAGATAGCAAAGGTGGAGGACATCGTAAATGCCGAGATCATGTCCGCATTCCCCGTAACCATGGAGGAAATGCCCATCGAGGAGGCAAGAAAGCTCGGAGCTATGGCTCTCTTCGGTGAGAAGTACGGCAACACAGTAAGAGTCGTTACCGCACATAACTCCATCGAGTTCTGCGGCGGTACTCATGTATCCAATACATCACAGATCGGACTCTTCAAGATAGTTTCCGAGAGCTCCGTTGCAGCAGGCGTAAGACGTATCGAGGCTGTAACAGGTCTTAACGTTATCGCTCTCCTCAACGAGTTCAAGAGCACTATCGCCAAGTCTGCAAAGGCTCTGAAGCTTGCAAACGTAAATGAGCTTCCCGAGAAGTGTGCAGCAATGGCAGCTGAGTCCAAGGAGAAGGACAAGAAGCTTGAAAGCCTTACACAGCAGATAGCTAATTCCAAGACAGCTGCTCTCTTCGATAACGCCAAGGAAGTCGGCGGAGTGAAGATAGTTTCCGCAAGAATGGACGGCTCTGCACCCGATGCACTCAGAAAGCTGGGCGACAGCGTCAAGGACAAGAATGATGCTATCATCGCACTCTTTGCCGGTACTATGGGCGAAAAGGGTACATTCTACTGCGTATGCACCAAGGACGCTGTTGCAAAGGGCGCTAACGCCGGCAAGATCGTCCGTGAGATAGCTGCCGTAACAGGCGGCAAGGGCGGCGGAAAGCCCGACGGCGCTATGGCAGGTGCAGGCGACATAAGCAAGATCGACGAGGCAATGGCTAAGTTTGCAGACGTTGTTGCCGATACAATGAAGTAATAAAGGTCAGATAACTGACCCATAAAACAGAGGAGGATCAATATGGACTGTTTATTCTGTAAGATAATTGACGGCGAGATACCAAGCACAAAGGTATATGAGGACGAATTCGTGTATGCCTTCAAGGACATTGCCCCTATCGCCCCCATGCACATACTCATAATCCCCAAGGTTCATATAACAAGTGCCAACGACATCACTGAGGAGAACTCCTCTGTAGTTGCCAAGGTATTTGAGGCAGCAGGAAAGATCGCCAGGGAGCAGGGCTATGAGAGCTACCGCATAATCAACAACTGCGGTGATGACGCAGGTCAGACAGTGAAGCACCTGCACTTTCACCTTCTCGGCGGCGTAAAAATGGGCTGGGGACCCGAGTCCCTCGGCAAAACTGAATAAGGAGCATTATTATGGCAGGTTCATATAAAATGACTATTGCAGGACTTGAGAGGGAGCTCCCTCTCTGTCCTCTCAATGACAAGATAGATATTGCGGCTTTCGTTATGTTCTCAGATGTAGAGCTGACAGTTGCAGCCGCAGAACAGCTCCTGGACAAGTCTCCATATTTTGACGTTATCCTCACAGCTGAGTCAAAGGGAATACCACTTGCATATGAGATGTCAAGACAGAGCGGAAAGCCCTATGTTGTGGCAAGAAAGTCCGTAAAGCTCTATATGACAGATCCAATTGCGGTAACTGTAAAGTCTATCACCACAGCAGCAGAGCAGACACTTTACCTCTCGCAGGAAAAGGTTGCAATGCTGAAGGGCAAGAAGGTGCTCCTGGTAGATGACGTTATCAGTACAGGCGAGTCTCTCATAGCTCTTGAAAAGCTCACAGCAGCTGCGGGCGGCGAGATCTCAGGCAGATCCGCTGTTCTTGCAGAGGGTGACGCAGCGGACAGGAAGGATATTGCTTTCCTCGAGAAATTACCGCTCTTCTTTAAATAAGGAATAGAATTATGAAGCGAAAAATGATTGGAGCTGCGGCAGCGTATATGGCGGGATTGTTTTTCGCTTCGTTTTTTTCAAATATCCCGTTTCTCGTAATACTTTCACTGATTCTGGCAGCAGCTCTTTTGATCGGCAGAAAATACGGCTTCAAAGCAGGAGACTATGTCATGCTTGCTGTATTCTTTGTGTCTGCGGTCTCGGTGTTCGGTATTTACACCGAAGTCCGCTACAGACCCGCCGCAGAAATGGACGGCAGGGAAGGCAGCTTCCGCGGAGAGGTCACCGAGGTATACCGATACAGCGGAAACAACTCCTCTTATATCCTTGAAGGCAGGATAAACGGCGATATTGCTGCTAAGATAAGCTTCTACGGCGGAGAGCTTGAGGCTGACCGCGGTGATATGATCACAATAGGCAGCTGTCAGTTCGCAAAGCCCTCAAAGGACTATCTTTTCGACAGCGAGAGCTATTACAGGTCTGATGGCGTATTCCTCACGGCTGTAAATGCAAAGGACGTTACAGCTGAGGCGTTCCGAAGCCGAAAGCTCAGACGTCTTATAAGCAGCTACCGTGAGCAGATCATATTTGATTTTGGCGTGGCTCTCGGCGGTGACAGCGGCGACCTGCTGGCAGGGATGGTCTTCGGCGAGAAGCGCGGCATGGACTATAACGTTAAGACTGCCGTGTATCGCTGTGGAATAGGTCATGTACTTGCGGTTTCGGGACTTCATGTCTCCGTGGCAGTTCTTGTGCTCATGCTCATACTGAAGCGCTGCCGCGTGAATAAGTACATCTCCTTTGCAGTAATGGAGGTGCTCCTGCTGTTTCTGACTGCTATGGCTAACTATCCCGTTTCAGCCATAAGAGCGGCAGTGATGATGAACTTCCTCTACGGAGCGCGGCTTTTCAGACGTCAGAACGACACCTTCAATTCACTTGCAGGAGCCGCTCTGCTGATATGCCTTGTGTCTCCCTATGCTATATATGATGAAGGATTTCTTATGTCACTGGCAGGTACCTTCGGAATCGGCGTTGCCGCACCCTGTATGACCAAGGAAATGCCCCGTGACACCTTCCCTCAGAGGGCGGCAGTCAGCTTTGTCACCATGCTGTGTACTACCGTCTGCGTGTTTCCACTGTCACTTTTGTATTTTGACGAGACCTCTCTTATCTCGCCGCTGACAAATGTGCTGCTGGTGCCGCTGTGTTCATTTTCCATGATTATCGGACTTCTCTACGCTCTCACAGGCGGAGTGGTTGATATACTGTTCATAGCGAAGCTCATCAATGACGCGGTACTGCGAATTTCAGATGCAGCTGCAAGGCTGAGGATAACTCACTTTTCCGCAGGCAGCTCCTATGTCATGTACGGGCTCATTATATGCGCAGTTATGGTAGTGTTTGCCTTTGCCGTTTTCAGAAGCAGGCGCTTCACTGTTGCAGCAGTTTCCGCAGCGGCAGTCTTCATGTTCGTGACCGCAGGTCTCATTCGCATGGAGCACAATGACCGTCTTATAGTTGCAGTGCTTGGCAGAGGCAACAATGCCGCGGTCGTGATAAATGACAGGGGAGCTGTTACCGTTGCCGACCTGAGCGGACACTATCGCTCAGCTGAGTATGTTCGGAAATATCTTACACGCAGCGGAATAGAAAGAGTTGATACGATCCTTCTCTCCAACAGGGCAGAGTCCGCTTACGCTTCATATCTTGGCGCATTTGAGTTCACTGATACAGGGAACTGGCTCGCCGAAGGTGAGAGTGCACCCCGTGAGCCCTATTCCGAGCTTCAGTATATGGGCGAGGACGGCTTTTCAATAGAGAGCCGCAGCTGCACCATATCTCTTGCAGAGGGTACTCTTACAATAAGCGGCAGAGACGGGGAAGTAGTCATAGAAAAGTCAGGAAAGGACGGCGCCGAAAGCAGCGGAATTACTGTGGTATACGGTAAAGCCGCCGCGGAGACCGCTCCCGACAACGTTATATATACGGACAAAGGCAACAATTTCGAGATATGGCTTTCTGACAACGGAAGCTTTGATATAAGGAGGCTGTAATGCCACAGACAGACCCAAAGACCATCAAGGCCCAGCTTAAAAAGGGCGAGCTGAAAAATCTGTATTATATCTTTGGCAAGAACGTTCCAGAGGTGGAAAAGCTGACCAGGCAGATAATAAAGGCTGCTGTGGGGGATAACGAGGACTTCGCACTCAACAGGCTTGAGGGACGGTATTTCGACATATCAGAGTTCTATGACATGATACAGATGATGCCGATGATGTCGGACTACAACTGCATTCTTGTAAATGATTACAACTGTGAGAAGCCCCGTGAAGTCATGGTAGGTCTCAAAGCTGATGATATAAACAAGAAGGTCATGGACGCCCTGAAGGATATACCGCCCCAGACCGTTGTCATCTTTAATGTCACAGGCTTTGAGGTGCCTGTTAAGAACGATTTCAAAACGGGTAGATCGGTTATCAAGGACAGGAACAAGAAACTTTCCGATCTCGCTGCCAAGGTGGGCGAGTCGGTGGAGTGCCCCATAAAGACGGAAAACGAGCTTGCAAAGGATATAGCTGCCAGCGTCTCCGCAAGGGGCAGTCTTATCTCTCTTGACAATGCCCGTGAGCTTGCGGAGATGTGTCAGTCCGACACCCTCACTATCCGCAATGAGATAGACAAGCTCTGCGCCTACGCAGGAAAGAACGAGATAACCTCTGATGTTCTGCATAACCTGGTACACAGGCAGAGCGACGCCACTTTTTTCAGGCTTGCAGACGCCGTGGCAGCCTTCAACAAGCGGGCTGCCTTTGATGCTCTGGACGAGCTTATGCAGGACAGGGATAATCGCGGTGCGGTTCTCGCCAACATAACCGGTTCCTTCATAGATATGTACCGCGCTGCCTGTGCAAGGAAGAAGGGCAGACAGATAGCTGATGTCAAGGCGGATTTCGGCTATATCTGGGAGTTCAAGGTAAAGAACGCCTTTCGTGACAGCTCAAGAATGAGCATAAGAAGGCTGCGGCAGTGCATAGTGATACTGCGCGACACCAATATAATGCTGAATTCGGGCAGCTGTGACGAGAAGGTTGTGCTTGAACAGACCGTAACAAAAATGCTCATGACGAAGAATTAGCGGAGGAGAACATGATAAAGATAGATGAAGCCATAATCGTGGAGGGAAAGTACGACAAGATCAAGCTTTCCTCCATAGTTGACGCAGTTATCATAATCACCAACGGTTTCGGCATTTTCAAGGATACGGAGAAGCTTGAGCTTATCCGATATTACGCAAAGAAAACGGGTATAATCATACTCACCGACTCCGACGCCGCAGGAAGAAAGATACGCGGCTATATCAAGGGCGCTATCGGCGACGGAAGGATAACCAATGTTTATATCCCCGATATTTTCGGCAAGGAAAGGCGCAAGGTAAAGCCCTCTGCGGAGGGGAAGCTTGGCGTTGAGGGCATGGATACGAAGGTGCTTCTGGAAGCTCTTGAGAAGTCGGGCATAACGGCTTCAGAGGGCGGAAAGCGTTCGGATATAACCAAGCTCACTCTCTATGAGCTGGGACTCAGCGGCGGCGAGAACAGCCGTGAGCTGCGGGAAAAACTACAGGTCCACCTCGGTCTGCCGAGACAGCTTTCCGCAGGGGCTCTCATAGAGGTGCTTTCCACCATGATGGACAGTGCGGGCCTTGCACGTATCACAGAGGAGATAAAGGAGGAGAGCAATGGTATATAGCAGTCTGCTGTTCATATACGGTTTCCTGCCCGTTTCATTACTGCTGTACTATATCACGCCTAAGAAGCTTCGTGAGATGGCGCTGCTTTTCCTAAGCGGGGCGTTCTGCTGCCTTATAAGCCTGTATTTTTTCATATTTGTTGTAGCTTTTGCGGCTGTCAACTACATCTTCATGCACCTGATAAGTCTTTCGCGCAGAAACGAAAAGGTTGCGGCAGTTCCTCTTGCGGCAGGTATAATCATAGACCTCATTGCCGTATTCGCCTTCAGAACAGAGTATTTCACCTGGCTCCACAGAATGATAAGGGCGCCCGGGAGCTTTTATCCCGTGGGAATTTCCTTTTTTGCCCTGGGAGCTATAGGTACTCTCATAGACGTCTACAAGGGCAGGATAAAGGCTGACAGGAACATGGTGCGTTTTGCGCTGTATATCATGTTTTTCCCAAGGCTTATCATGGGACCTCTCCTAAGGTACAGGGTATTCACCAATATACTGAACAACCGAAGGGAGACCCTTTCTGGCATGGGTGTGGGAATGACAGTATTCGTGAAGGGACTTGCCAAAAAGGTCATAGCTGCGGACAACCTTTATATGCTTTACACAGCTGCCTTCAGCACATCCGTAAAGGAAATATCAGCACTTACTGCCTGGCTGGGAGCAGCGGCATATATACTCTGCCTTTACTTTGTGCTCTCGGGATTTGCGGATATGGGTACGGGAATTGCATACCTCTATGGACTGAAATTCCCCCAGAGCTTCAACTATCCGCTGCTCAGCATAAGGCTCAGATACTTTGCAGCCCGCTGGCAGTCCCAGGTCACACAGTGGCTCAGGCGCTATATAACCAAGCCGATTTACAGCGTATGCAGAAAAAGATGGATGCGTGAGGCAGTATTCGTCTTAGGCTGGGGACTCTTCGGCTTCTGGTATACCGTTGACCTTAACGGTATCATCTGGGGCGTTATCATCGGTACGGCTGTAATTATCGAGAGCAGGTTCCTGAGAAAAAAGATAATGAACCCTACAGGGATCATCTATACATTTCTGACGGTCATTATAGCAGGAGTTTTCCTGTCGTCGGATAGCGCGGGATATTCGGTGAGCTACCTTTTTGCCATGGTGGGCGGTAACGGAGCTATAGCAGATACCCAGGGATTTTACCTTTTCAAGTCATATATAGTGCTTCTGCTCGTGACCATGTACGCTTCCACGGATCTGTTCAGAAATCTCATGACACGTTCGGAAAGGAACAGGGTAAGGACTGCGATAATGGCGGTCTCACCTGTTCTTATACTGGCGGTACTCATTGTTTGTACTGCTCTTATGTCATACAGCGGAAGCTCGGATATGCTTCTGATGAAGCTGTAAGGAAGGTGGAGCTATGAACAGGATCATAAGTAAGATAACCGCACTTCTCACCATTGTGTTTATTGCAATTTTTTCCGTTTGTACCTTCTTCGGCAAAAAGAAGGACTATTCGGTGGATGAGAACCGTCCGCTGGCAGCTGCTCCCACAATAAAAGCAGGGGAGTTCTATGACGGACGCACGGCTGAAAAGCTTGACCGCTGCATGACAGACCACTTCGCAGGCAGGAGCAGCTGGCTCGTGGGAAGCACTCTCATTCAGAAGGAGCTTTCCGAGAGCATAGTCAACGGAGTCTATGTAAGTGAGGAAAGGCTTATAAACGCCGAGCAGAGCAGCGATGCTGAGCCTGTTGCCTCAGCTGATATATTTGAGAACTTTGCCGAAAACTATGACGGCATGGTGTATTTTGCGGCTATACCTACATCTGCGGGAGTATACGGAGATGTGCTACCAAGCCATATCACAGGTCCTTCCGAGAGCCAGCAGATCAGTGAGCTCTATGAGGCGCTGGACGGCGATATAAGAAAGATAGACGCATACAATATACTGAAAATGCTGAAGGATAACTACATTTATTACCGCAGCGATACTAAATGGACCAGCTATGGGGCATACTGTGTATACAAGACAGTGATACAGAAGCTTGGAATAATCCCCACTGCCTATGATAAATTCTCTATCGAGCACGTTACCGATAACTTCCGCGGCGACCTCTATAACAGGACAATGTCAAAGGCTCCGAGAGCTGATATTATGGACGTTTTTGAATACCGCGAAGGCGCTGAGGTGACCTCCTGTATAGTTGTCCGCAGGGACGGCATCAATGCAGAGGGAAAGATCTTCGATAAAAGCAGGCTTGAAACAGGGGATATGTACTCAATGTACCTGGGCGAGCCCGTACCCGTAATGAGGATAACCACCTCTGCCAATACGGACAAAAAGCTCCTTGTTATCAAGGACAGCTTTGCAGACTGCTTCGTACCCTTCCTGCTTCAGCATTACAGCGAGATAACAGTTTTGGATCCCTCGGTCATGAGCGGCGGTATGTCCGCTTATGTTGACCCGAATGAATATGAACAGACCCTTTTCCTGTTCGGCATAGACTCTCTCGGAGACAGGAAAATGCTGTCAAAAATAATAGAGTGAAAGGAATGATATGAATGAAGGCATTAGTTACAGGAGCAACATCGGGAATAGGACAGAGCATTGCGAGAAAGCTTGCAAAACGAGGCTGGGAGCTCATACTCACAGGAAGAAACGAGGAAGCTCTCAGAGAAATGCAGAAAACTCTGGGTAAGGGCACGGAGATAATCTCAGCCGATTTGTCAAAGCGTGAGGAGGTCTTCAGGGTATATAACTTCTGCAAGGACAAGGAAGTTGATATGCTCGTTAACAACGCAGGCTACGGAATCTTCGGCAAGTTTGATGAAACAGACCTTGAGGACGAGCTCAACATGATAAACGTCAATATCACCGCACTTCATATACTGACCAAGCTTTTCCTCCGCGACTTCAAGAAGCAGGATCACGGAACTATACTCAACGTGGCTTCTGCCGCAGGATTTATGTCGGGGCCTCTTATGGCAACGTACTACGCCTCCAAGAACTATGTTCTCCGTCTTTCACTGGCTATATATGAGGAGCTCCGCAGAGACAGGTCAAATGTTACCATAACAGTTCTCTGTCCCGGACCCGTTTCCACCAACTTCAATAACCGTGCGGGAGTAAGCTTTTCAATGAAGCCCATAACCGCTGATTACGCCGCAGAGTGTGCTATCCACAAGGCGGTTACGGGAAAGTTCTTCGCGATCCCCGGACTCACAGTGAAGCTCAGCACTTGGGGCTCGCGTTTCCTGCCCCATAAGCTTCTCTCTGCTATCGTATACAATATACAGCAGGCAAAGAAAACTGCCGACGGAAAGGACAAGGCACTTAAATAATGAGAGACATAAGCTACAGAGTAGCGCTGGGAGGAATAGTTTCCGCACTTTGTCTTGTGACGATGTTCCTGGCGGGAGTTATCCCTGCGCTTTATCTGCTGCTTCCCGGAATAGCAGGCATACTGCTTATGATAATAGCTGTTGAGGTCAATATCCCATGGGCATTCCTGACCTATCTTGCAGTAAGCCTGCTTTCTCTTATCATAACCTTCGATAAGGAAGCCGCACTGATATTCATAATGTTCTTCGGGCATTATCCCATAGTCAGGTTCTATATACAGAAGATACCGCTGAGGCTCATAAGACTGGCGGTAAAGCTGATACTGTTCAATATCTGCATAATCGGTTATTTTTACGTTACAGTATATATATTCGGACTTGATGAGATGCTTGATGAATTCAGCGACTTCGGCAGATACGGGGCATACATAATGCTTGGTATAAGCAACTTTATCTTCCTTGTATATGACCTCGACCTTGACGTCATGTACAGGCTTTACAAGAAAAGACTCTTGCCGAGGTTCAAACGCAAAAGATAGACCGCACCGTTTGTATTATCATCGGAGCGGTCTTTTTTATGTGAACTTCTGAGTGAGATGTAATATATTTTTCGCAGAATAGCTTCAAAACAGATTTATTATCCCGTTAGTGTTGCTTTTTTCATAATTGTGTGTTATAATAAATATATAATTTTTGTTCAGGAGTGATAACAATGAAGACTATAGCTATAATCGGAGCAATGCCGTCAGAACTTGCTGATATAAGAGAAATACTCGGCAAAGCTGAGATAAAGAGGATCTCGGGCTTCGATTTCTATATTAACGAAAGAAACGGCAAGACTGTTGTCAATGCCTGCTGTGGTATCGCAAAGGTGAACGCAGCACTTTGTACACAGGTCATGATAGATAATTTCCACCCCGATTGTGTCATCAACACAGGTATTGCAGGCGGTATGAACAGTGCAGTCAAGGTCTGCGATATAGTTATCTCCACTGAGGTGCTCCCTCACGATCTGGACCTCCATTTCCTCAAGGATTACCCTCCCTACTGCGCAATATTCAAGGCAGATGCAGTGCTTATGGATACAGCAGAAAAGGTGTGCGCCGAGTTCGGCGTGAATTCCTTCAGAGGCAGGATCGTTTCGGGAGAAGCGTTCATCTCCAGCAATGAGGTGAAGAATTCTATCCAGGAGAGATTTGATCCCTATGCCGTTGATATGGAGAGTGCGGCAGTAGGACACTGCTGCTATCTCAATGAGCTTCCTTATGTGAGCGTTCGCTGCATTTCCGATAATGCAGATGATGAGGGAGCAATGTCATTTGACGAATTTGAAAAGATTGCAGCCAAGCGTGTTGCGGAGATAGTTCTTCGCATGGCAGAGCTGCTTTGAAAGGAGTAACCAATCATGAAAAAATTAATTTCTGTTATTTCATCACTTGTACTTGCTGCAGGTATGACATCTGCTCTTGCAGCCAATGCTGCTGATGACTATAAGCCTTCATTCTACTTCAAGGCTGAGGCAGGCACAGGCGTTGAGATACTCAAGTACGGTACTGTTTACATCAACAACAGCATATCAGGTGTAAATGCTACTATCCCTGTATCTGCTTATATCAAGGACGATGAGAAGATCGCAGGTCAGATATTCGCAAAGTGGAACTGTGAGAACAAGGATCTCCAGCTCAAGGACGCTACAGGCGGTTTTGCCAAGGCAGGAAATATCCCCTATAAGATCTCAGGTGCAAATTCAGATGCTGATCTTGTCAACCTTATAAGAACATTTGAGGACCTCAACATGGTATCTGTGAATTACACAGAGACAGACGCTAGAAAGCCTCTCCAGCTGACAGGTGATACTTCCGATGCCTATCCTCTTGCCTGCTTCAATGCAGTATTCAAGGAGAATGCTCCCGCAGGCAGCTATGACATCAATTTCTACAGTCAGGGCGCTTATTTCTCAAGCGTTATTCCCAGATATGTTAATGATCCTTCAAAGATCATCGAGGTAAATCCTGCTGAATACAGCGAGGGACTCCGTCTGAATTCTTCCGACAGACTCCTGGGCGACATCAACAACGACGGACAGATAAACGCTTTTGACGCTTCACAGATCCTTCTGGCTTATGCAAATCATTCAACAAGCAAGCCTACAGGACTTTCTCCTGCGCAGGAGGCTGCTGCCGACGTTGACGGCAACAGAAAGTATGACTCGGTTGACGCCAGCAACGTGCTTGCATTCTATGCATACACAGGTACAGGCCACCACGACAAGACACTCAATCAGTTCATCAAGGGCGAATGAGAATAAAAAAAGCAGCTGTTTTACAGCTGCTTTTTTACATGGGAAACGGGAACGCTTATACGTTCCCGTTTTGCTTTTATTTTGCTAAAAGACTGCTGAAAGCATTGTCAACGATCTTCTTCTCGGGAGCCTTTGTGAAGCTGCTCACGATAGGCACTATAATGAGTGAAACGATCATTGCGAAAGCTCCTGCATTGATAGGCGAGAGAAGGTTGAGGGGGCAGTTAAGGTCGATAACAGCCTGTCTGATACCGCTGAAAGCCTCAATGTTAAGGCTGAAGAGAAGCATATGTGCAACGCTTATGCCGACACCGGTAATGAAGCTTGTCCAGCAGGCTGCCTTGGAAGCCTTCTTCATGAAGAGACCAAAGAGGAAGGGACCGAGGAAGGCGCCTGAGAGAGCTCCCCATGAATAGGACATGAGTGTTGAGATAGAAGCATTCTTGTTGCAGGCGATGATAACGGAGATAACAAGGAATACGGCGATGAATACACGCATGAATGTTACCTGCTTCTTATCGTCGAAGTTCTTAACACGGGGCTTGATAAGGTCATTTGTAAGAGTTGAGCTTGATGTGAGCACCAGTGAAGAAAGGGTAGAAAGTGAAGCCGAGAGGACCAGAACAACTACCAGACCTATGAGCAGGTTAGGAAGTGCCTGATGGATAAGAGCTGGCACCATTGTATCGTATACGGGCTTGCCGTTTACAGTGTCGATGAAAGTTCTTCCCGAACCGTCAGTGCCGTCAAGTGTGCAGTAGAGACGTACAAATCCGCCCATGAAGTATGAGCCTCCTGCTACAACGATAGCGAAGAATGTGGAGATGACAGCGCCCTTCTTGATAGCCTGCTCGTCCTTGATAGCGTAGAACTTCTGTACCATCTGAGGAAGTCCCCATGTACCGAGAGAGGTAAGGAGAACAACGCCAAGGAGGTTTATGGGATCGGGTCCGAAGAGAGAACCGAGAGTGCCTGTTTCGGTCTTGCTGTCGGAAATACTGTTAAGTGCATCAAGTGCAGCTGAGAGACCGTCCTTCTTCTGGACTGTAAGTGCAACTACTGTACCGATACCGATGAGCATGATGATGCCCTGGAAGAAGTCATTGAGAGCAGTAGCCTTGTAGCCGCCCAGTGTAACGTAGATAGCCGAGAGGACAGCCATAGCGATTATGATATATGTACCGCCGTTTTCGCCAAGATCGAATACCATGCCAAAAAGTCTTGAGAGACCGTTATAAACGGAAGCGGTATAGGGGATAAGGAAGATGAAAACGATGAGGGCGGAAGCTGTCTTGAGCTTGGTGGAATCGAATCTGTGCTCGAAGTATTCGGGCATTGTCTTAGCGCCCAGGTGATTGGTCATAAGACGGGTGCGCTTGCCTATGAGAAAGAATGGGATAAGGCTTCCGATAATGGCGTTGCCGATACCCACCCAGGTAGCTGATGCACCGTACATCCAGCCGAACTGTCCAGCATATCCGATAAAGACAACAGCTGAGAAGTAAGTTGTTCCGTAGGAGAAGGCGGTGAGCCATGAACCTACGCTTCTGCCGCCCAGCATGAAGTCCTCTGTGGACTTGGTCCTGCGGGACATATAGAGTCCTATTCCGACCATTATGGCGACATAGATTCCGAGAATGACGAATGTTGCGGCTTGTGAGCCCATTGATATCAAGACCTTTCTTTTTGATTTACAGTTTTGAATTATAAACCTGTAAAGCTTTAAATGAATAAAGTTGTTAACCGAGACTAATTATACTATATTAAAATAGTATTGTCAAGAGGATTTCTGAAAAATCAGTGAAAAACCGATATATATTTAGTTAAGCAGATATAACAAAAAACTATAGCTATTGTAAAAATTAGCAATTATTGACCAAAAATAGCTCTGGGACAATATAATAGCAATTTTTGGTTAGAAAAAGATAGCAAACGATGAAAACGCACAATATTTTACTTGAATTATTCCTTATACGGTGATATAATTTGTGTATAAAGCCGAATAGGCTTTGAATAACATGATAGGAGGAATTATAATGAAGAAGCTATTCAAAAGAATCGTATCCATTGCTATGTCAGCCTCCATGTGTATGTCAGGAGGCATTATCGCGTCTGCTCATGCAGAAGATAATGCCGGATATGTGCTGTCTCCTTTTACGGAGATCAACACTGATAAGACAAATGTTGTGGGCGGCTTAGGACTCTACGATTATGAGACCTGGAAAGGCTATGAGGATGATGTGACCAAATTCAGCATAGGAAGTCGTGGAGCATTCAAGTGCGATTGGGATGTCAAGGACGGTGCCCTGTTTATGACAGGACATAGATGCGATAGAGCTGGCAGCTACTACATCCCGGATTCTGATATTTATATGTCTTACCGTGCAAATGTAGAGTGTGACGGTAACTATAACATCGGTGCCTATGGATGGACAGCAGATGCATCTGTTGAGTATCACATCGTAGATGACTGGGGCGATTACAAGCCCTGTCAGGATAAAGAGCCTGTATCGTCGATCGAATCTCAGGGTGCTGTATATGACATCTATAAGATACAGGAGCCAACAGCTCTCTGTTCAATGGCTACATCGGTCTTCGGACCTACCCAGTACTGGAGCGTGCGCAGAGAGAAACTCTCTGAGGATTACAGCACATTCTCAAGCACAATAGCTGTAAGTGATCATTTTGAAGCCTGGGAAGAGGCAGGAATGCCATTAGGTGATCTTTATGAAGTAATGCTGTGCGTTGATGTTTTCCAGTCAAAGGGTAAGGCAAACATTCTGATGAACGATATTTATTATATAGTTCATGATCCCGAGACTGAGACGCCCGATCCCAATGAAGAACCCTATGTTCCGGAAAATCTTGACCAGGTTACATTTACCGAAACTGCAGGCGACGAACGCGGCGGATACTATTACTCTCTCTACAATGATGAGATTATTGGCGATGGCGGTACAATGAAGATGGATGTACTTGACGGCGGTACCTTCAACTGTGAATGGAATGATTGTTATCGCGTTTCGTTTATGAGAGGACTTGCTTATCTTGACGAAAATAATACAAGATCTATCGTAAGAGAGTATGCGGGTGAAGATCTGACTGTAGATTATAAGGCTGATATCGAATCAGACGGCACTGTTATAGCAGGCGCATACGGTTGGCTCAATGCAGGTACTGTTGAGTACTATGTTGTTGACGGCTGGAAGAACTTTGAGATAGGTGAAGAATACGAGCTCCTTGGTACAGTAAGCATAGATGATGGCGTTTATGATCTTTATAAAAGGCCATTTAACGGCTTCTTTGAGGAGTACTGGAGTGTCCGCAAGGACAACAAGCTTTCCGAAGACGGCACTATGGAAGGTACTATTCCTGTTACAAAGCATCTTTCGGCATTTGTAAAGTACGGACTTGATATCGCTGATCCTGAGAGAGCAGAGTTCATTGTAGAGGGCAGAAACGGTTCAAGCGGTTCTGCTCAGGTAACGAAGAATATTGTCAAGATAGACGGTGTTGATATAGCTGTCTCCGCAGGTTTCGAGTCGCTTGAAGGCGTCGAGGCTCCTGCTGAAGAGGAAGATATCTATATCCCCGGTGATCTTAACAATGACCTTACAGTTGACTCATTCGACATTGTTGTTGCACGTAAGGAGCTTATCAAGGCTATTGACGGCAAGGACACTATCGTTGAGGCAGACATCGACTGCAGCGGTGCAACAAAGATCAATGATCTGGTCCTTGTCACAAGAATAGTTCTCGGAGACGAGGTATCTGTTCCCAAGACAAGACCACAGCGCATAAAGTAAGATCAAAAGCTCCTCGTTTTGGGGAGCTTTTTTACTGCGTAAATTCAGATAAAGCAAAAAGGACTGTATTCACATACAGTCCTTTTTTCAGTGCCGCTGACCGGGGTCGAACCGGTACGGATTTTACTCCGAGGGATTTTAAGTCCCTTGTGTCTGCCAATTCCACCACAGCGGCAAATGGTCGAGGTGACAGGATTTGAACCTGCGGCCCCTACGTCCCGAACGTAGTACTCTACCAAACTGAGCCACACCTCGACAGCATTAATATTATACTACAAACGGGGAGTAATGTCAAGTGTAAATAAATTTCATGTATTTATTTTTATATTTTGACAATATTAAAGGAGCAGCCCGAAGGCTGCTCCTTGTGTTCAGTCAACAACGATAGGTTCTGACCAGTAGTCCTGATTGTAAATATCAGAGAAGCGATAGAGAATGTGGCAGGCGCCGCTTCCTACATCGGTGTTGCTGATGGTCATGTTATTTGAAACAGTTACCTGATCGCCGATGAAGTAGCTGTCCTGATATTCCATATCGTATGAATAGTAGTCGCAGATGAAGTCGAGAGTATCACCGACTGTCAGTTCTGTCAGATTCTTTGCAACAGCGTCTGTCTCGCCGTTTACATAGTCTGAGGAAGCACCTGCGATGTATCCGTCGGGGTGCTGATCGTCAAAGACGATAATGAGGTTGACTCTTTCGCCGTTGAGGAGAGCGGGAACATAGCCTCTGATGATCTGCTCTGTTCCGTTGTAAGTTGTATCTGTATGATAGTAAGCTACAACGTTGCCGTTGATTGAGAGCCAGTTCTTCTCGGTATCTGCTACAAGAGCACCATCATCATCGAAGGTGAAGAGGTTGTCCAGACCCAGGTCTATATAGCCTGAGCCGTCATCATAGAACATATTGAGGTCAAGCTTGTGTACCATTTCCCACTGAGCATCTTCCAGCTTCATGGTGTACTTTCCGTCCTTCTGCTCCCAGACAAGGTTTGTAGCATCGAAGTAGTGTGTAGAGAGGTACTCTGCTGTATCTTCGACGTCAGTATCGTCCATGAATGCGGTGTTGGAGCTGTCAAGACCCTCGATGCTCCTTCCGCCGCCGCCGCCGAGGAAGCTTGAAAGGAGAGAACCGATCATGTCAGAGCTGCCCGATGAACTTGAAGAACCGCCCATTCCGAAGAGTGAACCGAGAGCCGAGCCTGTGCCGCCTGCTGCGATCTGTCCGCCTGTTTCAAGCTTAGCGAACTGCTTGATACACTTGGAGTACTCAGAGTCCATACCGATCTTGTCGTATGTATTGCAGGCGCTGTCAACGTAGGATGTACGCTGATAGGGGAAGTAGATAGAAACGCCGTAAGCGTTTGTCATATTTGAAGAAGTGAGGTTATACTTTACTGCATTTCTGAGGGCATCTGCAAGAGCCTTACCCTCAGTGGTGCCAACGTTCTCTGCAAGATTTACCAGGTCGACCTGGTCGATGCGTGAGCTCTCTGCGAATTCGCGGGTAGCGTATCTTGCATTTGAGATGTCCTTGTACTCATCGTTTGAGATCTTTGTACTTACAGACTTAGCAAAGGACGAAAGCTTCGCAGGAACTGTATTTGAGAACTCGGCAAGGTCGATAACTGAAAGTGTTGTCTTCTGACCTCTGCACTTCTTGGCGCACTCGGAAACGAAATCGTCAACGATGTTCTTGCCGATGTCGAGAGTGGGCATTGAAGTGTTCTTGCCCAGTTCTGAGAGCCATCTTGTGTAGTACCAGCCGATACCGGGCTCTGTTTCCTCGGAAGCTATGAGGTAGTCAGCGTAGTCATCGAGCATGAGTGCTGTTTCGGCAGTAGCCATGAGGCAGGCGTCAAAGCCGATGAAATCGAACTGTACGCCGCCGCTCTTGAGAGCCTGCTTGATACCTGCCAGGCTCATAGAACCGCTGCTCTTATTCTTTTCGTCGTAGCCGTAGCCTGTAACGGATCCGCCGCCGTGATCCCAGAGAATGAGCTCGTTTCTGTTAGCAGGGAAGTTCTTAGCGCAGAACTGAATGAATGAAGCAAGGTTGTTGGGGTCTGTCATAGCCTTGCTGCCTGCGTCCTCAACAAGCCTGCCGATCTGACCGTTCTTGATCTGGTAGATCTGGTTGACCTTATTGCTGATACCGCTGACCTTCCACTTGGAGCAGCCGCCTGTGAAGACGATGACGTTGACGTTATCGCCGTAGGAAGCAGCTTTCATTTCCTCCATATCGGAGGAAGCCATGCCGTACTTGGACTCAAGGTCAGTACCGCACATATACACCATAATGGTTACTACGTCCTGGTTATTGCCCTTGATCACTGTTCTTTTTTCGCGTGAGCCGGTTGCAACGCTTGTGTCAACAGCGTTATCGCTGGTAAGGCTTCCCGAAGCAGTATCCTCGGTGCTGAAACCGAAGCCTGATGGAACAGAGCCTATATCAACTCCGCCGCTTCCGCCTGTGAGGGAGCCGAGAAGATCTCCGCCGCCGCCGCCTCCGCTGAACATTTTGAAAAGGAAGAAGCCGATAATGAGCAGTGTTACGAGACCGCCGCCGCCTGCAGCAGCTCTCTTTGCACCGCCGCCACCGCCGGTCTGACCGCCTGAATAGCTGCCGGAACCTACGGGACCTGTTCCGAGGCCTTCGCCGCGTCTATGTGCTCCGCTGCCGCCGGATGTGACGTTTTTACGTCTGCCCTGTGGTCTTTTCTGATTAGGATCCATAATAACCTCCGTAATTTTTCTCTTTAGCAGGATAAAAAGCCTGCACACATATATATTGTACACACTTTCACAGAGAATGTCAAGTTAAAAGCGGTTACAAATTGGTATATCGGCA
The DNA here is from genome assembly GCF_000621785.1 of Ruminococcus flavefaciens ND2009. Taxonomy (GTDB): domain Bacteria; phylum Bacillota; class Clostridia; order Oscillospirales; family Ruminococcaceae; genus Ruminococcus; species Ruminococcus flavefaciens_C. The sequence continues at coordinate 669,963 of NZ_KK211346.1, read as the reverse complement.
AAAATTGGGCGCAGTCGGTAAGCATTACAGCCGGCTGCGCCCAAGAGGTCACTTGTTTATGATAAGCTTTCTCAGTCTTACATTGTCAAATATGTCGATGATTCCGTCGCTGTTAAGATCAGCAGCATCATTGTCGATGACAGTATCTATTTTCAGCAGGTATCTTTGCAGTATCACCAGATCGGTCACGTTGAGCTGTCCGTCGCCGTTTATGTCGCCGACTACGCGAGCATTTTCTTCGGGGATAATGGGCTCAAGAATGAATTTCTGGCTGTCACTTCCCGTGAACAGGTTCACACAGAACTCTGTTTCCGACTGGTCGGTAGGATAGGGAAGATCCGCACAGGTATTATCCTGAGTGAGGGAGTAGCTTCCGTCGCTGTTGCAGATCACTCTGAACTTCTGGGAGTCATCGCCTGCGAACTCTTTCAGCTCATAATACTGCCCCTCGTTTGAGGTAAGAGCTCTGCCGCGCTGATCCTTGATCGAGTATGTACCGTCGCTGAGCCTTGTGAAGGTCCAGATCTCATCGTTAAGAGTAAAAGGCATATTGCCGAACATATCAGGCTGAACACTGATACCCTGAGCGCTGAACTGAACTATTTTTCCCTTCATATTGAACATATACAGACCGCTGCTGACATTTCTGAGGGTATAGTTCCCGTCAGTAACTGCGGGGTGAACGGGTATAAGGCTCCACAGCTGGCAGCCGCCTTCCCAGTAGTTCCACTGGTTGATGTTGCCGCCGTTCTCCTTTGACCATTCGTATACGTCCAGACCGCCCTTGTCCTCGGAGCACTTGGAGACTATGCCGTAGTCCATGCCGCTCTTTACAAGCCTGAACAGCTGATTGGGCTTGCAGCTGTATTTCTGGAGCTCGATATTGACGCCGTCTGCGGCGGAGTTCTCTGCTACAGCGATACACATGGACTCATCGCCCACAGATACTATCCTGCAATAGTCCTTGTCAACGGAGATAAGTCTCCACTGCTGAGCCCAGCTTCCGTTGCGTTCCCACTGCTGGATATTGGTACCTTCATCAAGCTTGCCGTTGGGCAGGTCGATAGCCATACCGCTGTTCTGGTTCACTATATAATATGAAGTACCGCTGAGAAGTGAAGTGCCGCTGAGATATGTCTCCGCACCTGTACCAGAAACAGTTTCGGCTTTGTATATGAGCTGAGACTCGCTGTCGGTAAAGTCAGCATTTGCGGAGCGTAACGTGCCTGTGAACTGCTTTGTCTGAGCGCCCCAGACAGTGTGGTTATTGGTACCCACTGCGGTGAAGGACATTACCTTCTTGCCGTTTTCGTCCTTGGCAGCAAGGAAATAGCCGTTGTAGACCTGTCCGCCTATGGTCAGTTCAGCGGCGGAGGTGTCTTTCGCCTGAGACCATTTTCCTGTAGCCGCACCGCTGATACTTCCGTCAGCATTGAGCTTTATATTGCTGTAGTTTATTATCTTTCCGTCGGTGGCTGTGCCGTGGTCTATGAACTCGTAATCACCGACGATGTCATCGGTATTATAGCCTGTTGGTGACATCTCGTCCCTTGCATACTCAAAGGGAGCAACAACCGGCCAGCCCTTTTCGTTGAAATACATTGAGTGTACGCGGACCTCGTGGAACTCATTGCCGTCATCAAATCTTGCGTGATAGAAAAGATACCACTTGCCGTCATCATCACGGAGAACGGAATTATGTCCGCAGGCCATATAAGCCTTGTCGAGTGAGCTGAATTTGTAATTGCCCATTACCTTGAGACCAGTAGCGTCAAGGTTCGGATTGGTGGGCAGTACAGCCTGACGTCCTGCGGGATCGGTGAAGGGACCCAGAGGAGAAGTTGAGCGGAACACGCGCATATTATAGCCGCCGTTTGAGGTAAGACCGCCGTATGTTACCCACAGGTAATAGTAGCCTGTGTCGGCGTTGTACTCAATAAAGGGACCCTCGCCTGACTTGCCGTAGCCGCCTGAGATCTTGGTGCCGAAATAGCTGTCCACCATGCGCCCGTCGGAGGTCTGTCCTGTTTTCGGGTGAATGCACTGACCTGTAGCGGGATCTATCTCCAGGGTGAAGATACCGCCCGACCATGAACCGTAGCACATATACATCTTACCATCGGTATCAAAGTAGATAGTTGGGTCAATGGCATTGGGGAAGAGCTGGTTGTTGAAGTCATTGTTCCTGAACCAGCTGTTGTTGAAGCTTACCTTTCCTGCGGCGATGAGCTCGTCGATATTTGTGGAGGTGTATTTCTTGTTCACGTTCTTGGTAGAGCTCTTAACATAGGCGTCATTATTGGTAAAGCCCGAGTAAATGAGCGTATCCACAAATGTATAGGGACCCTCGATATTCTTTGAGGCAGCATAGGCGATAACCGAGCGCATATAGGTGGAAGATGTACAGAAGTACATAAGGTATGCGCCCTTTGAGCCGTCGCTGTTCACATAGTCAGCGTCCCAGACCACATCGGGAGCCCATACTGCGAAGCCGCCCTCGCAGTCCTCAAGGTCTTCGCCCGCCCAGGCGAAAGCCTTTTTCAGGTTCTGGGACAGGTTGCCGAATTCCACATTATTGCTTGTGGCATAGCCGTTGGAAAAGCGCCTCCAGTTCATGAGATCCGTTGATCTGGCAGCCTCAATGTGAGAGCCGAAGACGTAGTATGTTCCGTTATCCTTTATAATGGAAGGATCGTGTACCGATACGCGGTTATTTGCAGCTGATGAGGGGAGCATTGCCTGAGATGAGAGCATAACAAGCCCCGAGAGAGCAGCAGCAAACAGCTTTTTAAGCTTCATATCCATTCCTCCTTAGATATATTTGTTGATTTTATTATAAGGTTTTTTGTGCATAAAGTCAACTTGCACAGCGTGGACAAAAGTGTGCAAACCGTTACATATAGTGTGCATAGCTGAATACGTCAGATACATACAATTGTCCGCCAAAAATGAAGTGATTTTGTCAAAAGTTCCGATTTTTCGGGAAACTATTGGAAAGTGAACGCAACTGTGATATAATGTACTGGTATTCATGAATATTTAATATTTAAGGTGAACGGTGCTTCCTATCGCGTGAGCGGTGCAGGAAGGTAAAAGGGAAGCAGGTGAAAGACCTGCACGATCTCGTCACTGTGACCGCACAGCATTATCCATGTGCCTGAGGGTGCAGCCACTGCGTAAAGCGGGAAGGCGGAGAACTGTGTTATTGTGCGGAAGTCAGGAGACCTGCCGTTTGTCGGTACAGAGCTGAAAGCTCGGATCACGAGGCATTGATCGTACCATAGCTCGGAAAAGAGCCTTTTTGTCATGCCTTCTGCTCTGCGGAGGGCATTTTTGCGCACGACCTTTGTCTCCTGAAAAAACAGGAGGAAAAATATGAAAAAATTTATCGCAGCTATTTCTGCAATCACACTGACAGCAGCCTGCTTCGCTTCGTGCAGCAGCGAAAAAAAGGACAGCAAGTCCGAATCCGCAACTGAGGCTGCAACTGCGGCTGAGACCACGGCTGAGGAAGCTACTGAGGAAGTAACTACAGAAGCGGAGGAAGATGAAATGGACGACGAGGAGAACTACGACACAGGAGACGCTTCACTGGATAATGTCCGCAATCAGGACGAGATCGGCGATAATGAGCTTCTCGTTGTAAGCTTCGGTACAAGCTTCAATGACAGCAGACGTCTTACCATCGGTGCTATCGAGGACGCATTGGAGAAGGCATTCCCCGATTATTCAGTTCGCCGCGGATTTACAGCAAATATCATCATCGACCACGTAAACAGACGTGACGGCATCCTCATCGACGACCTTGACGCAGCTCTTCAGAGAGCTGTTGACAATGAGGTAAAGAACCTTGTTGTACAGCCCACACATCTGATGAACGGTCTTGAGTACGATGAACTTTCCGCTAAGGTAGCCGAGTATTCCGACGCCTTTGATAAGGTAGTTATCGGCGAGCCTCTTCTCACAACAGATGAGGACTTCGCAAGAGTAGAGAAGGCTATCACTGACTGGACCAAGGAATATGACGACGGCGAGACCGCTATCTGCTTTATGGGACACGGTACAGAAGCTGAGTCCAACGGCGTATACACTAAAATGCAGGAGCTTCTCACAGCTGACGGCTACGCAAATTATTATGTAGGCACAGTTGAAGCAACTCCTTCACTTGATGATGTGCTTGCAAAGGTGAAGGAAGGCAACTATAAGAAGGTCATTCTTGAGCCCCTCATGGTAGTTGCAGGCGACCACGCAAACAACGATATGGCAGGTGACGAGGAGGACTCATGGAAGTCTGTATTTGAAGCAGAGGGCTATGAGGTAGAGTGTGTGCTGAGAGGTCTCGGCGAGAACGAGGACATCCGCAGCATTTATGTTGACCACGCACAGGCAGCAATCGATTCTATAAAGTGATAATGATCCGCAGCCGACCGAGTGTCGGCTGCTTCTGTAAAGGTGATAATATGAAAAAGACTTATATTTTTGTTGCGGCACTGCTCATATCCGCAGTTTCTCTCAGTTCATGCTCGGATAAGGGCTACTCTTCCTCATCAGCGGTTCAGGAGACCACTGCCGCAGAAACAACGGCAGCCGAAACTGCTGCTGCCGAGACTACAGCCGGATCAACTACCGAGCAGGTAACAGCTCCACAGCAGGAGGTAGGCTATGAAGGCATGGAAGCAGTCTATGCCGACAGCGTTAACGAGGGCGAGTATGACATTGATGTTGACTCAAGCTCGACCATGTTCAAGATAACCGCCTGCAAGCTCAAAGTTGCCGACGGAGCCATGACCGCAAGGCTCACCATGAGTGGAAACGGCTATGGATACCTTTTCCTCGGAACAGGTGAAGATGCGGAAAAGGCTGAGGAGACCGAATTTATCCCTGCCGAGGAGGAAGGGGACGTAGTTGCATTTACTGTTCCCGTGGAGGCTCTCGACAAGGAGATCGACTGCGCTGCATTCAGCAAAAAGAAAGAGCAGTGGTATGACAGAAAGCTGGTGTTCCGTGCAGATTCACTGCCCAAGGGCGTAATTGCGGGAGCTGAGGACGTAACTCCCGAATCTCTTAAACTTTCCGACGGCGAATACACCATAGATGTGTCCCTTGAGGGCGGCTCGGGCAAGGCTTCCGTGCAGTCTCCTGCAAAGCTCACTGTTGAGAGCGGACAGGCTTATGCTGAGATCATCTGGAGCAGCAACAAATACGATTATATGGTAGTGGACGGTGAAAAGATACTCCCCACAAGCACAGAGGAGTTCTCTGTGTTTGACATTCCTGTGGCTTCACTGAGCGGCAGAATGGCGGTATCCGCTGATACCACTGCCATGAGCACTCCCCACGAGATAAGCTACACACTGATCTTTGATCCCGATTCTATAAAGTAATGCTGAGACGTATCTTTTTATCGGCAGCAGCCTGCATTTTCTTTGCAGGCTGTTCTGCAAAGGTCAATGTGGCAACAACCACGGAAGTCACGGAAAACAGTCTTAATCTTGAGTACGCAAAGCAGTTCACAGCCGAGTATGTGGAAAACGGCTGCACTATCGTAACTATCGGAGATGACAGATATATAGTAGTGCCCGAGGGAGAGACAGCTCCGTCGGGATATGCAGACGCGGCAGTCATACAGCAGCCACTTGAATGCGTGTACAATGCGGCTTCTTCAGCTATGGACCTTATCGACGGAGCAGGTGCTCTGGACAAGGTCTCTATGACCTCTACAAAATATGAGGACTGGTGTCTCACCTCCGTCAAAGACGCTATGGACAGGGAGGATATAAGCTATATCGGCAAATACAGCGCTCCCGATTATGAGGCTCTCCTGGAGGAGGGCTGCGGACTTGCCATCGAGTCCACCATGATATACCACAGCCCCGAGGTCAGGGAGCAGATAGAAGCCCTGGGCATACCTGTTCTTGTGGAGCGTTCCAGCTATGAGAAGGACCCTCTCGGCAGAATGGAATGGATAAAGCTCTACGGCATACTTTTCGGCTGTGAGGAGCAGGCAGAGCGGCTCTTTGATGAAAAGACGGCTCTCCTTGGTGATATACTTGCAGAGGAGAAAAACGGAAAAACTGCCGCATTCTTCTACATCAATTCATCGGGAGGTGTGGTAGTCCGCAAGCCTGCCGACTATGTTCCCGAGATGATGAGAATGGCGGGGGGAGAGTATATCTTCTCCAACAGCGACCTTGATACCGATGACAAAGCCCTTTCCACCATTACCATACAGCCCGAGACCTTCTACGAAAAAGCCTGGGACGCAGATGTGCTCATATACAATTCTGATATTGCAGGCAATGTGGACAGCATATCCGAACTGACAGAAAAATATCCGCTGCTCAGCGATTTTACGGCTGTCAAGAACGGCGATGTCTGGTGTACTGAGAAGAATATGTTCCAGCAGACCACGGGAGCGGCTGATGTAATTTCGGAGTTTCACCTTATTTTTACAGGTGAAGCCGAGGATAAAATGAATTTTATGTACAGATTGGAGTGATGAAAATGAAGACTCAGAGGTTCCGCCTTGCAGCAGGATATACAGTGCTGGCTGTGCTGCTCATAGTCCTTGCTGTGGTGAATATATGCGCAGGAAGTGCAGATATAACTCTTTCAAGGCTGAGAAGCACCCTTGCGGATCCTGAGTCAGACAAGATAGCCTATAACATCATCACTCAGCTGAGACTGCCCCGAACCGCGGCTGCGGCTATTCTTGGCGGAGCGCTGGCGGTATCGGGATTTCTGCTCCAGAACTTCTTCGCAAATCCTATTGCAGGTCCCTATATACTGGGAATATCCTCCGGAGCAAAGCTCACGGTGGCGCTGCTGATGGTACTGTCCCTGTCACAGGGCTTTGCAGTCAGCTCCTTCGGAATGATAGGTGCCGCCTTTGTGGGAGCTATGCTGTCCATGGGCATAGTCCTCATGATCTCGGGGAGGGTAAAGCGTATGTCGGTGCTCATCGTCTGCGGAGTCATGATAGGCTATATCTGCTCCTCAATCACAGAGCTGGTGGTGAATTTCTCCGACGACTCCAACATCGTGAACCTTCACAACTGGTCTATGGGAAGCTTTTCGGGCATAGGCAGGGGAGAAGCCCTCACAGCGGCAGCAGTGGTATTTCCTGCCTGTATTGCGTCATTTCTTCTGTCAAAGCCAATGAACGCCTATCAGCTGGGCGAGAGCTATGCAGTGAATTCTGGTGTAAGGGTAAAGGCTTTCCGCGCCGCACTGATACTGCTTTCAAGTATTCTTTCTGCCTGTGTTACCGCCTTTGCGGGACCTGTCTCCTTTGTTGGAGTAGCAGTTCCCCACGTTATAAAAAGCATATTCGGTACAGCGAAGCCCGTGCGTATACTGCCTGCCTGTTTCCTGGGAGGTTCGGTGTTCTGTCTGTTCTGCGACCTTATAACAAGGACACTTTTCGCTCCCACAGAGCTGAGTATCAGCACTGTTACCGCAGTTTTCGGCGCACCTGTTGTGGTGTATATGCTGCTTCACAGAGAGAGGGGGAGAGTTAATGGCTGACATGATACTCCGCACGGAAGAGCTTTCCGCAGGCTACGGGAAAAAGGTGATAGTGGGCGGACTCACTATTGAAGCACGGCGTGGAGAGATACTCACCCTCATAGGACCAAACGGCGCGGGAAAGTCCACGGTGCTGAAAACTCTCTGCCGCCAGCTTGATCCCCTTGGGGGAACAGTTTACATCGACGGAAAAAAACTCAGCGAACTCAGCGGCAATCAGCTTGCAAGGAAGGTCTCGGTTCTTCTTACGGGCAGGGTAAAGACCGAATATATGCGGTGCATAGATGTGGTTGAAATGGGACGCTATCCATATACAGGCAGACTCGGACTGCTTTCCTCTGAAGACCGCCAGCTTGTCACACAGGCTATGGAGCTTGTTGGAGTCTCCGAGCTTGCGGACCGTGATTTTGACAGGATAAGCGACGGTCAGCGCCAGAGGGTGCTTCTGGCAGGGGCTATCTGCCGCAGACCCGATGTGCTCATTCTTGACGAGCCCACCACATTCCTGGATATAAGGGCGAAGCTGGAGCTTATGGACCTGCTGAAAAGACTGGCTTCCGAGCAGAATATAGCCGTGATACTCTCCCTCCATGAGCTGGAGCTTGCGCAGCGTGTTTCCGACAGGATACTCTGCATCAGGGACTCGGCTCCCGACAGGACAGGCACCCCCGAGGAGATATTCTCCGGCGGCTATATCGGGAAGCTCTATGGCGTTCCCGAGGGCAGCTTCTGCGAGGCTTACGGCTCTCCCGAGCTTGCACCTGTTATCGGTGAGCCGGAGATATTCATAATAGGCGGCGGCGGAAGCGGTATCGCTCTGTACCGGCGTCTCAGACGCAGAGGAGTCCCTTTCGCTGTGGGTGTCATACACGAAAATGACATTGAGTATCCCGTTGCAGCAGCTCTCGGGGCGGAGGTAGTGACAGAGAAAGCTTTTGAAGCCATATCAGAGGAAAAACTTGCAGAAGCATCTGAGCTCATGAAGAAATGCGGCAGAGCGGTCTGCACTGTAAAGCGATTCGGTACCATGAACGATGGCTGCCGCAGCCTTGCCCGTGAGGCTGCATCACTGGGAATACTTGAAAACGAGGAGAATATATGAAAGAGGGCTCTGTACTTACTAAAAAAGCGGCAGTGATTCCGCTTACAATGCTGTGCTGTCTGCTGTGGGGAAGCGCTTTTCCCTGTATAAAGCTTGGGTACGGCTATTCCGCCATCGGTTCTGACGATACGGCTTCCCAGATACTCTATGCAGGTCTGCGTTTCACACTGGCGGGAGTCCTTGCCATAGTAATAGGAAGCATAACAGCCCGAAAGCTTCTTTTCCCCACAAGAAAGTCACTGCCGAAGGCGGCATTGCTGTCACTTTTTCAGACTATACTGCAATACACCTTCTTCTATATCGGACTTGCCCGCAGCACAGGCATGAAGAGCTCTGTTATCACAGCTTCAAATGTGTTTCTGTCCATACTTGTGGCATCGCTGATATTCCGTACAGAGAAGCTGACCTTCAGAAAGGTGCTGGGCTGTATTGTCGGATTTTCGGGAGTAGTTCTCATAAATCTCAGCGGTATCGGCGGCGGATTCAGCTTTACAGGTGAGGGCTTCGTGTTTTTGTCGGCTCTGTCTTACGCTTTTTCAGCAGCTCTGATAAAGCGCTTTTCCTCCGAGGAGGATCCTGTTATGCTAAGCGGCTGGCAGTTCATCATAGGCGGCTCCTTCATGACTGCTCTGGGACTTGCTCTTGGCGGACGTATCGGCGAGATAAACTTCCGCGGCATGGCAATGCTTGTATATCTTGCCATAGTTTCTGCTGCAGCCTTCTCCATTTGGGGAACACTGCTGAAGCACAATCCCGTGTCCATGATCTCGGTATTCGGCTTTATGAATCCTGTTTTCGGCGTTATACTGTCATTTCTGCTGCTTTCCGAGAGAAGTGCTGCGGGACCGCTCCATGTTATAGCAGCTCTCGGACTTGTAGCTCTGGGCATAGTGACAGTGAATTTTGCACCCGTTCTGAAAAATAAAGAAAAAGTCTGAACTTTAAGACTAATTTAAGATTGCTTTAAGGATTGTGGATTATTATGATAGCGATATGAAATATGGGGGTAATGATATGAGGAAAATCCTGTCTGTATTAACACTGATCACCTCGGTATCCATGCTCTGTTCATGCGGAACAGATATAGCAATGCCCGAGGATGAAGACGGCTCTGTGATCTATGTTTCGCCTGCTGACCAGGCTGAAACTGAGTCTGCGTCAGAGGAAGAGGTCACAACTTCCGGAGCAAAGGCAGATGTAAAATTTTTCGTTAGCATCAATTAGAGAAAAGCAGCTCGCAGGAGCTGCTTTTTTTCGCGGCAGTTGCAATTTCTGTAAGTTTGTGGTATTATAGAGAATATAAAAACAAGGGAGCTGAAACAAAATGAACAGAATACTGCTTGTAGAAGATGATAAGGAAATAATAGCCAATCTCACCGAATTTCTCACAGGCGAGGGCTTTATCGTAAAAAATGCCAACGGACAGACAAAAGCTCTTGAAATGGTGGAAAACGACACCTTCGACCTTGTGCTCCTTGATGTGTCACTGGCAGAGGGAAACGGCTTTGCAGTCTGCTCAGCCATAAAGGCAAACACCTGCCTGCCGGTCATATTCCTCACAGCTTCGGGCGATGAATTCAGCACAGTTACGGGCTTTGATCTGGGAGCCGATGACTATATCGCCAAGCCATTCCGTCCCCGTGAGCTGGTGTCTCGTATCAAGAATGTGCTGAGACTTACGGGCAGCACAGGTTCGGTAACTCAGCTTGGCGACGTACTTGTAGATACTGTAAAGGGAACTGCCAGCAAGAACGGCAAGGATCTTTTCCTGTCGGCGCTGGAATACAGGCTTCTCCTTGTATTCATCAACAACAGGGGAGCAGTAATGACCAGGACCAAGCTTCTTGAGTCTATCTGGGACATCGCAGGTGAATTCGTCAACGATAACACCCTCACGGTTTACATAAAGCGTCTGCGTGAGAAGATCGAGAACGATCCCTCGGATCCTGCTATAATAAAGACCGTAAGAGGTCTGGGCTACAGGGTGGACTGATATGAAGTTTTTGCGAAATACCGAGATAAAGCGAACCGCAGCCGTAATGGCTGCCATAACAGCAGCCGCACTTATCGCCGCATTGTTCTATGACAGGAAGCTGTTAATACCCGTGATCTTGTTTGGCAGTGCATTCATAGCCGTCTATCTCGTTTCAGCCTTTCTGCGCTACAGGAGGATAACAAAGCTTTCAACCGATATAGACAGGATACTCCACGGCGAGGAAAACATCAGTATCGAGAATTATTCCGAGGGTGATATCGGAGTGCTCCAGAGCGAGGTCTACAAGATGACTATCCGTCTCCGCGAGCAGCAGTCGGGACTCATGCAGGACAAGGTCTATCTTGCCGACCTTCTTGCCGACATCTCCCACCAGATAAGGACTCCGCTCACCTCTATAAATATACTTGTATCCATGATCTCAGATCCGGAGATGTCTGAGGAGAAGCGAGAGCAGACCATTCACAAGCTCTACGGGCTTCTCTCGCGTATAGACTGGCTCATAACCGCACTGCTGAAAATGTCAAAGCTTGATGCTGGCACTATAAAATTCCACAAGGAAAAGGTGACCATGCAGGAGCTTCTTGACAAGGCGTGTATGCCTGTACGTGTACCTATTGAGCTTCGCGGTCAGGAGCTCGGCGTTACAGCCGAAGGTGAGCTTGACTGTGACATTTCCTGGACCTGTGAGGCTATCGGTAATATAGTCAAGAACTGCATGGAGCACACTCCCGACGGCGGCACTATAACCGTAAGCGGAAACTGTAATCCCCTTTATTCCGAGATAATAATAACCGACAGCGGCAGCGGTATCTCAGACGATGACCTGCCTCACATCTTTGAGAGGTTCTATAAGGGCAGAGCCTCGGGCGACAAGGGCGGATTCGGAATTGGTCTGGCACTTGCGAGAATGATAGTTACAGAGCAGAATGGTACCATAAAAGCGGAAAATGCTCCCGGCGGCGGTGCCATGTTCACTATAAGGATTTATGAAAGTACAGTATAAGGCAGGTATTACCTGCCTTTTTCTTTGGTGACAGATTTGTTATTTTTAAGTCACCGCTGTGTCATATTGACGTGGTAAGATATACACATAAACTCAGAAAGGAAGTTACACTCATGGAAATATTAAGAGTCGAAAATCTTTGCAAGACATACGGCAGCGGTGAAAACCAGGTCCGCGCTCTTGACAATGTTAGCTTTTCAGTGAATAAAGGAGAATTTGTTGCGATAATCGGTCCTTCGGGTTCGGGAAAGTCCACACTGCTCCATATCCTCGGAGGAGTTGACAAGCCCACCTCCGGAAAGGTGTTCATGGACGGCAGCGACGTCTATGCCCAGAACGATGAACAGCTTGCTATCTTCCGCCGCAGACAGGTGGGACTCATCTATCAGTTCTACAACCTTATCCCGGTGCTCAATGTCACCGAAAACATCACCCTTCCTGTACTCATGGACGGTCAGAAGGTAAATGAGGAGAGGCTGAACGAGCTTCTTGACATATTAAAGCTCAAGGGCCGCGAAGACCATCTTCCCAATCAGCTCTCGGGCGGTCAGCAGCAGAGAGTTTCCATAGGCAGAGCGCTGATGAACGCTCCTGCGGTAGTCCTCGCAGACGAGCCTACAGGAAATCTTGACAGCAAGAACAGCAAGGAGATCGTAGACCTGCTGAAGACATCAAACAAGAAGTATAACCAGACACTTATCATCATCACCCATGACGAGAACATCGCCCTTCAGGCTGACCGTATCCTTGCCATAGAGGACGGCAGGATAACACGCGACGAGGTGATCCGCAAATGAAGATCTTCAACAAGGTAACGCTCCAGTCTCTGAAGAAGAACAAAGCGCGTACTATCGTAACTATAATAGGTATCATGCTTTCCACGGCGCTTATATGTGCTGTTACTACATCTTTTGCCTCTGCAAGGAACTTTGCTATCGGGTATTACGAATACACCGAAGGAAAGTGGCACGGACTTGAACAGTATACAGACAAGGCTACATACGACATAATAGAAGGCTCCGACAAGGTCAAGGACACAGGAGTCCTGAGCTATATCGGTTACGCTGAGATCGACAGCACTAACAGCTACAAGCCCTATCTCTACATCTCGGGTTATGAGGAAGACGAGACGGGAATAATCCCCATACACATGATCTCGGGACGTATGCCCGAGAACAGCAGCGAGATACTTCTTCCCGAACATCTCAGCGCAAACGGTGAAGTGGAGCTCCATGAGGGCGACAAGCTCACTCTCGAAATAGGCGACAGAAAGCCTGCTCCCGAGAAAGTCAAGGGAATTGCGGATATTCCCGAATATATAGACATTCCCGATGAGGCTGTAAGCAATATTATCCTTACACAGGAAAATCCTTTTCAGGGATTTGATGATGAGGACGGCGACGCGATCTCGGTAGAAAAACTCGATGTAAGAGAGACCAGAGAATATACGGTTGTCGGTTTTTATGAGCGCCCTGATTTTGAGGACATATACTGTGCAGGCTATACCGCACTGACAGTTCCCGATGAGTACACCGATGATACTATGTTCACAGTATACTACCGCATGAACAACATGAAGGATATCTATGACTTCATGAAGGAAAATCATCTTGAGGGCAGGACTCATTCCGACCTTCTCATGTTCAGCGGTGTATCAAGGTACAAGACTTTCTACAGCATGATATACGGACTTGCTGCCGTAGTTATCGGGCTCATCATGTTCGGCTCCATAATGCTGATATACAATGCGTTTGCTATCTCAGTAGCCGACAGGACGAGGCAGTTCGGACTTCTCTCCTCCATAGGAGCCACCAAGAAGCAGCTCCGTAAGATGGTACGCTTTGAAGCGATCTCCCTTGGTGCTATCGGTATCCCTCTGGGTATAATTCTTGGAATAGTGGGTATGTGGGTGACCTTCCTTGCAATCGGAAGCAGGTTCTCTGCATTTGTGGGAGACCATTATCCCGAGCCAATGCGTATCTGTATATCGCCCATAGCTATCGCAGCAGCCTGTGTTATCGCATTTGTGACCATAATGATCTCTGCATGGATTCCATCTATCAGAGCCACAAGGATAACAGCAGTAGAAGCTATCCGCCAGAGCAAGGACATAAAGCAGAAGAAGCACATAAAGACTCCCAAGATAATCCAGAAGCTTTTTGGCGTATCCGGTGTGCTTGCACACAAGTATTTCAAGAGAAGCAAGAAGAAGTACCGTGCGACCATTATCAGTCTTTTCCTGAGCATAGTGCTCTTTATTTCGGCATACTCCTTCACGGCATATCTTGTAGATGCAATAAAGGACGCAAATAATTCTTTCGGAATGGACTATATTCTTAATGTATATGAGCCCGATGGCGTTGAGGACGCATCTGATGATCCTCTTGAGATACTCCACTGTATTAAAAATACCGAGCATATTACCGACTCAGCTTTCTATTTAAGTGATTATGGCTTCAGAGTGTATACTGATGAAAGTAATATACAAGAGGATTATACCAAAAAAAATGGTGGTATGTATGACGAGACAAATGAACAAATTGATCATGACGGATTCAGATTAATTGATCAGCATTTTTATTATGTTGATGATGATACTTTCAGACAGCTTCTTAAAAGCGAAGGATTATCTGAAAGCGAGTTCATGAATAAAGATCATCCCCTCGGAATACTTGTTGACAATACTCTTCTCTTTAATGAAAAGAGCGGAAGGATGGAGCGGACAAAGGTATTCAATAAAGATGATTTCGACATAACGCTCCTGAAAAACAAGAAAATAGAAGGATATTATTATAGTGGTGATTATATAGACAGCGCAATATATGTAAACATTGAGGATGAGCTTGACAAAAAGTACGTCCCATATGATGAGTGCCTTGAAGATATTACAATGCATATAGGAAAGGTAACGGATAAGCGTCCTTATTTTGTAAGCTCATATGGAGTGTCCGTGATATACCCATACAGTCTCAGAAAAGAGATCCTCGGAGATTATACTAATGATATGTACTCGTATGAATATGCTATAAATGCCGACGATACCAAGGCAGGCTATGAGGCACTGAAAACTACACTCAAGGAAAACGGAATTCCCGACGGAGAGTTCTGGAACTACGCAGAGAGCATTGAGTCAGAGCGCAGCATGATAGTCATCATCAAAGTATTCGCATACGGATTTATCGTACTTATTTCACTTATCGCCGCAGCAAATGTATTCAATACCATAACCACCAATATCAATCTCCGCCGCAGAGAGTTCGCAATGCTGAAATCCGTGGGAATGACAGCAAAGGGCATGAGAAGAATGCTGAACTACGAGTGCCTGCTTTACGGAACAAAGGCACTTCTGTACGGACTTCCCGTATCAGTGGGCGTGACCTATCTCATCTATCTCTCTATCAATGAAGGTATAGACACATCCTTCTTTGTTCCGTGGGTAGCAGTTGCAGTTGCAGTACTCAGCGTATTCCTTGTGGTGTTCTCCACTATGATGTTCTCCATGAGCAAAATAAAGAAGGATAACCCCATAGATGCACTTAAAAACGAAAACCTTTGATATAAACAAAAGCCGCAGATAAAACTGCGGCTTTTTCATGTTATTCGGTTTGTTCATTGCTGTCCAGTCTGTCCATGAGGAAGTCAAGCAATCCCTTGCCCTCGTCCTTAGAATCAAGGTCAACATCTCTGGCATTGCTTTTCCATTCAGAGCCGTCAGGGAGCAAGCTGTAAGCGAGGTTATGCTGATGCCACTCAAATGCCATATCCTCGGCAGTCCTGTAGCTCTGCATATCTGCGCTGTGTATAGGGTGAACAGCGATAAGCGCCTGACATATCATGAGTATGTCATCTTCATCGACTATCTTGCAGGAGTCGGTAATATGCCAGTTTTCAGGCTCGCACAGGGCACAGAATTCCTCTCCGCCGTAGCTGAAAATGTAATTCACACCATCTCCGTCGGTATCGTGAAGACCAATATCCTCGGGAGAGCTGAGGAGAGAGGTATCATATGCAGCATAATCCGTTACGGTCTCGGTTGCATCGGTCGGAGCGGCTGTTGTTGGTACTGCTGTTGTCGTTTCGGCTTCGGTGGTCGGTACGGTCACAGCCTCTGTAGTCACAGCTGCGGTATTCTCGGTGAAGGTCACCTTGTTACAGCCTGACAAAACGCACATCACAGCGACTGACAAAAGGACAAGCTGTCTTTTCATGAGTTACCCTCCATATCAGCTGCTTTTGCGGAAGTTCTTGTCAGTGATTATCCTTGCGAATATAAGTCCCAGAGGAAGGGCGGCAACGATAAGGACTGCCTTTGTGAGCCAGAGTCCGCCTGTTGCAATATCATTGAGAGCGATATAGTAAATTCCCTTGTACATGAACATTCCCGGCACCATAATAACGATAGAAGGAACTGTCAGTGTTATTCTCGGGTAGCCTATCCAGTGGTGTATAGCTGAAGCAAGGAGACCTGCTGTAAGGGCACCTATGAAAGCGGCAAGACCAACGTGTATCTCTGCCATGTCGATAAGCTCAAGGCGGAGCGTATTGGCTATCATACCGATAAGACCTGCTGTTGCTGCCATTTTACGGGTGCTGTTGAACATAAGTGAGAAGCCGTAAACACCGCAGAAGCTGGTTATCATCGTTATTGCGAAGCGGAGCAGGGGATCAAGCTGATAGGATTCAAAGTCCTGTGGGTGAAAGTTGAATATCAGTGCAGTTACCCAGCCCGTCAGCGTAGCCACAAGGATTATGAGCAGGGCATAGGTGACTCGTTCTATTCCGGAGCGGAGATCCAGCTTTGCCAGGTCCATACCGCCTGTAATGAGCGGAAATCCCGGAATAACGAACAGCATCGAGCAGATATATCCTGCCTGATGTATATCGGAGACATTCAGCATCAGCTCTGCCAGCTTGATGAACAGCACATAAGTACAGCAGGCAGAGGCAACTCCCACAGCCACATTGGCAAAGAGGGTTATCTGTTTTTCAAGCATTTTCTTGCGTACGAAGTTTCCGATGCCTGCACCGAAGAAGGCACATATCATCTCAACGATACCACCGCCGAGAAGGAAGGTGAAGGCGCAGCAGGCGAGAGCAGAAGCCAGTCCCAGGTTCCATGCCTTGTAGTTGCCCTTCATATCCTGGAATTTATCCAGTATCATGTGGAATTGCTGAACGGAGTATTTACCTGCGCGCTCAGCGAAACCGTCGGCGAAGTTTTCAAGCTCGTTCAGCTTGTCGGTGTTGACGCCCGTATTGTTCAGTGAAATGGCGTTGGTGTAGGTCTCACCGTTGCCGATACAGGTATATTCTATTGACAGCAGACCTATGTCCGCATTGCAGGTTATATCCAATGCTCGGGCAAGCTTGTTCATAGAAGCTCTTACACGCCAGGCGGCGGTGCCCACAGATAGCATCATCAGTCCTATTCTGCCCACAAGAGTCGCCTTTTCCTTGAGAGAGGCGTTTATAGCAGGCTCCATGCTTTCGCTGTCAACTATCTCATGCCAGTCTATTGACATATGCTGTTTTCTGAATTTACTCATAAAGCACTCCTTTTTAATTAGTTGGACCAATGTGTATTATACCACCTTTAGCGATGAAATGCAACACTGTCACATAAAAAAACGGAGCCCTGAAAGCTCCGTTTTTTGTTTAAATTATGTTGTTCTTTATGGCGAAGACTGCAAGCTGAGTACGGTCTTTAAGTCCAAGTTTTTCCAGAAGGCGTGAGATTCCGTTCCTTACGGTACCTTCGGCAAGGAAAAGCTTGGAAGCTATCTCCTTATTGTCGGCACCGTCGCATATGAGCCTTAAAAAGTCTATCTCACGGTCGGTGAGGTCAAAGTTTTTAGCATCCTGCTGAACATAAACATCTTTTTTTATGGAGCGGAAGATGTTGTCGCAGAATACGTTTATACCGCCTGCCACAGCCTTTATGGAGTTGATTATCTTATCGTTGTCCATTTCCTTGAGGATATAGCCGTCAGCGCCGCTGGCAATTGCTTTGTCAACGGTCTCCTTGTCATCAAAAGTAGTGAGCACCAGCACCTTTACATCGGGGAGGGTGTCCTTTATCTTTCTTGTGCCGTAGCCCCCGTCATAGTCGGGCATACGCATATCCATGAGGACCACATCGGGCTTTAGTCTTATGCTCATCTCATAGGCTTCCTTTCCGTTTGAAGCCTCTCCCACAACATTCAGCTCGCTGTCGCCTGCAAGCACAGCCTTCAGACCTGCGCGGAGTATCTGAACGTCATCGGCAAGTATAATATTGATCATTTCTGCACCTCTTTTATCGGAATTTTTATCATTGTATTGAAGCCTTCTCCCTTTACCGAGGAAAATCTGACGGTGCCGCCGAGAGCCTCTGTGCGTTCTCTTATGCCGCGGAGACCGTTGTGCTCGGATATTTTCTTACAGCCCTTTCCGTTGTCGAGAATATACATCTCAAGGCGGTCATCGAGAAATTTGAGGATAATATCTATACGGCTCGCCTCTGAGTATCTCAGAGCGTTGGTGACAGTCTCGCGGCAGTTGTCGTACATTTCCCTGATACAGAAGCTGTATCTTTCGTCCTCGTCGCCCTGTATGCAGAGCTCCGTTTCTACGCCGCGGACAGCGGTTATTACGGTCTGGACAGCCTTGGTGACCGATGTCATGAATTCGTCATCCCTGAGATTGTTTATGGTACAGCGGAGCTGGGTTACGCCGCTTCGTGAAAGACCGTCTATCTCGGTTATATTGCCGAGCATGGAGGCGACATCAGGGGAGTCCTTTTCGGCTTCAAACCTGAGCATTTTTGCCAGCGAGCTTATCATTGTGAAGGTATGTCCTGCCGAGTCGTGCATTTCCTGAGCTATGCGGTTGCGCTCCTGTTCGAGGCTGAGCTTCTTTTCCGCGGAAGCCAGATCATGGTACTCTGTAACATTACTGACTGTGATGATGCTTGCGACTCTGTTGCCTCTCTGGTTTTCGCAGTAGGACTGTCTCAGGTTGTAGAACTGGTCACCGACTCTGATCTCAACTGAGGAAAAATCCTCCGGCACCGTCTGTCCTGAAGCAGCCGAGAGCGTGTTTATGAACTGCTGAGTATCAGTCACCCCCGAAAGGAAGGGGATCGAATCTGCATATTTGTTTTTATAGGAGACATTGTTGTTTATATCGAATATCATTACACCATTGTTGATGTTATTGATAGTGTCGCGGATAGCGATATTATTGATATTGAGAAGCCCGTATCTTCCGAGAGCTATAATTATGAGCAGGCTTGAGAGACCGAAGAACAGGGGAGTAAGAGTAGCCTTTGACTTGAAAATTCCTGCAAGTGAAAGTGTATTGATACCCAGGGGGATAGCTGCCGACAGTATCAGCAGTATTGACTGCTTGGTGATCTGGTCAGAGCGTTTGGTGTGTTTAAGGCAGATAACAGTTATACCTGCGATTATACATATATAATATATGACCTGGAAAACGTAGAACATCGGACCGTATTCAACGTGACCTGCTTCAAAGACAGAATAGTACAGATGGTGCCATGGATTAGTGAATGTCAGGATAATTGCTGCTATAGTAATAAGTGGGAGAAGACGGAGCGTTTTCTTCACTCTTGGTCCTGCATCGGAGTATTCCGCAGAGAGCATGAACCACAGAGGACCGAAGCAGCTTATACCCATATTGCCTATAGAGTAGCTTATCCAGTACTGCATTCGGGTGTATGAAAAAAGTATGAGAAGTTCGGATATGAGCCACAGGACTATCGATACCTGACAGCTTATGAAAAGCCTTGTGAGAGTATTTTTATTTCCGCGTCTGATGACCCATGTCAGTGAACCTATCATGCCGCAGAGTCCGAGTGAGAGAAGTATAGCCGGAACAATAGTGTTTGCCATATAACACCTCCTTAAAAGAATTATAACATAAATATATGATAATAGCAAGTGCGCGGAGTTAAAGTTCCCGTTTGTGATACTTTGAGGTGCGCTGAGAAAAAACGCTCCGCAGGCTGCGGAGCGTTACAGGGATCACCAGGTCCAGCCGCTGAATCTCTTTGCGACGGACGAACGAAGGGTTTCATTGTTTTTCTTGCAGTATTCGTTGACTGCGGCAAGACCGATGAGTATCATGCCTGCAATGAAGAGGTATATCCACCAGTTGAGAGCCATGAGGTATTCTCTTGTAGCATATACGGTTATCGTCAGCAGACAAGCTGATGAAGTGATGAACCAGGTCTTTGATCTGGACATGATGGATATAATGAGTACAAATATCATTACAGCCATTACAAAAATAGTATTGGCACCATTGTCAAAGTGTACAGCATCTAAGAGGAGAGCTGCAAATGAGAAGATGAATATGCCGTTTGATGAATACTTTGCGGCGTCTGTGTACTTGTGCCAGATAAAGCGGCAGGCAAGACCTGTGAGTGCAACTATGGCGATGGTTATCTTGCTTGAGATCTCAGCCGAATCAGGGATAAGGAAGGGGCGTGTGATAAGTGCGGCAGCGGTAAGTGCAGTTGTGACAGAAAGCAGAATAGATGAAACGTGATCCGGAGTTTTCTTCTTGATGAAGCAGGCTGAATATATTGCCATAGCCATAAGCATACAGAATGCGGAGTTTCTGCAGGGAACGTTCATCATTAAGATAGCCAGCCAGCCTGTGGAGAGCAGAGGATCAACGGCAGTTTTTTCTTCCGAGCTAACGAGTATTCCATTTGGATATACGAGCCTTGAGAGTCCCATATAAGTAAGGAATACGGCTGATAATACGATAAGCTTTATTATCTCGTCCGATGAATATTCCGAAACAGCCTTATATGCGATGATAATAAGAGCTAATGCGGGCATAAGTGCTGTGAAGTTACAGCGCATCCTGTTGGATACAGCAAAGTGGATAAGACAAACTGCGGCAGGTAAAATATAGAGACTGTTGGTGCCCGAAGCAGCGATAAGTATCACACCTGCTGCAATAAGGTCGGTGTAGCGTGCAGCTTCGATCCCCTTGGCGTCCTTTCCGGTAACTTCCTTTAAAATGAAAGCCGAAGAAGTGAATATAAAAGCGAGGAAGCACCAGCATATTGTGTTGGCTGAGATGGATGACAGACCTGTTTCAGAGATGACAATGCGTGCAGCTGATCCGCAGATCAGCAAGGGGAGAAATACAGCAGTGATACCTGCGGCTGTGCTTATTCCCTTGTTCTTGCTGAAAACATAAGCTCCGATCACAGCAGACATAAGCATCGCAATAAGCATTTCGGGAATGTATCCGTACTCCGTAACGTTTGCCAGACAAATAACAGAACCTGTCACGGCAGCGCCGAATGTGAAGCTCTCTGTGAAGATGTGCCTGAATTTAGGGACAAAACGGTGTATGATATAGAGGAGAAATGCAGCGCCGAAGAAGCAGAGACAGCAGTATCTTCTGCCGTATTCATTGTAAACATCCAGTGCGATCATAAGTGCCAGCAGGAGGCTTACAGCCGATTCACCGTAGATAAGTCCGTCGATTTTCTTATAAAAGCCATAGAATATGAGCTGAGCGATAATAACTGCAAAAATGAAGTATCCCTGTGCTGTGGGATATGCGATAGTTGAGAGCGTATACATTGAAGGGATAGCTCCGTAGATAATAGCTGCGATTGTGCCGACGAGCCTGCATGGAAGAGCGTATTTGCTGCTGCGTGAACTATTGGAGCCGTAAATAACAGCAGTTACCAGAGCCTGAAGAATAATAAGAACAAGTGCAGTGCCTTCAATGGTGCTTCCTGCCTGGAAGGCGATAAAGAGCATCGTTAGAGCGGTGCATGAAAGAGCAGTGTAGAAGAGCGGGAGCTTTCTGAACAGTCCATTGCCGAGGAACATCATTGCAGCAGCCATAGCGGTAGAAACTGCCAGAAGAGCGAAGGTGCCGCCGCCGTGGAAGCTGAACCAGCCGCCCATGAGGCTGTAATAGCCTGCTGTAAGAAGAGCCGTAGACATAAAGCCGGTTCCGAGAATATAGAATGATACCGCAGTTCCTGAGAGATTGAGAAACTTTTTGATTACAGCGCTAAGGATAAATGTTACTGCGGCAGCCGCAGCGATAATGGCGACTCTGCCCGAATGTGAGGTATGCACCCACTGTGCAACACCGAAGGCAAGACCAGAGAGGACAACGAATAAAGTACCGATAAGGAACAGAACATTTGACACTGTCATATCGTGTTTCTTTCTGGGGACCTGAGGAGCATACTTCGGAGCAGGCTGAGGCAGAGGCGATGCCTGCGCTCTTAGCTGAGGATAGGGTCTGGTGTACATAGGCGGGATATTCACAGGACTCATAGGGGGAGCAGCAGCTCCCGATGAAGAATTCCTGCCTGTTCCTCTGACGATAGCGATTATGATAAACGGCAGAGCAAAGGGGATTATTATAAACAGAGCGATAATAATATATATTTTCAACATATCCATCATCCTTTCTTTAGCTTGATGTGGTTTACTGTGACTATATAATAACATTTCCGCAGCATTTTGGTAAGGTGTTATTCGTCATTTTCTGAATGACAAATGTCACTGATTTGGTCTGCCATAAAGTTCCATTGCTGTTCATATTGAAAAAAACAGTCGCAGATGATATAATATGACACAAGGAGATGATTTTTATGGACTTTATCAGACTATCGGCAGAGAGATACTCTGTCAGGAACTTTGAGGACAGACCCGTAACTGATGAACATATGAAGATATTGCTGAGAGCGGCAGTTCTTGCGCCTACGGGCTGCAATTATCAGCCACAGAGGATATATGTAGTACAAAGTGAGGAAAAGCTTAAAAAGCTGGGAGAGATCAGCAGATGTATATTCGGTGCGAAAACAGTGCTCGTCTTTACCTATGATAAGACCGAGGACTGGAAAAATCCCCTTGAAGAGGGCGTCCACACGGGCGAACAGGACGTGAGTATTGCAGCATCTCACGTTATGCTGCAAGCCTGGGAGCTTGGAATAGGCACCTGCTGGGTGAATTATTTCAGCAATACAAGGCTGGAGAAGGAACTGGGACTGCCGGAAAATGAGCGTTCAGTGCTGATAATGCCTATGGGCTATCCTTCAAAGGAGGCAAAGCCGCTTCCTATGCACAGTGAATACAAGAGCGTTGAAGAGATCGTTAGGTTCATATGAACCTTAAAACTGACAGCACATAAAAGATATGCAAATATATTTTTATTGTATATACGAATAGTATATAATACATGGCTTTTTACTTGTGATAAAAATGTGAAAAGACAAAAATGTTAGACTGAAACTGATTAATTAAGCTTTCTTTGGCTATTATGACGAAATTCGACAATGATTTTTATGGATTTCTTTTTTTGTATTGCTTTTTCATGCAACAAAAAGTATAATAAAACTATATAAGCGTAGATGGGGATTTATATATTTATAAAAAGATTGGTTTACTGTATTAAACATTTTGTGTTATTTATATAATCAAATATGATCTTGTACAGTGAATGGTCACTGCTTTTACTGTGACCAATTGGAGGGAATACGTTATGAAAGATTTGTTCAGAAGCTTCAAATGTCGTAAGGTCGTTCTTGCAGTCGCTGATGTATTTATCGTATGTATTGCAGCATTGATCGCCAATTTCATTCTTTCTTTCTGGGGTAAGGATATTGATGAATCCAGGCTTATTATTTCCGGTGCAGTCAGTGCCATATGCTGCACAGGCGGATTGCTTATCACCGGCGCCTACAGCAGGATGTGGCGTTACTTCAACAGCAGGGATTATCTCACCTGTATTTACGGAGCGGTAGTAGGTATAGTCGTTTCGGCGTCTATAGTTTACATAATAGATAATACCTTCTATCCTCTTTACTCATTTGTTCATCTCGCTGTTATAACTGTGGGAGTGTGCCTTTTCAGATACCTGTTCAAGAGCGCTTTCATAACCCTTGTGAAGCCCAAGGCTGTAAACGGCAAGCGTACAATGATCATCGGCGGCGGACAGGCTTGCAGGACTATCCTCAAGGAGATACATAATGCGCAGAATTCTCCCTATTCCGAGGACAAGCAGGTGACTATATTCGATCCTGTGTGTATAATCGACGACAACAGGGATAAGGTCGGCACCGATATAGACGGCGTGGAGATAGTCGGCACTACCAACGAAATACACAGATTTGTGCGTGAGCGCAGGATAGAGCAGATACTCTTTGCGATCCCCTCATGTCTTGATGACGAGAGAAAGCGTATTCTTGACATCTGTTCGGACACCAAGGTGCCCGTAAAGGTGGTGCCTTTTATAGGCAATCTTGTTTTTGACGATAAGAACAAGACCATTATCCACCAGATACGCGATATCAGGGTGGAGGATCTTCTCGGACGCGAGCCCATTACCTTCGATAATGCTGATATAAGGAACTTTATCAGCGGCAAGGTCTGCATGGTCACAGGCGGCGGCGGAAGTATCGGTTCGGAGCTTGTCCGCCAGATCGCAAAGTATGATCCCGAGAGGATAATCATAGTTGATATTTACGAGAATAATGCTTACGAGATCGAGCAGGAGTTGAAAATGGAGTACGGCGATGAGCTCAAGCTTGTGACCCTGATCGCTTCCGTAAGGGACTATTTCCGTATGAATCAGATATTTGACACCTACAAGCCTGATGTTGTCTTCCATGCCGCTGCTCATAAGCACGTTCCCCTGATGGAGGTATCGCCTATGGAAGCCATAAAGAACAACATCATAGGCACCTTCAATGTAGCTACTCTTGCACAGTATCATGACGTAGGAAAGTTCGTTATGATCTCAACTGATAAGGCTGTAAATCCCACCAATGTCATGGGAGCTTCAAAGCGCTGCTGCGAGATGATAGTCCAGTACCTCGCTCAGCAGCATGAGGGCAGAACAGAGTTTGTTACCACCAGATTCGGCAATGTTCTCGGTTCAAATGGTTCTGTTATCCCGCTGTTCAAGAAGCAGATCGAGCAGGGAAGACCTGTTACCGTTACACATCCCGATATAATCAGGTACTTCATGACCATACCTGAGGCTGTGAACCTTGTTATGGAGGCTGCTGCTATCGCAAAGGGCGGAGAGATATTCGTTCTTGATATGGGCAAGCCTGTAAAGATAGTCACTCTCGCTGAAAACCTTATCCGTATGTACGGCAAGGAGCCCTACAAGGATGTTGAGATAAGATTTACAGGACTTCGTCCCGGCGAGAAGATAAAGGAGGAGCTCCTTATGAACGAGGAGGGACTCCAGAAGACTTCCAACAAGCTCATATTCATCGGCAAGCAGATAGAGATAGACGAGGCTACCTTTGCCTTCCGCCTTGATCTTCTGAGGAATGCCGCTCTCAGAAACAACGAGAAGATCGCTGTGGATGCGCTTCATAAAATGGTCCCGACCTTTACAACTCCAGAGAAGTTCAACAGCAAGGAGCTGAAGAAGGAAACCATGGAGACAGAGGTCGAGTCCGCATAATTCGTCCGATAGAATTCCTTTCAGGGGATCAGGATATACTGCCGTTCTTAACAGGAACGGCAGTAATTTTTTGCCATAATAGAGCCTTATATTGTCAAAATATACCGTTTTTGTGTAAGAGGTATATTTATTTTGTACTAACAATAAAAAGTATGCAGCATACGGGCTGCTGATATTGACAAATCCACGCAATAGTGGTATAATTTCTAAATATAATGGAGTATTGTATATAGAGTGAGAATGCTCTGAGGAGGAAAGTATATGTCAGTTAATATTCCCGAGATATTTGCCTGTAACGTGTTCAATGAGGAGGTCATGAAGACTCGTCTCCCCAAAAACGTCTATAAAGCCCTCAAGAGGACTATGCAGAACAACGAGCCTCTTGCTGATATGGCTACAGCCGATGTTGTTGCCAATACTATCAAGGAATGGGCGATAGAGCGAGGCGCTACCCATTACACACACTGGTTCCAGCCTATGACAGGCTCTACAGCCGAGAAGCATGACTGCTTCATCAATCCCGCCCCCAACGGCATGGCTATCATGGAGTTTTCGGGCAAGGCTCTTGTAAAGGGCGAGCCTGACGCATCTTCCTTCCCGTCAGGCGGTCTCAGAAGGACCAGCACTGCAAGAGGATATACTGCATGGGATCCTACCTCATACTGCTTCGTAAAGGAAGGCAGTCTCTATATCCCCACAGTTTTCGTTTCATATACAGGAGAAGTTCTCGACAAGAAAACTCCTCTCCTCCGCTCAATGCAGGCACTGAGCAAGACTGCTGTCCGTTTCCTGAAGCTTTTCGGAAACGACAGAGTTACAAGAGTTACTTCCACAGTCGGTGCCGAGCAGGAATATTTCCTTATCGACAAGAAAATGTACGATCAGCGCGAGGATATTATCCTCACGGGCAGAACACTTTTCGGTGCGAAGCCTCCCAAGGGACAGGATCTTGACGACCAGTACTTCGCAAATCTCCGTCCGAGGATAGCTGCTTATATGGCAGACCTTGACGAGGAGCTCTGGAAGCTGGGCATATATTCAAAGACCAAGCATAACGAGGTGGCTCCCGCACAGCACGAAATGGCTCCCATATTCACTACTTCAAATCTGGGTACAGACCAGAATGAGCTGGCTATGGAGGTCATGGAGAAGGTGGCTCTCAAGCACGGACTTGTTTGTCTCCTCCACGAGAAGCCCTTCGAGGGCGTAAACGGCTCAGGAAAGCATAATAACTGGTCCATGTCCACAAATGACGGTCAGAACCTTCTTGACCCCGGCGATACACCTATGGACAATCTCCAGTTCCTTACCATACTCTGCGCACTTATCAAGGGCGTTGACGAGTATGCCGATCTTATGAGACTTTCTGCGGCTTCCGCAGGCAACGACCACCGACTCGGCGCTGACGAGGCACCTCCTGCTATCGTTTCCATGTTCCTGGGCGAAGAACTTGAGGCTGTATTACAGGCTATCGAGGACGATTCCGTATACAAGACAGAGGCAAGAGCCTTCAAGATAGGTGTTGACGCACTTCCTTCATTCCCCAAAGACTCCACTGACAGAAACAGAACATCACCCTTTGCCTTCACAGGTAACCGCTTTGAGTTCAGAATGGTCGGTTCTTCCGATAATATCGCTTGTCCCAACGTGCTTCTCAACACTATCGTCTGTGAGGAGCTGAGCCAGTTCACCGAGATACTGGAACCCTTCAAGGGCAAGGACAACTTTGACGCCGAGGTAAGAAAGCTCCTCAAGAGCGTTATAAAGGAGCACAGAAGGATAATCTTCAACGGCGACGGCTATTCACCCGAGTGGGTAAAGGAAGCCGAGAGAAGAGGACTTCCCAACTATGCCTCCACAGTTGACTGTATGCCTCATTACACTGACGAGAAGAATGTTCGTATCTTCCGCAAGTTTGAGATCTACAACCTCAACGAGGTAACAGCGAGAAAAGAGATCCATCTTGAGAAGTACTCCAAGACAGTCCGCATCGAAGCACGTACAATGGTCGAAATGGCAAGAAAACAGCTTCTTCCCGCTACAATGGAACACGTTAAGTCACTCTGTGATGCTATTGCAACAAAGAAGCAGATCGGCTTTACCTGCAACACTGACGAGAAGATCGCCAAGAAGCTCAATGATCTTGCTGACCGCTTCTATGATTCCATCGAGAGACTTGAGCAGCGCGTGAACGAGGCAAACGCTGTTGAGGGTATCCAGAAGCAGGCTGAGTTCTTCCACGATGTAGTTCTGGCTGAAATGGATATAATGAGAAGCATAGCTGATGAGATAGAGCTGAATATGCCTTCCGCAAAGTGGCCTATCCCTTGCTATTCCGAGATAATCTACAATGTATAATAAGAAAGCCGCCCATCAGGGCGGCTCTTTTGTTATCTTTTCTTCTTTTTCTTATTATTGCCTGTTTTCTTCTTGTTTGAGGAGCCGTGAGGCTTTGCGGTGTTGTTCTTTACAGGTTCAGCCTTTTTAACAGTCTTGGCGGCTGCTTTTGCAGGAACTGCCGCGGGCTCCTGGGAGCCTGCTTTCTTTATTACAAGAAGTATGCCCAGCATGATCACTATCGACAGACCTGTTACGATAACGTTGAGGAATGCGTTAGACATCTCGAAGAAATGCTGGACGATACCGGCGATAAGATAGCCGATTGCACATACACCTGCAACAGTGAATGCGTAGGGGAGCTGCGTTGATACATGGTTTACATGATCGCACTGTGCCCCTGTTGAAGCCATGATTGTCGTATCTGAGATAGGCGAACAGTGGTCTCCGCATACTGCTCCTGCCAGACAGGCGGATATACAGATTATTACCATTGAAGGTATCTCTCCCGATGAGCCGACATCGGCAAGCTGCTTGCTGAATACACTGGTTACGATAGGGATAAGAATACCGAAGGTTCCCCATGAGGTACCTGTTGCGAAGGAAAGTCCGATCGCTACTGCGAAAAGAAGCACAGGAAGCAGAAGCTTTACAGCTGTTGCGCTCTCTACAATTCCCGAAACAAAGGGACCTGCCTCCAGGAGACTTGTCATGGTCTTCAGTGTCCATGCGAAGGTTAGGATAAGTATAGCGGGTACCATCTGCTTGAAACCGGCGGGGATAGAGTCCATACACTCGTTAAAGGTGAGCACTCTGCGGCAGAGATAGTACAGTATTATGATAATGAGCGCTCCCAGAGAGCCTACGGACAGACCGAATGAAGCATCGCAGTCGGCGAATGAGTCAATGAAGCTTGCTCCGCTGAAAAATCCTCCAGTGTATATCATTCCGATAACGCAGAGAACTATGAGGATAATAACGGGAAGCAGAAGGTCGATGACCTTGCCCTTGGAGTGTGAGGGCTTTGCGTCTTCGGCATAAACTGTGCTGCGTGTGGTGAACAGATCGCCGTTCCTGGCATTGTTCTCATGAACTCTCATAGGACCGTAGTCTGTATCGCTCAGCGCTATGAAAACTACCATAATAAGGGTGAGTATAGCGTAGAGATTGTAGGGGATAGTCCTGATAAAAAGCTGAATACCGTTTACTCCGTCCACAGTACCGCTGACAGCAGCTGCCCATGAGGATATGGGAGCTATGATACAGACAGGAGCGGCTGTTGCGTCGATCAGGTAGGCGAGCTTTGAACGCGAGATATTGTGCTTGTCCGTTACAGGGCGCATAACAGAGCCTACTGTTAGACAGTTAAAGTAGTCGTCCACGAATATGAGTACGCCCAGCAGGAATGTTGCCAGACTTGCTCCTGCACGGGTCTTGATATGTGCGGCAGCCCATTCGCCGTAGGCGCGGCTTCCGCCTGCTTTGTTCATGAGAACAACGATAATTCCCAGAACTACCAGGAACACAAGGATCCCCACGTTATAGGAGTCAGCCACGTTTGCGATGAGACCGTCCTGGACAACAGTCCTGAACATTCCCGGGAAGCCGCCTGAGGTTGCAGCGGAATAGAGGACTCCGCCTGTGAGTATACCGATGAACAGTGAGGAGTATACCTCTTTGGTGATAAGTGCCAGACCGATAGCCACGATAGGCGGCAGCAGCGACCACAGTGAGCCGACAGCCTCTGACACAGGCGCCTGGATCATGCAGCAGATAATGAAGGCTGCAACGATAAGGGCAAAGATGATTTTGCTAAGATACTTCTTTTTCATACGCATCTTCTCCATTTGTTTGTTTTGATTTTGTCTTTATATTGAGCTGTGCGAAAATGACCGCAGCAAACACCAGCGCACAGCCAATGAACTCTTTTGTACTGAGCTTTTCCGAGAGTATGAGCCAGCCTGAAAGGGCGGCAAATACGGATTCAAGGCTCATTATAAGGGTAGCCGTTGACGGGGGAGTATACCTCTGACCGATCATCTGGAGAGTATAAGCGACTCCGCATGACATTATGCCCGTGTAGAGGATAGTGGTTTTTGCGGCAAAAATACCGCTGAGTGTGGGTTTCTCAAAGATAAACATACAAACAGCCATCAGCAGCCCTGCTGTAAAGAATTGTATACAGGACATCAGCATACTGTCGGCGTTTTCATCGTTGAACCTGTCTATCACCATGATGTGCATAGCATAGAACAGAGCACAGACCAGAACCAGAAGGTCTCCCTTTGAGATGCTTATGCCGTCCCTTATGCACAGGAGATAGAAGCCCAGAATGGCAATAGCGGCGCATAACCAGGTCTTGGGAGTCGTTTTTCTTCCGAAGAAAATGCCCAAAAGCGGAACTATTACCACGTATAGAGCGGTTATAAAGCCTGCCTTGCCTGCGGTAGTCAGCTTTATTCCCGATTGCTGGAAGGAACTGGCGACGAATAGCAGTATACCGCAGCAGATACCGCCTGTTATTGTAGTTTTCAGAGGAGCCTTTTTCTGCTTGTCATCATATTTCCGCAGCGGCGTACAGCGAAAAAGTGCTATGACAGGTATAAGAACAAATCCGCCGATAAGAGTGCGGACAGCATTGTATGTGAAGGGATCAACATAATTCATGCCTTCGCTCTGAGCCACAAAGGCTGTGCCCCAGATGACGGCAGTGATCAGCAGCAGAATACTGCCGCGGAGTTTTTTCAGCATCAAAGAATCACCATTTAATTCCCATATGATACATGGGACAAGATATAAAAATATTATAACACAAACGGGGAGAAGGTTCAACAAATTTTGCTGTCGGACGCCATAATTCCGCATTATATCCAAAGAATCGGTGCTCCGATTATGCTTTTCGACAACAAAAAAGACTCACCCGAAGGTGAGTCTGTGGAAGTTATGAAAAATTATTGGTGCCCTTTATACTCAGCCCCTTGTCGAAGTCATCAAGGAAATGGTGGTACTCACTGCCCAGGTGATAGGAGATAAGGGTCTGGAGATTTACATTTTCCACGCTTCTGAAAATATTCATGTCAACGGAAGGATTGGTCTCACGGAGCTGACAGAGAAGCTGTTTTATCTCAGCGCGTTTGGAGCTGCCTTCGCTTCTGGTTATGCGGCAGGCGCACTGTATGAAGCTTAGTCCGTTGTACGCGCTCCAGCGGATAATATCGTTCTCGCGGACAAGGTAAAGAGGGCGTATAAGTTGAATACCCTCATAGTTTTCGCTGTGCAGCTTCGGCATCATGGTCTGGACCTGTGACCCGTAAAGCATACCCATGAGGATAGTCTCGATAACGTCGTCAAAGTGGTGACCGAGGGCTATTTTGTTACAGCCCAGCTCCTGAGCTGTTTTATAGAGCCAGCCTCTGCGAAGCCTTGCGCATAAGAAGCAGGGGTGCTTTTCAGCCTTTGCGGTGGACTCGAATATCCGTGTCTCCATAAGCTTAACGGGAAGCCCAAGAATCTCCGCGTTGGCAAGTATCTTTTCGCGGTTTTCGGGAGCATATCCCGGATCCATGACTATGTATTCGCTTTCAAAATCGATATTGCCGTATTTTTGCAGCCGTTGTATGCACTTTGCCATGAGCATTGAATCCTTGCCGCCCGATATACAGACTGCTATCTTGTCTCCGTTTTCAATAAGGCGGTATTCTTCGATACCTTTGCGGAACTTTGACCATATACTTTTGCTGAACTCTCCCGTCAGAGAGCTGTCGATACTGCTGTTCATAGGAAACACTCCTTTACTTATATATAATATACAGCGAAAAGACGGGAATGTCAAGAAGTCGGCATTGGGGGTAAAGACAACAATCATATAATACATATTGACTATATATGAAAAATGCGGTATAATAGTAAAGTGATAATTGCGAAAAAACTGCATAATTATATAAGAGGTGATTGACAATGCATAAGCTTGAAAATGATATAAACGACCTTACCAAAAGTATTCTTGCCGACTATGAGGGCAACAGGACTATAGATGAGGTAAAAGCCTACGATCATCCTGAAAATGATGTCATCGTAAATATTATAGAGTCTCTGAGACGCATAATCTTCCCGGGATATTTCCGCAACAAGAGCTACAGGGTCTATACAGTCAGGAACAATGTCTCCATGATACTTGAGGACGTTATCTTCAAGCTTATCAAGCAGATCTCCATTGTGCTTAGGTATGATGATAAGTACGTTATGCTTGGGGACGAGGAGATAACCGACAATGCCGAGAGGATAACATTTGAGTTCCTGAATAAGCTGCCTAAGATAAGGGAGCTTATCGAGACCGATGTTCAGGCAGCCTATGACGGCGACCCTGCCGCTTATAATAAGGACGAGATAATCTACTCCTATCCTGGACTCTATGCGATACTGGTAAACCGTCTCGCTCATGAGCTTTTCCTGCTGGGAGTTCCGCTTATCCCACGTGTCATGACTGAGCACGCTCACAGCAAGACCGGAATCGACATTCACCCCGGCGCTACTATCGGCAGGTACTTTTTTATCGACCACGGTACAGGCATTGTTATAGGCGAGACCACTGAGATAGGGGACAATGTCAAGGTATATCAGGGCGTTACACTTGGAGCGCTCTCCACAAGGGGAGGTCAGTCTCTCAGGAACAAGAAGCGCCATCCTACCATTGAGGATAACGTAACTATCTATTCGGGAGCTTCTATCCTCGGCGGTGAAACTGTTGTGGGCAAGGACGCCGTTATCGGCGGTAACGCATTTATAACCCGTTCTGTACCCGCAGGTGCAAAGGTCAGCATCAAAAATCAGGAGCTGAGATATAATTTTGATTCTCCTGTAGAGCGGGTCAAGAAGGCTGATCTTGATCCGGAGGAGAGCTGGTTCTATATTATCTGATGAAAAAAGCTGCGGTATATAGCCGTATATCGCAGCTTAGAAATTTTTTTGAAGTTTTTTTAAAAAAAAGGGTTGACAAATCAGAAATACCGTGGTATAATATTAAAGTCGTCGGAACTGATAACCGATGAACGGAAGAAAAAGTGGGGGTTTAGCTCAGCTGGGAGAGCATCTGCCTTACAAGCAGAGGGTCACAGGTTCGAGCCCTGTAGTCCCCACCAATTCTTTGGCCTCGTAGTTCAGTTGGTTAGAACGCCTGCCTGTCACGCAGGAGGTCGACAGTTCGAATCTGTTCGGGGTCGCCATTATGCGGATTTAGCTCATCTGGTAGAGCGCCACCTTGCCAAGGTGGAGGTAGCGAGTTCGAGCCTCGTAATCCGCTCCAAAGACGGCGCTATAGCCAAGTGGTAAGGCGTGGGTCTGCAACACCCTGATCCCCAGTTCAAATCTGGGTGGCGCCTCCAGAAGCACTTGCGATCGCAGGTGCTTTTTTTAGTTTACAAGCGTTCCTCGTATGACGGGGGACGCCTTTTTTATGACATGATTGTGAATATAACTTTAATAATAAATGTCAATTTTGTTTAAATCGCAAATTGAAATTTATATGAATTTGTGATAAAATTATAAAAATAAAATATTTAGGGGGAATTGGCATGGATAAGATCAGATTCAGGCGTTTTCTAAGTGTGTTTACTTCACTGTGTATTGTGGGAGCAGTACCTATAGTTACACATAGGAGCAAGCCTGATAAAAGCGGCATTCAGGCAGTGACCGACGATAACAGGGCTCAGCTCCTGGGTATCGACAACGAGAATGAGTATTTCCTCGGCGCGGCATCGCAATTCTCGGTTTTCCTGCATGATGACTTTGCGGCACACGGATCAGACTGCGAGGGAAGACTTGCGGCAGGCGGAAATGCAAACCTTGGAGATCCTGTTTCCTATTCAGTCGGCGCAAAGCTTGAGGAGGGAACCAAGGCTGCCCAGATAGTGGTCGGCGGCGATACTCTTAAGAATTTCCAGCCTGACGAAAAGAATTTCGTTGTTGGTTCAGAGGGGACCATCAGCGACGAGATCAGGCATTTTGCTGACGAAGGTCAATGCGAGATTTATGTGGGACAGCTTATTGACTTTGACAAAGAGTTTGAACTGCTCCGCGAAAGAAGTAAATATCTCTCGGAACTTGAGCCCAATGCTAATCTGGGAGTTGCCCAGTATTACGATAAGGGCTGGACGATAACAGGTAACGATGAAAACCTGAATATCGTAAATCTTGACGAGAAGCAGGCAAAGACGTTCAATGAAGGCTATATCCAGCTGGACGTTTATATCCCCGAGGGTTCATATCTGGTTATCAATGTCCCCGGAGACGATGTACAGCTTCCTCTGACGAACCTGAGACTTTATAATGACAAGGGCGAATTTCTCCGCGATTCAGGCGAGAATATGCCTGTGCTCTATAATCTGAAGGACGCTACTAAGTTCAAGTATACCGGTTCAATACAGGGCTCAACACTGGCTCCCGACGCGGACGGAAGCGGCGACGAGGGCGGACACGTAGCAGGCGCGACCATAGCCAAGTCCTTCGACGGCGGAATACAGTTTGGTTACTCGGCGTTCAATCCTAAGATGCTGAGCAGCACAGAGGTTACCGAGACCACAACTACAACGACAACACCTACTACGACGACAACAACAACCACAACCACGTCGACTACTACAACGACAACAACTACAACCACTACGTCGACAACAACTACTACAACTACCACGACATCTACTACTTCTACGACCACAACCACAACTACTACAACGACAACAACATCTACCACCACCACAACAACCACTACTACAACCACCACTACGACCACAACGACCACTACGACGACCACAACAACTACGACAACGACAACCACAACAACTACTACGACGACCACAACAACTACGACAACGACAACCACAACAACTACTACGACGACAACAACTACTACGACGACGACAACGACAACAACAACAACTACGACGACGACAACGACAACAACTACGACGACGACAACCACAACAACTACGACGACGACAACCACAACTACCACTACCACAACAACTACTACGACTACGACCACAACAACAACATCTGCGACTTCAACTAATACAACAACTACAACAGCAAAGGCGACTACTACAGCTGCCAGGACTACAACAAAGACAGATTCCCCGAAAACAGGTGACCGCAATGCTACAGGCGTCATCGCTCTTCTCGGAGTTTCCGCAGCGGTATTCGCTGTATCCTTAAAGCGCAGAAATAAATAATAACTGAAAGGCACCTTCGGGTGCCTTTTATTTGTTGGTAACATATTTATTTATCAATACGGTATATTTTTTGTAAAAACCTCTTGAATATTTTTGCGGAATATTATATAATATTAATTGTATGGGCTTTTTGCCTGTAGACTATGGATAGCGCTTATATCCGTGGTCTGACCCTAATCCATATTGAGGAGAATCTTATGAAAAAACTGAACGGTATCAAGCTGAAACACCGTAAGAATACGGAAAACAGCTCTACTGTTGTGTTTCCTGTGCCTGCAAAGGTAAGGATTCCAATGTCAATGACTATGGGCGCACCATGTCAGCCTATGGTCAAAGTAGGAGACGAAGTAAAAGTCGGACAGAAAATAGGGGACACGGACGCAGCTTTCAGTGCTCCTGTTCATTCGGGAGTATCCGGAAAGGTAACAGCTATAACCGACTACCGCAACGCTATGGGTGTAGTCTGTAAGATGGTGGAGATAGAGACCGACGGTCAGCAGACTATTTCCGACGAAGTAAAACCTCCTGTTGTCACTGACAAGGAGAGCTTTATCAAGGCGGTCCGTGAGAGCGGTGCCTGCGGTCTGGGCGGTGCAGGTTTCCCCACACATATAAAGCTCAATCCCAAGACAGAAATAGATACACTTATAATCAACGCAGCCGAGTGTGAGCCGTACATAACAGCTGATTACCGCGAGATGATGGAAAATCCCGAGGACATCATTAACGGTATCAACATGGTGAAGGCTCAGCTTGGCATTAAGTGCGCAAAGCTTGCAATTGAAGCCAATAAGCCTGAGGCTATCAAGAACTTTACGGCAATGGCTGAAAATGATGACACTATAGATATTATCACTCTGCCCTCATCATATCCACAGGGAGCGGAGAAGGTCATCATCTATAACTCAACAGGAAGGATAGTCAACGAGGGGGCACTTCCAGCCGATTCGGGAGTCATCGTTATCAACGTGTCAACCATTGCATTCCTTTACCGCTATATGCAGACGGGAATGCCGCTGGTTACCCGAAGACTTACCATTGACGGAAACGCTGTTGGTGAGCCGAAGAATATACAAGCAGTCATCGGTACTTCTTTCAGAGAGCTCCTTGAATTCTGCAAGGCTGATATTGACTCCATAAAGAAGCTCATCGCAGGCGGCCCCATGATGGGAATGTGCGTTCCCGATATAGATATGCCTGTTGTAAAGACCTCCAACGCTTTACTTGCAATAAACCACTATGACGAGCGAAAAACCTCTAACTGCATACGCTGCGGACGATGTGTTAGGGTCTGTCCGCTGGGACTGATGCCCGCTGACATCGACAGAGCCTATAAGACACGCAATGTTGAGGAGCTCAAGCAGCTGAAGGTGCTGCTCTGTATGAACTGCGGAAGCTGTACATATGTCTGTCCTGCCAATAGGAAGCTGGCAGAGACCAATCAGCTTGCAAAGATGCTCATACCAAGAAAGTAAGGAGGCGGAGAGACAATGAACAAGCTTATCGTTTCGCCGTCACCACACGACGAAAACTATGTTAAAACTTCAACAATTATGCTGAATGTAATAATTGCACTTCTTCCTGCATGGGGAGCGGCGATATATTTCTTCGGTCTTCGTGTTATTCCGCTGACTGCGGTCTGTATCGGAAGCTGCATATTCTTTGAGTATATATGCAGGCTCATGATGAAGCGCGACAACACTATCACAGACCTTTCAGCAGTTGTAACAGGACTTATCCTTGCTATGAACCTGCCCGTGACACTTCCGTACTGGATGGCGGTCATCGGCTCGTTTGTGGCTATCGTTATCGTAAAACAGCTGTTCGGAGGATTGGGACAGAACTTTGCAAATCCTGCCATAACCGCCCGAATAGTACTCATGGTCAGCTTCCCTGCGGCAATGACCCATTGGGTGCTGCCTCTCGGTGAGAAGGTGGATGCTGTATCAGCGGCAACTCCTCTCGTACTGAAGGGAATGACCCCGGATAAGCTCAGCGAGATAGGGCAGAGCGTACCGGATTATCTGGACCTGTTCCTCGGAAAGACAGGAGGCTGTCTCGGTGAGGTATCGGCTCTTGCGCTTCTCATCGGCGGACTTTACCTCGCTGCAAGAAAGATAATCTCACTTGCTGCACCTGTTTCATTTATCGGAAGCTTATTCCTCCTCAGCTGGATAGCAGGAGAGGATCCTCTTTATCAGATACTGGCAGGCGGCGTGTTCCTGGGAGCTTTCTTCATGGCTACTGACTACGCCACAACTCCCATAACCACAAAGGGAAAGATCGTGTTCGGTCTCGGCTGCGGTATCATAACCTTTGTTATAAGACACTTCGGCTCATATCCCGAGGGAGTTTCATTCTCAATACTCCTTATGAACGTTCTCACACCATATATCGAGCAGCTCACAAGGACAAAGGTACTTGGTGCAAAGGAGGCTGAGAAAAATGAAGGATAAGGTAAAGCCTACTCTTGTACTCACAGTGATATGTGTTATCGCATCACTGCTTCTTGTATTTGCCTATGAGCTCACAAAAGACCGCATTGCAGATCAGAAAGCACAGAAGTTCTACACCAGTGCCGAGGCATTATTCGGCAAGACTGAATATCGTATAGTAAATACAAAGTGCAAATATGACGAGGTAGAGTCTATTGCGGTTACTTCAGACAAAAAGACCGTTATACAGGTCTGTGCGGACGGATACTCCAAGGAGGGTATAAATATCCTTGTGGGTATCGATGAGCAGGGGGCTGTTTCGGGTATAGAGTTCGTTTCTCTCGGTGAGACTCCGGGTCTCGGCTCAAAGGTAAGAGACGAAGCTGATTTCCGAAAGCAGTTCTACGGACTTACAGCTCCCTCAGAGTCATTTGATGCAATAAGCGGAGCCACATTCTCATCAAAGGGAATGAAGCACGCAGTCGATACTGCTCTCAATGCGTATAATGAAAACAAGGAGGCGATACTCGGTGGCTGAAAATAAGAATTCACTTGTCAAGGAGCTTACAAAGGGCATAATCAAGGAAAACCCCACGCTCGTAATGCTGCTGGGTATGTGTCCAACACTTGCCGTTACCACTCAGGCAATGAA
The DNA here is from genome assembly GCF_000621785.1 of Ruminococcus flavefaciens ND2009. GTDB lineage: Bacteria > Bacillota > Clostridia > Oscillospirales > Ruminococcaceae > Ruminococcus > Ruminococcus flavefaciens_C. The sequence goes on along the minus strand of NZ_KK211346.1, from coordinate 632,215 downwards.
CGGTATAGGCATGGGACTGGCGACTACTTTCGTCCTTCTTGGCTCAAATATAGTTATTTCCGCACTTAGAAAGGTCATTCCCGACAAAGTGCGTATCCCCGCATTCATCGTTATCATAGCCAGCTTCGTAACGCTGATCGGCTTTCTGCTGGAGGGCTTCGTGCCAGCACTCTATGACAGCCTTGGCATATACCTGACGCTTATCACCGTAAACTGCATCATCTTCGGAAGAGCAGAGATGTTCGCCAGCAAGAACGGTGTAATAGCCTCGGCCTTTGATGCAATAGGTATGGGCATAGGCTTCACCATAGCGCTGTTCCTTATGGGCTCGATAAGAGAGATAATAGGTGCAGGTCAGTGGATGGGGATGACTATCCCTGTACTTCACGATGATCCTATGCTGCTGTTCATAATGCCTGCGGGAGGATTTTTCACTCTCGGCATGATAATCGCAGCAGTAAATAAGCTTTCAAAGAAGAAACCTCCAAAGGAGATCAGCTGTGAGGGCTGTCCCAATGCGGAAGCCTGCGGAAAGGGAGGTGACTGTCAGTGAAAGCGATAATGGTCATACTTCTGTCCGCAATGCTGACAGATAACTTCGTACTTTCAAAATTCATGGGTATCTGTCCTTTCCTGGGTGTTTCCAAGAAGCTTGACAGCGCAACGGGAATGGGTATAGCAGTTACCTTTGTAATGATATGTGCAACAGTTGTTACATATCCTATCCATCACGGTATACTTGTGCCCAACGGACTTGAATATTTCGACACGGTAGTATTTATCCTTGTAATAGCCCTGTTCGTTCAGCTGGTGGAGAACTTCCTGAAAAAATGCGTTCCCTCACTGTACAGCTCTCTGGGCGTGTATCTGCCGCTGATAACCACGAACTGTGCTGTACTCGGCGTTACAGTGCTGAATATCGACAACGGACTCAGCTTCGGACAGTCCATTGTCAATGCGCTTGGCGGCGGACTCGGCTTCATGATCGCTCTCGTTATATTCTCGGGAGTACGCAAAAAGCTTGAATATGCAGATATTCCCGAGACCTTCAAGGGAGTTCCTGCAACACTTATCGCTGCTTCAATAGTTTCCGTAAGCTTTATGGGCTTCTCGGGACTTTTTAACTGAGGAGGTGGGGAAATGACTACATATCTTATCCCTGCACTCATTCTCGGAGGCTGTGGAATACTGGCAGGAGTTCTCCTTACAGTAGCCGCAAAGGTCTTCCATGTTGAGGTGGACGAAAGAATTGAAAAGATAGGCGAGGCTCTGCCTCAGGCAAACTGCGGAGCCTGTGGATTTGCAGGCTGTGCCGATTATGCTGCTGCAATTGTCCAGAAGGGCGCAGCCACAAATCTGTGCCGTCCCGGAGGAGCTGATGCGGCAGGCAAGATCGCAGCTATACTTGGTACAGCAGCGGCGGAGGTAGTTCCCATGACCGCCGTAGTACATTGCAGCGGAGACTGCAATGCTACCTCACAGGCTTTCCTGTTTGACGGAGTCCAGTCCTGTAAGGCTGTCAAGCGCTTTTACGGCGGAAACGGAATGTGCAAATACGGCTGTATCGGTCTTGGCGACTGTGTCAATGAGTGTGAGCACGACGCTATCAAGGTAGTAAACGGAGTGGCAAAGGTCATACCTGCACTCTGCGGAGCCTGCGGACAGTGCGCGGCAGTCTGTCCCAATCAGCTCATCAGTATCAAGCCTGTTTCAAAGCATATCGACGTTCTTTGTTCGTCGGGCGATAATGGCAAGGCGACAAAGCTTGTATGTAAGAACGGTTGTATCGGCTGTAAGATATGCGAGAAGAAATGTCCTAACGAAGCTATAATGGTAAACAATTTTCACGCTTCGATCGACTATAGCAAGTGTACCAACTGCGGAGCCTGCATGGCAGCCTGTCCTGCAAAGGTTATCCATAGCTGCGAAGTTAAAGCATAATGAAAAGCCCACGTACCGAGGGGAGACACAACTGCGGGAAGAAAAACTAAAACAGAGCCTTCAGAAAAAGATCAAAGGGAAGCACTTCTTCAAAAGAGCTTCCCTTATTTTTTTTATGTTAAAAACTACTATATATGAGAGTAACGGTTATTTCTGTGCCGATGTTTATGCTGTTATGCCTGCTCGCTGAGCCATATTGAGGCACGGTCCTGTATCATGCTGATAGTGGAGTCAATATCCTGACCACCGCTGAGATAGTTCAATACCTCCTCCTCGACTATCCAGAAGAGAGAACTGTCTGTTTCGGAGTACTCCCAGCGGTCTATGGAGTCTATGTAATCATCTATGAAGTCGCAGTCCGCCTGCTCAAGCTTTAGTTCATTGAGCTGTGTGACCTCATTGCCCTGAACGGTAATATCAGTGACGTTACTTTTGTACTTTTCGTCAATGAAATTCTTAGCTATATTTCTGCGGGCTGCATTGTTTATGGGAAAACCCTCCTCAAAGGTGTACTGCACTATCGTTTCACCGCTTTCCGGGTTTGGAAATTCTTCGCAAAAGGCGTAGTTATCTGTCTGGAACTCCTCGGTATAGAATCCGCGGATAAACTCCCATGCCGCCTGCTGCTTCTCCTCGGAAATATTGGAGCGTATAGCTATATCTCCCGTACCGCAGAGAAAGGCACCGCTTCCGTCAGATGAGGGGAAACCGACCAGTGTATATCTTCCGTCACGGAGACGGGCAGAGCTGTTCTCAAAGGTGTTGTAGTCCATATCGCTTATCAGTCCCGCCTGATAGCTGTTTACATATTCAACGTGGACCATTGACTCTCCGTTATAATTATATTCACCCTTCTGACCGCTGTTGCTTGGGAATGTATTGCAGAATTCAAGCATCTTGCGGAAATCGGGATCATCAAAGTGTACCTGGCATTCAGCGTAATCGACAAAAGAGGGCGTATTTGCACGAAGTACATCATAGTAGATATTCTCCGCGTTGACGGATCCGTTTACAGTAGAGCCTTCGGGCATCGCCTCCCAGCGGTCTGTGAATTCATCTATTGTCCAGTTTTGCTTTGTCCCGACATATTCAGACTTTCCCATAAGTGTTTTTGCCCAGTAATGAGTTGGTATGGAATAAAGCTTGCCATCACTCTCACATAGCTCAAGAATATGTTTATTCAGAGTATCGGTATTGACCTCGGGATCGTTCTCCATGAGTTTGTAAAGGTCAACAAAACCGCCTTTGCGCTTGAATATCTCAAACTTTGCACCGTTTCCGAAAGAAAATGGTCCCACAAGGTCAATATCATCAGAGTTAAGAAGTTCCTGAGTGACCTGAAAGTCTATCTGAGTAAGCTCTTCATCGGTAAATCCGTGAGGTATTCCGTCGTCATCGTTGATGCTGCCGAAGGACTTTATCTCGATACGGACTCCATTATCCTCAGCGTTGAACTCGTTGATCCACTGCTTCATATTGTCCCATGGCTCGGTCATACAAGCCATGGTAAGCACTATTTCCTTCGATTTATCCCGTGTTGAAACTTCGGCTGATGTGGATCTTTCTTTTGCTGATGGCATTTCGCCGGTCACGGGGGAGCTCTGTGGGACTGTCTTAGAGCTGCAACCTGTGATAAGTGTCATCGCTGCCATAAGTAATACTGCTTTATTTTTCATTTTGTTTCCTCCTTGTTTCCCGGCATTTTAATTTTTGTATGTCAGGAACTATATATATAACGCTGCCGGTCAACAAAATATCACAAAAAGTGTGCACAAATCGGGATAAGAAAAATATTGAAGAAAAAATATGATTTTTTTCAAAAAAGCACTTGACAAACAACTCATAATGTGGTAAAATATTTAGGTACTGCGGAACAACTGGTTATACAGTCCGCCTCGGTTGGTCTGAGCCGTGTAAAATTTATCAGGCATATATGCGGATATGGCGGAATTGGCAGACGCGCATGGTTCAGGTCCATGTGAACGCAAGTTCATGCAGGTTCAACTCCTGTTATCCGCACTTCAAGAAAGCTTCCCTAAAAGGGAAGCTTTTTTTGTAACATTTTGTATTCTCAGTGTACTAACATACAGAAGCTTCTGAATATAAGGGAAGGAGGGAGAGCTTTGAACAGGGATATTGAAGAATACTACACCCAATATGGTAGGAAGGTCTACGCCTATCTTCTTAGTATCTGCCGTGAGCCTGATACAGCTCAGGAGCTTACACAGGAGACCTTCTGCCAGGCGATCAAGTCTCTCAGCCGCTTCAAGGGCGACTGCTCAGTATATACATGGTTGTGTCAGATAGCTAAATTTCTGTGGCTGAAGGAGCTGAAGTGTCGGAAATACCATCCCTCCGCCTCTGAAGAGGAGCAGCTTGAAAGGCTTGATATAAGCATTGTACCTCCTGATGAACAGCTGGAAAGCTCTGACACTAAAATGACGGCATGGTCTGGAGCGCTCCGTTAGTAAATATCAGAGAGGGTTCTACTCTGACGATACATTGCAGGGATAAGGATATAGTTCTTGACCTTTACAAGCTTTCAGAAGAAGCAGAATAATCAAAGCCGCACATTTATCCGTACTGCTCATATAGCATTTTTATCCGTAATATCAAGGGAAGCCCTTTTGAAAAGAGCTTACCTCAATAGTTGCGAATAACCTGCTATATAAGCATCACGGCTAAGTGCGGCTTTTTATTTTTTCAGGTGGTCTTTTCTGAATTTAGCAGGAGAAACACAGGCGTACTTCTGAAAGACTCTTGAAAAATGCGAATAATCGGTATAGCCGCATTTTTCCGAGACCTCAACAGCGGTAAGATCGTTTTTGCTTAACAGCTGCTTTGCCAGCTCCATACGGCTGGTGAGTATATCCTTTGTGCATGAAACTCCGTAGCGCTGCTTGTACAGTCTCTGGAAATGAGCGACGGACAAATTGAGCTTCTCCGCAATAACAGGTATAGTCCAGTCAAAAGCGGGAGTGTCGTAAATCTGCTGTCGTATAGAGTCCAGCTCGCTGTCATAGTGGGTCTGTACGTTTCTGTGTGTGGGAGAATATGCGCTTTTAAGCTGAAGCATTATCGCAGTCATGAGACAGCGTATTACAGCGTCTTTTTCGGTGTTGTCCGATTCATAGATGTCTCTGCATATCCTTATGAGCTCCGAGACCGTGTCAGAGGGAAGCTTGATAGGGGTATTGAACTCCATTCCGAGACTGTCCAGAAAGTCGTTATCGCCTTCTTCCAGCTCAAACCTTATCCAGTCGTCTGCATATTCCTCGCCAGCGGCTCGGAGTGAGTGGGGAAAGCAGCTTGAGGTCAGGAAAGCAGTATTTGCCTCCGTAAAATACTCAGTTTCCCCCATACAGATACAGGCTTTGGACTGCACAAGTATCAGCTGCATACCGTGGACACCGTTTGGACGGTCTATCCTGAAATCGGCAGGGTGCGTCCAGTGCCAGCCTATCATGTAAACACGCATACCGTTCCTCCTTTCCGCAGTAGTTATCTTATTATAATTATACGTTAAAGTTTTTGGGTTGTCAAATAAAATTGATAGAAAAACACAATTTTATGCTGAAAATGTCCATTGTTATTTTGTACGGCTGATGTTATTATATTGTTATCGAAAACGGAAGTGATACAGGGGAATATTAAGACAAACAAGGAGGAATACTATTATGGAACACTCAAAAAGACTGACGGCTGCTGCGGCAGCTCTGACGATGGCTGCTTCGGCGGTCAGTTCATTCGGCGTGCCGATGACAGCGGACGCGGCATACGGCGCAGGCGGAAACGGCAAGGCTGTCATGGAGTATCTTGACAGAGGCATATACGCCGTAAAAAGCGGGAACGGAATGTTCGTCAGCTGGCGCTGGAATGCCGATGACGCAGATGATGCGGAGTTCAGACTTTACCGCGATGACAAGCTCATCTATACCAGCAAGAAGGGCGATCCCACAAGCTATCAGGACAACGGCGGAGGTACAGGCTCAAAGTACCGTGTGGACTGCGTTGAGGGAGGAAAGGTGACCTCGTCTGAGAAGTGCAGTTTCACTTCGGGAAATAACTATTTCGACATAAAGCTTGATCGCCCGGGAAGCCAGTATTCGCCCAATGACTGCGTTGTGGGAGATGTCGACGGAGACGGACAGTATGAGATCTTTCTCAAATGGGATCCTTCAAACGCCAAGGACAATTCTCAGGAGGGCAAGACCGACGATGTACTTATTGACTGCTACACTCTTGAGGGCAAAAAGCTGTGGCGTATAAACCTGGGAAAGAATATCAGAGCGGGTCAGCACTACACACAGATGTGCGTTGCGGACTTTGACTGCGACGGAAAGGCAGAGCTTATCACAAAGACAGCTGACGGCACAACAGACGGCAGAGGGAAGGTCATAGGTGACGGCAGCAAGGACTACCGCAATGCAAAGGGATATATACTCAGCGGTCCCGAGTATATGACGCTGTTTGACGGTCAGACAGGCGCTGCCCTTGATACCATAGATTTCCCCGTTCCAAGAGGCAAGGTCAGCGACTGGGGCGACAATTACGGCAACCGCGTTGACCGTATGAACAGCGGTATCGCTTATCTTGACGGAGTCCACCCCTCCGCTATTTACGGCAGAGGCTATTATACCAGACTGACCTGGTCCGCAATAGATGTAAGGGACAAGAAACTGGTGAAAAGATGGGTATTCGATACAGGAAACAACAGATCCGCTGCGGGCTGGGGCTGCGGCAACCATAACGTAATGGTTGCAGACTGCGACAACGACGGCAAGCAGGAGGTATTCACGGGTGCAAGCTGTATCGACGACAACGGAAAGCTTCTCTGGACATCGGGAGACCTTCACGGTGACGCAATGCACGTCGGTGATCTTATACCCGACCGTGAGGGGATTGAGGTATGGCAGTGCCATGAGGACAAGCCCTACGGTGAGACCTGCTATGACGCAAAGACAGGCAAGAGAATATTTCATATAAACTTTACCAAGGACACAGGACGCTGTGCTGCCGACAATATCTGGGCAGGCAGCAAGGGTGCGGAGTTCTGGGGAGCTGCCGACGGCAACGTCTATGACTCAACAGGAAAGAAAATAGGCGGCACAAAGCCTGCGCAGAACTTCTTTATCTACTGGGACGGCGATCTTGAACGCGAGATACTGGACGGGAATAAGATCTCGAAGATGACAGGTGCAAATAAGATAGACCGTATATTTACAGCAAACGGCTGCGGCTCAAATAACAGCTCAAAGTCTGTGCCCTGCATGACAGCAGACCTTTTCGGCGACTGGCGTGAGGAGCTTATCATGAGGACTGACGACAACAGCAAGCTCCGTATCTGGTGCACCACAGATACTACAAAGGTACTACTGACTACTCTGATGCACGATATGCAGTATCGTGCACAGAACTGCTGCCAGCAGTCCTCCTATAACCAGCCTCCACATGTGAGCTACTATCTCGGAAGCGACGCACCACTGCCGCAGAGACCGGATATCAAGCTCAACAATGTACCTGTAAAGACAAACATTCCCGATGAGCCAATTGTGACAGTGCCCGAGACTACACAAGCTGTGACTACAACACAGCCCGTGACTACAACCTCGTCTGCGCCGATCATGACCGGTGAGCCTGCTTCCGGGATAATTGACGGACAGATCTACACATTCCGCAATGCGGCAAGCGGTCTTTACCTTGGAGTTGAAGGCGGTGCGGCTGTAAACAATGCCAATGTGATACAGTCAGCAAATACAGGAAAGGATAATCAGTTCAAGACAGTTTCAGCAGGAAACGGTTATTTCTACCTCGTATCGCAGCTTGACGAAGGAGACGCATTTGCCCTTGACGTTCACGCCAAAAAGACAGAGGACGGTACAAATATCGAGCTTTATACGCTGAAAAACGGTGAAAACCAGCAGTTCAGATTTGTGGACAACGGGGATGGTTCATACAGATTAACAGCTAAGATCTCTGGGGATAAGTCCTGCGTGACCGCATCCGGCAGCGACGGAAATGTTTTTGAGCAGACCGTTGGCGGAAGCGGTCAGAGCTGGATAGCTGCGCCCGTTTCGTCAGAACAGAGCAACACTCCCGCATATGGCGATGTGAACTGTGACGGAAAGGTAGAGCTTGCTGACGCTATACTTATAATGCAGGCTATATCAAATCCTGATAAATTCGGTGTAAACGGTACTGAAAAGGGACACCTCACTGCCAAAGGCAGGGAGAACGCAGATTGCTCAGGCTCAGGAGACGGCATGACCGTAAACGATGCCCTTGCCATACAGAATTACCTTCTGAATATAATACCTTCACTTCCTGAAAAATAATATAGTGCATTTCATTTCAGCAGCAGACCTCTGCCGATCATTCGGCGGAGGTCTTTTGCTTTTGTGAAGATAAAGCTGTTGCAGGCTTTGGACTTTTATAGTATAAGCGGCAAAGATAAGCAGACCGCCGCTTTTCCTCCGCAGTCATTGCTATTTCCGTAATAATGTGGTATAATTCTTATAACTTGTTTTTAGGAAAGGAGAAGCTATGCATTTTGTTGAAGCAAAGGGGATACTGTCCTCAAAGAACGGAATGAATATATACAGGGGCTGCTCTCACGGCTGTATATACTGTGACAGCCGAAGCCTTTGCTATAATATGTCCCACGCCTTTGAGGACATAGAGGTAAAGCAGAATGCGCCGCAGCTTCTTGAGAAGGCTCTCCGCTCAAAGCGGAAAAGGTGCATGATAGGTACTGGCTCAATGAGCGATCCCTATATGCCTGCCGAGGCGGAACTGAAGCTTACACGCCGCTGCCTTGAGCTTATTGAGCAGTATCAGTTCGGCGCTGCTGTCCTCACAAAGTCCGATCTGATACTCAGGGACGCAGAACTTATAGCCTCCATAAATCAGCAGCAGAAGGCAGTAGTGCAGATGACAATGACTACCTTTGATGATGAGCTTTGCAGGATAATTGAGCCAAATGTATGTCCCACAGGCAGAAGGGCTGAGGTGCTTATGGAGATGAAGCGCCTCGGAGTTCCCACAGTAGTCTGGCTTAGTCCGTTTCTGCCTTATATAAATGATAGCGAGGAGAACCTTAGAGGACTTCTCGGCTACTGTGCCGAAGCGGGAGTGAAGGGGATAGTCTGCTTCGGCATAGGACTCACTCTCAGGGACGGCAACAGGGAGTATTTTTACTCTGCCCTTGACAGGCATTTTGAAGGCTTGTCGCAAAGATACCGTATAGAGTTCGGCAATGCTTATGAGATAGTCAGCCCGAATCATAGTCGGCTTATGGCTGTATTCAATGAATTCTGCAACAAATACGGCATTATACATGATATTAACGCCTGCTTCGGCTATCTGAACGAGCTTCCCGAAAAATATGAGCAGCTTACTTTATTCTGACTGGAGATAATACGATGAACGAAAATATAATGGTAATTGACGACGATATACATATAGGAAATATGCTTGAGGAAGCTCTGTCCCGTGATGGCTACAGAGTTACAAGGGCTTATTCCGGGACTGAGGCGCTTATGCTTTTATCCTCGCAGAAGCCTGACCTGATACTTCTTGATCTTATGCTCCCAGGACTCAGCGGAGAGGAGCTTCTGCCTAAGATAGAGGGGATTCCCGTTATTATCGTGAGCGCAAAGATAGATATTGACAATAAGGTGGAGCTCCTCCTCGGAGGGGCAGCAGATTACATAACAAAGCCTTTTGACATGAAGGAGCTAAAGGCGCGTATCAGGGTACAGCTCCGCAGCAGACAGCTTACAACATCGCGCTCCGAGCTTACATACAAGGAGCTGAAGCTGAACACAGATACCCATAATGTAACTGTAAACGGCGATGAAGTAAGACTTACAAGGACTGAATACGCTATACTGAAGCTTCTCATGCTCAATCCCGATCAGGTCATAACCAAGTCGGTCATGCTTGACAGGATAAGCACAGATACTCCCGACTGCACGGAGACCTCACTGAAACAGCATATCAGCAACCTGCGAAAGAAGCTTCGCTCCGCCGACGGTACGGACTACATAGAGGCTGTATGGGGCATAGGCTTCAAAATGGCATGATCTTTACTATATCTTTACTCTTTTCTTTACCGCTTTCTTTACTTTTGTGGTATAGGATAGTATCATAAAGTCAAGGAGGTACATTTTATGGAATACGTTATAAAGACAAATGATCTGAAAAAGAATTACAAAAGCTTCAAGGCACTTGACGGACTGAGCCTCAATGTTCCCAAGGGCTCAATATACGGACTTGTAGGAAGAAACGGAGCTGGAAAGACCACATTCTTCCGTATTCTCTGCGGACTTCAGGAGCCTTCCTCGGGTGATTACGAGATATACGGAGTAAAGAACGGTAACAGTGGGATAAATAAGTCACGGAGAAGAATGGGGGCAGTTGTAGAAACTCCCTCCATATATCTTGATATGAGCGCACAGCAGAATCTGAAGTATCAGTGCAGGATGCTGGGACTTCCCGATTACAGCTGTGTCGATGAGCTTCTCAAGCTGGTGGGACTTGCAAATACAGGCAAAAAGAAGGCAAAGAACTTCTCACTTGGCATGAAACAGCGTCTGGGCATAGCCGTAGCACTGGTGGGAGAGCCCGATCTCCTCATACTTGATGAGCCCATAAACGGACTTGACCCTCAGGGTATCGTGGAGATAAGAGAGCTTATACTCAGGCTCAACCGCGAGAAGGAGATAACTGTCATGATCTCCAGCCATATCCTTGACGAGCTGTCAAAGCTGGCGACCTATTACGGCTTTGTGGATCACGGCAGAATGGTAAATGAAATGAGTGCAGAGGAGCTTGACAACAGCTGCCGCAAGTGTATCAGAATGGAGGTGACTGACACAGCGGCAATGGCAAGAGTTCTGGACAATATGGGCGTTGAATACAAGATCCTGTCCGAGACCTCAGCGGATATTTTTGCAAAGCTCAATTTCTCAAAGCTTTCCGATGCACTTTCCGGGGAGAACTGTGAGGTCATATCCATGAACGAGCATGACGAGAGTCTTGAGGGCTTCTTTATCTCTCTTGTTGGAGGTGGCAGAAATGATCAAGCTTCTGAGAGCTGAGTTTGCACGCTGCTTTACGGGAAAGCTTTTCTGGCTTGTAGTTCTTTTTAATGTAGTGCTGGCTTCAAGCTTCAATGTCTTAACGTATGCTACTACTAAAAGTGAAGACTTTAGTAACATCTTTACCGATAAAACTCTCTATATCGGACTTATCTCAATGGGGCTGACAGCCGCGGTTTTTGTTGCATTTTACGCAGGAAGCGAGTTTGAAGAGGAGACTATCAGGAACAAGCTTATTGCAGGCAACACCAAAGCAGGAATATATATCTGTGATCTTGCAGTTTGCTCTGCGGCGCTGATAATCATCCAGTATCTTTACTTTTTTATCGCGTATGCTTTTTCATATATTCTGTTCGGAGCTCTTCATCATTCATTCTCTGTAATGATGCAGCTCCAGCTTATCGGCGCACTGGGAACCATTGCTGTCACGGCATTTATGCTGATGATAACAATGATAGTCCGCAGCAGAACAATTGCCGTAACGGTGTGTATGATCGCGGCGATCGTGTTTTTTATCGCCTGCGTTGCCATTATCAATGAACTTGAGGAACACAGCATGGAGCTTCTGGACGCAGGTCCGGAGATCATTTCAGCCGAAAAGTATGCTGTTCTCGATAAATACAGCTATGTTTACGGAGTTGGCAGCGATGACCTTTTCGGTGCAGAGCTTGCAGTAAAGGAATTCTTTTATGACAGCCTGCTTCAGAGCCAGGCGTTAAGGTTTTCAGATGAACGGAGCCTTCCTTATCACTGGGAGTTCATGGTGATATACAACATCGCAATAACGCTGGTAACAACACTTATAGGCGCTGTTACATTCCGCAGACTTGACCTGAAGTGAGGTGAAAGTATGAAAAACCTGTTAAAAGCCGAATTCAGCCGTATGTTCAGGTCAAAGCTGTTCTGGATATTTATGGTGCTGTCAGTTATTTTCTGTGTATATAGCATTTATGATGATGCAAATATGCCTGCAGAGTTTAGGCAGTCAGGGCAGATATACGGATATGTCTTTGAAGCTGCTCTGTACTTTTACATACTTGTATACATTTTTGCCGCTGCTGTTTTAGACAGTCTTTTTATCAGCCGCGAACACTCCGATGGAACTATACGCAACAAGATCATCTCGGGACATCCGAGAGCTTCTGTCTACCTGACAGAACTCATAGTATGCTCTGTAACGGGACTTATTATGTTCATTGTAAATTTAGCGATCATAAGTCTGCCTTTTCTGAAATTCGGTATACATGGTATGGACGGATGGGTGACTATGAGAAGGATAATCCTTATCGCTGTACTGATAATAGTGAGCAATGCACTGTTTGTTCTGTTCTCTATGCTTATTCCATCGAGGGCAAGCTCAGTAGTATGGTCGATAGTATTTATAATCATCATGCTTGTTTCATCTGCACTTATCCAGGATAAGCTTGATAATGATTCACAAAGCCGTACTCTGCGTGAGAGAGGGGAATACTATGAGCACAGTAAGATACTGGGCAATACCGAGAGAAAGGTATATAAAGCCTTAAATTATATCCTGCCCGCAAATCAGGTGTTACATACCTATGATATTGATGACTATCTTGCGGATTATAAAGATACTTCCGAGATACCGCAGAAAAAACTCAATATTTATCTTACAGGTCTCTGCCTTTTGGATGCAGTCACATTCATGCTGGTTACAGCCGCAGGTATAACTATATTCAGAAAAAAAGATTTGAAATGAGGTAAACAGATTGACTAAGCTTATAAATTCCTATTTATGGCGACTTTTCAGAAATAAACTAATATACGTCGGACTTGCTGCCGCTTTTATCATAACTCTCGCAGGAGCAGGCACGGAAAGCTCACCTGAGCAGTCAATGCTTATGATAAAGGCACTTTCATTGGGGATAATCGCCTTTACATCGGTATTCGTGCCCCTTTTCCTTGGCCGCGAATACTCTGACAGGACCATAAGGAACAAGTTCATCAGCGGCTATACAAGAACACAGGTATTTTTTGCTTCCTGTACAGCAGTTGCTGTTGTCGAGGTACTTATGACTGCTTCATGGCTTGCAGGGGCAGCTATTGCCGTACATATAACTGGAGCTGAGCTTTCGGAGCTCCTTTCTTTAGCGGCAAAAACATTTCTGTTTAGTATGGCACACGCTGCATTTGTGACCTTTTTCAGTATGCTTATAAGCAAAACAGCTGTTTGTATAGCAGTACAGATCCTTATCTTTCACCTGTTTTCGTCAGCGGCACCAATTATGCTTGCAATTGGCGTGAATATTGGCGGCACAGCTGAGAGAGTATCTATATATGCTGCAAGCTCATTTCCCATGGGACAGTGGTTCTCAGCCATAGGCTTTCCTGATGAAGTGTCAGAGATAGGCGCTTACAGGGCAGCAGCCTGCGTTGCACTCATGCTTTTGTTTACAGCAGCAGGCCGTATTATGTTCAGAAAAAAGAGTATTCGTTAAAGGAGTTTGTCTATGGTAGTCCCGGTAATTCTGCTGGCAGTTTTGTCAGTATTCCTGTCAGTAAAGCTATGGCTTCTGCGCAGATCCGCAAAGGAGATCGCAGAGGCTTTGTCGGACTGCCTTAAAACAGATACAAATAACCTTATTACAGTTTCAAGCAGGGATAAACAGGTGAGAAAGCTTGTGTCCGAGCTGAATGATGAACTGAAGCTGCTCCGTGAAGAGCACCACCGCTTTGTACAGGGGGATATGGAGCTGAAAAACGCCGTCACCAACATCTCCCATGACCTCAGAACACCGCTTACAGCTATTTGTGGTTACCTTGATATGCTGAAAAGCGAGGACAAGTCTCCCGAGGCAGAACGCTACCTTGAGATAATCAGCGGCAGGACGGAGTCAATGAAGCAGCTAACAGAGGAGCTTTTCCGATACTCGGTCATAATGACATCTGAACCTGAGGGAAAGCCGGAGCAGGTCTCAGTGAATGATGTCCTTGAGGAGAGCATAGCCGGGTATTACCCTGTACTCAGTGAAAAGGGATTAGTACCTGAGATCGATATAACCGACCGGAAGGTCATTAGATTTCTTGACCGCTCCGCCCTTGCCAGGGTGTTCTCCAATCTTATAAATAATGCAGTCAAGTACAGTGACGGCGACCTTTCTGTCAGCCTTTCAGCCGATGGGACTGCCATATTTTCAAATCGCGCTTCTCAGCTTACTTCCGTACAGGTCGAAAAGCTCTTTGACAGGTTCTATACCGTTGAAGCTGCACGAAATTCAACGGGTCTGGGACTTTCGATTGCAAGAACTCTTGTCGAACAGATGGGCGGAACTATCTCTGCTTCTGTCGAAAACGGAGTATTATCCATTGTTTTGCACCTTTAATGGCTCATTTGCCATAATATACGAAGTAATTTTGCTTCGGTACTTGATTTAGGGAAAAATATGTGATATAATAATGTTTACAGGGGAGCTTGCGGGACAGGCTGAGAGGAAGGTGTTACCTTCGACCCTTCGACCTGATTTGGTTAATGCCAGCGTAGGGAGTCTGATATTGTTATGCACATTCAGGGAACTGCGCAGGCGGTTCCCTGAATTTTTTAAGGAGGTGCCGTAATGGTAAAGATAAATGGTGAACTGCTTGAAAAAGACGGAAAAACTGTAACGGAAATGCTTTCTGATATGGAAATAAGCGGTCAGAGAGTTGCTGTAGAGATAAACGAAGAAATAGTTCCAAAGGCAAAATATGACGAAACTATTCTCAAGGACGGCGACCATGTAGAGGTCGTTCGTTTTGTGGGAGGCGGCTGATATGCCAATACCTTCAAAAGAGGAAATGTACAGAGCGCTGGAGGAAAGACATGGGGCTGAGCTGCAGAAGAAGCTGGACATCGCTTCAGTGGCGGTATGCGGACTTGGCGGACTTGGCTCTAATATTGCTATAGCCCTCGCAAGAGCAGGTGTAGGGAAGCTTAATATCATTGATTTTGACAGCGTTGACATCTCAAATCTGAACCGCCAGCAGTACTTTCCCGACCAGCTTGGCAAGCCAAAGTCTGACGCGATGAGGGATACTCTTGAGCGTATAGCGCCTTATTGCAGTATCACTTCCTATAATGTTAAACTCACAGAGGAGAACATTCCTGTTCTGCTGAAAGATGCTGATATTATCGTTGAGGCATTTGACAGGGCCGATCAGAAGGCTATGCTGGTTAACTGCGTGCTGGAGAATCTGCCCGAGAAGTATCTTGTATCAGGCTCAGGTATGGCAGGGATAGCTCCATCAAATATTATAACCACAAAAAGGATAACAAAGCGCTTTTATCTGTGCGGTGACGGTGTAAGCGATGTTGAGAACGGAATGGGACTCGTTTCATCACGGGTCCTTATCTGTGCAGGTCATCAGGCTCATGCAGTCATAAGGATAATTGCAGGCGAATTTGATATATAAGGAGAGACCATTAATGAAGGACGATAAGCTTATTATAGGAGGACATGAGTTCTCCTCACGTTTTATACTCGGCTCGGGAAAGTATTCCCTCAGCCTTATTGAAGCGGCTGTAAAGTACGCTGGTGCAGAGATAATCACACTTGCTGTACGCCGTACCAATTCCAAGGAGCACGAGAATATCCTTGACTATATTCCCGAGGGAGTAACACTTCTTCCCAATACTTCGGGAGCAAGAAATGCCGATGAGGCTGTTCGTATAGCAAGACTTGCCCGTGAGCTTGGCTGCGGAGATTTTGTAAAGATAGAGATCATGCGCGATACCAAGTATCTTCTTCCCGACAATCAGGAGACAGTACGCGCTACGGAGATACTGGCGAAAGAGGGATTTATTGTAATGCCATATATGTATCCCGATCTGAATACAGCCCGTGATCTGGTTAACGCAGGTGCAGCTTCGGTAATGCCTCTTGCTTCGCCTATCGGCTCAAACAAGGGACTTGCTACCAAGGACTTCATACAGATCCTCATTGACGAGATAGACCTGCCCATAATCGTTGACGCAGGAATAGGCAGACCTTCACAGGCTTGCGAGGCTATGGAAATGGGCGCTGCTGCTGTTATGTCAAATACTGCACTTGCCACTGCGGGAGACCTTCCTGTTATGGCAGAGGCTTTCAAGCAGGCTATCGAAGCAGGCAGAAAGGCATATCTTTCCGGACTGGGACGTGTACTCACAAGAGGAGCTTCTCCCTCCGATACACTGACAGGCTTCCTTCGTGACTGATGGTACATCTTGAAAAAGTAAACGGCGGCAATATCTACGATATCATCGAGCTTAAAGTCGATGATAGCCAGAGAAAATTTGTCTCAGACAATAAAATGAGTATCGTTGATGCCTATGGTGCAATGACGGGAGGCGGTAATGCCTTTCCATTCGGTATCTATGATGATGATACACCTGTGGGATTTCTGATGATAGGCTTTGATGTGGATGAATACTGGGAGGACTACCCTGAAATTGCAGTGGGAAGCTACAACATATGGCGCCTTATGATAGACCGCCGCTATCAGGGCAGGGGATACGGAAAAGCCGCAATGAAACTGGCACTTGACTTCATAAGGACATATCCCTGCGGAAAGTCTGAGAGGTGCTGGCTTTCTTATGAGCCTGGCAATCATGCAGCTGAAAAGCTTTACAACTCATTCGGTTTTGTGCCGAATGGGGAAAAAGACGGCGATGAGATAATCGCTGTACTGGAATTATAAAAGAAGGTAATTTAATGGAAAATCACTATTTTGTAGACTCGGATAAGCTTTCCGAGGCTGCTCTTAAAAAGAAGCATATGCTTGAGACCGATCCTGCTTCACGTACAAACCATATGGAGTACATGGAGGGCATGGAGCGCATAAAGTCCGATATTATGGACAAGGTAATGACTGAGATGAAGAACTATGATTACTCTCAGTACACTGCCCGCGATGTGAACGCAGCTCTCAACCATGAGACCTGCACTGTTGAGGATTTCAAGGCGCTGCTTTCTCCTGCGGCAGAGCCTTTTCTTGAAAAAATGGCTCAGCGTGCAAAGCTTGAGACTCAGAAGCATTTCGGCAATACCGTATATCTGTTCACTCCTCTGTATATCGCCAACTACTGCGAGAACTACTGCGTTTATTGCGGCTTCAACTGTTATAATGATATAAAGCGAATGAAACTCAATATGGAGCAGATAGAGCATGAGATGAAGGTCATTGCCGACAGCGGCATGGAGGAGATTCTTATCCTCACAGGAGAGAGCCGTGCACAGAGCAGCGTTGAGTATATCGGCGAAGCCTGCAAGCTGGCACGAAAGTATTTCCGAATGGTCGGAATAGAGGTCTATCCGCTTAATACCGATGAATACAAATACCTTCACGAATGCGGAGCTGATTATGTTACCGTATTTCAGGAAACCTATGATAGTGACAGATACGAGCAGCTGCATCTTATGGGACACAAGCGTGTTTGGCCTTACAGATTTGAAGCTCAGGAACGTGCACTTATGGGCGGAATGAGAGGTATTGCCTGTTCGGCACTCCTGGGACTTTCCGATTTCAGAAAGGATGCCCTGGCAAGTGCGCTTCATGTTTACTATTTACAGAGGAAATATCCTCAGGCTGAGATATCACTTTCATGCCCGAGACTTCGTCCTATAATCAATAATGACGAGATAAATCCTCTTGATGTCCATGAAAAGCAGCTCTGTCAGATACTCTGCGCATACAGGATATTCCTGCCGTTCTGCGGAATAACCGTATCTTCAAGAGAGAGCGAGAGCTTCAGAAACGGTATCGTAAAGATCGCTGCAACTAAGGTATCGGCAGGTGTTTCCACGGGAATAGGCGACCATGAGAGCAAGTACACAGGCAAGGAGAGCGAAGCTGCCGAGGGCGATGAGCAGTTCGAGATAAATGACGGACGCAGCTTTGATAAGATGTACAAGGATATGTCTGAGGAAGGACTTCAGCCTGTGCTGAATGATTATCTCTATGTCTGATATTATTTGCGTGACCTCACGTTTGCTTTGCAGAGGGGATTTTCCGGAGCAGCTACGTAAAATAGCAGAGGCTGAGCCGAAATATGTTATCCTCCGCGAAAAGGACCTGAGCGAGGAGGAGTATCGGGAGCTTGCAAAGAAGGCTGTCGCAATATTCCAAGGTACGAAAACAAGGCTTATACTGCATTATTATTACAGAACTGCCATAGAACTGGGCTGGAAAGCTATACATCTTCCGCTCCATATTCTTCGGGAGATGAGCAGAGAAGAAAAGGCGCAGTTTGAACTGATAGGCGCTTCCTGCCATTCTGTCTCAGACGCAGAGGAAGCTCAGAGCCTGGGTGCGGATCATATCACCGCAGGTCATGTTTTTGTCACTGACTGCAAAAAGGGACTTCCTCCCCGTGGTATTGATTTCCTTCGCGATGTATGCAGCAGTGTGAACATTCCTGTCTATGCGATAGGGGGCATATCTCCCGATAACATAGAGCTTGTCAGACAGGCAGGGGCAGCAGGTGCCTGCGTAATGAGCGGATTTATGAAGTGCAGTGACCCTGTTGGATTTATAAAAGAATTTGAAAAGAAGTGATACAAATGAAAATAGAAAGGAAAGATCTGCTCCTTTATGCCGTTACGGACAGGAACTGTCTTCGCGGTATAAGTCTGGAGGAGGCAGTAGAGCAGGCTATCCTCGGCGGTGCAACCTGCGTTCAGCTCCGCGAGAAGAACATTGATGAAGATGGGCTTATAAGTGAGGCAAAGAAGCTTATTGATATATGCCACAGATATAATGTTCCGTTTATTGTCAATGATGATTACGAAGCAGCTCTGAAATGCGGGGCAGACGGCGTTCATGTCGGTATCGAGGATGCTCCCGTAGAGGAGATACGCCGTATTGCAGGCAGGGACTTCATTATCGGATCTACTGCCAAAACGGTAGAACAGGCTTGTCTTGCAGAGCGCTCGGGAGCAGATTATCTTGGTGTAGGAGCTGTTTTCCCATCTCCAACAAAGAAGAATGCTATAAGAATAACGCCTGAGCTCCTGAAGGAGATATGCAGCTCGGTCAGCATACCTGCTGTTGCCATCGGCGGAATAAATGCCGAAAACGCTGCTGCGATCAAAGGCTGCGGACACAGCGGAATTGCAGTAGTTTCGGCTGTATTCGGTGCTGAGGATGTAAAGGCAGCAGCCGAAAAGCTGACAGAAGCTGTAAAGGCTACATTATAAGAGGTTAGTATGATAAAGTATTACGACATCGGGCTGAATCTGTTCTGCAAGCAGTTCAGAGATCCCGAAAAGATAATTGATGACGCTGCATCTGAGGGAGTTGACTGTATTCTCACAGGCTCTGATATGAAAAGCAGCGAGAGTGTAAACATTTTTGTGAAGTCCCATGACTGCTATGGGACCTGCGGGATACATCCTCACAGCGCCGACAGTGCAAAAGCTGAAGATTTTCAGCGGATACGAGAAATAGTTTCGGACAATGATAAGATAGTTGCAGTAGGCGAGTGCGGACTGGACTATGACAGGATGTTTTCCACCAGAGAGAATCAGATACGCTGCTTTGAGCATCATATAAAGATCGCGGAAGAGCTGGGAAAACCGCTTTTTCTCCATGAACGTGAAGCGACTGATGATTTCATTGCACGTTTCAAAAAACACAGCGATATATGCAGCAGAGCTGTAGTTCACTGTTTTACGGGAGATAAAGACACTCTGAAAAAGTACATTGATATGGGCTTCTATATCGGAGTTACAGGCTGGATATGTGATGAACGCCGCGGAGGAGCGCTTCGTGAGGCAGTCAGGTATATCCCTCTTGACAGGATAATGGCTGAGACCGATGCTCCATACCTGACCCCCAGGAACATCAAGGGGCTTGACAGGACAAATGTGCCGCAGAACATAAAATATGTAGCAGCCGAGCTGGCGCGGAATATGGGCGTAGACGAGGCTGAGCTGATTGCGGCTCTTAAAGAGAATACCGAGCGCTTTTTCGGTATATAAAAAGACTGCACGACATTATCGCCGTGCAGTCTTTTCTTTTTACTTGCAGCAGATACCGAACATTTCGCAGAGTATCTTCCAGATGTTGTTGCAGCACATAATGTATACCTCCTGTACTGAGATTGTCCCTCTTGGGATGATTTTATTATACCAGAGGTTATTCGTTAAATCAATGCAAAATATCTGGATATTAATTTTACATAATTATCCTCTAATTAAGGATATATACCGCAGCCGCCAGGTATGAAGCGAATATAAGCCATATAAAATAGGGGATATTGAGCCGTGCAGCTGTCTTTTTAACGTTTCTGAACGCTAATATCATCACTCCCACAAGAAGCAGTAATATTATTGCAACTGCGGCAGCAATTCCCAGGAGCCTGAAACGGAAGAACAGAATACTCCAGGAAAAATTTACCGCAAGCTGTATGTAATAGAGTTTGAGAGCAGCTGATCGTCCCGTTTTTCTGTCATCGGTCTGCCATATCATGTAGGCGGAAATTCCCATAAGTGCGTACAGTACAGCCCATACAACAGGGAATACCCATGCAGGCGGAAGCAGCGGCGGAGGCTTTATGTCGGTGTAGAAGGAGGAATAATCTCCCGAAAACAGAGCAGAGAGCGCTCCAACAAGCTCTGCGGTCACAATAAAAATGAGCAGATCCGTCAGTTTGAATTTTTTCATAGTATCTACCTCTTCTGAATTGATAGTAAATACTATGCGGGATCTGCTCATATTATGTTTCATTTAAGTGGTATCACGCTGTTGAATACTGCGTAAAACTTTATAGGTATGTGCTTGTCGATGTGACATTTGCCGAAGAACCATTTATCGTATTTGCAGGCCTTGATGACGTCTTCAAAGAACGCGTGCATTTCCAGCCTTTCGAGAACGTCAACTCCAAGGCATTCCTTCAGTGAAGCAGGGGGCTCATGAGTAATAATATAGTCCACATTGTAATGGTTTTCTCTGAGGTGAGCAATGCCCTCGGTTATTTCCGCCTGTGTAGGCTGTTCCTGAGGCCACCAGTCATTATCCCGTCTGAATTCAATGTCCTGACTATGACCGCCGCCGAATGTAAAGATCTTCTTCTTTTCGATAGTGTAGACCTGCCCGCGCATGAGATGGACTACATTTGGCATGATGACCCGCGCTTTACCGCCATTCCACTCCTGGGGACGGTATTTTTCAAGTATGTCGAAGTTTTCGTGACAGCCATCAAGAAAGGCAATAGTATAATTTTTGTCCGCAAGCTTCTTCAGCGCCGCACGTTCCTGCTTGGAGTTATCCCAGAAAAAGCCGAAATCTCCCGCGATAATGAGGGTATCTCCCCGACCGAGTTTTCTGATCTCAGGGCTTTTAAAGCGAGTAATATCTCCGTGAGTGTCTCCTGTAACGTAGATCACATTAAAAACCTCCGTTCTTTTGTTCAATTTTATACGGCTTATATTTTTCTGTGCCGTTTCGTTTTGTATTTATATTGTAGCATATTTTCCTGAAAAGGTAAAGGGGGTAAGAAAATTTTTCTGAATTTTAAAAAAAATTTCAGAAACCCCTTTTAAAACGGAAAAATATCTGCTATAATATAGATTAGGCTTGTTAAAAGCACATTACAGCGGGTGACCGCGTGAAATAGAGGAGAATGTATGAAGAAGTTATTATCTGCTCTTGCAGCAACAGTAATAGCACTTCCGTTTGTATGCAGTATGAGGTCAGAGGCGGTAAGCTTTCCACTTTCAATGACCATAAAGAGCGAGTCTGCGGTGATGATAAACCTGGACTCCAACACCGTAATACACCAGAAAAATGCCGATACCAAGCAAATGCCCGGACCTCTGGTGAACATTATGACCGCCGTTGTCTGTATAGAGAACTGTACAGATCTTTCGCAGGAGGTCACAGTTGACGAATCGGTATATGAGTATCTTTACAATATTGAATTTCCCGATGATCTTAGATTTGCCGAGATAGAGGATGGAGACGTCCTCACTTATACAGATCTGCTTCACGCCATGATGTTGACTTCATCAGTGGAGGCAGCTGAGACCATCGCATACAAGATCGGTGGAGAAAACACAGCAAAGTTCGTAGAAATGATGAACGAGAAGGCTGCGGAACTGGGGTTGGAGGACACTCATTTTACCAATGCCACAGGTATGTATGATCCCGATCAGTATACAACTGCAAATGATATGATGAAGCTTTCGGTCTATGCTCTGGGAGTGCCCTATTTTGAGAGTATCGCGACCGCTTTCACATATACCCCCACGGTTCCCAATCCCAAGAATCACCCAGAAATGGACAAATGGATATGGACAAATTCCAATGTTATGATGGACAGTCAGGGAGATTACGCTTACAGCGGTGCCAAGGGTATCAAGACCTCTAATCTTGAGCGTGCAGGGAGAAGCATAGTGACCATGGCGAGCCGTGACGGCAATAAGTATCTGGTAGTTCTTATGAAGTCACCGCTGAATAATGCTGACGGAGACAATACCTTTTACCATATAACAGATGCAATAGCAATGTTCGACTGGGCATTTGATAATTTCTCCTATCAGGTCATACTTGCTGATACTGCCGAGGTCGGCGAGCTTCCTGTTGAGCTTGCAGAGGGGAATGACTATGTTCTGGCTATCCCAAAAGAAGAATTTACTCTCCTCTGGTATAATGAGGTGGACGTTTCGACTATCAGCCGAGATAAGGTTGAATGGTATAAGAACACTCTCCAGGCGCCTGTAGCCAAGGGCGAGCCCCTCGGAAAGGTCACTCTTGAGTATTCCGGTGAAGAGCTGGGTACAGTTGAGCTTGTTGCGGTAAGCAATGTTGAGCGTTCCGCTTCTAAATATAATATGTATGTTGCGAAGATGTTCACCAAGTCACGCTGGTTCAACAAAGCACTTATGGTGTCCTTTCTGCTTTGTGCGATCTACATCATGGTATGTATTTATTCCTATATAGTTTTCAAGAGCAAGGCTAAGCCTATGAAGCCTATATACGCTGTACCCAAGGTCAACGACAAGGACCGCCGCAGACGCAGACAGCAGCAGAGCGAAGATGAAAAATAACAGAAATACCGTACAGTAAAACTGTACGGTATTTTTTTATAATGTGATATATCTGCTGCTGGCATATCCGTTTATGCCGTTATAGCTGATAACGTACCAGCCGTTTGTCTCGCCGTTTATCATAACGGTGGCTCCGTCGGGAGCAGAGCCGATAATATTTCCCGAGAGCCCCGGATAATCCCGTATATTCAGTCCGCTTCCATCGGTGGTGACAGTGCCCCAGCGAACCGCTCCTGCCTGGACGAATGGTATACCGAAGTAATCACAGAGGGAGTCCACGATATTTCGAGCGATATTCTCAAGATTATTTTTCAGCCATGCCTCGTCTGCGTAGTTGTCATGATAACCCAGCTCACAGAGAACTGCAACAGCTTTTGTGCGCAGCACCTCTCCGAGAGAGTAGGTGGGGACAGCTCTGACCTTATCGGGCAGAGGGTACACGGCTTTAAGATTATTTGCTATAATATCAGCAAGTCGGCGGCTCTGGTCACTTTTGGGGGCGTAGTATATATCTATCCCTCTGAGCCTGCCTGCAAGAGATTCCGGCGCAGCGTTTGAGTGCAGTGCAAGATGAACATCATAGCTTCCTGCATTCGAGTCTGCTATTGCACCTGTAACATTCCTTATGGGATCATTTCTTACAAAGCTTATACCGCAGGAGCGAAGATATGGTTCTATCCGATCTGCGAGGAGATTCATATAAAGCTCCTCATTGCCGTCAGTAGCATACTGATTCCACTCCTGAGTGGAGGAACTTAAAAAGACCTTTGGCATATTATCATTCCTTTCGTTGGATATGAGAAAGCTCTCATTCCATTTTATGCCGTAAGGTCACAGATTGATATAATTATTTAGTAGAAAAAGTATGTCTTCTATTGACTTTTTGCTTTTAAAGCGTTATACTTTAAATGATAAAAGAAACTGGAGGTTTGATCTCAATGAAAATTCTTGTTGTCGGACTCGGACTTATAGGCGGGTCACTTTGTAAGGCACTGAAAAAATACACATATCACACTGTGGCAGGCTGCGATATAAATCATGATATTGAAAATGCAGCTCTCAGGGATGTCGCTCTTGATGAAGTGTTTGACGGAAACTATGAGGGCTATGATCTTATAGTAATTTCACTTTTCCCCGAGGGAACTGAGCGCTTTTTTGCTGAAAACGCTTCAAAGATCAATAAAAACACCGTTATTACCGATGTTTGCGGTATCAAAGGCGATTTCTCACAGCGTATGAAGGATATCGCAGAGGCTAACGGTCTCAGGTATCTCGGTATACACCCCATGGCGGGAAAGGAATTCGGCGGCTATTATAACAGCACCGCCGACTTGTTTGTGAAAGCCAACTTTATAGTCGCTCCTTTTGAGGACAGCGCACAGTCTGATGTGGACATGCTCAGCGGACTTGCAAAGGAAATAGGTGCGGGCAAGATCGTTGTGACCAGTCCCGAAAACCATGACAAGATGATAGCTTATACCTCTCAGCTTGCGCATATAGTGTCCAGTGCATATGTAAAAAGCCCCGAGTTGGGGCTTGAATGCGGATTCAGCGGAGGCAGCTTCCAGGATATGACCCGTATAGCTACAATGAATGAGAAAATGTGGACGGATCTGTTCATGCAGAACAGGCAGAACCTGCAATATGAGCTGGATACACTTATCGAAAATCTTCAGAAATACAGCGAAGCTCTTAAAAACGGGGACGCTGACAGAATGAAATCACTTATCGCAGAGGGACGCGAACTCAAGGAGGAGAACCTCCGTCACAGAGTCGGTCAGCCTAACTGAAGAACCTTTTTTCAAATTCAGGAGTATTGTCTGTTATCTTCAGTTTGTTGAGGTAGCTGAACGCCGACTTCTCAGGCAGGTCGAACCGAAGTTCATACGCACAGAGCGCCTGGCGGAATATGCCGTATCGCTTGTTTGCTGCGATATTGCCGTATTTGCCGTCTCCGAGAACCGGAGCGCCTATGTGTGCCATGTGGGCTCTTATCTGATGAGTTCTGCCTGTATACAGAGTTATCTCTACCAGAGACAGCTTGCCGTTGGAAGCGATGACACGGTATCCTGTTTTGATAGGTTTATAGCCTTCAACAGGCGAGTCGGAGATCTTTACGAGGTTTCTTGACTCGTCTTTCTGATGATAGGCGGTGATTATATCCTCTTTTTTCGGCGGAGGAGATACTGTGACACAGTGATAGATCTTATGAAGCCTGCCGCTCCTTATAGCTTCGTTTATATCACGGAGCGCGGCGGCAGTCTTTGCCGCGGTGACAAGACCGCAGGTGTTTCTGTCGAGCCTGCTGCAAAGGGCAGGGGCAAAGGAACTCTCGCTATCGGGCTGGTATTCCTTCTTATTATGAAGATAATGCTTTATCCTGTCGATAAGGGTGTCTGTCATAGGACTTCCGTTGGAATGGGAGTCAAGTCCGACCGGCTTGCTGACTATGATGATATTATCGTCCTCATAGACAACATCTATGTCTGCGGTACAGCTGAGAAAGCTCATATCGTGCTTTTTTTCGGCAGAGACTTCGTCCTTTACATAGACTGTGATCCTGTCGCCTGTGTTGACACGGTCCGAAATATCGCAGCGTTTGCCGTTTATTTTTATGTCCTTTTTTCTTATGAGGCGGTACATCATACTTTTGGGAAGCTCAGGAAGAGCCTTTGATATGAATTTGTCCACTCTCTGACCGCTGTCATTCTCATTAATTATAAACTCTTTCATGTAAGCTCCTTAATTATTACAAAATTGTATCCATAAGTTACAAAAACATTTCGTAAAATTCTTCAATATCTACAAAATTTCATAATAAATTGACTTTTTTGTGAGAAAAAGGTTGAAATATGATTAATAGTATGGTATAATTGACTAAAAGAATGGCGTTTGTGTTTTTTCTTTTTTCAACCTTAATGAAAAGGAGTTCGATAAGCTATGAAGATCTGCAAAACTTTACTTTCCTTATTGATCACCTGTGGTGTCATAAGCTCAGGGGTTGTGATGTCTGCATCGGCAGCCGACTCCAATATATATAATGATAGCACATATTCATCGGAAAGTAAAGAGGAAGATCAGGAGACTTCTCCCGAACAGATTCTCAGAGCGGGGGCAAGTCCGATGGTAGAGCCTGCAACACAGTCTGAGAATGTTTCTGTTCCGTCGCTGAGTAATCCATTCAATGTTTTTGATATTTACGATGCACATCAGAAGTATGTAAAGCTCCATTCAGGCGATAAGAGCATGATATACAAGAAGGCAGAGGGAATAGACGTTTCCTATGCACAGGGTAAGATCGACTGGCAGGCTGTAAAGGACAGCGGAATCGACTACGCTATCATCAGAGCAGGCTACGGAAATGCAAATAAGTACCCTAATCAGGTGGATACCTGGTTCAAGTACAATATCGAAGAAGCTACTAAGGTAGGAATGGACATCGGTATCTACTGGTACAGCTATGCAGATGATATTGAGACCGCAAGATATGAAGCAGAGTCCTGTTATGAGGTAATAAAGGATTATGACATCAATTATCCTGTTTACTTTGATATTGAGGAACCAAAGCATAAGAACTTCTCGACTGCAAGAGTTTCTGAAATAATAGAATCCTTCTGTTCCACCATCGAGTCAAAGGGCTATTATGCAGGAGTATATACCTTTGCAAGTCTGCTCAATACCAAGATCTACCAGGAGGTGCTAGATAAATATGCAGTCTGGGTAGCTCACTGGGATGTTCCTGCACCGGGTTATTCCTATAGCTACGGAATGTGGCAGTATCACGCTACAGGCAGGGTAAACGGCATTTCGACAGATGTTGACCTTGATCACTGCTACATAAATTATCCTTACCTTATATCTCCCGATACATACGTACCTGACGGTACGGAGACAGATTCAAGCGCTCAGATCTATCCTGTAAATATTGATAAGGGTGTAGCAAAGGGAATAGACGTTTCCGTATGGCAGGGCAAGATCGACTGGGACAAGGTCAAGGCTTCAGGTGTTGACTACGCTGTAGTACGTGCAGGCTACGGTGATCTTGCAACTCAGACCGATAAGTACTTTGAAGCGAATATGGAAGGCGCCGAAAAGGCAGGGATCGACTGCGGAGTTTACTGGTACAGCTACGCTTCATCTCCCGAGGACGCTGTTCTTGAGGCAGAAGCCTGCTATGAGGTTATAAAGGATCACAAGTTTGAATACCCTGTTTATTATGCAGTGGAGGATTCTTCCATAGCAGCACTCAGCAATCAGCAGATAACAGATATCATCAATGCTTTCTGCTCAACTCTTGAGAAAAAAGGCTATTATGTGGGAGTAAAGAGCTATGCAAACTTCCTCAATACAAGGGTGGATGCTTCCGTATATTCAAAGTATGATGTATGGGTAGCTCATTACGGCGTATCAAAGCCTGCTTTCAACAAGCACTTCAATATGTGGCAGTTCACAAATGAGGGACAGATCGACGGCATAAAGGGCTATGTAAACTGCAATTATGCTTATCTCGATTTCCCAGGTATAATGAAGAGCGCACATAAGAATGGTTTCTGATCAATAACACATATATGCATACCGCGCATTATGCGGTATGCATATTTTATATTACAGGAGATATTATGGTCGAATTTATAACAGGTCCCGCAGGAAGCGGAAAGACTACCTGTATGTTCGGGCGTATAAAGGACAGATGTCAGGAGGCTGACAGGCTCTGTATCCTTGTTCCCGAGCAGTTTTCGCAGGATTTTGATAAGAAGCTGTACTTCTTTCTCGGAGCTGAGAACTTCAACGAGCTGTTCTCGCTCAGCTTTACGGGGCTTGCAAGACAGCTTTTTCAGCTTTATGGAGACCCCGGCAGAAAAGGCGGATATGCCGATGAAATGGCGAAGATGATACTGGTGTATCAGGCTGTTGAAGCAGCCTTGGCACGCCCTGAGTCACTTGGCAGCTTCCGCAGGCAGAGTACACAGAGCGGCTTTGCCGAGGAGATCATAACGCTCATAAGAGATATGAAGCGTATGGGTATCGGTCCTCAGGATCTTCTGGAGCGCTCTCAGCTTCTGGATAAGCGCCTTATGGATAAAACAAGAGACGTTGCTGCTATCTTTCTGGAATATCAGCGCCTTATGGAGGAATACGGCTTCAAAGACGAACTGGATAATATAAAGGAAGCGGCTGCTGTTGCAAATCTGAATGATTATTTCAGGGGTAAAACTGTTTTTCTCGATGAATTTGAGAGTTTTACCGCCGACCAGTATACTATGATAAAGCTGATGATCTCCACAGCCGACAATGTTTGTATCGCTCTCAGGACTGATGATGTCAATGCGGGAGAGTTCACCCTTTTTGAGACCGTAAACGATACTTATCGCAGGATCAACATGATATGCCGTGAGCTTGGCAAGAAAACCGGGGTCACATTATGCGGTGAGAGCCGCCGTTTCCGTACACCTGATCTGGCTTATGTAAGCAGCCATGCTCTTGTAAACCTTCCTAACGAGCCGAAGAAAGCTCCAAAGGCTGAAAATGTACATATCTTTGAGGCGAGAGATATGTACAGCGAGGCAGAGTATGTCTGCGCGGCTGTAAAGCACTTGCTCTACGAAGACAGGGATCTAAGGTATCGTGATATAGCTATAATTTCCAATGATATCGCAACGTATTCCGATGTGCTGAAGGCTGCATTCAAAAGATACGATATACCGTATTTTCTGAGTCTGGAAAAGCCTGTTTCACATACTGCGGTCATGGTGTACTTCACAACTCTGCTTGACATCCTAAGCAGCAGAAAATTCCGCTCTGAGCAGATATTCCGGCTTATAAAGAGCGGTCTGCTTGATATAGATCTCACCGAGGCCTCACTGCTGGAGAACTATTGCTACAAGTGGGGCGTTGACGGCGAGGTCTGGAATGATCCTTTTACGGCAGAAGATAATGAGCTTGAACGTCTCGAAGGAATAAGAAAGAAGATAGTAATTCCCATAGCTTCGCTGAAAAAGAAGATAAGGCGCAGTATCGCTGCCTCCGAGATGTGCTCTCTGCTTTACGACCATATCGTCAGCTGCGGTGCGGAGAGAAATACCGCCCGACTAATGGGTGAGCTAATAAGGCAGGATAAGGACTACGAAGCGGCAGAGCTGAAACGTTTATGGGGCTGCCTTATTGATATACTCGACAGTATCAGCGATACTCTTGGTGACAGAAAGACGAGCTTTGCCGAGCTCTCGCGCATGATAAGATCAATGATAGGCCGTATACAGTATTCCGTGCCGCCTCAGACACTTGACGCGGTCACTGCTGCATCTGCGAGAATGGCGAGACTTGATTCGCCGAAAGTAGTCTTTGTAATGGGCGTAAATGACGGAGACTTTCCGAATCGTATCAGCCTTCACGGGTTATTCTCGGAAGCAGACAGGGCAAAGCTGGCAGAGAACGGCATAGAGCTTTCTACACCTCTTGCCGAGCTTATAGCCTCTGAAAGACTTGTAGTATATAAAGCTATTTCAGCTGCCTCGGATAAGCTGTATCTGACATATCCCTTGTCGGATCTGTCGGGACAGGCGAAATATCCTGCTCAGATAATTGACAGGATCATCGGTATGTTCGGCGATAAAAGCATACGACTTAAAGATGATGAGATCCCGGTCGAGTATTATGCAGTTACGCTTCATTCGGCATTCTATCATTATATGCAGGAGAGAAGCTCTGACGATACTTCAGTGGCCTCTATAAAAAAACTGCTTATGGAAAGCCCTGAGTACAGGAGAAGACTTTCCTATGTTATCAGCAGAAGCAATATAAGGCAGGATTATCATATCGACAGCTCTATTATTGAGAAGCTTCAGAACTTTGATCCGCTCAGACTTTCCTCAACAGGACTTGAGGAGTATAATCTGTGTCACTTCAAGTATTTCTGCGATAAGTGTCTGAGACTACATATCAATGAGAAGGTGGAACTGGATGCAAGGATAGCAGGTGAGCTTACCCATGAGTGCTTTTACGGTATTCTCAGCACAAGAACAAAAGCGGAGTTCGTATCCATGTCCTATGATGAAGTGAAAAAGGAGATAAACAGCTGCGCGGACAGATACCGTGATACCTCTCTGGCAGGAGATTTCGGAAAGGACGCTAAATTCGGACTGATCTTCAATAAGCTCACAGAGCGTATGTCCGAGGTGTTCCTTTATACTCAGCAGGCTCTTATGGCTTCGGATTTCGTGCCCCATGACTTTGAGCTCGATCTCAGAGACAGCCATTCTGTGATACTTCCGTTCGGAGAAGGCAGAAGCCTCAGCTTTGGAGGTATAGTTGACCGTGCGGATGTATGCAGAGTAGGCGACACGGATTATCTTCGTATAATAGACTATAAAAGCAGCCGGAAGGACATAACTCCCGAGACTCTTGCCTGCGGCATAAATATGCAGATGCTGCTGTATCTTTTTGCTTCGACTGATAAAGGCGGTCTCTACGAAGGCTTTGAGCCTGCGGGAGTGCTATATTCCCCCGTAAGGATCTCAAGTGTCAGCTCCGAGGATCATAAGGTGGACTCAAAGAACAGCAGTGCGGTAAAGAAATCCCTGCGTTCAAGCGGACTTGTTCTCGGGGATATGGACATTCTCAATGCGATGGAAAAGGACGTACGAGGTGAATTCATTCCTGTAAAGCTTGATAAAAACGGAGTTCCCGATAAGTATTCTTCCTGTGTTTCTGCGGAGGGGATGACTTTGCTGAGAAACTATACTTACGGTAAGCTTGTAAGTATGGCAGAGTCCCTTCTGGCGGGAAATGCAGAGGCAGTACCGCTGGTCATGGGAGGAAATGTTCCCTGCACATACTGTGATTATATCAATATATGCGACAATTCCGAGCTCCTGAGCAAGCGGGAGCCTGATGAGACAAAGGTAGCTGAGGCTGCTGACATTCTTGGCAGAAAATACAAGGGAGAGGAGGAGTAATATGGGCTGGACAGAACAACAGCAGAAAGCTATAGATGCGCGTGATACGTCCCTTATAGTGTCAGCTGCAGCGGGCAGCGGAAAAACAGCTGTCCTTACCGAGCGTCTTGTGCAGCTGCTTGCGGATAAGGATTCTGGCGTCCGCGCGGACAGAATGGTAGTTGTTACTTTTACCAATGATGCTGCTGCCGAGCTGAAAAAGCGCCTTGACAGCAAGCTCAGAGCTATGATAAATGATTCTCCCGATAACAGACATCTTCTGAAGCAGCAGATACTGCTTCAGAGCGCAAGAATATCCACCATAAACTCCTTCTGTTTTGACCTTATCAGGGATAATATCGGCGAAAACGGTATAACCTCAGGGTTCAGTGTTCTGGATGATACTGATAATAAGGTGCTGAGAGCCCGTGCCATGGATGATCTCATAAACTATTACTGCGAAAACGAGTATGAAAAGATCTCGTTTATGTACGACCGTTTCTGTATCAAGGACGAGAAAAGCCTTGTGGAGGTCCTCAGCCGAGCAGACAGCTTCCTTTCCTCGGTCGCAATGAGGGATAAATGGCTTGATACCGCAGTAGCTATGTATCAGCCTGAATTCAGCGAGTCTGAATACAGCAAAAGCCTTTTTAAGTCGGTTATGGCTGAGCTTGACAAAGCAGTCAGAGCGGCTGATGATAACATCGGTATGATAAAGAGGATATTTCCCGATATGTCAGCAGCTGCTGCGGAGAAGTCCTATGTTCAGGCTGAGGAAGACTATGACAGGATATGTGCACTTGCGGAAATTTTCAGAGCGAACCGCTTTCCCACAGATGAGGAAGCTGCAAAGGCTCTTGATTTTTCTGTCCTTGTGCGCGTTGGAAAAACTCCTCATGATAAGGCTCTGAGAGATATATTCAAGAAAAAGCGCGAGACAGTAAAAAACACAGCGGCAAAAGTAGTGAACAGTATGATCTCTGTTCAGAGCGATTATGTCGAATGCGGAGAGGTCACGAAGGTCCTTGCGGAAATGCTGAAGAAGTACGAGGAGATCGTCTGGGAGAAGAAATGCGAGAAAAATGCACTCAGTTTTGATGATGGCGAAAGACTTGCTCTTGATATACTTGCAGCGGAAGATGAGAATGGAATGATAATTCAGTCTGAGACCGCTTTGAGGATTGCGGACTACTACGATATAATAATGATAGACGAGTATCAGGACTCGAATAACAAGCAGGATCTTATCTTCAAGCTTATATCCAGGAATTACAGACATGACGAAGCGGGAGAGCCGCTTTACGGCGATAATGTTTTCCTTGTAGGTGATGTGAAGCAGTCTATCTATCGCTTCCGACTTGCCAATCCGCGGAATTTCATCAATACGCTCAGGGTGTCCGAGCCGTATTCCGAGAAAAACAGTTCTAAAAATCAGGCAATTGTGCTGAATAAGAACTTCCGAAGCTCACCTCAGGTCATAGATTTTGTGAACTTTGTTTTTTCGCAGATCATGAGTGAAAAATGCGGAGATATAAACTATACCGAAGATGAACTGCTGTATTTCGGTGCTGCTCAGTATACTGACAGTTCAGCTGAAAGCAGGAAGACCTGTATAACATTTATAAATGATGATCCTGTTGAAGAAGAGGAGCAGACAGAGAAAATAAACCGTGAAGCTGTCCATACTGCTTCCAAAATCGCCGAAATGCTTCGCAGCGGAGAATTGGTCACAGATAAGGACGGCAGGGAAAGAGCCTGCAAGCCTTCGGATTTCTGTATACTTGTCAGAAACAATGTGCATATCAATATGTATGCCGACGAGCTCAACAGGATCGGAGTTCCTGCAAAGGGAAGCGAGGAATCAGGATACCTCAGATCAAGAGAAATAGCAGTATTGACGGATCTGCTGAGGATAATAAGCAATCCTCTCCAGGATATACCTATGGCGGCTGTTATGACATCTCCGATGTATATGTTTTCGGTTTCGGATATAGCAATAATAAAGTCATATGACAGGAAAAAAGCTCTGTTTCCTATAATAAGAGGCATAGCGGACGGAGAATATGCCGAATGTGACGATATGTTCCTCAGGGAGAGATGTGCGGATTTTCTTGAGTCACTTGACAGCTTCAGACTTGATTCCGTTACCATGACAATAGGTGAACTTATCGGAGAGATATATGATACCACCGACTTTATCTCAGTTATGCAGCTATATAATGACGGCGAAAAAAAGCGCGCGAATCTTCGCGCTCTGATACAGTATGCTCAGAATTATGAGAGCACGGCTGCCTTTGATGGTTCAGGAGGTCTGAACGGATTTCTTAGACATCTTGACAGAGTTATGGAAAATGGCGATTATGCACAGGGCAAGGTATCGGCATCAGCCGGTGAATATGTATCTGTAATGACGCTGCACCGCTCAAAGGGACTTGAGTTTCCGTTTGTATTCATAGCAGAAACGTCGGTTAAGTTCAAATTCGATTCAAAGCCTGTCATGTGCAGTCCTGACGGCAGGATCGGATATATGCTCTATGACCCGTCACTGCTGAGAAAGTATAAGACCTTTCAGCAGGTAATGCTTACTTCAGAGGAGGAGCGAGATACCAGAAGTGAGGAGATGCGACTTCTCTATGTCGGTCTTACAAGAGCTCAGCAGAAGCTTTTTATTAATCTGAAAAGCGGAGAAAAAGCCCTGAAAAGAGCGGCAGGCCTGATGGACAGTGTTATACTCCAGAACGGAGATATTGCCGAAGCGGTCGGCGAGGCAAAAAGCTTTTCTGACTGGCTGTGGCTCAGCATTATGCGTACTCCCTGTTTTGAGAATATAGCAGAAGAACTGGGTATGGAAAAAGAAATGATGCTTCCGTATGCAAAAAAGGATTCAGAAACGCTGTTTGAATATGACTTCGCAGGAGAAGTGAGTATACCTGAAGCGGAGCAGGAGGAGAAAACAGAAGAAGCTGTTCCCGATGAAAAGCTTATGGGCGAGATGAAGGAGATAATCGGCTTTTATTATGACCGGACCCTTTCAGAAACTCCTGCCAAGCTCAGCGTTACGCAGATAACAAAGAAACTAAAGGACGGTGATGAGCCCTTTGATCTGAAGCTTAAACGTCCAAGGTTCCGCCGTGAAGGCTCAAAACTTACGGGAGCGGAACGCGGTACGGCTATACATACCTTCTTCCAGTACTGTGATTTTGAGAGTGCTATAAAAAATATATCTGAGGAAATAGAAAATGTAGTGAGTAAGGGCTATATAAGCCGGTCCGAGGCAGATTCAATTGATCGTGCCAATGCACGTGCGTTTTTTGAAAGCGGATTATACAGGAGGATCTGTGCTGCGTTATCCTATGTACGCGAGAAGAAATTCATGGTCGCGGTTTCGGAACTGGATATAGAAAATGATGCACTGGAAAAACTGAAGAAGTCTGACGGAATGATAAAGGGAATAATAGACCTTATGTTTGAAGAGGAAGACGGTATAGTTATCGTGGATTACAAATCAGACAGGGGAGTATCTCTCGAAAAGCTCAAGGAGCGCTATTCCATGCAGCTCAGACTGTATAAAGCGGCAATTGAGCTGACTACAAAGAAAAAGGTAAAAGAAGCGTATCTGTATTCATTTGAAAAGCAGGATCATATTGCTGTCGATATTTAAGCCAAAAGCTCCCGTGAACTTCATGGGAGCTTTTCAACAGCTATTCAACACTGTGATTTGCTAAATTGCAATAAGATGATGTACGTACTTTGTGCAAATCGTAGAAATAATCTGAGTTTGCAAATTTTGTTGACAATAAACGGATTTTGTATTATAATAAAATATACAGAGATATAAAATTTTGAGGTGTAGAATGAACAAAAGAAGGAAACAAAAGCGCAATGCTAACTTGTTTAAGGCAGGCACAGCGGTTTTCCTTTTAGTTCTTATATTTATCGGCGCTTTTACGGCGAGGTATCTGAACAGGCGCAGCAGGCGTACAGTATCTGTTGCAGACCTTATTTCAGATGAAGCTGTGAAGGTCACTACAGGCAAAGTGCCTGCATCTGCCGAATACACTACAGAACGATCAGAGGAAGCGGCAGTGCCTTTTGTTGTATTTCCTGAAAAGACGGACAAGTCTCAGAAATTCAAAAAGGAATATGACGCTAAAAATGCAATTCTGATAAATGTAGACGATAACGAGGTCGTAGCTTACAGGGATGAACACGTACAGTTGTATCCCGCATCACTTACTAAGATTATGACGCTTGTTGTCGCAGTTGAAAATATAGATGACCTTTCTGCTACCGTTCCGATAACGTATGAAATGGTAGCTCCATATATAGCTCTGGACGCCTCCAGGGCGGGCTTTGAGCCTGATGAAACACCGACTCTGCGAGATGTGCTCTATGGTATGATATTATGTTCAGGCGCAGATGCGTCACTTGCAGTTGCCGAGTATGTTGCAGGCTCAGAGGAAGCTTTCGTGAAGCTTATGAACGAGAAATGTGATGAGATCGGATTGAAACATACCCATTTCACGAATGTTGTAGGACTTCACGATAAAAATAATTACAGTACAGCGGAAGATATTGCTGTTTTGCTGGAATATGCGGTGCAGAATGATACCTGCCGTGAGATACTTTCAGCGGTTGACTACAAGGTGCCTCCTACGGAACAGAATCCGGAGGGGCTTGAGTTCAGCAGTACGCTTTTCAGCAGAATGTACGGTGATGAAATGCCGGGAGTTAAAGTTCTTGGCGGGAAAACAGGATTTACAGATGAATCCGGGAACTGCATAGCTACGTTCGCCGACGTGAACGGTAAAACATACATACTTGTGCTGTGCGGCGGAACTACAAATTGGAACAATGTATATAATACGCTGAGTGCGTACAGTGAATACTGCGCAGGCGGAGAAGCTTATGTGCCGCCTGATGAAAGAAAGAAATAAAAAGATATATATTAGAATGTAGAACAAATATCGGAGGATATGTATAATGAAAGAGACAAAGAAAAACAAGCTCAGAATGAGCCGTGTTTTTGTTGCTATGGGTATAATTGTCGCTACTCTTTTCAGTGCTGATTCTCTCAGGAGAGCACTTGCCTCGCAGCAACCTTATAATCTTACTATAAACGGAGAATTCCGCAACGCTGAAACACAGACTGAGGCTTCTACAGGAAACAGTCTTAGTTATAACACTACCGATCAGGCTACAACTGCTTTTGAAGGTGTAAAGTATCTCGGATATTCCGAGTGTGAGCTTTTCAAGAAGGATGTTTCTGACGGTATCCTTTCCCTTTTTAATGATAAGTCTCCTGCTAAAGCGGGTCATCAGGGCGTTATGGTAGATCTTGCTGAGGAAAAGAATGAATTCTACAGCCTTGTTGATGAAGAGGTGGAGCTGAATAAGGACGCTGCCGAGGCTCTTAATCGTATGATGGAAGACTATGCAAACGAAACAGGTCTTGCTGACTTTATCGTTTACGGCACAACTGATACATATACGGGCGAGAGTTCTTACTGCCCGCAGTCTTTTGCTGAGTCCAAGGCAGGCTACTGCGTTGATCTTGCGCTTAACGCTTATGGCTCTGTTATTTCTTATGACGGATATGATACAGAAGGCTGGGTAGGTGAGAATTGCTGGAAATACGGCTTTATAGTCAGATACCCGGAGGGCAAGAAGGAAAAGACAGGATCAGAGTACTGCCCCTGGCATCTCAGATATGTTGGCGAGATACACGCAGCTATCAGCACTCAGAAGAAGATGTGCCTTGAGGAGTACGTTGATTTTCTTGAGCAGTATACCTTTGAGGAACCCTATACCTTCTCGTTCAATGGTGAGTCCTATCAGATCTATTCTGTGACCGGAGAAGAGGACAAGCTTACAACAAGAGTTCCGATTTCCGGAAATTACGAGCTTTCAGGTGATAACAGAGAAACATTCATAATAACCGCACATAAGGTTTGATGAGTGGGAGCAGCTTCGGCTGCTCCTTTTCATTTTAGGCGGTATTGGAGCATATGATATTCTGAGGTGATCTTATGCGGAATTATTTCAGAATGGTCGTTGTTATTACTGCTGTGTTTCTGGCAGCTTTTCTGCTTATAGCAGCTGATTTAAGGGAAGAAGTAAAGGCTGATTCGTATATTCTGATCGAAGCTGATACCGGCGTGGTCATCGAAGATGCAAACGCTGATACAAGACATAATATCGGCTATCTCAGCAAACTTATGAGCGTGCTGCTTATCGCAGATGATATTGATTCGGGTGAATATACTTTAAATGATGTTCTTACCGCTTCTGACAGTGTAACAAATACAAAAGGCTCTGTGATATGGCTTGAAAGCGGAGATACGCTTTCTGTTGATGAGCTTCTGAAAAGTGTGATTATCGGTAACGCCAATGATGCACTTACTGTTCTCGCAGAACGATCTGCGGGAAGCGTTGAACGGTTTGTGATGGATATGAATGCCCGTGCCTTTGATCTCGGACTCAGAAATACTGTTTTTGAAAGTCCTTACGGGTACAGCGGTGAGGCTTCTTTTTCTACTGCGCACGATGTTGCAGTGATATGTTCAGAGCTGCTCCGGCATGATTTTCTTCAGCATTATTTCAAGATATGGCGGGATTTTGTAAGAAACGGACAGGTGGAGCTTGTGAGCGAAAATACACTGACACGAACTTACGGTGCTCACGCAGGATTTAAAGCATGCCAT
This sequence comes from Ruminococcus flavefaciens ND2009, assembly GCF_000621785.1. Classification (GTDB taxonomy): domain Bacteria; phylum Bacillota; class Clostridia; order Oscillospirales; family Ruminococcaceae; genus Ruminococcus; species Ruminococcus flavefaciens_C. Next base: position 594,506 of record NZ_KK211346.1, on the reverse strand, counting down.
TCTGATGATTCGGGATATTGTATTGCTGAGGCAGGGCTCAGTGATGACGGAACTTCTTTCATTGCGGTCATTCTCGGAAGTGAAGAGGCGGATAGTATTTTTGTAAGCGCGAAAAAGCTTATTAAAAAAGGTTTTAATAACTATCGTGTTACGGATACCATGTTCCCTGATGAGATGATAAGACCTGTTCTTGTTCGCGGCGGTACTGTTTCCGCGGTTGAGATCGGTATTGAAAGACAGGGGAGAGCAGTAGTTCCCATGAGAGCTTCGGAGCTGAGGACAAAGGTGGTTATCCCCGAATATCTTACTGCTCCTGTGAGTGCGGGACAGCCGATAGGGACTGCGGCTTTTTATAATGATGATAAACTTGTTTTTGAGGCTGATATTATAACAAAATCATCTGTACCGAAACTGAATTACACCTTTGTCTTTAGAGAACTGTTGGTGAAACTGATAGAAAAATGATGTTGAAATAGTTACAAATGTACAAATGTTGAAAATGTTATGTAAAGGGACTTGAAAAAAATCCGAAAATATAGTATCATAAAGATGGTAAATTATATTTGTATGGCTTTCCATACATATTGGAGGTAAATTTTAATGTCTTTGAAACTCAACACCAAATACTTGAAGGATTTCGTCAATGCTGACGAAATGGCTGGCATCAAGGCTCAGGTCGAAGCTGCTGCACAGTCCCTTCACAGCAAGACAGGTCTCGGTAATGACTTTTTAGGCTGGGTAGAGCTTCCTACAGAATATGATAAGGAAGAATTTGCTCGTATCAAGGCTGCTGCCGAGAGGATCAAGGCTAATTCCGATATTCTTATCGTTATCGGTATCGGCGGTTCCTATCTTGGCGCAAGAGCAGCTATCGAGCTTCTCAAGTCTCCTCTTTATAACAATATGAAGAAGGATACTCCTGACATCTACTATGTTGGAAACAGCATCAACCCTGCTTATCTCAACGAGATCATTGCTCTGTGTGACGGCAAGGACTTCTCTGTAAACGTTATCTCTAAGTCAGGTACAACTACAGAGCCCGCACTCGCTTTCCGTATCTTCAAGAAGATGGTTGAGGATAAATATGGTAAGGAAGAGGCTAAGAACCGTATCTTCGCTACTACAGACAAGGCAAGAGGAACTCTCAAGAACCTCTCAGACGCTGAGGGATATGAGACCTTCGTTATTCCCGACGATGTAGGAGGACGTTTCTCAGTTCTTACAGCTGTTGGCCTTCTTCCTATCGCAGTTGCAGGCTGTGACATTGACGCTCTCATGAAGGGTGCTGCTAAGGCACAGGCTGATTTCTGCGCTGATTTCGATAACAATGACTGCTATAAGTATGCAGCTCTCAGAAATATCCTTTACAGGAAGGGTAAGTCTGTTGAGATGCTGGTTTCATACGATCCCAGCTTCGTAATGATGTCCGAGTGGTACAAGCAGCTCTTCGGCGAGAGCGAGGGTAAGGATAACAAGGGCATATTCCCCTCAGCAGCTGTTTTCTCAACTGATCTTCACTCTATGGGTCAGTATATCCAGGACGGTGCAAGGATCCTTTTTGAAACTGTTGTTGACATCAAGAAGCCCAAGACTGATCTCTTCCTTGAGCCCGATGCTGAGAACCTTGACGGCCTTAATTTCCTTACAAACCAGAATATGTCTGTTGTAAACAGAAAGGCTTTCGAGGGTACAGTTCTTGCTCATACAGAGGGCGGAGTTCCCAATATCATCCTTGAGCTTGATGACACAACCGAGGAGAATGTAGGCTATATGATCTACTTCTTTGAGAAGGCTTGCGCTATCTCAGGATATGTTCTTGGAGTAAATCCTTTTAACCAGCCCGGTGTTGAAAGCTATAAGTCAAATATGTTCGCTCTTCTCGGCAAGCCCGGTTATGAAGGCGCAAAGGCTGCTCTTGAAGCTAAGCTCGGCTGATCGGTCTGTTTAGCTCATAATACAAAATATAATACGTCATAAATGCCGAAAGGCACGGAAGGAGTAAATTATGATTAAACTTATTACAGGTAAAAAAGGTACAGGTAAGACAAAGATACTCATCGATCAGATCAACGATGCTGTAAAGTCAACAAACGGCAACCTGGTTTGCATTGAAAAGGGCGATAACATCAGACGTTCTATCAGCTTCAGAGTAAGATGGTGCGATACAGAGAGCTTTGCTATCGAAGGTGCAGATGCATTCTACGGCTTTGTAGCAGGTATGCTGGCTGGCAACTACGATATAAAGGACGTTTTCGTTGATGGTATCCTCAAGATCGTTGGCCGCGACTACAATGCACTTGGCACTCTCTTTGAGAAGCTCGACAAGCTTACAGGTGAGGAAGCAACTGTTGTATTCACAGTTTCTGCTGATGATTCTGAGCTTCCCGAGAGCGTTAAGCAGTTTATCAAGTAATTTAGTATTAAAACCGAAAAAATTTACACCTAACTATTGACATATCCTGTCATCTGGTGTATAATATATCTTATGGTGCTCTGAAGGATTATAATATGAAGATCAATTTAAAACAGATATTTGATATCGTTGGAGAATCAAAGAAATTCGGCTATGAGATCGGTACCGATGAGCTTGAGGGGGTAAAAGGATTTACTTTCAGTACCCCTGTCAGTCTCGAAGGAAGGTTCTATAACCGTGCGGGAGTCGTTTATCTTGAGTATTCCGCTGCTTTTGAGATGCTTCACACCTGTGACAGGTGTCTGAAGGAGTTCTCAAAGAACTATGATCTCAGCTTTGAACATATTGTTGTTCCTTCCGTCAGCAACAGCGATAACGACGACTATATCGTCGCTGACGGCGAGAGCATTGAAGTGAATGAAATTGCACTGACCGATATGCTTCTCAGTTTGCCTACAAAGGTGCTGTGCAGGGAAGACTGCAAGGGGCTTTGTATGGTATGCGGCTGTGATCTTAACGAAAAACAGTGCGATCATCTTAATAATAATGAGCTGTGAAGCTCTGTAAGGAGGTGCCAGAATGGCTGTACCGAAGAGAAAAACTTCCAAGGCAAGACGTGATAAGAGACGTTCTGCAGTTTGGAAGCTTGAAGCACCCGCAATGTCCAAGTGTGATAACTGCGGCGCATATAAGGCTCCGCACAAGGTTTGCAAAAACTGCGGATTCTATAAGGGCGTTGAGGTCCTTAAGATCGACGCTGAATAATCGGCTTGATCCGATAAAAGAGAAGGAGAGGAGGAGAGATCCTTCTCTCCTTTTTAAGTATTTGGAGATATTTTATGGTTAAGATCAACAGCGTTATGCATGGCTCTCCGTCAGACAAATACGGAGTAAAAAAAGACGATATACTCGTTAAAATTAATGGTCATGGTATAAAAGATGTCCTTGACTATATGTATTATGCTGCCGATACTGAGGTTTCTCTTGAACTGCTGCGCGACAACGAAACAATAAATCTGGAGATCAGCAAGGACGAATACGACGATCTGGGGCTTGAGTTCGAGACCTTCCTTATGGACAGCAAGCAGTCATGCAGCAATAAGTGCGTCTTTTGCTTTATTGACCAGATGCCGCCGGGAATGAGAGAAACTCTATATTTCAAAGACGATGATGCCCGCCTTTCTTTTTTACAGGGTAATTACGTCACACTAACAAATCTTCATCAGGAGGATATTGACAGAATCATTGAGATGAAACTCAATATCAATGTTTCTGTCCATACTACAAATCCCGAGCTCAGAGTAAAGATGATGCATAACCGCTTTGCAGGCGAAAAGCTTAAGTATATCTGGCAGCTGGCTGAAAGCGGCATAAAGCTGAATTGTCAGATCGTTTGCTGTCCCGGACTTAATGATGGTGACGAATTACGGAGATCGCTTACGGACCTTGGTACTCTTATGCCAAACATCACGAGTATGGCTGTAGTACCGGTGGGACTTACTAAGTTCAGAAAGGGCCTTTACCCTCTTGTCGGCTTTACTAAGGAATCTGCCGCCGAGACTATCGATATTATCGAAGAATTCCAGCAGGTGTTCCTCGAAAAATTCGGTACAAGAACTGTGTTTCCGTCAGACGAATTCTATCTGATAGCTGAGCGAGAGCTTCCCCCAATGGAGGCTTATGAGGACTTTTCTCAGTATGAAAACGGCGTCGGAATGCTCAGGTCATTGATCGATGAGTTTGACAAAGCTCTTGATATGGCTGAGTGGGAGGGCGGAAAGCGTCACGTTTCCATTGCAACGGGATATTCTCCGTTTACAACCATAAGCAGCCTTGCTAAGAAGGCAGAGGAGAAATTTCCTGAGCTCAGATGCGATGTCTACCGTATCAGGAACGACTTCTTTGGGGAAACTATCACTGTTACAGGTCTGATAACCGCTCAGGATCTTATTGCCCAGCTCAGAGGCAAGGACCTCGGGGACGAGCTTTTGATCTCTTCGGCTATGCTTCGGCGCGATTCTGATGTATTTCTTGATGACCTTACAGTTCCTGATGTGGAGAAGGAACTCAATGTGAAGCTGACATCCACTAACAGCGACGGATATGAATTGCTTGACGCAATAATGGGGATAACCTATTGAAGTCATTCGGCATATCACGAATAATATATGAATATACGAAGCGCATAGCTTCTTCAAATAATTGGTTTAAATGAAAAATGCAGAAAGGGGAATTGAAATGCCTTTACCGATAGTTGCAGTAGTCGGACGTCCTAATGTAGGAAAGTCCACCCTTTTCAACAAGCTTATTGGACAGCGCCTGTCCATTGTCGAGGATACTCCCGGTGTTACCAGAGACCGTATCTATTCAAAATGCGAGTGGCGCGGTAAGGAATTCATGGTTGTTGATACAGGCGGTATTGAGCCTGACAGCAATGATGTCATTCTTGCTCAGATGAGAAGACAGTCTGAGCTGGCTATAGAGAAAGCAGATGTTATTGTCTTTGTTACAGATATAAGATGCGGTGTAACTGCCGATGACTATGCGGTCGCACAGATGCTTCTAAAGAGCGGCAAACCCATTGTTCTTGCTGTAAACAAGGTCGATAACCTTGGAGATCCTCCTATGGAGCTCTATGAATTCTATAATCTCGGTCTCGGAGACCCTTATCCTATATCTTCGGTACATGGACACGGAACAGGCGATATGCTGGACAAGGTGTATGAAAGTCTTCCTGACAGCGAGGAAGCTGAATATGACGAGGACCACATCAAGGTTGCTGTCATCGGAAAGCCTAATGCAGGAAAGTCTTCTCTCATCAACAAGATAGCCGGGGAGGAGAGGGTTATAGTTTCCGATATTGCAGGAACTACCCGTGACTCAACGGATACTGTTATTGAAAATGAATATGGAAAATTCGTATTTATCGATACAGCAGGTATACGTAAAAAATCAAAGGTGACCGAAAAAGTCGAGCATTATAGTGTTCTCAGAGCCTATATGGCTGTAGATCGTGCAGATGTCTGTGTTATTATGCTGGACGCTGCCGAAGGCTTTACAGAGCAGGATTCAAAGGTTGCCGGCTACGCTCATGAACAGGGAAAAGCCTGTGTAGTTGCTGTAAATAAATGGGATCTGATCGAAAAGGACGACAAAACCATGCAGGAGTACAGGACAAAGCTTGAGAACGATTTCAGCTTCATGTCCTATGTTCCGTTTGTCTTTATATCCGCTAAAACCGGTCAGCGTATAAACAAGCTCTATGAGCTTATCAAGTATACCTATGAGCAGAATAGTATGCGTATCTCAACGGGAATGCTGAACGATGTTCTTGCATATGCGACTACAAGAGTACAACCGCCTTCGGACAAGGGCAGAAGGCTGAAGATATACTACATGACTCAGCCCTCAACAAAGCCGCCTACATTCGTAACATTCGTAAACAGAGCGGACCTTTTCCATTTCTCATACAGGAGATACATTGAAAATCAGATACGTTCAACATTCGGGCTTGAAGGAACGCCTGTCCGTTTCATAGTCCGTGAGAGGGGAGGAAATGATAAATAATGAAACTATTTCTTTCTATCATTGCTGCCGCAGGTCTCGGTTATTTTCTTGGCAGCCTTAATTTCTCCATCATTGTTGTAAGAATGATGACGGGCCGCGATATACGTGACATGGGAAGCAAGAACGCAGGTCTGACAAATACCCTCAGATGCGCAGGAAAGAGCTGTGCGCTCTTTACACTTCTGGGAGATCTTCTTAAAGGCATTGTTGCAGTTGCTCTTGCAAGAGGGTTCTGTCATCTGCTCCACGCAGGTATGATGCCGGGGAATGATACACACTATATCGGATATATAGCCGGTTTTTTTGCTATTCTCGGTCATGTTTTCCCGATATACTACAGCTTTAAGGGCGGAAAGGGAGTTCTTGTCGGAGCAGCTTCTTTCCTTGCTGTGGACTATAAGGTATTCCTTGCACTTCTCGCGATTTTTGTGGTAATACTTGCGCTATCAAAGTATGTTTCGCTTGCTTCTATCATCTCTACAGCATATTGCCCGCTGGCAACTCTGCTTATGTCATGGCTTATTGACGGATACTCGTTCGGAAGAAGCTTCCTGTATATGATTCTGTCACTGCCAATGGCGGCTATGGTCATTTGGATGCACCGCTCAAATATAGAGAGACTTATGGATGGAAATGAGAATAAATTTACGTTCAATACCATAAATATAAAATGAGGCTCAATGCGGAAGGAGTAAAATATTATGGCAAAGATAGTTATACTTGGTTCAGGCGGTTTCGGACTCAGTCTTGCAATAATGGCTGAGCACTGCGGACACGATGTAACTGTATGGTCTAAATTCCAATCTGAAATAGACGATATCCGCTCTCACGGGGAGCACGTTCAGAAACTTCCCGGAGTACCTGTTTCAGAAAGCATTGCAATGACCAGCGATATTTCATGTATCAAGGGCTGTGATGTCCTTATATTTGGTATTCCCTCGTCATTTGTAAGAGATGTAGCAAAGTCTGCTGCACCATATGTAGATGATAATATGGTTATCGTCAACACAGGTAAAGGTCTTGAGGAGGGAAGTCTCAAAACTCTCAGCGAGGTCATCAAGGAAGAGATACATACCGAGAAGCTTGTAGTTCTTTCAGGTCCCTCTCATGCAGAGGAGCTCGCAAGATGTGTTCCTACTACAATAGTTGCGGCTTCCGAAAATCATGATGCAGCCGAGCTTGTCCAGAGAGAATTCGGCAACAGCTATCTAAGGATCTATCTTAATGATGATGTCAAGGGCTGTGAGATCGGCGGAGCTCTGAAAAATATCATTGCTCTGTGTGTGGGTGTCTGTGACGGTCTTGGGTACGGTGATAATACAAAGGCAGCTCTTATGACAAGAGGCATACATGAGATCGCTCGTCTCGGAAAAGCCTGCGGAGCTAATATCGCAACATTCAGCGGTCTGACAGGTATCGGAGATCTTATCGTTACCTGTACAAGTATGCACAGCCGTAACAGACGTGCAGGCATACTTATCGGTCAGGGTGTTTCTCCAGAGGAGGCTGTTGAACGTGTTGGCACAGTAGAAGGTTATTTCTGCTGTAAGGCGGCATATGACCTTGCCAAGCGCCTTGGCGTTGAAATGCCTATAACCGAGCAGCTCAATGAGGTGCTTTTCAACGGCGGAGACGTAAGACATGCCCTTGGTGCACTGATGAACCGTCCGCAGAACTATGAAGAAATATAAGCAATACTTTATGAGGTGAGTTCAATTGATAAAAATATGCGATTACAGAGGACATATCCGTAACTGGAGAGGGCTTTGCGAGGAGCTTGGCATTGACGGAACACTTTCAAGAGAAGAACGTGAAAAGGCAATTATTGTAAAGGCTTATGAAAAATGGGGCAGGGAAATGGCTGATCATTTTTACGGAATGTTTGCATTTGCGCTTTACGATACAGAAAATGACAAGTATTTCTGTCTGAGAGATCAGTTTGGCACTAAGCCCTTCTATTACTATATCACTGCTGATAACAGACTGCTCAGCGGTACTTATATCAGGGATATAATGAAGCAGGAAGGCTTCGTGAAGGAGCTGAATGTTGATATGCTCCAGATCTACATGACTCTTACATATGTAGCAGGAGAGGACACATTCTTCAAGGGTGTAAAGAAGCTCATGCCCGGACACTGGCTGGAATTTGAGAACGGAAAGCTTACCCTCGGACGCTACTGGACTCCGGAGTTTAAGCCAGATGACAGTAAGTCTCTCGATGATTGGGCTGATGAGATACATGAGACTCTCAAGAGCATATTCCCTGAGGTGAAGGATCAGGACGAAATAGCCGAATCTTTCCTTTCAGGCGGCGTCGATTCCTCTTATGTACTCGCAATGTCCGATGCTAAAAGAGCTGATTCCTGCGGTTATGACGAGGAGCGATTTGATGAATCGAGAGTAGCTGCAAAGACAGCTGAGCTGCTTAATGTAGAGCACAGCGTTGCCAATATCCAGCCTAAGGACTTTTTCGATGTTGTTCCTTTTGTTATGTACAATATGGAGCAGCCTCTCGGAGATGCCTCTGCTATCGTGTTTACTCTTGGCTGTAAGGCAACTGCTGAACATACCAAACTCTGCTATTCAGGCGAGGGCGCAGACGAGTTCTTCGGCGGATACAATATGTACAGAAATGCTGAGCGTTATGGCGAAAATCTCAAGACTTTCTATGTTGGCAATACCAATATCATGAAGGAAGAAGAAAAGCAGCGTATACTCAAGCATTATGATCCAGAGGTGCTTCCTATAAATCTTGTAAAGTACATCTATGATGAGACTGAGGGACTTGATCCCCTTACAAAAATGTCAGATGTTGATATACAGATCTGGCTTGAGGGCGATATTTACCTCAATGTAGACAAGATGAGTACAGCCTGCGGACTTGAGATCCGTATGCCGCTTACTGACAGAAGGATCTTTGACATAGCTTCCCGTATGCCTTCAAAGTACAAGGTAAATGAGGAGACAAACAAGGTCGCATTCAGAACTGCCGCTGCAAAGGTGCTTCCTGAGGAGATAGCTTTCAGAAAGAAGCTCGGCTTCATAGTTCCTATCAGGATATGGCTTGCAGATGAGCGTTATAATGCAGATGTGCGCGCTAAATTCAGCAGTGATATGGCAGCAGAGTTCTTTGATATTGACGAGATAAATGCTATATTCAATGACTATATCGGCGGAAATTCTGATAACTGGCGCAAGGTATGGACTATTTACACCTTCCTTGTATGGTATGAAGAATACTTCGTAAAGAGATAAAACCAAGCCCGTGAGAGTGGTCTCACGGGCTGTTTGCTTTATTTCTTTTTTGAAGGAAGTTCTTCATAGATCGAATTGATAAGTTTATTCAGGAGATCTTTATCATCAACTTCCGTTACAAGAAGCATTGCTTTTGCACCATCATATGGAAGCTCAAGTGGCGCATCGGTCATCAGTTCCCTGGCTGAGCTGACGTCTTTTACAAGAAATCTGTCGTCATAAATGCCTCCGATTATCTTGCTTTGGTAATAATATATTCGCCCATCATTGCTCTGTAAGTAATCCCGTCAAGTTCTGAAAGCTGTTCCAGTATAAAGCTGAGATATTCCTTGCTTGAAGCCATAATTGCCTCCTTAAATCTGATATAAAAAAGATACTTCCGAAAAATCGGAAGTATCCTGTATTATTACTGATCATTCAAGAACAGGGAGACAAGCAAGTGCTCCGAACTCCTTAGCCTTAGCTTCTGCCTGAGTAAAAGTAAGCTCCTCAGAGGTTATAAATGACATTCCGTAGTCGCTGTTATAAACTTCAACACCATTGATCGCTGAACCCGAAGGAACTCTGAAGTACCAGCGTGACTTGAATTCGCTTATCTTTGAAACAAATGAGTCATCAGATGAAGACTCCCATGACTGAGATAATACTGTTACCTTATGCTTTACAGCTTCAATAACATCTCCCAGTACTGCACTTGCAGTAGGAAGCTTTCCTGCGCCTCTGCCGTAGAACATTGTCTGATCAATACCGTCACCGTAAACGAGAACTGCATTGAAAACATCATTTACGCCGGACATTATATTATCATAGGAAACCAGAGTAGGCATTACACAGGGGAGAATTTTGCCGTTTTCAAGCTTAGTAACGGAAGCTACAAGCTTTATAGCATAGCCAAGAACATCAGAAGCTTCAACGTCACAGAGCTGAATGTCCTTGATCCCCTTTGTGTAGACGCTCTTAGGATAAACGTGTTTACCGAAAACAAGAGAAGATATGATGCATATCTTGCGGCAGGCATCATGACCTTCAATATCAGCTGTTGGATCCTTTTCAGCGTATCCAAGCTCCTGAGCAAGCTTCAGGGCTTCATCAAAGGGCATATTGTCGTTATACATCTTTGTGAGGATAAAGTTTGTTGTACCGTTGAGTATGCCCGCAACCTTGGTAATGTCATTAGCGGCGAGACAGCGGTGAAGGGGTCTGATTATCGGTATAGCACCGCCTACGCTGGCTTCAAAGAAGAAGTTGCAGTTGTGCTCCTTTGCGGTTTTCAGAAGAATATCGCCTTTTTCAGCAACCAGCTCCTTGTTTGAAGTGGAAACGCTCTTACCTTTTTCCAAGCAGGCTTTAACGAAGGTGAAAGCAGGCTCGACACCTCCCATGCACTCTGCAACAGATATTACTTCGTCGTCATTGAGTATATCGTCAAAATTCTTTGTGAACTTATCGGCATAAGGGGAGTCAGGGAAATCTCTGAGATCCAGGATATACTTTATATCCATTTCCACACCCGCACGCTTTTCGATGCTTTTCTTATTCTTATAGAAAAGCTCGACAACGCCAGAGCCAACAACACCGTGTCCTAAAACTGCAAATTTAACTGACATAAAAAGAAAACCTCCGTAAACTATTCGGCTGAGAGGATCTTGACCTCTAATACGCCGTCCAGTTCAGTAATTGAATTTAGTGCGGCAAGTTCTTCGTTGTACTCGCCGGTAAGCCTGAGTGAAATATTGACAGCAGCCGCGCCGTCCACGGGGATACTCTGATTAACAGTCAAAATATTAGCATTCAGGTCATGAAGAAAAACAAGAGCACTTGACAGAATACCGGGACTGTCGCTGAGAAGGAGATAGATATTGACTATCTTTCTGTTAAAGAGCTCCTCATAGGAAAAAACGCTGTCCTTGTATTTGTAGTAAGCACTTCTTGAAATGCCGATACGCTTGCAGGCTGAGGCGAAGCTTTTCTCGCCCTTCTGAGCCATGAGCTTTTTGACCTCGAGGACCTTTGTAAAAACCTCGGGGAGTATTTTTGCATCGGCAACAATAAGCTGTGATTTGGTATCCATAGTAGATCACCTTTTAGTTTTTTGAAAAAATCGTCCACCACTGATGAACAATTGTATTCTACTTAATTACTATAACATTTTTTACAGCTTTTGTCAAGACCAAAAAAATCAAGTTTACCGTGACTAATTTATATATATTGCTATGAAAAAGTCCGCAGTTTTCTGCGGACTTGCTTATTTATCGGCTTCGCTCAGAAGCTTTTGTCTGTACTGGTATGCTGACTGCTCCTGTTTATTTTCACCGTAATGATAATAAACGCGGTCTTTAAGAGCATCGGGGAGGTACTGCTGTTTTACATAGTGATTATGGAAGTCATGAGGGTAAAGATAGTGCTGACCTACGACCTTTGCGCCCTTGCCGTCAAAGTGAACATTCTGGAGATGCCTTGGAAAATCAAGAGCATCGCAGCTTTTCAGATCGTCCAGAGCAGCATCAATAGCCATGCAGGCACTGTTGGACTTCGGAGCTGTAGCCATAAGGATTATAGCTTCTGCAATTGGCAGTTTAGCTTCGGGAAGTCCTAACTGTAAAGCCGAATCTACGCAGGCTTTTACTATCGGAACAGCCATAGGGTATGCGAGTCCCACATCTTCAGAGGCGATACAAAGCATTCGTCTGCAAAGTGAGATAATGTCTCCGGCGGCTATCAGACGTGCAGCATAGTGCAAAGCTGCATTCTCGTCCGAACCGCGTACAGACTTATGGAATGCAGAAAGAATATCATAATGCTGGTCCCCGTCACGGTCATAGCGCATATTGCTGCGCTGCGCGAGAACTTCAAGGGAGTCCTCAGTTATGGTTACTTTGCCGTCAGAAGGCTCTCCGCAGACAACAGCGAGCTCAGCTGTGTTCATTGCCTTGCGGACGTCACCGCCGCAACTAAAGGCTATACGGGTTATAATGTCATCAGAAGCTTTTATTTCGTAGCCGTTTTCCTCCGACATGATCTTGAAAGCGCGTTTTATCGCAGGTATGAGCTGTTCGGCGGTAACAGGCTTGAACTCAAAAACAGTGCTTCGGCTTATGACAGCATTATATACTGCGAAATACGGGTTTTCCGTAGTCGAAGCAATAAGTGTTATCTCGCCGTTTTCGATGTATTCCAGAAGACTCTGCTGCTGCTTTTTATTCAGGTACTGTATCTCGTCAAGATATAGCAGTATACCGTTTTCGCTTCCGAATGTGCCTATCTCGGCTACTACATCCTTGATGTCAGAGAGGGAAGCGTTTGTGCCATTGAGCTTATACAGCGACATACCACAGTTTTCGGCGATAATGCGCGCCACCGTAGTCTTGCCCACTCCCGACGGACCGTAGAATATCATATTCGGAACTGTTCCGCTTTCAATTATGCGGCGAAGGGGCTTTCCCTCGGCGAGTATATGCTCCTGACCGACAACATCGGCAAGAGATTTCGGACGTATTTTATCGGCTAGTGGTGCAGACATAGCAGTTCTCCTTTCATTTTACTTTGCAGGTGCAGTCATTTCAATGTGATTGCCCTCAGGATCAACAAACTCTGCCACCCAGTTGCTTCCTATGCGGGTTATGGGGAAGCAGACATCTTTCCCTCTGACCTTGGCGTCAAGCAGATTAAGGTCATCAACACTGAAACTTGGTATGCAGTTGCTTCCGAAAGTGTGAGGTTCGTTAGTTAGTTTATACGCGAATAAGCCAAGACGGAAGCCGTTAACTTCAAAAACGCTGTACAATTCATCTCTTTCAGTAACTTCCTGCTCGAAAAGTTCTTCATAAAACTTTATTGCTCTATCCATATCATTTACACAAAGATAGAGTGAATTAATGTGAAGATCCATATTTAATACCTTGTTTAACGATAATCAGAATATGTATTGTTTGTATACAATATCCAGTGCCCAGTTCTGCATTTCCCAGAACATTTTTCCTTTTATGTTTTCGTAATTGATCCACAAGAATTCATGGTCATTTTCTGTCGGTGAGGATACTTTTGAAGTAAATTCACCTTTATAATAGGTCTGGATGGGGTGAAAATAACCTATTTCATTGTGAAAGCAATAGGTCTCGGCAGAGCATACTTTTGCTCCTACAGAAACTGTATATCCTGTTTCTTCAAGACTTTCTCTTTTTACGCAATCAGAGTGAGATTCACCATTTTCTATTCCGCCGCCAACAAAGAAATAACCTTTAGGAGTATGTATCACACCGATCTTTCTATTGTAGACAGGGATAAAGTATGCGCCCTCTCTGTCGCAGTATTGTATGTTTTCTTTTGATCCGAATATCCTGTGCATAATATTTTCTATAAAATAAGGGGACGGACAGTTCGTCCGTCCCTTGGTGATTATTGATTACTTATAAAGAGGGAACTTCTCGCAGATAGCGTTTACGCCTGCACGGATCTCGTCAGCCTTGTTTTCAAAATCTGTAGCGCAGAGGTAGATGTACTCAGCGATCTTTTCCATTTCCTCAACACCGAGACCTCTTGTTGTAACAGCAGGAGTACCGATTCTGATACCGCTTGTTACGAAAGGCTTCTCAGGGTCATTGTGGATAGCATTCTTGTTTACTGTGATGTAAACCTCGTCCAGTCTGTGCTCAAGCTCCTTACCTGTGATGTTGAAGGGACGGAGGTCAACCAGCATGAGGTGGTTGTCTGTACCGCCGGAAACGAGGTTGAAGCCTCTCTTGAGGAGACCGTCAGCCAGAGCCTTGGCATTTGCAACTATTCTCTGCTGATATTCCTTGAACTCTGGCTTGAGAGCCTCGCCGAAGCATACAGCCTTAGCAGCAATAGTGTGCATAAGAGGTCCGCCCTGTGTTCCGGGGAAGATAGCAGAATTGATCTTCTTAGCCAGGAACTCGTTGTTTGTAAGGATAAGACCGCCTCTGGGTCCGCGGAGAGTCTTGTGAGTTGTGGTTGTAACGATGTCGGCATAAGGAACAGGTGACTCATGGCAGCCTGCTGCAACGAGACCTGCAATGTGAGCCATATCTACCATAAGGAGTGCGCCGACTGCTCTTGCGATCTCTGAAAGGCGCTTGAAGTCGATAGCGCGGGGATATGCAGAAGCACCTGCAACGATAAGACGAGGCTTAGTCTTGTTTGCAAGCTTGTAAAGCTCATCATAGTTGATAGTCTCTGTCTCGTCGTCAAGACCGTATGAAACAAAGTTGAAGTACTTACCGGAAAGGTTTACAGGTGAACCGTGTGTAAGATGACCGCCGTCAGCAAGGCTCATACCGAGAACAGTGTCACCGGGCTGAAGAACTGCAAAGTAAACAGCTGTATTAGCCTGAGCACCTGAATGAGGCTGAACGTTAGCATACTTTGCACCGAAGAGCTTGCAGGCTCTCTCGATAGCGATCTCCTCGACCTCGTCAACACACTGACATCCGCCGTAGTAACGCTTTCCGGGATAGCCCTCAGCATATTTGTTTGTAAGAACGCTTCCCATAGCAGCCATAACAGCAGGGGAAACGATATTTTCGCTTGCGATGAGCTCGAGGTTTCTCTGCTGGCGAGCGAGCTCCTTGCCCATAGCCTCACCTACAGCAGGATCATAGCCCTTAACGAAGCCGATTGAATCCATAAGATCGTTGTACATTATAAGCACTCCTTTAAAATAGTGAATTTGCGCAAATGCATTACTTTATAATTATACATTAACTTTCCTGAAATTTCAATAGGAAAACAGAAAAAAGTTTATAAACAGCAAAAAAACTGCCAGTCAGTCCTTTTTTGCGAAGGTCAGGCAGTTTTTGTGCGTTTTTTTAGTTTCTTCATTATTCGCAGACTTGCTTCGATGTGCATGATCCAGTGCCTTGAAAACGGCATTTGTATAAGTCCGCGAATATCCTTGCTGCACCAGTAATCAACGAGCCAGGCAGCATTTTCGTCAGTACTGACAGTATTAAGTGAAATAAGAAGGTCTTTCCGTTCGGGAGATATTTTCTTCTTCAGCATATCAAAGGGGAGTTTTGACAATACAGACTCTGTACTATTCTTAACTTCGCTGATGTATGTATATAGTTCATCAATATTGAGCTTTGCGGAGAAATCTGCAATATCCTGCCCGACGAGTTCATTTCCTGTGGTTATGATCGGAGTATTGATACGCTCCTTGTAGTTCCCATAGAAGAATATCTGATCATCACCATTTATAAGAGTATGAGTTACTATATCTTCGATGCGGAATATATGCCAGAGGGAATAGGCGATAGTTTTACTGTGGTATCCCTCTGCATTAATAAACGGGATAGCATTGAAGTCCTCACGATCTAATTCGTCTCTGAACAAAAGGACAGTTTCCATAAGTTGGTCTCTGAGTTTGAATAGTGCAGCTAAACCGCTATTGTAGGTATCTTTTTTCTTAAGAAGTGTCTGAATTTCTTTATTAATATCCGACCAATCTTTGTTCATAGAAACATACCTCTGTGTTATTTTGAGCCCAGTATCTTATCGTAATCGAAGAAGTATTCCCAGTCTATGGCTTCTGCAGCTGTTGATGCAACTGCATAGTATTTAAGTATATGCGAGGCATCGCGGGCGTCAAGCTTTCCGTCCATATTGACATCGGAATGCTTCAGAAGCTTTTCATCAGGGGCGAATCCCTTTGTTGCAGCCATCTTTGCATAAGTTGCCAGGACCTGAGAGGCATCTGTAGAATTGATGCTTCCGTCATCATTTACATCACCGAGATCTCTGTGACAGACTATATTGAAGGTACAGAGTGCTTTCTGGTCTCCACGGGGATAGACGGTTATCTTCGCGCTGTCACCATTGGCGAATGCTTCTTTAAGTGTAGCAGGCTGAGCGATACAGCTTGTAGAAATATCGACTGTGCTTTCCTCAGTAATAAATTTACCGTTATTATCCTTTTTGGGGGTCTGTACTGTCATATGTATAGATGCTTCAAGTCCCTTGAGGGAGACATTGCCTTTTGTTGAGAAATATCTATATTTCTCAGGAGCTTTGTTAAAAATGATTTTTGCTGTTTTTGAGAGAGCATGTATAGTATAGTCCTGATCGGCAAAATCGGGCTTGATGTCCCAGGCACAGAAGTCCTGCTCGGTGAACTCATCTATATGCTTGTGGAGAGGCTTCATATCAACTTCAGTATAGTCTATAGGATCGCCTTCTTCAACTTCCAGGACTTTAAGCGGCTTATTGTCGAAATCAAGAAAGGTGATATGGTATTTTTTTAGTGTAGTCGGTTCTGTAGTAGGTTCTGAAGAACTTTCCTCGGCAGTGGAGGTACTTGTTGAAGCAGCAGCTGTTTCTGAAGATGTATCAGCAGCTTTGTTACTGCTGTTGTCCGCTGTGGCGGAGGCTGCTGCAGCTGCTCCGGAGAGAAGCAGTGCTGATATAAATGCGGAGATAGAACTTTTTAATATCATATTTACACCTAACCGTTTCCTATACAGAATAATCTGCAGAATTTAGAAAGCCTTTCGCATACTCTTGCGTAATGCTCAAGAGTAAGGCGTTTCAGCATGAAATTTGCATATATGAACTTCTGAGTATCAGGATCGAAGGCATATATGGCGTAGAGTATGACCTCGTCCTCGCCAAGATCCTTGGCAGCTTCTTCTGCCATTTCGCGGTATTCATCAAATCTCTCCTCAATATCTGCGAGTCTGTAGAATCCGTGATAGATGAAATCAATATAGAGGTCAATATCAAAATCCATAATACTCAGCTCCTGTATTATTTCTCTTTTTCCTCATGTGAAGTCAGTTCTGATGAACTATCTGACTTTTTCTTTCTGATCTTAAAGGTAATGAATGCTGTACAAACAGCTGTAATGATAAAGATCGCTATCATGATAATGGCGGTAGTTCCTTTTGAGACACTGCCGCTTTTTTCGGACTGTGCCGCAAAAGCGTTTTCGGTTAGTAAAGATAATACTGAAAATGCAAACATTGCAGACAGTAAAGCGGAAAGGATATTATTTGAAATTTTTTTCATGATACTTGCTCCTTACAGATGTAATTGTACCAAGAATATTATATCATATTAATTGTTATTTGTCTATAGAGAGAAAAATAATAAAAAAAGTTGAAAGGAAAAACAGCGTGAAATAGGGGATTTCAGAACTTTTTGAAAAAAATCTGAAATTTTTTTCAAAAAACCCTTGACAAACTGCTTTTTGGGTGATATAATATATATCGTTGATTGCGGTGAACAAAAATCGTCTGGGTGTGGCGCAGTTGGTAGCGCGCTACCTTGGGGTGGTAGAGGCCGTGGGTTCAAGTCCCGTCACTCAGACCAGATGCGATCAGCATTACCCCGGAAATCCGATACTCATTGAGTATCGGATTTTTTTATACATTGACTAATATAGTATGATATGTTATAATTAATTTTAGTAAATTGGCGTTGCCATGATCAAGGAGGAGTTTATGATAGATCGCGATAAGGCATTTCGTATTCTGTCGGATATTGGTCAGGAGCATATATTGAAGTATTATGATGAACTGGATAATGATGAAAAAAAGGATCTGCTTGATCAGATAGAGATAACTGATTTTTCTGTCCTTGAAAATCTTGATTCTGAAAAGAACAGTGATTCATTACGCGGCACATTTGAACCTCTCGGTGCTGTTACAATTAAAGATATAGCTTCTGAAAGCAGCAGATACACAAAAATCGGAACAGACGCAATAAAAAACGGAAAGGTCGCTGCTGTTCTTCTTGCCGGAGGACAGGGAACAAGGCTCGGTTTTGATAAGCCGAAGGGTATGTTCAATATAGGTGTGGACGAGGAACTCTATATTTTTCAGTGCCTTATAAATAATCTTATGGATGTTGTCAGACTTGCCGGTGCATGGGTCCCTCTCTATATAATGACCAGCGAGAAAAACAATAAGGAGACAGTTGACTTCTTTAAGGAGAAGAATTATTTCGGATACGATCCTTCTTATGTCAGATTTTTTATCCAGGACATGGCACCTTCGGTCGACATGAGCGGAAAAGTACTTATGGAGAGCCGTTCAAAGATCTCTCTTTCTCCTAATGGAAACGGAGGCTGGTTCTCATCTCTGGTGAGGGCGGGACTTCTTGATGAGATAAAGGAAAAGGGCGTTGAGTGGATAAATGTTTTCGCTGTCGATAACGTTCTTCAAAGGATAGCTGATCCCGGATTTGTGGGAGCGGTTATCGACTCCGGTCTTCAGTCTGGCGGAAAGGTCGTAAGCAAGGCTTCTCCCGATGAACGCGTGGGCGTTCTCTGCCTTGAAGACGGCAGACCTTCCATAGTTGAGTACTATGAGATGACAGAGGAGATGCGTACTCTTGTTGATGACAACGGAGAGCTCGCTTATAAATACGGTGTTATCCTCAATTATCTTTTCAGTGTGGAAAAGCTTGAGGAGATATGTGACCGTAAGATGCCTGTTCATGTTGTGGAGAAGAAGATACCTTATATGGACGATAACGGCAATCTGATAAAGCCTGAGTCTCCCAATGGTCACAAATTTGAGACTCTCGTTCTGGATATGGTACATATGCAGGACAGCTGCCTTGCGTATGAAGTTGTACGTGAGAAGGAATTTGCGCCTGTAAAAAATGCGGTCGGTGTAGATTCAGTCGAGTCGGCAAGAGAGCTTTTAAAGGCAAACGGAATAAAAATATGACTATAAAACGGCACTCCCCAAAAGGGAGTGTCGTTGTGCGTATGATCAATTTCAGCGATCGGATGGATGTAAACAGATGAAGAATTTACTGAAATATCTCAGAAACTATAAAAAGGAGCTTCTCCTCGGACCTTTTTTTAAACTCCTTGAAGCGGTTTTTGAACTTATTGTCCCTGTAGTAATGGCGAGGATAATCGACAACGGAATCGGAAATAATGATACTTCATATATCATTAAAATGAGCGGGCTTATTGTGCTCCTCGGTGCCAGCGGTCTTGGATTCGCCCTGACCTGTCAGTATTTTGCGGCAAAGTGTGCATACGGCTTTGGTACTGAGCTGAGGGCTGACCTGTACAGGCATATAAATTCACTCTCATATGAAAGTATAGACAAGATAGGTACCTCTTCTCTTGTAAACAGGCTTACCAACGACACAAATACTGTTCAGAACGGTGTGAATATGTTTATCAGACTTGCGGTAAGAGCGCCTTTCCTTGTTATCGGAGCCGCTGTTATGGCAGTGACCATCGATCTTAAACTGTCACTTGTATTCTTTGTTGTAGCTCCTTTGATCTCACTGGTCATATTTTTTATAATGAAAAAAACTGTTCCGATGTATAAAAAGACTCAGCAGTGCCTTGACAGAGCTTCGCTGCTGACGCGTGAGAATCTTGAGGGAGCGAGAGTTATCAGGGCGTTTTCGCGTCAGAATGAGGAGATCGATGAGTTCAAGGAAGCTGTTGATGATATATCCGATAATTCCATTGCCGTCGGAAAAATATCTGCCATTCTCAATCCTGTGGCGTTCATGGTGATGAATCTCGGCATTGTTGCTGTTATCTGGTTCGGCGGAAAGAGAATAGATGTCGGCAGGCTTACTCAGGGCGAACTCACTGCTTTTACCAATTATATGACACAGATACTGCTTGCTCTCGTGGTTCTGGCTAATCTTATTGTTATTTTTACAAAGGCTTTTGCGTCCGCAAACAGGATAAGTGAGGTCTTTGCGCTTCTTCCCGAGGAGAACGGAACCATAAGCGAGATCGATGAGAAGAAAGCTGACATTATCGAATTCAACAGTGTTTCTTTCTCATATGCAGGTGCGGGAGACTATTCGCTGAGAAATATCTCTTTTTCGGTAAAAAAAGGACAGATGCTGGGTATCATAGGCGGTACAGGCTGCGGAAAATCCACGCTTGCAAGCCTTATACCCTGCTTTTATAAGGCAACTGAGGGCACCGTCAGTGTCTTCGGTGTGGATGTAAATGATATTGAAAATGAGCAGCTTCGCAGCAGGATAGGAATTGTTCCGCAGAAGGCTGCGCTTTTCTCGGGAACTATACGTGAGAATATGCGCTGGCGCAAATCCGATGCTTCCGATGCTGAGATAATATCGGCTCTGAAAACCGCACAGGCATGGGAGTTCGTCAGCAACAGTCCCGACGGACTTGATACTGTTATTTCTCAGGGCGGTAAAAATCTTTCCGGAGGTCAGAAGCAGCGAATATCTATAGCAAGAGCACTTGTCGGCGATCCTGATATTGTTATTCTCGACGACTCTACGAGTGCCCTTGACTATAAGACTGATCTTGCGTTCAGGCACGCACTTAGTGAGGATCTTCCCGATACGACAGTTGTGATGATCTCTCAGAGGACGACTTCACTTAAAAAAGCTGATAAGATCATAGTTATGGACGAAGGTGAAGCAG
This sequence comes from Ruminococcus flavefaciens ND2009, assembly GCF_000621785.1. Lineage (GTDB taxonomy): Bacteria > Bacillota > Clostridia > Oscillospirales > Ruminococcaceae > Ruminococcus > Ruminococcus flavefaciens_C. The sequence continues at coordinate 573,873 of NZ_KK211346.1, read as the reverse complement.
TGGGCATAGGCACACATGAAGAGCTGATCGAAAGCTGTGATGTTTACAATGAGATCTACAGGTCTCAGATGAACGAAAAGGAGGGCAGCGCAAATGCTTAAGACTTTGAAACGTGTTTTCTCCTATGCCGCTCCTTATTTGAGATACTTTGTGCTCACTATTGTTTTTGCAGCTCTTGGAGTCTCTCTTTCACTGGCAGTCCCTGTGTTTATCGGAGAAGCGGTAGACTGCTGTATCGGTAAGGGGAATGTGGATTTTCACAAGCTTGGCAGGATCATTGTACTGCTGGCTTCCATGGTAGTTGCAAGTACTCTTTTTCAGTGGCTCATGAGCCTTTGCACAAATAAGCTGTCATTTCTTACTATTCGCGATCTCAGGTCTGATATATTCTGCAAGCTTGAGCGGGTCCCGCTCAGATATATCGACGGACACACTAAAGGCGAGCTTACGAGCAGAGTAATAAATGATATAGAGATAATATCAGACGGTCTTCTTCAGGGCTTTGCTCAGTTTTTCAGCGGTATTATCACTATCATTGGAACACTTATATTTATGATGGCGATCAACTTCAGGATAGCCATTGTGGTCGTTATCCTTACGCCGTTATCTTTTATCGCAGCATCCAGGATAACCAAAGCGTCCCACGACTCTTATATGAAGCAGTCAAAGCTGCGCGGTGACATGGTGGGACTTGCTGAGGAAATGGCTGGAAATCAGAAAATAGTAAAGGCTTTCGTTTATGATAAGAGAGCCGAGGCGAGATTTGATGAGATAAACAAGGCTTATGGAAAGATCGGTGTCAAGGCAACTTTTTTCAGCTCAATGACCAATCCTACCACAAGATTTGTCAACGGACTTATCTATGCAGCTGTCGGACTCCTCGGTGCTCTCGGTGTAGTAGGGAAATCCCTGATAATTGGCGCTATGACAGTAGGAAAGCTGTCCAGCTTCCTTGCTTACTCCAATCAGTATACCAAGCCTTTCAATGAAATATCAGGAGTTTTTGCTGAGCTTCAGAACGCTGTAGCTTCTGCTGAACGAGTATTTGCTGTGCTTGACGAGAACGAAGTGCCCGATGATTCTGATAAGGAAGTTCTTGAAAGTTGTGACGGAACACTTAGTTTTTCAGACGTTTTCTTTTCTTATTCTCCTGATACAAAGCTCATCGAAAACTTCAGCCTTGATGTAAAAAGCGGACAGCGTGTAGCTATTGTAGGTCCTACCGGCTGCGGAAAATCGACGATCATTAATCTGCTGCTGCGTTTTTACGATATTGACAGCGGCAAAATAGTGCTTTCCGGCAAGGAAATAAACAGTGTCACCCGTGACAGCCTGAGAAGCTGCTTCGGAATGGTGCTTCAGGAGACCTGGGTATTTACCGGAACTGTTGCGGAAAACATAGCATACGGAGCTCCTGATGCTACAAGAGAACAGATTATCGAGGCGGCTAAGTCGGTTTACGCTCACGGCTTCATAAAGAGACTGCCAAACGCATATGATACTGTTATAAGTGAAGACTGCGGATTGTCGCAGGGACAGAAGCAGCTTATCTGTTTAGCAAGGATAATGCTCATGGATCCGCCTATGCTTATTCTTGATGAGGCGACCAGCTCAATAGACCTGCGTACAGAACTGCGTATACAACGTGCTTTTGTAAAGCTGATGGAGGGAAGGACCAGCTTTGTCATCGCACACAGACTCTCTACAATAAAGAACTCCGATATAATACTCGTTATGAAGCACGGAAACATAATCGAACAGGGAGATCATGAGCAGCTTCTCGCCAAGGGAGGCTTCTATGCCGAGCTTTACAACAGCCAGTTTGCATCGTGATAGAAAGGCTTCTTCGGAAGCCTTTCTTCATGTCTTAAATTTACTTTGTTTAATTCTTGACAAACTGAATGAAATGTTGTACAATTAGAATGTATTCTTATGTATTGAAAGGAATGATCTTCAATGGGTTTAACTTTAACAGAAAAGATACTCAGAGCACACCTTGTTGACGGCGAGTATGTCAAGGGACAGGAGATCGGTATCCGTATCGATCAGACCCTTACACAGGATGCAACAGGTACAATGGCATATCTCGAATTTGAGGCAATAGGTGTTCCTCGTGTAAAGACCGAGCGTTCGGTCGCTTACATAGATCATAACACTCTTCAGAACGGCTTCGAGAACGCTGATGACCACAGATTTATCGGAAGTGTCGCAAAGAAGCACGGTATTTATTTCTCACGTCCCGGTAACGGTATCTGCCATCAGGTACATCTTGAGCGTTTCGGTATCCCCGGAAAGACTCTTATCGGTTCTGACAGCCATACTCCTACAGGCGGCGGTATCGGCATGATCGCTATTGGTGCAGGCGGACTTGATGTTGCCGTAGCAATGGGCGGCGGCGCATACTACATTACCTGCCCGAAGGTAGTTAAAGTTGAACTCACTGGAAAGCTTCAGCCCTGGGTAGCTGCAAAGGATGTTATCCTTGAGGTCCTCAGAAGAATGTCTGTTAAGGGCGGCGTAGGAAAGGTTATCGAGTACTGCGGCGAAGGTGTAAAGACACTTTCTGTCCCCGAGAGAGCTACTATCACAAATATGGGCGCAGAGCTTGGTGCAACAACATCTGTATTCCCTTCGGACGAGATAACAAAGCAGTTCCTCAAGGCTCAGAAGCGTGAAGAGGTATGGACTCCTCTTGCTGCTGATCCCGATGCGGTTTACGATGAAGAGCTCCACATAGATCTCAGCAAACTCGTTCCTCTTGCAGCCTGTCCTCATTCTCCCGACAACGTAAAGAGCGTTGAGGAGATCGGCAGACTCAAGATCGATCAGGTTTGTATCGGTTCATGCACTAATTCTTCGCTCCTTGATATGCTCAAGGTCGCTCATATATTAAAGGGTAAGACAGTTAATCCCGATGTTTCCCTTGCTATTGCTCCCGGTTCAAAGCAGGTCCTCAATATGCTGGCACAGAACGGTGCACTTTCTATCCTCATAGATGCAGGTGCAAGAATTCTTGAGAGCGCCTGCGGTCCCTGTATCGGTATGGGACAGTCTCCTAACTCAAAGGGTATTTCTCTTCGTACTTTCAACAGAAACTTTGAGGGACGCTCAGGCACAAAGGACGGACAGATCTATCTGGTTTCACCTGAGATGGCTGCTGTTTCTGCACTTACAGGTTATCTTACAGACCCCAGAGAGCTGGGTGATATGCCCGACTTCAAGCTTCCCGAGGAATTCGTTATCAACGATAACATGATAGTTCCTCCTGTTTCAGAGGCTGAGATGGACAGCGTTGAAATCCTTCGTGGACCAAACATCAAGCCCTATCCCGAGACTTCACCTCTCCTTGAGACTATTGATGCTCCCGTATCGCTCAAGGTAGGCGACAATATCACAACAGACCACATCATGCCCGCAGGTGCTAAGATACTTCCTCTGCGTTCAAATATCCCGAAGATCTCACAGCACTGCTTCGCTGTATGTGATGAGAGCTTCCCTGAGAGAGCAAAGTCTCTTGGAAAGAGCATCATAGTAGGCGGCTCAAACTATGGTCAGGGCTCCTCAAGAGAGCACGCTGCACTTGCGCCTCTTTACCTTGGCGTTAAGGCTGTTCTGGTAAAGTCATTCGCAAGAATTCACCGTGCAAACCTGATCAATGCAGGCATCCTGCCCCTCACATTTGTGAATGAGGCTGACTATGACAGTATTGCGCAGGGCGATGAGCTTGTTCTTGAAGATGTAAGAAAGGCTGTTGAGGAGGGCAAGTCCGAGCTTATAGTCGTTAACAAGACAAACGGCAAGGAGATCCCTGTTCTCTGTGAGCTTTCCGGACGCACAAAGGACATCATGCTTGCAGGCGGACTTCTCGACTATACAAGAGAGTCAATGAAGTAATACTGTTTTAGAGGCTACTAATTATGCGCTTACCGGATATGCTTATTGACAACGAATTATTTGCAGGCAGGATCGTACGACTTCCAAGAACAGGAAAAGACTGGGCTGTACTCATTATAGCTATAGTCATTTGGTTCCTGTTGTCTCTTCTGTTTGAAAAGAAGTTATCAAACATGAAAAGAGAACACAGACGAATAGTTGAAGCTGTTTGTATGCTTGTGATCGTTATATTACTGGAACTGCTTATTTCTTGAAGTACAAAGGAGGTACAATCCAATGGCTAAAATAACCATGAAAACACCGCTGGTCGAAATGGACGGCGACGAAATGACAAGAATTCTCTGGCAGTGGATCAAAGAAACACTTCTTGAACCATATGTAGAGCTTAATACAGAATACTATGATCTTGGTCTCAAGCACAGAGAGGAGACCAAGGATCAGGTGACGCTTGATTCTGCCGAGGCTACAAAGAAGTACGGTGTAGCTGTAAAATGTGCTACAATTACTCCTAATGCAGCAAGAATGCCTGAGTACAACCTTACTCAGATGTGGAAGTCTCCTAACGGAACTATCCGTGCTGCACTTGACGGTACTGTTTTCCGTACTCCTATCATCGTCAAGGGGATCGAGCCCTATATCCCTACATGGACAAAGCCTATAACTATTGCCCGTCATGCTTACGGCGATGTTTACAAGAATACCGAGATGCGCGTAAGCAAGGGCTGCAAGGCTGAGCTTGTCGTAACTGATGAAAACGGTAACGAGACTCGTGAGCTTATCCATGAGTTCACAAAGTGTGATGGCATAATCCAGGGACTTCACAACCTTGATGATTCTATCGCAGGCTTTGCGAGAGCTTGCCTTAACTACGGTCTGGATCTCAAGCAGGACGTATGGTTTGCTTCCAAGGATACTATCTCAAAGAAGTATGACCACCGCTTTAAGGATATTTTCCAGGAGATCTACGATAACGAGTATAAGGAAAAGTATGAGGCGGCAGGCATAGAGTATTTCTATACTCTTATAGACGATGCGGTAGCGAGAGTTATCCGTTCAAACGGCGGCTACATATGGGCTTGTAAGAACTATGACGGCGATGTAATGTCGGATATGGTATCTACAGCTTACGGAAGCCTTGCTATGATGACTTCTGTACTTGTTTCACCTGACGGAATATATGAATATGAGGCTGCACACGGAACTGTTCAGCGTCACTATTACAAGTACCTCAAGGGGGAAGAGACATCTACCAATTCTGTTGCAACTATCTTTGCATGGAGCGGAGCTCTCAGAAAGAGGGGAGAGCTTGACGGAACTCCCGAGCTCTGCGAATTTGCCGATAAACTTGAAAAGGCGACTATACAGACTATCGAGGATGGCGTTATGACAGGTGATCTTTACCTCATCTCCAAGCTTGACAATAAGAAGAAGGTAGATTCCAAGATCTTCCTTGACGAGATAAAGATCAGACTTGATAAATTAATGTGATAAGAGAGAAGGCATACAATAATGTCAAAGAACTCAATATCCAACTCTGTCATAAGAAGGCTACCGAGATACTATCGCTTTCTCGGGGAGCTTGAGAATAACGGATATGTTCGCATATCCTCAAGAGAGCTCTCGGAGAAAATGGGACTCACTGCTTCGCAGATAAGACAGGACTTCAACTGCTTCGGCGAATTCGGACAGCAGGGGTATGGCTATAATGTAAGCGATCTTCGTCTTGAGATCGGCAAGATCCTTGGCCTTGACAAACAAACGCCTATGATACTTCTTGGTGCAGGTAATCTCGGAAAGGCTATTGCTGCTCATATAGATTTCCATAACAAGGGCTTTGACCTCATCGGGGCTTTTGACATCAATGAAGAGCTTATCGGCAAGGAAATAGGCGAGCTGAAGGTGCGGAGCATTGATGAACTCAGCTCTTTCTGCGCTGAAAACAAGCCGGTTGCAGCTATTCTCTGTGTTCCTATGCAGGCTGCCGAGAAGCTTGTAAATACGCTTATAAGCTGCGGCATCAAGGCTTTCTGGAACTTCACTCACTACGATCTGAAGGTAACACACAAGGGCGTTGCTGTAGAAAACGTTCACCTCGGTGACAGCCTTACAACACTTTCCTACGGACTCAACAACATTGAGGGTACTGAAAAGAAATGACCTTTACAAGCGGAACAGACAGGTTCTGTTCCGCTTTTTTAAAGAAAGAGTGTGAAATAATTGTCAAAGTTTTTGAAGAGATATATTTATCTGTATATTTTTGAATTCCGAAAACGAATTACGCTTTTTGATGTTCAAGATCTTGATACAGCAACTGTGACTTCATAAACTGAGTGTCGGGAACATAAAAAATTGTATGGCAGTTTCTATATAATCAGTTGAGAATGCACCGACCGCAAAGTTTGTAAGTCAAATGCAACAAAAATATTTCTTGTCGGACTTTGTTTTTGTGAGCGATAAGAGAGTAATATAAAAACAAATATATCATTTATATATATGGCTATGGATATATCTTTTTTGCATTGTTAATTATATATCAATATCTGAATACCGATATTCTTAAACTGAATTTGAATTTATCCGAAGATACTGGTATACTTATAATGTATAGTAATGGTGAAACAGGTATTTCTATGCCGAAAGGCGTAATATGCCAAATCGTCAGGGGAGAGGATAAATATGGATTATCGTATTGAACATGATTCTATGGGCGAGGTCAAGGTGCCTGCCGATAAGTACTGGGCAGCTCAGACTGAAAGAAGTCACGAGAATTTCCTTATCGGTGTAGGTATCGAAACTATGCCGAGAGAGATAACTCATGCATTTGGTATTCTTAAAAAGGCAGCAGCACTTTCTAATCACGAGCTTAAGCCTGAAAAAATGACCGTAGAAAAGCTGAACGCTATATCTCAGGCGTGCGACGAGGTCATAAGCGGCTCGCTCAATGATCATTTCCCGCTTGTAGTATGGCAGACGGGAAGCGGCACTCAGTCTAATATGAATGCCAACGAGGTCATTGCAAACCGCGGAAACGAGATCGCAGGCGCAAAGCTTCTTCACCCTAATGATGATATTAACATGAGCCAGTCTTCAAATGATACCTTTCCGACTGCAATGCACATTGCAGCAGTTATCGCTCTTGAAGATAAGGTGATCCCGGCTGTTGATGTTCTTATTGAAACTTTCAAGCGCCTTGAGGCGGAGAACGAGGGGATTGTAAAGAGCGGAAGAACACATCTCCAGGACGCAACTCCGATAAAGTTCTCTCAGGAGATCAGCGGCTGGAGGGCTTCCCTTGAAAAGGACAGAAAGATGATACTTTCTGCCAGTGTAGAGCTCAAGGAGCTCGCTCTCGGCGGTACAGCTGTCGGAACAGGTCTGAATGCGCCAAAGGGCTTTGCTGAGAAGGCTGCTGAGAACATAAGCAAGCTTACAGGCAAGAATTTTATTACTTCTCCCAATAAATTCCATTCTCTTACTTCAAAGGATGAGATAGTTTTTGCTCACGGAGCTCTCAAGGCTCTTGCAGCTGATATGATGAAGATCGCTAACGACGTAAGATGGCTTGCTTCAGGTCCCAGAGACGGCCTTGGCGAGATATTCATTCCTGAGAACGAACCCGGTTCGTCTATCATGCCCGGAAAGGTCAATCCTACACAGTGCGAGCAGGTAACTATGGTTGCTGTTCAGGTAATGGGCAATGATGTTGCAGTCGGTATGGCCGCTTCACAGGGCAATTTTGAACTGAATGTGTTCATGCCTGTGTGTGCATATAATTTTCTTCAGTCCGCAAGACTTCTTGCTGAGTCTATCACATCATTCAACAAGAACTGCGCTGTGGGCATTAAGGCCAATAAGGATAAAATGCATCATAACCTTTATAACTCCCTTATGCTTGTTACAGCTCTCAATCCCTATATCGGATATGAGAATGCTGCAAAAACTGCAAAGAAGGCGTTCAAGGATAATATTTCTCTGAAGGAAGCCTGCGTCGAACTTGGATTTCTTACTGCCGAAAAGTTCGACGAAGTATTCCATCCCGAAGAAATGGTTTGATATTATACGAAAGGAAGCGTACAAATGGAAACTTTTACCTATTACCCTGGCTGTACGCTGAGAACCAAAGCAAAGGATCTTGATATATATGCAAGGTCCTCCGCAGAGGCTCTCGGTATCTCTCTTGAGGAGCCTGCTGACTGGCAGTGCTGCGGAGGAGCTTATACTACGGCTAAAGACGAGATTGCTACTAAGCTTTCAGCTGTAAGAACTCTCAACTCGGCAAAGGTCAGCAACAGACCTCTTATCACAGTCTGTTCAGCCTGTCATAATGTTATAAAGCAGACCAATTATGACATTCTCCATGACGAGGATATGGCTTCCAAGGTCAATAATTACCTGAAGCTTGATGAGCCATATAACGGAGAGACTACTGTATATCACTATCTTGAGATGCTCCGTGATGTAGTCGGATTTGATAACCTTGCACAGAAGGTGGTCAATCCCTTCAAGGGCAAGAAGATAGCTGCGTACTATGGATGTTTGCTGCTTCGTCCTTCAAAGGCTCTTGCTATGGACGATCCCGAAAATCCTTCGATCATGGAGGATTTTATCAAGGCTATCGGCGGAACTCCGGTCATATATGCTCAGAGGAATGAATGCTGCGGAGGCTACATTACACTCGAAGACAAGGATCAGGCAGCTAAGAGAAGCGGAGCTGTTATGAGCTCTGCTGCTGATCAGGGAGCTGATATGATCATTACAGCCTGTCCGCTTTGTCTGTATAACCTTAAGAAGAACTCGGGCTCCGAGCTTCCTGTTTACTACTTTACCGAGCTTCTTGCAGAGGCTCTTGGCGTGAAGGAGGAAAGCAATGAATAAGAATTTAAAGGAACAGGTACTTCGCGTAAGCGGAGTAAATGTACTCAAGTGTATGCGCTGCGGAAAATGTTCGGGAACCTGCCCCTCATACGACGAGATGGAGTATCATCCCCATCAGTTCGTCTACATGGTAGAGCGCGGCGACATTGAGACTCTGATGAATTCAAAGTCCATATACAAGTGTCTTACCTGCTTTGCCTGTGTTGACAGATGTCCCAGAAACGTTGAGCCTGCTAAGGTGGTCGAGGCTGTAAGACTCGCAGCTGTTCGCCGGCAGGGCAACAATCATATGAATCCTAATCAGATACCTGAAATGCTCGATGACGATCTGCCTCAGCAGGCAATTGTAACGGCTTTCAGGAAGTACATTAAGTAAGGAGGAGATCACACTATGCAGAGAATAGGCGTTTTCGTCTGTCATTGCGGAACGAATATCGCTGCAACAGTCGATGTTAAAACTGTTGCGGAAGCTCTCGGTCATGAGCCCGGCGTGGTCATCTCTCAGGATTACCAGTATATGTGCTCTGAATCGGGACAGAATCTTGTAAAGAATGCTATTAAGGAACATAATCTTACAGGTGTTGTTATCTGTTCATGTTCGCCGAGAATGCATGAAAATACATTCCGAAAGGCTGCTGCGGCTGCCGGTCTCAATCCTTATCTTGTAGAGATTGCAAATATCCGTGAGCAGTGTTCATGGATACACAAGGATATTGCAACTGCTACTGATAAGGCAATTATCCTCGGTAAGGCAGCAGTTGCGAAGGTACACCTCAATGCTCCTCTTACAGCAGGTGAGAGCCCTGTAGCAAAGAGAGCTCTGGTCATCGGCGGAGGAATCGCAGGTATCCAGACTGCCCTTGACATCGCTGAGGCAGGCTTTGACGTTGACATCGTCGAGAAGCAGCCTACAATAGGCGGTAAAATGGCTCAGATAGACAAGACATTCCCCACACTTGACTGTGCAGCTTGTATACTTACCCCTAAGATGGTTGAGGCTTCACAGAATGAGCATATAACCATCCATTCATTCAGCGAGGTCACAGATGTCAAGGGATTCGTAGGTAACTTTACTGTAACCATCAAGAAGAAAGCTCGTTATGTTGACGAGACCAAGTGCACAGGCTGTGGTCTTTGTACCGAGAAATGTCCCATGAAGAAAGTTCCTAACGAGTTCAATATGGGACTGGACAACAGAACAGCAGTTTATATCCCGTTTGCTCAGGCTGTTCCCAAGGTCGCAACTATCGACCCCAACTACTGCATGATGCTCAAGAACGGAAAGTGCGGTGTCTGCTCTAAGGTGTGCTCAGTTGGAGCTATTGATTACAAGCAGCAGGATCGCTTCATCGAGCAGAAGTATGGTGCTATCGTTGTAGCAACAGGATTCAATCCTATCAAGCTTGATAAATACGATGAATTCGCGTACAATCAGTGCCCCGACGTTGTTACTTCTCTGGAGCTTGAGCGTCTTATGAATGCCGCCGGTCCTAACGGCGGAACACTTCTTCGTCCTTCTGATAAGACACATCCCCACAAGATCGTATTTGTACAGTGTGTCGGTTCAAGATGTGACGACAGTAAGGGTAAGCCCTACTGTTCCAAGATATGTTGTATGTATACTGCTAAGCATGCAATGCTTATCCGTGAGAAGTATCCCGATACAGAGGTATATGTATTCTACATAGATGTTCGTACACCCGGCAAGAACTTCGATGAGTTCTACCGCCGTGCAGTTGAACAGTACAATGTTCACTACATAAAGGGTATGGTCGGTAAGGTGACGCCTCGTTCCGATGGAAAGATAGATGTACAGGCTTCTGATCTTCTGGCTGATGAACAGCTCCATATCGATGCTGATATGGTTGTCCTGGCAGCAGCCATCGAGCCTGACAAGACTGCACGTCCTCTTGCTACTATGCTTACAACACAGATGGACACCAACGACTTCTTTACAGAAGCACATCCGAAGCTTCGCCCTGTTGAAAGCGCTACAGCAGGTATATTCCTGTCAGGTGCTTGTCAGGGACCCAAGGACATCCCCGAGACAGTTGCGCAGGCAAGTGCAGCAGCTGCAAAGGCTATCGGCCTTCTTGTGAAGAACAGCATAACCTGCAATCCTTGTGTTGCTCATTCAAATGAGCTCATGTGCAACGGCTGCTCATCATGTGAAAAGGTTTGTCCCTATGGAGCTATCACATACGAGGATAAGGAGTTCAGAATGCCTGACAGAACAACAGCTATACGCCGTGTTGCAAGTGTCAACCCTGCGGTTTGCCAGGGCTGCGGTGCTTGTACGGTAGCTTGTCCGTCAGGAGCTATGGATCTCAACGGCTTCTCTAACAGTCAGATCATGGCGGAGGTAGACGCAATATGCAAGTAAATGAAAATAAAGAGTTTGAACCGCTGATCGTTGCCTTCTGCTGTAACTGGTGCTCTTATGCAGGAGCTGATCTTTCGGGAACAAACAGACTTAACTATCCTACAAATGTAAAGATAATCAGAGTGCCCTGCTCATGCAGAGTAAACCCTATGTTCATTCTCAGGGCCTTCCAGCGCGGCGCTGACGGAGTTATCCTCTGCGGCTGCCACCCCGGAGACTGCCATTATACATCAGGCAACTACTTCACAAGAAGAAGAATGACCCTTCTGTTCAGTATGCTTGATTTTCTCGGAATAGAGCGTGACAGAACAAGGGTAGAGTGGGTATCGGCTGCTGAAGGAGCTAAATTCGCGGCTACAATGAATGAGTTCACCGAGGCTGTAAAGAAGCTCGGTCCTAACCGCAGATTGGAGGATTTACGATGCAGGAAGCAATGATAAACAGAGCAAAGCAGCTTCTGGCTGACGGCACCGTAAACCGCGTCATCGGCTGGAAGAGGGGAGAGTTCGTATACGACGTTACTCCCGCAATATTTGAAACTGCCGAGGAGCTTGACACTGAATTCGTTTATGACGATTTCACAGCAGCAAACGTATCAAAATATCTTGTTAAGGAGAGCAAAAAGGAAGGCAAGATACTTGCTTTTCTCAAGCCCTGTGATACTTACAGCTTTAATCAGCTTACCAAGGAGCACAGAGTTGTACGCGATAATGTTTATATCATCGGAATTCCCGGCGGTCCCAAGCTTGATGCCGAAAAGATAAAGGCAAAGGGAATTACAGGCATACTTGGCGCTAAAAACGATAACGGCACACTTGTGATAGAAACCCTCTATGGTGAGGAGAAAATGCCTTATTATGAGGCCCTCAGCACAAAGTGTGAGAGCTGCAAGAGCAAGAAACACGTTGTATATGATGAGCTTATCGGCGAAGACGGAGATGTTCTTGAGTCTAACCGCTTCGATATGGTGGAGAAGCTTGAGAATATGTCTGCTCAGGAGAGGTATGACTTCTGGAGAGAACAGCTTTCCAAATGTATCCGCTGCAATGCCTGCAGAAATGTCTGTCCTGCCTGCACTTGTGAGAAGTGCGTGTTCGATAATCCGGACTCGGGCGTTGAGAACAAGGCTCCTGCTGACAGCTTCGAGGAGAATATGTTCCACATAATCCGTGCATTCCATGTTGCGGGAAGATGTACGGACTGCGGCGAGTGCTCGCGGGTTTGTCCTCAGAATATACCGCTTCATCTGCTCAACAGGAAGTTCATCAAGGATATTAATTCACTGTACGGCAACTATCAGGCGGGCGAGGATACCACTTCCAGAGCTCCTCTTAACGATTACAAGACCGATGACTGTGAAGCAAGTATCGTTCATGAAAGGGGAGTTGAGTAATGCTGAAAATTTCAATAGATAAATTGGACGAACTTTTTGAGGCTATTTCAGCTTCTCAGACTCTGTATATCCCCACAGACCGTGAGGACGGTGCTGCTGAATACAGGAAGTACGAGAGCGGCATGAAGCTCAGCAATGCCCTCAATACAGTAAGAAGTGCCAAAGACTTCTTCTTCCCTCAGACCGAAAACCTCGTTGACTTCAAAATGGAAGGCAAAAAAATCGAAGTAATAGATATTCGCAAGGAATCAGAAGATTTTGTTATTTTTGGTGTACGTGCCTGCGATGCAAGAAGCTTCACTATACTTGACAAGGTCTTTCTTGCTGAACCTGTTGACAGCTACTATAAGACACGCCGCGAGCATGGTACAGTTGTGACTATGGCTTGTACACGTCCTTCCGAGACCTGCTTCTGCGGAGTTTTCGGAATAGACGCAACAGCTCCCGAGGGCGATGCTGCCTGCTGGAGCGACGGTGAGAGCTTTTTCTTTGAAGCTCACAACGAAAAGGGACAGAAGTTCATTGACTCTATCTCATCTCTGCTTGAGGATGGAGATACTGCAAAGCTTGAGGAGACACGCGAAAAGACCAGATCTATCCTCAAAAAGCTTCCTCTTGCAGGTCTTTCTACCGAATCATTCGGCGGTGACCGCATGATGGAGCATTTCAACTCTGAAAAGTGGGGGGAGCTTTCCGAGAGCTGTCTCGGCTGCGGTACCTGTACTTTCGTATGCCCCACCTGCCAGTGCTATGACATCAAGGACTTCAATACAGGTCACGGCATAAAGCGTTTCCGCTGCTGGGATTCATGTATGTATTCCGATTTCACAAAGATGGCTCACGGTAATCCCAGACTTACCCAGCTTGAGCGTTTCCGCCAGAGATTCATGCACAAGCTTGTATATTTCCCTGCAAACAATAACGGCGAATTCGGATGTGTAGGCTGCGGAAGATGCTTATCAAAGTGCCCGATTTCCATGAACATCGTCAAGGTAATGAAAGCATTGGAGGTAAAGTGATGAATAATGATACATTGATACCTTACATAGGAGTAGTTACCGATATAAGACAGGATACTCCCGACGTAAAGACATTCAGGGTAGTTTCTCCCGAGGGAGGCAAGGTCTTCGAGCATATGCCAGGACAGTGCGCAATGCTCTCGATCCCCGGTGTCGGCGAGGGTATGTTCTCAATAACTTCTTCTCCTACAAATAAGGAATTTATGGAGTTCAGCATAAAGAAGTGCGGCTGCCTTACAACCTGGCTCCACGCTATGGATGTTGGTCAGCAGATAACTATCCGCGGACCTTACGGAAACCATTTCCCGGTCGAGACAGATCTCAAGGGCAAGGACCTGCTCTTTATCGCAGGCGGTATCGGACTTGCACCGCTTCGTTCAGTTATCAATTATGTCCGCGATAACCGTTCTGACTACGGCGATGTGCAGATAGTTTACGGTTCACGTTCAAAAGATGATCTCGTTGATTACAAGGAGATCATAGACGAATGGATGGCTGACGAGGGAATAGAGGTAAATCTTACAATAGATAATCCTCAGGAAGGCTGGGACGGTCATGTCGGCTTCGTTCCCAATTATGTCAAGGAACTCAATCCTTCCATAAATAAAACAGTTCTTATATGCGGTCCTCCTATAATGATAAAGTTTACTCTTGCAGGACTGAAAGAGCTTGGCTTTACAGAGACTCAGGTATATACAACTATGGAGCTTCGCATGAAGTGTGCCGTAGGAAAGTGCGGACGCTGCAATATCGGCAGCAAGTACGTCTGCAAGGACGGACCTGTTTTCCGCTTTGATCAGCTCGATGAGCTGCCTGATGAATATTAAGGAGGAGAATTTCGCATGGATAATATGTTGAATGTTTACCTGTTCGGCAAGAGATACCAGGTGCCCGCAGGTCTTACAATAATGACAGCTATGGAATACGCAGGCTACGAGCTGGTAAGAGGCTGCGGCTGCCGTAACGGCTTCTGCGGTGCCTGCGCTACCATATACAGAATAAAGGGAGAGATAGAGCTCCATGGATGTCTTGCCTGTCAGACTGAGATACAGGAGGGAATGTACGTTGCTACACTTCCTTTCTTCCCGCTTGAAAAGAGAGTTTACAATATCGAGGAGATAAAGCCCACTCAGCAGATAATGATGCAGCTTTATCCCGAGATATACAGCTGTATCGGCTGTAATGCCTGCACAAAGGCTTGTACTCAGGAACTCAATGTTATGCAGTATATCGCATATGCTCAGAGAGGCGAGTATGACAAGTGCGCAGAGGAGAGTTTCGACTGTGTAATGTGCGGCGTATGTTCATCACGCTGTCCCGCAGGTATCTCTCACCCTCAGGTAGCTATGCTTGCAAGACGTCTCAACGGTAAGTATATCGCTCCGGAGTGCGCTCATCTTGCAGACAGGGTAAACGAGATAAACGAGGGTATCTTTGATGAGAAGATAGCCGAGCTTATGACAAAGGCTGTAGATAACCTTGATGAGATCAAGGATATGTACAACCATCGTGAAATCGAGAAGTAAGGGGGAGAGAATATGTACAAGATAGAAAAGCTTAATGAACTTGCAAAGGTAGTTGCAGAGAAAAGAGCCGAGAATGCAGCTCTCGAACCCAGACGTATGACTGCTGAGGAAAAGGACGATCTTCTTGCTCACTTCCACCCCGATTACAAGCAGGACGAATTCACAGTTCTTTCGGCAGGCGTAAATAAGGGTGATAAGGTCCCCACACAGCTTGCAGCTCTTCTTCAGGGCAAGAGCAGGATCACTGCTGCCGATGTAGACCTGTCAGTTCCCGATTATGATACAGATGTACTTATTATCGGCGGCGGCGGCGCCGGTGCTTCCGCAGCTATCGAAGCTGACGAAGCAGGCGTAAAGACAATGATAGTTACAAAGCTTCGTATCGGTGATGCCAATACAATGATGGCAGAAGGCGGTATCCAGGCTGCTGACAAGCCCAATGATTCTCCTGCCATTCATTTCCTTGATGCTTTTGGCGGCGGACATTTTGCTGCTAAGCCCGAGCTTGTAAAGAAGCTCGTAACAAAGGCTCCCGAGGCTATCCAGTGGCTCAACAAGCTTGGAGTAGAGTTCGACAAGGAACCCGACGGCACAATGGTAACAACTCACGGCGGCGGTACTTCAAGAAAGAGAATGCACGCTGCCAAGGACTACTCGGGCGCTGAGATAATGCGTACACTTCGTGATGAAGTGATTAACCGCGGTATTCCCGTTATTGACTTCACAGCAGCAATTGAGATAATCCTTGACGAAAACGGCAGGGCTGCCGGTGCTGTTCTTATGAACATGGAGACCAAGGAGCTTCTTGTTGCAAGAGCGAAGACGGTTATAATCGCAACAGGCGGTGCAGGAAGACTTCACTATCAGGGCTTCCCCACCTCAAACCACTACGGTGCAACTGCTGATGGTCTTATCCTCGGCTACCGAGTTGGTGCAAAGCTTCTTTATGCAGACACGCTTCAGTATCATCCTACAGGAACAGGCTATCCTGAGCAGATATTCGGTGCTCTGGTTACAGAGAAGGTGCGTTCACTGGGAGCTAAGCTCGTTAACATAGACGGTGATGTATTCATGCATCCCCTTGAGACAAGAGATGTTACCGCAGCTTCTATTATCCGCGAGTGTACAGCACGCGACAAGGGCATAGAGACTAACCTTGGAAAGGCTATCTGGCTCGATACTCCTATGATAGAGCTTATCCACGGCGAAGGAACTATCGAAAAACGTATACCGGCAATGATGAGAATGTTCGGCAAGTACGGTATCGACATCCGCAAGGAACCTATTCTTGTTTATCCTACACTTCACTACCAGAATGGCGGTCTTGATATTACTGATGACTGCGCAACAGGTGTTGAGAATCTTTATGCAGCAGGCGAGGTTACAGGCGGTATCCACGGACGCAACCGTCTCATGGGCAACTCACTCCTTGATGTTATCGTTTTCGGCAGAAACGCAGGAATCTATGCATCTGCCAAGGCTAAGGAGACTTCTGAGCCTCAGGGACTCACTCTCGGACATATTGAGAAGTTCAATAAGGAACTTGAAGCCGCTGGTGTTGCCGGCGATACAGCTTCACCGATGCTTCTCCCGCATTATGCAAGAAAGAAATAATTAAAAAGGGACGCCGTAATGGCGTCCCGAAATATGTATTATGAAAAGAAAGTTAAGTGATAAATAATGGATTTTTTTAATGGAATTCTTTCTATTCACGGTGTTTCGTTCCTGATGATCTCAGTAATTGCCATTGCTGCTCTCGGATATATTCTCGGAAGGATAACCATAAAGGGTATCTCTCTCGGAACCGCAGGTGTCTTTATAGTGGCTCTTATCTATGGCTGTATCTTCTATAAGCAGCTCTCTGATGAGATAAATACCGATTTCGTTGGAAATGCCTTGAAGATCGTTGACAATCTCGGACTTATTCTTTTTGTGACAGCTGTTGGCTTTATTGCGGGACCGAATTTCTTCGGAAACTTCAAGAAAAACTTCAAATCCTATGTGCTTCTGGCGATAATCATTATCCTCAGCGGCGGACTTGCCTGTGCAGGATGTATCATGATAGGCAGAAACTTCACCGATCTTTCCACTGAAGAGTTTACTGCAATGCTTACGGGAATCCTCTCAGGAGCGCTTACAAGTACTCCCGGCTTCTCGGCTGCAAAGGATGCGGTACAGACCGATCATCTCCAGGGTATAGTTTCTGTGGGATACGCTATTGCATATATTTTCGGAGTAATCGGCGTAGTTCTTTTTGTACAGATCATTCCCAAGCTCACAAAAGCTGATATGGCTAAGGAGCGCGAGCTTCTTGCTCCTACATCAAGCAAGAATACAAAGGAAAAGAAGATGTATAAGCTTATTGAGATGGACAGCTTCGGTATCATGCCGTTTGCTCTTGCAGCGGTTATCGGCATCATACTTGGTTCGTTCAAATTCGGAAATTTCTCACTTTCCACCACAGGCGGCTGCCTGCTTGTCTCTCTTTTATTCGGACACTTCGGTCACTTCGGCAAGCTCTCTGTAACTCCCAAGGAATCCACCCTAAAGGTATTCCGTGAGCTGGGGCTTATGTTCTTCCTTATCGGCGCCGGAGTATCGGGCGGTGCCAAGTTCGTTCAGTACTTCGATGCGGTATACTTTGTCTACGGAATGATAATGACAGTTGTTCCCATGATTATCGGTTATCTATTTGCAAAGTATGTGCTGAAGCTCAGCCTGCTCAATAACCTTGGTTCTATCACAGGCGGAATGACTTCCACACCTGCCCTCGGAACACTTATTAGTACAGCTGGTACAGAGAATGTTGCTTCTGCATATGCAGCAACATACCCTGTAGCGCTTATTTCTGTAGTACTTGTATCACAGTTTCTTATTATTATTTTCAAGTAATCGCATAATAAAAAGCCTGAGATGGATTCTCAGGCTTTTTATTATTTAACTCCGTAGGTCTCTCTGTATTCAAGCATCTTGTCAAGGTATTCCTTGCCGGGAACAATATCATTTCTGATAGCGTCGATTATATCCTCCATAGTTACTATAGGATATACGATAACACCGAAATCACGCTTTACTTCCTGAACGGCTGAAAGCTCACCTGTTCCTTTCTCCATGCGGTCTACAGTTATTACCATACCTGTAACATTGACGTCAGCAGCTGTCATAAGCTTGGGCATGGACTCTCTGAGCGCTTTGCCTGAGGTCATTACATCATCGATGATAACTACCTTCTCGCCGTCCTCAAGAGTCTTTCCTACGAACATACCGCCTTCGCCGTGATCCTTGGCTTCCTTTCTGTCGAAGCAGTAGGAAACATCGATACCGAACTTATTGCTGAGTGCGACAACAGCCGAAACTGCAAGGGGAATACCCTTGTATGCAGGTCCGAAGAGAGTATCAACAGGAATATTATTTGCCTTGATGCACTCAGCGTAGTATTCGCCGAGCTTTGCAAGCTGAGCACCTGTCTTATAGTTGCCGCAGTTAATGAAATAGGGAGCCTTTCGACCGCTCTTGAGAGTGAACTCGCCGAATGTAAGAACTCCGCAGTCCACCATGAATTTTATAAAACTTTCCTTGTACGTCATTTGTATAACCTCCGTTATGTATTTATTACCTCCTGCAAAGCAGGTTAAGATCATTATATAGCTTCAAAAATATGACCGCAGAAAGGACACCTCGGATAATCCAGGTCGATGTTTTCTCCGCATTCGGGGCAGACCTTCTTTGGCAGAATATCGATATTATCGTCAATATCCTGATTGAATTTGCCTGCAAAGCCTGTTGGGTGAGTGACAGGGAAAACACCTATGAGCATACCGCATTCAGAACAGTAGTAGCCCAAAGTAGTATCAACGGGGACCTCACATATCATCTGATCTCCATCATAGAATGTAGAGACGGGATATACAAGAGATGAGCCCTTGGACGGTATACCTCGCTTTTCAATCTTGAAAAAGCCTCTGAGCATCTGTTTTCCGCAATGGATCATACTATGTCCCTCCTTATCTGTGATAATATTATTATAGTCCATTTATGGAAAGAATTCAAGACAAAACAAAGAAAAAGTTACTATTCTGTACTATCCATGCATTACCACTTGATTTTTGATAAGTATTAGTGTATAATATATACATAAAAGGCAAGTGCCGGATAGGAGAAACAGATATGTCTGAAATGAACGAGTATACTCCCGACCTTTTCGAGCTTATCGATGAAGAGGGAAATAAGAAACAGTTTGAGCTTATTGATGTTGCTGAAATAGAAGGAGAGCAGTATTTTGCAATGCTTCCTGCGGTAGAGGATGATGATTTCCTCAATTCCGACTGTGAGCTTGTGATACTCAAGTCTGTCGAAGAGGACGGTGAAGAGATACTGGCTTCCATTGACGATGATGATGAGTTTGAGACTGTATCCAGATTCTTTATGGAGAGACTTCAGGAAGCACTTGAAGAGTGACTTTTACCAAATTTTAATAATTTTACATAGAATTGCTATTGATTTTTTGAAAACTCTATGCTATAATATATATAGAAAAAGAAAATTTCTGCCTTGTTCGGGTAATTATAGTTTTTATAATCCAACACATAATCCAAGGGAATTCGGCTCCGTATGTGGACTGCAGACCTCCCGCCCTGCGGAAGAAGGGAGCGAGAAGCATAAGGGCGTTTACCCACCTGCTTCGTGCGGGTTTTATGCACTATATGACGGCAAGGCGGATTTTTTTACCCAAAATACTGTATTGATAAATAAAATATCCCGAAAGCGGTATTATATCGCTTTCGGGATTCTTTTTTTATGGTTCTGTTTCGATCACAAGTCCTTCAACCAGACTTTTCTGACAGTCGATGTAGCGCTGATTTGAACTTCCGCGGAATTTTATCTCCCAATCCTTCTGTTCAAGGATAAAGGGGCCGTCGATAAGCACATCAGTTACTTCAAGAAGTTCCTGCCAGTGATTTTTTTTGCGGTCATTATAAAGCTGCTCAAACGTATAGCCCGTATATGTTACGATGTTGAGACCGAGCTTTCTGATCTCTTTGCCAAGCTCTGAGAGAGCTTCTGCCTGACAGAAGGGCTCTCCGCCGCTGAACGTCACGCCGTCAAGCAGGGGATTGCTTTTTATCTTCTCAAGCAGCTCCTCGGTAGTGGTGAGAGTACCGCCGTTGAAATCATGGGTCTGAGGATTGTGGCAGCCCTTGCAGTTATGGGGGCAGCCCTGAACAAAAACAGTAAATCTTATTCCGGGACCGTCAACGATGGAGTCGTTGACAGTTCCCGCAATTCTGAGTTCCATTAAATCACCTGATCATACATCATGCTTTACACGGTCATGCTCTTCAGCACGCTTGCCGTTATTGAAACGGTCAAGAGTACCTACGAGGTAACCTGTGATACGACGGATCCTGTCGAAAGCAACATTGTTGGAGTGCTCTTTTCTGCCGCAGCAGGGACAAGTTTCGCCGATAATACCTGTGTATCCACAGCAGGGATCACGGTCAACAGGGTGGTTGATAGCACCATAGCCTATGCCTGATTCCTTCATGCAGCGAACTATCTTTTCAAATGCGCTGAGATTTTCAAGAGGATCACCGTCAAGCTCGATATAGCTGATGTGACCTGCGTTTGTAAGCTCATGGTAAGGAGCTTCGATCTTTATCTTCTCAAATGCGCTGATAGGATAGTAAACAGGTACGTGGAATGAGTTCGTATAGTATTCGCGGTCGGTAACGCCCTCGATGATACCATATTTTTTAGCGTCCATACGGACAAATCTGCCTGAGAGGCCTTCTGCAGGAGTAGCAAGGAGAGAGAAGTTGAGACCTGTTCTCTTTGACTCCTCGTCAAGGCGCTTTCTCATAGCAGAAACGATCTCCAGACCGAGCTCTCGAGCCTCCTCGCTTTCACCGTGGTGAGCACCGATAAGAGCTTTCAGAGTTTCAGCAAGACCGATAAATCCTACTGAAAGTGTTCCGTGCTTGAGAACCTCTCCAACTGTATCATCAGCTGAGAGCTTGTCGGAATCTATCCATATACCCTGACCCATAAGGAAAGGATAATTTCTTACTCTTTTCTGGGACTGTATCTTGAATCTGTGCATGAGCTGGTCGATGACCAGTTCCATTTTTTCTTCCAGCATCTCAAAGAAGAGACCTACATTGTGGTCAGCCTTGATAGCGAGTCTGGGAAGATTTATTGAAGTAAAGCTGAGATTGCCTCTGCCTGTAACGATCTCTCTTGAGGGATCGTAATTATTTCCGATAACTCTTGTACGGCAGCCCATATAAGCGATCTCAGTATCAGGATTGCCCTCCTTGTAGTACTGAAGGTTATAGGGAGCGTCAATGAATGAGAAGTTAGGGAAGAGTCGCTTTGCAGAAACACGACAGGCAAGCTTGAACAGATCATAGTTAGGATCGGTGGGGTTGTAGTTGATACCGTCCTTGATCTTGAAGATATGTATGGGGAAGATAGGTGTCTCGCCGTTACCGAGACCTGCTTCCTGAGCGAGGAGAACGTTCTTGATGACCATTCTTCCTTCGGGAGTTGTATCTGTACCGTAGTTGATAGAGCTGAAAGGTGTCTGTGCACCTGCACGGCTGTTCATGGTATTGAGGTTGTGGATCAGTGCCTCCATAGCCTGGTAAGTAGCTCTGTCTGTTTCCTTCTCGGCATTTCTTGTGGCGAAAGCCTGAATTTTCTCAGCAGTTTCCTTATCAGTATACTTTAGCAGAAGCTCCATTTCCTTTTCCTGGTAGCCGTTATCATGAGCAAGGACAGGTTTCAGACCGAAGTTTTCGGATATTTCTTTCTTTATATTATCCATTACCTCGAATTCGTTCTCGACGCCGCCGATGAGGGAGAGGGCTCTTGCTACGTTCTGTGTATATCTTGCAGCATAGGTCTTCTTTACGCCATCAGCCATAGCATAATCAAATGTAGGGATACTCTGACCGCCGTGCTGATCGTTCTGGTTGGACTGGATAGCGATACAGGCAAGAGCTGAATAGCTTGCTATATCGTTAGGCTCTCTGAGGAAGCCGTGTCCTGTGGAGAAGCCGTTAGTGAAAAGCTTCTTCAGATCGATCTGTGTGCAGGTGGTCGTGAGAGTGTAGAAATCAAGGTCATGGATGTGAATATCGCCCTCACGGTGAGCCTTAGCGTGTGCGGGCTCGAGGACGTACATCTCATAGTATTCCTTTGCGGATACAGAGCCGTACTTGAGCATGGTGCCCATGGCTGTATCGCCGTCTATATTTGCATTTTCGCGCTTAATGTCACTGTCTTTGGCAGGACTGAAGGTGAGTTCGTTGAGTACGCACATCAGATTGGTTTTCATCTCACGTGAGCGTGTACGCTCGTAACGATAGAGAATATATGCCTTTGCTGTTTTAGCGTGACCCTTTTCGATAAGTACCTTCTCGACCAGGTCCTGTATTTCTTCAACAGTGGGAGTCTTGCCGGGATTCTGTTCCTCATATAGTCTGCATACCTCAACGGCTACATCCATAGCTACATTGAAGTCAGTGCCCCCCCGAGCCTGAGCAGCCTTGAAAATAGCGTTTGCTATCTTCTCTATATTAAAAGGAACCTTTCGTCCGTCTCTTTTGATAATGTGGATTATCATTTCTTTATCATACCTCCAAACACAATATATAGTATCTGTCTTTCAATTGCTCTAATGTATAGTATATAGCATTCGGAGACGGATGTCAATGTGAAGTGTTGACAATGAGCGATGAGAAAATAAGGAGAAATTTGTAGCAAACGTGCATAAATCTTTTATAAAATTTGATTTTTGCGATATTTCGCCGTTTAAAAGGGGTCTACAAAATGTAAACAGCCGACCACTATATATAGTGGTCGGCGTAAAAATTATACAGTATGACAAAGTATGTAATCTGCTATGGTTTTGTATGCGGATTCTGTCAGTGCACCTGTCTCAGGATCACGGAATTCATCAGAGAGTTTTCCGTCCACACCCTTTAGTGCGGTGTTGGTATCTATACAATATACATTATTAGTATTAGCAACTGTGAGGAGCTTGGTGTTGAACTCGTTTACGGTCCCGTTATTGACTGAAGGATCGTCATCTCTCACCGGAGGATACTGCATGATATAAATATCAGAGTTGGGAAGGTATCCGCGAAGATTCTTTATAAGCTCTGTGTAGCTCGAGATCATACTATCAACAGAAGCTGTACCGATATCACTGCCGAGCATGATGTAAACAATTTCAGGTTTTTTTATCTGGGCGATCTCATAAGCTGTCTTGACTCCGTATGACGATTCAATAGTAGCGGTTGTACAAGCTGAGGCACTGAGGTCCGGGCTTGAGATCATATCCTTGAGTCCTGTATATTTTGCCATATCCTGAAGGGTGGCATCAGTGATCATACAGCAGCTATCAAGATAGGACGCATCCTTTGCTTCTGACTGAGATATTGGATTAGTAACGTTCAAAGCGCTGCTCTGGTCTGGGGCATCTGAATTCTCGCTGCCGTTATTGTCGGAGGAGCTCTTTCCGTTTTTCTCCTCGATCACGACCTTTTCAAATTCCTCTGAAAAGAAATCGTCTTTATAGTTTGCAGCGACCATATATAATACAAAGCAGGTAGCGAAGGAAAGGAAGAATATCAATAACAGTCCCCATATACTGAAACGTACCTTAGGTCTTCCGCGCTTCTTGTTTGAGATCCTTCTGATACTTTTATTTTTAGCCATATTTTCTCCTGACTCAGCGTAGAGTCTGCCGAATTACGGTATGCGGCACACCGAGATCTGCCAAAGCGGCACACAAATATATTATACCTCTTTTTTGGATTTATTGCAAGAGTTTTCATATATTTTTCAGGATAGCTTAATATCAGCCGATTTTTATTGTCAAATATTCCAATCACAGGAAGCTTTGTTTGTTGTTAATGCCGAATTACACTAAATAAATGTGAATGTTGCGAGAAAACTATTGACATTGCACATATAATGTGGTATTATATAGACAGAGAAAAGGAGAGCTCAACAGAGTCCTCCAAGCTAGATTTACTTGGACTGGGGCATAGCCTCAATGTAAATGATTTTATGCGGAAGGGAGAGTGAGTCCAATGGAAGAAAATTTAAAGCAGCATCGTGAAGCCGGCGGGCTTGCTGAGTGATCGGACATAAATTTACGGGAATATAGGCTTCGCGCTTGTTCCATTGATAAAAGCTCAAATATGCTTTAAGTACTGATCATAAAGCTGACGTATTGCTGATCTGAACGGCTTCATGTCAAAGTTTGAAGATACAGAGTTATCTGAAATTTCGACAATAAGTCTTTAGATATATTGCGAAAAAATCTTAAGTAAAGGTTGAGTCCAATGAGAATTTAGGTTATTACTTTATGAACTTGCATGATATTCGGATCCGAAGTAGTGATGCCGGATAAATACAACTTTATAGGTGATTCCAATGGAGAATTTTTACATTGCTTGATTACTTTATTTAAAGGAATGATGTACAATGAAAATGAGGTACACATTTAAAATCTGATCCGAAAGGGTGAGTCCAAAGGGTAATTTAGCCAAGCGATGAAAGTCGCTTAAAACAATTGAATAATAGCAGCCCCGACAAATGTCGGGGCTTTTGTTATGTATAACAAATATATAATTAATATATAATTTGTTTTTTCCGGCGGTTATCATATAATTATCACAAAAAAGGTTATAATAGAATATAGTGAGAAATTATGTGAAAGGATGAGCGGTATGTCAGATAATTATAATGATAGGGATCCGTTTGGCAGCGATTATCGGAATAATTCGGATCAATATCACACTGATTACAGTTCAGATCACTACGATGATAACAGACAGGAAGAGACCAACAGTCTGAATTACAGCGGCGGATCATATACCTACACTTCAGAAAACTCTGTAAAGAATAAGAAGACAAAAAAGCCTTTTTTCGTTTTGAAATGTATTGCGGGTGTTATTGCTCTGGTTATTCTTGGTACAGGAACAGTTCAGGTATATAAATTCCTTAACGAAACAAGGGACGAGCTTGCTGAGTACTCAGGCGGACCTTCAAAGTCTGTTGCTAAGAATTCCGAACCTGCTGAAGTGAAAGAGGAAGAACCGATTCCGAGCCTTATTGAGCTTGCATCCCGTTCAGACGCAAAGCCGCTTCCTGATATTGTTGATTCTATTATGCCATCTGTTGTCGGAGTCGCTTCTACTTTCGAGTTTGAACAGCAGCAGTCCTTCAGTATGTGGGGCTGGAATACAATGCCTCAGACTCAGCAGCTTAGAGGTACCGGAACAGGCTTTATCATATCAGATGACGGGTATATAGTCACAAACGCTCATGTTGTATATGATGAGGAGTATAATGCAGGTGAAGCTATAGAGGTCTCGGTGCTTTTCAGTGATGAGACCGAGCATGAAGCTACTATCATAGCTTACGATCCGGAGACAGATATTGCGGTATTGAAGGTGGATGAGACCGGTCTTAAACCGGCTGTACTTGGAGATAGCGATGAACTCAGAGTCGGCGAGCTTGTGATAGCAGTAGGAAATCCTCTGGGATTTGATCTTTTCGGAACTGTTACCAGCGGTATCGTATCTGCTCTTAACAGAAAGATAGATATTAACGAAAAGAAAATGAACCTTATCCAGACAGATGCTGCCATCAACAGCGGTAACTCGGGAGGTCCGCTCCTTAACAGTTGCGGACAGGTGATTGGTATCAATTCCGCGAAGATGTCATCGAGCTACAGCAGCAACTATGCAAGTGTTGAGGGACTTTGCTTTGCTATTCCTATGAAGGAGGCAAAGGTCATCATAGATGATCTTATCAACTATCGCTATGTTACAGGCAGACCTCAGATCGGTATAAATACAAATGATATAAGCGAGGCTCAGTCGAGATACTTTGATATTCCTGTAGGAGTGCTTGTTCGTACCGTTCAGGCAGGAAGTGCGGCTGATATTGCAGGGCTTGAAGTAGGCGATGTTATTATCGACATTGAAGGTGAACCTGTTACAACTGCTCAGGAGCTTAATGAAGTCAAGAATAAGTATAAGGCAGGGGATACTATCACTCTGACCATATCAAGACAGGGAAAGGACATCAAGGTCAAGCTTACTCTTCAGGAGAGGAAATATACAAGAGTCGGACAGGCTGTTCCTTTTGAAGACGATTCAAAGATCTCAGAAAACTGAATAATAAATGAAAACGGCTTTACCGATCGGTAAAGCCGTTGTTTTTATAGCTTTGAATAGGTTTTTGCAGTAAATTTTTCGCCGTAGACAAGAAATCTTTTGTGTATCCCTTCGCCTATATCGCCTGCTTCGTCATAAGCTTTGACCGAGAATACAAGCTCGCGTCCGTTTACTTCTGTGAGCTCTGCTTCGGCGCAGACTTTCATGTTTTTCGGGGTTGCTGAGATATGCTTTACGTTCATTTCAGTGCCTACAGTAGTTTCATCGCTTTCGAGCTGATCTGAAATGCAGCTGCAAGCAGCCTTTTCCATAAGCATTACCATAACAGGAGTCGCGAGCACTTCAAGGCTTCCGCTTCCTACGTTTACTGCCAGGTCCTTGTCCGAAACAGTAAGCTCGGACGTGCCTGTCATTCCGATTGTCAGATCTTTCATAGGGTCACTCTCCTTAATTATGTGTAGACAACTCATCTTCGGGAATAGGGGAAGGTGAGAATTCTTCCATGATAACTCGGTCGATGGTAATAATATCAAGATCCTCATTCCGAGGTATATCGCTGTTGTACTCTGAGGAATAAACGGGCTCTGTTTCCATAAATCCGTTCATTTTTTCGATAAAAGCATCTCTGGGAGCGTCAATTATATTGAGTATCACATAGGGCATATAGAAGAACGATGTCTCATGATCGGGAATGTATGAGAAATCGGCATCATAGTTGCTCCAGAAAAAATACTTCTGCTGATAAAGGGGCTTACAGTTTTCTCCGCTGAGACCCAGCTGATTATAAACACTTGTTTCTCCGCGGAGAGAAGGGAAGTGATCGCCGACAAAGAAGACAAGGGTCGGCTCATCAAGTTCTTTGATCTCAGACAGAAATTCCTTGAGTCCCTCATTTGAATGCTGTATCCAGGTCAGGTAGTTGCCGAATTCATCATCGGGATCATCGCCCTGATTATAAGGCTGGTGATTCTGCATTGTAGTTGTATGGAGGTATACAGGCTTTTCTGAATTTTTGAGCTCATAGATGATCTGATCAAAAACAGTTGCATCATCAACATATGTTCCGAAATGCTTTACGGGAACAGTAAAATCTGTTGAGGCAGCCTGATCGTCATGATATATCATCTTTTCAAAGCCGAAGTGACCGTAGATCCTTGCTCTGCTGTAGAAACCGCTCATAAACGGGTGGACGTAAACGGTCTCATATCCCCAGCTCTTGTAATACTGAGCGAGGGCTGGCTGCTCACGGTCAGCCAGCTCACGCTGAGGCATATTCGGTGTATTAAGTCCTCTTACAGGGAGACCGAAAAGAAGTTCAAATTCTGATCTTACGGTCCAGCTTGCGTATGTAGGAGTTATTGCTATACCGCCTTTTCCTTCGGAAGCGGCTCTGTCAAAGTACTTATAGCAGTCCTTGTCAATATCCAGCTGGTCAAATACTCTGAAGTCAGCGTAGGATT
Source organism: Ruminococcus flavefaciens ND2009 (assembly GCF_000621785.1). Lineage (GTDB taxonomy): Bacteria > Bacillota > Clostridia > Oscillospirales > Ruminococcaceae > Ruminococcus > Ruminococcus flavefaciens_C. Next base: position 546,125 of record NZ_KK211346.1, on the reverse strand, counting down.
CACTCATGATAACGATAACATTGGGCTTTTTGCCGCCGTTGAAGTCCTCGTTTGTATCAACGGGAATGTTCATGAGCTGATCTATGTATTCTTCGCTGTATCCTTCTGGAACGACAAGTCTGTTGGAGTAACTCTCGGTAGCTGTCTGAATAAGGAATGCGAGGAAGTGGTTCTTATCGAATTTTTCATTCAGAATAAATGTATTTGTAGCATTTGTTGTATCAAGCTTGAATGTCCTGTAAACGGGATTATAAAAAGCAGGGAGCACGATAAGTGCTGCAACAGGAAGAACACAGGCGCATGACACGGTAACTCGCTTTATGGGAGTTGCCTTCAGTTTTGGATTGAAGTACATTGCAACAAGTATGAACGCAACGACGATAGCATAGTACAGAATCAGCTGAGGCGTGATCTTTATATATGCGAACGAAGTCAGGCTTTTTACGCTTCTGACCAGCTTCATGTCGGAAAGAATAAGGTGATTGCCGTTTGTTCCGTACTTGAAAAGCTCGGTAGTACTCAGCGCCATATAGATAAAGCTGTGAACAGTCATTGCGATCCAGCCTTTTTTGAAAATACCGAGAAAAAATACAAAGAAGATCGCTGTCAGCAGTATATCGAATATAAGGACAGTAGGTCTTTCTGTCCAGAAACTGAAATAAGAAGTGAAGTGCTTTGACTGAGTTATCTCTGCCATACTGCATATGAATAGGGGAAATATCACCATCAGGAACACATTCAGCTTGCTGTATTTAGTTGTGTTCTGCTCTCTCTTCTCATTGAATTTTTTCAGCCTTGGAAACCTTACTTTTTTAGGTGCTTCGGGCTCCATTGCAGCTTCTATCGGGTCGTTAACGTCTTTCATGAGCTTGTCAGCAGCTTTTACAGCCGTTTCCTTCTCGCTCACCGGGGACTTTTTAGCCATTTGTCATCATCCTTCTCAGTTTTTTGTATTTATATTGATAGTTTAGAATATTTCATTACTTATAATAAATATATCATAATACCGAATAAAGTTCAAGATTTCGATGGAATTATCATCGTTTGTTCATGAATTTCGGCGCTTTGGTAACAGTGCACTGTAAAACAATGCGAAAATTGTTGATTTTGACTATTTGTCATTTAAGCCAGCCTTTACTCTGAGCATCATCAAGTACTGATTTTATAAGGCCGGCGAGTTCATCTGACTCGCTGAAATAATCAGCGTTTCGGCTCATGACCTGATCCTTATGTATGCCATGCTCCTGCCAGGAAATGCCTCCCTTTGTGTAGTTCAGCATCAGCGGCTGTATTCGATCCATCACAGCTGCGAATCTCGCTTCGTTGGTCTGACTGTCCTCAAACTCTCTCCACAGTGAGTAGTATTCTTTTTTCTGGTCATCGGGAAGCAGACCGAATATCCTTCGTGCTGCCTTTCCTTCACGTTCAGCTTTTGTAGTATTTCCGTCTGCGTCATAGCAATAGGTATCTCCCGCGTCGATCTCCACAACGTCGTGTATCAGCAGCATTTTTACTACCTTATTGATGTCTATATCCTTGTTTGCATATTCACTTAGAAGAAGAGCAGTCACGGCGATATGCCAGCTATGCTCCGCATCGTTTTCCCTGCGGTTTTCGTGAAGTACATAGGTCTGTCGATAGAGGTTTTTCATTTTGTCAAGCTCAAGGAAGAAATCGAGTTGTTTTTTCAGTCTGTCGTTTATCATGTTCATCCTCCTATATTACCATACCGCCGTTTACCGCGAGAACCTGACCTGTTATGTATTCTGCCCTGTCAGAGGCAAGGAAAGAAACTGCATCGGCAATATGGCGGGGCTGACCGAAAATACCGAGAGGGATGTCTTCTTTAATAAGCTGAAGATCCTCTTCGGAAAAGTGACCGTTCATTTCTGTCATAATAAATCCCGGAGCGACACAGTTCACTCTTATGCTTGAAGGTGCGACCTCCTTGGCAAGAGCCTTCGTGAAGCCGATAATTCCTGCTTTTGATGCAGAGTAGTCAACCTCGCAGGAAGCACCGCACTGCCCCCACATTGAGGAAATATTTATTATATTTCCGCTTTTTCTTCTTATCATATCAGGAAGGACGGCTCTTGCGCAATTCATAGTTCCTTTCAGGTTGATGTCAAGTATCTTTTGTGCGGAATTTTCTGATATATCCGTAAAAAGACCAATTTCAGACACGCCTGCGTTATTTATAAGAACATCTACAGAGCCTGTTTCTGAAATTGCAGAGATGACCGAATTATTATCAGAAACATCAAAGCATATCGCTGTTCCGCCGGTCTCTGTGGCGATCCTTTCTGCTTTTTCCCTGGAGTGAGCATAGTTGATATATACTTTGAAGCCGTCTGCTGCAAGCTGTCGGCATATTGCTTCACCTATACCGCCTGCGCCGCCTGTTATAAGTGCTGTTTTCATGTTTTATCCCCCTTATGGACAATTATGTTTAATAATTATAACACATCTCGGCGTAAAAATCCAGTGTGATACTTGAAATTAATGTGAATTCATGTTACAATAAATATAATATTGTACAGGGAGCGTTTTATTTGGATCAGAAAAAAATCGACAGGATCAATGAACTGGCTCATAAATCCAAGGCTGAGGGCCTTACCGAAGCTGAAAAAGCTGAGCAGACTGAGCTTCGCAACGAATACAGACGGGCTGTGACCGGCAATCTTGCTGCACAGCTTGAAAATACATATATTATGACGCCCGACGGCAAAAAGCGTAAAGTCGGCAAGGGCAGGTGAACTTTATGACTTATGATGAGCTTTTCGGCGAAGCGGTAAAGGCTTCGGAAAATTCATATTCAAAGTACTCTGGTTTTTCTGTGGGAGCAGCCCTTCTCACTTTAGACGGCAAGCTTTTTACGGGCTGCAATATAGAAAACTCCTCATATTCTCTTACGAACTGCGCAGAACGTACGGCAGTTTTTAAGGCAGTATCCGAAGGATATACCGAGTTCAGCGCTATTGCTGTTGCAGGCAGTGCCACAGAAGATTTTTCAAAGCCCTGTTATCCCTGCGGCGCCTGCCTTCAGGTGCTCAGCGAATTCTGCGGAGATGACTTTACAGTTATTCTCTCTGACGGAGAGCACAAGCTTTCAGATTTCCTTCCAATGCGCTTCTCGGAGGAGAACATAAAGTGATCTCAATAATAGAAGAAACTGAGAATAAAGAACAGTATATGGAGCTTCTCCTTATCGGCGATGAGCAGGAGGATATGATAACGAAGTATCTTTCGCGGGGCAGACTGTTCGTAATGCAGGATGATGAAAAAGTGCTTGCGGTCTGTGTAGTCAAAGATGAAGGGAATGGCAGACTTGAGATAAAGAATATTGCCGTTTCGCCTGATTCTCAGCGCAAGGGCTATGGCAGAAAAATGCTCTCATTTATTGAAAATAAGTTTTCAGGATCATTCCGCAGTCTCTTTCTCGGAACAGGAGACAGTCCGCTGACTGTGCCGTTCTACGAGAGCTGCGGTTTCAGAAGAAGCGGAGTTATCAAGAATTTTTTCATTGATAACTATGATCACCCGATAATTGAAGCGGGTGTTCAATTGTGTGATATGATATGTTTTGAAAAGGAGCTTCCCGATAACTATGGAACAGTTAGCGAAGGTATTACCGAAATATAAGGAAAATATAATAGTGGCGGTTGTTTTCAGGAACCATTTTGAGTGGTATGTTGCGCCGAAAAATCTCTGGAAAATGGACTATGATAAGCTTTACAGGATCTGGAAGGCTCTTTACTCAAAAAGCGGTAAGTCCTTTGAGGATTTTGAACGGGAGATCGGCAGCTACGAGGAGTTTTGCGGCAAAAGATGGGGGATAGAGGTACTTAATGAGAACACAGCAAGCCATTTCCTCGCCCATCTCTTCAAATGCAGATATTCGGCTGATGAGCTCCGTCTGCTCAGAACAATGGCGCGTGACGATAAAAAGATAGATTATACAGCTTCTTTATATATTGATTTTGACAGTAATACCATGTACTCAATGTTCCCGAAGCCTGAGAATTTTGAGAATTTTGTTCCTGACGGCTGGTCGGGAAGATACGGCGATTTTTCCGCGATGATACCTGCGGATAAGCGATTTTGAGTTCTTTCGGAGGAAATATGCTTAAAGATTTGATAGAAAAACATCTTCTTGAGGTGCAGAAGCCCTCAAGATATATCGGCGGAGAAGTCGGCAGCGTTATCAAGGATAAAACAAAGGTCGATGTGAGATTTGCCTTCTGTTTCCCCGATACATACGATATAGGGATGTCCCATCTTGGAATGAAGATACTGTATTCGCTTACAAATGAGCGTGAAAACTACTGGTGTGAGCGCTGTTTTGCTCCCGGAGAGGACTTTGAAGCCGTAATGCGTGAGAATAATATCCCGCTTTATGCACTTGAAAGCCTTGATCCCATAAAAGATTTTGATTTTATCGGATTTACCATGCAGTATGAGCTTTCTTATACAAACGTGCTGAATATGCTTGATCTTGCGGGTATACCAATATTCGCTGCGGACAGAACACAAGAGCTCACACAGATAGTAGTTGCAGGTGGTCCTTGTGTCTGTAATCCCGAGCCTCTTGCGGACTTCTTTGATATATTCATTCTCGGTGAGGGCGAGGAGGTAAACCTTGAGCTGATGGATCTCTACGCTGAAATGAAGAAGCAGGGGGCTTCCAGAGACGAGTTCCTGCGCAGTGCAGCTCACATTGAAGGCGTATATGTTCCGAAGTTCTATCACTTTATGTATAAGGAAGACGGTACTATAGATAGGCTTGAAGTTTCCGACGGTGCCCCTGAAGTTGTACACAAGAGGATAATCAAGGATTTCGATAAGGTCTTCTATCCTGATAATTTTGTTGTACCCTTTACCGAGATCGTCCAGGACAGAGCGTCGGTAGAGGTGCTTCGCGGCTGTATAAGAGGCTGCCGGTTCTGTCAGGCAGGCTTTATTTACAGACCTTTCCGCGAAAAGCACACAGATACGATATGCAAAGAGGTCAGGTGCCTTTGCGAGAACACGGGATATGACGAGGTTTCATTGGCGTCACTGAGTACCAGTGATCACTCTGAGATAGACCCTATGCTTACAGCGCTCCTTGACTATACGGTCAGCGAGAGGATAAATCTGTCTCTTCCGTCCCTCAGAGTCGATAATTTCTCAGAGTCTCTCCTTGAAAAGATAAAAAAGGTGAGAAAAAGCGGACTTACCTTCGCTGCAGAAGGCGGCACACAGCGCCTTCGCGATGTTATAAACAAGAATGTCTCTGAAGAGGAGATCATGAATACCTGTCGTATCGCTTTTGAAGGCGGATATTCTTCGGTTAAGCTTTACTTTATGATGGGACTGCCCACGGAGACAGATGAAGACATCAAGGGTATTGCTGAGTTGGCGAACAGGATAATAGACCTTTATTATAGTATAGAGAACCGTCCCAAGGGCAGGGGAGTACAGATCTCCATAAGCTGTGCCACCTTTGTCCCCAAACCCTTTACGCCCTTCCAGTTCGAGCCGCAGGATACAAGAGAAATGATCGAGCATAAGCAGAAGCTTCTTCTTGATACAGTCAAGACCAAGAAGATCAAGGTGAGCTATCATAATCCTGAAGTAAGTATGTTGGAGGTTATCCTTGCTAAGGGTGACCGAAGACTTTGCAAAGCCGTTTACACTGCCTGGCAGAAGGGCTGCAAGTTTGACAGCTGGGACGAGTACTTTAATTTTGGTAAATGGACAGAAGCTTTTACGGAGTGTGGGATAGATACATCATTCTACGCAAACCGCAGGTTTGGATATGACGAGATCCTGCCCTGGGATCATCTGGACTATTATGTGAGCAAGGAGTTTCTTATCCGTGAGAACAAGACCGCTCACAAGTCTATAACAACACCGAACTGCCGTCTGAGATGTTCAGGCTGCGGAGTAAATAAAAAAGTCGGGAGGGAATGTTTTTGATCCGTGTAAGAGCAACATTTGAAAAATGCGGTCGTGCAAAGTATATTTCCCACCTCGATCTGAACCGCTGTATGCTCAGAACATTCAGACGTTCTGGACTTCCTATATGGTATACAGAGGGCTTCAACCCTCACCCGTATTACTCCTTTGCACTGGCACTTTCTCTCGGTTTTGAGAGCAGCTGCGAGATACTTGACTTTAACCTCAATGAGGATATGCCTTTTGAAGAGATAAGGGACAGGCTCAATGCTGTAATGCCGGAGGGAATGAAAATAATCAAGGTGGCTGAACAAAAGCAGAAGATAACTGCTATAACAGAAGCGGAATACAGTTTCTCGTTGTCGGCTGCTGATACGGACAGGCTTTGGGGTGACATTCAGACGCTCCTTTCACTGCCTGAGATCCTTATTGAAAAGAAGACCAAAAAAGGTATCAAAACAGTTGATATAAAGCCTTCTGTCAAGGTAATGAGCTGTGAAAAGACAGATAACTCCGTAAATATGACCATCAGGCTTCCTGCGGGAACTCAGACCAATTTCAATCCCACTTTGTTCATCGATGCCCTCAGAAACATGGGCGGAGAGACCTTCGAGGCTGAAAAAATACGCCGTACGGGAATTTTTTGCGAAAATAATGAAATTTTTTCGTGAAAACACTTGCATTTTTCTGCAAAGTATGTTATCATATAAAAGCATTTGAAATCCGTTCGGACATTTTATGCCCGAATGAGGGTTAATGCCGAAAGACATTAAATCGGATAGTCCGCTGCCTGCTGCTCATTATTGATGAGCCCGAGCGCTGAAAGCGCCACATTATTTTATTCCTGCAAGTGCCGAATGCTGAACGGTACATGGCGGGACAGGTAAGAATGTTCGGAAATTTTAGGAGGAAAATAAAATGGATGCACTCAAGTTAATCAGCGAATCAAGCATGAAGGAAAATGTTCCGCAGTTCAACGTAGGTGACACCGTTAAGGTTCACGTTCAGATCAAGGAAGGCGATAAGAGCCGTATCCAGATCTTCGAGGGTACTGTAATTGCCAAGAAGCACGGCGGAATCAGCGAGACCTTTACTGTAAGACGTGTTGCACACGGATGTGGTATCGAAAGAGTATTCCCTCTTCACTCTCCTGTCGTTGACAAGGTTGAGGTCGTAAGATACGGTAAGGTTCGCAGAGCTAAGCTTTATTACCTCAGAGACAGAGTTGGTAAGGCTGCTAAGGTTAAGGAACAGCTCCGCTAACAGGTTGCAGACTGAGTTCAGCCGACTTTGCTTCGGCTGACTCATCTTCTTTCCTTGAGGGACTTAAAGTCCCTTTTTTGCTACATTTTTATAATTAAGAAAGTCTGGAGGCGGCATTATGGCTGACGAAATAAAAAACACTACAGAAAACACAGAAACAGAGGCATTAGCTGAAGCTGTTGAAGATATTGAAGAAGCAGCGGAGGAGTTGACCGAAGCTGTTGATGATGAAGAAGAGATCGAAGAAGAGTCCGAAGACGACGGTGATGACGACGGTGAGGAAGAAGAAAAGGCAAAGAAGAAGGAAGGCAAGCTCGTTGATGATATAATCGAGGTGATCGAATCAACCCTTCTTACTGTATTTGTCATTGTAATGATATTTACATATCTTCTTCACCCTGTAAATGTTGTCGGAGGCTCTATGAATAATACCCTGTTCGATGGTAACAGAGTGTTCATGACTACCGTATATACAGGTCCTCATTACGGAGATATTATAGTTATTAACAATGATATGGCTTATTTCCTTGATGAAAACGGAAAAGTATATGAAAAGGACATTACAGGTTCCGGACTGAAGGAATGCATTATCAAGCGTGTTATTGCAGAGCCGGGTCAGACTATTGATTTTGACCTTGAGAATGAACAGGTCATCGTGGACGGCAAGGTACTCGATGAGCCCTATATCAGAGAAACAGTCAACAAGGACGGCGGAATGTATGATTTCCCCATAACTGTTCCCGAAGGATACTATTTCGTTATGGGAGATAACAGACGTGAGTCTGCTGACAGCCGAAATCCTGATGTCGGACTTATCAAAAAGGATCAGATCTACGGAAAGGCTCTTATTAAATATTCACCTATAAAGGAATTCAAGTTCCTCTTCGTTGACAAAAAGTAAAATTCATAACAATGAAAAAGATAGCAGGCTTCATTGAAACTTTGCTTATAGCATTTTTTGTAATGTGTATGGTCTTCACCTTTTGTCTGGGAATCTATACAGTTAGCGGTGTTTCAATGGAGGATACCCTTACTCAGGGAGACACGGTTTTAGTAAGCCGGATCCCCTTGAGTATAAAGCAGGGGGATATTATAGTCGCTTCTGTGGATAAAGCTGTGACCCTTGATGAAAACGGCGATACCACGGCAAGGAGCATACCTGATAGTGTCATAATAAAAAGAGTGATAGCTTCTGAGGGACAGACGATAGATTTTGACTTTGCCCATGGGAAGGTATATATTGACGGCAAGGTCATCCGTGAGGAGTACACAAATGGACTAACTCATCTTGATGGCGGCGCCTTTACAGGAAAATATCCTGTGAAAGTACCCGAAGGATACCTTTTTGTTATGGGGGATAACAGGAGAAATTCACTTGACAGCAGATCAGCGGATCTTGGCTTTGTTTCCAGAAAAAGCGTTGACGGAAAAGTGATTTACCGTCTTGCTCCGTCTGATAAGTTCGGCGCAATAAAGTGAATCGGTAGCAGGAGGCAATAGTGGATAATACGGATATGAAACAGATCCAGTGGTTTCCGGGACATATGGCTAAAACAAGGAGACTTATCGCTTCAAATCTGTCTCTTGTAGATGCTGTTGTTGAAATAGTGGACGCGCGTTCGCCGCTCAGCAGCCGAAATCCCGAAATGGATCATATGACAAAAAACAAGCCGAGACTTGTACTGCTCAACAAGAGTGATCTTGCTGATGAACGTACAACCCAGCTTTGGATAAACTATTTCAGACGAAACGGCAGTGAAGCTCTGGCGGTGGACTGTAGATCCGGAAAGGGTTTGAAGTCTATTATTCCCACACTGAAGAATACTGTTCTTAAGGAACTTATGGATAAGAGAGAAAAAAACGGCATGAGGGGGGCAGCTGTCAGACTTATGATAGTGGGAATACCCAATGTTGGAAAATCCTCTCTTATTAATAAGTTAGCAGGCTCTAAGCGTGCTAAAGTAGAGGACAGACCTGGTGTTACAAGGACCAAGCAGTGGGTAAAGCTGGATAATAACACCGAACTTCTCGATATGCCCGGAGTTCTCTGGCCTAAATTCGAGGATCAGAATGTGGCAGTAAGGCTTGCTTTTACGGGTGCTATAAGCGATGATATACTCGATATTGAGACACTGGCTATGAAGCTCCTCTCATATCTTTCCGAGAATTATCCGAATTTCCTCACCGAAAGATACAAGATCGAGCTTTCAGAGGAGGATACAGGTCTTGAGCTGCTGGAAAAGGTAGGTAAAAAGCGCGGTATGATGATCTCGGGAGGCGAGATCAATACAGAGCGTGCAGCTATAACTGTACTGGATGAGTTCAGAAGCGGAAAGCTCGGAAGGATAACCCTTGAAATGCCTCCGCAGAAGGAGCAGTAATGGCAAGGATAATTCTCCACAAGGAGCTTTTTGACTATGATAACCAGCTTCGCAGGGAGTATCCCGTTATCTGCGGAGTTGATGAGGCAGGACGCGGGCCGCTGGCGGGCGATGTTTATACCGCAGCTGTCATTCTCAATGATGAGGTACTTATAAACTATCTCAACGACAGTAAGAAAATATCGGAAAAGCGAAGAGAGCTTCTTTATGACGAGGTCATCGAGAAGGCTGACGCTTACTGTATTGCAACAGCATCGGTAGAGGAGATAGACCGTCTGAATATCCTTCAGGCCACAATGCTTGCCATGAAGAGAGCTGTGGAAGGTCTGGGAATAAAGCCTGATCTTGCACTTATCGACGGAAACAAGCTTCCTGAGCTTGAATGCGAGAGCCGTTATGTTATCCATGGTGATGCTGTATCTGCTTCCATCGCTGCAGCCTCTATACTTGCAAAGGTCGCAAGAGACCGTTATATGCGGGATCTTGATAGTAAGTATCCACAGTATTGTTTCAGCAAGCATAAAGGCTACGGGACTGCTCTGCACTATGAAAAGCTTGCGGAATTCGGTATATCCGATGTTCATCGCAAAACATTCCTGAAAAAGCTATATGACGAAAAGTGAAATAGGAAAGCTCGGAGAGGAAAGCGTTTGCAATTACCTTATCGAGCGCGGATATTATATCGCCGCACGGAATTACCGCATTAAAGGCGGCGAGATTGATATAATCGCTGAAAACGGTGATTATATCGCCTTTGTTGAAGTCAAATCCCGTAAGCCGGACAGTATGGTCTCGGGCTTTGAAGCTGTCAACAAGCGTAAACGCGGTCTTATAATCAAAACAGCTGCTGATTATTGCTGTAAGCATCCGAATATGCTGCAGCCGAGATTTGATGTCGCACAAGTCATCATCGACGCAGGCAAGGTGCTCAGCATTGATTATATTTTAAACGCCTATGATACAACAGGCTACAATTTCATATTTTGAAGGGTGATAATATGTTTTATAACAGCACAAGAAACAGTGATGTCAAGGTCAACAGTGCCGAAGCTATTACTCAGGGTATCTCAGCCGAGGGCGGACTTTTTGTTCCCGAAAGCATTCCTCAGCTGACACTTGACGAGATCAAGGCTATAGGCAACATGAAGTACGCTGACAGAGCTGCTTATGTGTTTTCAAAATATCTCACTGATTTTACCGATGCCGAGATACACTATTGTACAGATAATGCTTACAGCACAAAGAACTTTGAGACTGAGAGCATTGCTGAGATAGCTCATCTCTTTGACGGGACATATATGCTGGAGCTCTGGCACGGTCCTACCTGCGCATTCAAGGATATGGCTCTTCAGATCCTGCCTTATTTCCTTACAACTTCTGCAAAGAAGATAAAGCTGGATAAGAAGATAGTTATTCTTGTTGCCACATCAGGTGACACAGGAAAGGCTGCACTTGAGGGGTTCAAGGACGTTGAGGGAACTTCTATTCTCGTTTTCTATCCCGAGGACGGCGTCAGCCCTATGCAGAAGCGTCAGATGAAGACCCAGGAGGGCTCAAATGTAGGTGTTTGTGCGATCAAGGGTAACTTTGACGACTGCCAGAACGGTGTAAAGGCTATATTTACAAATGACGATGTAAAGAAGGCTCTTGACGATAACGGCATGATCTTTTCAAGCGCCAACTCCATCAACTGGGGACGTCTCGTTCCTCAGATCGTTTACTATGTATCTGCCTATGCAGAGCTTGTAAAGGACGGCGAGATCGCTCTCGGCGACAAGATCAACATTGTTGTTCCCACAGGTAATTTCGGTAATATTCTGGCTGCTTACTATGCAAAGCATATGGGTATACCTGTAAACAAGCTTATCTGTGCTTCAAACATAAACAATGTCCTCACAGACTTCATCAACACAGGTATCTATGACAGGAACAGACAGTTCTATGCAACTGTATCTCCTTCAATGGATATTCTCATCTCAAGCAATCTTGAGAGACTTCTCTACCTTATGACAGGCTGTAATGACGCTCTTATAAGAGAGTGGTTCGGTAAGCTTGCTTCTGAGGGAAGATATGAAGTGAATGATGATGTCAAGAAGAAGCTCAAGGAAGAGTTTGCTGCCGGCTTCTGTGATGATAATCAGACAAAGGCTACTATACACTCTGTTTACGAGACATACTCCTACACCTGTGATACTCACACAGCCGTTGCTGTTAAGGTTTACAAGGATTACAAGGAGACCTCGGGCGATACAACAAAGACTGTTATCGCTTCCACAGCAAGTCCTTACAAGTTCAGCGCAGCTGTTCTTGAGGCACTTGAGGGCAAGTCTTCGGACATAGACGAATATGACAAGGTAGACAAGATCGCTCAGCTTTCGGATATTCCGGTTCCTGCTGCACTTGCTGATCTCAGAAACAAGCCCGAGCGCTTCAGTGATGTTATTGATAAGGCAGACCAGAAGGACTATGTGCTCAGAACACTGGGCATATAAAATATGAGTCTGTTCGTACTTGCTGATCTGCACCTGTGCAAGGGCGATCCTGAAAAGACAATGAGTATCTTCCCGGGGTGGCAGGATTACCAGGAGCGGATCGAGAAAAACTGGCTCGAACTTATAAAAGAAGATGACACAATTGTGCTCCCGGGAGATATATCATGGGGTATGTCTCTTGCGGAAGCTGCTCCCGATTTCCATTTTATCGAGGAGCTTCCCGGTGAGAAAATAATCATCAAAGGGAATCATGATTACTGGTGGACCACCATGCGCAAGATGGAGGAATTCCTGACGGCTGAGGGATGCAGTTCAATCAAGATACTGCATAATAACCACTATAAATATGAAAAATATGGAATATGCGGCACAAGAGGCTGGGTAAATATGCCCGGAGAAACACAGGACGAAAAAGTCCTTAAAAGGGAAGTACAGCGACTCGAGACTTCCATAAAGTCAGCGCTGGCTGCTGAGCTTGAACCTATAGTTTTTCTGCATTACCCACCTATCTTTGCTACTAATTTTAATTACGACATTCTTGAGATATTGTACCGATACAAGATAAAAGACTGCTATTACGGTCACATACACGGACGCTCTGCTCACGAGCTCTGCGTAAAAAACACATATGATGACATCAATTTTCATCTGATCGCAGGGGATTATTTACAGTTTATCCCTGAAAAAGTTCTGTGATTTGTGCATTATGCAGAAGTGTTGGAAATCAGTAGAAAAATTATCGGAAATGTGGTATAATATACAAAGTATGTTATATAAATATTGGAGGACGTATCAATATGAGTTTAAAATCATCAAACAAAACAGATGTGAATACTACAGAGTTAGTAATTTCGATCGATGCTGCTGCTTTTGAGGCGGCTGTTGAGAAGGAATACCAGCGTCAGAAGAAGAACATCCAGATCAAGGGATTCAGAAAAGGCAAGGTTTCCAGAAAGCTTGCAGAGAGAGAGTTCGGTGAGGGTGCTTTCTATGAGGGCGCTATCAATTCTCTTCTTGGTCCCGAGATCGATGCTGCTGTTCAGGAGACAGGACTTGTTCTCGTTGACAGACCTAACGTAGAAGTTACATCTATCGATAAGGAAACAGGCGTTGAGCTCAAGGCTGTATGCGTTACAAAGCCTGAAATCGAGATCTCTGACTATAAGGGAATCAAGGCTCCCAAGGAAGTCAAGGAGATCACTGATGAGGATATCGAGAAGCAGATCGAGATTATCAGAAAGAAGAATGCTCGTATAGTTTCTGTAGATGACAGAGCAGCTCAGATGGACGACGAAGTTGTTATCGACTTTGAAGGCTTCTTCGGCGACGAGGCATTTGAAGGCGGCAAGGGCGAGGATCATCCTCTTCGTCTTGGCAGCGGTCAGTTCATTCCCGGTTTTGAGGATCAGATCGTTGGTCACAATGTCGGCGATGAGTTCGATGTAAATGTAACTTTCCCTGAGGACTATCAGATGACTGATTACGCAGGCAAGGAAGCTACATTCAAGTGCAAGCTCAAGTCTATCAGCTATGAGGAACTTCCCGAGATCAATGATGACCTTGTAAAGGACGCTACAGAGTTCGATACAGTTGCTGAGTACAAGGATGACATCAAGACAAAGCTTGAGGAAGCTGCTGTAAGCCAGGCTGACGCTGCATTTGAGAATGCAGTAATGACTGCACTTATCGACAAGGTTGATTCACCTATTCCTAACTGTATGTATGAGCAGAGGATCGATGCTCTTATGAGATCATTTGAGCAGCAGCTCGCACAGCAGGGTATGGATCTCAAGCTGTACTTCCAGTACACAGGTATGGACATGGATTCCTTCAGAGAGACATACAGAGACAGAGCTGTCAGCGAAGTTAAGCTCAGACTTGCTCTTGAGAAGATCGCAGAGCTTGAGAACCTCGAGGCTACTGAGGAAGAGATCAACAACGGTCTCAGCGAGATCGCTGCTGCTAACAACATTGATGTTGATACAGTTAAGAGATTCATTCCTCTTGATGAATATACTACAGACCTGAAGGTTCAGAAGGCAGTAGATTTTGTTAAGGAGAATGCTGTGGTAGATAACACTGCTGCTGAGGAAAAGGCTGAATAATAGCTTTTCCGACAAATTATTCATAGAAAATATCGTTGTCCCGCAGCTTATTGTGGGACAACTGTTTTTAAAGAAAGGGCGATAAACTATGAGCGTACTGGTACCTTATGTCGTTGAACAGACAAGCAGAGGCGAAAGATCATACGATATTTACTCACGTCTCCTCAATGACAGAATAATCATGCTTTCAGATCAGGTAAATGACGCAACAGCAAGCGTTGTTGTTGCACAGCTCCTTTATCTTGAGAGTCAGGATTCCGAAAAGGACATTTCTTTATATATAAACAGTCCCGGTGGTTCGGTAACTGCGGGAATGGCTATATATGATACGATGAACTATATCAAATGCGATGTATCCACAATATGTATCGGTATGGCTGCATCAATGGGTGCTTTTCTCCTTTCATCGGGAGCAAAGGGCAAGAGGATCGCTCTTCCCAACAGTGAGATCATGATACATCAGCCCCTTATCGGCGGAGGACTCGGCGGTCAGCAGACCGACATCATGATCCATGCAAAGAATCTTGAGCGTACAAGAGATCGTCTTGAGGAAATTCTCGCGAACAACACCGGTAAGAGCATTGAAGAGATCCATGCTGCCTGTGAACGAGACAATTATATGACTGCTAATGAAGCACTTGAATATGGACTTATCGATAAGGTCATAACAAAAAGGTAGGGGTTATAAATGGCTGAAACGTTTAAATCGTGCAGCTTCTGCGGCAAGGGGGAAAACAGGGTTCGCAGTATGTTTTCTGCAGGTTCATCAAATATCTGTGATGAGTGCGTAACTTACTGCTACGAAATGCTCTATGGACCCGGAGTGGCTAAAGCTCACAGAAAAGCTTCAAAATCAGAGACGGAAAATGACACCGGCGCTCTGACTCTGATGAAGCCTATGGAGATCAAGGCTTTCCTTGATGAATATGTAATAGGACAGGACGATGCAAAGATCGCCCTTTCAGTTGCTGTCTACAATCATTATAAAAGAATAATGAGTCAGGAAAATGATAAGGATTCTGCTGAGAGCGACGGAGTCGAGCTTCAGAAGAGCAACGTTCTACTGCTGGGACCAACAGGTGTCGGCAAGACCTTCCTTGCCCAGACACTGGCTAAGCTTCTCAATGTTCCTTTTGCTATCGCTGATGCTACTACCATTACTGAAGCAGGTTACGTCGGCGATGACGTTGAGAACGTTCTCCTCAGACTTATTCAGGCTGCTGATTTTGATATCAAGGCAGCTGAACGAGGTATCATCTATATAGATGAGATCGATAAGATAGCAAGAAAGTCCGAGAATACTTCTCTTACACGTGATGTAAGCGGTGAGGGTGTACAGCAGGCTCTTCTTAAAATAATCGAAGGAACAGTATCCAATGTTCCTCCTCAGGGCGGAAGAAAGCATCCTAACCAGGAGGTAATCCAGATAAACACAAAGAACATCCTCTTTATCTGCGGAGGTGCTTTTGATGGTCTGGAGAAGCAAATACAGAAGCGTATCGGTAAAGCTCCCATCGGTTTCGGCGGCGAGATAAAGCCTCATAAAGAGGAAATGGACAACATCTTCAAAAAAGTCGTACCGAAGGATCTTGTCAAGTTCGGTATGGTTCCCGAGTTTGTGGGAAGACTTCCTGTTATATCCGTTCTCGAAGAGCTTGACGAGGCTTCGCTTGTAAGAATACTTACAGAACCTAAGAACGCTCTTATCAAGCAGTATAAGAAGCTTTTCAGCTATGATGATATTGAGCTTGAGATAGAGGAAGATGCACTTACTGAGATAGCTAAAAAGGCTATTGCTCAGAAAACAGGTGCCCGCGGACTTCGTTCGATACTTGAGTCGATCCTTGTAAACACTATGTTTACTGTACCATCTGACGGAAGTATCGCTAAGGTAACGGTTACAGCAGACTGTGTCCGCAACGGTGTTGAGCCGCTTCTTACAAACAGAAGAAATAAGCTTCTTAAAGCTGAATAAAAAGATCAAGGGACTGCATATGCAGTCCCTTTTCTCATTTCAGCAGCCACAGCCGCAGTTATTGTTTCCGCAGTCGCAGCCGTTGTTGCCGCAGCCCGAGAAAAGAATGATGACCAGAAGTACTAAGAGAATGATGCACCAGCAGTTATTTCCTCCGAAGCATGAATTACACATAATTGAACAACTCCTTGAATTGATGTATTTGAACCGCGTTTTCTGCGCTTCATAGTACATAGTATGCCAAGTGAAAAAAAGTGTTACTGTTTATGATGTTTTTTCGATTTCGACAGTTATCGCATGAAAAAAATGGCATAATATTATAGAGTAAAGGAGGAGCAAAATGATAAATAACAGTAAGTTTACCAAAAAGTCGGCGGATATAATAGAAGGGGCGGTTGAGTACGCATCTGAAATGGGACACACCTATGTTGGCAGTGAGCATATACTTCTGTCCATTCTCGGTGAGGATACTTCTACCGCTGCCGATATACTGAAAAACAGCGGAATAACGTTTGACAGCTTCAAAAACAGCATAATCGAGCTTGTCGGACAGGGGACACCTTCGATTCTCAATCAGCGTTTTTTTACTACAGCTACTAAGAGGATACTTGAGACAGCCTGTATCGATTCGGCTGGCTCAGATGACAAAAAAGCCCATTCGGAGCATATTCTCTCTGCAATTATAAAAGAGAGCTCATGTACTGCCTGTACGCTGATACGCAAGACAGGAGGTGATATGGAGTATATCTGCGACAAGCTCAGCTTAATGACGGACAGTTCGTCAGGTCAGAAGCTGAGAGATGCTCTGAAGCCAAAGGCTTCAAAATATCCAAATCTTTTCAGATACGGCAAAAATATGACTGATATAAGTGAAGTCCGCAGGAAGGATCCTCTTATCGGCAGGGAAAAAGAAGTAAGGCGAATATTGCAGGTACTTTCACGCCGAAGTAAGAATAATCCATGTCTTATCGGAGAGGCGGGTGTCGGAAAAACAGCGGTCGTGGAAGGCGTTGCAGAGCTTTTTCTGCGAAATACAGTGCCTGACAGTCTGAAAAATAAATATATTTTCAGTCTTGATCTGACTTCTCTTCTATCGGGGGCAAAGTACAGAGGGGACTTTGAGGAACGTGTTAAAGCGTGTGTGGATGAAGCTGTTAGTGCCGGAAATATTATCCTTTTTATAGATGAGATACACAGTATAGTCGGTGCAGGAGCTGCTGAGGGAGCTATAGATGCTGCCAATATAGTGAAACCTCAGCTTGCAAGAGGAGAGCTTCAAATGATAGGAGCAACTACATTCGATGAATACAGACATTCAATAGAAAAGGATCATGCACTTGAAAGACGTTTTCAGCCTGTGAGAATAGAAGAGCCCGATACCGACAGCTGTATAAGCATAATAAACGGCTTAAAAAGCAATTATGAAAAGTATCATGCCGTAAAGATACCGGAGAAAATCGTATCATTGGCAGTGAAAATGTCACAGAGATATATTACCGACAGATCACTTCCCGACAAGGCCATAGACGTGATCGATGAAGCCTGCGCAGCTGCCAGGATAAGAGCAGATGAAGAAGCTATAACGCATGATACCGACTTCATTTCCATGAACGGAAGAAGGCTTAGTGAGCTAAAAAGCAGAATATCTGTTTGTGAAGTACGGGAGCTTGCCGAGGAGGATATTTACTCCGTAATATCTCAGCATTCCGGGGTCCCTGTAGTCAGACTTACGGAAGAGGAGACCGAAAAGCTGTCCGCTCTGTCAGCGAGACTGTCTGAGCGCATTATCGGTCATGAAAAAGCGATCACCAAAGTAACAGAAGCAGTTTTCAGAGCAAGATCTGGTCTGCGTGACAGCTGCCGTCCTGTAGCTTCGTTTCTGTTTACGGGGGCTACAGGTGTAGGAAAGACTGAGCTTGCAAGAGCGCTTGCAGATATAGTTTTCGACGGAGAGAGCAGCCTGATAAGAGTTGATATGTCGGAATATATGGAGAAGCACTCTGTTTCAAAGCTTATCGGAGCTCCTCCGGGGTATGCAGGCTATGACAGCAGCGACAATAACTTATGTGAAAAAGTGAGAAGGCAGCCTTATTCTGTTGTTCTGTTCGATGAAGTTGAAAAGGCTGATCGTGAAGTGCTGAATATTCTTTTACAGGTGCTGGAAAATGGTATGGTAACTGATTCAATGATGAGGCAGATAAGCTTTCGCGACTCGATTATTATTATGACATCGAATGTGGGCGCAGACGGGATATTGGCAGCTTCATCATTGGGCTTCGGCAGCAAAAGCGCAGAGGAGCGTGGAGAAATGACTCTGTCCAGTATCAGAAAAAGCTTTTCTCCTGAGCTTCTTAACAGAATTGACGATATAATAGTTTTTGGTGCTCTTGGGTACGATGAGCTTCTGAGAATAAGCAGGATAGAGCTTGAAAAGCTTCGTTCACGCGCAGCATCCGCAGGTATAACAGCAGAATTCACCGACCAAGTTGCAGAAGCAGTTATAGATGCCAAAGAGACAGCCAGATATGGTGCAAGACCTATCAGACGAAGAGTATCAGAATTTGTCGAGACAAGACTTGCTCAAATGATGATAGCCTCGGAGATAACCTCAGGTGACCATGTCAGGATAGATATTCAGAACGGGAAGTTGTCAGTAACAAAGCTTGTTACCGTATGAAAAAAGGCAATACACACCTGTGTATTGCCTTTTTTACTTATTTGATGTCTTTAACCGAAAGAATCGGAGGGTGAGTCTTGTCTTTATTAGCATAGATAGAATTGAATGCTAAAGCTCCGCCTGTAACGTCAACATAGAGATCATCAAGGTCGTCAGCATTTGCGATCATTGCGATCTTTACATGAGTTGATTCTCCCTTGGGTATATTGATATGATTTTTGCCTGACTTGTTATCCGCTTCCAAAGAAAGGAAGTCCTCGGCGGCTATCTTATCACTGCTGAGTTGTACCTTATCATCAAGATGATAGAGAACACGCCAGTTTGCATCCCATTCTGTACCGTTTATAAGAACTGGGGCAACGAGATAATCGAAGAGGCCGTTTTCCATATCGTCGTATATATCATTCTCGCCGATGTTCTTATATGTCAGGTCAAGAACAATGACTTTTTTCTGAACCGATATAGTATCAGTGACTTCATCAACAGTATTTACGCCGTCACCAAGGGTTCCGTATTCATAAGTTTCGTATATCTTGTCGTCATCGCTGAGATAGCCGCTGTAATCAGCAGGATTGCCGCATGGATCCGTAGATATACCGTCGAAATTATCCTGTACCCATGCATTATTGAGGGTTATCTCCACCTTATTTTCGATAGTATCTGTAATGATCTCGGTATCTGTGAACGTATCTCCGATATGCAGCGACTCAAAGGCTTTTATTTCGCCGGTATTGGAGTCGCCATCCTTACCGGCATTGCTGTCATCGGACTCAGATTCAGTTAACCCGTTCCATGTTGTCCAGCTGAGGGTATCCTCAAATTCCGCAGCGTCAACAAGCTTCATTCCCTGAATAATGCTGCTGAGATCGGAATCGGAGATGTCAGCTGTTGCAAAAAGCTCGGTAACAAAGTTAGTACCTTTAAAATGAATCCATACGTCTCTCGTGTATGAGTCTGATCCCGAAGAATCATCATGCCCCTGTCGGCAGAAAATATAGGCTGTTTTATCATCGTCCGAAACATCAATAACATCAACTATGCCACGAATATCCTGCTCCATGGGATAGGACTCATAAACGCGGAAATAGATGGATTCAAGAGTGCCGCCTTCTGCAGTTTTGTGGGTGTGCTTCGGATCAGATACATCGGCACTGAATCCTTCGGGCAGCCATGTGTACTGAACATTGTATTTTCTTGTTTCATCAGTTTCAGAGTTCTTTGGAGTAAACCTGAGGGTATATTCATTTTCGCCTTCTTTTGTGTAATACAGCTTATCATATTCTGCTTCCGAGTCTTCAACCGAAAGGTTCTCGGGAGCTATCTCTGTGTTTTCAGCTTCCTCGACCTCTGTTGCAGGAGTGGAAGTCGGAAGTGCTTTTGAGAGGGCATATACCGATGCAGGAGCCGCTATAACTATTGCGGCAGCAGCTGCCACCATGCCTCTGTAACGTCTCTGTATATGATTTGTTGTCTTTTTCATGGTAATTCCTTTCTGTATCTCTGCTCTGCGCAGCTCATACAAGGCGGAGAAATCATGTTTTTCTTCCGATGAAAAAGCATCATCTATTATCCTGTTCCATTCCTCCGAGGTAGGAAGTCCTTTATTTTTCATCGCTAATTTCTCCTTTCAGGCGCTTTTTCGTACGTTCAAAACGCTTTCGTACATTTGATTCGGTGAGTGACAGCTTCACGGCGACATCCTTCCATGACATCTCTTTTATGCAACGCATTATAACAATGCTCTTATCAGGTTCATCAAGTGAATGTAGTAATTCGTCGATCTTTCCGCTGTGTTCTGATTGCTGAGCGGGATCAGCTATCTGCATAGCTTCATCTATTGCGACCTCCGTGTTATACCGCTTTTTGTTCCTGCGGTAGATATTGATGGAGGTACTCTTGATGACCTTGATAATATAGTTCTTTGTCCTGTCGCTGTTACAGTCGCCAAGCTTATGGAGCTTCCCTGCGAGTCTGAGAAAAGCCTCAGAGACAGCGTCCTCGGCAAGTCCCTGATCATGCAGAACAGCAAAAGCTATTCTGTACATTGGCTGCTCGTATTTTTCATACAGGGCTCTCAGCTTTTCTGAGTTATCCTGAGTCATTTGATCACCTCATTTGAAACGTTTCATAACATATAACACCTGAGAGGCAGGATTTGTGACAACAAAAATAAAAAAAGTTCCTTTCGGGAGCGTTTTTATATTCCCGAAAGGTCAAAATCAGGTACGTATTCTTCGGAAGCGGAGCTTTTTTCCTGTGTAAAACCTTTTATCCCAAGCTCTGCGGCACGGTCGGTAACGGAATGATATTCCATTTTAGTGACCTTCCTTTTCAGTTCGCTGAATTCATCAGGTATAAAATCAAACGGGGTATACTGATTCATAATGCTGACAAGTGCCTCGTCAGGAGAAGTATTCTCTGAGATCCATTCTATGAGTCTGATCGAATCATGCCTGTGAGAGGGGAGGACCATGTGACGAATTATGGTCCCTTTGATCAGTCCGCCTTCATTATTGTAAGACAGCTTTCCGACCTGCTTGATCATTGCAAGTACAGCTTCTGAAGCAACTTCAAAATAATCCCGGGCTTTTGAATACTTTGCGGAGATCTCCGGCGAGTAATATTTCAGGTCGGGAAGATAGACATCAATATATCCGTCAAGCATGGATATGGTATCTTTAAGCTCATACCCTCCGCAGTTATAAACAATGGGAATGGAAAGCTGCGGCTTTATCATATCCAGAGCGTTGATTATATTCGGCACAAAATGTGTGGGAGTCACAAGGTCGATATTGTCAGCTCCCATCTCCTGTAAACGCAGGAAAACGTCGGCAAGCTCTCTGTCTGTGAGTTCTTTTCCGTAAAGCTCGTTGCTTATTTTATCGTTCTGGCAGAAGCAGCAATGCAGATTGCAGCCCGAGAAAAAAACTGTTCCGGCTCCGTTTTTGTAAGAGATACAAGGCTCCTCCCACTTGTGCAGAGAAGCTCTAGCTGCGATAACTTTACTGCCTGCTCCGCAGACGCCTTTTTTTTTATTTCTGTCCACACCGCATTTTCGTGGACAGAGCATACATCTATTCATCATATTCGTCATCCATATAATCTCTGAAATTAAAATTCTGTGGAGTTGTAGTACTGTCAAGTACATCATGAACATCAATATTATTCTTGACACAGTACATTGCCGCTGCTGTAAGGAAAAGGCTCTTGGAAAGTCTGTTTTTCTTACAGTATTCGGTTATCCGTGCATCTTCATACAGGCTTGCCTTGCACGAAAGGCTTTTATAAAATATCACACTGTTTGTATAGCGTGTGAGTCTGTTGTTTTTAGGCTTTTTTCTATCCATCGAGATCCCCCCCTGATAGACTAATTTTATCATTGCTGTCGAAAAATGTCAATGTTGAGAGCAAAAAACGCTTTCTATCATTGAATATCACAAAAAAATCACTTGCTTTTTTGTATATAATGATGTATAATTAGAGTTGCATTAAAAATTAAGGAGTAACTAATATGGCTAATATAGGTTTTATCGGCGCAGGCAATATGGGATCGGCTATAATGAAGGGTATCTCTTCAAGCAGTCTTGGTAAGGATACATCACTTTTTGCCTTTGATCCGAGTACAGATAAGGTTGAAGCACTTGCTGACTACGGCGTAGCAGCCTGCTCCTCTGAAAAGGAGATCATGGAGAAATGCAAATATGTATTTCTTGCAGTAAAGCCCCAGATCATTGAAGGAGTACTTGAAGCAATATCTGCTTATACCACAAATGATACGGTCATTATCTCTATCGCGGCAGGTATCGGTGATGAATTTATTGCAAAGAAGACAATTTCGGATGCAAAGGTCATTCTTGTAATGCCCAATACACCTCTTCTTCTTGGCGAAGGCGCTTCTGCACTTTCCAGAAATGACAAGGTGACAGATGAGGAATTCGATGTTGTCCTCAATATTTTCAGGATCTGCGGTAAGGCAGCTGTTATCCCGAAGGATAAGATGAAAGAGATAATCGCTATCAACGGAAGCAGTCCGGCGTTTATCTATCTCTTTGCAAAGGGTTTTATCGACTATGCTGCTTCTGTAGGTATTGACAGAGCTGCCGCAGAGGAACTGTTCACACAGAGCCTTATCGGCTCCGCAAAGATGATAACAGATTCCGGCAATACTATCGACGAGCTCATTAAGATGGTATCTTCACCCGGAGGAACTACTCTTGCAGGACTTGACAAGCTTTATGAGGGAAATCTTACTGATGTAGTGAAGAAGTGCTGTGAGAGCTGCACTAACAGAGCATACGAGCTTTCAAAGTAAGTCTAAATCAGCATATCCTTGCATATCATTTCAGTGAAAGGAATGATATGTATGAAAAAAATAAGTACTTTATCAGAAAAAAGGACAAGCCTAACGGTTTATTTGATGGTTATTGCTGTCGGTATAGTGACAGGAGCTTTTCTCGCAAAATCCCCTTCACTGGCAGGCAGCTGCCTTGTAAATCAGTTCTTTCTTGTTGACACGCAGGAGGTAAGCGCTGTTTCTCTTATAGTAAGAACATTTTCTGTGTCTTTGCTTGTAGTATCGGCAGCTTTTTTCTTCGGAGCTTCTGCTGTGGGACAGCCTTTTGGTATATTTCTTCTTATTTACAGAGGAACAGGTATAGGAATATCCGCTTCTGCGATGTATATCTACTGCGGGACAGCGGCGATACTGCCTGTAGCAGTTACTATACTTCCGAAGGCTATAGCTTTTTCGGTCATTACAGCTCTTGCAGTCAGAGAGAATGTGCATAATTCCTGCCTGATCTTTTCCCACTGCTTCGGAAGGGGAGAACACGAGACCGTAAAAGGCGGATTTAAACTTATACTTGTCAAATATGCTGTACTTATAATATTATCGTTAATCATTTCTTTCGCCGACGGAGGGCTTTATTTCCTATATACTTCTGTGGGCGGAAACTAAACGGAGGAATTTCAAATTGGGTCTTTTTTCCAAGAATTATGAAACCGCAGGAGTAGGTATCTCCAAATATGCTCCCAAGAAAAAGGGAATAGCACTGTTTTTTGACATTGTCGGCAGAAAATTCTGGAAGCTTATGCAGGTTAATCTGATATATATGCTTTTTTTCCTGCCGCTGGTAATGATGCTTCCTGTGATGACTTTGTTCAAGAACCATTATCATGTATCTGTAGCTTCTATGATAGTCATGATGCTTATTTTCATGGTCCTGATCGGTCCTGCAACAGCAGGAATGACTAAGGTCATAAGGCTTTTTGTTATAAATAAGCATTCATTTATAATGCGCGATTTTTTCAAGGGCTTTAAGGCAAACTTCAAAAATGCTGCTTTAGTCGGCTTTATTGATTGTCTTATAATCCTGTCCGCTCTTGCAGCTTTGAATGTATATCCTGCACTGGCGATACAGACGCAGTCAAAGCTTATGTACATACCTATGGTGCTTACGTTCAGTATTTTTCTTGTTATTATCATCATGAACCACTATATATTCCTGATGATGACAGCTACAAGTTTATCATTCAAAAATCTGCTGAAAAACTCATTTGCACTTGCATTCGTTGCACTCAAGCAGAATCTGCTGACATTTATCATAATACTTGCTGTGTTAGCAGTGATGGTCCTTCTGATGTTTTATTTATTCCCTGTATTTCTGCTGCTTGTACCCTTTTTCCCTGCGGCATTCATTTGCCTGGTGAACTGCTTTATAAGCTATCCTGTGATACAGAAATATGTCATCAATCCCTATTACACAAGCATTGGCGAGATAAATCCCGAGCTTGTAGACGATACTCCCACCGATGAGGAGCGTATCTTCGAGGATATGGGCGGTAAGGAAAAGCCTATCGAGAACAGAAAAAAAGGCAAGGGCAAGAGAATATCCTAAAAAATACGGCGCTTTTTTTGGCGCCGTAAATTTTTTTGTGATATTTTGTATAGCTGTTACGTTTTATATATGAAGTACTTCAACAGATACAGAAGAAAGGAAGTGACATAATGGAACTTGATAGAATGGCGGAAATATACGATAGAAATAAGAATACAGTTTTTCGCATGGCATTTTCTTATTGCAAGAACAAGGCGGATGCAGAAGATATAATGCAGGATGTTTTTATAAAGCTATTTACCGGCGGAGTAGAGTTTGAAGACGAAAACAAAGAGCGAAGCTGGCTTCTGAAGGTCACTGTGAATAAGTGCAGGGATATGTTCCGCTCACTGAGATACAGGTATTCATTGACTTCGATACCCCTTGATGAGGCTTGTCTCACCTATGAGACCCCCGAAGAAAGCGAAGTCTATCACGCTGTAATGTCGCTTCCGACAAAATACAGGATCGTTATTCACTTATATTACTACGAGGGCTACTCCGTAAAGGAGATAAGCAGTATCACAGAGACAAATGAATCGGCTGTCCAGACTCAGCTGTACCGTGCAAGAAAGAAGCTTAAAGACACCCTTGGAAAGGAGCTCCTATCATGAATATGAACGATTATAAAAAAGTAACTGACCGCTTGGAACCTGATGAGCGGTGCAGAAAAGAGGTACTTGATATGAGTAAACGTGAGAACAGAATAAAGCAGAATACAAACGACTTTGAGGAAAAGGTATCAGGCGTAGAAGTTCGCCGCGGAAACGGCGCTCTAAGATTTGTCGGTATCGCAGCTGCTTTCGCACTGATAGCAGGCGGTATAGGAACAACAGGTGTACTTCTCCATAAGAACAGCAGGAACGTCTCGCAGCTAACAGAGGCAGGCGAGGAGGAAACGATTACCGAAGAGCTTACTGAGGAGGTAACAGAAGAGCCCACTGAATCCGAGGCAGGCGAAGATTATGATTATGAAGCTATCGCCAGAGAGATCACAGACGGATATCTTGAAAGAACCAATATTCTTGTATACGGCGATGTGGAGTATGACGCAAATGATACCATAACATTCTATACCTATGACAGTTCTGATGCCGAATGGTCAGAAAAATACGGCGGTGAGCGTACATTCTGCAAAGTGACTGATGAGCGCTTCAACAGCTGTCAGGATATCTACGATTACTACAAAGAGCCAATTGCTAACACTATTGAATTTGAAGGCTATAGCGAGCCTTTAATAATGGCTTCTGATTATAAGGACGGTGTCGCTTTAGATGGAGCCGGTGTAGTAAGCTATCTTGGCGGAGATGCAAGCAGATTTGAAAACGGCAGCAAGGTCGACTTATATATCCCAGATCCAGAAGATGACAGCACTGTTGATTATACAGCCCACTGTATCAATTCGGGAGTCTATATTGATTATAATGGCTCGCTCTACGTTACACCTCGTGCTGCACAGTATGATATAGGCGAGCATTATACTTCCGAGCCTGTGATAGTTGAAAACAGCGAGGACAAGATAGTAGTTTCACGCTATATCGATTATGATATGCGAAATGAACAATACGGCATACAGAAACTGTTTACCTTAGTGCTCCAAAATGGTGAATGGAAGATACAGAGCATAGGAACAGGTCTACAGCCTGAGTATCTGTCATCAATTGCTATCCAGAGCTATCTTGAGCATAAGCCTGAATACTACGACATCGCTATCGACAACGGAGATATTGAGCACCCTCTTGAGATGCTGGAATATGATGAAGAAAACAAAACTTCACGGGTACACGCTGTTCTTCATGATATAAACGGTGTTGATGCAATAGATGTAACAGCAGATATTGATCTGGGTAGTGTCAAGGTAACATCAGCAGATATAACAAGACTCAATGAATATGATGGTACACTGAAGCGTCCAAGCGTTATCTGGGCTAAGGAACACCCCGACGGCAAGGAATAAAAAACTATCCCCTGAACATAAAAGTTCAGGGGATTTTTGTAACATTAATAGGGTTCCTGCATAGAATATAAGCAGGGGAGAGATCAGACATCAACTATATTGGTAACAACTCCCGCAGGAGATATGTCAATGTGACCGAAGGAAGGCTTTTTTCCGTCACGAGGGATAGAAGCGCTTCCGGGATTCATCATGTAAAGTCCGTTTTCGTTGCTCTGATAGCGGACATGGGTATGCCCGAAAAGAACTATATCACAGCCGTTAGTCAGCGCAAGGTTTTTCAGCCTGTCCAGAGAGCCGCCTACACCGTAAAGGTGACCATGAGTGGCGAGTATCTTATGCTCAAGGACAGGAAGAACAAAAACATCATTGCTGAGGCTATCAAAGTCGCAGTTGCCGGCAACGTGTATTATTTTTGGAGCAAGCTTCTGATGAGACAGGATAAAATTGTCCAGTTCACGCTCGCCGTCGCCAAGGTGTATTATCCAGTCGGCATCGGTATTTCGGAGAATTATACTTTCAAGATTGAAGTAATTACCATGTGTGTCTGATAAAACAACAATTCGCAAGAAGATCCCTCCCAGTGAAGAATATACCATATTATAACATATTTTAATTCAAAATGCAATATAATATTGTATAAAATATAAAAAGGAGGCATTTATGAATAATAATATAGATCCCAAAAAGATCTCGGGACTGCTCAATGTAGTCAGTAAGAAGATAGGAGTCCCGCCAGAAAAGCTGCGTTCAGAGCTTGAGGAGGGTAAGTTTGACAGTGCTCTTTCAGCCATGAACAAAAATGATGCAGCAAAATTTCAACAGGCTGTTAATAATCCGAAGCTTGTTGAAAAAATGATGAGCACTCCGCAAGCCAAAGCTCTCTATGAGAAGCTTTCGGGCGGTAAGAAATAACGGGAGAGACAAGTGGACGACATAATGAGCAGGATCAGTGAATTGCTGTCAGATGAGGAGAGCGTAAAGCAACTGTCAGAGCTTGCACAGATGCTTGTCTCAGAGGAGAATGCTGATAATGAGGATACAGCTGAGCAGTCAGATGTCCAGCCGGATCTCGGAGCTGTACTTAAACTGACAAGTCTTGTGGGAGCCGCTTCAAATGACAGCAGGAATACTGACCTGCTCCTGGCACTAAAACCTCATCTCGGAGCTGATAAGCAGAAACGTGTGGATAAGGCGATAAAGCTGATGAAGCTCCTTGCAATGTGGAATATTGCAAAGGACAGCGGTCTCTTGCAAGAGCTGATCTGATCCAGTGGGAGGTGATCTGATGGCGGTATATAACAAGGGCAGCAGAAAAGAAAGCGGCTGTGAGAATATGAAGATATATCAGAGCTGTCCGAGGAATATCGCCGCAGATATTCCTCCTGAGAGTGAAAGGTGCTCGGATAGAAGCGATTATAAAAGCTCTGATAACAGCCCGTTCAAAAAAATAATAGATGACTTTCTTGACGGAGGTATTGACAGCGATAAGCTGCTGATCGCTGTGCTTCTATATCTTCTGATAAAAGAAGGCGCTGATATAAAGCTTATCATCGCTCTTGGATATATACTGATGTGAGAGGTAAAAATGGATACAGAAATGATCTTCAGAATTGGTTGTGCAGCTGTTATAATAATTGTTGCAATATACTATTTCAGGCGCGAAAAAAAGGTGCTTTCACTGTTTATCGGAGCTGTTACAGGCTGCGCAGCGCTGTTTATCGTCAATAAGTACGGCGGAATGCTCGGCGTGGACATACATCTCAATCTTTTTAATACAGTTGGAAGTATCGTACTGGGAGTTCCGTTTGTGGTATTTCTTGTAATAATGAATTTTTTGTAAAAATAAAGTTCTATTTCACAAAAACTATTGAATTATTATGTTTTTTATGGTAAAATATACTTATAGGAGGTGGATCATGAACATTATCGATATCATCAATAAAACTAAAAAATCACAGGAACTCAACGAAGAAGAGATCTCATGGCTGGTAAAAAGCTACACAGATGGCGAAGTCCCCGATTATCAGATGTCAGCGTGGCTTATGGCTGTATGTCTCAACGGACTGACCGAAAAGGAGACCTTTGCTCTTACTGCTGCTATGCGTGACAGCGGTGATATTCTTAAGCTCAGTATTCCTTACACTGCGGACAAGCACAGCACAGGCGGAGTAGGCGACAAGACATCGCTCATAATCGGACCTATCGTAGCAGCCTGCGGTGTATGTGTGGCAAAAATGTCAGGCAGAGGACTGGGGCACACTGGCGGTACTATCGACAAGCTTGAGAGTATCGAAGGCTACAGGACTGATCTTCCTCTGGCAGAATTTGAGAAAATTCTCAGGCACACAAATTTCTCCATCATTTCTCAGACAGGAGAGCTTTGTCCTGCCGATAAGAAGATGTATGCACTCAGAAATGCGACCGGTACTGTTGACAGTATACCGCTTATCTGTGCAAGTATCATGAGCAAGAAGCTTGCAATGAATGCGGATTGTCTTGTGCTTGACGTAAAATACGGATCGGGAGCTTTTATGAAATCCAAGGAAGACGCTGAAAAGCTCGCTGTGTTAATGGAAAAGGTGGGTAAATCAGCAGGTAAGAAGTGTAAGGCTGTAGTTACTGATATGGATTCTCCTCTCGGACGAAATATCGGCAATGCACTTGAAGTCAAGGAAGCTGTCGAAGTCCTTCAGGGCAAGGTGAAAGGAAAGCTTTACGACATCTGTATAGAGCTTGCAGCGGATATGCTGGAGCTTTCAGGCAAGGGTGACAATGAAGCCTGCCGCAAGATGGCTGAAGAAGCTGTTTCATCGGGCAGGGCTCTGGGAGTTCTGCGGGATACTATCAAGCTTCACGGCGGAAACTACAATATCTGTGATGATACATCACTTCTTCCTCAGCCGCTTCTTAAGTATGAGATCAGAGCAACTAAGGATATGAAGATACTCGGTTTCAACTGCGAGGAGCTTGGAATGACTTCACTTCTTCTGGGGGCAGGAAGGCTTACAAAGGAAGACAAGCTGGATATGAGCGCGGGTATCGTTATGAACTGCGATATCGGAGATCAGCTTGCTGCTGATGATATAATCATGACGCTGTATTCTACAGTTTGCAGCGATTTCTCTGATGCTGCGGTCAGAGCTCTCAATGCTGTTAAATTCGAGATAACCGAAAAGCCAAGCTATACCTGATACAGGTGCAAATAATAAATGGAGGTCGTTAAAAATGGGATTTGTTGATTCAGTAAAGGACATTGCAGGAAAATTCGGTGAGTCAGTTGAGCGCGGAGCAAAACAGGTTTCCAACAGCTCCAAAAAATTCGCCGAAAAGACAAAGATGAAGCGTGAGATCGCGCGTGTCCAGTCTGATATAAACACTGATTACATAGAGCTGGGAAAGGTCATGTTCGAGAAGATCTGCGATGATCCCGACAATGAATATGCTTCCATAGTATCCGATATAAAGGACAAGAGTGCAAATCTTGAGGAACTCAGGAAGCTGCTTATGACACTTGAGGATAAGGTTACCTGTGTAAACTGCGGTGCGCATATACGCAAGGATCAGATTTACTGCGATAAATGCGGCACAAAGGTTGAACGTCCTGAAAATGAGCCTGCTGCTGAAGTCGTTGAGGCGGAAGTGGTATCAGAAGAAGCTGTTTTCAGTTCAGATGAGGTAGAATAATATTTTTTAAGGCGTATCTGCAAAGGATACGCCTTTATTTATGCAAAGTGCTGTAAATACGGCAATGCGATTTGGCGGTAAAAACGAAAAATAGGTATTTACTTTTTCGCTTTTTTGTGATAAAATATAAATAGTTTATCGCTTTGCAGCTTTTTTGCTTTTATAGGCAAAAGTTAAAAACTGCTTTTGCAGAAAGGATCTTTATAATGCCCATTACTGATTTACTTGAAAGAAACGCCGAATTATACGGCAATGACGTGGCTCTCGTGGAGGTCAACCCTGAGATAACAGAAGTTCGCCGTGTTACATGGAAGGAATATGAACTCATAGAGCCCAATCCGGAATGTCACTACAGACGTGAGATCACATGGAAAGTATTCGATGAAAAGGCTAACCGTTTCGCGAATATGCTCATTGAAAGAGGTGTACATAAAGGAGACAAGGTAGGAATACTTCTTATGAATTGTCTCGAATGGCTCCCTATATACTTTGGTATACTCAAAACAGGTGCTCTTGCAGTACCGCTCAACTTCAGATATACAGCTGACGAGATCAAGTATTGCCTTGACCTTGCAGAGGTAGATGTACTCATGTTCGGTCCCGAGTTTATCGGAAGGATCGAGGAGATCGCTGACGAGATAAGCAAGAACAGACTTCTGTTTTATGTAGGCGAAGGATGTCCCTCATTTGCTGAGCACTACGACAGCCTTGTTTCTAACTGTGCAAGCTCTGCTCCTGATGTAAAGCTTACCGATGATGATGACGCAGCTATCTACTTCTCATCAGGTACAACAGGCTTCCCCAAGGCTATCCTTCATGATCATACAAGTCTTATGCATTCCGCTAAGGTTGAGCAGAAACATCACGGTCAGACCAGAGATGATATTTTCCTCTGTATACCTCCTCTTTATCATACAGGCGCTAAGATGCACTGGTTCGGCAGCCTTTACTCAGGCAGCAAGGCTGTGCTCCTCAAGGGAGTAAAGCCAAAGTCTATTATTGAGACTGTTTCGGAAGAAGGCTGCACCATCGTGTGGCTGCTGGTTCCGTGGGCTCAGGATATACTTGATGCCATCGATAGGGGAGATATTGATCTTTCCAACTATGATCTTGACCAGTGGAGACTTATGCACATCGGCGCACAGCCTGTTCCTCCGTCGCTTATCGCTCGCTGGAAGAAGGTCTTCCCCAAGCACCAGTATGATACAAACTATGGTCTCAGTGAGTCTATCGGCCCCGGCTGTGTTCACCTCGGCGTTGAGAATATCCACAAGGTAGGTGCTATCGGTAAAGCAGGCTACGGCTGGGAGGTCAAGATAGCTGACGAAAACGGAAATGCAGTTGAGCGTGGACAGGTCGGCGAGCTTCTTGTTAAAGGTCCCGGTGTTATGAAGTGCTATTACAGAGACGCTAAAGCTACTGCCGAAACTCTCAAGAACGGCTGGCTCTATACAGGTGATATGGCTCAGGAGGACGAGGACGGCTTCATTTATCTTGTTGACCGTAAGAAGGATGTTATCATCAGCGGCGGTGAGAACCTTTACCCTGTTCAGATCGAGGACTTCCTCAGAAGCCACCCTGCTATAAAGGATGTTGCTGTTATAGGTCTGCCCGATAAGCGTCTTGGTGAGATAGCTGCTGCTATAATTTCGATCAAGGAAGATCATAATTGCACAGAGGAAGACATAGCTTCCTTCTGCCAGAAGCTTCCCAGATACAAGAGACCTCATAAGATCATCTTTGCAGATGTTCCGAGAAATCCCACAGGAAAGATCGAAAAGCCAAAGCTTCGTTCTATTTACTGCGGAGAAAGCCTTGTTGCAACTCAGATAAAGAACTGATAGATTTAAGACCGATGGAGCTTTTTTCATCGGTCTTTTACTTTGTTTTTGCAGATTTGCAGGCGGTAAAGATCACTCAATCGACTATATTCGACAAAACTCGTCAATTCGCGACGAAATCGCCTATGTAAAACTTGGCAAAAGTATGGTATAATTTGTCTGAAAACATCGAAGGAGTGGATCAATAAATGAAGAAAAACGTCGAAGCAATCATCGTAAAAACACTATTAAACCTTGGGATTTCTCCTAACACAAAGGGCTATCATTATCTGCGGGACGGCATACTGATATGTGTGACCTCAGAAGGTAATCTGACAGTTTTCAGCAAAGACCTTTACTCTAAGCTGGCGGAGACCTATCATACTACCGAGTGTTCGGTAGAACGTGCGGTAAGACACGCTATCAAGTCAGGCTGGTACCGTCATAATGAAGAACTTGCAGAAGTGATCTTTATGAACACACTTCAGAGCGAGAATGATATTCCCACAAATTCCGTATTTATCTCAACCATATCCGAATGGATAAGGATAAACTATTCGGATCTTCTGTAATACCGGAAAAGGCAGCTTTACCGAGCTGCCTTCTTTTTTATACATAAAAGTAAAAAATCGCAGCTCAGTAATCTGAGCTGCGATAATAATGTGGTGAGACATGAGGGATTTGAACCCTCGACCCTACGCTTAAAAGGCGTATGCTCTACCGACTGAGCTAATGTCTCACAACAAAATTAATTATATCAAATTTTGCTATGATTGTCAAGGCGTTTTTCATCTTTTTATATTAACTGTTATTATGCTAACTTTTGCAGAACAAATTAGTGCAATTTGACGTTTTTGATATTCAGGCTTGACTTTTCCTTCTATACATGATATAATATTAAAGTCGTCAAATGATGTGCTTGTAGCTCAGCTGGATAGAGTGACTGGCTACGAACCAGTAGGTCGGGGGTTCGAATCCCTCCAGGCACGCCATATGACTAAAGCCTCTGCGAAATATCGCAGGGGCTTTTATTTTTCTTGACATAAATGGTGAAAACGGGTATAATATATAAGTATTAATGATAGGAGGGAATTCTATGCTGAAAAGATCAATTATCGGTCTGCTGTGTACGGCTGCTGCGGCGACGGGAATGCTTAAATTCTCCATGTCGGCATATGCAACTACAGCGGATGACGTTGCGGCTGTTGCCAGATCCTACGGCTATTCCGAGGAGGATATACAGGCAGGCTATAATGAGTACTACTCTCACCCCGAGGATTATCCTTCCGAGAGGCTCGATAAAGCAATTGCAAAGCTGCATGAGGCGGGTGGACAGATAATCACTACAGGCCCTCAGGTGCCTAATAACACCGTTACAACAACAGTAAAGGCTGCGGACCCCGTAGATACGCCTTCCGATACTCCTCAGAACGGCGGTATCACACTTACCGCAAGTGACGGATCAACTTTCACGAGGATCAGCAAGGAAGAGTTCATCAAGCTTTCCTATGATGAAAAAATGGCTTACGTGAGAAGCTTTACTCCTGCTCAGCAGCAGGCTATAATAGATAATCTCAGCCCAGAGGAGTACAGGAGCCTTATGAAACAGACTCCGTCCCAGCAGAAGCTCCAGATAGTTGGAACGCTTTCCGAAGCTGCTGAGGAAATGGGGCTTAACGTAACTGTTGATGAGATCTCTGATGATTCTCTTACTCTGGCTATGAGAAATAACAGGGGAGAACTGGTAAATGTTTCCACAGCAGGAGCGTCAGTAGAGGACACAGGCTACGACAGAAGAGGAATACTTGCTGTAGCCGGTATTCTTATAGGTCTTAGTGTCTCAGCAGTATTCCTGCTTATGAGACGTTCTAAAATCGGCGGATCGGAGAATTAAATGGAAAAGAATAAAAACAAAGACAGCACTCTGATCCATATTGCTACACCGTTCGTTCTTCTGGCTCTTTGTATAGGTCTGTTTATGATAGCTATGATAAAACCTTCTGACAAGATCAGGATGTACCTTAATCTGGCTTTTATGGACAGCCTTAAAAATACTCCCGAGTCAGCAGGTTCCGGACTTGTTGTACGTGATAATGATATTATAACTGATTATGATGGTGAAACCTCCGAAGAGGGGGAGTTCATCAGACCTAAATTCGGTGAGATGTATGCTGAAATGACCTGTTCCGCTTTTGACATTACTATCCCTGTATACTGGGGAAGCAATTCCGAATTGTTTGAACGCGGTGCCTGCCAGTCTGCCGGATCAGTCATTATAGGAGATAAGGGCAATACTGTGATAAGTGCTCATGTTGATACATTTTTCTCTGAGCTTTACAAGCTTGAAAAAGGCGATACCGTAACGCTCAGGACCAACTACGGTTCATTTGTTTATACAGTAAAGGAACCTATCAGCTTTAACAAGAAGGACGGCAAGTATGTCGCTCCCTCCGAAGACACAAAACTGACGCTCTATACCTGTAAAAAGGATATTCTCGGCAATGCTGACGAGCGTACGGGAGTTGTATGTGAGCTTACAGAGAAAAAGTTCTACAGCATAAAAGGAGGGGAGCTCTCACGATGAAAAAAGTAAGTACCTACCTTCCTTCACTGATAATATCAGTTATACTTGTTTTTCTTCTGATCATCAGTTCAGCTGTTCTTCTTGTGGATATAAATATTTCTTCTTCAAAGCTGAAAAATCTTGCGGCTAAAAACGACCTCGAGTCAAAGATATATACCGAGCTGAATAAGAATTACAAGGATAAGTATAATACAACAGGAATTCCATCGGAAGTTTATATGGACTCTATCAGTAATTCTTACCTGAAAAGTGTAGAGGAAGCTTATATCGATGCTGCATTTGATGCTCTTGAAGGCAGCGGAAGGATGAATGTAAATGTGCCTTCAAATCAGAAGCTCGAGGAAAGTATTGACCGCTTTTTCAATGATTTTGCTGACGAAAACAACTATGAAAAGGACGATAACTTCGGTCTCAAGCTTCGTAACACAAAGGAGAACGCATACAAAACCATCGGTGCATATTGTGATGTCTATAAATTTTCGTCAATGAGTGAACATGGTATTCTTCCGAAACTATCTAAGCTGTATTCAAACCGCTTTTTGGCTACAGCGGGTGTTCTCGGTGCTACTATACTGATGATAATACTTCTTGTACTGATAAATCGCAAAAAGAAGATAACAACACTGTATTGGTGCGGTATTTCTGCTATAATCTCGGGCATTCTCGGCGGAGTTCCGAGTATATATCTTTTAGCCGTGAAATACTTCGATTCCTTTTCAATAAAGCAGGCTCCCGTATTCACTGCATTCACCAGTGCTATGTACAAGTATACAGAAGCTTTTATGGCTGTTCAGATGGCGTTTATAGTTATTGGTATCTCACTTGTGGTGATATATGGTGTCACACATGAGAAGAAAAAATATCCCGATACAAAACCTACAGATATTAACTGACTTAAACAGCTGCTTTATGCAGCTGTTTTGTTATAATTAACTAATAATTAAAGTTTACATTTTTGTCGCAGCTTGTTGACAAAAAGCTGCAAATGATGATATAATAGTTTTATCGGTTATACCGGTAGAACAAATTATTTAAGGAGGCAAAAAAATATGGAATCAATCAAAAAGTACATCGCTGAAGTAATTGGTACATTTGTACTTGTGCTTCTCGGCTGCGGTACAGCAATGCTTGTAGGCTGCGACGCAACATCAGGCGGGGGATATATCCTCACCGCACTTGCTTTCGGTCTCGTTATCGTTGGTATGGCTTACTGTATCGGAAACATTTCAGGCTGCCACATAAATCCTGCGGTATCTCTCGGAGTTCTTCTCACAGGTGGCATGACATTTACCGACTTTATCGGTTATGTAGTGTCACAGTGTGTCGGCGCTATCGCAGGTGCAGGTATGCTCAAAGCTATCTTCGATCTTGGGGATGTTACAGATATGACCGGCGGCTACGGAGCAAACGGACTTGCAGGCGTTAACGGTAACGCAGGTGCAGGAATACTGGTAGAGATCCTTCTTACATTCATCTTTGTAATGACAATTCTGGGTGTTACATCAAAGAAGGCTAATCACGGTTCATTCGGCGGACTTATAATCGGTCTGACTCTTACACTTGTACATATCTTTGGAATCGGTCTTACAGGTACATCTGTAAATCCCGCAAGAAGCCTTGGACCCGCGCTTTTAGCAGGCGGCGATGCTCTCGGCGATCTTTGGGTATTTATCGTAGGACCTTTTGTAGGCGCATTACTTGCAGCATTTGTTTATAAGTTCCTTGAGTCTTCAAACAAGGTTGTAAAGCCTGTTGCAGAAAAGCCGGCAGCTAAGACAGTTACTCCCGCTAAAACAACAGCTT
This sequence comes from Ruminococcus flavefaciens ND2009, assembly GCF_000621785.1. GTDB lineage: Bacteria > Bacillota > Clostridia > Oscillospirales > Ruminococcaceae > Ruminococcus > Ruminococcus flavefaciens_C. Next base: position 509,568 of record NZ_KK211346.1, on the reverse strand, counting down.
CAAAGAGCAACTCTAATAAGAAGAAAAAGAAATAATGATTTAAGCTCCCTGATCTCAGGGAGCTTTTTTATAGCTATAAAATGATTTTTCTTGAAAAAAGCAAAGAGAAGTGATATAATAAAACTAATGAAAAAAGAGGCAAACTTTCACCAAATCAAAGTTTGGTGAAAGTTTAGAGACATATTAACAGGAGAGAGTTATGAGACATCTATTTATAATGGATCAAAAGGATTACGATAATAGCTGGAAAAGATATAATCGACCGTCCGTGCGTGGTATTATAATCAATAATAAGAAAGTCGCAATGGTTTACAGCAGAAAGTTTGATTATTATAAGTTTCCTGGCGGCGGAATCGAAAATAATGAAGCTCACATAGAAACTCTCAAGCGTGAGATGTCTGAAGAGACTGGTCTTATCATTTATGAGCCTTCGGTAACTGAGTATGGTTCGGTCCTGAGGATCCAGAAAAGCCGCTTTGAAGAAAACACAGTTTTTGAGCAGGAAAACTTTTATTATCTGTGTGATGTATTATCGGATGAAAGCCGGCAGTCGCTTGATGAATATGAAGCTGATGAGGGCTTTGTACTTGAATACGTGTCACCCGATTATGCTATTTCAGTTAACAGAACACATGATCATTGCGGCTATGATGAACAACTTATAGAGCGTGAATCACGTGTTCTTGAATCACTTGTAAAGGACGGGCTTTTATGAATAATCTGAACTCACCCGATAATCCTGAGTTTCTCAATGATTATCTTGTACATATGAAAATAGTTAAACTTCTTGCTCAAAGGACTATTGAGGAATATTATACCGATATACGGTTGTTTCTTAGGTTCGTTTATGAGAATGAACATAACACAGGAAAGCCCCTTGAGGAAATAGCGATACGTGATATGACTACAGCAGACCTCAGAAAGATCACTGTTTCGGACATATATAATTTTATTTTTTATACCTCGGACGAGCGAAAAAACAAGGACAGAGCTCGCTACAGGAAGATCTCATCCCTTAGAAGTTTCTTTAAATATCTGGAAAAAGTAGCGCATATCATTGAAATCAATCCCACAAAGGATCTTGATGTTCCGGTACCGAAGGCTTCTTTGCCTAAGTTCCTTTCTCTGAACGAGAGTTTAAGGCTTCTTGAGACTGCTGACAGTGCCGATTCAAAGAGGGATTATTGTATTATAACTCTTTTTCTTAACTGCGGTATGCGTCTCAGCGAGCTTGTTGGGATTAACATAAAAGATATAGATTTTTATGAAAATCGACTCAAGGTACTTGGCAAACGCAGTAAGGAGCGTATGGTGTATCTGAATGCTGCTTGTGTTGATGCTCTCAATAAATATCTTGAAATACGGAAGAATAATCCAAAGGCTGCTGATGAGCCTGCATTGTTTATAAGCAATCAGAACAGACGTATTTCAAAGCGCCGTGTTCAGCAGATAGTTGAAGAAACATTGCAGAAAGCAGGCCTTGACGGAAAAGGAATTACCACACATAAGCTTCGTCATACAGCTGCTACACTTATGTATCAATATGGAGATGCAGATGTGCTTACTCTCAAGGAGCTTCTTGGACACGCAAGCATATCCACTACAGAGATATACACTCATCTAAATGATGAGAACGTAAGAAACGCCATAGAAAGCAATCCGCTCGCAAAAATAACATCTGAGAGCGATGATGATAAATAATATGTAAAAGCTGTCTTTATATGTTGCAAAATCATCAGATTTGTAGTATAATATTTTGGGAGATTTATCAGATAGAAAATCGGAGGTCAACTATCTATGTGTGGAATCGTAGGTTTTACGAATAATATTGAAAATACTGACGAAGTCCTTGAAAAAATGATGGACCGTATCAGACACAGGGGGCCGGACGCAGAGGGCAAATATATTGACGAGGATATTGCTCTCGGTCACAGAAGGCTTAGTATCATTGATATTAGCTCAAGCGGCGATCAGCCAATCTTCAACGAGGATAGTTCTCTTGTTATTATCTTTAACGGAGAGATCTATAATTATAAGGAGATCCGTGAAAAGCTCATAGAAGCAGGTCACAGCTTCAGAACAAACACGGATACAGAAGTTCTTATACACGGCTACGAGGAATACGGTGAAAAGCTTCTGAATATGCTCAGAGGTATGTTTTCATTCGTTATTTGGGACAAAAATAAAAAAGAGCTTTTCGGCGCAAGAGACTTTTTCGGCATCAAGCCGATGTACTATGCAAATATGAATGGTACGCTTATGTTCGGCTCAGAGATAAAGAGTTTCCTTGAACATCCGAATTTCACTAAAGAGCTGAACACAACTGCACTTGAGAACTATCTCACCTTCCAGTACTCCCCTACTTCCGAAACTTTCTTTAAAAATGTTTACAAGCTTCCACCTGCTCATTATTTCCGATTCAAGGACGGAAAATTTGAAGCTAAGCGATATTGGGACGTAAAATTTAACGCTGACGGCAAGCCGCAGCTTGATGAGTGGGTGAATATGATCTCCGATACATTCCATAACTCCGTTGAGGCCCATAAAATAGCCGATGTTGAGGTCGGCTCATTCCTCTCCAGCGGTGTTGATTCAAGCTATGTAGCGGCAATTGCCGATGTTGACAAGACCTTTACAGTCGGATTCGGCAGCGATGAAAAATATAATGAGATCGGTTGGGCTAAGAATTTCTCGGCTGCTATCGGCAAGGAGAATACCAGCAAGGTCATTACTCCCGAGGAATACTGGAACAGCCTTTCTATGATACAGTACCATATGGACGAACCTCTTGCTGATCCTTCCGCAGTTGCACTTTATTTCGTCTGCAATATAGCTTCTGAAAAGCTCAAGGTCGTTCTCTCAGGTGAGGGTGCTGACGAGATATTCGGCGGTTATAATGTTTACAGTGATCCGGACGGCACACTGTATGATAAACTGCCGCGCCCTGTAAAAAGAGGTATCGGCAAGATAGCTTCAAAGCTTCCAGCAAGACGCGGAGTGAATTTCTTTGTCCGCAAGGGCAAGGACGTTGAGGAGCGCTTTATCGGAAACGCTTATATGTTTACCCCTGATGACAGAAAGGCTCTTCTGAAGATAGAAACAGAAGCTCCTGATCCTACACAGATAACATGGCATTTTTATAAGAATGTCAGGGGTAAGGACGATGTTACAAAAATGCAGTATCTTGACCTTCATATGTGGATGGCAGGAGATATACTCCTCAAGGCTGATAAAATGAGTATGGCAAATTCGCTTGAGCTGAGAGTCCCCTTCCTTGATAAAGAGGTCATGGCTCTCGCAGAGAAAATACCCACTAAGTACAGAGTCACACATGATAAGGGTACTGATGAGACAAAGTACATCACAAAGTATGCTATGCGTCTGGCGGCGAAAAAGGATACTCCCGAGCAGACCGCAAAGACAGCAGCAAAAAAGAAGCTCGGCTTCCCTGTTCCTATAAGGGTATGGCTTAAAGAAGACAAGTATTATGAGCTGGTAAAGAGCTATTTTGAGGGAGAGAGCTCTCAGAAATTCTTCAATACCGCTCCCCTTTTGAAGCTTCTTGATGACCACCGTGCAGGCAAGGCAGATAACAGCCGTAAGATATGGACCGTTTTCATCTTCCTTGTATGGTATAAGGTCTATTTTGAAAACGACGGAAAATATTGATCTACAGGAGATAATATGCCAAGTATAGTTACTTATAAATATATAAAACAAAATCCGGATATAATGGAATATATTCGCCGTGCCGACAAGGCTCTTGAGGCGCTGGGATACACCGAGCATTCCTTTCCTCATGTGGAGAGAGTTGCACACACATCAGCTATGATACTTGAGTCGCTTGGGTACGATGAAAGGACTGTGGAGCTTGCTAAAATAGCCTCCATAATGCATGACATCGGTAATGTTATAAACAGAGTGGACCATGCTCAGAGCGGTGCGGTCATGGCTTTCAGACTGCTGGATAATCTGAGTATGCCTGCGGACGAGATATGCTCTATAATTTCCGCTATCGGAAACCATGACGAGGGTACGGGTCAGCCTCTTGACCCTATTTCGGCTGCAATGATAATCGGTGACAAGACCGATGTCAGAAGAAGCCGTGTCCGTAATCATGACCTTCTTACATTTGATATTCACGACCGTGTAAACTATGCAGTAGAAAAATCAAATGTAAGATTTAATGACAGCAAGACCTCTATTATACTTGAACTCCAGATAGATACGGAAATATCCTCCGTACTTGAATATTTTGAGATATTTATGGAGCGTATGCTGCTGTGCAAAAGAGCTTCTAAGTTCCTGGGAGTTCAGTTTGAAATGATGATAAATGACAGTAAAATACTGTAAATAATACAACGGAGGTTCAAATATGTTTTCAGAGTATCAGCATCTTATTGATCTGAATGATTATCCTGTTTCATGGTGGAAGAGCGTGGTAGAGCTTGGCGAAAAGATATACCGCTCCCCTGCTGATTACGCCCATGAATGTGACGGAAAGATAATGGCTACACTTTTCTATGAGCCGTCCACCAGGACACAGATGTCCTTCCAGACTGCCATGATAAGACTTGGCGGACAGATAATCGGATTTGATAATCCTGCCAATTCATCAGTTGCAAAGGGCGAGACCATCAAGGATACTACAAAGATAGTCAGCAATTATGCAGATGTTCTTGTTATACGTCACCCTATTGCCGGTGCAGCAAAGGCAGCTTCTCTTACTACCGACTGCTCTGTAATAAATGCAGGCGACGGCGGTCACCTCCACCCGACTCAGACACTTACCGATCTGCTTACTCTGAAAATCGAAAAGAAGACATTATCAGGGCTCACTATAGGAATGTGCGGTGATCTTCTTAACGGAAGAACTGTTCACTCGCTATGTAAGGCTCTGAGTATGTTCGAGAACAATAAGTTTGTGTTTATTTCTACACCTCAGCTGAGGATGCCTGCCTACATAAAGGATATAATCAAGGCAAACGGCAGCAGCTTTACAGAGGTAAACACCCTGGAAGAAGCTATCGGCGATCTCGATGTACTCTATATGACAAGAATCCAGCAGGAGCGTTTTGCAAGTGAGGAGGAATATCTTGCTCAGAAGAACACATATGTCCTTGACAAGAAGAAAATGCTTCTTGCAAATAAAGATATGATCGTAATGCATCCCCTGCCGAGAGTTGATGAGATCACAGTTGAAGTAGATGATGACGAGAGAGCAATGTACTTCAAGCAGGCTAAGTATGGTATGTATGTACGTATGGCTCTTATAATGACTATACTCAAGGAGAAAAAGCCTTCAGAGACACTTAAAGGCAAGGTTTTTACAGGTGTAAGATGCAGCAATCCAAGATGTATTACTAACCATGAGGAATACCTCCCCAAGAGCTTCCGCTCCAGCGGCGATGAAACGCTTCTTGAGTGCGAATACTGTGATGAGAGAAAACTTATATAAAAATGAATATCCGTACAGGGTGATCTGTACGGATATTTTTTTTGCAATCTCAAAAAATTTTTTTGAAAAAGTACTTGACAAATCTGTTACAGCTGTGTATACTGTATATATACAGTATGAAAGGAGTGAACAGATGAACATCTTTATTGATAACAGAAGCGGTGCTCCGATCTATGATCAGATCTATAACCAGATAAAAGATCTGATAATCAGCGGTGAACTGAGAGGAAATGATCCTTTGCCTTCAATACGAAGTCTGGCAAAGGATATGCGAATAAGTGTTGTTACAACTAAACGAGCCTATGACGAGCTTGAACGTGAAGGGCTGATATATACGCTCCCTGCAAAGGGCTGCTTTGTTGCTCCGCAGAATACAGAGATTCTTCGGGAACAGAATCTGAAAAAAATAGAGGAGCATATCGTTGAGATAAAAAAGCTTGCCGCTTCGTGTAAGCTTACTAAAGAAGACATTATAGTAATGTTTGATATACTTGATGAACAGGAGTGATCTTATGAACGCATTGGAAATTAAAGATCTTACAAAGGAATACAAAGGTTTTAAACTGGATAATCTCTCACTTACACTTCCTACAGGCTGTATTATGGGACTTATCGGTGAAAACGGAGCAGGTAAAAGTACCACTATAAACTCAATTCTCGGGTTAAAGAAATATGACCATGGAACGATCAAGGTTCTTGGACAGGATATGAACGCCGAACTGAAGCAGGATATCGGAGTAGTACTTGACGAAGTTGGTATTCCTCAGGCACTCAATATTAAGAATGTCAGATCGGTGATGAAGAATATATATTCAAATTGGGACGATAAGGCTTTCGGGGACTACGTAAAGAAGTTCTCGCTTCCTGATAACAAAAAATTCAGCGACTTTTCAAAAGGAATGAAGATGAAGCTTGCAATTGCCATTGCACTCTCTCATAACGCAAAGCTTCTCATACTTGATGAACCTACAAGCGGTCTTGATCCACTTGTCAGAGACGAGATAATCGATATTCTCAATGACTTTACAAGAGATGAGGGACATTCGATCCTTATTTCCTCCCACATTGTAAGCGACCTTGAAAAGCTTTGTGATTATATAGCTTTTCTTCATAAGGGAAAGCTTATGCTCTGTGAGGAGAAGGATGTTCTTCTTGAAAGATACCGCTTTATAAACGCAACTGAGGAACAGCTTTCCGAGCTTGATCCGGATGCGATTAAGGGAAAGAAGACAGGTAAATTCAGTACAGAGGCCATCGTTGATCAGAAGCTTATTCCTGCAAGTTTCCGGACTGCTCCTATCACTATTGAAGATCTTTTTGTATTTATGGCTAAGGAGGAAAACTGACATGAAAGGCTTACTTTTAAAAGAAATCTATGTAATGTTTAAGAATAATAAAATCTCAATGATCGTTATACCGCTTTTTTCGCTGTTTGGTATTTTCAATAAGCAATTTATGTTTGTAATGCTCATTCCGGTACTTCTTTCCATGTTGACCCTTGGAACTATGACTTACGATGAGCTGAGCCGCTGGAATTCCTTCGCGCAGTGTATGCCGGTTGAGAGAAAGAGCATTGTTTCATCCAAGTACATTACCATGGTACTTATGGCTTTAACAGGTTCAGTTATTGTCAGCGCAGTACACTTTATCCAGTCAATGATACAGAATACAGTTGATATACGCTCGACCGGCCTCATGGCTCTGGCTTCCTTTGCCCTTGCTCTTGTAGTCCCCTGCCTGTCCATTCCTCTCAACTTCAAATTCGGCACCACCAACGGCAGGATATTCTACCTTATAATTGCAGGCGTTATCTGCGGCGTCATTCCCGCAATGGTGATGTCTGATTCAAAAAAGTTTACTTCAAAGGCTATGAAGCTGTTCAGTAACTTCCCTGCTTTCTTTGCTTTATCGATCGTTGTTATAATTGCAGTAATTGCAGTTTCCTGGCTTGTTTCGATAAGAATATATGAAAGAAAAGAGCTTTAATGAAAAAGTCCCGCAGCTGTCTTACATAGACATACTGCGGGACTTTTTTATGCAAAAAACATAGCATTTCCGAGTGATCTCAGAAATGCTATGGAAAAAATTTCTTTAGTTCTTCTTCTTAGCTTCGATCTCAGCAAGAGCGTCCTTGCGTGAGAGGTTTATTCTGCCCTGACGGTCGATCTCTGTTACCTTAACAACAATCTCGTCACCGATAGAAACAACATCCTCTACCTTCTCTACTCTCTGCTTGTCCAGCTTTGAGATGTGTACAAGACCGTCCTTGCCGGGAGCGATCTCTACGAATGCACCGAAGTCCATGATCCTTACTACCTTACCCTTGTAAATAGCGCCTACCTCAGGGTCGTTTGCGATAGTGTGGATTATCTGGAGAGCCTTGTTTGCATTATCAGCATCAACACCGCTGATAAATACATTACCGTCATCGCTGATGTCGATCTTAACGTCGCAGTCTGCGGAGATCTTCTGGATGACCTTACCGCCCTGACCGATGACTTCACGGATCTTGTCAACGGGGATCTTTGTCTGGAGCATCTTGGGAGCATACTTGTTTACAGTAGGTCTGCTCTCGGGAATAGCCTTGAGCATGATCTCATCAAGGATATAGAGACGAGCCTTTCTTGTCTTCTCAAATGCTTCCTTTATGATAGCGGGTGTAAGTCCGTCTACCTTAATATCTACCTGAATAGCTGTGATACCCTTGTGAGTACCGCCTACCTTGAAGTCCATATCGCCGAAGAAATCCTCAAGACCCTGGATATCGACCATTGTCATGAAATCATCACTGTCGGGAAGTGTAATAAGTCCGCATGAGATACCTGCAACGGGAGCCTTGATCGGAACGCCTGCGTCCATAAGAGCAAGTGTTGAACCACAGATAGAGCCCTGTGATGTAGAACCGTTGGAAGAAAGTACCTCGGAAACCAGTCTCAGTGCATAGGGGAATTCCTCTACAGGGGGGATTACCGGAGCAAGAGCTCTCTCGGCAAGAGCACCGTGACCGATCTCACGACGTCCGGGACCTCTGCTGGGCTTTGTCTCACCTACAGAGTAGCTCGGGAAGTTGTACTGGTGCATATATCTCTTTGAATCCTCTTCGTCAAGACCGTCGATCTTCTGAGAATCGCTTACAGGTCCGAGAGTTGCGACAGTGAGTACCTGTGTCTGACCTCTTGTAAAGAGACCTGAACCGTGTACACGAGGAAGAACACCAACCTCAGCAGCAAGAGGACGGATCTCGTCGATTCCACGACCGTCAACACGCTTGCCTTCATAGAGCCATGTACGAACGATCTTCTTCTGAAGCTTGTAGATGCACTCGTCGATCATGGGAATCTGCTCAGGATACTTCTCATCGAAGTTTGCATGGATATCATCAACGATGGGAGCGAGTCTCTCATCGCGAACGTTCTTGTCATTTGTATCAAGAGCGACCTTTACGCGGTCAGCTGCAAATGCTTCGATAGCATCGAACATATCGTGGTCAACTTCCATTGACTCGAATGTGAACTTGGGCTTACCGATCTGAGCGCGGATATCGCTTATGAAAGCGACCATCTTCTTGATCTCCTCGTGACCCTTGAGTATAGCCTCAAGCATTGTGTCCTCGGGAACTTCGTTAGCGCCTGCCTCGATCATTACGATCTTCTCGGCTGTACCTGCAACTGTAAGAGTGAGGTCAGTCTTAGCTCTCTGCTCAAGTGTAGGATTGAGAACGATCTCACCGTCTACGAGACCAACATTGATACCGGCAATAGGACCATTCCACGGAATATCGGAAATAGAGATGGCTATTGAAGTAGCGATCATACCAGCGATCTCAGGTGAGTTGTCGGGCTCTACTGCAAGAACTGTCATTACAACAGAAACGTCATTTCTCATGTCCTTAGGGAACAGAGGACGGATAGGTCTGTCAACGCAGCGTGATGTAAGGATAGCCTTTTCGGAAGGCTTGCCCTCACGTTTTGTAAATGAACCGGGGATCCTGCCTACTGAGTAGAGTCTCTCCTCATAGTCAACGGACAGAGGGAAGAAATCAATACCCTCTCTGGGCTTTGCACTTGCTGTTACGTTAGCCATTACGACTGTCTCGCCGTATCTTACCCAGCATGAACCGTTGGAAAGTCCGCAGGTCTTGCCGGTCTCAACGATAAGCGGTCTGCCCGCATATGTTGTTTCAAAAGTTCTGTAGTTTTCAAACATATAATCTGCCTCCAATTTGATTATTTTTTATCAGAGGAGAGCCTTTAGAAGTTAGAGGTAAAAGCCTGTAAACAGTCGTTTCCGACCCTTACCTCTGACTTCTAATCCCTGCACTCTGATAGACGTAAAGGCAGAAGGGCATAATACCCCGCTGCCTTCGTACACATGATTACTTACGGAGACCGAGCTTCTCTACGATAGCACGGTATCTGTTGATGTCCTTCTTCTTGAGATAGCCGAGAAGGTTACGTCTGTGACCAACCATCTTGAGAAGACCTCTTCTTGAGTGGTGATCGTTCTTGTGGGTCTTGAGGTGATTTGTAAGGTCGTTGATCCTTCTTGTGAGGATAGCGATCTGAACCTCAGGAGATCCTGTGTCGTTTTCGTGTGTTCTGTTAGCCTCAATAACGGCTGTCTTTTCATCCTTCAATAACATTTGAAGCACCTCTTGATAAAATATATTCCGTTAACTCAGTATGGGGTGAAAGTCGAGGACAAGCCCCGAACCAAGTACACGGTGATAATATTATACCACATAAATTCATTTTTGTAAAGCCTTTTTTTCGATTTTTACGAAAAAACTGCATTTTATTAAGTTATATGTTCTGCTGTTTTAACAGTTTTCTTAAAGAATATAGTTGACTAATGATGCGTTATGTGGTAAAATAGTAGTTAAGAGGTCTGCCTATTAACAGATTGGAGGATTAGGTTATGAAAAAAAATGCTTTCGACTATGTATGGACAGATAAAAAACGTTCACTTTTCGGTCTGCCTCTCACCTTTACCAGGTATTATCTTACCGAATCGAAATTCATTACCAGAACGGGATTCCTCAGTATTGATGAGGATGAGATCGACCTTTACAAGATCACAGATAAAAAAGTAAAGTATCCGTTTTTCCAGCGCCTTTTCAATTGCGGCACCATTATCATATACAGCCGAGATGCTGATACTCCTTCCAAGGAGGTCCACTGCATAAAAAATGTCAGAAAGGTCTCGGAGCTCATTGATAAGTATCTCACTATCATGAGAGATAAGTACGGGATCAGAGGCAGAGATATGATGGGCTTCCATTCAGGTCACGATCAATACGACGAGTACGACGATATGCATGACCACGACGGAGATTTTTGATTTCAGAGGTGATTGGGAGAATGCTCTCGTTTATAACAGAAAAACAATCCAGCTGGGACAGACTAAAAGCTGAAAAGCGCCCTATCTTCATATATGGTATGGGTGACGGAGCACTGAAGATCATGTCTGTTTTCCGTAATAAGAAAATCACTGTAGCAGGTATCTTTGCAAGCGATGATTTTGTACGCGGACATTCTTTTGAGGGTTACAGAGTACATAAGCTTTCGGAAATAGAAGAAGCTGTTGACGATTTTGTTGTTGTTCTCGCATTTGCAGCAGGTTATCAGGAGATAGTGGATAAGGTCCACGCTATTGCTGCAAAGCACACGTTGTATGTCCCTGATGTTCCTGTCATCGGCAGCGGTATTTTCACTTATGAGTACTGCGAGGAGCACGCTGACAAGATACAGCAGGTCTATGACAGCCTTGCTGATGATTATTCACGCAAGGTATATGCAAATATCATCAATTTCAAGATCAGCGGTAAGATAGAATACCTGTCGGCAGTTACTACTCCCAAAGCTGAGATATACAAAAAGATCATCAAGCCTAATCTGAATGAGGTCTATGTTGATCTGGGCGCATATAACGGCGATACTATCAAGGAGATCCTTGAGTTTACTCATGGCAAGTACGTTTCGATATACGCTCTTGAGCCTGATAAAAAGAATTTCAAGAAGCTGGCAAAGTTTGTTGACGGTATGCCTCATGTTTATGCTTATAATGCAGCGGCATGGTGTGTGGATACCGAACTTCCCTTCTCCGCAAAGGCGGGACGTCAGTCCGCCATAAGTGCAAGCTCTGACAATATGGTGGGAGCACTTTCCGTGGATAGTATCCTTGCCAAAAAGCCTGCAACGATCATAAAAATGGACGTTGAGGGCTTTGAACGAGAGGCTATATGGGGTTCTGCACTTACGATCTCACACTACGCTCCTAAGCTTATGGTTTCACTTTATCACAGAAATGAGGACATTTTTGAGCTTCCCCTGCTTATCAAGAAACTCAATCCTTCATATAAGCTCTATATAAGACATCAGCTCTATATTCCGGCATGGGAAACCAATCTCTACGCTACTTTATAAAAAAATGAACCTCCTATGGTATTCCATAGGAGGTTTTTTTGTTAGTGATAATTATGGCTCTGCTTGAGCACCATATCCTTTACCTTCATAAGTGAGGTGGTGGTGCTTCTCTCGTTTTCAGAGAGCTTCATGGTAATGAATTTGATAGTCTCCTCATAATCAGGTATCATTATATGCTCAAGAGCATTTACACGTCTGCGTGTCTTTTCTATTTCGTCTGCCATTAGCTGGCAGGCTTTTTCTATTTCAGCAAGCCTTATCATCTTTGGAAAGACAGCGCTGAGCGCGCTTACTGCACCGTCGAGATCAATAGATGTGAACGCCATACCATAAGAGTATATATCATTGGTGTCATCTGTCCTGAATTTTGTCTTGAATTCGGGGATATATACACTCATTACATTTTTTTCACTGACTTCCAGTTCCACTTCCTGCTTGGGGAGCATCAGCGCAGTTTCAAGTACTTCCTTCTGCATTACAGAGCCTGCAACAGCCATGTATCGGTTTGCTTCGTTTATAGCCTTTTCGACCTCTGTTCGCAGCTGTCGGTTTTCCTTTATTAGTATCATGAACTGTCTCATAAGCTCATCGCGCTTGTCCTTGAGCAGCTTGTGACCTCTTCTTGCGGAGGAGAGCTTCTTTTTCAGCTTGCTGAGTTCCATTCTGGTGGGATTAACATTTAATCTTGCCAATCAGCTCACCTCATTTCTGAGTATCATAGTACTTGACCAGATACTCCTCTCTTATTCTGCGGAGCTCGCTTCTTGGCAGAAGCTTCAGCAACTCCCAGCCAATGGAAAGTGTCTCCTCGATGCTTCTGTTGTTCTCAAAGCCCTGGGAAACATATCTTTTCTCGAATTCATCCGCGAATTTAGCATAAAGCAGGTCTGTAGGCGTCAGAGCTGCCTCACCAAGAACGACCATGAGTTCCTTTGCATCTTTACCTCTTGCATAAGCGGAGAAGAGCTGGTTCATGGTGTCGGAGTGGTCGGCTCTTGTCTTGCCTTCGCCGATACCCTTATCCTTCAGTCGTGAAAGTGATGGCAGAACGTCTACAGGAGGATTGATACCCTTTCTGTAAAGCTCACGGGAGAGGATTATCTGTCCTTCTGTGATATAGCCGGTAAGGTCAGGGATCGGGTGTGTCTTATCGTCCTCAGGCATGGTAAGGATCGGTATCATAGTGATACTTCCCTCTTTGCCGTTCTGACGGCCTGCACGTTCATATATAGTTGCAAGGTCCGTATACATATAACCCGGATAGCCGCGGCGTCCGGGGACTTCCTTACGTGCTGCGGAGACCTCACGAAGAGCATCTGCGTAGTTTGTGATATCGGTGAGGATAACAAGAACGTGCATCCCCTTCTCAAATGCAAGATACTCAGCGGCGGTAAGTGCCATTTTAGGAGTAGCAAGACGCTCAATCGCCGAGTCATTGGCAAGATTTATAAAGAGAACTGTACGGTCAAGAGCTCCCGTACTTCTGAAGCTCTGTACAAAGTACTCAGACTCCTCAAAAGTGATACCCATTGCGGCGAATACAACAGCGAACTGCTCGTCCTTTCCACGTACCTTAGCCTGTCTCGCTATCTGAGCAGCAAGCTGTGCATGAGGAAGTCCGCTGGCAGAGAAAATAGGAAGCTTCTGACCTCTTACAAGAGTGTTGAGTCCGTCTATTGCGGAAACACCGGTCTGTATGAACTCCTGAGGATACTGTCTTGCAACAGGATTCATGGGGAGACCATTTACATCAAGTCTCATCTCCGGGATTATCTCGGGACCGTCATCTATAGGTCTTCCAAGACCGTCAAAAACTCGTCCGAGCATATCCTCGGAAACTCCAAGTTCCATCTGGTGTCCCGAAAAAACTACGCTGCTGTCCTGAAGATTGATACCTGCGGCGTTTTCAAAGAGCTGTACCAGCGCATTGGTGCCGTCTATCTCAAGCACACGGCAGCGGCGCTTTTCACCGTCTTTAAGCCTTATTTCGGCGAGCTCACCGTATGTTACGTTTTCAACGTCCTTTACAAGAAGCAGAGGACCCGCCGCTTCTTCAATGGTTCTGTATTCTCTTGGCATCAGTCTTCCTCCTTGTCGAGCAGATCGTTGAGTTCGGAGGAGATCTCCACCGAGAGCTTGTCGAATTCTGCATCAGTTTTATCTTCTTCTATATATTTAAAACGTCCTATTTTTTCTCTTACTGCAAGGTTTGCAACTTCTTCGATGTCAGCGCCCTTTGCTACTGCGTCAGCTGCCTCATCATTGAAGTTGAGTATGAGCTTCATCATATAGAGCTGCTTTTTCAGGCTTGTATATGTGTCAACTTCGTGGAATGCAAGCTGATGCAGGAAGTCCTCGCGGATAGAACGTGCTGTCTCCATCTTGAGTCTGTCTCTTGGAGAAAGAGCGTCCATACCGACCAGCTTAACTATTTCCTTCAGCTCAGCCTCGTCGTGAAGTATCTCCATAAATCTTGCTCTTGACTTCATCCAGTCCTTTGATACGTTATTATCGTACCAGTTTGCAAGAGAATCTGCGTAGAGCGAATAACTGGTAAGCCAGTTTATAGCGGGAAAATGTCTCTGGTAAGCCAGATTTGCATCAAGTCCCCAGAATACTTTGACGATACGAAGAGTTGCCTGAGAAACAGGCTCGGATATATCACCGCCGGGAGGCGAAACAGCTCCGATAACGGAAAGCGCTCCTTCCCTGCCCTCAGTTCCGTTTGAGATAACTCGTCCTGCACGCTCATAGAACTGGGCAAGACGGCTTCCAAGGTATGCAGGGTAACCTTCATCACCGGGCATTTCCTCAAGACGTCCGGACATCTCACGGAGAGCCTCCGCCCAACGGGAGGTAGAGTCAGCCATAAGAGCAACGGAATAGCCCATATCACGGTAATACTCCGCAATGGTGATACCTGTATAAACAGATGCTTCACGGGCTGCAACAGGCATATCAGAGGTGTTTGCAATAAGCACTGTTCGCTCCATAAGTGACTTTCCTGTGTGCGGGTCAATAAGCTCGGGGAACTCGTTGAGAACGTCTGTCATCTCGTTTCCGCGCTCGCCGCAGCCGATGTAAACGATAATGTCAGCCTCAGCCCATTTTGCAAGCTGATGCTGTGTTACTGTCTTACCGCTTCCGAATGGTCCCGGGATAGCTGCAACGCCGCCCTTAGCTATAGGGAAGAGACAGTCAATAACTCGCTGACCTGTTATCAGAGGCATATCGGGTGAAAGCTTTTTCTTGTAGGGTCTGCCGCGTCTTACCGGCCATTTCTGGATAAGTGAAAGTTCCTTATCGCCCTTGGACGTTTCTACAACGCAGACAATATCATCGGCGTGGAATTCGCCTTCGGATATTGTCTTAACAGTTCCTTCTATACCGTTCGGCACCATTATCTTATGAAGAACTATATCGGTCTCGGGAACAGTTCCGATCACGTCTCCGCCTATGACCTTATCTCCGGCTTTGACTGTGGGAGTAAACTTCCACAGGGGCTCTCTTTTGAGTGAGGGAACTTCAACACCTCTCTGGAGATTATTTCCGCAGACCTTTCTAATATCGTCGAGAGGACGCTGTATACCGTCGAAAATACTTCCGATAAGTCCTGGACCAAGCTCAACGCTCATGGGCTCACCTGTGGACTCAACGCCTTCTCCCGTACCGAGACCTGAGGTCTCCTCATAGACCTGTATTGAAGCACGGTCGCCGTGCATTTCTATAATTTCGCCGATAAGGCGCTTTTCGCTTACTCTTACAACGTCAAACATATTGGCGTCGCGCATACCTTCGGCAACGACCAGCGGTCCTGAAATTTTTACTACTGTACCTTTGCTGTTCATTTATGCAAATCCGCCTCTTTCCTAATTCAGTATATCTGAGCCGACAGCTTTTTCTACCGCCTCATGAAGTGCTCTCATGCCGTCTCCCGTATTGCCTTCGATGGCAGGGATAAGAACTATTGATGGGAGCTTGCTGCTTCTGTATTTTGCTATAGTATCGCTCACCAGAGCAGCTGCGGGCTCTGTGATGTATATCACAGCAAACTCATTAGCCGCAAGCCTTGAAATGAGCTTGGTTATCTTTTCGGGTTCAGTCTCACGGAAAACGGAAAGACCAAGGGCAGCGAAGCCTGATACGCTGGCACTGTCGCCGATCACTGCTGCTTTATACATATAGCTTTCTCATCCTTTCCGTGATAGTTTCCTTGTCTGCGCCGAATTCCTTGCAGACAGAGAGTATCCTGAGATTCTTTATTTCTGCTTCCTTAGCGATGAAGTAGGCAGCAAGAGGCTCTGAGCCGAAAGCCAGCATTCTCGCTGACTCTGCAAGCTCCATGAGCACATCATCACACCATTTTTCATACTTTGCAGCAGATTCTTTCAGAAGAGCTGCTCCGTCGCTGTAAGGCGTAGTCTCAAGGTGCGAGAAAAACTGCTCTGTGCCGGCAAGAGACGCTTTTATAAGTGCATCCTTTTCAAGCTCCTGACTTCCGCATACAGCTGTTTCCATGAACTGGGCTGATTTGCTCAGCAGACAGCATCTGTAGGCAGTCTTTATATCTGCGCAGGCTGTAGTAAGCTGCGCGTATCTCTGCATGAATTCGCTGCCTGAGACAGCTGCGCTGTTCTGCATAGCTTCAAGTGCTGCTTTATCTATGAGAGAGTCCGAGAGCTGACCGTCCAGGGTCCTGGTGACCAGCTCATAAGCCTCGGAAGCAGTATTGCGCATATATTCGGGAAGTCCGCCCGGATCCTTGGTGTTTATAGCTTCAGTCAGTTCCTTTAGCCCGACATTTGAAGGAGCTATATAATACTGCTCGGGTTCTCTGTTAGAGATTATCGCCTTGAGCACAGCCTTCAGATTATGAAAATCGTTTCTGTAGAGAAGTATCTCAAGCTCCTTACAGTCAGGAGCGTATTCCATAAGCATCGACCAGACATCAGCAAGATCCTCGGACTTTGCAGCACCGCTCTTTGAAGCAGTTATAGAACTCATTTCGGTCTTATTTCTGGCATTTATAAGCTGTTCAATGTCGCTTTTGCTAAGGAGAGTGTTTTCCATAGCTCTGACAGCTCCGACAGCATTTGCGTATTTTGTTCCGTTCATGCTATCACCTACCTGAACAGTATCCTTGCGGCTGTGTCTCTTATATCTTCCTTTTCAGCTTCTATCATTGCGCGGAAGCAGCAATTCTCAGAGATAAGCCCATAGCTGAGTATGAAGCCGTCTTCAATATCAGCAGGCTCATTGGAAAGTTCTATTCCGCCGCTCTTGGCTGAAAGCTCGCTCAGCTTCTGTTCAAAATCAGCAGGAACACGCTTGAGATCAGCTTCACTGAGAGCGAGTACACCCTTTCCCTGCTGGGTATGACGACTGATAAGTCTTAACAGCAGTTCAAAGTATTCCTTGTCGGGAAGAGTTTTAAGCTTGCTGATCGTCTTTTCGATAGCAGCATCGATCATCTCTACCTTGCAGGCGAGAATTTTGCGTTTCATTGAAGCATCTACTGAAGCACAGGAATTTTCAAAGTCTTTTTCAGCCTGAGCCTTTGCGATCCTGAGGTGGTCTTCATAAGCTTTCCTTGCCTTTTCATCGCCCTCTGCTTTTATTGCAGCTGCTTTGCTTTCGGCAGACTTTATAATGGTTTCTTCAGTCTGTTTCTGCTGCTGTTCAATGAGAGTTAAGATCTCGTCAAGTCCTGACATAATCCTACCTCCATTATACAGCGATATTCAGTATCATAAGGACTGATATGAGAAGTGCGAGGATAGCGTATGTCTCGACCATTGCAGCCATGATGATAGCCTTTCCGTTGTGGTCGGGCTTCTTTGCTGTGATGCTGACACCTGCGGCTGCTGTTCTTCCCTGCATGATTCCTGATATAAGACCAACAACTGCGATAGGGAGTGATGCTGCAAGGAATCCCAGACCCTGCTGAAGTGTAAGAGCCTCAGCACCGCTGCCGAGAACACCTGTGCGGAGAAGAATGAACATAGCTGCGATAAGTCCGTAAAGTCCCTGTGTACCGGGAAGGAGCTCAAGCAGGAGCACCTTGCTGAACTTTGAAGGATCTACAGAAACAACGCCTGCAGCCGCCTCACCTACAAGGCTTACGCCCTTTGCTGAACCTATACCTGCTAAAAGTGCTGCAAGTGCAGCTCCTATAATTGCTAATACTAATCCGTTAGTCATTTGTATTTTCCTCCTTGAATTTTATATACTTTGTATTTACTGCCAGCGGAGCGAATTCCCTTCCGCCGCCGGTGTAGAATTTGCTGAAAAGCTCGACGAACTGCAATCTGTCTGTATGAACATATGCACCAAGCAGATTGATCGCGAGGTTCGCGACGTGTCCGACAACAAATACGATCACCAGAAGTATGAGTTTTATGACCTTGTTCTCGGGCATAGTACCGATAAGGTTTATAACGCTTGCGATACTTCCCGTTGCAAGTCCGAGCGCCAGAAGTCTCGAATATGAAAGTATGTCACCAAGATATCCTGTTGCGGTGTTGTATAATGCATAAAGACCGCCGAAGAACTTTCCGAATACTGATTTGGACGTTCTTCCCGCTGTCAGCACAAGCATTATGACTCCTGCAATAAGCATATAGGTACCTGTCTTAGTAAGTACAGGCGGTACAGATATGAACATTCCTGCACCGATAGGAGCTACACCGAGAACTATCAGATATATAGGCAGCGCGTCGAAAACGGCGTCCAGTTTCTTGCCTGTATCCCAGGTCATCTTGAATGCCACGGCAACACCGAGGAAAAGATGAAGGATTCCCAGCCCGAAGGACACAAGAAGCAATTTTACCGGATCAGTCAGCGGCTCAAACCAGAGCGCTATACTGCCGATCTCTTTCCCGAAGAATTCACGTGAAACGACCTGTACAATATCACCGAACCAGCTTCCGAACAAGGCTCCCCAGAATACTGTGGAAATGCCGCAGTTGCGGAACATGGTCAGTGTTTTTTTCATACTGGTCTCAAGCTTGAATTTTTTCAGAGCTATCGTTGTACCTATGACCATAAGAAGTCCGTAGCCTGCGTCAGATAGCATCATTCCGAAGAACAGATAGTAGAAGAACGACATTACGGGCGTCGGGTCTACATCTCCCTTTGCAGGCAGTGCGTACATCTTTGTTATGCCCTCAACAGGAGCGGAAAATCTGCTGTTTTCAAGTAATACGGGTACATCCTCGTCGTCGCCTGGATCAGTAAAGGTTATTGAAGCTGTATACTTCGCTTCTATCTCCTTCTTCAGTGATTCGGCATATTTTTCGGGGATATAGCCTGTGAGGACAAATGTAGTCTCAGTAAATCCGAGACCGCTCAGTGCGTCATACTTCTCCTTCCTCATCTGGAGATAGTCGATGACGAACTGGAGCTGTTTGCGGTTTTCTGCCAGCTTTTCAATATTTGCCTTTGCTTCCTCCGACTTCTCCTCAAGCTTCTCTATCTCCTGCTTATGGAGGTCATAAAGCTCAGAGGGCGTTTTATTGTCGGTCTCGGATATTGTAACAAAGGTTAGCTTACGAAGGATACTTTCAGCTTCCTCATAGTTTTCCTTGCTGCAAAGAATAAACAGGTTCGTCTGTTCCTTTGAGCCGCTGATGATCTCAACGCTGCACATATCGGGCAGCTGCGCTTCAAGCTCCTCAGCGGAGATCTGATACGGAAGCGTACCTATGAAGGCAGATGTTGTCGCAGTTCCCCTGAAGTTGAGCGGAACATCGAGAGGCAGCCATCTGTCCAGCATATCACACTTTATCTCAAGCTGAGATACTGCCGCAGCAGACTCATTTATGAGCTTCTGATTACGTATGATGTCATTGGCAGCGCCCATAACCTTTTCCATCTGCATGGCTTCCCTGCCGAAATCGTGCTTTTCGACCTCGGTCTTGCCGCTGAACATATCGGCAATGCTTGCCTTTTCAGGAGCATGAGTATCGATTATCTCAAGCGCCTGAGCAGCAGTGCTTCGGAACTTTTCAAATTCCCCAACTACAGCCGTTACATTTGTATTTTCCAGCTCCTCATCGGTATTCTGAGAAATTTCGACTACTCCTCTTCTTTGCAGAAGCTCTATGATCTTTTTACTGTCGGTAAGCATAGCAATAAGCTCGATCTTTTTCATTCTGAGCTTCGCCATATTTTACATCACTCTCCTTTCAGGAACAAACATCAGAAAAACCTGCTGATTATCTCAGCAACTGCTTTATCGGTATTTGCGCCTGCAAGTTTTTTTATTTCGCCTATCTTTTCATCGCACTCAGCCGCCGCCTTTTTGCGGTAGCTTTCGAGCTTTGAATCGTAAGACTGTCTTAGCTTTGATGCTTCGGAAGTAGCTTCACTTATTTTCTTCTGAATAGCAAGCGAGGAACTTCCCGAGGCAGAACTGATTATGTCCTCGCGCTGACGTCTTGCTTCGGCATTTTTCTTGTCCGAGAGTGCTTCGGCTTCGAGGATCTTTTTTACAGCTTCCGATGCCATTTCAATACCTCCTCTAAAAATGACCAACAGTCATTCAGTGATTTTAGTATAACACTTATTAATTTGATAGTCAATAGATTTTTTGTTAATAAACTCTAACAAAAAACAGAAAGGGAGCTAACCCTACAGACAGCTCCCTAATCAGATTATTCAAATCACATTTATTATTATACCTTTTTTTGAATAAAAAGTCAATAAAAAATCCTATGTTTTTTTGTGTTTTTTCAGGTTTTATACACCAAATATCTCGAAAACCTCATCTTTAAGAGAAATGGAGTTATAACTTCCTTTTTCAAGCGAGTTATCCTTCTGCTTTATGTATGAGTTAAGGATAGCGCGGCTCATATTCGTTATGTCGCTGCGCTTCACCGCTTCCTCAGGTGTGAGCAGCAGTACTTCACTGTTTTCATAGCCATCGGACTTAGGCTCGCCCGAAATGTATTTCAGCCTGAAAACGATTATCCATTGCTCTTTTCTGAACTGAACCGCAAATACTGATTCTGCTTCGGAATCAACGCCAGTTTCTTCCATAAGCTCACGTTTTACGGCTTCGGAAGGGAGCTCCCCTTCCTTGACATATCCGCCGGGAATAAGTATCCTCTCTTTAGCTGCACCATAAGTGTGCCTGACAAAGAGTATCCTGCCATCTATGTCAAGTATTCCGCATACAGCGTAATAGCGATTACTCATCGTCTTCCTTCTTTACAACTGTGATACCGAGGACATCAAGGCTCTCGTCGTCAACAGTTGAAGGACACTCAGACATAAGCTCACTTGCATTCTGAACCTTCGGGAATGCTGTTACATCACGGAGACTGTCAGCCTTGCACATTATCATTGCGATACGGTCAAGACCGATACCCATACCACCGTGAGGCGGTGCACCGTATCTGTAAGCGTCAACAAGGAAGCCGAATTTTGCCTGTATTTCTTCATCAGTCATGCCAAGCGCTTCAAACATTTTCTGCTGAAGCTCAAAATCGGTTATACGCATTGATCCACTTGAAAGCTCTGTACCGTTAAGTACCAGATCCCACGCCTTTGCGCGGACATTTGCGGGGTCTGTATCGAGATACTCAAGGCACTCCTCCATAGGCATTGTGAAGGGATGATGTGCTGCTACCCAGGTGTTGTTTTCATCGTCGTGCTCAAAGAATGGCATTTCTGTTATCCAGAGGAAGTTATACTGATCTTCGGGAATAACGTCCAGCTTCTTTGCACAGATAAGTCTTATTGCACCGAGTGTAGCAAGAACAGTTTTGGTCTTGTCAGCGCAGATAAGGACCAGATCACCCTCATGTGCGTCAACTGCCGTGCAGATCTTTTCAAGCTCTCCGTCAGCCAGGAATTTTTTGAATGAGCAGTTAGGTTCATCCGCCCAGCGAATATAAGCAAGTCCCTTTGCGCCGATGCCCTTTGCGTGCTCAACAAGCTTGTCAATCTCCTTGCGGGTGTAAACAGAAGCACCGTTCTTTACGTTTATCGCACGTACAGAGCCGCCGTCTTCGATTGCATTCTTAAATACTACGAAATCTATATCCTTGACAGTATCTGTTATATCCTGGATCTCAAATCCGAAACGAGTATCAGGCTTGTCAGAACCGTAGCGGTTCATAGCGTCCGCAAATGTCAGACGAGGAAGCGGCGTAGGAATATCAACACCGAGAACTTCCTTGAAAAGGCGCTGGATATAGCCTTCAACACACTGCTGAATATCATCAGCGTCCACGAAAGACATTTCAAGATCCACCTGTGTGAACTCAGGCTGTCTGTCTGCTCTCAGATCCTCATCGCGGAAGCAGCGTGCAAGCTGGATATAGCGGTCAAAGCCCGCTACCATAAGAAGCTGCTTATAGATCTGAGGAGACTGAGGAAGTGCATAGAATTTGCCCTGATGTACTCTTGATGGGATAAGGTAGTCTCTTGCTCCCTCGGGAGTAGACTTCATCATCATAGGAGTTTCTATTTCGAGGAATCCGTTCTCATAGAAGTATTCGCGGGTAACCTTTGCGATCTGATGGCGTTTGATGATGTTCTCCTGGAGAGGAGCACGTCTCAGGTCAAGGTAACGGTACTTCAGACGAAGCTCATCATTTACCTTTGTCTCGTCGGTGATCTCAAAAGGTGTTGTCTGAGCCTTTGCAAGTATCCTGAGGTCGGTTACAAAGATCTCAACATGACCTGTCTTGAGCTTGTCGTTTTTGCTCTCACGCTCACGGACTTCGCCCTTTGCCATGAGAACATATTCACTTCTGCATGATGCAGCCTTTTCAAAAAGCTCCTTGTCGGTCTCATCATTGAAGAGAAGCTGAACAACGCCTGTTCTGTCGCGGAGAACTATAAAGATAACTCCGCCCTTGTTTCTTATTCTGTCAACGAAGCCGCCGACTACTACTTCCTTGCCGATCTCAGTGACCTCTCCGCAGTAGTGTGTGCGCTTCAGTCCTTTCATACTGTCTGCCATTTTACTTATCCTCCCCTGTGAATGCGAACATAGAATGATTTTCCTCGTCTATGACATCGAGTACCTTGTTGAAATACTCGTTTTCAAAATTTGCAGTGAATTTTTCGTTGAGAAGCATTTCCTTCTCCTCGCCGCTCTCCATTTCCTTGAGGCGGGCTTTTCCTTCATTGAGCTCATTATCGCCGATGACCATAGTATATACCGCGCCTATCTTGTTGGCGTACTTCATCTGAGCCTTTATTCCTCTGCCCATGAGGTCATATTCAGCACGATAGCCGAATTCACGGAGATCCTTTACCAGTTCCATAGCCTTTTCAAGAGCAGCATCGCCCATTGTAGCGAAGTAAATGTCACACTTCTTCGGAGCAAGGTAATCGCATTGCTGCTTGTCCATAACAAGAAGGAGTCGCTCGATGCCCATACCGAAGCCGAGAGCGGGAGTAGGCTGTCCGCCTAACTGTTCAATAAGTCCGTCATAGCGTCCGCCGCCGCAGACTGTTCCCTGAGCTCCGATTTCAGTTGTTATGAACTCAAAAACAGTTTTGGTGTAGTAATCAAGTCCGCGCACGATCTTGGGGTCAACGATATAGGAGATCTTAGCATTATCCAGGTACTTTTTCAGCTTAGCGAAGTGGTCGCTGCACTCCTCACAGAGATAATCGAGAATAACCGGAGCATCCTTGGCTATTTCGCGATCCTCAGGGCTCTTGCAGTCGAGAAGTCTCATAGGATTCTTTACGAGACGCTCCTTGCAGGTGTCACAGAGCTCGTCCTTGCGGGGCTCAAAATAAGCCCTCAGAGCTTCATGATACTTGGCACGGCAGGCAGGACAGCCGATAGAGTTGATGTGGAGCTCTATCTTCTTCAGACCGAGTCTGTCAAGAATATTCTTAGCAAGACTTATGACCTCAGCGTCTGCCGCAGGTGATGAGCTTCCTGCCATTTCCAGTCCGAACTGGTGAAATTCACGAAGTCTGCCGGCCTGGGGCCTTTCATGACGGAAGCATGAAATGATGTAGAATATCCTCTGGGGCATAGCCTCGTTGAGGAGTCCGTTCTGGAGCATTGCGCGGATAGCACCTGCTGTTCCCTCGGGGCGGAGCGTGAATTCGGTCTCCTTCGCCTTTACTGTATACATCTCCTTCTGAACGACGTCGGTAGTTTCGCCGACAGAACGCAGAAAGAGATCTGTATTCTCAAAAGTTGGGAAACGCAGCTCACCGAAGCCGTAGCTCTCAGCAGTTTCACGTGCTATCTTCTCAATTGTATACCACTTATGGATATCCTTTGGAAGAACGTCTTCGGTACCGTTAGGGCGTTTGATATTAATAGCCATATATTTCAAGCCTTTCCTTGTGTGTTTTAACATGAAAATTGTCCCTTGATGAAGGGACAATTAAATATCAGATGCTCGGATTACCGACCTCACGCCAATCAAGGTCTCCTCTTTCAAGGGCGAGTATCAGCGCTTCAGCGGTAGCGATATTTGTTGCAACAGGAACGTTATGAACGTCACAGAGTCTCAGGAGGTTCATACCGTGAACATCTGCTGCCTTAGGATTGATAGGATCTCTGAAGAAAAGGAGGACATCGACCTCGTTGCACGAAAGAAGTGCAAGGATCTGTTCTGCTCCGCCCTGTCCGCTGAGATATCTCTTTATCGGGAGTCCCGTAGCTTCGCTTACCTGCTTGCCGGTAGTATTTGTAGCGATCAGAGTATGCTTTGATAATATTCCGCAGTAAGCGCTGCAGAACTGAACCATAAGTTCCTTTTTAGCGTCATGCGCAATAATTGCGATCTTCATATATATGTCCTTTCCCCGCAAAGCGGTAAATTATACTTTTATACAGTCTTAACTGTAAGCGGAACGAACTCTCCGCCGAGACGCTTTGAGATAGCATCGAATGCTCTGAGAGCCTCGCTGTCTGTAGGGATCGGAGTTCCCTTTCCGGTAGCAACAGTCATCTTGAAGTCATCAGGGATAACGCCGATTAGCTGAACGCCGACCTTATCGATGATCTCGTCGAGGTTAGTGATGAGCTCACTTCCGATGATCTTTTTGCTGATCTTGTTTATGATAAGACGCTGGCTCTTGTTGCCTCTGTTATAGAATTCATCAGACATGAGGCTCGCGTCTCTAATGCAGACTGGATCGGGGGTAGATATTACGAGTATCAGGTTTGCCTGCTCAACAATATCAAAAACGTGAGAATTAATACCCGCACCTGTATCGATGATGATGTATTCAAAGTATTTCTTTACCGAACGGCAGATCTCAACTATCTGGTCGGCGTCAACTGCGGTCAGAGTCTTAGGTGCACAAAGGATATTCAGATTTGAAGCCATAGGAATCTGAGCAACAGCCTCCAGAGCGGTCTTCTTGCCGCTGAGAACGTCTCCCAGGTCATACTTGATATTATCCTCAACTCCGAAAATGATATCGAGACATCTGAGACCGAAGTCCAGTTCAATAATGAGTGTCCTGTGCCCCTGCTTTGCAAGAGTGTAACCAAGACCAGCACAGACGGTAGACTTTCCGGTACCGCCCTTTCCTGAGGTAATAGCAATAATTTTAGACATTTCGTTTCCTTTCCGATATCCGCAAGCCAAAGCAGTTTTGCTGCATAAACGGCACCGGACTCTGATAATTATTAATAATAATAATCCTACTGTACATTATAACACATAATTACCTAAATGTCAAAGAACTTTTTGAAACAAAAGATAAAATTGTGCAAATATGCTTTTTTTTAGGCTTACAATTGTAGAATTCTCACAAAGAATTCTTCAGTTCAGCCATGATTTTATTTACGGTCTTTTCTATGTTGCAGCCATTCTCATCAATGATGACATCGGCATACTTTTCATAGAGTGGTACCCTCTCTTTATATAATGCACTCAGAGACTGACCCTTGCGGATAACAACTCCCCTGTTTTTTATGTTGCCCAGACGGTATTTAAGCTTATTGTAGTCGAGCTTAAGGTACACAACAACGCTGTCTTTTGAGAGGTTAGCCATTGCGTCCTTGCCGTAGACAACGCTTCCGCCTGTTGCTATAACAGATCTTTCGGCAGAAAACCTGCTGAGTATCCTGTTTTCTGTGTCTATAAAGCCATCTATCCCCTTCTGCGAGATGATGTCTTTCAGAAGCATTTTTTCTTTATTTTGTATGACAAGATCGGTGTCCACGAAGCTGTATCCGAGTATTTTCGCAAGAATAACGCCTACTGTGCTTTTACCGACTCCGGGCATACCTATAAGTATAATATTTTTATGCACTTTATACTCTCCAGCATATTTGATATATTATTATTTTAACTCACATTGTGCAAAATGTCAATAGATAATTCAGCCATATATTGCGATATTATTTTTTTATATACTGATTATTGACAAAATTGAGCTTATGTGATAACATATTTTCACAAGGAGTGGTCATATGAGCAGAAGCCCATTCGCATTTTCCTGCGATAATAAGCGCTATCACACGCTTAATTATTATAACAGAGTCAAATTCGGAGAAAAAATATATAAGGCAGTTATAGACTGCGGTTTTACCTGTCCCAACATAGACGGTACAAAAGGCAGCGGAGGCTGTATTTTCTGTGACGGCGGCAGCGGTTATTTTACTCATTCAGATACGGACATTACAGGTCAGCTTGAGCTTGAGCATAAACGAATAACACGCAAATACGGTGAAGGCGCTCGGTTTATAGCCTATTTTCAAGCAAACACCAACACTTACGCTCCGGTTGACACGCTCAGAGAGCACTTTGAGACTGCTATTTCCTTTCCTGATGTATGTGGAATTTCAATCGGTACACGAGGAGACTGCCTTTCTGATGATGTTATTGAGCTTCTCAAGGGAATAAACCAACGTACAGTCCTGACGGTTGAGCTTGGAATGCAGTCATGCCATAACTCAACGATAAATTTGATCAACAGGTGCTGCACCCACGAAGAGTTTCTTGAGGGCTACTATAGGCTGAAAAGTGCTGGTATTCGTATATGTCTGCATATCATAAACGGACTTCCGTTTGAAAATGAAGAGATGATGCTGGAAACAGCTGAAGAACTGGCAAGGCTTGATCCCGAAGCGGTAAAAATACAAATGCTCCATGTGATCAGAGGCACAGAGCTTGAAAAATGGTTTGCCGGCGACAAATTCCATCTTCTTGGACGAGAAGAATATATCGATATTGTTGTGAAGCAGCTGGAGCTCATTCCGCCCGGTACAGTCGTTGAGCGCATTACAGGCGACGGCGACAAACGCAAGCTTATAGCACCGGACTGGACAAGAGACAAGATAGCCGTTCTCGGTGGCATCGACAAAAGACTTGCCGAACTCGATACCTGGCAGGGCAGACTATATAAATAATATAACGGGCAGAGTTTTTCTCTGCCCGCTGTTTTTATATATCGTTTCTGATAATGTCATCAAGAGTTTCTCTCTTGACTGCAATACGCGATCTACCTTCGTTTACGAATACTACCGCAGGCTTCTGGAGTCTGTTGTAGTTTGAAGACATAGAGTAATTATAAGCGCCTGTTGCACAAACCGCGATAATATCGCCCGATTCAGCGTGCTGGAGGGGCATATTCTCACCGATAAGGTCTCCGCTTTCGCAGCATTTTCCTGCGATAGTCACCTTTTCTGTCTTTTCCTGATCTGCCTTGTTAGCGACTATTGCTGTATATTCCGAGCCATAGAGGATATATCTCGGACTGTCAGCCATACCTCCGTCAACGGAAATATATGTCCTTATATCGGGGATCTCTTTTCGTGCGCCTACAGTGTAAAGTGTAATACCGGCAGGAGCGGCTATAGAGCGTCCGGGCTCGATAAACATTCTGGGAAGCTTTATACCAAGGTTCTCACACTCGCTCTTTACTACCTGAGATACTCTTTCGAGGTATGTCTCGAAAGGCGAGGGATCGTCCTTGTCTGTATACATTATGCCAAAACCGCCGCCAAGATTTAGTCCTTCGATCTCATATCCGAGCTCGTTCCTGATCTTTGCAATAAAGCCGAGCATTACCTTTGCAGCTTCCTCAAAAGGAGCAATATCGAATATCTGTGACCCGATATGGCAGTGGAGTCCGTAAAGATTTACATTTTTGCAGCTCACTGCTTCCTTGACAGCTTCAAAAGCCTCACCTGTTTCAAGTGCGAAACCGAATTTGCTGTCGATCTGACCTGTCTTTACGAAGTCATGGGTATGTGCGTCGATTCCCGGCTTTATTCTGAACATTATGTTGGGACGAACACCGAGATCCTCTGCTATTTTTTCAAGTCTGTGAAGCTCGCTTATATTGTCAACGATAATATGTCCGACCTTATTCTGTACTGCGAAGCGAAGCTCCTCATCGGTTTTGTTATTGCCGTGGAAGCCTACTTTTTCCATGGGGAAACCCGCTTTCAGAGCGGTGTAGAGCTCTCCGATGGAAACTGCGTCAAGTCCGTCGCCCTCACTGGCTACTATCCTGCACATCTCCATGCAGGAAAAAGCCTTGCTTGCGTAATGCACCTCACCCTGACCGTTGTAATACTTATTCATGCTGTCGTGAAAACGGCGAAGGCTTTTTCTTATCATCTGCTCGTCCATGACATAGAGCGGTGTACCGTATTCTTTTACAAGTTCAACGGTGTCTGCTCCGCCGATGGTGAGATGTCCCTCTGAGGTGACATTGAGATTTTCGGATACAAACATTTTTAACATCCTTTCGGGTAAAATTTATTCGTCAGCGACGTCATTGTCGTCTGCGATTTCCTCGACGATCTGTCTGAGTTCTTCGACTCCCTCGAATGTCTGAGAAGAAAACGGGATAGTATGTATATCCTCAAAGCATGGTATCTCGTCCTTGAATGCCTCCAGCCTTTTTGCACGCTCAGACTTGTTGAGCTTGTCGGCTTTTGTAAGTACGAGAACAAATGGCATTTCTGTATCAATGAGGTAATTTATCATCTGTATATCGTCCTTCGTGGGAGCATGGCGTATATCCACAAGCATGAATACAAGACGTATATCCCTGTCAGAGCTGAGATACCCCTCGATAAGTCCCGACCAGCGCTCTTTTTCCGACTTTGAGACCTTTGCGTATCCGTATCCGGGAAGATCTACAAAGAAGATATTTTCAAGTCCGTAGAAATTAATAGTAGCAGTCTTTCCCGGCACCGAGCTTACTCTGGCGAGGTTTTTGCGGTTAAACAGCTTATTTATGAGCGTAGATTTCCCCACGTTAGAGTGCCCTGCAAAGGCTATCTCTATCCTTTCGGGAGCCGGGATCTGCGAAAATTTGCCGTATGCGGCGGTAAACTCCGCTTTGTTGTAATTAAGTTTCACGGCGTTACCTCCTTGTGGTGTTTATTTGATAAGAGCTGTGTCAAGAACGTCTGTAAGTTCCTCTGCAAATACAAAGGTGATGGCGTTCTTGACAGCATCGTCAACTTCCTCGAGATCAGGCTTGTTTGCCACAGGTATAATCACAGTCTTGATCCCTGACTTGTATGCAGCCATGGTCTTTTCACGAAGTCCGCCTATAGGAAGCACTTTGCCGTGGAGTGTGACCTCACCTGTCATAGCAACATCTGATCTGACCTTATGTCCTGACAAAGCCGAAACAAGAGCAGTTGTCATAGTAACACCTGCGGAAGGACCGTCCTTGGGAACAGCTCCCTCGGGAGCGTGTATGTGAAGATCTTCATTCTTGTAGAAATCAGGGTCTATGCCGTATTTATCGGCAATACTGCGGACATAGCTTACCGCGATCTTTGAGCTTTCCTTCATGACCTCTCCCAGTGAGCCCGTAAGCTCTATCTTGCCTGTTCCCTTCATGGTTAATACTTCGATAGGCATAAGAACTCCGCCTACAGATGTCCATGCAAGACCGTTTACTACTCCGACCTGGTCTTCCTTTGAGGAGAGATCGCCGAGATATTTGCGGATACCGAGATACCCTGTTATGTCCTTGGCTTTGATAGTTACACGCTTGACTTCATTGGCGGCTATGCGTTTTGCAGTCTTTCTGCACAGAGAAGCAATGCTTCTTTCAAGTGAACGAACTCCCGCTTCCTTGGTGTAGTACTGAATGAGTTCATCTATAGCATCATCGCTTATCTTGAGCTGCGAAGCCTTGAGACCGTGCTCCTTGAGCTGTTTGGGGATAAGATGTTCCTTTGCGATATGGAACTTCTCCTCTGCTGTGTAGCTGGGGAGCTCTATAACCTCCATTCTGTCAAGGAGAGGGGCAGGAATAGCTCCTACGTTATTGGCAGTTGTGATGAATACAGCCTTGCTGAGGTCGAAGGGCACTTCTATGAAGTGATCGCGAAAAGCGTTGTTCTGTTCAGCGTCAAGCACCTCCAGCATCGCAGATGAAGGATCGCCTTTTATATCACTGCAAAGCTTATCTATCTCATCAAAAAGAATCAGCGGATTTGCAGAGCCTGCCTGGGAAATAGCTGTGATAATGCGGCCCGGCATTGCACCAACATAGGTCTTTCTGTGACCTCTTATATCAGCTTCGTCACGAACGCCGCCGAGAGATACTCTTGCATACTTTCTGCCCATAGCCTTTGCGATAGATTTCGCTATAGAGGTCTTACCGATACCGGGAGGGCCTGCCAGACAGATTATCTGTCCCTTTATCTCGGGGTTGAGCATATGTACGGCGAGAAACTCAAGGATACGCTCCTTGACCTTCTTCAGACCATAGTGATCTTTTTCAAGAACGGCTTCTGCCTTTTCCATTGACAGCTTGGCTTTTGTATACTTTCCCCAAGGAAGATCAAGAACCGTGTCAAGATAATTCTTTATAACAAAAGCTTCCTGCGACGACGGCGGCAGTTTTGTCAGCTTGTCAGCCTCTTTAAGGAGCTTTTCCTTACTCTTTTCGTCCAGTTTCAGCTCCATAATATCGTTGATATAGCCGAAAGCCTCTTCCCCTTCGTCTTCGCCAAGCTGCTCCTGGATAACTCTGAGCTGCTCGCGGAGGTAGAATTCACGCTGCCCCTTGTCTATGCTGTTCTTCGTCTGTTCGTTTATGAGGTTTTCAAGCTCCAGTATCTCCACCTCAGATGTGAGGCAGGCAAACAGTACCGAAAGCTTATTGATAACATTTGTCTCTTCAAGAAGAGTCTGCTTGTCCCTGTAGTTCAGGTTACAGTTGAAGGTAACGGTCTCAAAAAGCTTAATGGGAGAATCCTGAGTCATGATAGATGTAAGAAGCTCCTTGGGCATTCTCGGAAAGAATGAAGCGTAACGCTCAAATACGTCCTTAACGGAACGCATAAGTGCTTCAGCCTCTACCTCGTCTACTTTCGCTCTTGAGTAAGTGGGCGTTCTCTTAACTTCTGCCTTAAGCACCTCTCCGTCATCTATGAGACGAACAAGATTTGCTTTGTACACGCCCTCTACAAGCACCTTCATTATATTATCGGGCAGTTTGAGGACCTGCTTTATTTCTGCGACTACGCCGACCTTGTACAGGTCGGAAGCTTTGGGATTTTCAATATATGCTTCATGCTGAGTAACAAGAAACAGCTTGCCGCCTTCTTTTAAAGATCTCTCAACAGCAGCCATTGATCTGCTTCTCGATACATCAAAGTGCATGACCATTTTCGGAAAGGCAACAAGCCCCCTCATTGCAACAGTGTAGAGGATATTAGCCTCTTCGATGTTTTTATCGCTCTTTATTGTCTGTTCCATAAATTCACCGCGTTTCTGTATGGTATCATATTCATCCTGAAAAACCGATGATGTCGGTTTCTTTATATTATACAATAAAAATAAAAAAAATTCAACCCCTTTACTTACACTGTGGTCAAGTGGAGGTATATCATTTATCAATGCGTATTAAATAATTGAATATTGTTAATTATTTAATAGATGATTTAAGCTGAAATCTGCTATTTGATATACGAAAATTTGCGGTAGTTTGGTTATTATCTCCATTTTTTGCGAACTTTAAGAAATAATCTTTACTTTTTGTTGAGAATATGTTATCATATACTCAAAGGTGTAATGTAAATTAGTTCAGTATGACATGGACTTCTTCTTTCTAAAAAAGGACTTTACTTTTACATAATAATGTGTTAAAATGTAAAGTAAGAAATTGTTACATACGCCTTTACGGCAGATTGGAGAATTACTATGATCGACAAAATCAAATCAGAAAGCATGGATCTGCTCTTTGAAGCAATACTTACTCTTGACTCGGTAGACGATTGCTATAAGTTCTTTGATGACCTCTGTACCAGCATCGAGCTGAAGTCCTTTGCACAGAGACTTCACGTTGCAAAGCTTCTCGATGAGCACAGAGTATATAACAGTATCGTTACAGAAACAGGCGCAAGTACAGCGACGATAAGCAGAGTAAATCGCTCGCTGAAAGACGGAAACGACGGCTACAATATCGTTTTCGACAGACTCAAGAAGAAAAATCTGCTTAAGTGATACGGCTATATTGGACAGCTTCAAGGCGGAAGCAGTCCATTAGATAAAAATTACAACCTGAAAGGAAGATCTGAATGAAAAAGGCGAAGATGTTCAAACGATCGTTAGCCTGCCTTTCAGCAGCTGCAACTCTTTTGTCATGTAGCATGGTGACAAATGTAAATGCCGCTGTAATCACGAAAGGCAAACCAAACAACTATGACAATTTTGCTGAGGCGCTCCAGCTTGCGTTATGCTTCTATGACGCAAACAAGTGCGGCGATGAGGTAGCTGATGACGGCTATTACTCATGGAGAGGAAATTGTCACGTTAAGGATGCTGAGATACCGCTCCAGCCTATGAATCCTATGCCTGAGCTCTACGGCGAGGCTAAGAATGACGGTTCACAGAACGGTAAGGAACAGGAAAAGAAAGAGGACGAGCAGCCCAAGGGCGAGGGCGACGGCGACGGTGGCCTCAGTGCTGCTAAGGGTCTCTATGAAGGCGTTAATATGTCTTCCAAGTTCATCGAGGCAAACCGCAAGTACCTGGATCCCGACGGCGACGGAAAGCTGGATCTTACAGGCGGCTGGCATGACGCAGGCGACCATGTAAAGTTCGGACTCCCCGGAAGCTTCTCAGCTTCCACAGTAGGCTGGGGTTACTATGAATTCAGAGACGCATACAAGGAAATGGGCCTCGATAAGCACGTTGAGGACGAAATGCGCTGGATCAATGATTATTACATGAAGGCTACCTTCCTCGATGATGACGGAAATGCTATCGCTTACTGCTATCAGGTCGGAGAGGGTAACAACGACCATAACTACTGGTGTGCTCCCGAGCTTCAGGTCGATGATACGGTAGTTGCTTCTTCAAGCTGTGCTGTTAAGAGACCTGCTTACTTTGCAACAACAGAAATGCCCGCTCCCGATCAGTGCGCAGGCGCTTCTGCTTCACTGGCTATCAATTATCTTAACTTCAAGGATACAGATCCTGAGTACGCTGCTGAGAACCTCAAGTATGCAAGAGCTCTTTATGAGCTTGCTGTTGCGACTCATGAGGAATCATGGCAGCCCGGTTCAACACCAAGTTCACTGGTTCTCGGCTATGACGGAGGTTTCTACCACTCAAGCTATGACTATGATGAGCTCTCATGGGCAGCCGTATGGCTCTATTACGCAGCTGTTGCTGAGGATGAGACTCAGAAGGACGCTGCTTACGACAAGTACATCAAGGCTATCATTGATGTTGATGAAACTACAACAAACGACAAGGGCGCTCATCCTTACACCGGTTACATGAAGCGCATCATCACTGATACAGGTAACTGCTGGCAGAACATCTGGGTACACTGCTGGGATACAGTTTGGGGCGGAGTTTTTGCAAAGCTTGCTCCTATTACAAACACAGCTCGTGACTGGTACATCTTCCGTTACAATCTTGAGTTCTGGTCAGGCTGCAACGCAGATGTTGATACTTCGAAGTGGGGCTATGAGCCTGTAAGAGGTCATAAGTACTTCGGTATGGATGACTACCTCTGGAACACTCCCATGACCTGCGATCAGATCCCTGATCTCCCCGATAGTGATACAAGCAGCGACTTCATTGCTAAGTCACCTTATGGCTGGGCAGTTGTTTCAGGCTACGGTTCAGCTCGTTACAATACAGCAGCAGGTCTCTGTGCTTGTGTATATGCTAAGACAACAGGCGACGAAACATTCCTCCCCTGGGCAAAGGCTCAGATGGAATACATCCTCGGTAAAAACCCCATGGGTTATGCTTACGAGGTAGGCTACGGCAATAATTTTGCTTCACAGCCTCACCACCGTTCATCACACTGCTCAGGCAAGCAGAGCATGGAAGATCCTACAGTACAGGTACACACCCTCTGGGGTGCTCTTGTAGGCGGTCCCGATCTTAAGGACTTCCACAATGACATAACAAAGGATTACATCTATAACGAAGTTACAGATGACTATAACGCAGGCTTCTGCGGCGATCTTGCAGGTCTGTACCACTTCTACGGTTCAAAGGGCAAGGAGCTTGAAAAGGAAAATCACATCAATCCTGATTTTGATATGTCAGCAAACGCTATCGGCTACGATCAGGTAGATGAAAAGGGCAATCCCCTTCCTGTCGGCATCTATGCTGCAGGCGGAAAGAACCAGGAGCAGGACAGCAGCGTTCAGCTTAAGGTCGTAATCTACAACAGAACTATCGATCCTCCGAGATTTGAAAGTGATCTGAGGGCAAGATATTACTTCAATGTTTCTGAGCTCACAGAGGCGGGCTATGATGTAGATTATATCGTTCCCAGAATCGACTATGACCAGGAAAAGAGCTACTCAAACGGCAAGAATGAGGCTAAGTTCACAGGTCCCTTCAAGTATGACGATAAGGGCAACTACTATGTAGATATTCAGTGGAAGAACTGCGACTTCTACGGAAGCCGTGTATTCCAGTTCGCTCTTACTACAAAGATGGACGAAGAGAAGTGTGTATATCCTCACTGGGATTCTACAAATGACTACAGCTATGCTGATCTTGTTTCCTTCGCAGATGAGAACGAAGCAGCTGCTATAACAGACAAGATCACACTTTACGCTGACGGCGAGCTTATCTGGGGTGTTGAGCCTGACGGTACAAAGCCTGGTGAAAGTGAAAAGAATACCACAGCTACAGATCCTGAGCCTGATAAGACAAAGGTTCTTTACGGCGATACAAACTGTGATAAGGTTGTAGAGCTTGCAGACGCTGTTCTTATCATGCAGTCAATAGCTAACCCTGATAAGTATGGCTTAAAGGGAACATATTCCAAGCACCTTACAGAACAGGGCCGTATCAACGGTGACTGTGATCTTACTCAGGAAGGTCTTACTTCCAATGATGCTCTTGCAATTCAGAGATCACTGTTAAAGCTTGCTACTCTCCCGATAAAGGCAGCAAAGTAAAAAAATTAAGGAGGACTTAAAAGTCCTCCTTTTTTTATTTATATTACGAAATTCAGCGGCATTCCGTTTTTCATTATAGCGTGAAGCTCGCCCTGGATAAGCGGCATAAGGTAATCATAAGCAGGCGGCAGAACATTGTTGCCTGCTTCGTTTATCCACTCCCTGGGGAAGAATTTCTCTGAGTTAGCAGCCTTTGAAGCTTCTACTGTATCGATCCTGTAGCTGTAAGGCATATCCGATTCACGGACGAATGTCATCATGCAACCGGACTTTCCTTTCAGACCTGCATCAACTGCTGCCATACCGATCGCCTCTGAAGACTGTATATCCTCAAGTGAAGCAATATGAGAGCTGCATCTCTGCATTACATTAAGCTCGATCGAACGAACCTTACAGCCTATCTCCGCAGCGACCAGTTTTTCAAGGAATTTACCTATACCTGCAAGATAAACGTGACCAAATACATCGGTCTGTCCTGACTGGAACTCCTCAGCCGCAAACTTACCTTCCGCGGTCTTAACTCCTTCGGAAACTACTACAATAACTGCTCTGTGCTTTGTCATCTGATCCTTTACATCGGCAAGAAATCTCTCAATACTGAATGTTGTCTCCGGAAGATAGATAAGATGAGGAGCGGATTCTCCGTTTGCACGTATGCAGCAGGCTGCTGCTGCGAGCCAGCCGGCATGACGTCCCATGGTCTCGATTATGGTAACCGACGGGATACTGTAAACGTTGCTGTCTCTGGTGATCTCCTGAACCGTAGCTGCAACATATTTAGCAGCCGAGCCAAACCCCGGCGAGTGATCTGTCTCACACAGATCGTTGTCGATGGTTTTGGGGATACCGATTATTTTAATATCATCTATTTTTTTATCAGAAAGGTATGCTGAATACTTTGCAACTGTATCCATTGAGTCGTTTCCGCCGATATAGAAAAATATTCCTATATTGTGACTATGGAGAACCTCTGTGATACGCTCATACACATCTGGTTTTTCTCTGTGATCGGGAAGCTTCTTTCTGCATGAACCTAAAACAGCTGAAGGAGTTCTGAGTAAGAGCTGATAGCTTACATCACTGTTTATCTTTTCGCCGAGATCTACCATCTCATCGTTGATAATTCCTTCAATACCGTTTATTACGCCATAGATCTTTTCAATTTCCCCTGATTTCTGAGCTGCGCTGAAAACTCCCGCCAGTGAAGCGTTGATAGCGCAGGTCGGACCGCCTGACTGAGCAACTGCTATATTCATGATCTCTTCTCTGTCCGGTAAAAAACGGACATTTCCTCTCATTTTATTTGCCATAGGCATCAATTATATTATAACATAGCCCTATAAGCATTTCAAGAATGAGAACTTACAAAAAAGCAACACAAAAAATCGCAATATTTGATAATAAAAGCAATAATCGCCTATTAAATGAAGAAATTATTAAATCAGTCCAAAATGTTTAAGTGCATTTGCTATTCCGTCTTCCTCGATCGGTGTAGTAATATATGAAACGTAAGGATAAATATTTTCTGCGCCTCCCATGGCGATGCTGTTAGGTACTGCCTGAAGCATGGGCAGGTCATTCATACTGTCGCCGATAGCGTATGCTCTATCCATAGGAATGTCAAGAAGCTTGAGTATAGCTTCGATACCTGTTGCTTTGGAATAGCCGAGGGGAACATTTTCAAAAAAACCGCCTCCCCTGTCGATTATGGAATAATTCTTGCTTATTTCAGTTCTGAAACGCTCCATGTCGCTGTGCTCATTCTCCCATATAACAAACTTGTCAAATCCGAAGCTGCTGTCTTCTACTCTGCCGCTTACATCAATGCCGCTGTCTACGAAGACCTCCATAAAATATCTGAGTCCTTCTGTCATCGGAGCTTTATCATCAAAGAAATAACCTCTTGTATGCTCATATACCGGCGTTACATTACATTCTCTGAGCAGTCTGGCAACGCGAATACACTCATCCTTCGGAACTGTACGCCATAACTGCACCTTTCCGCCGTATTCGATATATGTACCGCAGCCGCAGATATATCCGTCAAAACCAAGCCCCTTTACCTTTGGACTGATGTTAAAGGCAGTTCTGCCTGAATTGATAAACGTAAGATTTCCCTTTCTTCTTGTCTCAGCAATAGCCTCGCGGGTACTGTTCGGGATTATGGCTCTTTCATCTTCGGTAACGATAGTTCCGTCAATGTCGAAGAAAATTATGGAACTCATTAAAACACTCCTTAAATTATGATAAGCTTTTCTTAAAAAAGCAAAAAATGTGTTGATTATCTTCGCACGATATGTTATAATACAACTGTGAGGTGATATGATATGTTACATATTTATTACGGAAATGGCAAGGGAAAAACCACCGCAGCCGTCGGTCTGACGATCCGTGCAGCAGGCTCGGGAATGAAAGCTGCTTTTTTTCAGTTCCTGAAAAACGGTTCTTCCTCGGAAATATCCGTTCTGAGAAGCCTTGAAAATGTTACTGTGATATGCTGCGAGGAATGCAATAAATTTACATTTGCAATGAATGACCTCGAAAAAAGTGAAGTAACACTCTGTCATAACGATATGCTCAGAAAAGCATCCGAGCTTCTTGATAATGGTTCTGTTCAGCTCGTGGTCCTTGACGAATTCATCGACGCATATAATAAAAAGCTCATTGATACTGAGCTCGCTGATAACTTTATTAATAATTATCTCTCCGTGGGAGAGATCGTTATGACCGGAAGAAATCCCTCAGATAAACTAAAAAAGCGCGCCGACTATCTCACGGAAATGAATGCTGTAAAGCATCCGTTTGATAATGGTATAACTGCCAGAAAAGGCATAGAATATTAAAACTGCCGCAGAAAAAGCTGCGGCAGCTTTTTTATTTCAGTTCTTTCAGCTCGTTCAGTATCGCCATATCCTCTTCGTTGATCTTGATATTGGAAATTATGGTCTTGTTATCGGGAGAAATAACCTTTACTTCGATGACTGTTCCCTCGCCTATCGTTCCTACAGCTGCCTTGAAAAAAGGCGAAAGCTTAGGATGGTTTACCAGAAATCTCTCAAGAAGGGATTTGAGCTTAAATGCGTTCATTGGATTCATTTGATTCACCTCTTGATTATTATATCACAAAAGGTCGGAAATGGCAAGAGTCACAGTTATTATGTTCAGTTTTTATTTTCTTTTTCGGGAAGGTTCCTTCTGATCAGGAACTGTGCGCACAGCCCCGTAAATGCTCCTGCGACACAGCCTGTGATTATCAGAAACGGATAAACGGAAAGCACTGCAAGTGAACGCATTACGATCACTGCGACGATTATCTGTCCCGTATTATGTAGTATAGCGCCGATGATACTGCTGAGCCAGATATATTTAAGAGGAACTATCCTTTTGACTAACAGCATACCTGTCAGGCAGAAAACAGCTCCTGCCATGCTGTATATTATGGCAGATATATTTCCTCCGAAGATCGCTCCCAGAAGGACACGTGCAAATACTATCATAGCTGTTTCTTTAGCAGAGTATTTATATACAGCATAAACTGTTATGATATTGGCAAGACCAAGCTTTGCACCGGGAATGGGGATAATATCTATTCGCAGTTCGATTATAAAAATTATTAGCGCCAGTGCAGTCAGAAGTGCAAGCCTTGCTATCTTCTGCGCCCTCATCACTTTCCTGCCCCCTCATCTGAAAAACGAATTACCAGCTTATGAGGCAGGCAAACTATAGGAATATTCTCAGAGCGGAGCTCTCCGGTCTTTATGCAGGTATGATCCGGACAATCAGCATCAGAAATACAAATATGCCCATCCCTGATCTGTACATCGTTCCAGCCGCCGTCTGGATATTCGATTCGGAAGGTCCTGTCTTTTTCCTCGGAAAGATCCAGCTTATAGATAACTTTATTATTCTGAACTATCTCCACCCAGGTGCTTTCCGATTTCTTCAAGCCTATAACTGCAAAAACCACAGCAGCAGAAAATATGAGAACCACTATCCCGATGAGAAGCTTTACGCCTTTAGTCAAGTGAGATCACCTCTGCTTCCATGCTGCTTATGTTGGTAAAGCAGTCGGCAATGCCGCTCGAATAGTATATCTTCCTGTCATCAGTTACAAGGATAAGATCAAATGAGGGATCGGATCTCAGAAAATCAACAGCTCCATCATAACCTTCAACAAACAGAGCGGTTGACAGTGCATCACAGTCAAGTCCGCAGTCGCCTATGACTGTAACGGAAACAAGTCCGTTATCGGCAGGATAGCCGTCCTTAGGATCAAGAATATGCCAGTAAACTGTTCCGTCCTCAGCTGTAAAGTATCGTTCATAGTTGCCGGATGTGATAACAGCCTTATCAGCTACTTCAATTATGCACATATCTGTATCCGGAGCAAATGGATCACGGACAGAGACCTTCCAGTTGCTTCCGTCGGGCTTTGAACCAAGTGCCTGGACATTGCCGCCAAGGCTTACAATAGCTGAGCTGACGCCGTTATCTTCCATAATCTTCATTATTTCGTCGCCTGTATATCCTTTCGCCAGGGCACCGAGGTCTATTTCTGTTTCTTTTGGAAGGGTTACTGTATTTTCAGCAATATGTACTTTGCTATAATCTACATTTTTTAGAAGGCTGATAAGAGTATTATCATCAGGGACTTTATAATCCCCTGTGGTAAATCCCCATTCCTTTAGAACCGGATAAAGAGTTATATCCAGTGCGCCGTTTGTTTTATTGCCCATTTCTATGGCTTTGTTTATGATAAGCGCAGTATCTTCACTGACATCCACAACTGCTCCGCTGCTGTGATCAACAGCCCATATGTCGCTGGTCTCACTTGTAACGGAAAGCTCTTCTTCAAGCTGAAGAATACGCTCTTCTGCTTCACTGAGGGCAATATCCGCATTGCTGCCGTATGCTTTCATGTTCATAAATGTATCCATAGCAAATACATCTCTTGAACTTGATGACATATCAGCTTCCGAAACAGCTTTTTCTTCAGAGCAGCCGCCTGAAAACATAAGTCCCGATAAAAATAAAGTGACTGCCAATACTTTCTTTAACATAAAACAGCTCCTAAAACATACTTGTTATTATTATATCATAAGATGTTAGTATTTGCAACCATTATTTACTAAGGGCAACAAAAAAGCCACAACAGACTGAACTGTGTGGCTTTTATAGCATTTATTACTTCTTGAGCAGGCTCTTACCTGTCATTTCGGCAGGCTGAGGAACGCCCATAATATCAAGCATTGTAGGTGCAAGATCAGCGAGTACGCCGCCTTCGATAAGCTGACCCTCAACGCCAACGGCGATAAGAGGAACAGGATTTGTGGTGTGAGCTGTGAATGGACTTCCGTCAGGCTCCATCATCTTATCAGCGTTACCGTGATCGGCAGTGATAAGAGCAGCGCCGCCCTTAGCCAGTATCTTGTCGACCATTCTGCCTACGCAGGTATCAGTAGCCTCAACAGCTTTTACAGCAGCATCGAAAATACCTGTGTGACCTACCATGTCGCAGTTAGCATAGTTAAGAATGATAACGTCATACTTGTCAGAGTCAATAGCTTCGCAAACAGCATCGCAAACTTCATATGCGCTCATCTCAGGCTTGAGATCAAATGTAGGAACATCAGGTGACTTGATAAGGATACGATCCTCACCTTCAAACTGCTTCTCCTCGCCGCCGTTGAAGAAGAATGTAACGTGAGCATACTTCTGAGTTTCGGCAATACGGAGCTGTGTCTTGCCGAGCTTTGAGAGATACTCTCCCATAGTCATTGTAAGCTGCTCGGGAGGATATGCTACTGAAACATTAGGCATTGTAGCGTCATACTGAGCCATGCACACGAAATTTACATGGAAGAATCCGTTCTTTCTCTCAAATCCGGTGAAATCGGGATCAACGAATGAACGTGTGATCTGTCTTGCACGGTCAGGACGGAAGTTGAAGAAGATAATGCTGTCATCAGCCTTGATCTGTGCACCGCCATCAATTACAGTAGGAAGCATGAACTCGTCTGTTACCTCATTAGCGTAGGAATTCTTTATAGCCTGTACAGGATCAGACTCCTTAACACCCTCGCCGTAAACAAGAGCAGCATAAGCCTTCTCAACTCTGTCCCAGGCGTTGTCTCTGTCCATTGCATAGAAACGTCCTGAAATAGTAGCGATCTTACCAAGACCTATCTTGTTAAGCTCAGCAACAGCCTCCTCCATAAACTCAGCAGCTGATGAGGGAGGAACGTCTCTGCCATCGAGGAATGCGTGGATATACACCTTGTCGAGGCCGTTCTTCTTTGCCATCTCTACGATACCGTACATATGCTCCATGTGGCTGTGTACGCCGCCGGGAGAAAGAAGTCCCATAAGGTGAAGAGCACTGTTCTTTTCCTTGCAGTTGTTCATAGCGTCGAGTATAGCCTTGTTGTTGAAGAAAGTGCCGTCCTTGATGTCCTTGGAGATCTTAACGAGCATCTGATAAACGATACGACCTGCGCCGATATTGGTGTGGCCTACCTCGGAATTGCCCATCTGTCCGTCGGGAAGACCAACATCAAGACCGCTTGCGCCGATGATAGTGTTAGGGCACTCAGCCATGTATTTGTCAAGATTAGGCTTCTTTGCTGCGGCAATAGCATTGCCGTATGTATCGGGGTTATAGCCGAAGCCGTCCATGATAATAAGTGCAACGGGTTTCTTTGACATAAAAATTCTCCTTTAAAGATAAGTTAAAATATCTATATGTGCCGACTTTAGTCGGTCACGCAATAAACGTACTCCCCTCATGGAAAATACGATTTCTGCCGTTAGTTATAGTGCTCATGACCAGAATAAACACAGTCCCGAGCTTTCATCAAATGCACAGCCGTAACTGCCGTTTACAAAAACAACAGCTTCTGTGCTCAGTTCAAGTTTTTGTTCATCACTGAGCCAGATAAAAACATGACGCGGAATACTCAGATAATCTGAATTAACAGTAACATGATAATCAATGTCCTGCTCATAAAGCTCTATGTCTGTTTTGTTTTCAAAAATATGTTCACTAAAAGTCTTTTCATTCTTTATATGCTCAAGACCTTTATTTTCTGCTTCAATTATATACTCTTTTATCTGCTGATCATCAGTGCGAAATATCAGATATGCATATGGGTGGTAATCCTGTGCGGGAAATGACATTTCAGTACGAAAGAAGTATTCGTCACAGTTATCCGGAAGATGCTTCGGAAGGATCTTTTTCCATTCAATGTCTGATCTTATCCCATATCCGAAAATTGCTCTCTTTACGGGATAAAAAAGCTTATTATTCTTGAACGATACTCCTAATATCGGAGCTGCAAAAATGATAACAGCAAATAATATAGTGATAATGCGAACGATTATAAGAGGTGCTCTGAAAGTACCGTCCTTACGATTCTTACGAAATAAGATGACAAGAAAGAAATTAGCCGCAAGGAATGGTAATAAAAGTATTGCTGTTATTCCATTAGCAGCAAACAAAAGGAAACAGCCGCCAAGGAAGAAGAAAAGCACGAATAAAACATTAATATAGAAATATACCGATCTTTTTGCTCTTGCTTTATTATTAGTCATAGAATCACCCTTCTAAAAGATTGGACAAAGGAAAACACTTTGTCCTTCTATGACAATAGTATAGCACAGCAAACATTATTTGTCAACGCAAAATTATCGTTTTTCGATATTTTTATATTGATTATCAAAAACTATAATATTTATTCTCCCGACTGTCTTGTTCAGTCGGGAGAATAAGAGATATCAGTTTAATCAGCCGTTTACAGCTGCCTGAACGATAACGTTGAAGTCTTCAGCCTTCAGTGAAGCACCGCCGATGAGACCACCGTCGATATTGGGCTTAGCAAGAAGCTCTGCA
Organism: Ruminococcus flavefaciens ND2009; assembly: GCF_000621785.1. GTDB lineage: Bacteria > Bacillota > Clostridia > Oscillospirales > Ruminococcaceae > Ruminococcus > Ruminococcus flavefaciens_C. Next base: position 466,435 of record NZ_KK211346.1, on the reverse strand, counting down.
GCGTTCTTTGCGTTCATAGATCCGCCGTACTGGATCGTTACAGCGTCTGCTGTAGCCTGATCGAAGAGCTTAGCAAGCTGAGCACGGATAAAGCCGCATACTTCCTCAGCCTGATCAGGAGTAGCTGTAAGACCTGTACCGATAGCCCATACAGGCTCGTATGCGATAACTACATTCTTTACCTGCTCTGCTGTAAGTGACCAGAGATCAAGCTTGATCTGACGAGCGATAACTTCTTCAGTGATGTTGCACTCGCGCTCCCACTTGAGCTCACCAACACATACGATAGGCTTGAGACCAGCCTCGAGAGCAGCAATAGTTCTCTTGTTAACTGTCTCATCTGTCTCACCGAAGTACTGCCTTCTTTCGCTGTGACCGATCACAACGTACTCAACACCGAGCTCTGTGAGCATATCAGCTGAGATCTCGCCTGTGAAAGCACCGCTCTTCTCAAAGTGAACGTTCTCAGCACCGATCTTAACGTTGCTTCCGGCTGTTGTGTTGATAGCTGTCTCAAGGTTTGTGAAAGGAACACAAGCAATAACCTCGATCTTGCCCTCTGCATTTGCAACGAGAGGCTTGATAGCCTCGAGAAGCTCCTTAGCCTCGGGACGAGTCTTGTTCATTTTCCAGTTTCCGGCAATAATTGCCTTTCTTAATGACTTGTTCATGATATTAACTCCTTTATCAGAATTTTATTTCGTCGTCGTCATCATCATCGTAAGGGAACATATCTGCATCTTTGTCACCGAAATTGTTTCCGCTGTTGTTTCCGATAGCAATGCCCTTCTTTATAGGAGAAAGAACAAAGCCTAAAACAACTCCGAGAAGAAAGCAAACGACTGAAAGAAGAATAAGAGTAATCTTATCCTCCTGTGCTCTTGTAATGAGTTTCATAATAACACCTCATTTACCACAATAAGGGCGAATATCTCTATCCGCCCTATTGATCATATTATTACTTTTCAGCGATAGCTGCAACGCCGGGGAGCACCTTACCCTCGAGGTATTCGAGAGAAGCACCGCCGCCTGTTGAGATGTGGCTCATCTTGTCAGCGAAACCGAGCTGAATAGCAGCTGTAGCAGAATCGCCGCCGCCGATGATAGTAGTAGCGTCAGCCTCAGCAAGTGCCTCGCAAACTGCTACTGTACCCTTCTTGAGTGTGGGGTTCTCGAAAACGCCCATAGGTCCGTTCCAAACAACAGTCTTTGCAGTCTTAGCAGCCTCTGCAAAGATAGCAGCTGTCTTAGGACCGATATCAAGACCCATCTTGTCAGCAGGGATCTTGTCAGCGTCAACGTACTCTACGCTGATCTCTGCATCAATAGGATCAGGGAATGAAGCTGCGATAGCTGTATCAACAGGGAGAAGGATCTTCTTGCCGAGCTTTTCAGCCTTAGCCAGCATTTCCTTACAGTAATCAAGCTTCTCTTCGTCAACAAGTGACATACCGATAGAGCCGCCCTGTGCCTTGATGAATGTATAAGCCATACCGCCGCCGATGATAAGAGTATCACACTTCTCAAGGAGGTTAGAGATAACGTTGAGCTTATCAGCTACCTTAGCACCGCCGAGGATAGCAACGAAGGGTCTCTCGGGAACCTCTACTGCATTGCCGAGATACTGGATCTCCTTCTGCATGAGGTAACCAACAGCTGTCTCCTTAACGAACTTTGTAACGCCTGCTGTTGAAGCGTGAGCTCTGTGAGCAGAACCGAAAGCGTCCATAACGAAAACTTCGTCGTCAACGAGGTCAGCGAGCTCCTTAGAGAACTCCTCACCGTTCTTTGTCTCCTCGTTGCCGCGGAAACGTGTGTTCTCGAGAACAACGATCTCGCCGTCCTTCATAGCAGCAACAGCCTTCTTAGCGTTGTCGCCGACAACTGTATCATCAGCTGCGAATGTAACCTTTGTGTTTACCAGCTCAGCAAGTCTTGCTGCTGCGGGAGCCAGTGAGAACTTAGCCTCGGGACCATTCTTGGGCTTGCCGAGATGTGAGCAAAGAACAACCTTTGCACCGTTCTCAACGAGCTTATTGATAGTGGGAAGAGCAGCCTGGATCCTGTTATCGTTTGTGATAACGCCGTCCTTCATGGGAACGTTGAAATCTACTCTTACGAGTACCTTTCTGCCCTTAACGTTAATGTCTTCTACAGTAACCTTGTTTAATCCTGCCATGGGTATGACATCCTTTCGTAATAAGATACATTGATCGCTGTTGTTATATTATTAACAACGTACATTACTATTTTACACCATTTCATGATATTTTGCAAGTATTTCCTCAATATTTTTCATCTTAAACATGAAAACTTTTTGTGACGACTGTATATATATTGAAATTGCCCTGTTCTACGCTAAGAATTCAACGCTTAGCCTGTAGAACTCATCCTGATTCGTCATCATGGCAGGGTGATCTCCGCTTTCAAAGAGATACATACTTCCATTGGGCAACTTTTCCAGCATATTACCGTACACTTTTTCGTAGTAGTCAGGTGCAACGCTGTACATAAAATTATCGCCTTTACTTCCTGTGAGCAGCACCTTAGCTTTAAGATCACTGATAGGTCTGTGGAAGAAATTCACAACTTCTTTTGAGTGTCTGATTATAGCCGATGTGTCATTATGAACGATCTGCTCCCAGTCATCACCGTGCATATAGGAGTAAAATCCCCTTGCATTTGTATCTTCCAGCGAAGAACTGCGGTCGGAAAGCAGATTTTTTACAAAAGCTTCATCAGCTTTCTCACCCTCAAAACTGTCAGCAATGACTTTGTCCACACATTCGGACGCCTCAAGTGCTACATTCAGAGCAACAATTGCTCCCCCGCTGCTACCTATAATGTTAACCTTGTCATAATGTTTATGCCTGAGAAACGCAATTACCTGCTGAGCCTCATAAAACCATAAATCTGCAGGTAATTCCGATAACCTTTCCGATCTTCCGTGTCCGAGGAAGTCTATGAGTATAACTTTGTAACTGTCCGTGTATCGTTTGCTGAAATCTGTGAACATTTTAGAAGAAGCTGTGTTGCCATGAAGGAATAACAGTGGTGTTCCGCTGCCATTCTCCTCATAATATATCTTTTTATTATCAAATGTAAAATAACTCATATCACACCTCCGTTATGACATAATTATAATGGATTTATGATCGGCTGTCAACAAAAAAGTCACGGCACCTGAATGCCGTGACTTTATATGCAATGTGTTCAGTTTATATCACTTGAATACAGCCAGGAGGAATCCTGCTGCGATAGCAGAACCGATAACACCTGCAACGTTTGGTCCCATAGCGTGCATGAGCAGGAAGTTTGAAGGATTAGCCTTCTGACCTTCCATCTGCGATACACGGGCAGCCATAGGAACGGCTGAAACACCTGCAGAACCGATAAGAGGATTGATCTTGCCGCCTGAAAGCTTATACATGATCTTACCAACGAGGAGTCCGCCGATTGTAGAGAATGCAAATGCTGTAAGGCCAAGAACGATGATCTTGATGGTCTCAAGTGAGAGGAATCTGTCTGCAGCTGTTGTAGCACCAACGGAAATTCCAAGGAATACAGTTACGATGTTCATAAGAGCATTCTGAACTGTGTCTGAAAGTCTTTCTGTAACTCCACACTCTCTCCAGAGGTTACCGAGCATAAGGCAGCCTACAAGAGGAGCTGTTGAAGGGAGAAGAAGGATTACGAACATAGCAACGATTATAGGGAAGATGATCTTCTCTGTCTTTGTTACGACACGAGTCTGCTCCATCTTTACTTCTCTTTCCTTCTTTGTGGTGAGAAGTCTCATGAGCGGAGGCTGTATCATAGGGATAAGAGCCATGTAGGAGTAAGCTGCGATAGCTATAGGTCCGAGGAGCTCTGGTGCCAGCTTTGTTGTAAGGAAGATAGCTGTAGGACCATCAGCGCCGCCGATGATACCGATTGATGCAGCCTGATTTCCGCTGAATCCGAGGCATACAGCGCCGAAGAATGCAAGGAATACACCCATCTGAGCAGCTGCACCAAGGAGAAGGCTCTTAGGATTTGAAATAAGGGGACCGAAGTCAGTCATTGCACCAACGCCCATGAATATGAGTGAAGGATAGATACCTGCCTTGACGCCTATGTAGAGGATATCAAGAAGTCCACCGTGAGCCATGATTGCTCCGTAGCTGTGATAGTCTTCGTGAGTAGGATCAAGGAAGTTATCCCAGAGATTCATGTGGTAAAGCGCGTCAGATGTGTCTCCTGCTGTGAAGTAGGAAAGATTTACAAGGAGACAGCCGAATGCGATACCAACAAGAAGAAGAGGTTCAAACTTCTTTTTGATACCAAGATAAAGGAGGACGCAGGAAATAAGGATCATTATAAGATTTTTCCAGCCTCCGTCAATGAGAAAGCTGTGAAAACCGGAGCTTTCCCAAAGAGTTTTAAGGGTTTCAAGTATATCCATTTCAAGTCCTCCTTATGCGATAACAACCAGAGGAGCGCCTGTATCTACAACAGAACCCTTGCTTGTAACTACCTGAGCAACTGTACCGTCCTTAGGAGCTACTATCTCATTTTCCATCTTCATAGCCTCGAGGATAACGAGGATCTGACCAGCCTTTACAGCGTCGCCCTTAGCAACATCAACTCTGATGATGTTTCCGGGCATAGGAGCTGTTACAGTCTCGCCTGCTGCAAGATCAACAGGTGCTGCAGGTGCAGGAGCGGGAGCCGCTGCGGCAGCGGGTGCAGCTGCAACAGGAGCAGCGGCAGCTGCGGGAGCGGGTGCAAGTGCCTCGTATTCATCAAGCAGAACAGCTTTACCCTGTTCTACCTCAACTTCATAGGTTTTGCCGTTAAGAGTTACTTTATACTTCATGATTATTTGACCTCCTTAATGGAAATAAAGTGCAGCTCATTGAGCGGCTTCTGCATTTTATCGGCAACGATAGCCATTATCATAGCAGCTTCCTTATCAGGAACGTCAAAGAGCTTAACATGACCTGCTGAACCGGGAGCAAGAGGAAGCTCCTTTTCAGCTTCGGGAGCAGCCTCGGGAGCGATCTTCTTTTTAGCTTCTGCAATGGTGCTTTCCTTTTCGTTCTTTGACTTGAAGTAAGCACCTGTGCAGTAGAGAACGATCATCAGGAAAATAAGTCCGCAGAAAACAACGCAGTAACCAAACACAGCGGTGATCGCTGCGTCACCGATAGACATTTCCTTTACGTTTTCGGCAGCAGCAGTAAAAAAGTTTGAATCAAACATAACTCTGCCTCCTTACATTTCCTCAATGGTGTAAACAGCTTCGTTTTCTTCCTTAGCCTTGCGGTCCTTGAGGAAATTGAGAGTCTGATCGGGATAGCAGATATAGCTCATTACATCCTCCTCGCTGCGGCAGAGATCGCCGAGAGCTTCTCTTGCAGCTGTGAACTCCTCACCTGTTCTCTTCTGGTCTTCGATACGGCAGTCAACAGCCTCGCCGTCGCCGAGAACCTTTTCTACGAGATCCTGTGCGATAGGTGCAGGAGGATTACCGTATTCACCCTTTATATAGTTCTTGATCTCCTTGGAGATGTTCTTGTATCTTTCACCAACGAGCACGTTTGTAACAGCCTGATTTCCTACCATCTGAGAGAGAGGTGTAACCAGCGGAGGATAACCCATGTCAGCTCTTACCTTCGGGATCTCTGCGAGAGCCTCGTCAAACTTATCCATTGCGTGCATATCTGTAAGGTTAGCGATCATGTTTGAGAGCATACCGCCGGGAACCTTGTAAACCAAAGCCTGAGCGTCTGTACCAAGGCTCTTGGGGTTGAGCTGACCATTGTCGATGTACTTCTGCTTGATAGGCTTGAAGTAGTCATTTACCTTATTGATGATGTCCTCGTTAAGACCTGTCTCGATGCCGTACTGGCTGAGAGCGTAGAACATACTCTCGGTAGCGGGCTGTGAGGTACCGCCTGAGAAGCATGATGTTGCGCAGTCGATAACGTCGATACCAGACTCGATAGCCTTTGTCAGTGTCATATAAGCCATACCTGTTGTGCAGTGAGTATGGAGAATGAGCGTCATATCGCCTATAGCGTCCTTGATTCCCTTGATGAGGTGCTCAGCTTCATAGGGAGACATTGTGCCAGCCATATCCTTAAGGCAAATAGTGTCAAAGCCCATCTTCTGGAGATCTTTACACATCTCGATGTACTTGTCTACTGTATGTACAGGGCTCTGTGTATATGAGATACATCCGGAAGCGATAGTCTTCTCTGTTGCATACTTCTTTGTAGCATTGAGAGCTGTCTCAATATTTCTGAAATCGTTGAGAGCGTCGAAAATACGGATAACGTCAATACCGTTCTTGATCGAAAGTTCGATGAACTTCTCAACTACATCATCGTGATAGTGCTTATACCCCAGAAGGTTCTGACCTCTGAGAAGCATCTGAAGTCTGCTGTTGGGAAGATTTTTCCTCAGATTGCGGAGTCTCTCCCAGGGATCCTCACCGAGATAACGAAGACAGGAGTCAAATGTTGCTCCGCCCCAGCACTCGATAGAATAGTAGCCTGCCTTGTCCATATCTGAGAGTATGCCCTCATAGTCGGAATATGGCAGACGCGTAGCCATCAGTGACTGATTGGCGTCACGCAATACGGTTTCTGTCAGTTGCACTTTTTTCATGTACAAGCCTCCTCAAAATAAATCTGCATTGCAGAAAAAATATACTGAAATGTGATCGGTCATAAGAAGCTTTTTCAGCATTCCTTAAAAAAATCCCAATCAAAACTAATTATAACATATTACTGAATGAATTTCCACTATTTTTTCGGAAATTATAATTATTTTTTTATTTTATCCAAATATGATATACTGAATAACAAAAAAGCAGACCTTTTCAGATCTGCTTTTATTTCACATTGAATCAATGAACTCTTTTATAGAGCGCTCGGCAGCTTCGTATCTCTTTCTGAATTCCGTGGCAGAGATCCTCATCGCTCCATTTCCGAGAATTATCATCTGTTCAAGACCATCGGAGGTAGCTACTCTTACCCTGTGTTTCTTTGAAAGCTCATGGGTCACTCTCTCTATATAGGAATCCGCCGTCTCTGACTCCTTGGTATATACGATATTAATGTTGCAGTATTTCTCAACCTCTCGGTGTTTTCCTTTGACACGATAGGCATCAAAAACAAGAATAAGCTCACATCCCGCATAACCTTGATAGTTGCACATTCGGTTGATGAGTTCTCCCCTTGCGGCATCAAGGTTGTCCTCGGCTATTTTTTTCAGATCCTCCCAGGCGAAAATAATGTTGTAGCCGTCCACCAGCAAATAGTCAGGTCCATCAAATTTAGGCAGCCGTACTTTCTTATCGTCTATAGAGACCGCCTTTGTCTTCTTGAATGCTTTATGTGGGTCACGTTTTATCTTGCCATATGTCCGCTCGAAAATTTCCATGAGTTCTTCATCACTGACAGCTTTTTCAAGGAATTTCTGAGCCTTGTTACGCCTCTCTTCGGGAGCTTCATCAGTCTCATCGTTTTCACTGAGATAAAGCGGAAGGTGCATATGATCATATACCTCATCCCACTTAACAAGATAACCCGCACCATGAGAACAGAATACCGAATCGGCGCTGTTTTCAGTATCATTATCAGCAGAGTATGCGAAAGCGGTTATTACATCATCTGCGTTATGGCATTCCTTATAGCCTTCCAGAGAAAGAGAAAGTCTGCCTCTGCCATGCGTATATGCGATCATTTCAGCCTGATAGCTGTTCATCTCCGATACAGGTGCACTTCCTCTTATTACAGAATTCTCCCCTACTGTTTCAGGAGTGTCAAATTCCGCACACATACGCTGAAGATCGGCTATCGCTCTTCCTACGTTTTCCACAGGAACCTCAAGTTCGTATTCATAATAAGGCTCAAGCAGAACAGACTCTGCAAGTCTTAGCCCCTGTCTGACAGCACGATAAGTAGCCTGTCTGAAGTCTCCTCCTTCGGTATGTTTGAGGTGAGCTTTGCCCTTCACCAGTGTAAACTTAATATCGGTAACAGGAGAGCCTGTAAGTACGCCAACATGAGCTTTTTCCTTGATATGAGTAAGAATAAGACGCTGCCAGTTCCTGTCCAGCTCATCCTCGGGACAGACTGTATCAATGACTATTCCGCTTCCCCGCGGGAGAGGCTCCATAAGGATATGTGTTTCAGCGTAATGACGCAGCGGTTCGTAGTGTCCCACACCTTCAACGGTGGTTCGTATAGTCTCCCTGTAGGTAACTGCACCGTCAAGAAATGCGATGTCAAAACCGAATTTATCAGAAACAAGCTTAGTAAGCACCTCAGTCTGTACTGCTCCCATAAGCTGGATATGGATCTCTCGGTTCTGCTCGTTCCAGAGAATATGGAGCTGAGGGTCCTGATCCTCAAGAATTCGCAGTTCTTTCAGAGCTTCATGTACATTCTTTTCCTTCGGAAGTGATACACGGTATGTCATTACCGGTTCCAGAGTCGCTTCATCAGAGTCCTTTTCCGCGCCAAGCCCCTGTCCTGCATAGGTACCTGTAAGTCCTGTAACTGCACAGACTTCACCGGCATTGACCAGATCAGCTGTGCGGAACTTTTCACCGGTATAGAACCTGACTGAGCTCACCTTTGCACTGATGTCATTTCCGTCCTGATCCTTGTACCTGAGATCGTCACGCATCCTGAGGGTACCACCTGTAACTTTAAGATGAGTCAGACGGCTTCCCTTCGCGTCATATGAGATCTTATAAACTTTTGCTGCAAAGCTGTCGCTGTAGCTTCGGCTCCTGGTATATTTATCAAGAAGTGTGATAAATTCCTCTACTCCCTGCATTTTCAGTGCTGAACCAAAGAAACAAGGAAAGATCTGACGCTGTGCAATACAGGAAGCTATAGTTTCGTTGTCAAGAGAGCCGTTTTCAAGATACTGATCCATAAGTTCCTCGCAGCATGAGGCACAGTCCTCGGCGACACTGTCGGAAACTCCCGTAAAATCCACACATCTGTCCGAAAGCTCCTTGCGAAGCCTTTCGGTAAGGAACTTTTTGTCAGCTCCGATAAGATCCATCTTATTCACAAAGATAAAAACCGGTATATCGTATTTTCGGAGAAGCTTCCACAGTGTAGAAGTATGGCTCTGTACACCATCTGTCCCGCTTATAACAAGAACAGCGTAATCGAGCACCTGCATAGTGCGCTCGGTCTCCGATGAAAAGTCAACGTGTCCGGGGGTATCCAGAAGGGTAAAATGGGTATTTTCAGCAGAAAATTCAGCTTGTGCAGAAAAAATAGTGATACCGCGTTCACGTTCTATTGAATTTGTATCAAGAGTGGAGTTACCGCTGTCAACTCTGCCGAGACTTCTTATGGCTCCTGAGGAATAAAGCATAGCCTCAGCAAGTGTGGTCTTACCGGAGTCAACATGAGCGGTTATACCAATAATTACATTTTTCATTTTTACGCTCCAAAATCATTATCACTTAATTTTAACACAGAATCTGAGTTTTGTCCATAGAAAAGAGAAAAACACATAAAAATATAAACCGGAATATAATATGACAGCGGAGGTGCATCATGAGAAGAAAGATCAAAAGAAAAAACACCCGTTTCATATCACAATGTCTTATTGCTATGGCTGTCTTGCTTGCCATTATTATAATGAGAAAAACAGAAAATGCGCTCAGGCCTGTGGCTGAACTCCGTGCAGAACATTTCGCGGAGAGAACAGCAAGCGAAGTGATCTCCGAAGCTGTATCGGAATATCTTGAACAAAACAGATTTACATATGAAGATTTTGCAGCTGTACTGTATGATGATAAAAAAATACCTGTTTCTGTTGAAATGATGCCGTTTACAATAAACAAAGTGCAGTCAGAGCTGGTGCTTGCAATTAACGAAAAGCTTGAAAGCTCAACAGTAAAGGCAGCAAAGATCCCTATCGGATCCCTCTCGGACTCAACTTTACTGAATGGGAAGGGACCATCGATACGAATAAGGATCTGTCCTGCCGGAGCGGCAGACGTTAAAATAAAAAGCAATTTTTCCGATGCGGGACTCAATCAGACTTGTCACCGTATCTCAGCTGTGGTGGAAGTTCACATGACATCGTCGGTGCCGATGTACAGCTTCGATATTGATTCAGAATTTGAGTTTATACTCGCGGAAAATGTTATAGTGGGAGAAGTTCCACAGCTAAGCCCTTTTCTACCGTCAAAATAAAAAGCCGCGTCAGCTGACACGGCAATAAATAATTATTTGTTTCCCTCGGCACAGACCCATTTTTCACCCGGCTTGGTATGTACATTGACTTCCTTGAATCCCGAATTTTCGAGAAGCTCTCTGAACTGCTCAAGGGTAGGATTGAAGAGATCGTATTTCTTTATCCCCTCCAGATCAGCTTCATCGAGATCTGCGTCACCGTTTATGTCGGCAACTATGAGAAATTTTCCGTCCTCCTTAAGGACTCTGTATACCTCTTTCAGATTCTCCTGAGGATCGGGCCAGAAGTAAAAGCTCTCTACGGTTATTATCTTGTCAAAGCTGTTATCGTCAAAAGGCAGTTTTTCGACTGAAGCCTCTGTAATACTGACTTTTCCGCATTCAATAAACTCTGAATTGCGTTTTATTGATAATTCCACCGACAGCGGCGAGTAATCAACTCCGATAACCTTACCGCCGATGATATTTTCTGCTATCCTGTGGATAGTTTCTCCACCGCCGCAGCCTATATCCAGAACATTGTCATTAGCGTTAAAGCTGAAAAAATCCAGAGCCCAGCCTGTTACTGCGTAGTGACGCTTATTCATGCCATCAAGCATTTCAATTCCCGCTTCGCCATGAGGCTTACGAGGATTTCCAAGTTCTGTTACAGATACCTTTTTCTCATTCATTTTTTATTCTCCTTAAAAGCCATTTTGCAACTCCGTCATCGTCATTACTGCCAATGACTGCGGTTGCTGCCTCTTTTAATTCAGCCGCTGCATTTGAAACTGCATACGACTCATCAGCACATTCAAAAAGATCCTTATCATTTAGAGCATCCCCGAAGACAACAAGTCTGTCACAGCCAAGCTGTTTTTTCAGACGTATCGCCGCAGCAGATTTTGATGTTGACTTCGGCATTATCTCCAGCCACTGTTCTTTTGAATATATATCCCTCTGGAAAATACAGTGAAGATCAGCCTTGTACTTTTCGTATAACGGCAGCAAACGCTCATATTCGTCTATACAGGCAATGTAAAATATGTCGCCTTTGTATAGCTCAGAAGCCGAATTAACAGGATTTGTTCGACTGTCACCTTTTCTGGACTCCACAAAGTCTGCCATACCTCTTGTCATTTTATCAGCGACAAACGAAAACTTTTCTTCATCGTCACGTACCGAGTAAACATTGGGATAAATCCCGTTATTGACCATACGATCAATAATTTCACCGGCTTCGTCACCGAAATAATTGCTCATAATTTTTCTGTTAGTTACACTGTCAACTACAAAGGCACCATTATATACGATCGCAGGGATAGATACGTTTATTCCCGAAGTAACCTTTGAAGCGGTACTCCAGGAGCGGGCGGTTGCATAAGAAAAGATCATTCCTTCACTTACAAGCTTATTTATTGTCTTATTAGTAAATTGCGATGTCTTCTGACTGCTGTTCAGAAGTGTACCGTCCAGATCTGACAGATACAGTGTTTTCAATTCTGCTTCCTCCAATACAAAAAGGCTGACGGATAGCGACAGCCTTTTTGTGATCAATTATTCAACAGTTACGCTCTTTGCAAGATTTCTCGGCTTATCCACGTCATAACCCTTAGCAACGGATACATAATATCCCAGAAGCTGGAGCGGGATTACAGAGAGACTTCCTGCAAAATGTGAATCAGTCTGGGGAATGTATACTGTGAAATCAGCCAGATCCTCCATGCTGTAATTTCCGTATGTTGTAAGCCCCATAAGTGAAGCGCCTCGGCTCTTTACCTCGACCATATTGCTTACGGTCTTCTCATAAAGTTCCTGCTGAGTAAGAACACCGATAACGGGGATACCTTCCTCTATAAGGCTGATAGGACCGTGTTTGAGCTCACCAGCAGCGTATGCCTCAGAGTGGATATAGCTGATCTCCTTCATCTTGAGGCTTCCCTCAAGACCAATAGCATAGTCGATACCGCGTCCGATGAAGAATGCGTCCTTGGCACCTGCAAGCTTGTTAGCGTACCACTGGATACGCTCCTTATCCTCAAGGATCTTTTCGATCTTATCGGGGATCGTGTAAAGCTCCTCAAGAAGCTCTCCGCACTTCTCCTCGGTCATTTCTCCGCGTGCAACGGCAAACTGCATAGCAAGCAGGTAGCCTGCGATAAGCTGTGTGCTGTATGCCTTTGTAGTTGCAACTGAGATCTCGGGACCTGCCAGTGTATAGAATACGTTGTCAGCTTCGCGGGCAATTGATGAACCGACTACGTTAACGATACCCAGTGTCTTGATACCCTTGTCCTTTGCTTCTCTGAGAGCAGCAAGGCTGTCTGCGGTCTCGCCTGACTGGCTGATGATTATTACAAGGCTGTCCTTGACAAGTGTCATTTTTCTGTATCTGAATTCAGAAGCAAGCTCAACTCTGACAGGTATAGATGTAAAGTCCTCGATAACGTACTGTACAGCCATACCAACGTGATATGCGCTTCCGCAGGCAACGATATATATCTGGCTGATCTTCTGCATTTCCTCGTCCGTGAGACCGATACCCGAAAAGTCGATCTTTCCGTCCTTGACAACGGAATGGATAGTATCGCGTACTACCTTGGGCTGCTCGTGGATCTCCTTGAGCATGAAGTGCTCATAGCCGCCCTTTTCAGCTGCCTCTGCATCCCACTTTATCTCTGTGAGAGACTTCTCGATCTCCTCACGGTCGATATTATAGAATGTAACGCCGCCCTTGACAAGCTTAGCGATCTCCATATTGCCGATATAGTAAACATTTCTTGTATACTTGAGAATTGCAGGAACATCAGAAGCAACATAAGTCTCGCCGTCAGCAATACCGATGATCATGGGGCTGTCCTTACGTGCTGTATAGATCTCGCCGGGATAGTCCTTGAACATAACACAGAGAGCATAGGAACCTCTGATACGGATCATTGCTCTTGCGATAGAGTCAACAGGACCAAGACCATACTTCTTGAAGTAGTAGTCGATAAGCTTAACAGCTACCTCTGTATCAGTCTGTGAATAGAACTCATATCCGCTCTTTGTGAGCTTCTCACGAAGTTCCTGATAGTTTTCGATAATACCATTGTGAACAGCTATAACATTCTCATCGTCACTGCTGTGGGGGTGTGCATTTACAGTGGAAGGCTCACCGTGAGTTGCCCAGCGGGTGTGACCGATTCCGCAGCTTCCCTTTACAGCGTCGCCGTTGTTGGTCATTTCCTTCAGAGCCTTGAGCTTACCCTTTGCTTTTACGATCTCTGTCTCATTCTCTCCGTCACGGACTGCGATACCAGCCGAGTCATATCCTCTGTATTCAAGCTTTGAAAGTCCGTCAAGCAGTATGGGAGCTGCCTGTTTGCTTCCTGTAAAGCCGACTATTCCGCACATAATCTGTTCCTCCAAATTTATCTTCTATTGATTAGTTCCAACCTATATGTATGACGGGTTCAAACGCCATATTACATCTATTATACTACAATATAAGATGTTTGTCAACCGAATTATTTCCTGACATTATGATTTTGAGGCGGAACAGGATTTGCTCTTGCGATAGGACTCTTTTCCGTCTTGACGCCGAGATAAGTGTCATCATTGACTCTGAGTCTTATGCCGTTTTCTTTTCGATAATCTGCTGCACCTGTCTGTTTGCGGACAGACTTCATGCTTGACTTCATGATAGATACTGCTATAAAAGCAACAACAAGTCCGATGATCAGGCAAATTATAAATGACTTCACAGGATTATATGCCCTGTCTGATGATCTTGAATCATGTGATGAGTTGTAATAGACATCGTCGTCATCATATTCAATATCGTAATCGGAGTCTATGTCTATATCATCAATGTCAACATCTTCGTCCACAAATTCAAAATCATAGTCTGCGTAGGCTGTCAGAGCAGGCTTTAATACGATCTTCTGTTCGCTGAAAGCCAAGGGAGCTGCCAAAAGAAGGAGTGCAGATGCTGCTGATGCAGCGATTTTCTTCAAATTCATACAATTTCCTCCTTACAGTCCGAGCAGAAACGATAATCCGAAGCAAACAGCGGTCACACCAGCTGCAATGGCGAAGAACCATTTTGTCGCTGCTCCCGAGTCTACAGGAAGATCTCCAACGAATTTACCTGTCTGTCCGTTCATTGCGAATGTATACTTATTTCCGTTCCATGTGGTATTCAGCAGCCAAACGGGATACAGAGCATATTTAGCCTTTCCGTTACTGAGCTTGATATTGCTGCTCTCCCTTGTAAATGAGTCATAGCCCTGAACTGTACTGTCGAATATCTGCTGTGTAGTCTTCTTTATACGCTCGTTGGCGCGAGCAACGCTGTCCTCGGCGGAAACGTCGTATCTGTCAGCCAGGTATCCGGAAAGATAAGCGGTCTGGAAGTCCACTGCGTCTTTAAAGTTGAAAGGCTCGATAGACTCCATAAGCTCATCCTGCATTTTCGTAGAGCCGTCAACAGGCACAAGCTCAAAGGCGACATTACCTTCACGCTTTACGGAGTAATACTTTCTTTCGATATAGTTGAAATTGTTATCGCTCCATCTACGGATCTTCTCAGCCTTATATAGCATACTTCCGTCTGCCTCTGCGTCAAAGAGCCAGACAGGAACATAAAGTCCCTTTATCTCGTCGATATGGTTCTGATCCTTGAAAACCTTTGGGAGGAGCTTTCTGCCCTCAAGGTGTTTGTTAAGAGCTTTTTTAGCCGCTTCCTTGTCAAATTTGAATGGAATTACATAGTCAGGCTTCAGATCCCCCGAAAAATTACCTGACATTACAACGGGATTATCACAGTACGGACACTTTGATGCGGCTGTTGTAGAGTCGGTGATTATCTCGCCGCCGCAGGACTTGCAGGTATATATACGCATACCTTCTGTTTCTCCATCCTGCCAGTCGCTGCCTGCTGTAGTATCCCAGTTCATTTCATCTGGCTTGGTATTTTCAAGAGCAGTGTCATGATCCTTCAGTGACTCTACGTCAAATTCAGATTCACAGAATGGACACTTCATCTTCTGAGCACCGCTGTCAAATTCAAGTTTTCCTGCACAGGCAGGGCATTTGTATTCTATAATATCAGACATTCATTTCACCTCTGTTATTACATATATCATTTTTTACTTCTCAGTACGCTTTTCCCAACTGATAAAGTCCCTTACGCTCCATATCTTCTGATCTTTAAGCTCCTTTGAGTTACAGTATTTTTTTATCTTTTTAAGATTTTTTCCAAACATAGATGCAAAATCAATGCTCAGCGGCAGCCATGTGAATTGAAAGAGCGACATTATTTTTAAAGTCATTCTCCACTCACCTGCTGCTTTGGCAAATGGAATGAAAAAGCATGCAAAAATCAACGCTTGTATCAGAACAGCGATCAGAAGGCATGGAAAAAGCACTCGCCTTTTCTTCGGTATACCGTCAACACGCATTTTTCCTGTCTGCCCGTTCATGGCAAAGATATAGTCCTCTAAATTATATGTTACGGTCAGTAACCAGACAGGGACAACATAATACGAGAGCTTCCTGTAGCTTGTATTTTCAAAGTCAAGCTTAACACCTTCGAGACTGTCAATAAGATCCTCTGTTGTGGAAACTTTTGGCTTTTTCTTATCAGATTTGAATTTATAATCGACTTTTTTCTGAGAATAATAGATATCCTTAATCTCTTTATCAGCAGTTTTCATTGCATTTTCCGCACCAATGATATATCTGCTGGCAGGAAATCCCGCAAGACATGATTCCGTAAACTTCTCCGCTTCATCGAATTTATAAGGCAGAATAGTATAAAATACTTCCCTGCTTATATCCGTATCGTTTGCAAGGATAGGGTAATCCTTAGTCCAGAGAGGTTTGTACGAAGGATCGGTATTTCCCTCGCCGCACAGACAGCTGTAGAGCCACACAGGAATATAACAGCCGACAACCTCCTTCACTGCATCAATGTCTTTAAACGGCTTCGGAACTTTTCTTATCCGCGAGATATATTCCTGATACTTTTCAATGAATTCTGCTTTTGTAACTTTAAACGGAATGACCTTATCGGGACGGATGTCGCCGTCAAAATCCGATGTGATCACAACATCATGCTTACAGAACGGACACTTAGCTGTTCCGTAATAAGCTTTTGTTGATATTTTTCCTCCGCAGGAAGGACAGTCAAATTCTTCGAGATATTCCTGATCATAAGGCTCCCAGACATATTTCGTTCTGTCTATCCAGTTAAAATCCGAAAGTTTTTCATCAGTAACCTCAGTAAAATGAGTGCGTATATACTCCAGATCATATGTATTGCTGCAAAAGCGGCACTTGAGTTTTTCGTTTGAAATGCTATACTTCATCGGAGCTCCGCAGGACGGGCACGAATAAACTCGGGTTTCTTCCATTTCTCGCTCCTAAAATCTGAAACAGGCGGACGCTAAGGTCCGCCCGTTATGTATTATTTTACTTCACTATATCGTCATCAGTGAAAGGATCGCCGCACTCAGCGCAGAACTTAGGAGGATTGAACGGATCCTCAGGCTCCCAGCCGCACTTATCGCACTTGTAGAGAGGCGCACCCTCGGGCTTCTTCTTTCCGCACTCTGAGCAGAACTTGCCCTTATTTACAGCACCACACTCACATACCCAGCCGTCTGCAGTGAGCTGTACAGGCTTGGGCTTGCCGCAGGTCGGGCAGAACTTTCCTGTATTTGTAGCACCGCACTCACACTTCCATGACTCAGCTGCCGGTGCTCCGCCGGTGGGAGGTGTGGGCTGTACCGGCTGCTGAGGCTGCTGTGCCATGCCAAAGAGACCCTGAGCATTTGCGCCGCCCATCTGCTGAGCCATGCCCATGCCGAAGAGACCCATAGCTGCTCCGTTGGGGTTATTAGCTGCATTCTGCATAGCCTGAGCCTGTGCCTCGACCAGAGTAGCAGCTGCATTACCGGGATCACGGTTCCAAGCTCTGTCTTCAAACTCCTGGATCCTCTTGGTGTCTTCCTCGGAGATAGTAGCAGAGTTGATATTAACTGTCCAGATCTTGAGACCTCTTTTCTCGTTCCAGATAGGATTTACCTCTGTCTCGATAGCAGCCTTTACCTCGCGCTGTCTTCCGGGAAGCTCGTCATATCTGATGCCTGAAGCTGATATAGCAGCGAATGCAGGCTGAAGTGAATCGAGGAACTCGCTCTTGAGCTGATTATCAAGCTCTGAACGCATATAGCGGTCTGTTACGTTGCCGCAGACATTTACATAGAAAAGAACAGGATCAGCGATCTTGTATGAGTAGATACCATTGCAGCGAACACCTACGGTGAAGCTTCTTCCAAGATCCTGATATGTCATTCTGAAAGGAACGGGATTCTGAGTACCGAACTTGTTGTCAAGGATCTCCTTCATGTTGAAGAAGTAAACTCTCTGATCCTTAGCAGCAGATCCGCCGTACTTGATACGCTCCCACATTTCCTTGAATGTAGCCTTAAGACCTGCACCGAAAGTGCTTGAGAAAATACTGGGTGCCGTACCTGTTTCGTACTTGTAAACGCCGGGCTCAGTAGCGATCTCAGTTACAACGCCCTGATCGACCATGATCATAGCCTGACCTTCGTGTACAACAATGCCGCTTCCGTCAGTGATAACATTATCATTACCCTTTGTATTGGAAGAATGTTTACCAAGCTGCTTCTTACCTCTTACAACGAGGCAATCTGTAGGAATTGACTCACAAACGAAGAATTCCAGCCATGAATCAGCCAGTGTCTGACTTGCTCCAACGAGAGCTGCCTTGATAAGTCCCATAATTTTAGCTCCTTTCGGGAAATAATCCCTATAAAAATAATATTTAGCGGAAAAACAAAGATTTTCCGTTATCTGTCAGTATTAAAAACTAACATAATAGAATTATAACATATTTTGAAGGGAAATGCACTACCCTTTTGTCAATTTTTTATGCTTTTTGATATATTTTTATTTTTTAACTATATTATTCCCAGTCTTTCCAGACTTCGGGGCAGTAACCTATAGTCGCTTTTTTTCCGTTTCTCACAACAGGAGTACGGATCAGCTTAGGATTTTCCAGGATCTTTTCCTCTTTATCCTCATCTGAAAGATAATTTACAAGTGCAAGCAGATCCTTATCTTTGCAGGAGGAGTCAATAAGAGCGTCGGTACCTCCCAAAGCCTGCTTCACATTATTGAATTCGCCTCGGCTCATTCCTTTTTCCTTCATGTCGATGAACTGGTACTTTATGCCGCGTTCTTTGAAGTAACGCTCTGCTTTTTTGCTGTCAAAGCATTTTTTGGTACCGAAAATCTGTATATTCATCTGTTAATCCTCCGAAGCAAATGCTATATCCATATTATCAACTGTTCTCACAAGCTCAAAATCAATGCTGTGAAGATCGAGTCCGCTCTGAGCAAAATAGAGCCTTACGGCTGTGAATTTTGAGAAAAACGGTATCTCTTTGGTGTAGGAAACAGGCTTGCCGTCCGTACCGTTCCAGGTAAACGTACCGCAGGGTGTGCCCATTGCAAAGAATGTCATGGGGATCTGAGCAAGACTGCTCTGTGTCGACGAAGCGGTAACAGTTACATTATAAAAACCAGGCTGATTTACAATTATAGCAAATGAGTAATTCTCACCCTTGACGCTCTTAACACCATTAAGATCAAGAGTGAATCTTTCGTTAAGCTCATAGAAAGTTACAGGCTCATCGCCATCTCCTTCACTGTCATACCTGTTGATGATCTCAACTGCATCTTTTTCGCCCATAATACGCTTCATTGCGTGAGTATCGAGAAGCACTCCAAGAACATTTGCAGCATTTCTCTGAAGCTCAGCTCTCGTCAGAACGCCGTCTGCAACAGCCTTTTCTATATCTTCATCCACGCAGGAGCTGTCTGAGCAGACCATATACACATCATTCTGAGCCTTTGCCATTGGGACATAATAGCTTCTTTTGGGTTCTTCCCCGCGGAAGTTTACATTCGCCCACCAGTCTGTCATGGTAAAGCCCCTGAAGCCCCACTGTTTTCTGAGAACTGTTGTGTTAAGATCAAAGTTTCCTGCTGTCCATACGCCGTTCAGTGAACCGTACGTGGTCATTATAGTCTTTGCGCCGCCCTCCTTGACAGCTATCTCAAATCCCTTGAGGTAGATCTCTCTGAGAGCACGTTCAGAAACCACCGAGTCAACTGTATGTCTGTTAGTTTCCTGATTGTTAGCACAGAAGTGCTTTATTGTACCCGTAACACCGACGCTGTGAAGTCCTTTCAGCTCGGCAGAAGCCATTTTTCCTGTGAGGAAAGGATCTTCCGAGAAATATTCAAAATTTCTTCCGTTGAGGGGATGCCGATGAATATTCATGCCGGGCCCGAGAAGGCAATCGACTTTATTAGCGACCATTTCCATTCCTACGAGGGTAAACAGCTCCTCGATAAGTTCTTTATTGAATGTAGAAGCTATAAGTGTTCCATTAGGAAGACTGAACGCCTTGGTGCCGCAGTCAAGCCTCATACCCGAGGGACCGTCGTCGCAGCAGCCCGCAGGTACGCCAAATGCTGTAAGCGCATCGGAAACTCCGCCGAAAGCAGAAGCCGTTCCCGCTGTAACTCTCGGACTTCCCATACCTTCTCCTCTTATTATACAGGAAAGGTCATGATCGGAGAGCTGTGCAATAAACTCATTCATGGAGCACTTGCCGTTCTTGACATCAGCAAGCTTGAGCCCCTTGTCACCTGTGTATTCTATCTCAGCAGGTATACTTGCGAGAAGGCGCTGCTTTTCATCAACGAGGCTGAGAGGAGCTTTCTCTTTAACCGCCGTAAGAATGTTATCTGAAGTAACTGCCTTTATACGGTCAAATTCAACTACAGGAGCAAGCGCCTGTTCACACTTTTCTATAACAACATCCTTATCAAGCTCGAAATGGAAATGATCTGTGCAATTTCTTACATTGCTTCCAATATGGAAAGTATACTTTCCCTTTTCAAGTATCCAGGAATAAGCTGTATCAGAGTTATTATTATCATCATATGAAGCTATGTCCCTGTGATTGATCTTTATTTTCAGCGACTGGGACTCTCCCGGAGCCAGCTCCTTTGTCTTCTCAAAGCCGCAGAGTACTCTTACAGGCTTGCCAAGTCTGCCCTGCGGTGCCTCACAGTAGACCTGAACTACCTCCTTGCCCTTGTAGCTGCCTGTATTTGTAACTTTGACGTCTATAACAGTTTCAGTCTCGGTATTTTTTGCATATGTCATAGCAATATCAAATGTAGTATATGAAAGACCGAAGCCGAAAGGATAAAGAACACTGTCCTTTGCAAATGTCTCAAACCAGCGATAGCCGACAAAAATATCCTCTGTATAAGGCTCTCTGATCTTATTGCCGAAATAGGGATCAGAGGGATAGTCCGACACTTTTTTTGCAGCAGTATCGGGAAGCTTACCTGATGGGCTGACTTTTCCCGTAAGAACATCAGCCGTTCCTGTGCCGCCTGTCATGCCGCCCTGCCATACATAGAGCAGCGCATCGGGAGCACAGTCCTCAATATCGGTAAGGTCCAAAAGTCCGCCCACATTGAGCAGAACTATAACTTTATCAAAAAACTTTCTTACCTTCCTGAGCAGATCGGTCTCGGTCTTGCTAAGGAGATAAGAACCTTCCTCAAGGCGCAGATCCTGTTCCTCGCCTGCCGTGCGTCCGATAATAACAATAGCTTTCTTGCTGACAGAAGCCGCTTTTTTTACAACGTCATCATCAATAGGCATTTCCTTCTGTGACCAGGGCTCACCGCCCCAGCCTGACCCCTGCTCAAAAGGATTTTCCTCATCCCATTTCCTGTAAATACCAAGAAGTTCCTCGTTTATATTCACGCCTGCCTCAAGAAGACCGTCAAGTATTCCTGTTACTTTTGAAACGTTTACCATACCGCCCGAGCCTGTTCCGCTCTTATAGTAGTGGAACTGTATACGACCGAAAACAGAAACCGTCTCATTCATATCAAGTGGGAGGGCTCCATTGTTATTTTTCAGCATAACTATACCTTCCGATACAGTGTTTACCGCTTTTTCAATGTATTTATTCCAGTCAAGTACCATTTTCACAGTATAACCTCCGTTCAGAACATTATGAATACATTATAACAAATTTGCTTCCGGATTTCAAGTCTTTTGGTCATATTTACACAAAATATTAATAATTGAGCTATGAAAATAAAAAAAACTGACGAGGCTGTTGCCCCGCCAGTCATATATGTATATATTAACCGAAGTATCTCTTGAGGAGTCCCTCGAAAGCCTTGCCGTGACGAGCCTCGTCCTTTGCCATCTCGTGAACTGTGTCATGGATAGCGTCAAGGTTGAGCTCCTTAGCTCTCTTAGCAAGCTTCAGCTTGCCCTCTGTAGCACCGTGCTCGGCAGCCACTCTCTTTTCGAGATTTTCCTTTGTGGAAGATGAAAGAACTTCACCGAGAAGCTCAGCAAACTTTGCAGCGTGCTCTGCTTCCTCAAATGCAGCCTTCTCCCAGTAAGCGCCGATCTCAGCATAGCCCTCGCGATAAGCAACTCTTGCCATTGCCAGATACATACCTACCTCTGAACACTCGCCCGTAAAGTTTGAACGAAGGCCCTCGATGATCTCAGGATCTGTAACAGCCTTTGCAACGCCGAGCTCATGCTCGCAAGCAAATACAAGCTTCTCGCCTGCTTCCTTCTCTATAAACTTAGATCCGGGTACGCCGCACTGAGGGCATTTCTCAGGTGGTGCATCTCCTTCGTGAACGTATCCGCATACGGGACAGACATATTTCTTCATAATAGTATACCTCCATTGTTTTGATTATAATTGAACCCTTGCGGAAGATGTGCTCCCTCCGCGCAAAGGGACGATCATACTGAATGCTTTACTCTGTCGCGTTCCTCGGCGCGCTTGCCGTTATTGAAACGGTCAAGAGTACCTACAAGATAACCTGTGATCCTTCTGATCCTGTCAAAAGGAATATCTTTTGCAAAATCATACTGGAGATCAACGTAGTCGCCGTCAGTTTTTACAGTCATACCGATAATCTCTCGGTCACTGTACTTCTTCCTGCCGTAGTCGATATATGCGTCGATCTCGTTCTGAGAAAGCTGTTCGCCTATAACTTTTACATTCATTGTGAAGACCTCCATATAGAATAGTATTGACTTTTGTCTGAATATATTGTATCATAAAGAAAAAGAAAAATCTGTTGCATCTGCAACAATGGAGGATATTTTTATGTTACCTGAAGATAACGTACTCTTCAAAGGAATAGATCCGAATGACTGCCGAAGAATGATAAGCTGTTTCAATGCGGATATAAGAAAATTCAAATCTGGAAGCAGGATCATGGACTATTCGGATAATCCCGATAAACTTGGGATTGTTCTGAGCGGAACAGCTGTTATGGTAAGATATGACGTAAACGGAGTCCGCTCCATAATGGAGTCTCTCGGCGAACAGAGCGTTTTCGGAGTATACTTCACATTTACGGCTTCACAGAGAAGCGGCATCGAGATAATAGCAGAGACAGACTGTGATATAATGTTCGTAAGACGTTCAGAAATCACCAAAAGGTGTGAGAACGCCTGTCAGTGTCACTCAAAAGTCGTCGAAAACCTTCTTGATCTTATGTCCGAAAAGGCAATATCGCTCAATGAGCGTATCGAAGTGCTAAGCCAGCGCTCTATCGAGGATAAGCTGATAAGCTGTCTTAGGATAATCGAGGAAAAAACTCCCGAGGGAAAAAGTCCTCAGATACCATTCTCAACTACTGCTCTATCAGACTACCTCTGTGTCAACAGAAGTGCCCTCCAGCGTGAGATAACGAGACTGAAAAATGCCGGTATCCTTACTATTTCAAAAAGGAAATTCAAACTCATCAGAAATCACGATTCTGACAATTGACATACAATTGTAAATGTGATATAATTGACCTTGTATTTTAACTGAAAGGAACAATACAATATATGATCTGGGAGATAATCAAAACAATAATCCTCGGTATTGTGGAAGGAGTCACCGAATGGCTCCCCATAAGCAGCACAGGACATCTTATCCTTGTAGGAGAATTCCTGAACCTTAACAAGTCGGATGAGTTCAAGGAAATGTTTGATGTTGTTATCCAGCTGGGCGCGATTATGGCTGTTGTAGTCATTTTCTGGAAAAAGCTGTGGCCCTTCGGACGAAAAAACAACGCTCACCCTCTCAACAAGACGCCATTCGGCAAAATGATAAAGACCGACATCTTCATGATGTGGTTCAAGGTCCTTGTAGCCTGTCTTCCCGCTGCCGTTATCGGTCTCGTTCTTGATGACTGGATCGACGAACACCTCTATAATCCATGGACAGTTGCCATTGCACTTATTGTTTTCGGTATAGCCTTCATCATCATAGAGAACTGGAACAAGGGCAGAAAGCCCAAGATAAACACTATTGCAGAGCTTGGCTTCAATACAGCATTCATAATCGGTGTGTTCCAGCTTATCGCGGCAATATTCCCCGGAACCTCACGTTCGGGGGCTACTATCGTAGGTGCTCTCCTTATCGGAGTATCGAGAACTGTTGCAGCAGAATTCACCTTCTATCT
Source organism: Ruminococcus flavefaciens ND2009 (assembly GCF_000621785.1). Lineage (GTDB taxonomy): Bacteria > Bacillota > Clostridia > Oscillospirales > Ruminococcaceae > Ruminococcus > Ruminococcus flavefaciens_C. Next base: position 442,631 of record NZ_KK211346.1, on the reverse strand, counting down.
TGCAATCCCTGTAATGTTCGGTGCAAGCCTTCTCAAACTTGTAAAATTCGGCTTCAACTTCTCGGGAAGCGAGCTCGCCGTACTGCTCACGGGTATGGTAGTTGCTTTCCTCGTTTCCATAGTCGTTATCAAATTCCTTATGGACTACATCAAAAAGCACGACTTCAAGGTATTCGGCTGGTACCGGATTGTTCTTGGTATATTGGTACTGATATACTTTGGTGCAAAAGCATTAATAAAATAAAGAAAAGCAGCTCAACGAGCTGCTTTTTTATTATTCAAATGAATCAAGATCAATGCCTGCAAGAAGCTCCTTGAGCTCAGCAAGCTCGTCCGCTGAAAGAGTAACGCCCTTACCCATTCTTGAATGATCGGGAGACCACTCTCTTATATCATACTTCGGGTCATGCTCGTTCCAGCTGACCATATTGAGCTCCTTTGTCCAGCCCTTTGCGTTTTCGGACAGCACACCGATCTTCTCGGTTATCTCATACTTTAACTCTGCCATATACTACCTCTCCTTTCGATATGCGGCTTATCTGCCGTTACAAGTTTACATTATATCATATATTCAGGGAAAATGCAACCGCCGGACAAAAATTTTTTATCATATAGAGACGCGAAGATAATCGAGAGCTTTGCTGTAGAGCTGGCGCGGGCGGCTCCTTTCGCTGATAAGCGACTCGGCAAAGCAGACAGCATCCTCGATATTACGAGAAAAATCAGGTATACACTCCTTCTCGCCGCTCCTGTGGTCAAGTACCTCTACTCCGTATGTAATGACCTCGTCACCGAAAAGCGACATTCTCCCGCTGAGTACACGATACGCCACCTTATTATCGCCGAATATCTCCATATACAGCGTTCTGTCCACTACCTCATGTTTGACTTTTTTAACGATCCCGAACATTTTGTGCTCCTTTCTGTTCTGTGATATTTATTCTGTAAGTCAATTATATCACCGAGGAGCATATCTGTGAACGGGTATTTTTTTGTAAAACCATAGGCTTAAAGGCATATTTTGACGAAAAAGCTCACCCGCAGGTGAGCTTTTGTTCATTCCATATCATTTATCTGCATATAAATGCGCTGCATCTGAATATCTGTCTCAGCTATACGCTCTGCGCATTGTTTCAGTTCCTCGGATATATCCGGAGTAAGTTCCGCAGAGGTCTTATACTTGAGCTGATGTTCAAGACTTGCCCAGAAGTCCATAGCAATTGTCCTTATCTGTATCTCAACCGGGGCATACTCCTTGTGTGTCGAGAGATACACAGGCACATTCAGTATCATATGATAGCTTCTGTAGCCGCTGGGCTTGGGTTTTTTTATATAATCCTTTCGCTTGATGACAGTGAAATCATCACGTCTGCCGAGCATATCCACAAGAGCGTAGATGTCGCTTATGTAATAGCAGGTAACGCGTATTCCGGCAAGATCAAGTAAATTCTTTCTTGCAGCATCTGTTGACAGCGGAAGTCCCTTTTTCTGGAGCTTTCCTATGATAGACTGCGGAGATTTGAGTCTGCTCTCAATATTATGTATTGGATTACGCTGGAATTTTACGCTGAACTCGTTGTCCAGTATATTGAGGTAAGTCTTTACGACTTCTATAGCCGAGTCATACAGATGAGACAACTGCAAAAAATCATAAAAAACGTGAGAGAAGGTCTCCTTTACCGATTCATTGTTGTCTGTAAGTGCAGGCAGGTTGTCAAATGCCTCCATGTAGAATTCCTTTTCATCCATGTGTATATCCTTCCTTTCTGTCCGACGGGAGATTTCTGTTTAGTCCTCGCCTTCTGTGTATTCAAATCGGTCTGTACCGCTTTCCGCCTTGCTGAACTGAGTCCTGTATAGTTCGGAATAGACACCGCCCTTATTTACAAGCTCGCTGTGAGTACCTCTCTCCGAGATAACGCCGTCCTTGATAACGAGTATTTCGTCCGCCGCAAGTATAGTCGATAAACGGTGAGCGATAAGTATACTTGTTCGTGAGGAGATAAGAGGCTCGATGGCGTCCTGTATCTTCTGCTCGGAGATAGAATCAAGAGCAGATGTTGCCTCGTCAAATATCATGAGGGCAGGATCCTTTAGCAGAACTCTCGCAATAGATATTCTCTGCTTTTCGCCGCCTGAGAGCTTCAGACCCCTGTTGCCCACTACAGTGTCAAGACCTGTCTCCTGCTTTTCGATAAATTCATAGATATTAGCCTGTTTGCAGGCTTCTATAAGCTCCTGCTCCGTGGCGTCGGGCTTTGCATAGAGAAGATTTTCGCGGATAGTACCGTTAAACAGGTAGGTCTCCTGGCTGACAATACCGATATGCTTTCTAAGATACGCAAGGTCAAGCTTTCTAACGTCCGTACCATCAAAAAGAACGGTACCTGCTGTGACATCGTAAAGTCTGGGGATAAGGTTTACGAGTGTACTCTTTCCCGAGCCTGAAGGACCGACAACAGCGATACATTTGCCGCTGTCCAGTCTGAAGTTTATGTCCTCAAGTATCTGTCTTTCCTTGTCATAGTAGAAACCCACATTTCTGAACTCCACCTCTCCCTCGGGAGCTTTGTCCGGAGTTATAGCATCGGGAGCATTCTCTATCTCGACAGGCATATCAAAATACTCGAATATTCTTGTAAACATAGCCATTGAGCGTATCCAGTCGACCTGAATATTGAGAAGCTGGTTCACGGGACCATACATTTTACCGAGAAGCGCAACAAGAACAGTGATGTCACCGACAGTAAGGCTTGAATCGAACCTCATCATGAGTATACCGCCTGCAAGGTAAATGAGCATAGGTCCGATGCTGGAAAAGGTTGTAAGCGCAACTCTGAACCAGCGTCCTGCCATACCCTCGCGGATATTCAGCTTTATCATCTTATGATTGACTTTTTCGTATTTTTCGTATTCAGTCTGCTCCATGCCGAAGAGCTTCACGAGAAGCTGTCCGCTGACGGACATGGTCTCGTTGAGGATACCATTTATCTCATCGCTGCAAGCCTGGGACTCCTTTGTAATAGACCATCGGGTCTTACCTGCGCTTCTTGTTGGTATCGCAAAAAGCGGCACTACAAGTATGCCCACTATAGCAAGTATCCAGTTCTGCCTGAACATGACTATCATCGCAACGATAAGGGTGATGGAGTTCGACAGTATACTTGTAAGAGTGTTGGTGATTATCTGCTGGACGCCGGAAATATCGCTGGTCATTCTCGTTATGATGTCTCCCTGATTATTGGAGGTAAAGAACCTCTGGGACATCTTCTGGAGATGAGCATACATCTTATTGCGCATATCATAGGTGATATGCTGAGCGATCCAGGTGTTCATGTAGCTCTCAAGAACTCCGATGAGATTTGCACCCAGAGTCACACAAAGGGAGAGCACGATAAAGATTATCAGCTTTTTAAGACTTCGTCCGATAAGTCCCTCGTCGATTATCTTACCAGTCAGTACCGAGGGCAGAAGGTTTAGCGTTGATGAAATGATTATTGCTATGAGCACAACCAGCATCTGCTTCCAGTAGGGCTTGAGATATGAGAAGATCCTTTTAAGAAGCTCCTTTGTTACCTTCGGTCGGTTCTTTTTTTCTTCTTCCGTGAGGTAGCCCATTCCTCTTGGTCCACCTATAGGCGGCATAATTATCAACTCCTTGAATCTTTTTATTCCGTCTTGTCCACAGAAGCTGTTTTTCCGTCAAGTGCATCGATTATCTTGTTGACAGCGCCGAAGTAGTCATCCTTAGCAGTCAGCTTATTTGCTTCTATCAATGCCTGATTGAGCTTAACAGGGAGCTTTTCGTCTGAATAAGCGATCATAGTCTTGGTATTTGTGTCCGCCATCAGCATAATGCCTTCTCCGCTCTTATATTTACGCTTGTAATAGCTTTTAAGAACGTCTTCGTTTGAAGTTGATGAACCGTTCCTTGATGCAAGCAGAGTAACATCATACTTACATGAAGCAAGCGCTTTTTCCAGTGAAGTCATGACGTCATAGCTGAAAAGCTGGGTGTTGTCAACGATATGATCGGTGCAGAGCTCACCGAGCTGGAGAAGCCGAAGTATCCCGCGCCTGTAGCTGCCGCCGACTATCTCTTTTGTAGCCCAGTATACAGCATTATCCTCGGAGGTCTGGCTTATATCTGAAAGACAAGAGCCGGTTCTCCAGATACAATCCTCATTGGTATCATTGTTTATAAGCACAAGCAGACCGCTGCCCTTACCCTCATACAGCTTGTTGTACTGCTCCAGAGCATAGTCGGACGGAGACTTTCCGCCAAGATCGTTTGTTGTAACTACAGCGGCATTAATAAGCTTCTGAGAGTACAGCCAGCCCGCGTAGTCGTTGCAGACTTTTATGTCATCTGCACTGAGCAATCCAGCGTTGTCAAATATGAATGTTCCTTCAGCAGTTTCGACCTCCCTTTCGGTGAAGGGCTGACTTGTTGCCTCGGTATTACTATTGCTGTCATTACTGCTTTTTGAGGCACAACCGCACAAAAACAGTCCCAATGCCAGCACCGCCATTGTAAAAGATATGAATTTTTTCAAAAAAATCATTCCTTGCTCTTGTATTTACTATTATATTTTAGTATAATTTAATAGAAAAATCAAGTGCAAACCCTCATTCAGATCAAATATTTTCAGAAAAGGAGTAAAAATATGGATTATCGTGTTCAGGGAAATGATATTATAGTTTTTGAACCCGACCTGGATCTTGATGAGACCCTCGACTGCGGACAGGCATTCCGCTGGAAGAAGATCCCCTCGGACTATATCTCAACATACGAAGGAGCATTCCTGAATGACAAGCTCAAAGTATCCCAGACCGACAAGGGAAGCTTTATATTCCATGACACCGACGAAAATGACTTTATTTCCAAATGGATAAACTATTTTGACTTTGAGACCGACTACTCCGAGCTGAAACGCTGCTTTTCCGAGGACGCGACTCTTGCAAAGGCTGTAAGCTTTGCGGGCGGCATACGCCTGCTCCGTCAAGACAGCTGGGAGTGCCTTATTTCCTTCATTATTTCCCAGAATAATAACATTCCCCGTATTAAAGGCATAATCGACAGGCTCTGCGAACATTATCACGGTAAATTCCCTGACGTTGATAAGCTTTCTCAGGAGACCGAGGAATCTCTTACATACCTCAGAAGCGGCTTCCGAGCAAAGTATATTGCCGACGCTGCGGCTAAAGTCTACAGCGGAGAATCAAAACTCAGTGAAATAGCTGCAATGCCAATTGATGAAGCCCGCTCAGCTCTTATGAAGATAAAAGGAGTAGGACCTAAGGTAGCCGAGTGTGTGCTTTTATTTGGTATGTACCGTACAGAGGCATTTCCGAAGGATGTATGGATAAAAAGAGTTCTTGCAGAATATTATCCCGACGGATTTCCTGCATTTGCAGCTGAAAAAGGCGGTATCGCCCAGCAGTATCTCTTCCACTACATAAGAAATCTTGACTCTCAGTCTGAATAAGTGCCCTCAAAGTGCCAATACTTACTGCAAATAACTATTGCGGAGGTATTATGCTTAAAGGTGTCAATAAAAGAATAGTCGAGATCAACGATCCTGACAGTTTATATTTTGAACGTGCAGTATTCTATCTGAGACCCAATGTCAGTATCATTCCCGATATGATCCCGCATGACGAGGCAGAAAGACTTTACAGCAGGATAGCCCCATATAACAAGAAAAGGTCAAGGAAACTGGGCGCCGGAAAAATACTCATTATTTCCGCGTCAGCTGCTTCGCTGATACTGCTTTTTATAAAGATCATCTGAAAAGGTATACTTGAGTATTGCCGCAGAGCCCCTCCCCTTCATATGCTCTGCCAATAAGGAGTTTATTATGGAAATACACGGATCCAACGGCTTCAGGAACAAGCTGTCAAAGCGTCTTATCTGCACGCCCAGCCCTGCTGCCAAAAATACTTTTTTCTATATTCAGGAAACAGGCTGTCTGAAGACTGAAGACGCCGCTGCTACACAGAGACATAATCTTGATTCCTTCCTCATCGCCGCCGTTATCAGCGGCAGAGGCGAAGTTACTATCGGCAACGAGACATATCCCCTCGGCAAGGGAGACTGCTTCTTCCTTGACTGCCGTATATCCCACTTCTACAAAAGCTCTGCCAACGACCCCTGGGAGCTTATGTGGGTACACTTCAACGGAAGCACCTCTCAGCAGTACTACGACTACTTCATCTCTCAGTCCAAGAATGTTTTCAGACCTCCGTTTTTCGATAAAGTCGTATCAGCCATTACTGATATAATCGATATAAATGATAAGAAACTGCCCGATGCTGAGATAACCACCTCAAAGCTGATAGTAGATCTGCTGACCCTTTCCCTTACGGTCAACAATACAGCTCAGCAGTATGACTCAGCATTAAAGCAGAAGCTGGCGGCTGTACACAACTATATAGATGACCATTTCAACGAGGATCTGTCTCTTGAAAAGCTGTCATCCGAGTTCTACATAAGCAAGTATTATCTCACCCGTGAGTACAAGAGAATATACGGAAAGACCATATTCCAGCATATAATCACCGCCCGTATCAACTACGGTAAGAAGCTGCTGCGTTTCTCGGATAAATCCGTTGAGGAAATATCGCACCTCTGCGGCTTCAACGATCAAAGCTATTTCGCAAGGCAGTTCAAAAAGACCGAGAACCTTACCTGCTTCTCCTACAGAAAAATGTGGAGGGACTGATATATAAACAAAAAAAGAGAGCATAAGCTCTCTTTTTTTTATGACCAGACCGATAAGCCGGGTTCTGTCGTGTGCGGTAATTTATCTACGCTTACCGTCGCCGGCAAGCTGAAGCCGTCATTACCTGTTATCCGCCGAGCCGACGTTAAGATAACAGGCACCAATAGACGTTGCATCGGATAGGGTTTACATAGCAGCGCTGTCTCCAGCGCTCTGGTGAGCTCTTACCTCGCCTTTCCACCATCACCGCCATAAAGACGGCAGTATATCTCTGTTGCACTTGCCCTAAGGTCGCCCTCGGCTGCCGTTAGCAGCTACCCCGCTCTGTGATGCCCGGACTTTCCTCGTAAACTATATCGTTTCCGCTACCGCATAGTCTGCTCACCTGAATATAATACCATTTTTCTCAAAAAAAGTCAAGTTCTGACCTTTTCTGCCAGCTGATAGCCAAGTTTACCTGCTATCTTACGAACCTCCGAAGCCTTCATCGCCTTTATCTTAAAGCGTCTGTGCTCCTCTCCCTCAAACCATATGCTCATGGCACATCGTCCGCTGAGAGCCTGAAGCAGATTCTGTTCAAGCTCCATTTTTACTATCTTGTTTTTCTCAGAGACTACTGTGTGAAATCTTGTCCAGGCGGAGCAGCGTATCATTATCTTATCATCATAAAGTGCAACGCCGCTGGTGAGCAGCGCCACAAATTTTACAATTATGAACCACACCGCAGGTATCTCCAGCATGACAGCAACGAAGAAGGAAAGCTCTGCAAAGCGCGGGAACAGCCTCGCGATCCAGTCGTGGGACGGGATTATCAGCGCTGCAATAAGCAGGGGTATAAGCAGATAAGAGCCGATACCCGCAGGCTGAGCACTGTAGTCGTTATCAATGCCGCTGTATATGCCTATGACCTGCAAATTCTTGCCCAGACTCTTTTCGTGCTTGACAGGAAGCAGTACAGGAAGTCTGTTTTTTGACGATCCATAGCCTGCACAGCTTATGTTGACCGCAACTGCTCCAAAAAGCTTCATTATAAGGTTCTGACGCAGGTCAGTATAATTTATATGAGAATTTTTTATCCTGTATTCCTTGCGGTCGATTATACCGTAGCCAACCTTCATACAGTTCTTATCGCACTCAATATTGAATTTTCCATATCTGAACAGGTTGACAAGAAATGAAAGGAACCAGGACGCAATAAAGAATACGCCTATGAAAATAGCAGCTGTCGGTATTTTTAGTACCAGCTTTTCCGTTATCTTAGCTGTTTCAAGAGTGATTATGTTCAATGAACGGCTTATGATGTTGTAGGCGATGTCTCCTCCCTTGAAGAAGAATGTGGCAAGATAGACAGTCCCCGAAAATCCACTTGAAAAAAACACAGAAAACAGCAGTATTGAAAGCGCAGTGGGCTGTGGTATGCCCTCTATCTTCTTTTTTTCGTCCACATCGAGCATATGCTCCATAATTTTTCTGCGGGTCCTGTTGCTCACAAGCAGCTTAAGATCCACAGTCTTGAAAATGCCCGCTCTTGTGTCACATCTGAACCTCATGGCACCGAATGGAGCCATATATATAGGTCTCTCAACCGTAACGGAGCTTATGTTTCTGAAAGGGATATAGGTATTGACTCTCACAAAAACGCCGTCGCGATGTACCAGCTCGTCCGCTGTAAAGTCGATCCTTGAGAAAGCCCATCGTGTAAAACCGAAAATAATAATGACGCCCAGTACTGCAATATCGAACCACGCACCCTGCACCCAACTGTAGAACCAGTTCTTGTCAAAGTGATAGGTGTATATGCCTCTCAGCAGAGGAAAGATCAGGAGCCAGATATTCTTTACCGAATATTTGAGTATCTTCAGAGGATGTTCACGGCACATACTTATCCCCCTTTACGCTGACGCTTCCCGAAAGCCTGATTATCTCCTGTGCATCTGCCTGTTTAAGGAAAAGCAGCCTCAGCTGTCCGCCGTAAACAAAGAATATTATAAAGTTAAAGCCTGTATATTGGGAAAAAGGGCTGCTTATAACTGTCGTATACTGAATTGAGGAATAGCGCACCGACTGGTGTACTTTTATAAAAACGCCGCTGCTCTTGGTAACTTCTGTACTGGTGGCGGAATAGCTGATGGAATTGAAAAACATAGGAAGATGTACGAACATCTCAAAGCAGGCAATAGCAATAATTACGATGATACTGAGCATAACTATCTTATCTACAGGTATGAAGTATCTGATGGCAAACAGAATAATGACCACTGCCGCAGTTATCAAAAGTCTCATAGTTGTAAGACAATGCCTGTCAGGATAGAATTGTTTCATTTTCCGCCCCCTTTCGCAGTATATTTTTATTATAACACAAATACTATTTAATGTAAAACATAATTTTAAAACAAATTGTAAACTTTATTGCGATAAAATCGCGGAAAGAGTGCGAATATGGCGGAAAGAATAAACGCTGTGGTATGGGGAGCTCCCACTGTATGCCTGCTTATTCTGACAGGGATAATTTTTACGGTAAAGCTTCGGTTTATACAATTGGGAATGTTCCCGTACATATTGGATAAGATCAGAAGCGGAAAAGAAGTCCGTTCACAGCTGAAGACCTCCTGTATGGCGCTTGGAGCTGCAATGGGCACTGGCAATATCACAGGTGTAGCATCTGCCCTTGCGATCGGCGGAGCAGGCGCGGTATTCTGGATGTGGGTATCAGCATTCCTGGGAATGGCTACAGTCTATGCGGAGAACTATCTATCTGCAATATACAGCGATAATAAAATCCATGGTCCCATGGCGTACCTCAGAAAAGGGCTCGGAAGCAGGCTGCTTGCCGTCATTTTTTCTGTTTGCTGCATTCTGACGTCATTTGGTATGGGAGGCATGGTACAGATAAGCAGCATGAGCGGCTGTATCAGAAAATGTACAGATATATCTCCCGTTGTTCTGGGATTTATTATTTTTATTGTGGTTATTATTACCGTCAGAGGAGGAGCTTCCAGGATAGGGAATGCCGCTCAGCTGCTTCTTCCTGCCGTTTCATTAGTCTATGCGGTCATATGTGTTGCAGTGATAGCTATGAATGCCGAAAGGCTTCCCGAAGCCTTTGCAGAGATCATCGGCGGGGCTTTTGGCTTTAAACAGACAGTCGGAGGAACAGTAGGATACACCATGTCTGCTGCTGTTTCTGCCGGCGTAAGGCGCGGTGTCTTCTCCAATGAAGCAGGTCTCGGGAGTTCCCCACTCCTTCACAGTTCATCTGAAACCAGCCGATCCGCCAAAAATCAGGGAATGTGCAGTATGCTGGAGGTCTTCACGGATACCATGCTCTGCTGTACACTTACAGCACTTACACTTCTGTGCAGCGGTGCAGAAAACGATATTACGCAGGCTTTTTCGTCAATTACAGGCAAAAATACCGAACCTATACTCGCTGCTGTCATGACTGTATTCGCTTTCTGCACAGTGATTGGCTGGTATTACTGCGGCGAAACTGCTTTCCTTTATATCTTCAAAAATGGAAAATGCAAAGGATTTTCGTTTATATTTGCCTTAACAGCAGCATCGGGAGCTATTTTTAAGTCGGAACTTCTCTGGACTATCTCCGATATATTCAACGGACTGATGATGATTCCTAACGTTATCGGACTGCTGTTTCTTGCAAAGAAGGTAAAAAATGAATAAAGTCCCGTTATTAGTCAATAACACATATAGCAGAAAATCTCCCGCACCACAATTATTTAAAACAATGATAAAAATTTATTGATAATGCCAAATGTTTATTTCATCCACTTTTGCTATTGACATTAAGCTCCTGTTTTTGTATAATTATAGTGTGAATAATTATGCTCTGACGGCAATTAACAATGAGTATTTTTATATAAAATTATTACGGCTTTTATGACGAGAAAGATCGTCATTAAGATATAGGACCGCTGGGCGATAGGCGGTTCATCGGGTTTTCGGAAAAATATATTTTCAGGATCACATATGTTCCATACAGGTTTTGCTCAAAAAAGAGCTTGTACGTTCCCTGTTTTCTGTGTGGTCAGTCTTTTTATCGCCTTTTGAAAGTAAAGATCGATCTGATCTTACATTCCGGGACCTTTTACATACCTTTTTCAGACTTCTGCGCCGTTCATGCAGAGGTCTTGCGATTTTTGAAAGTGAGGTCATATAGTGAACGAAAAAGAGAAAAATACCATGCCCAGAAAGAATAGCACTGAGGCTCCTAAAAGAACTTACAGAAAGAGAACTGCTGCTCCAAAGGAAAAAAACTTAAAGGAAAAGCCGGTTAAGGAAAAAGCAGTGAAGGAAACTGCTGCAAAATCCGAAAAGACTGCTTCTGCCAAGCCCAGGTCGCGTACAAGACAGCCCAAGGAAGTCAAGAAGACTCCTGTAAGGATAATCCCACTGGGCGGTCTCAACGAGATCGGCAAGAACATGACTGTATTCGAGTGCTCAAACGATATGTTCATTCTCGACTGCGGACTTGCCTTCCCCGATGCGGATATGCCCGGCGTTGACATTGTTATCCCTGATTTCACCTATGTTGAGCGCAATCAGGATAAGATAAGAGGTATCGTCATCACCCACGGTCACGAGGATCACATCGGCGGTCTTGCTTATCTTCTCAAGAAGATCAATGTTCCTGTTTACGCAACAAGGCTCACTATCGGTCTTATTGAGGGCAAACTCAAGGAGCAGGGACTTTACGGCAAGGTCAACCTCAATGTGGTTGAACCTAAAAAGACTGTAAAAATGGGCTGTATGGCTGTTGAATTCATCAAGGTCAACCACTCTATCCCCGATTCTGTTGGTATGGCTATACACACTCCCGCAGGCGTTATCGTCCACACAGGCGACTTCAAGGTGGACTATTCTCCCATCGACGGAAAGATCATCGACCTTGCCCGCTTCGGCGAGCTTGGAAGCCGAGGTGTTCTTGCTCTTATGGCTGACTCCACCAACGCCGAGCGTCCCGGATATACCCACTCGGAGAGAACAGTCGGTGAATCTTTCGATAAGCTGTTCCAGAAGGGTGAAGGCAAGCGTATTATCATCGCTACCTTCTCCTCTAATATCCACCGTGTACAACAGATCATCAACTGCGCCGTAAGATACGGACGAAAGGTAGCTGTATTCGGAAGGAGCATGATCAATGTTATCAATACCGCTATTGAGCTGGGATACCTTGATGTCCCCGACGGTATTATCATAGATATTGAAATGATGAACCGCTATGAAAGCGAAAGGATAGTTCTCATAACCACAGGAAGTCAGGGCGAGCCTATGTCCGCTCTTACCAGAATGGCTATGAATGACCACAAAAAGGTCAATATCACTCCTATGGATTTCATCATTATTTCAGCAACTCCTATCCCCGGCAATGAGAAATTCGTTACAAGAGTTGTCAACGAGCTCATGAAATCGGGCGCAGAGGTGGTTTATGAAGCTATGTACGAGGTACACGTTTCGGGACACGCCTGCCAGGAGGAGCTCAAGCTCATGCAGTCACTTACCAAGCCCAAGTTCTTCATTCCTGTTCATGGTGAGTACAAGCATCTTAAAAAGCACGCCGATCTGGCACTTCAGATGGGTATGCCCAGAGAAAATGTCATTATTGCTGAAATAGGCAACGTTATTGAGACTGACGGAAATACTATGAAGATCGTTTCACAGGTTCCCGCAGGACGTGTCCTCGTTGACGGTCTCGGCGTAGGCGACGTTGGCTCCATCGTCCTCAGGGACAGAAAGCATCTGGCTCAGGACGGACTTATCATCATAGTTATCGGCATCGAAAAGAGCACCAATGAGATAGTTGCAGGTCCTGATATAATATCAAGAGGCTTTGTTTATGTACGCGAATCGGAAGAACTTATGGTAGAGGCTCGCAGTCTCCTTTCGGATACTCTTGCAAACTGCTCTGCAAGCGAGCTCAGGGAGTGGAATTCTCTCAAGGGCAAGCTCCGTGACGCACTCTCTGATTACATCTACCAGAAAACAAAGCGCAGTCCTATGATACTTCCTATAATTATGGAGACATGATCTTTCCGAAAGGAGCTTAAAGGTGAAAAAGAAATTTCCGGCAGTTCTGATGATCCTGCACCTGCTTGCGCTCGGTACAATGATCACCACTTATCTGCTGATCGGTAAAACCGACCGTACAGCAGACTGGCTGTTTCTGGCATCTGCCGTTATCATTTTTATCTGCATTATCTATACTATCATCTATTCAAGGAATTCAATGCGGCATATCTCAAAAATGAACAAGCATCTTGAAAGCTCTGCTGCTGAATTCATGAATTTCCTCCCAGCACCTGTGGCTGTTATCGACGATCACAGGCAGTTCGTCTGGTATAACCAGATCTTTGCGGAAAAGATAGGTCTGGGTCAGGACGTTTACGGACATGATTTTGAAGGCTTCGTGAAGATGGATATTGATTCGCTCATATCCAACGGAAAGGCTATCTGTCCCATCAACGGCAGTATATATGATGTAACTGCCGAAAAATTCGACAAGAACGATATGTCCTTCCTGGTCCTTTATTTTCATGATGAAACCAATTACTTCGCAATGAAGAAGACCATGGACGAGTCTCACCCTAATGTTGTCGTTATAACTATCGACAACTATGACGACATTATGCAGAATGCAAAGGAGAGCGAAAAAGCTCAGACATCTGTTGAGACCGAAAAGCTCATCGAAAACTTCATGAGCAAGACCAACGGCTTCATAAAGAAGACCTCCTCAAATACATTCTTCGCAATCATCGAAAACCGTCATCTCAATGGTATAATCGACGATAAGTTCAAGATACTCGACGCAGCAAGGAACATCAAGATCGCAGGAAAATACCCTCTCACATTCTCTATCGGTGTCGGTCAGGGAGCTTCCTCCCTTTCCGAAAGCGAGAGCATCGCAAGACAGTGCCTTGATATGGCTCTTGGACGAGGCGGCGATCAGGCTGTTATCAAGACAGATAACGGCTATCGTTTCTTCGGCGGCGTTTCCAAGGGCGTTGAGAAGCGTTCAAGATCAAAGACCAGAATTATCGCAAATGCTATGCAGGATCTTATTATGAGCTCGGAGAGAGTATTCCTCATGGGGCACCGCTTCGGTGACCTGGACTCTGTAGGAGCATCCTGCGGTATGGCAGGAGCACTGAAGATACTGGGCAAACAAGCATATATCGCCGTCGACCGCTCAAAAAACCTCGCAAATAACCTTATTGATATTGTTGACGAGGAAACAAACTGCGGACTCTTTATCACCCCCGCTGAAGCTGAGGAGATGATAGGTCCCCATGATATGCTCATTATAGTTGATACCCATAATAAGGACTATGTGGAAAGCCGCGATCTCTACGAAAAGGCGAAATCTGTTGTAGTCATCGACCACCACAGGAAGACAGTAAACTTCATCGACGACGCCGTTATCTTCCACCATGAGCCCTACGCTTCGTCAGCTTCGGAAATGGTAACAGAGATAATACAGTATTTTAATTACGGCTCCGACGAAAAGCTCGCAAGCTGTCACGCCGACGCGCTGCTTGCGGGTATTATGCTTGACACAAAGAATTTCGTCATGAGAACAGGCGTAAGGACCTTTGAAGCTGCTGCATACCTGAAGAAAATGGGCGCAGATACGGTTGCTGTAAAGCTCCTTTTCTCAAATTCCATCGACTCTTACAGAAGAAAGACCCAGATAGTCGCTTCTGCAAAGATACATAACAACTGCGCTATCGCAGCTGCTGATTTCAAATCAGATGACATAAGGCTCGTAGCACCTCAGGCTGCCGACGAGCTCCTCGGCATAACAGACGTTGACGCTTCATTTGTCATATACAAGACAGGAAGCACAGTAAATATATCAGCAAGATCTCTCGGCGCACTAAATGTTCAGGTCATTATGGAACAGCTGGGCGGCGGAGGTCACCAGACTATGGCAGCAACTCAGCTTGAAGGCGCCTCTGTCGAGGAAGCTGTAAAAGCACTTATCTACGCAATAGATGACTGCCGCAGGAATACTTCGGAATAATTATTAAAGAAAGGTCGGTATAAATATGAAGGTTATTTTCTTAAAGGACGTAAAAGGCTCAGGTAACAAGGGCGAATTAAAGAACGTTGCAGACGGATATGCACGCAATATGCTCCTCCCCAAGGGTCTTGCTGTTGAGGCAACTCCCGAGAATATGAACAAGCTGGAGGGCGCTCAGGCTTCCGCTCAGCACAAGATCGACGTTGATATTCAGAATGCAAAGGACGCAGCTGCCAAGCTCAAGGGCAAAAAGATAAACATCAAAGCAAAGGCAGGCTCCAACGGCAAGCTTTTCGGTTCAGTTACCGGCGCCAACGTTGCAGAGTCTCTTGCAGAACAGGTCGGCGTGACCGTTGACAAGAAGAAGATCACTCTCAGCACAGACATCAAGAACTTCGGCTCCTATACTGCCACAGTAAAGCTGTATAACGGTATCTCCGAGACAGTTGATGTGGAAGTTACAGAAGGCTGATCGGTGAATAATATGGACGAAAATGAAATCCTGCTCTCCGCCCGCGAACTGCCCCACAGTATCGAGGCGGAGCAGTCCGTTTTAGGAGCTATTATTTCTGATCCATCAGTGCTCTCTGACGTCCTTGAGCTCATAAAGCCGGAGTATTTCTACAATGATCAGCACAAAGCACTTTTCTCGATCATGCTGCAAATGAACTCAATGAGTCTCCCTGTTGACATTGTAACGGTGCTCAATGAAGCAGAAAAGCAGCATATATTTGAAAGTGCGGCTGAGGGAAGACGCTATCTTGCAGAGATTGGCAATATGCTCCCATCTACCGCAAATATCGAAAGCTACTGCAAGATCGTCGCCGACAAATACTTCCTGAGAAGCCTCAGCTACGTCGCAAGAACTATTCTTGAGGAAGTGCAGTCAGGTGAGCAGAATGCCCAGCTTCTTCTGGACTCTGCCGAGCAGAAGATATATGATATAAGACAGGGACGCGATGTACGCGGACTTGTTCCCCTTTCGGAGGCTATCGCCGAGGCATATGACAGACTGGGAAAGATCTCAGGTCCCGACAAGGACAAGTATGTTGGTGCGAGGACCGGCTTCACGCTTCTTGACAGCATAACTTCAGGTCTTAACAAGTCTGACCTGATAATCATAGCTGCCCGTCCCGGTATGGGAAAGACCTCCTTTGCAATGAATATTGCTACAAATGTAGCAAGACGCGCTGAAAAGGAAGTAGTTACCTTTAACCTGGAAATGTCAAAGGAGCAGCTGGCTACGAGAATACTCTCCACAGAGGCTCTTGTCGAGTCAAACACGCTCAGAAACGGAAGGATCTCAGGCGATGACTGGGTCAAGCTTGCTACCAGCGCAGGCTACCTCAGCTCACTCCCCCTATACATCGACGATACCGCAAGTATGACCGTTCAGCAGATGAAGGCTAAGCTGAGGCGTACAAAAAATCTCGGACTGGTCATCATCGACTACCTCCAGCTCATGGAATCCACATCACATTCTGATAACCGTGTTACCGTTATCAGTGAGATCACACGTCAGCTCAAGGTAATGGCTAAGGAGCTTAATGTTCCTGTCATCCTCCTTTCGCAGCTCTCCCGTGCTGTTGAGAGCCGTACCGATAAGCGCCCCATGCTCTCGGACCTGCGTGAATCCGGATCTATCGAGCAGGATGCAGATATTGTTCTTTTCCTCTATCGAGAGGCTTATTATAATAAGGAAAGCCAGAGACAGAATATATCCGAATGTATCGTTGCAAAGAACCGTCACGGTGAAACGGGTACTGTCGAACTTATATGGGACGGTCAGTATACAAGGTTTTCAAATCCTGATTATGAGACTCCTCCCGAAAATGTATAATGATGTTAGCTAAGGTTTACAAGTTTATAACTGAAAATAATATGCTCAGCAGCGGCGATACAGTAGTCTGCGGTCTCTCGGGAGGCGCTGACAGTGTTGCCCTGCTGCTTTCACTGTATCAGCTAAGAGAGAAACTGGGTATAAGCGTTGAAGCTCTACATGTAAATCACTGTATCAGAGGCAAGGAGAGCGACGGCGACGAGGAGTTCTGCCGTGAGCTCTGCAAAAGTCTTGATATAGCCTTTACAGCAGTGCGCTGCGACGTTATCAGTCAGTCGAAAATATGGCAGAGATCCACAGAAGAGACTGCGAGGATAATGCGTTACGAGGAGTTTGCAAAGCACTCAGAGGGCAAAAAGCTTGCCACTGCTCACAATGCAAATGACAATCTGGAGACTGTTATCCTTAATCTCACTCGCGGTACAGGCATAAAAGGACTTGCAGGTATCCCATGCACCCGTGAGAATATCATCCGTCCCCTGCTGACAGTTACAAGGGCTGAGATCGAAGAATTTCTAAGCGTATCGGGGCAAAACTATGTTACCGACAGCACTAATCTCTCAGATGATTATACGAGGAATAAGATCAGACATAAGATCATTCCCCTTCTTGAGGAGATAAACAGCTCCGTTGTTGCCACCTCCGTAAATACCCTTGAGACGGTCAGGGAGGAGAATGCTGTTATCGAAGCAGATACAGACGCTGCAATGAAAAAATGCAGGCACGTAAATAGTCTTAACGGACTTTCGGAATATCCGCCTGTTATTAGAAAACGCTGTATATCAAGGCTTCTCTCTGAGAATAAGCTCCCCTACTCACATCAGCGGCTCGAGGATGCCGATAATGTTCTCATGAACGGCGGAAAGCTTAATATTTCGCGTAATATTTATCTTACAGCAGAAAATGGCTCAGTAAGTCTCGGAACTATCACGGACGAGGCTGAAATAGTTGTGGAAATGCCTCTTCAGCTCGGTGACAATATTATATGTGACAATTGCACTGTCAGATGCGATCTGTTTGAATGTGATAATTTGAAGAAAATTGAAGCTGTTCACAAAAAATCCACATTTTATCTGCTTGATTATGATAAAATAAGAGGAAGGCTTATTGTGCGTACCAGAAAGTATGGCGACAGGATACGACTTAAAGGCAGGAACTTCACTTCCTCGATAAAAAAGCTTATCAACGAAAAGATCCCGCCTGAAAAAAGGAACGGTCTTCTCTTTATCGAAGACGAGGAGGGGACGATCCTGGCTGAAAGTCTCGGCATCGCCGATAGAATTGCCCCTGAAAGCAATACAGCCCGTTTTCTTGAAATTTCATTTATACGATCATAAAGAATGGAGAGGATAATTTGACACCAAAGAAAAGCAAGGGTATTATTACCTACCTGCTGTTGATCGTTATCGCAGTTTTCTGTCTCGTTTTCATCAGTTCAAGGATCAATGCTGATGCAGATAAGACCGAATACACTACGGTCATCAGTTATTTCGACAACAAACAGGTCTCATACTACAAGCTTGATCTTGGCACAGGAGAGCTGACCTACAAACTCAAGGACGATGAGACCGAAAAGCATTACACTGTCCCCAACGTTAATATCTTCCTTACGGATACTGAAAACTACCGTCAGGAGTATAACGAGGATAATCCTGATGCTCCGCTTGTACAGGACTACATCAAGATCACCGACAGGACATGGCTCTACTCGCTTATCCCTGTTCTGCTGACTATAATCCTTGGAATCGCTATCCTCTACTTTATGATGAAACAGAGCGGAGGCGGCGGTAAGTACACCACCTTCGGAAAGGCTAACCTTAAAAACGGTGCAAGTGCAAGAAAGGCTACTTTCAAGGACGTTGCAGGTGCAGATGAGGAAAAACAGGAACTTGTCGAGATAGTTGACTATCTCAAGAACCCCAAGAAATATACTGAGCTTGGCGCTAAGGTGCCCAAGGGCGTTCTCCTTCTCGGACCTCCCGGTACAGGTAAGACCCTTCTTGCCCGTGCTGTTGCCGGCGAAGCAGGCTGTCCCTTCTTCCCTATCTCAGGCTCGGACTTCGTAGAAATGTTCGTCGGTGTAGGTGCTTCAAGAGTAAGAGACCTCTTTGAGCAGGCTAAGAAGCACGCTCCCGCTATCATTTTTATCGATGAGATCGATGCTGTCGGACGCCACAGAGGCGCAGGTCTCGGCGGCGGACATGATGAACGCGAACAGACACTGAACCAGCTCCTTGTTGAGATGGACGGTTTTACCGGAAACGAAAGCGTTATCGTTATCGCTGCTACAAACAGACGCGATATTCTTGATCCCGCACTTCTCAGACCCGGCAGATTTGACAGACAGATCGTTGTTGGATATCCCGATGTCAAGGGACGTGAAGAGATACTCAGAGTCCACGCAAAGAACAAGCCTCTTGGTCCCGATGTTGATATTAAGCGTATTGCAAGGACTACTCAGGGCTTTACAGGTGCGGATCTTGAAAATGTGCTCAACGAAGCTGCTCTCCTTGCAGCAAGAAATGAGCGCCGTGCTATCACAGAGGCTGATATTGAGGAAGCTACACTCAAGGTCATTGCAGGTCCCGAGAAAAAGTCAAGGATAGTTACAGAGCACGACAGAAAGGTAACTGCTTATCACGAAGCAGGTCATGCTATCGCTTCGTACAATCTTCCTACTCAGGATAAGGTACATCAGGTTACTATTATCCAGAGAGGTATGGCAGCAGGTCTTACCATCTACCGTCCCGATACAGACGATCAGCACGTTTCCCGCAATCAGATGCGTGAGCGTATAATCACTATGCTTGGCGGACGCTGCGCCGAGGAGATCTTCCTGGACGACATCTGCACAGGTGCTTCAAACGATATTGAAAGAGCGACTGCTACTGCAAGAAACATGGTAACCAAGTACGGCTTCTCTTCAAAGCTTGGTACTGTTACCTATGGCTCAGACAATGATGAGGTGTTCCTTGGAAAAGACTACGGTCACACCAAGAACTACAGCGAGGCTGTTGCTGCACAGATCGATGAAGAGGTTCGCTCCATCATCGAAAAGGCTTACAGCGATTGTACAGCGATCCTCAGAGCCAATTCCGACAAAATGCACTTCCTTGCAAAGTATCTTCTCAAATATGAAAAGATCGACGGAGACGATTTTGAAAAGCTTATGAGAGGCGAGATCAGTGAATCAGTCCTCACAGATGATGCTCCTGAGGAGCCTGTGGGCGGTCTCGGCTTTGACGAAGAGCCTTCTCCCGAAAACAACTAATAACGAAAGATCCCGAAGAGCTTTTCTTCGGGATTTTTAATTCAAATGATTTGTTGTTGAAATAATTATTCCATTGTGTTATAATATAAAAAGTATTTTTACACGGAGGTGTTATTTTGGATTCTCTTAATCTCATACTATGTGCTGTTGCGGCGGCTGCACTGGATATATGTATCCTTGTACTCATCATAACAGCTTATCGTGAGAAGAAATCGACTAAAAAGAACTGGCATCAGGTCTCAAGTGACATGGAGCTCGCTGAGCAGGACAAGACCTATGAGCTTGGCTGTGACGAAGTACTCATCGGCAGACACGCTTCGGCAGATATAAGACTTCCCGACCTTTCCGTTTCAAGATACCACGCAATGCTGACAGTTGCGAATGGTGTCTGGACAATAAAGGACATCGGCTCAAAATCAGGCATATTTGTAAACGGTGAGCTTACCCGTGAAGCCGTGCTACATGAAAACGATATGATAAAGCTCGGAAACCGCCGCCTTCTCTTCAGAAAAAGGAGGGATCCACGTGTACGCTAATCCTGTTGCATATGTTTTCTCATGTATATTCGTTCTTATAGCACACTTTGCAATGCTCAGCAACATCTGGTTCAACGGCAATTATACGGAAGTCCGCGATGTTGCAGTGCTGGGCGCGGCTGTCATTATACTTGACATCGCCTATTTCGCTGTCATACTCGCATTCAAGCAGATGTCATACGCCCTTGACTTCCTGCTTATACTTATAATAGGTATGAGCGTTATATTCCAGTCCTGTTTCGGACATGTCAAATTAGACGTTAAGCACTACATAACCTGTATCGTTTGTCTTGCTGCCTGCAAGGCAGGATATATGCTGTGCAGGGACCACAAGCTACTTCAGGATAAAAAACTGTACATATACGGCGCTATCGGCGTTATGGTCCTCATAACCCTTGTATTCACAAGTGCGGAGAATATGTGGATAGAGATAGGCTCATTCACTTTGCAGCCTTCTGAGTTCATAAAGCCCCTGTTTGTTCTTGCCTGCGCCACATCAATTGCAGACCAGCAGAAAAGGCACAAGATACTCATTTTTAATGTAGTCTACGAAAACATCGCTCTTTTCTGTATAATGGCTGTAATCTGCCTTGTACAGGTAAAGTCCCACGACTACGGAAGCCTTCCCACATTCCTCAGTATTTACGCAATGGGCTTCCTCCTCAGGATATGCTACCCCAAGGCTAAATTCTCCAAGAAAAAGCTTTTCGGAGTTATCGCCGTACTTGTTGTCTTCCTTATCATTGGACTCAAGTACGCCCCCGATTACGTTCAGCACAGACTTCACGTTGATATATGGAGCGATAAAACAGGTGACGGCTATCAGCAGTCACAGGCACTTATCGGTATTGCAAACGGAGGCTGGTTCGGCGTAGGTCCGGGAAAGGGCTTCCTCGCCAATGTATTCGCATATGACAACGATATTGTATTTGCGACAGTAAGTGAGGAATGGGGACTTCTCTATGCACTTATGATGGTCCTTGTTATTATAATCATCACTGCTGTGCCTCTTATCAATCCTACACGCTCTTACTTCCATGGTTCAATGTCTGCCTGTGTATGTGCAGCCTTCATTGTCCAGATGGCACTTAATATTTTCGGCTCATGTAATCTTATCCCCTTCACAGGTGTAACCATCCCCTTTATCTCTACAGGCGGAAGCTCACTGCTTGTAAGCGGAATTATGATAGGTATGCTCATGGCAGGACAGTCCCCTGTATTCAAGGAGCATAAGCAGAAAAAACAGGAAGATCCCGAGCCTGCATGGAGGTGGAAGGAATGAAGAGCATAAAGCGAACGCAAAGACTCATAAGTCTTGTAATATCTCTTTTCGTTCTCGGAATGGCTGTGCTTGTATTCAAGCTGATACACGAATCCTCATTCTATATGATGAATTCCGACAAGCATGAGCTTGGATTTGTCTATGACCGAAAAGGAGATGTACTCTTTGACGGTACGGGAGAGGGCTCCTACCCTGATAATTATTTCCTTGATGTGGGAAATATCATCGGTGATGACAAGGGTCAGATGAACAATACTCTTGTCGCAAATAACATCGAAAAGCTCAATAATTACGATTTCTCAAACGGTCTAAAGCAGAACGGCGGCAAGGCAGCTATCTATACGACTCTCGACCATGCTTCAAACCGTGCGGTATTCAATGCCTTCGGCTATCAGGACGGCTGCGTCTGTGCTTATAATTATAAGACCGGTGAGATGCTTGTAAGTGCAAGTCTCCCCTCCCTTGATGTTACCAAGGGCTATGCCGACATTGGCAATTTCCGACCCGGTACCCTCCTGTCCAAGACCTTGTCAGGTACAGTCCCCGGCTCTACACAGAAGGTCTCAACAGTTGTTACAGCCCTTGAGATAATGGGAACAAGCAATCTTTACGCCAAAAGCTATAACTGCTCAGGCAAATACACCAATCATACCGGCGATACTATCGACTGTCACAACATTTACGGTCACGGTACCCAGAATATACAGGAAGCTTTCGAGAACAGCTGTAATCCCTTTTTCGCACAGCTTATTGAGGATGACGATATGCCTCTGGACAGAGTTATGAAGCAGTACGAAAAGATGGGCTATGTTCTCAACGGAGATAAACCTACGTATTACGAGATCGACGGTATACAGTGTGATACTGCTTCCACCACTCTTGAGGACAAGTATCAGTTCAAGACCCAGTGGGGCTGTATCGGTCAGGGCGATACCCTTGTAAGTCCCATGCAGCTCATGATGTGGCAGAGCGCCATTGCCAATGAGACAGGCAGAATGACTATGCCGTATTTTATCGATCATGTCACTGATGTCAGCGGTAAGGTAAAGGACAAAGCCAAAACACGCTACAGCGACAAGCTTTTCTCCGAAAGCACCGCTTCCGCGGCTAAGCAGATACTTCTCACCAACGGCGCCGACAGATACGCTTATTCGATATCGGGATACTCCGTCGGCGTAAAGAGCGGTACCGCTCAGGTAGATGAAGGAGCACATGAAAATTCACTTCTTGTTGGCTTTGTGGACGATCCTTCCTTCCCCATCGCTTTCTGCATTCTTATCGAACACAAGGACAGCGGCTATCTCACTACAGAGCAGATTGCACAGGTGCTTCTTGATAATTTAAAAAACAATAATTGATGTCAGATTAAACAAATAATAGATTTCTCTTTGTGCATTTAAACGAATTTAACAAAAATATCTTGTAAAGACTCTTATATTATGGTATAATATAACCATAAACTTATGCTATGTTTTTCGCATAGCTTAAAGGAGGACTAATATGAAAACTACCATCACAGCTAAGAAAATGCAGATCCCGACTAACTTTACTGAATACGCTGAGAAAAGGATCGATTCACGTCTCGGAAAGTTCTTTGGCGACGACGCTGACGCAAAGATCGTTATATCCGAGATCAAAAACCAGATCATTCTTGAGCTTACTGTAAAATACAACAGCATTATTTTCCGTGCAGAGCGTACAGCTGAGGATAAGTATGTTGCTCTTGACGATGCTATCGATAAGATCATCAGACAGATCAGAAAGAACAAGACCAAAGTCGAAAAGAAGCTGAAGGATACCGCCTTCAAGGAGGCTTTCGCTTATCCTGTTCCTGATACAGTTGATTACGAGGTAATCAAGCATAAGAAGTTCAAGATGAGACCCATGGATATTGACGAGGCTATTCTCCAGATGAATATGCTGGATCATGAGTTCTTTATGTTCACCAACGCCGAGACAGGTCTTATAAACGTGGTTTATAAGCGTGCAGACGGCAACTATGCGGTTCTTGAACCTGATAACGACTAAGTTCATAATGACAGTATGCGGGGCTATATGTCCCGCATATTGATTTTTAAAGGAGTGTTTACAATGGACAATAACAAGAAAGCAATTATCGAAAAAAGAATCAACGCTGTGGGCGAAAAGCTGCGCAAGAACAATATGGAGTTCTACTACGCCGAGACTAAAGAGGACGTCTGTCCCATAGTTGCCTCACTCATCAAAAAGGGAGATGTTATAACCAACGGTGGTACAATGACAATGGCTGAATGCGGACTCAGCGAGCTTCTATCCTCACCCGACTATACCTACCTTGACCGCTCAAAGATGACTCCTGAGGAGGTACAGGAGCTCTATATAAGAGCCTTTTCAGCTGACGTTTATATCTCAAGCTCAAATGCTATAACCGAGGACGGTGTGCTATACAATGTTGACGGAAACAGCAACCGTATCGCTGCCATCGCTTACGGTCCCAAGTCCGTAATAATAATTGCAGGCTATAATAAAATAGTCAGGGACCTCAATGAGGCTGAGATAAGGGTCAAGAGGGAGGCTGCTCCGCCTAACTGTGTTCGTCTTAACTGCGAGACCTATTGTAAAGAAAAGGGAGAATGTGTATCCCTCTCCAAAGCTGACCGGCAGATAAGCGACGGCTGCGGCGGAGACGGCAGAATATGTTGTAACTACCTTATTTCAGCACAGCAGAGACACAAGGGCAGGATAAAGGTCATTATCGTCGGCGAAGAACTGGGCTATTGATCTATGAATGAGACATTGACCACAATCTATCAGACTGCGTGTTTCTTTGTGATATATGCTTTTTTCGGCTGGTGTCTGGAAGTAGTGTACCAGGCGGTAGAGCATGGAAAATTCATCAACCGCGGATTTCTCAACGGTCCATACTGCCCAATCTACGGCTTCGGAGTTATAATCGTATGCGGAGTCCTTGATCCGATCAAGGAAAATATTATCGTCCTGTATCTCGGATCTGTTCTGCTTACTACCACTCTGGAATTCATCACAGGCTTTCTCCTTGAAAAAATATTCAGACAGAAGTGGTGGGACTATACCAACGAGCGTTTTAATCTGAAGGGCTATATCTGCCTTAAATTCTCCCTGCTATGGGGAGTTGCCTGCCTTGTGACAGTGCGACTTATACACCCTCTCGTTACGGCGTTTGTATTTAAGTTTCCGCAGACACTCGGCATTATTCTACTGTCGATAATTCTCACAGGCTTTCTCAGCGATGCCATCATTACGGTATGTGCCATTATCCATATAAGAAACAAGCTCATACTCACAGAGCGTATCTCTGCTGATATGCGGAAGCTCTCCGATGCTGCGGGAGAAAGAATTTTCGGCAGAGTTGAATATGTTTTAGAGAAGAAAACAGAGCTTGAGAATAAAAATTCAGAGCGCAGACAAAAGCTTGAAGAACTAACTGCTAAGTACAAAAAACTCTCCGAGGAACGTGATATTACTCTGAAACGACTTTCAAAAGCTTTCCCGAAGCTCTCATTTGACAGAATAAACGATATAAAGGAACGTCTGGAAAAGCTTAAAGAAGAAATAATGCGTAAATAATATAAAAAAATGGGGACATTGTCTGAAATGTCCCTGTTTTTTTATGTGTTTTGATATAAAACGCAGAATTCAAAAAAATGTTTGACAATGCAGATAAAGTGTGCTATACTATATATGTTGAGACTTTAAAGCATTACAGCGTAAAGCGTTACAGCGTAAAGTGCTACAGTATCACGGAAAGAGGAATTTTTATGAAAGAGATATCTAAGCTTATGAATTACAGATCAGATGTGAGAGTTGTTGACGCAACTCTGCGTGACGGAGGACTCGTAAACGATTTCAGATTTACCGATGAGTTTGTAAGGGATCTTTATCTCTCTAACCTCAAGGCAGGCGTTGACTACATGGAGTTTGGCTACAGAGCTGACAAGGAAATGTTCAAGGTAGAGGATTTCGGTCCATGTAAGTTCTGCGATGATGAGTATATACGCTCTATCGTGGGCGAAAACCATACAGACCTGAAAATCGCCATCATGGCTGATGTAGGACGCTGCAACTACAAGCAGGACATCGTTGAGCGCGAAAACAGTCCTGTTGACCTTATCCGTGTAGCTACATATATTCACCAGATCCCCACAGCCGTGGATATGATCGAGGACGCAAAGAAAAAGGGCTACGAAGTCAGCTGTAATATCATGGCAATTTCAAACGCTCAGGAAAGTGATATGAAGGTCGCACTTGATATTCTCGGACAGTCCCCTGTTGATGTTTTCTATATCGTTGACAGCTTCGGCTCTCTCTATCCGGAGCAGATCGCTCGGATAGCTGACCTTTACCTTGAGGTCGCTGCCAAGTACGGCAAGAAGGTCGGAATTCACGCTCACAACAACCAGCAGCTGGCTTTTGCAAACACAATCGAGGCTGTCGGCGACGGAGTAGACTGGCTTGACGCCACATACTCCTCAATGGGCAGAGGCGCCGGAAACTGCGCTATGGAGCTCCTCCTGGGCTTCCTGAAAAATCCCAAGTACAATGTGTACCCTGTTTTCCAGTTTATCGAAAAGCACATGGATAAGCTCCGCGAAGAAGGTGCTGTATGGGGCTATGACCTTCAGTACCTGCTGACAGGTCTTTTCAACCAGCACCCCAGAACCGCTATCCAGTTCACAAAGGAAAAGCGCAAGGACGTTTCCGAATTCTACAAGGAGATAATCTCTCAGGAATAAAAAATCAAGGACTGCTGTAAAGCAGTCCTTTTTTTATCAGAATGTGAGCTGATTGCTGTCGCCAAGCTCCTTTGCAGGCTTTCCTGCGGCAGGAACGCTCTTTGCCCTGTACTTCTCCAGCTCGGGAAGCTCCTCCTCTGTGATTATGGAAGCAGATGAAAGAACAGCCTTCTTTCTCAGATTGATGACCTGAACGCCCTGTGAGTCTCTTGTGGACTTTGGCAGTATCATGCCTGTGTTGAATACAAGGGCATGGCCGCTTGATGTCCTGAGGAGAATATCTGCGTCCTCACCAACAAAAAGTGCAGCCACAAGTGGCGACTTTGCAGAATAAGCATTTGCCAGCTTCTTTCGGTTAGTCTTGGTCTCATATGACTTCATCGGAACCTTTGCAGCCTTTCCGTTTTCAAAGAAGAATACGATATATCCGCTGTAATCCGTAGTCGGAACAAGAGTTTTAAGTCCCTCGTTCTCGTCAAAGCTTAGCTTTGCAGGGATATAATCGCCCATAACGCTTGCTTTTGTATCATCAAAAGCGCTTGCCTTTGACTTGTACGCCTGTGCCTGATCTGAGAAGAAAACAAGCTCGGTCTTGTTAGTTGCTTCAAAGCTCTGGCTGATGAAGTCACCCTCCTTCAGCTTCTGCTCGCCGCTCATTCTCAGTGACTGAGGTGTAATCTTCTTGAAGTAGCCGCTGTCTGATACAAAGAGATGTACGGGATAATCGGGAGTATCGTCAATTACCTCCTCTTCCTCAACATCAGACTGATAGTAGAACATGGTCTTTCTGGGCATTGCATAGTTCTTTATGACTTCGCGGAGCTCATTTACAATGATCTTTCTTATCTTCTTCTTGTCGCGGAGTATCTCCTCCATCTCCTCGATGTCCTTTTTCAGCTGATCTACTTCCTCAACTCGGCGAAGAATGTACTGCTTGTTGATATTACGCAGTTTTATCTCTGCCACATATTCAGCCTGTACCTCGTCTATTCCAAAGCCGATCATCAGGTTCGGAACAACGTCAGCTTCGTTTTCGGTCTCGCGGATTATCTTTATTGCCTTGTCAATATCAAGAAGTATCTTCGAGAGAGCTTCCAGAAGATGGAGCTTCTCCTTCTTCTTCTGGAGGTCATGATAGGTCCTTCGCATGATGCACTCCTCACGGAATGCAGTCCACTCGGTAAGTATCTCACGTACGCCCATTACCTTGGGAGTTCCTGCGATAAGGATATTGAAGTTGCAGGGATAGCTGTCCTGGAGCGGAGTCAGACGATAGAGCTTCTGCATGAGCTTATCGGGGTCTGTTCCACGTTTGAGGTCGATAGCGATCTTGAGACCGTCGATGTCTGTCTCATCACGGATATAGGAGATCTCCCTTATCTTGCCCTGCTTTACAAGGTCGATTATCTTCTCGATGATAGCCTCAACAGTGGTAGTGTAGGGGATCTCGGTGACCTCAATACAGTTCGCGCTCTTGTCGTAGCTGTACTTTGAGCGCACCTTTATGCTTCCGCGTCCTGTCTCGTAGACCTTGTTCAGCTCTGCCTCATCGTAGAGCATAAGTCCGCCGCCGGGAAAATCAGGACCCTTGAGAGTACTGAGGATATCGTGGTCGGGATCTTTCATCAGAGCGATGGTAGTCTCGCAGACCTCCTCAAGATTGAAGGGGCACACATTGCTTGCCATTGAAACGGCAATTCCCGTATTTGAGTTTACAAGTACTGTCGGGAAGGTTGCAGGCAGAAGTGTAGGCTCCTGCATGGTATTATCATAGTTAGGAACGAAATCTATAGTCTCCTTGTCAATGTCGCGGAAGAGCTCATTGCATATCTTTTCAAGCTTTACCTCTGTATATCGCGGAGCCGCAAAGTGCATTTTGCTCGAGTACTGCTTACCGAAGTTTCCCTTGCTGTCGATATACGGATGGAGCAGAGCCTCGTTGCCTCTTGTCATACGGACAAGGGTCTCATATATAGCCTGATCGCCATGGGGGTTGAGCTTCATGGTCTCACCGACCACGTTCGCAGACTTTGAACGCTCCTTATCGGGATTAAGCAGTCCCCTCTTGTACATCATGTAAAGAAGCTTTCTGTGTGAAGGCTTGAAGCCGTCTATCTCGGGAAGAGCTCGGGAGATGATAACGCTCATGGCATAGGGCATATAGTTCTTTTTCAGCGTGTCCGTTATCTTTTCATCAACGACACTGCCCGAACCCTCTATATAAGCCTCGTGCTTGAACACGGGCTGCTTTTTGGGAGTTTCCCTCTTTCTTGGCATTTATGATTCTCCTTCTGTACGTCTTTCGCTTTTTTTCACAAGCTTTTCGGGATCTTTTACAAAGGTCCTTACAACGCTTCCGCAGTCGCGGCAGATAGTATGATACAGTGAAGTTGAACGCAGCATACTGTCTGCGCTGTAAACCGCACCGTAAAAATTCTGATAGCCTGTAATGAACTCAGTTCCGCCGCAGAAACGGCATTTTGTCATTTTGACCCTTTTCATATCAAATCTCCTTAGCTTATATCTGCTAATTCAAGATAGTCGGCTCCGTATTCGGATATATAATCCTTACGTCCCTGAAGGTCATCACCAAGAAGCATCTCAAAAACCTCTGCAGACTCTGTAATATCGTCGGCAGTTACCTTGATAAGACGGCGGGTGTCGGGATTCATAGTCGTAAGGCTCATCATATCGGGCTCGTTTTCACCGAGACCTTTCGAGCGCTGTATGGTATGCTTCTTGTCGCCTATCATATCAAGAATACGCTGTTTTTCCTGCTCGGTGTAGGCAAAATAGGTTTTTTCCTTGGTATTGATCTCAAACAACGGAGATTCGGCGATATATACATATCCCTGCTCAATAAGAGTAGGGGTAAGTCTGTAGAGCATTGTCAGGATAAGTGTTCTTATCTGAAAGCCGTCAACGTCCGCATCGGTACAGATGACAATCTTGCTCCAGCGGAAGTTGTTAATGTCGAAGTTTGAAAGCTCCTTGTTAGCTTTGGTGGTAACTTCCACACCGCAGCCAAGTACCTTGATAAGGTCTGTGATTATCTCGCTCTTGAATATTTTTGTGTACTCAGCCTTCAGACAGTTGAGTATCTTTCCGCGGACAGGGATTATAGCCTGAAACTCCGCATTTCTCGCCAGCTTAACGGAACCCAGAGCCGAATCGCCCTCCACTATATAGATCTCGCGGCGTGAAACGTCCTTGGTACGGCAGTCAACGAACTTCTCGACCATATTTGCAAGGTCGATAGTTCCCGTCAGCTTCTTCTTGACGTTGAGACGAACCTTTTCAGCGTTCTCACGGCTGCGCTTGTTTATGAGTATCTGCTCGGCTATCTTCTGAGCCTCATCGGGATTTTCTATGAAATATACCTCCAGCTGGTGGCGGAGAAACTCCGTCATCGCTTCACGGATAAACTTATTAGTGATAGCCTTTTTGGTCTGGTTGGCGTATGAAGTCTGTGTGGAAAATGACGAGGATACAAGGATAAGGCACTCCTCAACATCGGCGTAGGTTATCTTGCTCTCGTTCTTCTGATAACCGTTAATGGACTTTATATAGCTGTCTATCTGAGACTGGAATGCTCGCTTTACTGCCTCGGCAGGTGAGCCGCCGTGCTCAAGATAGCTGGAGTTATGGTAATACTCCGTAAGCTTTGCCTTATTTGAGAAGGTCAGTGCTACGTCAAGCTTTACCTTGTACTCAGGCTTGTCCTCACGGTCCTTGCCCTTCTTTTCGGCTGTCCAGTGCTGGATGGAAGTGAGAGCGCCATCCCCTGCTATCTCCTGAACGTACTCTGTAATTCCCGATTCATAGAAGAACTCCTGCTCGTTGAAACCGCCTGCTTCGTTTTCTGAGCGGAACACAAAAAGGATATTGGGGTTTACTATAGCCTGACGCTTGAGTATATCGCAGAAAAACTCGTCAGAAACATCTATATCGGTAAATACCTCAAGGTCGGGACGCCAGCGGGTCTTTGTGCCTGTCTGCTTTCTCTTGCAGGGCTCCTTTTTCAGTCCGCCTACATTGTTTCCCTTTTCAAAGTGAAGATCATACTTGAAGCCGTCACGGATAACTTCAACGTCCATGAACTCAGATGAGAACTGAGTTGAGCACAGACCGAGTCCGTTCAGACCCAGAGAATACTCATAGGACTCCGCTGAAGTGTCATACTTACCGCCTGCATAAAGCTCGCAGTAGACCAGCTCCCAGTTATAGCGCTTCTCATTGTTATTGTAGTCAACAGGACAGCCTCGTCCGAAATCTTCTACTTCTATCTCATTATTCCTGAAATGAGTGATGATGATCTTATTACCGTAACCCTCACGGGCTTCGTCTATTGAGTTTGAGATGACTTCAAAGATCGAATGTTCACAACCGTCCAGACCGTCCGATCCGAATATAACAGCAGGACGCTTACGGACTCTGTCCGCGCCCTTCAGCATTGAGATACTGTCATTGCCGTAATCTTGTTTCTTAGCCATAATACACTGCCTTTCAGTCACGTTTTAATGCATACTTAATTATTATAGCACAACAGAAATGATTTTGCAAGTCCGCAGTAAAAAATATCCCCTATATACCGAAAAAAGCAGCCATAACAGCTGCTTTCTCTCTTATTTTGTTCCGAGATATTTGTATCCTGCATCGGTTATCGCTTTTTTTACTGCTTTTTCATCAAGAGCTCCTGACAGAGTAAGCTTTGCAGTTCCCTTCTCATGGCTTGTTATCGCCTCGTCCACAAAGGGCAGTTCCTCCAGGGCTTTCTTTACTCTCGCTTCACAGTGGGTGCACATCATACCCTTTATTTTCAGAGTTACTTCACTTGTATCACTGCTGACTTCTGCAAGAACGTTACTGCGCTTCTTGTCACGGCTGCCGTCATGGACCTTGAAAAAGTTCAGCCTTAGAGCATTCGACACTACAAAAAAGCTTGAAAGGCTCATGGCTGCCGCTCCGAACATGGGGTTCATCTGCCAACCGAAAAGCTTGTAGTAAACACCTGCCGCAAGAGGTATGCCTATAATGTTGTATATGAATGCCCAGAAAAGATTCTGGTGGATATTTCTCAGAGTTGCCCTGCTGAGACGTACCGCCGCAGGAACATCGCTGAGGCGGCTTTTCATGAGCACTACATCTGCCGCGTCTATGGCTACATCAGCGCCGGCACCGATAGCTATGCCCATATCGGCAGCTGTAAGTGCGGGAGCGTCATTTATTCCGTCGCCCACCATAGCTACCTTGCCCTTCTTTTTCAGACGGCGGATAACGCTCTCCTTGCCGTCAGGAAGCACTCCTGCTATGACCTCATCAACGCCTGCCTGCTCACCGATAGCTTTGGCAGTCC
The DNA here is from genome assembly GCF_000621785.1 of Ruminococcus flavefaciens ND2009. GTDB lineage: Bacteria > Bacillota > Clostridia > Oscillospirales > Ruminococcaceae > Ruminococcus > Ruminococcus flavefaciens_C. The sequence goes on along the minus strand of NZ_KK211346.1, from coordinate 410,832 downwards.
TCTCGTTATCGCCTGTAAGCATGACCACATGGATACCCATGTTCCGAAGCTCTCTGACTGCCTGCGGACTGTCCTCCTTTATGACATCAGCTACTGCAATGACGCCCATTAGTATTCCGTCCTTAGCGAAGAACAGCGGTGTCTTTCCCTGCTCTGAAAGAGACTCGGCAGCAGCTCTGACCTCCTGCGGAACTTCGGTATGTTCACTTATAAAACCGAGATTACCGCCTGTGAGGATACAGTCGCCGTTCTTACCGGTAAGACCGTTTCCTGCAACAGCTCTGAACTCACTGACATCTTCTGCGGTGATATTATTCTCGTCACCGTATTTGAGAACTGCTTTTGCAAGAGGATGCTCACTCTTCTTTTCAAGAGAATATGCCAGACGGAGAAGCTCCACCTCGGTCGTGTTTTCTGCCGTGATAATGTCAGTGACAGTTGGCTGACCGCTTGTAATGGTTCCGGTCTTGTCCAGTGCAACGATCTGCACCTTTCCCGTCTCCTCAAGTGAAACGGCAGTCTTGAAAAGCAGTCCGTTCTTTGCTCCGACACCGCTTCCCACCATTATAGCAACGGGAGTGGCAAGTCCGAGAGCACAGGGACAGCTTATTACAAGTACAGATATTGCTCTTGCAAGAGAATAGCCTACAGGTCTTCCCACCAGAAGCCAGACAATAAACGTCACAAGTGCAATTCCGATAACCACAGGAACAAATACTCCCGATACCTTATCAGCTATCTTTGCAATAGGAGCCTTTGTAGCTGCGGCGTCACTGACCATTTTTATTATCTGAGAAAGAGTAGTGTCTTCGCCGACTCTTGTTGCCTCACAACTCAGGTAGCCTGACTGATTTATTGTAGCTGCTGAAACTCCGTCTCCTGCTGCTTTATCTACAGGAATACTTTCACCCGTCAGTGCAGCCTCGTTCACAGCGCTCTCACCATCTATGATAACACCGTCAACCGGAATACTCTCTCCGGGACGAACCGCGAAAATGTCACCCTTTTTGACTTGTTCAACAGGCACCTCAGTCTCCTCGCCCTCACGGATTAGGACAGCTGTCTTGGGTGCAAGCTTCATAAGCCCCTTGAGTGCGTCGGTGGTCTTGCCCTTGGAGCGGGCTTCCAGCATTTTTCCGACAGTAATGAGCGTCAGTATCATAGCTGCTGACTCGAAGTAGAAATTGTGCATATAGTTCATGACCGCGTCAGTATTACCCTTCAGCTGAGCGTCAGTCATTGCGAAAAGTGCAACAGTGCTGTACACAAAAGAAGCTCCCGAGCCAAGAGCCACAAGAGTATCCATATTGGGTGAGCGGTGGATAATTCCTTTAAAGCCGTTTATGAAGAACTTCTGATTAATGACCATGACAATGGCAGCAAGCAGCATCTGAGCAAGTCCCATCATGACGTGGTTGCCCTCCATAAATGACGGAAGCGGGAAACCGAACATCATATGCCCCATTGATATATACATGAGAAGCAGCAGGAAGCCAAGAGAAGAAATAAGCCGCTTTTTCATAGCAGGCGTTTCAGTATCTTTAAGCTCATCTTCCGCAGATGACGAAGCTTTTGCACCTTTGACGGAGGCGCCGTAGCCTGCATTTTTTACTGCATTTATTATATCACTGTCGGAAGCTGTTCCCTCTACTCCCATGGAATTGGTAAGCAGGCTAACAGAGCATGATGATACGCCTTTGACTGACGAAACAGCCTTTTCGACCCTTGCGCTGCAGGCTGCACAGCTCATGCCTGTTACATTGAATTGTTTCATCAAAACACCTCCGTATTTGCTTGATATTATTATATCAAATATGCTGACAAGTGTCAATTAACCAAGGCTAACATAAAAACGGACCGATAAGGTCCGTTTGAAAGTTATCTGACAGCTTCCTCATATTCGCTCTCTTTGAAGCCTATCACAATTTTACTGCCATTGATAAGTATGGGACGCTTTACAAGCATACCATCAGTTGCCAGAAGCTTTAACTGCTCTTCAACAGTCATATCAGGAAGCTTGTTCTTGAGCTCCATTGATTTATAAACCTGTCCGCTGGTGTTGAAGAACTTTTTAAGCGGAAGTCCGCTCATTTTGTACCACTCCGTGAGCTCCTCATATGAAGGATTATCCTCTTTGATGTCTCTGAGTTCATATGAAACTCCATTAGCGTCAAGCCATTTTCTCGCCTTCTGACAGGTAGTACATTTAGGATAGCATATAAACTTCATATTATTCCTCCGTAAAATTATTTTAAAAAAATGTCACATTTCCGACTTTTGTATCGTTTATATATATGGTGAGCATGAGCAGCGATACAAACTGATCTTCTCAGAAACATTATAACACATATCTTTGCATTTATCTACTTCGGCTAAAGGATAAAAAAACAGTCGGCAGTACGCCGACCGTTATTTCCTATTATTTGAAGTGATTGCAGTATCCGTCACCCCAGAAACCAAGGTAACCCTGAGTAAAGGATTCAGGCTCTGTAAAGTAAAGTGTTACTGCATCTTTAACGCTCTGAGTGACATATGAAGAATATGTGCCCAAATTTACATATCCATAAGATCCCGAGAACTGACCGGGCTGTGTAAGCACGTCATAGATCGTATTCGGGAATTTAGGTGAATTAACTCTATTCATGATCACCTCTACAACATACGCCTTGTCAGTTTCGCTTATCCAACTGCAGCCTGCTTCGTGTGCAACTGCGTTACAGAGTATTATATACTCCTCATCGGATATCGGAAGTGACCCGCTGTCGGAAACTTCTTCAACCTCTGTCCATACTTCAGGCTCCTCCGTTACTTCGACGTATGTGGTGGTCGGTTCGGGAGCAGCTGTAGTAGTAACAGCTGTCGTTGTTGTTGTCGCAACAGTGGTGGTCGTTGTTGCAGCGGTAGTTATTATCGCTGTAGTTACTACAGGCTTATACGCTGTAGTTGTTACCTTCACATCAGTAGCTGTTATCATAGCAACCTTTGCTGCTGTTGTAGCTGCCTGTGTGGAGGGCTGTGTTAATGCAGCCGGCGCGTGAGCCGGTGCTGGCACCGATCTTGAAATCCGTGAAGCTGCTGTAGCGGCCTCTGTTTTGTACTGGGAAGTTGTGCCTTCCTCTGTGTACATTGAGAATTTGCTTGCAGCCGTAGTATTTTCGGCTGTATAAGATTTCTTGGTGGTTGTTCTGTTGTATGTAGTTGTTTTCTCGTTAGAAACTGCAAATGAAGTACTTGCAGTTGCTGAAGCGTTTGAACTACCGACGACAGGATCGTCTGTATTTTCCTCAGTAACGAGATCAGCTGTACTTACGGTCGAAGATGTAAGATATGCAACTCCGAATCCTCCGCCCAGGACTGATGCAACTACTCCGCAAGCTAACGCTGCGGCTCTGAGATTACCCATCAACTCATCCTTTCCTGAAAACTTAATTTCATTCAAATTTTTTCGGGCTGATGATATGATAACACATATCCTACGAAATATCAATACTTTTAGGATTTTTTCCATTTTGTGGCTGCTTTTTTCCACAATAATTCTATCCTCGAAGTAAAACTGCACATATTAGATTTCTATTTTATGGATTATATATGAACTCAAAATTAATAAAGCTGTTTATTTATCAGCTGTTTATTACAAAACGGTAACAAAAGCTGCCCATTCAGAGCAAATCCCAAAATATCCAAACGCCTATTTAACGTCATTTTTCCTTTTTTTCGACATATACATATCCCCTAAAAAGTAACTGAAAAATTACATTGGCGTTTTGTAAAAATATACAGATAGCTATTGCAAAAAGAAGGCATTGATGTTATAATAAATAGGTATAAACAAATTTTACAGGAGAAACAATATGAACAAGACGTATTATACAAATCAGATCAATTCTGTCATTGCCGAGGTCAAAAAAGCTGTAATCGGCAAGGACGCTATCATTATCAAGGCTCTTCTTGCAATGCTTTGTAAGGGCCATATCCTCATTGAGGATATTCCCGGTGTTGGTAAAACGACCCTTGCGCTTGCCTTTTCAAAGGCGCTTTCACTGGAGCATAACCGTATGCAGTTTACCCCCGATGTACTCCCCTCTGACGTTACAGGATTTTCTGTATACAATAAGAGCAACGGCAAATTTGAGTTCCGTCCCGGTGTTGCTTTCTGTAATCTCTTCCTTGCTGACGAGATCAACCGTACATCAAGCAAAACTCAGTCTGCTCTCCTTGAGCTCATGGAAGAAAAGAGTATCACTGTTGACGGAAATACCTATAAGCTCCCCGAGCCCTATACCGTTATCGCTACCCAGAACCCTATCGGTTCCGCAGGTACTCACAATCTCCCCGATTCCCAGCTGGATCGTTTCATGATCAAGCTCAGCATGGGTTACCCCGATTTTGACGGCGAGGTAACTATCCTGAAAGCAAAGCGAAACAATAATCCTCTTGATAATGTAAATCCTGTTGCTGATAGTTCTTTTATTACTGAACTTCAGGAGTATATTTCCAATATTTATGTTGATGACAGGATCTATGAGTACATAGTATCGCTTTCGGCTGCTACGCGTAATCATCCTATGCTCAAGCTTGGCGTCAGCCCCAGAGGTACACTGGCTCTTATGCAGCTCTCAAAGGGTATTGCAGTTGCAATGGGCAGAGATTATGTTATCCCGGAAGATATTTCGTACATCTGCAATGATGTTTTTGAGCACAGGATAATGCTCAATTCAAAGGCAAAGCTTTCAGAGACCAGCGCCTCCGACATCATTACCGAGATACTGAAGACCGTTCCCGTTCCCGGGATCAGCGCAAAGTAAGGGTAAAATATGATCCTGACAAAGATCCTGTTTATTATACTTATAATAGTATGTCTCTGCTTCTACGTTCTCTATGTGTGGGACTTTGCTCTCATTCTTCTGATCGTTATTGCAGCCCTTCCTATTATAATGTTTATAACAACATTGATCACCAAGAAGCTCATAACAGTGGAATTTGCCGTAAAAGACAAGAATGTCGCAAAAAACAAGGACTTCCCTGTACAGCTGGTGGTAACAAACAGAAGTATTTTTCCTATCGGAAAAGCAGAAGCTCACATTGAGTATTATAATGTGTTCAGCGACCAGGTCTCTGCTTTCGATCTCTATCTGCCCATACAATCAAGAAATTCTCAGCGCGTGACATTTCAACTGAGTTCTAAATTCTGCGGAATAATCAAAATACGCTCAGCGTACCTGAATATTTATGATCCGCTGAGACTTTTCAGATTCAAAACAGCCAAGAATATCTGCACAGAGGTGGCTGTAATGCCCGAATGTCATGAGATAGGCGGTATAGTACACTATACCGACCGCGTCAACGAGGAAAGTGATATTTTCTCAGAGTACAAGCCGGGCGACGATCCCTCGGAGGTATTTGACCTAAGAGAGTACAATCAGGGCGACAAGCTCAACCGTATCCACTGGAAGCTCAGCTCAAAGAAGGACGATTTCATCGTCAAGGACTACAGCCTTCCAATTGATGTCCCCTGTTCTCTTTTCCTTGATCTTAAATGCTATGAGGACAGCGAGCTGACTCTGCCTGTTTTCGATACCCTTATCGAAACGGCTATTTCTCTTTCTCAGTTCCTGCTGGAGAATGAGCGCGGTCACTCTGTGATATTCTTCAATTCGTCACAGAACAGGTTTGTGGAGCATACTATTACAGCTCCATCAGATCTTACAGTTCTCATAAGCGAGATAATAACCTCTTTAAGGGATGATCTTTTCTGTCAGTCCCCGGAGGTCTACTTCTCTGAAAACAATTCACTTTCATATGCTTCGTTCTCGATGATAAGTTCAGCCACAAGCCATAAAATGCTCGATCATATCGACGAAAACATCGAAGCTGACTTTAAGAACGCAATTCTTGTCGTAAACTCGGCTCAGAGCCTTGCTGAAAAGCTTTCCGGATACCAGTCTCTCAGTGTTATCCCCGTAGCCGTAGGCAAGATCTCTGCCTCGATAAAGGATATAGATATATAATGAAAAGAAAGAACATACAAAACAAAAACGGCATATCCATCAGCGACAGCATTGTTATGTCCGTTAAAAGAAAACACGCCAATTACCGAAAGCCCTTCTCGGCAGCTATTGCAGTTATCGGCTTTGTTTCGGTGATCATGGCATTTCTTGGAATGTTCAGTTTCAACTATTCACCAAAGAAGATATTCTTTGCAGCAGCTGCTATCGGAACATTCTACCTTGTACTTGCTCTGATCTCTAAAAAAGCACTATGGGTCTATGCAGGCTCTGTTGTTCTGTTTGTCATCGGCGCATACAAGAAAGCATCTAAAATAGCTCTTGGCTTCAAATTCATATACAATATTATATATAAGGACGCTTATCACTCTGAGATCGAATACTACAAGGGTCTTAAATCAGCTCTGGAGATACCGTCGGTAAATACGCTGTTCATCTTCTATATCTGGCTGCTGGCTATTGTTGTATTCTTCTTCACTATCTGCCGTCCCAATCCGGTGCTGCCGCTGATGACTACATTCCCTGTTCTTGAGATCGGAATGTACAACGGCATCAGAGTACCTGTTTTATGGGGAATACTCTGTATCGCCTTCTGGCTGGCTCTGCTTGCCATGTCAACCATCGATGTAGGTGAATACTCTGGCGGACAGAGCGGATTTGTCCGAAAGAACGACCTGTTCTTCCCGAAACGGCATATGAAGCTCAAGGTCACTGAGAAGTGCGGAATGCTCATCGTTGCCTCTGTTATCGCTGTTGCAGGTGTTTCTTCCTGCTTCCTTAAGCTCACACACTATAAAAGAAGTGAAAAGCTTGATAATAAGCGCCGTGAGGTCACTGAGGCACTCAACGATTTTTCATTTGATAATCTTGCCGAAAGCCTTTCAAACTTAAGCAGTGCCATCGGATTTGATTTTGAGTACGAAAACCACAAACTCGGTACCAATGACCATGTAAGATACAAGAATGTCACAGACCTTACTGTTACATTGGAGCATCCTATGGAGGGTGCGCTTTACCTTAAAGACTATTCAGGCGCTATTTACAAGAACAACGAGTGGTTCGGACTTCCTTCATCTTCATATAAGCATGAGATCTTCGATGATTTTGATTCATATGATCTTCATCCACAGGATTTTCCTGCCATGTTCACAAAACTTCTGGATCCTTCTTATCAGGAAACAACTATCTGGATCAAACCAAGTCAGAAGAAAAGCCGTCACACATATGCTCCATATGGCACTATCGGTGTAAACGGGATTTCTTATAACAAGGATCTTACAATTTCCAACAAGGGTGCCAAAAAGGGAGAAAGCTCTTATAAGTTCATAAATGTTAATGTAGATGATCTCTCAAACAAGCTCATTTTCTCGGAACAGCAGAACAAATATGTGCCTTCACGAGTAGTCTACTCTGCTTCGGACATAACCGACAGCAAGAAGCGTGAGAAGATACTCAAATACTGCCGTGAAAACGACCTGATCTCCTACGACGACTTCTTCCCCGTTGACTTTGACATTCATGCTGATCCTAATTATCTTCTGAATGACGGAGACACACTTCTTGCAGAGCTGCTCCAGAACAGCTACAAGAACTTCGTTTATGATAACTATCTTGAGGTCCCTGATACAAAGGCTATGGAGGAAGTCCGCGAACATTACGCTGACATTCTTGACGCTTATGATGGTACTGTAGAGAGTACATTCGCTGTACTTGACGGCATACACAGCCGTATGGAGTCTGAGTGTACCTACTCGCTCTATCCGAGAAAAACTCCTTCAAACCGCGACTTTGTCAACTACTTCCTTCTTGAGAACAAAAAGGGATACTGTACACACTTCGCCACTTCAGGCGTTATGCTTGCAAGAATGGCAGGTATCCCCGCAAGATATGCAACAGGATATATCGTTGTTGAGAACGATCAGAATGCAGGAAAGCAAAATAACGACGGTTCACTTACCATCGACGTAAAGGACAACAGGAGCCATGCCTGGGCTGAGATCTATCTTGACAGCATAGGCTGGGTCCCCTACGAATTCACCGCAGGATACTCCACACGCGAGATAACAACACAGCCTGTTACAACTGCTGAGCCTACTACCAATGATGCAACCACTACTACAATGACCACTGCTGAACGTACATCAGGTCCCGCCACAAAGGCGGCAACAACTACCACCGTAACTGCCTCGTCGACAGCTCCCGCAACCACAGGACACGGTGCCATCGGTTCAGGACACGGCAATGGTATTCATATCCCCAAGGCAGTCGGAAATATACTTCTCGTTCTCTTTGCAATGATCCTTATAGCTGCTTTCATACTTCTCAGAAGACGTTTCATCATCAATCTGAGAAAAAAGCGCTTTACTACAGGAAAAGCCGAGAAGAAGGCAGGATATATCTACGCTTATGCAGAAAAGCTCCTTGAAACGCTGGAAATGAGAAGCGAAAACGGCAACTACAAGAGCTTCGCCGAGGATGTAGAAAAGAATTACGGCGGCATCTATTTTGAAAAAGGTGCCTTTGAAAAGCTCACAGATGTTGCTCTCAGAGCGACCTTCAGCAAGGAAACTCCTACCGCTGAGGAAGTCGAGGAATGCCTCAAAACTGTTGAGTCTATCTCGGACAAGCTCTATAGCAAGTCAAATCGTGTAAACAAGCTGAAGCTGATGTATGTCAGTGTTCTGAAATAGGAGGGGTATCATGAAAATTGATAATTCGGGATATTTATTCAAAGCTATCCTGCTGACAGCCTGCGGTATACTCCTCACATTCTTTCCGGGTGTTCTGGCATGGGTCTTCTATATAATCGGTGGTATCATCATTATAGGAAGCCTTCTCACCGGTCTGTCGGGCGGAGAGGGCGGATCACTCTTCTCTGTAGGCATGGTCGGAGCCGGTATCGGCTTGTTCATCATGTATCTGCCGAAGCTTATAAGCTCTCATATCGCAATTATAGCAGGAATGGTGCTTGTTATCGTTGGTATCGTCCAGATAGTCAAGTCCCGTAAAAAAGATCTTTCCAACGGTATGAGGAATGTACAGCTGGTATTCGGCATACTACTTCTGGTAGCAGGAATATTCTTCATGTTCAATCCGTTCCACGCAAGCAAGATTATCCGTATACTTACAGGTGTACTGCTCCTTCTCTTTGCCGCATTCAACTACTATGTCGTCCACGTTATCAATCAGAGAAACGCAGGAAATATAAGCGGAAACAGCAACAATGCCTCTGATAATATAATCGACACATCGGGAGTAGAAAAGCCCGACGAGATAAATAACCGTATAGAATAACTATGATACTGCCGAGAGATCGGCAGTATCTTTTTTGTCTTCATAATCGAACAAGTGTTTGACAACGGTGTATATATGTGTTATAATATAAGTTGAACTTGCAGAAAAGGGGGCGTGAAAAATGTCAGACGTAAAAGAGATACTTCACCAGATACTGAATGATGAGAAGCTTCTTAAAAGCCGCGCTTTCCGCGACAAGATATACACTGATGAACCTATAATACGTACTGCGTCGCAGATCCCACGCCCCAGAACTCCGGAAAAGATAAAGGAAATGAAGGGGCTTGCCTTCACTCCCGAAGCTTACTGGAAGACCTCTGCCTGGCTGTTTTACACTCAGGGCAAATTCATGGAGGACTTCGATGACGTTTACGATTATAAAGAGGATTTTGTCAAGTATTATCCTTCATACCGTGATATGACTACCGAACAGCTAAGAGGCTATTTCTCCTGGCGTTCAAAAATACGTAAAGGAAATATCGAAAAGGCTCCTGCCCCCTTTGTTTACATATACCTCTATGAACTGATAAACTGTATCGGTTATGAAGAACCTGTCGACTGCTTTAATATGTTCATAAGCTTCTGCAAAGATTATTCCGTAATAGACGAAAGCATTACAAAATACACCGATATGTGGCTAAGAGATTTTATAGTTTATTATGGTCTGGACAGCTCTCTTGCAGATGATTTAGCGGACATACAATATGATAAACTGCTGCTCACTCTCATACACTGGGACAAACACAGCGACGAGGAGCTCTTCGCCGCTATTGACGCTCTTTCTGCATACCAGCTGAAAAAGTCACTTTTCTTTGCTGCCTGCCCCGACGATATGAAGGAAGTAACGGTAAGGAGCTTCAGAAAGCTCTCGGAGTTCTTCCGTGATAAGCGAAAGAACTCGCTCTGTGACAAGCTCTTCGGAAGTATAGTTGAGTGCTCATACAATATGTTCGCCTCGTCCATATTCTATGACAGACGATCTCTCAGGGACTGTGAATATACACTCAATGAAATACATTCCTTTACCTGTAAGAGCGGAAAATGGAAATGCCGAAAATACTATGGAAACCGCGGCAGAAACGGACATCTCGGAGACCTGGTCAAGGCTGTGGACAGTCTGATGCGCGATAAAAACGACTTCAAGCACAAAATAAGCTATACAGGAGTTTCAAAGGCTGCCGTAAAGATAATTCAGTCAGAGATAGACAGCCTCTATGAAGAAAAACGCCGTGCTGAAGCTTCAAGGATAGAGATCGACTTTTCCAAACTCGCCTGCATACGCAAAGCTGCTGACAGCACCCGCGAAAAACTGCTTGTAGACGAAAACGAATATCCTGATGTTACGCCTTTGCCCGAGCAAACTGTTGTTGAAAAGGAAGAGATACACGAAAATACAGATGATAGTCCCCTTGATAATGACGAAAGCTTGTTTATAAAAGCACTGCTGTACGGCAGAGATGTTGATGCTGCCGCTAAAAGCTGCGGTAAAATGGTGTCGATACTCGCCGACAGCATAAATGAGAAGCTGTTTGATACTTTCGGAGATACTGTTATAGACTTCTCTGCCGACAGACCTGAGCTTATTGAGGATTACACAGATGAACTTAGGGAAATGTTCCCGGATAATAAGGAGTAAAACTATGAAGATACCCAAAAGAATAGCCTCCGCAGTTATAAACTCGCTAAAAGGCGGAGTTGTGCCGCGTACAGGTCTGCCATATATAACCGTAGGCCGTGAAAACGAGATAGACGCTCTTCTACACGATGTGGATATTATCGCCGACGGCGGTGCAGCTTTCCGCTTTATCTCGGGTAAATACGGAAGCGGTAAGAGCTTTCTGCTGCAAACTATAAGAAGTCATGTTATGGACAGGAACTTCGTCGTAGTGGACGCCGATCTATCTCCCGAAAGGCGCCTTCAGGGCACAAAGGGACAGGGACTTGCCACGTACAAGGAGCTTATCCGCAATATGTCCACAAAAACACGTCCAGACGGCGGAGCGCTTACCCTTATCCTCGACAGATGGATAAGCGGAGTACAGGCGGAAACTGCCGCAGAAACAGGTCTTTCTCCCGACTCTGTCGAGTTCGGAAAGGCTGTAGAAAAAAAGATATATGAAGTTATAAATGCTCTGAACGAAATGGTCCATGGCTTTGACTTTGCCAAGCTCCTTACCATATACTACCGCGCGTCCTCAGAGGGCAATGATGAGGATAAAGCAAAGGTAGTGAAATGGTTCCGCGGCGAATATGTCAACAAGACCGAGGCTAAGTCTGAGCTGGGAGTCAATATCGTCATAAGCGATGACGACTGGTACGAATATATCAAGCTATTTGCCATGTTCCTTAAAATGGCAGGTTACAGCGGTCTTCTTGTACTCATCGATGAGCTTGTTAACATTTACAAGATACCGAACAGCATCACAAGGCAGTATAACTATGAAAAGATACTGACAATGTACAATGATACCCTTCAGGGCAAGGCAAAGTATATGGGTATCATAATGGGCGGAACTCCTCAGTGTATCGAGGATACACGACGCGGCGTCTACAGCTATGAGGCTCTCCGCTCCCGACTGGCTGAAGGACGCTTCGGACGTGAAGGCGTCAAGGATATGCTGGCTCCTGTTATTCATCTCATTCCCCTTACCTATGAGGAAATGCTGGTGCTGACGGAAAAGCTTGCCGATATTCACGCACAGCTCTTTGACTACGCTCAGAAAATAACTCAGGAAGATATGGTACATTTTATTCAGCTGGAATTTTCCCGAATAGGCTCTGACAGCCATATCACGCCCCGCGAGGTCATACGTGACTTTATTGAGCTGCTGGACATCGTTTACCAGAATCCGCAGATAAATGTCAGCGAGTTCATTGCCTCCGACTCAATGGCTCATGTGAAGCCTTCTGTTGGTCAGAACGACCAGACCAATGAAGAATTTGCTGAGTTTGAAATATAAGGATCTGTATTATGAGTATTTTTGACAGATATGCGCCCTTCATACAGGACTTCATTTACCGTAATAACTGGGAGTCTCTGCGCGCTATACAAGCTGCGGCAGGCGATGCGATTTTCAATACGGACGAGAATGTACTGCTGACTGCTTCAACTGCTTCGGGAAAGACTGAAGCTGCCTTCTTCCCTATCCTCACACTGTTCAGCGAGGATATGCCCATGAGCATTGGCGCTATATACATCGGCCCTCTGAAAGCTCTTATAAACGACCAGTTCATGCGTCTCAATGAGCTTTGCGAGGAGGCGCATATTCCCGTTTGGCACTGGCACGGTGATGTTGCCCAGTCCCACAAGAGCAGAATGCTGAAAAATCCATCGGGCATACTCCAGATAACCCCCGAGTCTCTTGAGGCTATGCTACTTCGCAAGCACGCACTGATACCAAAGCTTTTCGGTGACCTCAGGTTCATTGTCATCGACGAGATACACTCCCTTATGCGGGGTGACCGCGGAGGTCAGACGATCTGCCTTATCGAGAGACTTTGCAGAATGGCAGGTGTAAATCCGCGAAGGATAGGTCTATCCGCTACGATTGGCGATCCCACAGCCGCAGGTGAGTTTCTCTCCTATGGTACAGGCAGAGGAACTGTTATCCCCAGAATAGAAAATAAAGGCGTAAAATGGCGTCTCTCCATGGAACACTTTTACATAAGCCAGCAAAATCAGCCTGATGAAAAGGAAAATTCGGAAGCACTGCCGGTTCTTGATGCTAAAACGGATACTGCTCCCGAACACGCAGACCCGGGCATGGGGTATATCTTCGAGCACACAAGAGGGAAAAAATGCCTTGTTTTCGTCAATTCACGGGAGGAGTGCGAGGCGGTGACAACTACACTGCGCTCCTACTGCGAGGCTAATCATGAACGTGACAGGTTCCTGATACATCACGGAAACCTTTCAGCTGCTTACCGCGAGACTGCCGAGGAAGCCATGAAGGACGAGGACACCTTTATGACCACCTGTACTACGGCTACACTTGAGCTTGGAATAGATATAGGCAGACTGGAACGTGCTTTTCAGATCGATGCTCCTTTTACTGTATCATCATTTCTGCAAAGAATGGGACGCACCGGCAGACGCGACCTTCCGCCAGAGATGTGGTTCGTTATACGTGAGGAGCTTCCGGAACCGCGTTCAATGCTACCCGAAACAATACCGTGGAAGCTGATACAGGGTATCGCTCTTATTCAGGTATATCTGGAGGAGCGCTGGGTTGAGCCGCCGAAGCTTGACCGACTTCCATTCAGTCTGCTCTATCATCAGACCATGAGCACTCTTGCTTCCTGTGGTGAGCTCTCCCCTGCTGCACTGGCTTCAAAGGTACTCTCGCTGAAATACTTCCACAGGATAACTCAGGAGGACTATAAAGTACTTCTGAGACATCTTCTTGAAAATGACCATATACAGCGTACTGAAGAAGGCGGTCTCATTGTCGGACTTGCAGGAGAAAGTATTGTTAACAGCTTCAAGTTTTACGCGGTATTCCAGGAAAACGAAGAATACACCGTGCGCTGGGGCTCTCAGGAGCTTGGCACTATCGTTATGCCGCCTCCTAAAGGCGAAAAGATCGCTATTGCAGGTCATGTGTGGATAGTTGAAGAAGTGGACCACAAAAGACGGCTTGTTTACTGCGAACAGATAAAAGGAAAAGTCCCCGCATATTTCGGAGACTGTCCCGGAGATATAAACACCAAGATCATAATGCGTATGCAGCAGGTACTCAGAGAGGATAAAAAGTACCCATATCTTATGAAAAATGCTGTTGCAAGACTGGCTCAGGCTCGTATGACTGCTCAGAACTCAGGTGTCATAGATCAGCCGCTCATCTGTCTTGGCGGAAATATGTGGTGCCTGTTCCCGTGGCTGGGTACATACGCATTCTTCGCCATGGAGCGTTTCCTGAAGCTGAAATGCGGAGACAGACTCGGACTAAGGGGCATGGACTCCTGCCGCCCCTACTATATACAGTTCACTATGAAGGTGTCACCGCAAGAATTCTTTGCCGTTCTTCTTGAGGAAGCACAGAAAGAATTTGATCCTCTTGATCTTGTATATCAGGGCGAAGTCCCCGTATTTGAGAAGTATGATGAGTTTCTCCCCCCGGAGCTTGTAAAAAAAGGTTTCGCCTATGGAATACTCAATATTGAGGAAATGAAGTCACGAATACTTGGCTGGAAAGAATTAATATATTAATCGCAAAATATGTCTTGATTTTTCAGCTAAAAAGTGATATAATATTAAGCACAAAAATGACAAAGGATAAAGGTAGGATGTATTATGAAAATTCAGCAGCTTGAATATGTAATCGCTGTTGCCAGAGAAGGTAGTATCACTAAGGCAGCAAAAAAACTGTATCAGGCACAGCCTAATATCAGTATCGCTCTTAAGGAGCTCGAAGCTTCTCTCGGCATACAGATCTTCAACCGCTCTCCCAATGGCATGATCCTTACTCCCGAGGGAGAAGAATTCCTTGCAAGAGCCCAGACTATCGTTGACGAAATGCAAAGCCTTGAAAGAGACTATGCTCAGACTCCCGAGAATGAACTCAAACTCAAGGTCGCAGCTGCTCGTTCCACCTACGCAACATCTGCAATGGGTAAGCTCATCAGCGACTATTCCGAAAGGACAGACAAGATAGAGGTACACGTTATGGAGACAAGTACCGCCAAGGTCATGGAAGATATTTGCGCAGGTAAGTATGATATTGGCTTCATCAGGATCCCCAGCACTTATGCAGACATGATCGAAAGCCGTCTCAAGGCACGTAACCTTGTTGGTCGCACTGTAATGGAGTTCCCCCTCCAGATAGTCATGGGTATGAATCACCCTCTTGCAAAATATGAGGATATCCCCTATGAGCTTCTCTTCGATTATCCTGAGATAATCCACGGTGATGACGAGCCTGAGATGATGAGGAGAGCCTCCATCAATCAGGACTATGATGACAAGCGCTCCACAAAGCGTATCTTTATCTATGACAGAGGTACACAGGTAAGTATGCTCAAGACTGTCAAGAACTCCTATATGTGGGTACCTCCCATGTCTCAGAAGGTATTGAAGTACAACGACCTTGTAACAAGAAAATGTTCATACGCAAATAATCTCAACAGAGATATGATAATCTATCGTAAAGCAAGCGAAAACAGCACACTCATCGCTGACTGTATCAGAGCAGTTTACGAGTATGCTGATAAGGTTGAAGGACTTGAAATATAATTATACCCCGATCAGACGGCTTTCCGTCTTTGATCGGGGCTTTTTTTGGCGAAAAAAAGAATGAGAGCCATTAGGGGGGAGGTTCTCATTCTTAATAAGGGGATATGAGATTGTCATTTATGAAAGAATGACTTTCCATAAATTATTATAGCATAAGGTGCTATTTAATGCAAATATAAAAATTTAATTCCTTTATATGTATTATTTATTATCGATTATTTAAGTAAGCAATTTACATTTCATTAATATTTACTTCGATTTTTCTTCATAATGTCAGCTTCGGGTAATTGTAACTGTCTTTGTTATCACAAAGCCTGCACTTTCATATAGCTGCACTGCTCTGTTGTTCCATTGTGCTGCATTGAGAGTTATAGGCTTATCAGTATAGCTTCGTATATAGTTTATCGCCCACAACAGAAGCTTCTTTCCAAATCCCCTGCCCTGATACGCCCGATCAACTATCAGATCATCTATCTCAGCGCCGAAGCAGCCTACGCTGCCTATGATCGTATTGCCATCGAATAAAAGATATATGTGTTCTGCTTTATCTATCAGCTGTTCTATACCATTATAAAAATTATATGGCTTTACATCAAGCGCCTTCCTCATTTCATAGAAGCATTCGTTGTATATTTGCTCATACTGTGGATAATATTCCTCGCTGAATCGGATAAGACTTATATCAGGCGGTGCTGATGCTTCTCCGCTGTATTCCATTTCATATACATTAAAGCTTTTCATCATTCTCTCCGTAAATAGTAGTGTTGTATCAATTATACATTATAAATCATACCAAGTCAACAAAAAAGCCATAGTGTTCCTTTATAACGAAACACTATGGCTTATTTTCGTAATAATAGCTTAGTCAGCCATGAATACCTCAAATGCCTTGAATGCCATGTAGGTATCTACCTTTGAAACTATCTCATAGGGGGCGTGCATCGAGAGCACGGGTACTCCCAGGTCTATAGTATCAACATTGAGGTTTGCGATGTATGCAGCAACTGTACCGCCGCCGCCTTCATCTACCTTGCCAAGCTCGCCTGTCTGCCAGATAACGTCCTTTGCGTCCATAAGGCGTCTGATACGTCCTGTAAACTCTGCGGAAGCGTCAGATGTGCCTGCCTTGCCTCTTGCACCTGTGTACTTGGTAACAACTACACCGTGATTGATGTATGCGCTGTTGTTGCGCTCATTTACTTCAGGGAATGTGGGGTCATAAGCTGCGTTTACATCTGCGGAAAGGCACTCGGAAGCC
This sequence comes from Ruminococcus flavefaciens ND2009, assembly GCF_000621785.1. Taxonomy (GTDB): domain Bacteria; phylum Bacillota; class Clostridia; order Oscillospirales; family Ruminococcaceae; genus Ruminococcus; species Ruminococcus flavefaciens_C. The sequence goes on along the minus strand of NZ_KK211346.1, from coordinate 394,043 downwards.
GAGAGGACTGTTCTTGCATCTGAGCCGAGAGCCTCTGCAATATCGGCTACAAAATACTCAAGGTATGAAGAACGGAGTCCTGTGTTTCCGTCGCTGCCTGTCTCCTCCTTATCGGTAAGGACAGTAACTACGGTATGCTTGGGCTTTTTACACTCAGCTGTTGCCATAAGTGCTGTGTATGCGCACACTTTGTCATCATGACCGTATGCGCCGATCATGCTTCTGTCAAAGCCGATGTCCTTTGCCTTGAACGCAGGAACTGCCTCAAGCTCTGAGGAAATGAAGTCTGCCTCAGTGATACCGTACTTCTCAAAAAGAATGTTCATGATAGCAAGCTTTACGGAACCGCTTTCCTCATCGTCCTTAAAGGGACGGGAACCGATAACGATATTGAGCTGCTCGCCTGTTATACCCTTGCCCATTGGCTTCTGCATCTGTGCAGCAGCAAGATGAGGAAGAAGATCTGTAACTACGAATACAGGATCCTTTTCGTCCTCGCCGATATTTACGGAAATGCTTGTTCCGTCAGCCTTGATGATCACACCGTGGAGAGCAAGAGGGATAGTAGTCCATTGATACTTCTTGATACCGCCATAATAATGGGTCTTGAAAAGAGCCATCTCAGTGTCCTCATAAAGAGGATTCTGTTTCAGGTCAAGTCTGGGTGAGTCGATGTGAGCTGCGCAGAGCCTTACTCCCTCTGTTATGGGAGCAGTACCGATTATAGCTGCAAGAACAGCCTTGCCGCGGTTATTGCGGTAGATCTTGTCTCCTGCCTTCAGCTTCATACCTTCCTTGTATTCTACAAAGCCCTTCTTCTTGAGAAGGTCGATAGAATAAATAACTGCTTCACGCTCGATCTTCGCCTTGTTCATGAAGTCCTTGTAGCCCTCGCAGAACTTGTCGCAAGCCTTGAGGTCCTTGTCAGAAATGCGGTGATAAGCGTTTTTACGCTGCATAAGGAGCTTTTCTTTGAGCTTCTTTGCTGAGTCCTTTTTTTCTGCCATTAATTGTATTCTCCTTTCGCAGAAAATTAATAGTCAACGCCATAGATACTCCGACGTTGACTATAGATATTGATTTATAGCACAGCCATATCGGCTGAGTTGCTGCACTGGACGGGTGTCTGCTTGCTTTTGAAGAGTTCCCTGATCTTTCCCGAAACTTCCCATGAGATACCGTTTACAGTATCTAGATCTCCGTTGTTGTGGATTATGTAATCCGAGTGACTGATGAAAAACTCCTCATTGAGCTGGGAATTCATTCTTTTTCTTGCCTGATCTGCGGTTAGACCGTCACGGGAGATGATACGCTTTTCACGTATATCAGCATCAGCAAGAACAGATATGATTATCTCGCAGAAATCATCGGCTCTGCTCTCAAAAAGAGTGGGAGCGTCAAGAAGTATGAGCTTCTCCCCCTTCATGGAGTGAACTCTGATCTGACGAAGGATCTCGCCTGTGATATAAGGATATGAGATAGTATTGAGCATTTCAAGCTTTGACTTGTCAGAGAAAACGATGCCTGCAAGAGCCTTACGGTTAAGAGTACCGTCCTCGTTGATGACCTGAGAGCCGAAGAAATCAGCTATCTCATCGAGACATTTTGTGCCCTTTTCAACAATTTTTCTCGCCACCTGATCGGCGTCGATGACAGCAAAGCCGTTGGAGGCAAATATCTTTGAGACTGTGCTCTTGCCTGCCCCTGTCTGACCTGTAAGTCCGACGACCATGACTCCGTTGAGACTGTTCATATCCTTATCACCTCGAATCCTGCCGCCCTTATGAGGCGGTTATATACTGCAAGTCCTACTCCCTCGGGACTGGGAGCGCGGACATAGACCTTCTCTGCACCTATGTCATCAAGCTCGCGGAGGCGCTGGAATAGCAGATGTGCCTGCTCGGAGCTGTCTTTGCCGTAGGTCATATATCTGTAAGGGAAATTATCCCTGTCAGTGTCAAAAATCAGGGAATACACACCATCACCACAGTGCTCGCCAACATAGGAAATAAAGCTGCTAAGGCTGCCTTCTACCATGATTATATCGGCTCTGGGCGAATAGTGCTTGTACTTCATACCCGGAGAAGCTGCCTTCTGTCCTGCTTCAAGCTCGTGAAGGATCGCATGGTCGATAATGACCTCGTCGCAGATCTCGGAAAGCATCTCCTTGGTGACACAGCCCGGACGGAGTATCCTGACGGTATTTTCACTCTCAATGGAGATCACCGTAGATTCCACGCCGAATTCCGAGCTTCCGCCATCAACTACAGCCGCAATCTTTCCGTTCATGTCACGCATAACGTGAGAAGCTGAGGTAGGGCTGGGGTAGCCTGAGGTATTAGCTGACGGAGCTGCAATGGGACAGCCTGAGAGTTCGATTATCCTGTGCATTACAGGGTGTGAAGGAACTCTTATTCCGACGGTGTCGAGTCCCCCAGAGGTTATCATGGGGATCCTGTCATTCTTTGGAAGCACCATTGTCAGCGGTCCGGGACAAAATCTCTCCGCAAGCTTATAGGCAAGCTCTGGGATCGAACTTGTATATTTCACAGCCTGAGAAAAATCAGCCAGATGCACTATGAGCGGATTGTCGGCAGGTCTGCCTTTGGCTCGGAATACCATAGCCACAGCCTCCTCATTGGAAGCATCGGCTCCGAGACCATAGACAGTCTCAGTAGGTATGCCTACTATTTCGCCGCTTTTTATAAACTCAGCAGCCTTTATAAGATCTGATTCCCTGTCGCTAAGTAAAACTGTATCCATAAAAACTACGCTTCCTGATTTGCGAGCTTGGCAGCCTGATCGGCAGTAGCAAGCGCATCAAATACTTCATCAAGATTTCCGTTAAGGATATCCTCGAGTCTGTATATAGTCAGACCGATACGGTGATCCGTAAGACGTCCCTGCGGATAATTGTAAGTCCTGATCCTCTCGGAGCGGTCTCCTGTACCGACCTGCATTTTTCTCTCCGATGCGATCTTAGCGTCGTGCTCCTCCTGCATAGCTTCGTAGATCCTTGAGCGCAGAATTTTCATTGCTTTATCTTTGTTCTTATGCTGGCTTCTTTCGTCCTGACACTCCACCACAACATTGGTGGGCAGATATGTTATTCTTACAGCGGACTCTGTTTTATTTATATGCTGTCCGCCTGCACCGCTTGCGCGGAAATAGTCTATTTTCAGATCCGTGGGATTTATTTCAAGCTCGACCTCGTCTGCTTCGACAAGGACTGCCACGGTAACTGTCGAGGTGTGGATGCGTCCCTGAGACTCAGTCTCGGGAACGCGCTGTACACGGTGGACACCACTCTCATATTTAAGGCGGGAATATGCGCCCTCGCCCTCAATAGAGAAGCAGATCTCCTTGAAACCGCCCAGCTCGGTAGGATTGGCGCTGAGCACCTCCTGCTTCCAGCCGTTGGCTTCCGCATACATTGTATACATACGGTACAGTGAATTTGCAAAGAGAGAAGCCTCCTCGCCGCCTGCGCCGCCTCTTATCTCAATTATAACGTTCTTATCATCGTTGGGATCCTTGGGAAGGAGCAGCACTTTAAGCTCCTGAGTCGTGCTCTCTATGGACTCTCTTGACTCATCGTACTCAGCCTGAGCCATTTCCTTGAAGTCCTTGTCCAGTCCGCCGCCTTCCAGAAGCTCCTTTGCTTCTTCAAAGGACGCCTGTGCCTTTTTATATTCCCTGTATTTTTCGATGATAGGTGTAAGATTTTTGAACTCCTTCATAAGCTGTGCATACAGCTTATTGTCGCTGATGACTTCTGGATCAGCAAGCCTTTCGCTTATCTCGTTATACTTCTGCTCCATTAATGCAAGCTTTTCAAACATTCAGTATTCTCCTTAATGCTAAAAATATTACAAAAGACGTTGCAGTAAGCTAACCCTCATCAGCGTGTTTTACGTTTCGGATACTCTTCTCTATCTTATTGCGGGCAACCATGAATTCTCTTGCACACTTCATACATCTGAGCCTGAAGTCCATTCCCGAACGGATCACAAACATTTTGTTTCCGCCGCAGGGATGATTTTTTTTCATAGTAAGCACATCACCCGGTCTGATATCCAAAGCAGTATCCCCCTTCCGCAAAAAATGAAAAATCGTACATTCTTCATTATACCCTAAATACGCTCTCAAATCAATATTTTAGGAGTATATTTTTTTCATTTTGGTGAAAAATAATAAAAACTCCCAGTCAAACATATTGAACACATACAAAAAACCAGAAAGGAAATCAAAGTTATGTTATCAAGAGTTACCGCTGAATTTGAAACTCCCGAGCTTGCGGAGTACGCAATGAAGAGAATAAGGGAAAGCGTGGACTATGTGTATTCGGCTAAAATGATCTATAACAGGTTCTCAGAACGTGCAGAACGTATAGGCAGAAGTACAACATTTACTGTCATCCCCACTTATTATAACACTCATACTAACTTCCTGACCTCGGTAATTGAGTCCCCGGCGTCAAAGGACATTATCCCCGAGCCTGCAAGAAACAGAAAGACCACTACCTGCATAATATGTGGAAGTGCTGCTGTTGACAACGTCATCGCATTTCTAAATGCTATGGGCGGACTTAATATAAGGTTCGCACAGTAGAATATCCTTCACCTCCTGTGCATATAATCAACTACAAAGTTTTTATAATTACGGAGGTATAAATATGGATCACAGACCTGAAGGCTGCATTTTTGAAAGTATAGCAAATCAGAGGCTCATATCCACATACGAAGGTCTTGCCGAAGCTATGGAGAAGGGTATTATTCTTGAGGCGAAAGCTGTACTTTGCACAAGCTCCCATGACCTCATCGTTGATCTTCCCTGCGCAAAAGGCATTATACCGCGCGAGGAAGGCGCCATTGGCGTAAAGGAAGGAAACACCCGTGATATTGCTCTTATATCACGGGTGAATAAAATCGTCTGCTTCAAGGTCAAGGAGCTCGCTCTCGGAAATGATGACGAACTTATTGCTGTATTATCCAGAAAAGACGCTCAGCTTCAATGTATAGACAAATACATATCCAAGCTCTCACCTGGTGATATAATAGAAGCACGAGTCACTCACCTTGAGCAGTTCGGAAGCTTCGTGGATATTGGCTGCGGCGTGCCCTCTCTTATCCCGATAGATGTAATGTCAGTTTCACGAATATCCCACCCATCCGACCGTTTTACTGCCGGTCAGCTGATCAAAGCCGTAGTTACAAAAAACGAAAACGGCAGGATATTCCTTTCCCACAAGGAACTGCTCGGCACATGGGAGGAAAATGCACGTCAGTTCAGGACTGGAGAAACAGTGCCGGGAATAGTTCGTTCAATTGAAGATTATGGAGTCTTTGTTGAGCTTGCCCCCAATCTTGCAGGTTTGGCGGAACCCAAAGAAGGCATAAAGGCAGGGCAGAGCGTCAGTGTCTACATTAAGGCGATAATACCGGATAAGATGAAGATAAAGCTGATAATCGTTGACGTTTGCGGAGAAAGCTCCGAACCGCTTCCTATAAAATACTTTATAGATGACGACAAAATATGTCTCTGGCAATACTCCACTGCATCATCCGGCAAAAACATAAAAACCGTCTTCTGATAAAAAATGCACCTGATATACTCAGGTGCATTATATTTATTATACTCAGAATGCGATCTGCTCTGCAATATGGTGGAGCTTCTCGTCATAAGGCTTATGCATCGACAGAGCCTCCTGTATATCGTAATCAACGATCTTGCTGTCCTTGATACCAACAACTCTGTTGCCGATACCCTGCTCAAGGAGTTCAACTGCATAGTAGCCCATTCTTGTAGCTTCAACTCTGTCTCTTACTGTAGGTGAGCCGCCGCGCTGAACGTGACCAAGGATAGTTGCTCTTGCCTCGATACCTGTCTTCTCCTGAAGAGCAGTAGCGATCTCCTGTGAGTGACCAACGCTCTCAGCAACGATAACAACAAAGTTCTGCTTGCCCTTAGCCTTCTTAGCCAGCATTGTATTTGCAATAGCATTGATGTCGTAAGGAACTTCCTTTGTAATAATATCTGTAGCTCCGCAGGCAATACCTGTATTTACAGCGATGTGACCTGCTCCGCGTCCCATTACCTCAACAACTGAGATCCTGTCATGGGACTGAGATGTATCACGAAGCTTGTCAACAAGCTCCATAGCTGTGTTCATAGCTGTATCAAATCCGATGGTATAATCTGTGCAGGCAATATCGTTGTCGATAGTACCGGGAAGACCGATACAGAGAACTCCCTGTGCCGAAAGGTCAGCAGCTCCTCTGAATGAACCGTCGCCGCCGATAACTACGAGACCCTCGATACCAAGCTCATCGCACTTAGCCTTGCCCTTTGCAACGCCTTCCATGGTCCTGAACTCGGGGCATCTTGCTGTATAAAGAACAGTACCGCCTGTGTGGATAATATCAGAAACGCTTCTCTCGTCCATCTTGATGATGTCGCCGTTGATAAGTCCAACATAACCTCTGCGGATTCCGTAGACCTCCATGCCCTTGCTGAGAGCTGTTCTTACAACTGCTCTGACTGCGGCATTCATTCCCGGAGCGTCTCCTCCGCTTGTTAAGACACCGATTTTCTTGATCATACATATTCTCCATTCTGCGCTTGGCATATATTGTTGAACCCGCAGTTTTGCTGCGGCATAATTCCATACTCTTATATTTTACTACTTTGTGGAAAAAATGTCAAGTATATTCCACATTTTTTCCGCAATGATCTGCTTTTGTCCGAAAAATCAGCTTATAAGGCCGATATTCGCACTTCCGAAAAGTTCACTCAGCTCCGAAAAAGAAGTCTCATTCACGGAAAGTGACAGCCTTACACGGGGCGAAACTGTTTTCTTCACATCTGAGAGATAAAAGCAGACTGCTGTATCTCCTCTGTGCTTGTCGCAGAGCTGTTTCAGCTCGTCACTTACTGAGGCTGCTGCGGAGGTAGTCTTTATACACAGCTTCATTGTGGAAGCAAGTCTTGCAAACTCATTCTCTGAGGCGATAAATCCGCATATGACCGTAACTCTGTCGTCTTTGACAGAGATCTTTCCGCTGATGTATACGATAGCATCGCTTACTAACTTAGAGCCGCTTACCATGAAAAGGTCCGGAAACACTACTGCTTCGATCTCTCCCGTATCATCTGACAGCTCAAGAAAGCTCATTTTGTCACCGTTTCTGGTAATATGGAGCTTTGAGCTCTCTACGGAACAGATAAGCTTGACAGCCATGCCGTCCCTTATAGATGAGTCAGATATGATATTACCTATCTTTCGTGTGTGCATGAGCTCCATCAGCCAATTATAGGGTGAAAGCGGATGACCGCTGAGGTACATTCCCGTGGCGTCCTTTTCAAGGGTGAGGAGGGTCTTGTGGTCATACTCCTGCTTATAGGGTATCCGCACATTCATCTCAGAAGTGTCTGCCCCGTCAAGAAAGTTGAGCTGCCCTTCAATAACTCCCCTGTTGCCCGAGCCAGCCATATCCAGCAGCATCTCATAGCTCTCCAGCATCTGCCGCCTGTTATAGCCAAGACCGTCAAAGGCGCCTGCCTTGATGAGGTTTTCAAGAGCTTTTTTGTTTAGTTCTCTGCCCTCAACTCTCTCGCAGAAGTCCTGAAGGCTTTTGAAATCGCCGTTTTCGGTGCGCTCTGCGATTATCTTATCAGCAAGTCCGCTTCCTGCATTCTTTATGGCAAGAAGTCCGAAGTACATCTTACCGTCCACAAAGGTAAAGCCCTTGTTGCTCTTGTTTATATCGGGGCGAAGTATCTCTATACCGTAATCTCTGCATGAGTTTATATACTCTGCCAGCTTTCCGCTGACTCCCATAACGCTTGACATAAGTGCAGCCATGTAAATACCGCGGTAATGACACTTGAGATATGCTGTCTGATAGGCAAGGTAAGCATAAGCTGCCGCGTGAGACTTATTAAAGGCATAGGAGGCAAAGCTTACCATTTCGTCAAAAACAGAGTTGGCGATCTCCTCTGAGACTCCGTTTTCGGAGGCGCCCTTTACAAAGCTCTCGCGCTCTTTCAGCATAACATCGTGCTTTTTCTTAGCCATAGCCCTGCGGACTATATCTGCGTGACCGTAGGAATAGCCTGCAAGCTTGCGGCATATCTCCATTACCTGCTCCTGATAGACCATACAGCCGTAGGTATCCTCAAGTATATCCTTCAGCAGCGGGTGCTTATAGGTGACCTTCTCCGGGTGCTTTTTGTTCTCGATATACAGCGGTATGGACTTCATAGGTCCGGGACGGTACAATGAGATTATAACGATAAGGTCTTCAAGTCTCTCGGGACACAGCTCCATAACTCTGGCTGTCATGCCCTCGCTCTCAAACTGGAACACGCCCTCGGTGTCGCCTGCCGACATCATCCTATATACTTCAATATCATCAGTTGGGATACGGCTTATGTCAAAATCAGGATCAGTCCGGTGAATCTCGTTGACTGTATCTCTTATAATAGTAAGGTTACGCAGTCCAAGAAAATCCATTTTCAGAAGTCCAAGCGACTCAAGTATACCCATGGTGTACTGTGTGACTATGGTATCATCATTACGCTGAAGGGGTACAAGGTCACTGAGTGGAACTGCCGATATAACAACGCCTGCCGCGTGAGTCGAAGCATGGCGGGGCATACCTTCAAGCTGACGTGCAAGATCTATGAGCTTTCTCATATCCCTGTCGGTATGATAAAGCGAGTCAAGCTCCTCAGACTCTTTAAGTGCTTCATCGAGGGTAGCTCTGGGATCTATCTCCTTGGCAGCCCTGTCACAAAGCTGATATGACATTCCCAGAACACGTCCCACATCGCGTACTGCTGCTCTGGCTTTAAGGGTATCGAAGGCGATTATCTCGGAAACTCTGTCAGAACCATATCGTTTTACTACATAATCCTTTACACTCTGTCGTCCCTCAATACAGAAATCAATATCAAAGTCGGGCATACTAACTCTCTCGGGATTGAGAAATCTCTCAAAGAGCAGATTGAACTTTATAGGGTCAATGCCCGTAATTCCGATACAATAGGCACAAAGGCTTCCCGCTCCCGAGCCGCGTCCCGGACCGACGGGGACATTATGCTCACGGGCATATCGTATGAAGTCCCAGACAATAAGGTAGTAGTCCGTATACCCCATTTTTGTTATGACATCAAGCTCGTACTCCATGCGCTCCCTGACATTTTCAGGAGGCTCTGCACCGTATCGCTCTATCATGCCCCTGCGGCAGAGCTCACGAAAATAAACAGTATTATCCTCTACTCCTTCAATAGTGAACTTGGGCAGCTTTATATTCCCGAACTCAAACTCCACATTGCAGCGATCTGCGATCTTAGCAGTATTGGTGACTGCCTCCTCATGTCCTTTGAAAAGCTCAGCCATTTCCTCCGCTGATTTAACATAAAACTCATCGGTCTCAAAGCGCATGGGATTAGGCTCGTCCAATGTTTTTCCCGTCTGTATACACAGGAGCACGTTCTGCATCTCGGCATCGCTTTTATTTATATAGTGGCAGTCATTGGTCGCCGCAAGCTCTATCCCTGTTTCAGCTGAGAGCTTGTAAAGCAGGGGCAGTATCCTGAGTTCGTCATTTATGCCGTGGTTCTGAACCTCAATGAAGTAGTTGCCCTTGCCGAATATCTCCTGATATTTAAGGGCAACTGCTTTTGCCTCATCATAGTGACCATCGACCAGCAGCCGCGGTATCTCTCCTGCAAGACAGGCTGACATACAGATAAGTCCCCTGTTATACTTTTTCAGCAGCTCCATATCAACTCTCGGGCGGTTGTAAAATCCCTCTATACTTGCCGCTGAAACAAGCTTTACAAGGTTTCTGTAGCCTTCATTGTTCTCGCAGAGAAGTATGAGATGATAGGGAGAGGAGTCCAGCTTGGGCTCACGGTCATGACGCGTCCTTCTGGCAACATAGACCTCGCAGCCGATAACAGGCTTAATCCCCTCGGCTCTTGCGGCGTTCCAGAACTCTACTGCACCGTACATATTACCGTGGTCCGTAATGGCAACAGCAGTCTGCCCCAGCTCCTTTACTCGGGCTATGAGCTTATTTATGCGACATGCTCCGTCCAGAAGGCTGTACTCGGTATGGACATGGAGGTTTACAAATTCGTCACTTTTCAATCTCCGCACCTCCCATACGAAGCTCATCTGCCATTTTTGCAAGCTTCTTGAAACGGTGATTCACTCCCGAACGGCTTATGGGCTCACTGAGGGTCTCTCCTATCTCCTGGAGACTCATATCTATATTGTCAAGACGAAGCTGTGCCACCTCGCGAAGTTCATCGGAAAGCTCATCAAGTCCGATCACTTTGTCGATAAGCTTTATATCCTCTATCTGCTTCATGGCAGCCTTAACGACCTTATCTATATTGGCAGCGTCACAGTTGGCTATCCTGTTGGCTTTGTTGCGTATATCCTTGTATATCTTCATATTCATGAGCTCCAGAGTACAATGGGGCGCACCGATAAAGGTCAGCGTATCCTCAATGGATTCGCTGCCCTTGATGTAAACTATATTCTGTCCTCTGCGTATCATTGTCTTGGCGGTAACTCCGATGTCATGAAGAAGCGTAGCAAGCTGGGAAGCCAGTCCCTCCTCAGGGCAGGCGAACTCCAGATGATACTCCTTGGAGGGATCATTTACACTTCCGCAGGCAAGAAATACCCCTGCTGTAAAAACTCCGAGACTATTGGTGGCAATAATCTCGGAATCTATAGCTCTTGTATTTCCTGCGATCCTGTACTTTCGGAAGACCGCTTCAGCATCAGCGTCCCTTACCTCGCAGGTGTAAAGCACCGTGCCGTTTTTTCTGGTATGCTGATCCATAACAGGCTCAGACCTGAATACAGCACCGAAAAGACTGTGGAACAGCTCTGCTGATGTACCGCTTTCGCTCTGAAAACAAATATATCTGTCGGTGAGAGTTCTGGAAAACAGGAGCATACCATAAAGACAGGCAAAACGCCTGTCTTTATCATTTACAGAGGAACAGATCTCTCTTCTTACATCATTTGAGAAGGACATCTATACTCACCCCATTACTCAGAATTTTTTATCCTTTGTTATATCTCTGTGGTACTTCTGTACCTTGTACTCCTTTTCGATAAGGTGGTCAGCCATAAGCTCGGCAAAGGTTATGGAGCGGTGTTTTCCGCCCGTACAGCCGAAGGAAATTACCAGCTGGCTCTTTCCCTCATGGACATAAAGAGGTATAAGATAATCTATGAGGTCAGTCAGTTTATCAAAAAGCACTCTTGACTGCTCAAAGCTCATGACATAATCCCTTACGCAGCTGTCACAGCCAGTATGGTTGCGAAGCTCCTCAACATAGAAGGGATTCGGAAGACATCTTACATCGAATACAAGATCAGCCTCTGTGGAAACTCCGTATTTGAAGCCAAAGGACATGACCTTGATGAGCAGAGAGTCCGAGCTTTTTTCAAGGAAGAGCTCCTTTACCTGCTCCTTGAGCTGGGAAGCGGTAAAGTTTGAAGTCTCTATGTAGTAATCCGCTATCTCACGAAGCTGTGAGAGCTGTACCCACTCATAGTTTATCGCTTCATGGATATTTCCGTTGAACTTTTCGGAAAGCGGATGCTTGCGGCGAGTCTCCTTGTAGCGCTTGAGAAGCACATCATGGTTAGCCTCGATAAAGAGCACCTTTACATCAACGTCGCTGCGCTGTTTGAGCTCCTGCCATGAACGGAAGATCTCTGCAAACATATCTCCCGATCTTATATCCACCGCAACCGCGATCTTATTTATCTCAGATTCGGACTGTCTGCACAGATCCACGAACTGAGTTATCAGCTTGGGTGGGATATTGTCGATACAGTAAAAGCCAATGTCCTCCATAACGTCCATGACGCTTGACTTTCCCGAGCCCGACATACCCGTTACTATCAAAAGCTGCATACAAATCTCCTTATAATATGGTCTTATCTCAGGATAACAGGCTCAAGCTCAAGCTGATAGCCCGTTTTCTCCTTAACGACAGACTTTACCTTTTCACAAAGCTCAAGCACGTCGGCACAGGTCGCATATCCCTTGTTTATCACAAAGCCGCTGTGCTTTTCACTGACCATGGCCCCTCCGCAGGTAAGTCCCTTGAGTCCGCACTGATCTATCAGAAGTGAAGCATAGCTTCCCTCTGGACGCTTGAAGGTACTTCCCGCACTGGGATATTCGAGGGGCTGCTTGGAGCTTCTCTTAGCCATACACTCTGACATAGCGCTCTTTATCTCCTCGGGATCACCGTTTTTAAGCATCATGGTAACTGATGTTATAACTCTTTCAGTTCCCGAAAAGAAGCTTCTGCGGTAAGCAAGCTCCATATCCTCGGCTTTTATCGTCTTTATTTCACAGTCCTCGTCGATATACTCCGCTGAAGCAACAATATCCTTCATCTCACTGCCATAGGCTCCCGCATTCATATAGAGAGCACCGCCTACGGTGCCGGGGATGCCGAAGAGATTTTCCATACCGGTGAGTCCCGACTGCTGTGCTCTTACACAGGCAGCTGCAAGAGAAGCTCCCGCATCACAGCGGATAGTGTTGCCGTTTACATCTATACGTGCAAAATCGCTGCCGAAAAGGAGAATGACTCCGTCAAAGCCCTCATCGGATACAAGGACGTTGCTTCCTCTTCCGAGAACTCCGTATTTTATGTTCTTTTCCTTCATGAACCTAATGAGTTCTACAGCAGATCTTGCAGAGTTAACGTTGATAAGCGCTCTGCAGGGACCGCCGAAGCGGAAGGTTATATATTCGCTCAGTGAGCATTCGGGTGTTATCCGACAGCCCAGCTTATCGCAGAGCTGTGATAATTCACTTATGTCTATCATAGTTTCCCCCTGAATTATTCAAGAATGTTAAAGGCTGTCAGAATGCCTCGTAATCGCGGACTACTTCCTTGGGATCGGATTCCATACCCAGACGGTTAAGAAGCTCTCTTGCAGCATTATAGCCCATCTTCTTCTGTCTGTTGTTCATAGCCGCAACTTCAAGGATAACAGCAAGGTTACGTCCGGGCTTTACAGGTATCGTAAGAGACGGCACCTTTACGCCAAGAAGGGATACAAACTCTGTGTCCACGCCCATTCTGTCATATACCTTCTCTGAATTCCACTGCTCCAGCTCAACTACCAGGTCAAGCTTCTCAGTCATCTTGACAGCACCGATACCGAAGAGTCGTCTTGCATTGATGATACCTATACCGCGGAGCTCGAGGAAATGGCGGATATTGTCGGGAGAGCTTCCTACAAGGCTAATATTGGAGACCTTTCTGATCTCAACAGCATCGTCCGCAACAAGGCGGTGTCCGCGCTTAACAAGCTCAATGGCGGTCTCGCTCTTACCAACACCGCTCTCACCTGTGATGAATACACCTTCACCATAGATCTCGATGAGAACACCATGGCGGGTTATTCTGGGAGCAAGTGTAAGATTAAGGTAGGCAATAAGACCTGCGATAAAGTTTGATGTGCTCTCCTTGCTTCTGAGCAGAGGAACCTCGTATTCTTTTGCAAGCTCAAGCATTTCTGCGAAATAGGGCAGTTCTCTTGTGATTATGAGAGCAGGGATACGCTGTGCAAAGAGAAGCTGAAGGCGCTCGCGTCTTGTCTTCTCGTCAATAGTTGAAAGGTATGCGAATTCCATCTTTCCGATGATCTGAATACGCTCGGGATTGAAGTACTCATAAAAACCCATGAGCTGAAGTCCCGGACGGTTTACGTCGTTTTCGTCGATCATCAGTTCGTTAGCATCTTTGTGAACGTATATCGCTTCCAGTTTGAATTCGTCAATGACGCTCTGAAGCGAAACTTTAAAATTCTCTGCCATAATAAGCTCCGTTCTCCGATCGGTGATCGGGAATTATTTTTTAGCCGAGTACATATGAGTCGAAGCCGTACCCGACTATCTCATCCTTTGCTTCAAGCATTTCCTGTGTGCTCAGAGTTGTTCCCGAGACGCGGACTGCAACGTTGAAATCCGAAACGTCATCGCTTACAAGCTCAAGCATTTTTCTGACATTTTCAGCAGGAGTTCCGGTAAACTCATAAACAGTATCGTCTGTGTAAACTCCGTAGCTGATTAGATCAAGATCTATATTGAGTATGACTGTGTTTACCTTGAGAAGCATGGGCTGAAGAACGTCATTCTTACCCTTGAGCAGGTCTGAGGCATTGACCTCAAGCATCATTTTCGAGCCCTCGTTCATTATAGTGTCATACATCATGTTCGCAGCTGATGTAAGAGCCATGTACCGGTCGGTGCTCACGACCTTTTCGCCCAGATACTCAACATCACTCTGCCTGAAATCCGGGAAAACGAAATCGTAGCATACCACTCTGTCAAAGCCCGCCTGAGCAACTTCCTCCGCAATATCAGTATTGTACTCGACAGCAGAATCCGAGAAAGGCGTCATCCAGGGCTTTCCGCCCGCATCTATGTCATTGTCTATCCACTGTGAGCCGTCATCAACGGTAAGATAACTCATATCACGGAAATAATTTGGGATAATATTATCATTGAAGGTGCTGATAAGGGCTACAGGCTTATACCCCTGTTCGGAGATAGCGGAAACTATCTCACTGAGCTTGGTATATGACTGTATAACGCCCGATGAAGTAGCGTAATAGTTATTGGTAGCATAGTAGATATTTCCGCCGCTGACTTTAAGAGGCACCTCGATATACTCTATCTTCTCCTCTGACGGAACTCTCTTCAGCGCTGCCTTTATGGACTGTGCGTCAGAAATATCAAGAGGATCAAGTGCAAAGGCTCTGTATGCCTCTGCACTTACAGGTACAGGAGGCTCAGCGCCGCCGTCTGTAACAGGCTCTCCGTTTTCATCTGTCGGAGTAGTATCGGAAACGATCAGCGAAGATCCGCCAGTGCTGTCACCCTTTTTCTTTGTGTAATTGATAAGCGGCTCGGCAACACTGTAGCCAATAAACACGATCCCGCCGATCAGAAGAACTGTAAGGCCAACGGAGAACGCCTTTCCAACAGGGCTTTTTCCGTAGTAGTTCTTTTCCTTGGTCTTATAGATCTTCCTTCCTTTATTTTTGAACTTCATTAAACTAACTCTCCTATATCAGTATATTACAGTTACTTCAGCGAATATACTGCCATTGATATAATTCCAAGATATACAAGCATTGCAGGAAATCCTCTGAACGATGCAGGCACCTTTGATGAATTCAGCCTTTTATACGCCGCAGTAAGTATAAGTGCAGCGATTATGAAGCCGATGCCTGCCTCAAGTCCTGCCGAAACATATCCCCCGAGATTGAACATAGTGCCGTCCATGGAAGCTCTGCTGTTTATTGTAAACAGAGTGCCCATGACCGCACAGTTGAAAGCAGATACATGGATATACCTGCGAAGCTCCTCAAACCATTTGTTTGCGAACCTGTAGACCGCCGCAAGAAGCGCAACATAGAGAATACCTATGACTATCGTATAGAAAAGGAGTCTCAGGTCAGCTATAGAGGGCTGGATAAGAAGGTCTATCAGGTAGGCAGCTGCCGCTCCGATAGTTGTGAATACGGTAATGACACCCGCAGTACCGATAAGGTTCTTCCTGCTTCCGGCGGCTATGAAAATGGTACTCGTTCCAAGCGCCTGTGAAAGAATAAGGTTAGCTGCAAGGAGTGCAATGAGATCATTTATCAGAAACATCAGCGTCACTCCTTACATCATTATTGCTGTTTCTCGAGACAAGTCCCCTGATAAAGCGGTAAGCTCCGCACATAAGTCCGAGAAAGATAAATCCACCAAAGGGCTGTGAAAGACCTCCGATAAGAGTATTAACATCTACGATCCTGCTGTTTATGGTACCGTAGGCAAAGAGCTCACGTATAAACCCCGTCAGAAGCATAACAATATCAAATCCGACGATACAGCTCAGCAGTGATATTATCATATCGCCCTTCTTCATGCGGAAGAACTTCGCCTCAGTCTGGAAAACGATAAGGGAATTCACTGCAAGGAGCGGATAATATATGCCGATACGCTCTATGGACTCGGGATAGAACTCCTGTGCCGCAAGCTTAACGGGTATATAGACCAGAGCTGATATAAGCGCGTAGATTATCACCTTGGCTGTATATGGAAGCTTCTTCGGTACAAATGAAGATATGAGCACCGAGAGGAAGGTTATCGCCGAAAAGGCATATATAAGAGCTACTGCATTTTTCAGCGTGTCTCCGCAGATTATTACGGGAGAGATCACCATGAGTCCCGATAATACGATATTATCGCCAAGAACTCCGCCAAGGAGTGCTTTCTTGCGGTCAGTCATCGGAAACCGCCTCCTCTCCTGCTGCGGTCACGTCTGAAGTGCCTGCCGCAGCCTCTGCGAGTGCGTGCTCCTGTGCGGCTTTGTCTATCTGCTTTTCAAGATGTCTGAATCCGAGAGCAATAGGCGTAAACAGCACCGAAACAATGACTATGGCGTTCTCCTTTGCACCGGTCAGCACAAGTATATAGGAGATTATGCCGATAAACAACCCGTAGAAAAAAGCGTAATAATCCCTTTTCGGAGCGATCCTTACATCAGAGACGATGTAAACTGCCGAGAAAAGCACCATATTGGTAACAAGTGAATACTTCAGCGAATCAGCTCTTGAGCTGACCATAGGAGTTATTACAGCAAAAAGTCCTGTTCCAAAGACAGTTCCGAGAAATGCGCCTGCTGAAATACTCCTTCTCATCATCAGTACCACCGCTGCTACTGCAAGCAGAAGAATACTTACAGCTCCCGCAGGACCGCTGAAGTTTCCGAGAAGGACCTCAAAATCGGTGTGATTGAAGGTTCCTGTATGATCGAAAATATAAGAAGCTGACTTAACAAGATTGTCGGGTGTTTCAAAAAAGCCTGTCTTAACATGAGGCTCTGTATACTGCAAAAGCTGACGCTCCCACGATGTCAGAACAAACACATAAGCCGCCGCCGCAGGTGAGAATATCATATTCAGACGACCGCCGAAGAGGTTCTTTGCGACTATAATAGCGAACAGCACAGCGATCACCGAGATATGATAGTCCATTACCGCCGGAAACATAAGTGCGAGGATAAGTGCATCGGATGTACATGTCAGGTCATCGGCAGTGAATTTACGCTTCATAAGTCGCACAGATACAAGCTCCGCAGCAAAACCTGTCAGAACACATATACCTGCAAGGAAAACAGAACGCAAACCATAGTAGAAATAGGACATCAGTTCAAGAGTGAGGAGAGTTATCATTATATCCAGCCATACAAGGCGTTCTTTTCTTGCTTTTTTCAGCATGATATGTCTTTCCTGAGAGATTCCGAAGCAGCAGCCATATCCTGCGCCCCGAAAAGGAAGCTTCCCGATACCAGCACATTGGCACCTGCCGCCCTCACTGCAGCAGCTGTATCGGAATTGATGCCTCCATCTACCTCAACGTCAACTTCAAGCCCAAGCTCCCTGATCCTCTCCCTGACAGCTCTTACCTTGTCAAGGGTCTCGGGAATGAAGCTCTGACCGCCGAAGCCGGGCTCTACGGTCATCACCAGTATCATATCCACAAAGGGAAGAAACTCATATACGCTCTCAGCAGGAGTAGCAGGCCTTATGGCAATGGAAGCTTTGATCCGCTTCGCCTTTATAGCCTTGATGACAGACATAGTATCGCTTTCACTTTCAATGTGAAATGAAATAATATCAGCGCCGAAATCCGCAAAATTATCAATGTACTTCAGCGGATCGGTTATCATAAGGTGCACATCGAGAGTCATATCCGTAGCCGCCCTGACCTGTCTGAGGACGGGGAGACCGAATGTGATATTATCCACGAAAATGCCGTCCATCACATCAAAATGGAGCATATCGATATTGCTTTGTTCAAGCTTTTTTATCTCATTTTTCAGCTCAAGCATATCCGCGCTCAGCACGGAGGCTGAAACATAATTCTTCAATTTATCACTTCTTCCGAATTCATTCGCCTTAAACTTCAGGCAAAAATAGATCTTTCAAAAACCATACACTATTATTATATAATATTTATCCCTTTCCGTCAATAGTTAGCTATGCTTTTTCCGTAATTTTAACAGTAAAAAGCAAGAAGAGATTTGTCAATATTTTTGATTTGAATATATTGTCCATGCAGTTCCGCATACAATGTGCCATAGAACTTCTGGAGGTATCCGCATATGCTCATTGAATTACTCAGGACATTTTTCTTTTTTGCCCTTCACGTTGAAAACTCTTCCGTTTTTCCCAAGCCACTTTCAAAAAAAGAGGAGCTCCAATGCTTTGAAGCAATGTCACACGGAGATAACAAAGCCCGAAGCCATCTCATAGAGCATAATCTGAGACTTGTTGCCCACATTGTCAAGAAATACGCTTCTTCCGCCGATGAACAGGACGAACTCATTTCAGTCGGAACAGTTGGTCTTATCAAAGCAGTGTCCACTTTCGACTATACCAAAGGCTCAAAATTTGCCACTTACGCAAGTCGCTGCATCGAAAACGAGATACTCATGCAATTCCGCGCCGCAAAAAAATCCGCCGGGGACATTTATATAAACGAGCCCGTTGAGACCGACAAGGACGGAAACACCCTGACCCTCATGGATCTTATAGACGATGGTGTTGACATTCACGAACAGGTGGATATACTTATCCGCTCTCGTCAGCTATACAGCTTCATCAGGACCTGCCTCGACAAAAGGGAGCTTGAAATTCTCACCTATCGCTATGGTCTTTACGGCAGCTCACCACACACTCAGAACGAAACAGCGAAAAAAATGAGCATATCACGCTCCTACGTCTCACGAATTGAGAAAAAAGCTATCGGAAAGCTGAAAAAAGAATTCGACAGCAGCGCTTTCTGATACATTTCCCGTTATTGTGAAGTATCCACCTTGCTCTTTTTACGCGTTAATGATATAATAATTGTATCGTTAATTCATAAGGAGGAAGCTATGGATATTCTCGTAACAGGCGGTACCGTCTTTGCAAGCCGATATACCGCAGAGTATTTTGCATCAAAAGGACATAGGGTCTATGTTCTCAACCGAGGCTCAAAACCGCAGCCTGAAAATGTTACGCCGATCATCGCAGACCGTCATGCTCTTGGCGACGCCCTCAGAGATAAGCACTTTGACGCTGTCATTGATGTAACAGCTTACACCGCCGATGACGTAAATCACCTTCTGGACGGTCTCGGCAGCTTCGGACACTATATACTGATAAGCTCCAGTGCAGTTTACCCCGAGACTCTGCCGCAGCCATTCAGTGAGAGCAGTCCTGTAGGTGCAAATTCAATATGGGGAAAATACGGCACAGACAAAATATCCGCCGAGAAAGCTCTTACAGCGAGAGTTCCCAGTGCATATATCCTGCGTCCGCCATACCTCTGCGGTCCAATGAACAATCTCCACCGCGAAGCTTTTGTGTTTGAGTGCGCAGAGCAGGGGCGCACCTTCTACCTGCCCCGAGACGGCAGCATGAAACTGCAATTTTTCCATATCGGCGATCTGTGCAGATTTATTGAGCTTCTAATTGAAAAGGCACCTGATAAATACATTTTCAATGTAGGTTATCCGAAGGCTGTGACCATCCGTGAATGGGTAAAGCTCTGCTATGAAACAGCAGGTACAGAGCCTGTTTTCAGTGAAGTTCACAGCGGTGTGCCGCAGAGGAGCTACTTCCCGTTCTATGATTATGAATACATACTCGATGTTTCCGATATGTCAGCGTTGTTGCCTGAGCTCACTCCCCTTGCCGAGTCCATGAAGCTATCCTATGAGTGGTTCAGAAACAACCGCAGCAATATCGTCCGCAAGCGGCTTATGGATTTTATCGACTCAAACAAGGAGATACTGAAATGATCTACACAGATCTCACCTGTAAAGCAATGAAGCTGGCTTATGATGCTCACCAGGGACAGACTGACAAAAGCGGTCTCCCCTATATTTTCCACCCTTTTCATCTTGCAGAGCAGATGAAGGACGAGGTGACTGTGTGCATCGCCCTTCTTCATGATGTTGTTGAAGACACCGACATTACCATCGAGGAGCTTGAAATTGAGTTTCCCGAGGAGATAACAAGGGCATTGAAGCTTCTCACCCATGATAAGGCTACGGACTACTTCGACTATATCATGAAGATAAAAGAGTCCCCTGCTGCCCGTGTAGTAAAGCTTGCAGACCTGCGCCATAATTCAGATATTTCCCGTATCAGGGACAAGAGCATTCGCAGCAGCGAAAAGACCTTGCAGCGCATAGAGAAATACAGAAAAGCTATCGCGCTCCTTACAGCCGACAATTAACAGCCTTTGATCTGCCCTTTTTTCGCACCATTATTCTTATAGGCTGAAACTTTATACTGCGTTCTTGCAATTTAAGAAATAATATGATATAATATCACTTGCAGTATTTTTTCGGAGGTGTCTTTTTTGGAATTCAAGGTAAACTGCGGTATCTGGGGTGCAATGTTCGGTGTCCCTTTTATAGTTGCCGATAACTTTCTCAAGCTTGCTTCAGGCAACCAGATAAAGGTTCTTCTTTATCTGCTCAGATGCTCGGGAAAGATGTGCTCCACAGAGGAGATCTCCGCCAACACAGGTGTTTCCGCCGAGGAGACCGAGGAAGCTGTTATTTTCTGGCAGCAGGCAAATGTACTCAGCCCTCAGACAAATATTTCCGCAACGCCTGTGAAGTCTATAATGCCACAGCAGACCGAGATCACGCCCGTCCAGCCCGTTCAGCAGCCTGTAAACAGTTCGGCTGAACCTATGCCCGATCACAAGACCAATCTGAGCGGCTCGGAAATCGCCTCGATTATGGACAACTCCCAGGATATACGAGAGCTTTTCAAGATCGCAGAAAGTATCCTCGGAGCCCTCAAAAACAGCCAGATGAACTCAATGATCTGGATGTACGATCACCTGGGACTGAAAAAAGAGGTCATTATCACTCTTATCTCATACTGCGCCTCTATCGAAAAGATCAACACAGCTTATATGGAGAAGATCGCCTCCGTCTGGGCTGAGAATGATATAAACACCATAAACGCCGCTCAGGACGAGATACAGCGTATGACCGCTTCCAAGGAATACTCCGCAAAGATAGCGAAGCTGTTTCAGATGCAGAGCCGTCCAACCACCAAGCAGAATGAGTTCATTCAGCAGTGGAAAAATGCCGATATAAGCCTTGAACTCATAAAGCTTGCCTACGAAAAAACTATGGAGCAGATAAACAAGCTCAACTTCAATTACATAAACAAAATACTCCTCTCCTGGCAGAGCAGCGGATTCAAGACCGTCCAGGACGTTCAGGCTGCCGAGAGCGAGTACAAAAAGAAAAAAGCGGGCAGCAAGAGCGAGCCCGACGATACAGATATTGAAAAATACAATTCTGTGATAAACAAATTCCTGTATTGAGGAGGTAAAAATGGACAGCGAGATATTTGATAAGGCACAGTCTGTCCTCACTCTCCGCCGAAAGAAGGCTGAGACCGAAAATGAGGAGCGTATCCGCGAGATAAATGAAAAGATCCCCCAGATACGGGAGATCAATGATGTCATTTTCAATACGGGAAAAGAACTTATCGCCATAATTACAAACGGCAGAGGTCAGGATATTTCCGAAAAGATCGAACAACTGAAGAAATACAACCTTGACGCTCAGGCTATGTCAAGGAAGATACTCACCGAGTACGGCTACCCCGAGGATTATCTTGATATGCACTATACCTGCCCCAAATGCTGTGACCGGGGATATATCGGCAGCCAGTTCTGCGACTGCTTCAAAGCTGTATGCGGGAAACTGGCTGCGGACCAGCTGAACAAGAGCTCCCAGCTGAGTCTTTCAAACTTTGAAAGCTTCTCACTCTCCTATTATTCAGGCGAGAATTACAATGCCATGAAGAATATCCTTGAATACACCATGCAGTATGCAAGCACCTTCACACCTCAGTCAAGGAGCATACTCATGTTCGGTCAGACAGGTCTCGGAAAAACTCACCTTTCACTTGCCATCGCAAACAAGGTTCTGGAAAAGGGCTACGGCGTCATTTACGATTCGGCAATCAACATTCTCCGCAGTATCGAAAAGGAGCACTTCAGCTATGAACACTCCTCGGATATGATAGATCTGGTCATGGATACCGATCTGCTGATCCTGGACGACCTGGGTACTGAATATGAGACCCCATTCTATAACGCAACTATCTACAACATCATCAATACAAGACTCAACCGCGGCAAGCCTTCGATCATAAGCACAAACCTTGATCTGTCCGGTATTTCCCGCCGCTATGACAAGAGAGTGATGTCGCGAATAGTGTCCTCTTACTCCTGCCTCGAATTCAGAGGTGAAGATGTAAGGCTTCAGAAACGAAATATGACATAAAAAAAGGCTGCCCTCGGGCAGCCTTTGATCTTTATGCGTTTTCGGTCTCAAGCTTGAGCTTGAAGGGACTGAACTTTCTGTATGCTGAGGAATTCTTATTTAAGTCGTATCCCTCTGCGATACCCTTCATCATGTTCTCAAAGTCCTCGTAATAGCGCTCACTGAGGAGGGAATCTATATTGGACTCGCTCCAGAGGTCATCCTCTGTCATACGCTCCTTGATGTCAGCCTTGATAACGACATAAAGAGTATTCTCATCGTACTCATACTTCTCAGCCTTGTAGTATCCCAGCTTATCAAAGAGATAGCTGTTATAATCTCTGAATGCCTTCTGTGAAGCCTCAGCCTCGGCAGAAATTGTTGTTGTAACTGCATTTTTGCTTTCATCAGCAGCTGTTGTAGTGTACTTTGTAACTGTTACCTCATTAGCATAAGGATCAGTTGTAGTTGTAGTAGTTGTTTCACCGGAAGCTGTTGTAGTTGCAACTGTTGTTGTGGTTGTGTAAACTTCGCCCGCTTCCTCAGCAGCCTTCTTCGCAGCCTCCTCGGCACGCTTCTTAGCAAACTCGTTGTACTCTTCCTCACACTCGTCTATCTTTTTGAGCTTAGCCTCGTCAGACTTCTCGGCGTTGATGTCCTTGACATACTTGTCTGCCATCTTGTTGAGCTCACGGATCTCATCAGCATCATACTTCTCGCCGTTCTCGTCCTGAAGACTTATAGTGAAGTACTTGACTCTGGTCGTCTTATCCTGGAAGTATTCCTTGAGCTCGTCCTCTGAGCAGCCCTTCTCGCCGCCGATACCGTAATAGTGCTTGAAGATAGCGTCCTGCTTGTATGAGTTCTCAATGATCTTTCTCAGAGAATCTTCACCGATACCGTTCTCGGAGAACATGGTATTGGCGGAGTTTGCCGAAATGATTCCCTTGATATTATCAAGATCCTCATCTGTGAGCTTGCCGCCGATCTTCTCGAATTCCTTCTCGTTTGCAACAAAATCCTTGCATGCCTCTGTAGCCTTGTTCTGGATCCAGGATGTAGCATCAAGATCTTCTATAGTTGCGTTCTTAACGTCGTCAAGCGAAGGCTCTGACCCGTTCTTTGTGTAGAGCTCATACGCAGCATTGTTGTATGCCGATATTTCATTATAAATAAATACGCCTGCAGGCACCTCATAACCGTCAACTGTAAGAGCTGTCTGTGTTCCCTTACCAAATGTAATAGCTTCAGGCGCACCGCAGCCTGCCGTAGTTACAGCAAGTGCAAATGCTGCAGCTGCAGCAGCGAACTTATTGAACTTATTCATCTGTAATATTCCTCCGATATAATTGTAGATTCCAGATACTGTTTTATTATACAACATTTTTTTATGTTTGTCCATAGCAAAATGAAAATTTTTTCCTTTTTGTCACCAAACCAACTTATTAAATAAATTACATTAATTATTTTTATGTTATTTCCTTGACTTAATGGCAGAGAAATGATACAATAAATGTATGTGCATTATTATAAATAAGGAAGGTGTCTTAATGAAAGTCAAACTTCTGTCATACACCCCCGAGCCCGAAAAGCTTGTGGCAACCGCTGCAAAGCTCTGCTATTCAAGCAGTGACATAGAATCACTTAGAGACGGACTCACTGAGGACAAGATCTCAGGCTTTATAGATATGCTTGCATCTATCGGTCATGAGAGCGTTATGGAGCACGTCTGTTTCACATTCGGTGTCGAGGGCATCTCAAGAGCCTGTTCACATCAGCTTGTCAGACATCGTATCGCTTCATATTCTCAGAAGAGCCAGAGATACGTCAATGAAAACGGCTTTGAGTTCATCACTCCCCCTTCTATTGAGGAGATACCCGAAGCAAAGGCAGAATACGACAGAGTGATTTCCGAGATCACCGACAGCTATGAGAAGCTGGTAAAGCTCCTTACCGATAAGCATACAGAGGAATTCACAGCACAGGGACTTGATGAGAAGACTGCCCGTTCCAAAGCTTCAAAGCTTGCTAACGAGGATGCAAGATTTCTTCTTCCCAATGCCTGTGAAACTAAAATCGTAGTAACTATGAATGTGCGCTCCCTCTTCAATTTCTTCCGCCACCGCTGCTGCAACCGCGCACAGTGGGAAATACGCGCTGTGGCTAACGAAATGCTGAGGCTGTGTCTTGAAGTCGCTCCCCACATCTTCTCCCATGCAGGTCCTTCCTGCGTTGCAGAGGGCAAATGCCCCGAGGGAAAGATGTCCTGCGGCAAAATGAAGGAAGTCAAAGAGTATTTTTCAGCCATGAAAGCAAAATGACCCCACGGAGGAACAATGCTTGGATTCAGAGACATCGATATAACAGACAAGGAAAGGATAACCATAGCTCTTGAACGGTCACAGTTTATGGGCTGCGAATACAGCTTCGCCAATAATATGGCGTGGAAGCGGCTGGGAGATTCACAGATAGCCTTTTACAAGGACTTCTACATCTGCTGCTCTTTCCGCTCCGAGGACGGTATACCGAGATTTTTCTTTCCCTCAGGCGAAGGAGACTACCAAGAAGTCATCGGCGTTATGAAAGAATACGCCTATTCTCTCGGCAAGCCCCTGAGGATAGCAGGTATCACCGCGCCTACTCTCGAAATGCTGAATAAGCTCTTTCCCGACAGCTTTACCGTGGATACCGACGAGGGCGACTGGGACTATATCTACAATTCCACCGACCTCATAGAGCTTGCAGGCAGGAAGTACCACGGCAAGAGAAATCACCTCGCCCGTTTCAACGAGACCGGTGCTGAGTTCTCACTGATGACAGAAAAGGACTTTGATGACTGTATCACCTTCAGTGCTGTTGAATACAACAGCAAGCCCGAGGATATGGATCATTCCTTTATTGCCGAGCAATACGCGATCAACACCTACTTCAGCTATTTTGACGAGTTAGGGCTGAAAGGCGGAGTCATCAGAATCAATGGCAATGTGGCTGCCTTCACTATCGGCGAAAAGCTCAATAACGAGACCTTCTGTGTTCACATCGAGAAGGCTGATACGCAATTCAGCGGCATATATACAGGCATAAACAACCTTTTCGCAAAAGCATGTGCCGCAGATTATAAATACATCAATCGGGAGGAGGATCTGGGTCTGGAAGGACTCAGGAAAGCCAAGCAGTCCTATCACCCCGCTTTTCTCCTCAAAAAATATACTGTTACATTTAAATGAAAGGAACGGATCATGATCTACGTTTTTCTTGCAGACGGTTTTGAAGAAACCGAAGCCATCGCTCCCATCGACCTGCTCAGGCGTGCAGGCAAGGATGTGGTGACTGTCGGTGTCGGCGACAATATCATCAGAGGCTCACACGGTATCCCCGTTGTGACCGATACTATCGCTCAGGAGGCTCCTCTCACAGATGAGCTGGAGATGATAGTCCTCCCCGGAGGTATGCCCGGAACTCTCAATCTTGAAAAGTCAGACTACGTTCAGAAGGCTATCGACTTCTGCGTTGCCAATAATAAATATATCGGAGCAATCTGTGCAGCTCCTTCTATCCTTGGTCACAAGGGACTTTTAAACGGAAAGACTGCTGTCTGCTATGAGGGCTTCGAGACTCAGCTCACAGGTGCAAACATAGGTAACAGCGGTGTTGCCGAGGACGGTATCTTCATCACTGCAAGAGGTGCAGGTGTTGCCGTTGACTTCGGTCTCAAGCTTGTAGAAAAGGTTCATTCAAAGGCAGAAAGCCTCAGACAGCGTAACGCTATACTTTGCGACTGATATGGATAATAAAAAAGAACTGCGAAAACAATATTCCCACGCCCGTGCCGAGGTAAGGGACAAGGTCTCAAAGGATATGGACATCATCGAAAGGCTGCTTGAAGAAGAAAAAATAGCCGAGGCTGACCATATACTGCTCTATGCCTCATTCGGCTCGGAAGTTGATACATATCTTCTCATCGACAAGCTCATAGAAATGGGCAAGAGCGTGGCACTGCCCAGATGCGGTCAGGAACGTTCCATGACATTCCACCTTATAAAGTCGGTGGCGGATCTTCATGAGGGTATGTACCGTATCCCCGAGCCCGACAGCTCACTCCCCCAGCCTGTTCTCACATCAGAGACAGTATGCATAGTCCCGGGACTTGCTTTCACCGAAGAAGGCGGCAGGATAGGCTATGGCGGCGGATACTACGACGAGTTTATCATTGATAATCCCGAGATATACACTATAGGTCTCATCTATGAGGAGCTTATAGTGGGCGAGCTGCCGCTCTTGCAGCACGACCTGAGAGTCGATATGATAGTAACTGAAGAAAGGACGGTGCTCTGCAATGCCTGATAATAAGAATAATGACGTTATCAACGATATTCTTAATCAGCTCGATAATGAAAAGAAAAAAACAGAAGCAGAGTCTGCAAAACTGAACGAAAAAGCTGAAGAAAAACCGGTAGAAAAGGTCCGGGAGGCTTCTTCAAAGCCTGATGCTCCCAGACCCGTTGTGTCACACAGAGCTTCACCGCTCCAGCGTGAGACTTCGGCTCAGAGTCAGAGAGTAACACGCAATGAAGCTGCTCACAGCGCAGAAAAACCTGCGGCAGAAGCGCCCAGACGCCCTGCACAGAGGCCTCCTATGGGCGGCGATGCTGTTCCTGTCAGAAACAGCGCAGCGGTAAAGCGCAACAATACACACCATAAGAAAAAGAAGAAAAAGAGAAGAAGCAGGCTCCCGGGCGTACTTATTCTCACTGTATCTATTTTTGCTGTATCCATCTGTCTCTCTATGGTCATCATAGCCTTCGGAAGAGATATGCTCGGAATCGGCAAAAGTGACGCAACCAAACTCATAATAGTTCCCGAGGGCGCTACTACCGAGCAGATATCGGAGCTCCTTCACGATGAAGGCATAATCAATTCGCCCAAGTGCTTCCAGATGTTCACTAAGCTCCGTAAAAAGGCAGACATCTATCTCCCCGGAGAGCACTTCGTAAGCCCTAACATGGCTTATGAGACCATTATAGATACCCTAACCAATGAGGAGAAGAAAGAAGACAAGGAAGCAGTCACTATAACTTTCCGCGAAGGAATAAACATATTTCAGGCAGCACAGTTACTCGAGGAGGAAGGCGTCTGCAAATCCGGAGATTTCCTGTTCCAGTTCAATTCCGGCGGATTCGGATACAGATTTGAGAGCGAGCTCCCGCAGACTCCAAATGCTTCAAAATTTGCCGATGCCCGTATGGAGGGATACCTCTTCCCCGATACCTACACCTTTACTAAAGAGATGGAACCCGAACAGGTTTGCCAGAAGATCTACTTCAACTTTGATCAGAAGATGACAGATGAGCGCCTTGCTAAAATGAAGCAGCTTGGCCTTACTCTCGATCAGCTCATCATAATGGCTTCCATCGTTCAGCAGGAGGCTCCTAACAGAGAAGACATGAACCACGTCGCCGGCGTTTTCTGGAATCGTCTGGAAAAGCCTGAGGAAACGGCAGGCAAGCTCCAGTCAGATCCTACAAAGAACTACGCTTATGACGTTATCAGACCCAGACTTGCAGTCGCAAACAAGGAAATGCTTGACGCTTACGACACCTATGTATGCGTAGGTCTTCCCCCCGGAGCTATCTGCAATCCCGGTCTGTACGCTATCGACGCTGTACTTGAAAAGATGCCGACAGAGGACTTCTACTTCATCGCTAATATCTATACTCAGGAGACATTCTTCTCCAAGACCTATGAGGAGCACGCAATGAAGACAGCTCAGGTCAAGGCTGACGAGCAGCAGTATGAAATAGAAGAAGCCGAGCGTAAGGAACAGGAAGAGCTGGCTGCAATGGCGGAGGAAGAGAATGGCTAAACTTGAAGTTCTTGCTCCCGCAGGTGATGAGGAACGCTTCACAGCGGCTGTGGATTACGGTGCAGACGCTGTGTATCTGGGACGCAAGCAATTCGGAATGCGTTCTTCTCCCATGAATTTTGACTTTGAACAGCTTTGCAGAGCCGTGGAAACGGCTCATGCAAAGGGTGTAAAGGTATATCTCACCTGCAACACACTCCCCAGAAATAATGAAATACCTCATTTCGAGCAGTTCGTAAAGGAAGCCGTGGAGGCGAAGGTGGACGCTCTCATCGTCGCTGACATCGGTCTGCTCATGCTTATAAAACAATATGCCCCTGATATGGAGATACATATCTCCACTCAGACAGGCATAGTAAACTATGTGACCGCGCGGGAACTTTACAACATGGGCGCCAAGAGAGTTGTTCTCGCAAGAGAGCTCTCACTTGAGGAGATCGCTGAGATAAGGGCTAAAACAAGTCCTGACCTTGACATTGAGACCTTTGTTCACGGTGCAATGTGTGTTTCATTCTCGGGAAGATGTCTCCTTTCTCAGTATCTTGTGAACCGCGACGCAAACCGCGGTGAGTGTGCACAGCCCTGCCGCTGGGGATACCATCTTGTCGAGGAAAAGCGCCCCAATGAGTTCTTCCCTATATTCGAGGACGAAAAGGGTACATATATCCTCAATTCCAAGGATATGTGCATGATAGAGCACATCGACAAGCTTGCTAAGGCAGGTGTTACCAGCCTCAAGATAGAGGGCAGAGCAAAGTCTGCTTACTATGTAACGGTAGTGACAAATGCCTACAGAATGGCTGTGGACCACTATTACAAGGATCCCGATAACTTCGTTCTCCCCGACTGGATAAGAGATGAGGTGTACAAGGTAAGCCACAGAAAGTATTGCAACGGCTTCTTCTTCGGAACTCCGGTGGAGTCCCAGTACTATGAAAACAGCGGCTATATCCGCAACTATGACGTTGTGGCTGTTGTGGAAAGCTGTGAAAACGGTACAGTTTACTGTACTCAGAGGAACCGCTTCTTTGCAGGCGATACAGTGGAACTTCTCGCTCCCTCGCAGAAGCCCGTGGAGATTATCCTCGACAAGCTCTATGACGAAAACGGCAAAGAGATCGAGACCGCCAACCACGCGATGATGAAGTTCTCGTTCAAATCTGACCTTACATTCCCAAAGGGCACTGTCATCAGAAAAGAAACAAAATAAAAATAAGGCTGATACTTAACGTATCAGCCTTTTCTTTTGCTTATTTGTCAGCCTTTTTATAGTTTTTGTAGCCAAGCTCATCAAGCTTGTCCGTAAGCTCGTCAACTGTGTTCTTGGCAGCAGTATCATCGGAAGTTATGGTGATCTCGGTCTCCTTGTCAAGCTTGCCGATCTCGGCAGCAAGTGCGTCCAGAGTCATCTTTTCGTTGTTGAAAAGATAGTCATGACCCGAAACTGTTATCTCGGCAGCGTTCTCGTCCTTGCCTTCCTCGGTTGTCGGTTCAGCCTTATCAACTGTCTCGGAAGCCGATGTATCGTTCTTCTTGCCGTCACCCGAATCCTTGCCAAAGCCGCCGAATCCCTTGAAGTAGATAAGCGCGAAGATCAGAGCTGCTATGATAAGTACAAGCAGTATTCCAAGTATTTTTTTCATTTTGATTACCTCACTTTGAAATATTTATTGTTGTAAAATAGAGATTTTTGTATTCTCTCTGAATACTCATGATTGCCTTTTCAACTGTAGGGACCGCCGCCTCTGTTCCGAAGTCATTTCCGTTGAAGGTCAGTGTGCTGATTATAACATCATCGGGAGCATAGCCCGCCTTCTTCACCATTTCCTTCAGCTTGTCCTTAAGCTCCTTTGAGTCATCAGAGCTTATCTCGCCTATCCTCTTGTTTCCTGAAAGAACGCTTAATGTCCACACATCGCCTTTTTCTACTTCATGCAGATTGAAGCTTATGCCTTTTCCGTCATTATATGCCGACAGCGCCTGCTGATTCTTTCCTGCGTTGGCGTCAGCAGAGAGTATTCGTTCCCACTCCTCGTCAGCCTTCTGTCTCCATTCAATCTGTTCCTTCTCATTCTGCTCCTGCATCTCGGTGTATGATGCTTCAGCCGCCTTTGCTTTTTCGGTGGCATTTTCAGTGTCGATACTGCTGTAAAGCACGAAGAAGAAAAGAATGATCATTACCACATCGAGAAGAGACGTAAAATCCAGAATTATTTCCCTGACTTTCATGTCTTATAACCTCGACTGCTTCTGCGACTCGTCAATTCCGCTCTTGCGAAGCTTCTTGATGAGGGAGAGATGACGCTGTATCAGGTCTTCAACATCGGCAAAAAATCTGGCATTTATGATCTTAAAAGTAACTGCGAAGATAATGCCCC
The DNA here is from genome assembly GCF_000621785.1 of Ruminococcus flavefaciens ND2009. Lineage (GTDB taxonomy): Bacteria > Bacillota > Clostridia > Oscillospirales > Ruminococcaceae > Ruminococcus > Ruminococcus flavefaciens_C. The sequence goes on along the minus strand of NZ_KK211346.1, from coordinate 363,392 downwards.
AGGCAGTAGAGGTAAGCGCACCGAAAAAATTGTTTTTTGCGCTGCTTATCGCATCTGCTGTTGACATATCAAGTCCCAGAAGAGCAATAACAGTTCCCAGCATACCAAGCAGAGGAAAAATGGATATAAGCGTAATGAACAAAGTGTAGTTTGAGTTTATCTTGCGATAGCTGTCGAATATCTTGTCCACCCTGTCAACATTGTAAAGATCGTCGCTGGACGCTTCCCAATCATATATCTCATTGTCAACAGCCTGTCTGTTCTGATGGAGCATTACTGCTACAATTGCTGTAATAACAGCAAATGCAAATATTATTATATTGTAATATGGAGAAACGGCATGTCCGAATTTTGACCAGAAGCCCATTTTTACCACCTCATTCTCTATTATACAGCATTAATATGTAAAATGCAAGGTTTTTAACGAAGATTTGACAATAAAAAACTCCGCTGTTATGCGGAGCGGATATTATGATTCAGTTTTGTCTCTTTTCTCTTTTTATATTTATTATGTGGGCGCCGAATGTGGCTACTGCTCCGATAAGGAGTATGAGGTAAAATGTAAGTCCGCGGCTGATAAGAAGTGCTGGCTTTACAAGGTTCTCGCCGAATATTCCTGTGAAAGTCAGCAGGAAACAACCCTCGGAAATTCCTGCCGCACCCGGAAGCGGAAGCATTTCCACTGCAACAGCTATGATTATCTGCAATGTAAGTATGTCGATGAAGCGTGTTCCGCTGAGACCGTATGCCTTATAGACGATCCATGTAACTGAGAACAGACATATCCTTTGCAGCGCCGTCAGCACGAATATCTTGAATACAACTGCGATATTCTTCTTGATGTAATCGGCTCCCATTGCGTATGTATCGCATATCCTTATGATCTTTTCGGTGTATTTATCCTTGTGTTTGCGCTTTATGACTCTCAGCTTTGAAAGCAGTCCCACTGTCTTTATACCAAGAGCTCTCGCCCAGATAGGTTTCATGAACACCAGCAGCAGCAGCGCAACAAAGGCAAGGTTAAGCACAAATCCAAGAACTATCAGCCATTTCATATCGCCTGCGTACTGTGAGACCGTTCCGAAATTAAATATCAGGAAACACAGCGCCAGCAATATGAGTACCGATTTATATGCTATAGTTATCAGCAGCATTATCAGGGTGGAATAGCCGATCTTGATCTTGTCCTTCTTCATATGATACATCTGCATTGGCTGTCCGCCTGTGGAGGACGGAGTGATGTAACTGAAAAAGAAGCCGATAAACGAGTATTTCAGGCACCGGAAGAAGCTGGTCTTCTGTTCAAGGACTCTGAGCATATAATGTATTATCACCGACTCCCCTGCAACAAAGGCGACAGCGGCTGCCGCACCGCCGGCGATCCAGCGCATATCAGCGCTTTTAAGGTCGCGGATTATCTCGGGAAGCTCCTGTTCCTTGAATATGAGGTGCAGGGTAAAAAGAGTTATAACAAGAATAAGTGCGATATTCAGCGTATATTTCAGTATTTTCTTGATTTATGTCACCCCCGCGCTATAATGAAAAAGGTATAGTTACTTAACTTAAATTATAACATATCATTTATTCGTTGTCAACATATATCGCCTTTTTACCACATTATTCCGCTTATCCTGCATATATTCCAAGTGGAGCGACAATAATTCACGTTTATTCTAAAATAAGAAGGACATATGAGGATAAATCATTCTATCTTCCTTTAAAGATGATCTCGTTTTCAAACAGCTCTCCCCCACCGATTGTCATTACTTGGGGCTTGCTGCTATCTGCCATAAGCTTTCTTACGACACGAAAGAGCGTTGCACATGAACTCCTTACAGATGAATGATAAACGAAAAAAGCTCCCTTTCGGGAGCTTTTTCCTTTGCACTATATTCTTATTCGGGAAGCTTATTAATAAGCTTGAGGAGATACATCTGGATAGTGAGAGCATCATCACTTGTGAGTCCGTTGCTGTTGCCTGTAACATCAGCATTTGCCTTTCCCTGCTTTGTAAGGTGTTTCTCAGCTGAGCCTGTGAGTCCATACTTGTCGGGGTTTGCAAGGGACTGCATAACAAGGATAGCGTCAGCAAGCTCTACAACTCCGTCACAGTTTGTATCACCGGGAGTTACCATCTGATATACAACGTCAGATGTAGTGGTAGTTGTAATCTCGGGTGTAGTTGTTGTGGTCGTAGTAGTGGTAGTTGTAGTTGTTGTTGTTGTCGTAGTAGTTGTGGTTGTTGTTACCTCAGGCTGGGGATTTGCAGAACCGTCTGTAAGTGAGAGCAGATATGTCAGAGGAGAATTCCAGTAAATGGTGATCTCGTTTGTGGAATAGCTCTCCGAATTATCAACGAAGCGCTTTGCAGCGGGGAGATCCTTACAGTAAGCCTTTGCAGCGCTGTCCTCAAGGTTCTCGTTTACACCGCCTGCAAGCATACCCTTCATTGCATGGCCGACAGCCATTGAAGGACGGTGGTGAGGATTCTCGGGAGAAACTGTACCATAGCCTGATACGAAGCAGATAGAAACAGGGTTTACGCCAAGGAGGTAGCCCAGCTCAGCATTTGCACCGTTGAGGTACTTATCCTGTCCTGTGAGCTGATCGGCAAGTCCGAGGATAACACCTGCATTGGCAATAGTCATGTTGCTGCCCCAGTTATACTTTGTTATAGCCGAGCCATAGCTGGAATTATCGATCTTTTTCAGCATGGAATCAGCCTGGCTCATTACTGCTGTATATGCATTCTTGTAAACATTCGAGTCCTTGTCAGCATCCTTCATGGTCAGGATAGCGATATTTCCGTAATCGCCTACTGTTGACCAGTCGAGACCGGTATAAGCTGTGTTTACAGATGAGAGATACTTCTGGTCACCTGTTGCACGATACATCTGTACGGCTGCCCAGTAACGCTCGTCCTTGTCTGTCTTGTCACCGTACTCACCAGTAACGATGTCTGAAGGATTCTTGAACAGGAAGTTGGGGTTAGCCTCAAGCCATGCCCATGACTTTTCGGCTGCTGCCATACACTTGTCTGCAAAGGTCTTGTCGTATTTCTCATAGAACTCAGCTGCCAGCGCCATTGAAGCACAGAAATCAGCTGTTGCTGTGGAGCTTACGGGAGTTACGATAAGAGGAGCCTTTTCTTCTGTAGGCATAACATATCCGGGGAAGTTCTCACAGGATACCTTGTGGTATGCGCCTCCGTCGGAAGCCTGCATTTTCATCATCCACTCAAGCTCAAAACGTGCTTCGTCCAGAACATCGGGAACACCGTTTCCGCTCTCGGGGATATTGATGTTGTCGCTGTAAAGATCGGGAGCTGCCTGGTATGCGTAAAGGAGGTCCGCAACAGCCTTTGCAGCAGGAACTACATATCTGCCGTAGTCACCTGCATCGTGCCAACCGCCAGAAACATCGATCTGCTGGTTGGTGCCATAGACAGTTGCCATGCTCGTATGACAAGCTGCATGACCGAACTCTGCGTCATTTACCTGAACACCGCAGCGCTGGAGGTAAAGCATCCTTACGCTGTCGTCAATAAGCTTTGAGTAAACATTGTCACCTATCTCAAATGTATAGGAGTTGTCAAGACCGTCGCAGGCGATGTAGTACTTACCGGCTTCCTTCACTGTTGAGAAATCACCGGTGTAATTGATCTCATTAGCAGAGGAGTTGTCTCTTCTGTTTTCAAGCTTTCCTGTATAAACTGTCTGCTTGGTATCAGCATTTACTACCTTGAACTCGGACTGGTTTGTCACGTCGCGGAATACAGCGACCTTCTTTGCATCTGTCCTGTAGCCCACCTGATTTATGTTTATTGAAGGAGCATAGGGTCTGTCAGCAGCGTAATCAACATTGCTGTCATCAACAAGCTCCAGCGAAACGTTGTCTATATAGATGGTATGCTCGGGAAGTGCGCCCTCATACTTCTCCTGTATTCCGCAGTTGAATACAAGCTTTGCCATGATGTCTGTATCTTCTTTCATGGTGAACTCATAATCAATGGTCTGGGGAGCAGTAGTAAGGTTGAGTCCCTTCCATGTATAAGCCTGATATGTACCGCCGTTCTGCTGGATCATTCCCTCAACGAAACGGTCCTGTGTTGACCAGATGTCATACTTCAGACGATATACACCGTTCTTGTAAAGAGGAACGATGTCATAGAATACCTGTACGGAATAGTTCAGCTTGCCCACATCTGATATTTTCAGCGCAAGCTTTCCGTCTTCACCTTTAAGCGTGCAGACACCGCCGCTCTCCTTGTAGGTGCCCCAATCACTTACTCCGCTATCGAATGTGGAGTTAGAGATCAGATTGCTGCCTGCTGAAGCCGGAATAGCCGACACAGGAACAGCTGTTACCATGAGTGCACACGCCGCAAGAGATGCAGCGCATTTCTTTAAAACCTGTTTTTTCATAATATTTCCCTCTCGTTCTGTGGTTTTACCACGTTTTGATACTTATATTGTAGCAAATAAATTGTTCATAATCAATAACATAACGCACTTATTGTATAACATTTTGTGCATTACTTTTTGTGCAGACAATTAAAGCCGTATTTTTTCTGTATCCCCGATAACAGAGTATTACTGCACACTTAAATCATATATCACTATAACCTATTGTCAAAAAGCAGCATTGCACGCTCTTATATATCATCAGCACAAAAGTTATATCCGCTCTCCAATGTTTCCGATAATATAAATCAAGTCTGAGGCAAAGATAAAAAAGACATTTTCGGAAACTGTTGCAATCAGCATAATTACATGATATAATATGAGAAAAGGATTCACTTTTTTACACACAAAATTACAGAGGAGTGATATTATGTTAGCTGATAAGGATTTGTTTTCGCATATCGAGGAAGAACTCGTAAAAGAAGGCGTGATCAACAAGTTTGAGAAGGAAAACGGCATTATAAAGGGACGTATGATGATAACCCTCGGCGAAGTCCCGAAAAATCTCACCGACGAGATAAAACGCAGCGACGATGACGTTGCTTTTATCGGCACCTTCGATTTCTGTGACTCTGCTGTGGGAATTCTGTTTGATCCCAAGAAAATGGACTTCACCTCGCCTCTGTGGGTCTCTCTACAGACCGAATACGCTATGCGCCCACAGGAAGAATGGTGCGATTTCTTTGTACATACTATTACCAAAAACGTAAAAGGCAACGGCTCATTCACCGTTCCGATCTACACCTTCATATCCGATAATGGCAGCTTTACTGTAGCTCCTCAGGAGAAATAAAAACAAAAGCACGAAGATCCCTATCCTCGTGCTTTTAATTATTTATTCAGCCAGTTGATCAGACAACCGATTTCCTTCTGTAATCTGTAATATCGCTTCCAAGTTTGGCATAAAGCTCAGCCACAGTCAGCTCCTTGTTCCTCAGGGCAAGAAGCTCGGCATCTGTACAGCCGATGAACTCCACAAAATCTACCTTTCCGTTTGGAGTATCAATAGAACCTGCGTCAGTATCCAAGATCATGATAAATCCTGTAAGCGCACTCTTCTGATGAAGATCTATACCTGAGGTCTGCCCTGTGTAAAGATACTCATTGGCTCTGAAGCACTCACCGTGCTCAAAGGTAATACGTGCTATCTTCTGGAATATGCCGCAAATACAGCGGAGCTCCCCTTCCTCGCCAGCCGGATCGATACAAGATTTTCTCAGCTTGAGAGTGAACTCCATACCGTATCCGCTTATATCGGGATCATCGGTCTCCTTTTCAAATATCTCACTGACCCCGTATGTGACAAAGTGATAGTACTCCCCTGCCTCATAAATGCTTATACCTGTAAGCGGATCGTCGCCGCCAAGCTCCCAGGGTATAAGAACTCCGTAGTGCTTGGGATCCTTCTGATCGGGATAGAGCTTCTCAAAGGCAGCTGTTATAGCGTCCCATCCCCTGGTCTCGGTCTTCTCGATCTCAACGGTATCATCATCTTTTTTGCCGAACTTGTCGAATAAACTCATGGTCATTCCCCCTAAAATAAGATCATTACATATATTATACATTATTAAAGGAGTCAAGTCAACAAAAATCGCCTGTAACTAAACAGATACAGGCGATTTCAGTAAAATTATGCTTTCATTGTAAAAAGAAGTTGCTTTTATTATATAGTTGTGGTATAATCAGCTGGTACGGAACCCGTTTTCAGCCTCAGACGTATCCTGTCAGTCACAAGTGCTATGAACTCGGAATTGGTAGGTCTGCCGCGATAGCTGTCGGCAGTATAGCCGAAAAAATCGTTTATCATTTCGGCATTGCCTCTGTCCCACGCTATTTCGATGGCGTGTCTGATAGCACGTTCAACTCTTGATGACGTTGTATCATACTTCTGTGCCACGCTCGGGTAAAGCTGCTTTGTTACGCACTCCATTAGCCTGGCATTTTCAACTGCACTTAGTATTGCTGTTCGCAGATAATGGTATCCCTTGATATGCGCCGGAACGCCAAGCTTCTGTATCACCTCGGTCACAAGTATCTCCGTATCAGTACAGCTTGGCTGGACAGTCTTACGGCACACAGATTTTACGATCGAAGGCAATGACTCAATATCAAATGGCTTTGCAAGGAAATATGCAGCGCCATTTTCCAGTACCTGTCTCTCGATAAAGCTGTTGTCGATCTCCGATACAACTATGAATGCAGGTACATTCACAAGTGATTCCCTGACCTGTTTTATAAGCAGTAGAGCGTCTGTATCAGGCAGCGTCAGATCCGCGAATACAACGTCAGGTTTATCATTGAGAATGGAATCAAGTATCGCTCTGCCATTGTTCCTTCGGGTATAAGCGATCATACCGCTCTCCCTTAGCTTAGCTGCTACTTTTACTCCGTTTGATGCTGAATCGTCTCCGATCAATACTTTGATTCTTTCATTTTCCATGATAGGTCTCCTTTTCTTGTTACTACAACAACTATTTTACACCTATCGGAAGTGAAATACAAGGGGTATTTTACGCGCAAATTGTCGAAAAACAAGATTATTTATGATTTTCTGATCATTATTGGATCATATCAGATAATTGCCTTGTATTTTGTTATAATAAAACTTCAATATGGTTATAAAATAAATATATTTTAATATCCCTTGACATTACTTGGAATTTGTAGTATAATATTAAAGTACTTTGCGAGTGTGCTGGAATAGGCAGACAGGCACGTTTGAGGGGCGTGTGTCGAAAGACGTATGGGTTCAAGTCCCATTACTCGCACCAAAGTACGGACAGATGGCTGAGCTGGTCTAAGGCGCACGACTGGAACTCGTGTATACGTTAATAGCGTATCGAGGGTTCGAATCCCTCTCTGTCCGCCAGAATTAAAAAGCCTGTATTTCGAGGGAAACACCGAAATACAGGCTTTTCTGTTACCTACAGAAAACAGTTTCAACTGCATTTTTGTAGTTGCGTGTGAAGAAAAAACAGGCAAAATTCACACGAATTCACACGAAATTCACACGACGATAGGTGGTATAAACGTTATTGAAAGAAGCCAGCTCCCGTGAGGGAGCTGATTCTATTTAAAAATATTCATTAACAAAAAGCTTTCAATGAATGTTACCGTTACTATACTCTTCCAAGAATTCAGCTGCACTGATCCCACCCTTTATCAGGTGACTTAGCCTGATCAGTTCTTTAGGACATTCTTCCATCTCTGACTCTTTGCATGATTCAATACGGAGCAATGAAAAATCCCTTTGGATAAATACACCGCCGCTGGAATGACAAGCGTTCTTTTCAAATACCACACACCTTACGGTCATATCGTTCATATCAAGACCTGTGGTTTTTATAGGACTTCTGTTATCCTCAACGACGACAGCAAATGTATTGTCATAAGTGAATACAACAACATCACCGGTTGCGTAACGATGCGGGATCCAAGCGTACGAACTGTATATACTCCAGTTGATCCTGTCATTATTTTGATTCCACAAATCATACGGCTCACCATTTTCATTGATAAGTGCTGTTATATCTGTAACATTTTCAAATTCATTTATTCTCGCTTTTACTATACAAAACTCATTTCCAGAATAACTATTCTTTATTCCATCTATGGCTGCTTCAAAAGTATCAAATGTTCCATGGAAACCGATATTATCTGTGGCATGAGCGCTAAAAACATGATTATTGTCAGGACGGTACATATCAGCAAGAAACTTTTCGGTAGAATCAATGTACTTTTTTAAAGCTGATTTAAGGTCAATTTCTCGGCAATAGTATGTTCCCTTGTTGAAGTCTTCTTTTGAATAGGTATCATATCTCTCTTTCAGTGCTTCTAACTTCTTCTCTATTGAACATCTGCGACTACGGATTATCAATATGCATTCTATCGCAGGTTCAAGTGTCTGATATTTGAGATGTTCTCTCAAAGTATCTGAGTCAATAAAATCAAGTACGGATGTTTTCATTTTATCTCTCCCTTTATACGACAACTAAAGATGAACTTCATAGTCTTATATGATTTAAAAATAAAAACCTTGAAAGGAATTGAAATCTTGTATGTTATCAAAGGGAAGCCTAAAATGTCCAGACAGTTCCAAACAGTCCACTGTGTCATACCCTTTCTTCATAAATTCGCTGAGCTTAAGTAAATCTTTGTTACATTTTGATATTTCATCAGGACTACAGTATTCAACATCAAGCAGCGGGTATGCTTCTTGACGAAACAGTGTCTCGTTAAAATTAGGAGCATTTGTTTCAATAGTAATACACTGTATTTTCATTTCACTGAAACAAATACAAACTCCATTTACTGGCTCAAGAATATCAGTTACAACTGCAAATGAGTTATCATAATTCCATTTTATTATGTCTCCTTTTTTAAAACAATGAGGAATAGAAAAATGGGCAAATTGAAGATCTTGATTATCATCTTCAAATGAATAATTGTTTCGTACATCATATGGAATTGCATATTCATTTAGATGTAGCATTATTTGAGTATAAGATTCAGAATTGTCAAGTTCCGATCTAACTATGATTTTTCTTTTTTTTTCATCTTCGGTTCTTATCGTCGCCATTGCAGAAGCCAATGATCTGTAAGCGCACTTATTGCTTCTTTTTGAAACTTTATCTATGATAGTAAAAACGAAATCAGCATTTACCTCATTCATTTTTTCAAGTAATTCTTCTTTTTCATCAATACTTTTTTTCAACACAGTTTTGAAATCATTAGCATTACACAGCCAATAACGGCCCTTTTTGAAATCCTCAGATGAATATGTATCATACCTCTCTTTCATAGCTTCAAGTTTTTGCTCTATTGAACAATTTTCGCTATTTACAATCAATAGACACTCTATTGCTGGTTCGAGTACTTGAGTGCTGAGATGTTCTCTCAGTGCATTGGACCATATAAAATCAAATACAGATGTTTTCATAGTTAATACCTCCAAAATTGATTTGAAACTATTGATTTTTCGTTTCTCTATGATATAATATAACAAAGACTATGTACGAAAAAGCGAACACACCTATCCGTATACTATAAATAGAACAAACAGAGCGAGGTGCGACTATGTACACGATACAGCCCAAGAAACTGATGATTATCAATATTCTCGATATATTGAAGAAATATACTGACGAAGACCACAGACTCTCTCAGAAGGACATAGTGGATATTCTCAAAAAAGAATATAGTATGCCTGCGGACAGAAAAGCAGTAAAGAGCAACCTGATGAACCTTGTGGACTTCGGATATCCTATCAATTACAGCGAATCGCTTCGCAAGGACAAAAACGGTGAGGAAAAGACTGTTCTGACCGACTGGTACCTCAGCCACGACTTCAGTGATGCAGAACTGCGCCTGCTTATTGACGGACTCCTGTTCTCCCGTCATATTCCATACAGTCAGCGCAAAGAGCTCATCACGAAGCTGGAGGGACTCTCGTCAGTATACTTCCACAGCAAGGTACGCCATATCTGTACTATGCCAGATGACAGCGGCTCGAATAAGCAGCTCTTCTACACTATCGATGTTCTCGATGAGGCTATCGAAAAGAAGCGTCAGGTCGAGTTTGAGTATTGCAGCTACGGTACCGACAAGCAGCTCCACCCACGCAGGAACGATAACGGAGAGATACGCAGATATATCGTAAATCCGTATCAGCTTGCGGTTATGAGCGGTAGGTATTACCTTATCTGCAATTATGATAAGTACGACAAGCTATCCAATTACCGTGTGGACAGGATCAGCGATATCCGTATGCTCGATACTCCGATAAAGCCTGCGGACAAGGTCGACGGATACAAGTACGGACTCGATCTTGCTGAACACATGGCAGAGCACATTTATATGTTCACAAGCGAGAAGACATATGTGAGGTTCCGTGCCAATAGCTACATTATCAACGACGTCATCGACTATTTCGGGACTGACATTGATATTTCTGACGTAACAGACAAGGACTTTATAGTCCGCGCACATATCAGCGAAGAGGATATGTTCAAGTGGGCGGTGCAGTATGCAGGTCACGCTGTGGTTCTTGAACCCGCTCCCCTCAGGGAGCGTGTCATAAATGAGCTGAAAAAAGCAATCAACAACTATGAGGATGAATGAAGTATGACTTTTGAAGAAATCATAGAAGAGGCTAAATCAGCTGAAACTCTCGAAATACTCTTTTCACTTTGGAAACAGGCTCATGCTGCTGAACAGAACTATGAAAAAACCACTGTTCCGACGATTGAGAAAAATTCGTTTATTACCGATGGCTATGTATCTGAGGCAGACTATATAAAAACTCCTATAAAAGTATTATTTGTCCTTAGAGAGGCTAACATAGCAACACATCGTGAGGCTGACGATGCAGAACTGAGGACACATCAGAATTTCTATGGAGATTTTCTAAAAGACATTAATATCGACAATCCCCCTAAGCAGAAACAGAAGATGGCTAGAATGGCTTATTATCTTCAACACCCTGAACTGTCTGAAGAAGAACGAAAAAAACCTGACGAAACTAGTATGAAAAAAGCTCTTGCTTCATGTGCATATATGAACATAAATAAAAGAGGTGGCGATAAAAAAGTTAATTGGCATATCTTTAATAAGTATTATACAACATATGAAGAATTCATAAAAAAGGAAATCAGTATCTTGAATCCGGATATAACCGTTTTGATTGGAAAGAACAATTATTCAGCTTTTGACAATGCTATTAAGGTCTGGCATACAGCATATCCAATGCCTAAAAAAGATAAAACAGGGCACGAAATCTGTGATAATGGTAATATCAATTGTTATATGAGAGAATTCTTTCTTAGGGTGAAAAAATATGAAAAATGAATTCGTAGTCATCGACATCACAACAAACGGTCTTGATGAGGATTCTGAAATAGTCAGCTTTGCCGCACTCAGATTTGAAAACGGAATACCTATCGACCGCTTCTTTGAGTATGTTAACAGCGGAGCTGTTCTCTCAGATAATGTTTCCGAGATACTGGGAATCACCAATGACACGCTGCAAAGATACGGTACGACTATGGAAGATGCTTATTGGCAGTTCATAGAGTTCTGCTACGGCAGTGATTTGGTCACTATGCACCATGACTTTGATAGTAAGTTCGTAGAACGTATATGCAGGGATTATGATCTCCCAGCACTTGAAAAACATATCACCGATCTTGATACCATGTTCCGTCTGAAGTTCAGCAAAGGATACAGTACACACAATGCCATCAATCAGTTGGGAATCGCCACAGACGAAACAGACAACTGGCGACATCTTGATGTTGCAGGAAAGGCATATATTGCTTTATCGAGTAAAATATGATATAATAGTTTTATAATCTTAGCTTTAAGCTATAAGTGTATAGGAGGTATTACTATGAGCGGCAAAATAACTGATAAAACCACCCGATATAAATCAGGTTTTGAGCCTGATTTATTTGTGCCAAAAGACTTTTCTCCGCATCGATATGCTTTAGGGAAAAAAGGCTGTAATCCGCTTGTTACAATTTGTATGAACCCTTCTGCAGCACGAGATACTGAAAGCGATAGGACTATTAATAGAATTATCAGTGTAAGTGAAAAGCTTAACTCTGATGGTTGGATAGTATTCAATCTGTATCCAGAGCGAGCAACGAATGCGATAAAGATGGATAGTTTCAAATCGGAATTATTAAAAGAAAACTTGAAAACAATAAGAAAGTTCTTAAAAGATAATAATATATCCGAAGTCTGGGGAGCATGGGGAGATAACAGGTTTAATCTTAAAGCATTAAACGAAGGAAAAGATCAACTCTTGAAAATGCTATCAGAAATAGGAGTTAAGGTTTTCTACTTCGGTACACTCACTCGCAAAGGGAATCCTCGTCATCCCCTTCAGAGACATGAAAAATGGGATCTTTCAAATAAAGAATACTTGGAATTATAAAAGAATTAGCTATTGCTATTTATACTAGACTATCCTCTGCTCCTACTATTGAATTATCATTCAAACGATGTACAAAATATTGTACATCGTTTCTTTTATTCTATAATAGGGGCGATAATATGAATGATAAGGATATTCGCAAAATACTGATAAACTACCTTCAGGCAGAGCGTCAGGATATACGCATATATCAGGAAAAGTCAATAGGCAGCTCTATTTGCGATGTTATGGCAGTCAGTTCTCACCTGACTGGTTACGAAATAAAGAGCGACAGCGATGATTACAGCAGGCTTGACAGGCAAGTCTCTGCCTATGATGGTTTCTTTGACAAGAATTATATTGTAATTAGTCAGAAACACAAGAAATCAGCTGGAAACAAGATTCCTCGTCATTGGGGAATTATTTGCATTGAGCAGGACAATGTTGAAGTTCTTCGCAGAGCAGCAGATAATCCTAACGTATCAAGGCGCTCACAGCTTACTGTTTTATGGAAGCTCGAACTGAAAAATATACTTATCAAAAACTCGATGCCTATGTATGCTCAGAAGGACAAAAATTATATATCTTACCAGATCTCAAAACAAGTTGATCCTGCTATTCTTGGAAAACAAATTGCCTATGAGCTCTATAATCGTGATTATTCATATTATGATGCAAAGGACTTTACTATCAGGAACGAAATCAGTACAAGTCAGACTCCGTTATTCGAGCTTCTTGAAAAGGTTGCCGAAGACGATACAAACAGCTTTACTCTCGAGGAGTGGATATCGCTATATAGCAAGGCAAAGGAACTACAACAGGAGAAGCAGGGACTGTTTGCCAAACCTATTACGCCAAGAGCTGAACACAAGATAAAATATACTGAAATTGAGGTTTCTCTCGGAACACCATGGATATCAGAAGGAATAATAAATGATTTTATATACCATCTTCTCGGAATAGGTTCTGATTTGGTAAAATATGAATATACGACCGGTACTTGGACAGTACAGTATAAAAAAGATTTAAGATATAATAAAAATACAGCATGCACCGTAAAATATGGCTTGAAGAGATATAATGCTTTATATATCATAGAAGCAACCATGAATCTTCGTGAGATAAAGCTTTATGACTCAAATAATCAATACGATGAAACAGATACAATAGCAGCACTTGATAAGCAGCGACTTATAATCGAAGAATTCCGTAAATGGATATGGCTCGACGAAGACAGAATTTGGGAAGTTGAAGAAGCATACAACAAAATGTTTTCTGATCTTGAGAAGAAATCATATAGTGGAAGAAAAATAGAGTTTCCTGAAATGGCTGAAAACTTTGAACTATATGATTATCAGAAGGAAGCGGTTGAAAGAATAATCAACGAGAAGAATACTCTCCTTGCTTTTGATGTCGGTTCCGGAAAGACATATATAATGATAGCAGCTGCAATGAAAATGCGACAAATGGGAATGTCGCGCAAAAATATGTTTGTCGTTCCGAATAATATTGTTGGTCAGTGGGAGAAGATATTCACCGACTTATATCCCAAGGCAAAGCTTCTCACTATCGATCCCAAAAGCTTCAAACCTGAACTGAGGCAAAAAGTTCTCGTTCAGATGCGTGACGGAAACTATGACGGAATTATTATTGCTTACAGCTGCTTTGAAATGATACCTTTGTCCAGCACTTGCGTTATCGATAATATGGAACATCAGCTCGAAAAGTTGAACGAAGCGGTACGCTCATTACGATACGGCGATGCACGAATTACGATTATTAATCGTGAAAAAGAATATATACACAAGCTTACAGATGAGCTTCTCAGTTCTATGGAAAAAACTCCTCTTCACATAACTTTTGATCAGCTTGAAATAAACACTATTTTCCTTGACGAAGCTCATAATTTTAAGAATATCCCGATTCGTACAAGGCTTAAAAATCTTCGCGGTATTAATGTCAAAGGTTCAAGTAAATGCCACGAAATGCTGAAAAAGATCCATTGTGTTCAGGAACAGAACGGTGGTCGTGGAGCTGTCCTTGCAACCGGCACGCCGCTTTGTAATTCAATATCTGACGTTTATGCAATGCAGATGTATCTTCAGTATGATCTGCTTGAAAGCAGACAACTTCATATATTTGATAACTGGGTGAGGACTTTTGCTCAGCCCGAGCAGATATGCGAAATTGACGTTGATACTTCAAAATTCCGCATAGTAAGAAGGTTTTCAAGATTTTTCAATCTTCCGGAACTATCGCTTTTATTTTCGCAGGTATCAGTCTTCCATGCAACTGATAAAAGCGGTTTGCCGGAATTCAGAGGTTATGATGATATAATCATAAAACGTCATAAGCTTATGACCGACTATATGAATAAGCTTTGCACCAGAACTGACAGAATTCGCTCTAAGCACGTAAGCCCCAGAGAAGATAATATGCTGAAGGTCAGCACTGATGGTCGAAAAGCTGCTCTTGATCTGTCTCTGGTCGGAGAGTCACAAAAATATGATAAAACATCAAAAATCACACGCTGTATCAATGAGATAATGAGGATGTATAAAGAAAATGATTCATGCTCCCAGCTTGTATTCTGCGATTATTCTACGCCTAAAGGCGAGCAATTCAGCGTATACGCCAAGCTTAAAGAATTCTTGCTTGCTGAAGGTGTACCGGAAAAGGAAATAGCCTTCATTCATAGTTATCACACCGAACAACGTAAACTTGAGCTTTTCCGTAAAGTTAACAGCGGTGAGATAAGAATACTTATTGGCTCGACATTTAAGCTCGGTATAGGCGCAAATGTACAGACTAAACTAAAAGCTGTACACCATCTTGATGTGCCGTGGGTGCGACTTGAAGTTGCATAAATAATTGTTTAACTCTTAGAGATTAAACCCACTATTCCGTTAGTGGTAGCCTAACGTCACCTGCATTATCAGCAATGATATTGTTGGAAGCTGACGTGACAATGTAGCCCTCCGATAAGGTAAAAGCTAAAGCCGTGAGGCTAAAGCGAATCTGCAAGCAACAATGCAGTTAGGGAGCTAGGCTGAGTAGTATGGCTAACATAAGTGAACTGTTAATAAACATCGTAATGTCCAACGAGCCAAAGTTGCTGACAGGCTCCAGCCCAAAATGGGAAGCGGTCGGTTAATCCTCTCCATGGTAGGATTACACGGATATCAGTACCGCCGGTGAATGTGACAGAGCCTAACCTACTCTTGTTATTTATGCAGAACAAGGTAAGCCTGTATTTCTCCTTGTAAAAGGAAAGAATCTCGTAAGGGATTCCGATAGGAATGCAGGTATAGGATTGTAGAAAAAGCGAATGTCATTCTGTAATAGAATGAATAGGGGTTCAAAATTTGCCCTAACCCGAAAGGGTGCAGACTTCTGCAATAGGTAATTCTTTACAAGAAACTTATAGAACTTTTGAAAGGAGTAAAGCAAATGAACGTTAATGCAACGTGTGCGACTACTGACGGTAGTGCGAACTGGAAATCCATTGACTGGAACAAGTGCGAACTACAGGTTAAAAAGCTACAAGAACGTATTGTAAAGGCTAGAAAAGAAGGTAAACACGGTAAGGTCAAATCCTTACAGTGGATGCTGACTCACTCTTTCGCAGCAAAAGCAATCGCTGTAAAAAGAGTTACAACTAACGAAGGTAAGAAAACACCCGGAGTAGACAAAGTATTATGGTCTACTGATGAATCAAAATACAGAGCCATATTTGATTTAAAACGAAAAGGCTACACACCCAAACCGTTAAGAAGAGTATTCATTAAGAAATCCAACGGTAAATTAAGACCACTTGGAATCCCAACAATGAAGGACAGAGCGATGCAGGCACTTTACCTGTTAGCTCTTGAACCTATTGCGGAAACGACAGCAGACCCACATTCCTATGGATTTAGGAAAGAAAGATGCTGTCAGGATGCAATACAGCAATGTCATACAATTCTCTGCCGTGGTAACTCACCTCAGTGGGTACTCGAAGGAGATATCAAAGGTTGTTTCGACCACATTAGTCACGAATGGCTATTGAAGAATATTCCTACAGACACAGAAATACTAAGAAAATGGCTGAAATGCGGAGTTGTATTCAACGGTGAACTCTATAAAACCGCAGAAGGAACAATGCAGGGCGGCATCATATCGCCAACATTGGCGAACATGACTTTAGACGGAATATGTGACCTCTTGGCTACCAAAAACAAACGAGTTAATCGTAAAAATGAGAAATATTCTCCTATGATAAACATGGTACGCTACGCTGATGATTTTATCATAACAGGAAGAACAGCGGAAACATTGGAAGAACTAAAGCCTATGCTTGTTGCATTCTTAGCCGAACGTGGATTGGAACTGTCCGAAGAAAAGACTTTAATTACACATATCAATGATGGATTTGATTTTCTGGGTTTCAACATCAGAAAATTCAAAGGCACCTTACTCACACAGCCGTCAAAGAGAAGTGTTAAAAAGTTTCTTGACAGTATCAGAAATGTAATAGACAGTAATAAATCCTGTACACAGGAAACATTAATCAGACTGCTTAATCCGAAAATAACCGGATGGGCAAACTATTACAGATGCGGTGCATCTTCAAGAACCTTCCAAAAGGTCGATGACCAGATATTCAGAAAACTATGGCAGTGGGCAAAAAGAAGGCATCCTAAGAAGGGTAAACGTTGGGTTGCAAACAAATATTTTCACTTCTACAAAACAAGAAGATGGAGATTCTTAGTGGAGAAAACCAGAGACGGTAAAGAAGACATCTTCCCACTAAAACTTGCGTTTGATACCAAAATCATAAGGCATAACAAAATAGTGGGAGAAGCCAATCCGTTTGATACAGAATGGAAATCTTACTTTGAAGAAAGAATGACTTATAAGATGTTGTTATCGCTCAAAGGTAGAAGGTCATTACTGTATATGTGGGAGAAACAGAACCGCAGATGTCCAATCTGTGGCGATATAATTACCACAGATACGCAATGGAACGTTCGTGAAAAAGAAGGAAGTGGCAAATTAATCTGTTTTCTTGTACACGACAGTTGTTATAGACACAATCGTTAGTAATCTAGCCGGTGTTTATCCAATAAACACTTAGAATTGCTTGAGCCGTATGAGGGGAAACTCTCACGTACGGTTCTTAGAGGGGAAAGGGACAGTAATGCCCCTAACCTACTCGACAGACCTGCTGATATGGTACAACGTGAGGGGCGTATACTTCGTCGTGGTAACGAGAATGAAAATGTCAGAATTTTCCGGTATATCGTAGAAGGTAGTTTTGATTCCTATTCATGGCAGGTGCTCGAAACCAAGCAGCGATTCATATCCCAGTTCCTGTCGGGAACTTCATATCAAAGAAGTATTTCAGATCTCGAAAGCGATGTCCTTACATATGGCGAAGTTAAGGCTATAGCGCTATCTGCGCCTGAGATGAAATTGATAGCTGAAAAAGAAAATGAGCTCAGGGAATTGTATATTCTTAAACAAAAACGAGAAGCTGAAGTTGAAGATATACGAAGGGAACTCTCTGCAATTCCGGCTGAGCTTGAAAAGATCACAGCTAAAAAAACAGACATAGCTGGACGAAAACTTAGAGAGGCTTCTGTCCGTAAACTTAACGAAAAAAGAGTTGGGCTTCTAGCTCGTCAGGATAGCTTAAAAAAAGAATTGAATACTGTGATTGATTATACGCCTAAAATAACAGCTTGCCAGAATGAGCTTGAAATGCTCAGAAGTAGTATCAAAGACCCTTTCATTAACAAATGATCTTGGAATAGAATAGTAGCCTCCCGAAGGAGGCTACATATATCAGTTGTCACTATAAAGCTTGTAGAAGTAAGAGCGGGATATACCTAATTTTCTAACCGCTTCTACGGGCTTTTTGTTTCCGCAGCGGACCTCCTCCAATATCTTCTGCCAATTTTGAGGTAGGGATTTAGGTGGACGTCCGAAGCGGACATTTTTCTTTTTAGCAGCAACTATCCCTTCACGCTGACGGGCTCGTATCTTGTTTCGCTCATTCTCAGCTATAGCTCCGAGTACTTCAATGAGTATAACGTTTATCATTTCAAGCACCCAAGCCTGCTCCGGTGGAAAGTCTGTAAGCGTAGTGGGTATATCCAGTATCTTCACACGGATCGCATATGATAATGCGGTTCAACCTTTTTCTTTTTATACAGTCAATTACCGTCATCAATTCGTCTGAGAAAACATCATCCACAGTCAAAATAGACAAATCGTGCAGTCATTTGTTGTTTATCTGCACAGATATTTACTGCTGATGAATGTTTTTGATTGAATCCTCTTGACTATTTTGACACTTAATGCTATAATTCAATCAACATCAATCATTATCGTTCACATTCATTCAAAATTGTTCGTTTGATAACGTTACTATTCTATTAAATATTCAGGACGGGGATAATTTTGCTTACAGAAGAAAGACATAAGATGATACTTAATGCACTCGACGGTAAAAATGCCGTTACGCTCAGTGAGCTTTGCTCATTACTCGGCGCTTCTGAATCTACCGTGAGGAGAGATCTTAATCACCTTGCAGAACGCGGACTGCTTATCAAGATACATGGCGGTGCTATGCCCTGCATTGACAAATTCAGCTTCGGAGAACAAAATATTGAAGAAAAATCTCATCTTTATAATGATGAAAAGACTGCTATAGCTAAGTATGCAGCTTCGCTGATAGAAGACGGTGATTTCGTATTCATTGACGCCGGAACAACAACTGAAAAAATGATAGACTATATCTCTGCAAAAAACGTCACATTTGTTACCAATGCCTTTGTTCACGCAAAAAAGCTTGCACAAAGAGGCTTCAAAGTTTTCCTCCCAGCCGGTGAGATAAAGCTTACAACAGAAGCGATCGTCGGCGCAGAGTGTGTCAGCAGTCTTCAGGCTTACAACTTCACAAAAAGCTTCATCGGAGCAAACGGGATCTCACTTTCTGCCGGAGTTTCCACTCCCGACAGAAATGAGGCGAGCATAAAGGCTGAGGTGATCAGACACAGCAGGACCGCATATATCCTTTCGGATCATTCCAAATTCGATCAGATTACCTCAGTAACTTTCACGGATCTTGATAAGGTCATAATAATCACTGATAAACTCAGTGATAAAAAATATCTGACAGCTGCAAATATCAAGGAGGTGATGTAGTTGGTATATACTGTAACATTCAACCCTGCCATCGACTATGTTGTACACACAGCTGAAATGAGGCTTGGCGAAGTTAATCGTTCATCATCGGAGGAAATGTACTTCGGCGGCAAAGGGATAAATGTGTCCATAGTTCTGAATGAGCTTGGTACACCGTCCATTGCTCTGGGATTCACCGCAGGCTTCACAGGCGAGGCTATCGAAAACGGTATCAAGGCAAGGGGCATAAAATCAGATTTCGTAAGACTGAAAACCGGCAACTCCCGGATCAATGTCAAGATCAAAGCCGGCGAAGAAACCGAACTCAACGGTCAGGGGCCGCACATAGACGACGAGGCGCTGGAAGCACTTTTCGTAAAGCTGGACAAGCTGTCAGACGGTGATACGCTCGTGCTTGCAGGCAGTATCCCTTCCAGTCTTCCATCGGACATCTATGAGAGGATCATGCAGAGACTTTCGGACAGAAAGATCAGGACAGTTGTTGACGCCACAAATGACCTTCTGCTCAACGTTCTGAAGTACAAGCCCTTCCTCATCAAGCCAAATAATCATGAGCTTGGTGAGATGTTCGGAGTAACCCTCTCGGAAGATGAAGAAATAGAGCGCTATGCCCGAAAACTGAAAGACATGGGAGCTATAAATGTTCTGATCTCAATGGCTGGTGATGGAGCTATGCTTATTGACGAGAACGGTAAATGCCACCGCTGCGGCGTCTGCAAGGGAAAAGTCAGGAACTCAGTCGGTGCAGGAGATTCCATGGTAGCAGGTTTTCTGACCGGAGCTCAGAACGGCGACTATGAATACGCATTAAAGCTTGGTACCGCCGCAGGAGGAGCCACAGCGTTCTCAGACGGACTGGCAGTAAAAACCAAGATCGAAGAGCTGCTCGCTCAGCTCTGATATTACAACAGTAAGGAGGAATAGCTCATGAGAATTGTAGATCTGCTCAGCAAAAATAGCATCAAGCTAAACGCTTCACCAAAGTCAAAATCCGAAGCTATCGATATGCTCATAGACCTTCAGGTAAAAGGCGGAAATATCGCCGATAAGGAAGCTTATAAAAAAGGCATCCTCGCAAGAGAGGAAAAGGGTTCGACCGCTGTTGGCGAAGGAATCGCAATACCACACGCAAAAAGTGAAGCTGTAAAGGCTCCATCACTGGCGGCAATGACAGTTCCGGATGGAGTTGATTACGAAGCCCTTGATGATGAGCCCTCAAATCTGCTGTTTATGATAGCAGCCCCCAATGACGGAGATGTTCATCTTGAAGTTCTGTCCAGACTTATGACTATACTCATGGACGAGGATTTCAGAGACGACCTTCTGAAAGCCAAGGACGCTGATGAGTTCCTGAAGGTCATCGACGATATGGAGAAGGAGAAATATCCCGACGAACCTGCCGCCGAAGAAAGATCCGAAAACGGATATAAAGTTCTTGCGGTGACTGCCTGCCCGACGGGTATTGCCCATACCTATATGGCTGCCGAGGCTCTTGAAAAAGCAGGCAAAAAGCTGGGTATCTCTATTAAAGTTGAGACAAACGGTTCCGGCGGCGCAAAGAATATCCTCACTCAGGAAGAGATCGACGCCTGCGACGGTATAATCGTAGCTGCCGACAAGACTGTCTCTATGGCGCGTTTCAACGGCAAAAAAGTCATAAAGACCAAGGTATCAGATGGTATCAAGATCCCCGAGGAGCTTATAAACCGCATCGAAGCAGGAGACGCTCCCGTATATCATCATGAGGGCGAAGCCGACAGCAGCTCATCGAGCACATCTGACAGCGAAGGCTTCGGAAGAAAGCTTTACAAACACCTCATGAACGGCGTTTCAAATATGCTGCCCTTCACAGTTGCGGGAGGTATTTTTATCGCGATAGCCTTCCTGATAGACTCCTTCGGAGGTGCTCCTCAGGACGGTGATTTCGGTACCCACCTTGCCGCAGCTGCATGGTTCAAGACTATCGGAAACTACGCTTTCCAGTTCATGATACCTGTGCTTGCAGGATATATCGGACTCAGTATCGCTGACCGTCCCGGCTTCCTTGTTGGTATGGCAGGAGGCGCAATGGCAGCCGCAGGTGCAACCTTTGCTTCTCCGGGAGGAGACGTTCCCTCAGGCTTCCTCGGTGCGCTGCTGGCGGGCTTTATCGGCGGATACCTCACACTTTGCCTGGAAAAGGCGTGCAATAAGCTGCCCAAGGCTCTCAACGGCATCAAGCCCGTACTCATTTATCCTCTCGGAGGACTCGCCATTGTCGGCATCATGATGTGTGCAGTCAACCCTGTAATGGGCATTCTAAACGACGGTCTCTCCAACTTCCTCAACAGCATGGGCGACTCGAGCAAGGTCCTCCTTGGCTGCATACTCGGAGGTATGATGGCGATAGACATGGGCGGTCCCTTCAACAAGGCAGCCTATGTATTCGGCGTTGCTGCTATCTCTCAGGGCAACTTCAATATCATGGCAGCAGTAATGGTAGGAGGTATGGTCCCCCCTATCGCTATAGCACTGGCTACCACATTCTTCAAAAACAGATTTACCGAGGAGGAACGCAAGAACGGTCCCGTCAACTACATCATGGGACTCAGCTTCATAACAGAAGGCGCTATCCCCTACGCCGCAGCTGACCCTGCAAGAGTGATCCCCTCCTGTATCGTAGGTGCGGCAACAGCAGGCGGCATATCAATGGCATTCGACTGTACGCTCAGAGCTCCTCACGGCGGTATATTCGTATTCCCTGTGGTAGGACACCCTCTTCAGTATGTTATAGCACTTGCCATCGGCTCAGTAGTTGGAATGTTAATGCTGGCTCTGCTCAAAAAGAAGCAGCCTCAGAACGCATAAATCAAATCATTATTATAAGGAGTGAACATTTATGGTATCAAAAAAGGTAACTATCGTAAACGCAGAAGGTATGCACATGAGACCCGCAGGTATGATCGCAAAGGCTGTCAAGGCTCATTCAGACAGCGAGGTCATTCTCAAAGCCAATGATAAGGACATCAAGGCTAAAAATGTCATGCAGATCATGGCGGCAGGACTCAAAAAGGGCACCGAAGTGGAAATAGTCGTTAACGGCGGTGACGAGCAGGCAGTTCTTGATGAACTCGCTGCAATGTTCGAGAACGGTTTCGGCGAATAATTCCAAACGAAAATGGGACGGCATCACTGCTGTCCCATACCTTTAAAGGAGGTGCATCAATATGACCATTTTCAAAGGAAAGGGAGTTTACGGTGCTGTAGCTATCGGTAAGATCTCTGTTTTCAAACGAAAGGACACAACTGTAAAGCGAATACACGTCAGCGATACAGCTGCCGAGAAGAAAAGACTGGAAGCCGCAAAGGAAGCGGCAACAGCTCAGCTTCAGGAAATATATGACAAGGCACTCAAGGAGGTCGGTGAGCAGAATGCTCAGATATTTGAGATACACATGATGATGATCGAAGATGACGATTACAACGAGTCCATCGAAAGTATTATCGACACTCAGTCTGTCAATGCAGAATATGCAGTCTCGGTGACCGCCGATAACTTTTCAGAAATGTTCGCGTCTATGGACGATGCCTATATGCAGGCACGCTCCGCAGACGTAAAGGATATATCTAATCGCATTATCGCCTGCCTTTCAGACGACGGTTCTCAGGAGAACAGCAGCGACGAAAAAGTGATAATCTGTGCAGACGATCTGGCTCCCAGCGAAACTGTTCTGCTGGACAAGGACAAGGTCCTCGCTTTTGTTACTTCTCACGGCTCTTCAAATTCTCACACAGCTATACTGGCAAGGAATATGAATATCCCTGCCGTTATCGGTGCAGGTGATGATTTTCTCTCAGCTGTGTCGGACGGTATGTTTGCCGCAGTTGACGGATACACCGGTGAGGTATTCCTCTCTCCTGACACCGAGGCTCTCGAAAAACTCGAAACGAAGCAGAAAGAGGACGAGGAAAAGAAGAGGCTTCTCCAGGAGTTAAAAGGCAAGGAAAACGTTACGCTCGACGGAACAAGGATCAATATTTTTGCCAATATCGGCGGAGTGGATCATATCGGAGCAGTTCTCGCCAACGACGCAGGAGGAATTGGTCTATTCCGAAGTGAATTTCTCTATCTTGAGAGCAGCGATTATCCGACCGAAGAGCAGCAGTTTGCTGCCTACAAAAAGGTGCTTGAAAGCATGGCTGGCAAAAAGGTCATTATACGTACTCTTGACATCGGCGCTGACAAGAAGGTGGATTATTTTGATCTCGCAAAGGAGGACAATCCTGCCCTCGGTTTCAGAGCTATAAGGATCTGTCTCACTCGTCCAGAGATATTCAGGACACAGCTCCGTGCCCTTTACAGGGCTTCCGCATTCGGCAAGCTTGGTATCATGTTCCCTATGATAACAAGTGTATCGGAGGTGGAACAGATCAAAAAAATATGCGCAGAGGTCAGGGAGGAGCTCCGCGCTGACGGAGTAGACTTCGATGAAAACGCAGAACTCGGTATAATGATCGAAACTCCCGCAGCAGCTGTCATAAGCGATAAACTTGCTCCTCTTGTTGACTTTTTCAGCGTAGGTACCAATGACCTGACACAGTACACTCTCGCCTGTGACAGGCAGAACAGTGCCGTTGAACAGTTCGTTGATACACACCATGAAGCTATTCTCCGGCTCATAGAAATGTCTGCAAAAAATGCCCATGCAAATGGTGCGTGGATAGGTATATGCGGCGAGCTTGCAGCTGACACAAGTCTTACCGAAACATTCCTGAGAATGGGTATAGACGAGCTTTCAGTTTCGCCTTCCTTTGTACTCAAGGTCAGAGACGCAGTAAGACACACTGATCTCTCCTGATAATTAAACCGAACAAAAAAGCGCCTGTAACTGTGATATTCGCTGTTACAGGCGCTTTTAATATTAATTCTTTCGGAGATCAAAACGGTTTTAAGTCAGGTGTACTTGAGTCATATCAATCTGCTCCGCCGCCTCCGCAGCTGCTGCAGCTGCTGCAACTGCTACAGCTGCTACAGCTGCTGCAGCTTGAGCCGCTTGATGTATCTGAACTGTTTGCACGGTTCATAAGTGCTATATAATCGAAGGCACCTTGCATCCCTGCATACAATCCGTACATCTCAATGTCGTATTTTCCCATATCTACAGAGCCATTCTTTGAAGCCAGCATTTCAAGAACAGGATACGTATTGATAGTGCCTGTTCTTTGTGCTATTCCCAGACAATCACATGGATTTATGTTGAAGGTCATGAATCTGCCATAGTTCACCCACAAGCCAAGATCCTTTTTTAGCTGCTTTAATCCGCCTGTCTGTATCAGCTCCCTATAATACTGTGAATTCTTCATTCCTGCATAGTAAGAACTGAACCAGTTGGTGAACCGTGTGGAAAAGTTCAAATAACTTGAATTGCCGGGCAGATCCATTGAAATCCTGCCAAATGGTATCTCATCAGGATCTGAAAGTTTAGAACTGTCAACGGAATCATAAAGCATTCTTACAAATCCTTCGTCTGCGGAATTTAACCTGACGTTCTTATTTATCCTGAAGCTGCTGCCCCTGACCTCAATTGCACCTTTTCTGACAAGATCGAGCAATTCAAGAAAAAAGATATGTGAATATCTATCCCCTATATTGTTAGTAACGTAGCCACAAATAAGACCGTACCAAGTAAAGGGGATATTTGATGCTTCAATTCGGGAAGCCGCATTGCTGAAACAGTCAGGATCCTTTCTGAGTTTTCTTTTCAGTTTACCTTTGGTGGGGATAATGAGTATTGCGGTGATTATTATACCGACACTGAGTATGATCGGAAATAATGGACAGATAAGCGAAGCAAGATCAAAATGTGATGAATCAGGTACCGACGAACGCACCACTTTTTCCTCTGGCAGGATAACGCTGCTGATATTTACCAGTGTGTCAAAGCATTCGGCGGGCATATCGGCGTTGACCTTGTATATCCCGGATACATATGATGCCTCGGAAAAGGCTGTATTCCCGTCCATGTCTATACTTCCGTCACTGAGGGATAATGTGGTTTGTTCATCCTTTCCCGGAAGCTCTATAACAGTCTTTACGCTCTCTACAGTTTTGGGAAAGTTTTCACCGATAAGTCTGAAAGCAAACCTTGCTCTGCCGTCTTTGTCAAGCTTTACCGCATTATTTATTCTGTACTTTATTTCATATTTTACTGTCTCATCAGAGGAACTCCTGAACCAGTGAACAGTAAATCTGTCGCTTTGCTCCTCAAAGAGGTAATGGTAATCCACCCTGTCCATATTGTACTGACGTTCCGCAGGCTGACCGTTTATACTTGCCTCAATAACGTCTATGCTGTCTATGTATTCCAGCTGATTGTAAGGATTATAGATGTCCTTGTAAAACCTTGTGAAGCTTCCGCTTATAAATTCAACATCCCACTTTTCAGTGATAACGGCATCGCCGTCTTCCGTAAAGGAAATATTGAACTCCGCGTCCCTTACTTCATATGAAGAATTTGCTGCAAAAACTCTCATGGGACTGACCGCCGGAGCTATAATAAATACAGCTGTAAGAACAACAAGAAGTTTTAATGAAAATTTCTTTGATATTCTGATCATAATATCCCCTCACTTATATCATTGAAGTGTATTTTAATACCTGTAATAGCAATTTACATCCCTGCCCCTGAAATCACCTGTTACAGCGTATGTAAGGCATTTTGCTCCTCCCCTGCAAAGCTCGGCATGAGGACAGGGCAGACATTCCTTTGGTATTCTCTGCTGTGATAATTCCTTGATAAGATCGCTTCTTTCACACAGCTCGGTCATATCTTCCTCAAGGCAGTTGCCAACGGGGATCGGTAGCCGTCGGCAGGGCAGCAGTGTCCCGTCAGCAAGCAGAGTAAGAAGTGTTTTCCCTGCTGCACACTGATAATAGCAGTTTCCTCCTTCAAGGAACTGCAAGGAACGATTAAGATGAACATCTGTGTTTGAGAAAAGACATTTCCGCCCGTGCTCTTTTGTAAGCAGTTTGATGATACTGCGGTATTCATCCGTCGAAAGCACGTCCTCGCAGCTGCTTCCCATAGGTATGAGCCTGTCTGCCCAGAAACGGTCTATCTTGTTTTTCCGTACAATACGGATAACGTCTTTAAGCTCCGTATAATTACGCTTATGGCAGGTAAAGGCAGCCATTGTCTGTATACCGTGCTTTTTCACAAGTTCAAGCCCTTTCAGAGCCTTACGGAAATTACCGTCTCCCCTGACGCTGTCATGGGTATTCTCGCTGCCGTCTATGCTGACCTGCACAAATGACAGCCCGCGGAAACGACTGAGTATATCTGCTGTTTTATCGTCTATCATCGTGCCGTTTGTAAGCAGCCCGAATGTGATACTGTGACTGTCGCAGAGCTCCATAAGCGGAAAAAGGTGCTCGGAGACAAGAGGTTCACCGCCAGTAAAGTTTATGTGACCGCGAAAGCCGTTGCTTTTGCAGAAATACAGATACTGAAAGAAGAGCTTTTCAAGACAGCTGAATGAAAGCTCCGATCCATATTCGTCCTGATAACAATGACTGCACCTCAGATTGCACTTGTGGGTGATATGCCACTGCATAACGTGTTTTGTTTTCCTTTCCTGCATTGTTATCACTCCTGTCATAGCTATTATAGCATTATGTTTATTTTATGTCAACACCCATTATATTTATTAACTTTTTTGCTGTTCACTTCTGAAAAAGTCCCTGAGGCGGGAAATACCGCTTCGGGGACTTTTTGCCATATTATCTCGCAGCCTTATCCAGTGAAGACGAGCTTTTTTCAAAGGGCTCTTCCTTTATAAGCCTGTCATTTTCCCAGGTCTGCATCGATCGTCTGCCATCGGGATAGGTAAAGACGCCCTTGCCGTGACGCATATCCCTGTTCCATTCGCAGTCAAGAATGCTGCCGTTTTTGTAGTAATAGACTCCGCGCCCCTGTCTGAGGCTTTCTGAATAGCTTCCGTCATATCTGTCGCCATTCTTATAATAGAAGACACCTCTGCCGTTCTTGACGTTGTCCTTCCATTCGCCGTCATACTTGTTGCCGTTTATGTATGAATAGACGCCGACGCCGCTTCTCATATCGTCCTCATATTCGCCGTCATAGACATTGCCGTCAGCCCATGTGAAAACGCCCTTGCCGTGTTTGAGTCCCTCTTTGAAGCTGCCTTCATACTTATTTCCGTTTGTATAGGTGAAAACTCCCTTGCCGTGTATCTTTCCGTTGAAATCCACTTCTCCGACATAGGTGCCGTTATCGAACTTCAGCGTTCTCTGTGCATCGGGAGATATTTTCGGAGTTCCGCTTATAAGCTCCTCGCTGAGTACCTTTCCTTCATGATAGCTGCGCTTATAAACACAGTTATCACGGGTACTGACTTTAGCTTCGCCCTCAAGCAGTCCGTCATTCCATTCACCCTCGATAACATCTCCGTTCTCGCAGGTATAGACGCCTTTGCCGTTATATCTGCTGCGGTCCCATGAGCCCTCGAACTTTATCCTTCCGTTCTCATAGTATTCGATACCCTCTCCGCAGCGCCAGCCGTCGACCCAGTCGCCGTCATACTCTATCTTGCCGGTCTGTCTGTACTGTTTGCCCTTGCCGTGAAATCTGTTATCCTTGAAATCGCCTGCATACACCAGTGACTTGCTGGCATCATCATCTTCTTCGCTGTCCTTCCCCTGAACCATGTCATAATATCCCTTGGCATACTTCCTTCCGAAGCCGCAAAGCCTGCCGTTCTGCCACTCGCCGTCATATTCTATCTCAAGACTGTTTATGAAAACGCCTCTGCCATCGGGCTTTCGTGAGGAGTTGACATGACCGGAATAGGTGCCCGTGCCAAGAAAATCACTTGAAAAATTGATATTATTTGCGATACCGTTGCTAACCTTAAAAATATCCAACATTCCCATAGTATCATCCTCATAATCACTGTATATCTGTACGAAAGATATAACGAGCCTTTACACCAAAAGCTCATATCATTTTTTATTGTATCATATTACAACGATAAAGTCAATAATCAGCAAAAGAATATACAGCAGGTCTTTTATACAAAATCAGCAATGTCTATCTATGAGCTAAAACCGTTTATTTTCGAGCTGTACTCTGTTCATTATATTACCTCAATAATGATTACGAATGTGACATTTATGATCTCTGCCTTATGTGAAGCAGGATAGTCCCATCAGAATATGAATAATATGACATTCAGCTCCCTGCTTTTGTCAGGGAGCCTTTTTATGCCGAAATTAAGCCTTCAACAGAATATAAAAAGAGCAATAAATGCGTTGAAAAATTTGTACAAATGTGTTATATTTAAATATAGCTATAAATATTTGCGGCAGACCGCTTTCTGACCGCAATTTCTGGCAAACTTACATCTTTGTCACATCGGATAATGAATAGCATAAGGAGGAGTAAACATGATCTTCAAGAAGTTCCTTTCCACACTGTCAGCCCTTATTATGGCTCTCTCATGCGCATATGTTCCCGCATCAGGCGCCGTGACCGTGACAGCAGCTTCCGAAGTCGATGAATATGAGCAAGAGCCCATATTTATCCCTGATTTTCCCCAGGATATACTCGATGAATTTGGTATAGACTGGACAGGTCTGGCTGCAAACAGAAAAGTCGATGACGCTTTGTATGACCTTTTCGGATTCCATAACTGGTTCTGCCATGACGGCGGATACGCAATGTACGGTGACCAGAGCTACAACAACAATTCAAGCTATACCGCAAACTGGCATAACTGTAACAGCTATAAAATGTATCAGTCAAAGGAATATCTTCTTCCTCAGCTGACTGATTTTGCAGCCCCTGTTGAAGGAATGGCTGATCTGAGATACGATATTTCCTTCCATTGTCAGATAAGTGAGCTCGGAGACCTTAAATTCGGTCCCCTTCTTGAGCTGAACGGCGGAAGTGACGAGCTCTATGTCATCGAGCGCTTCACATCTGACACTGACTTCTCAGACTATGTAAAAGTAGGCTCCTATACATCGAACGGCAATGAATATTTCCTCTATAAGCCCGCTGCCGAAAGAGCTGATGATCATTCTGTTGTACGCTACTATGCTGTTAATCAGAACGGAGCTATAACAGCTCCTGTAATTGAGGACGCTCCTCCTGTGAAGATCTCCTCCGACATATCCGAGCATCTGAAACAACTCAACAAGCTTACAGAAATCAGCACAAAGCTTGACGGATACGGTATTCTTACCGAAGGCAAGGAAGGTATCGGCAATCTCTACCACACTTCCAAGCTCGTAAGCTCATACTTCAATGTCCCGGAAATCATCACTGACAATCCAAAGTATGGTTTGGATGTAGAATATCATAAAAACTTCATCGAGACACTGGACGGCTACAGAGTATCATGCCATACATCTGACAGCAGTATGCCTATTATAACCCTTGAGGACGGACAGTATGAGTACACGACCCATGAGAATAGCTCATATGTAAGTCCTCGCGCAAAAGGAAATTTAGTGGCTGATATATCAGAGGGTATGACATCGACTGTATCCGTCGGAAAGGAATACGACGGAAACAGCTCTGTTCTGGACGGTAATTATGTTTATGATTATTATTATTCCATTAATAATGATAAAGTTGCCGTTTCCGCAGTAGTATGGCTGCTTGATCCCTATGTAAAGATCGATTTCGTAGAGGAAACTGAAGGCAGCTCTCCCTCAAGATCCTCCTACGTAGGTACCATTGATCTGAACGGAGAGGTCTATGATATTTATAACGGTTCCATCTATGATAATGATGCAGCTCCCCTGCTGGAGGAAGAATTCAAGGGATATACATTCATCCACAAGAATAATTCGGGCGTAAACTACAGCGACGGCGAGATCCATCGCCATAGTGTCCCTATTACAGCTGCTCTGAAGGCTGCTCAGACATACGGTCTGGAATTCGGGAACCTCGCACGCATAAGCCTTAACGCAAGCTCGCCCATTGAAGGCTACTACCTTGATATAACAGGTAATACAATAACTGAGTTCTCTCCCCTTAATCCCGGTAGTGTGTATGTAGATGCAACAAATAACGATGTTGATCTCAATGGTCACACCTTCTCAGGTAAGACCGATGGCTATATGTACGGCTATGAGGACGGAAGCTTTGAAGCAACCTGCAAAGGCGGTGACAACGGCTTCTTCGATTCAATCACTAAATTAGATGACGCTATCATTATCGATCCCCAGTCAGACAAGCACACTGTCTTGAATTATAATGTGGTGCATGATCTGGATGATAACTATCAGACTGCATTAATAGTGTCCGGTACAGTCGACCACACAGTAAGAACACTCTATGTCATCGAAAACAGCAAGAATTTCAAGCTTGACGATATTGTCTCATTCCCTCAGGCATTCGACTTCTACAGCGTTCCCAGCAATCCTGAGTTTGAATTCGTCAAGTCCTATACTTCGGGCGGTCATGACTACGACCTTTACAAGGTAAACTACGTCATCAACGGTTTCAGCTCTTCTTCAGAGATGGAAGCATACGCCGCAGTAAGAAAGGATCAGGCTGAAAGCGGAGTTTTAAGCGGTGCAGTTGATATTACCGATCATTTTATCAATATCGGCGATGAGTCTCTTATCAGCACTCCTCTGACTGAGGTAAGACTTGGTATGGACACGAAGAACTCCACCGGTAAGATAAATGCAAGCTACTCCATAGGCAATGATACAGTTACACCTCCCGAAGACATATTCAGCGAATACGTCCATGATGAATACGTAAACGTAAAGAATGATACCGTTCCATTCGGAGATCATTCATTCTCAGGCTTTATGTACTCAGGCTTTAAAACAGGTTATATGCACGGTTATAAGAACGGAGCTTTCTCAGCTTCCATTGTGGAAAGTGATGAGGGATACTTTGATTCGTCTATGAAGCTGGATGAGGGTGTTGCTTACAACGCTGACTCCAATAAGCATATCACTGTTGATTACAAGTTTGAGCATACTCTTGATAAAAAATATCAGGCAGCACTCAGAACAGGCGGTATGTACGATAATGTAGCAAGAGAGCTGTTTATTATCGAAAACATCAATGATTTCGATATAAATGAAAATATTTATGCTCCCAGTGCCTTTGATTATTATGCAACTCCAAAGGATCCTAAGTTTGAATATGTGAAATCCTATACATCAGGCGGTCACGAATATGATCTTTACAAGGTCAATTACAGAATCAACAACTTCGGCGGCTCTACAGAGTACGTGTATTATGCCGCAGTAAGAAAGGATCAGCAGAGCGGCGGAAAACTGACAGGCACTGCCGATATTACCGACCACCTCATCAAAATCGGCGATGAAGCTCTGCTCAGCACTCCACTGACAGAATTCACAATTTCAGTCGATGTCCGCGAAACAACAGGCACAGTTGATGCCTTCTATAAAGTCAACCTTGATAAAGAGGTCATTGCAGAAGAGATCATTGGTGACTTTAACGGTGATGAAACCATCGATTCAATGGATCTCATAGCTGCAAGAAAGACCCTTATCGCTCAGTTCTCTGACGAGAAGAAGCCTGCTCCGAAGAAGATGGACCTCAATAAGAACGGCACATTTGAAATTGCCGATGTTGTTGTTCTCCAGTCCTATATCATGGGCAAGATCGACTCATTTCCCAATGGCAAATAAGCTCTGACAACACAAAACAACAAAGCCGCTTGTGAGCTGTCTCACAGGCGGCTTTTCATTATCATTATCTTTCTTTGACAAATTTTCTGTAGGCAAAGCCTGCTGCAACAAGGACTGCGGCTAATATATAGAGCCAGTGCTTGTCCCCGAATTTACCTGTAGACATTGAAAACAGGTAAAAAACTTTCAGCTTGTCTTTAAGTCCGAAATTTGCCATGTAATATATTATTGATGTCATGTAGCCGACTATAACGTTGTCACTTACGGCTGAGGCAAAAAATCCCGCTGAGCCCAGTGCAAGTGCAGTGGCAAAGGATCCTGCAAAAAGCCGCAGTGAAACCTTGCTATCCATATTTTTCATATAGAGCATGAAGGCTCCCGTAAGCACTGCGATCAAAAGCACCGAGAGTATCAGGCGCAGAAAGCAGACGCCAAGATAAGCTGTCTTCTTTGAGCGCACTACGTCACGGATACTCTCATTCTGCTCAGGCATAAAAACCGCGGGAAGAAGTATCGCTCCCATAAGCGGAAGAAAGATCTCAAGGGGCTGTGCTGCAAGCACCTCGTCAAGCCGGGATACTCCGAAGATCGCGGGAGTGAGAAGCAGCACGCCAATAGCCGCAAGATAGTGCAGCAGGAAATTATGCCTTGTGTCTGAAGATACTATCTTTGCCAAACAGCCTGAAACCATTGAACCTGCCTCCCCTCTTAAGCTCGAATATATATGCAGTCAGTGCTGTGATGACAATTGCTGCGAAGAAGAAGAATACCCTGTTGAAGATGAAATCTTTTCTGCTAAGCAGGAATTCATCTCTTCCATAGATAGTGTTATGACGGCATATAAGATCAAATTTGCCTATGCTTCCTGAAAGCCGTTCACCATTTGACATATTTGAATGGAACCACCATGCAAATTGAAGCAATATGGCTATCCCCGAGGAGAATTTCTCCGTAACTATCATAGCAACAGCAGTTACTATCATTATCTGCGGCAGAAGCCAGAATGTGGGCAGTGTAAACATCCTGTAAAGCGCAAGGTCGCTGAAGTCAAAGTTTCTGATCAGCTGTATCGACGCAGCTATCATGCAAAGTATAACAGGAATGAACATCATTACGACAAGTGCCGTATATCTTGAAAATACAAGCTTAAAGGAGGATATTTTTCTTGTGTAAATGAGGTCACTGACTCTCTTTCGTCTGTCTGCTGAGACAAGTGCAGCTGTAACGAACACAGGCATTATGCCAAGAACTATGCCCATGTAATCAGAAAACAGTCTTGCGTATCCGCCTGCAACTCCGTCCTTATCATAGAGATCGGATATTACACCTTCTATTTCCTCATCTGTCATGGGAACATAGGAGTATCTGAAAACAATATCGTCTACTTTGTAGTTTGAACCGCCGCCGAGTATATCATCTACCTGCCCCATAAGCTCACAGAAACGGTCGTATGTTATTGTGTCAGATACAGGCATCTCGCCAATATCATAGTACATAATATTCTGAGTACCGCGTTCAATGTAGTATTGTTCACCCTTGTCCCTGATTTCCATGAGTTCATCATTGGTAAGACCAGAGATCTCAAGCAGACAATCCCTGACCTTTTTACTGTCCTTATCTTTAAGACGGACTGTCTTATAAAAACCGTATGGGTAGCAGGTATAATTGTTGGCAAAATATTCGGTAGCAAGATCATCAACTGCACCGTGCATTATTACATCATGGTCCTCGGATATCTTTTCGTCAGGGATATATGGGGCACCGTTGCATTCTTCAAAGTACTGAGATACAAAGAACAATCCCACAACAAAACAGTAGATCAAAAAGGTAAGTGAAGTCAGTATTCTTCTGCATTCCTTGCCGAACAGCATTACTCCTCACCTCCCTTTACGTCACAGCCGCTGCTGTGAAGGCAGTACATATAAGCGCCTTCAATGTCAGGCTCGGTGAGGACAGTATTGGGAAGATCGGGCTCACTGTCAGAAACTATCCTGACAGTGGTATAGTCATTCTGCGAAAGCATACCCGTAACGATGTATTCCTTCTTGATCTGCGGTATAAAACGCTTCTCCACGTTTGAGGTAAAGATATGTCCCCTTGCATTGTCGATAAGCTGTTCGACCGTACCCTTCCAGAGTATCCTTCCCTCGTCCATGATAGCTATATTCTCGCAGGTAGCTTCGATGTCGCCTACGATATGTGTTGACAGTATAACTATCCTCTCCTCAGCTACCTCACAGAGGAGATTTCGGAAACGTATACGCTCCT
The DNA here is from genome assembly GCF_000621785.1 of Ruminococcus flavefaciens ND2009. GTDB lineage: Bacteria > Bacillota > Clostridia > Oscillospirales > Ruminococcaceae > Ruminococcus > Ruminococcus flavefaciens_C. The sequence goes on along the minus strand of NZ_KK211346.1, from coordinate 328,870 downwards.
CAGGGTCAAGTCCGGCGGTAGGCTCGTCCACTATGAGCACCGTGGGATCATGTATAAGCGCCTGCGCGATACCAAGTCTGCGCTTCATACCGCCCGAGAGCTCCTTCACCTTCTTGTGCCTGTGCTCTATGAGGTTTACCTTTCTGAGGAGAGACGTCACTTTTTTCTTTCTATCCGCCTTAGGTATGCCGGAAAGTGCACCAAGATAGTCCAGAGCCTCATCTGTCTTCATAGACGGATACATTGAAAAGTCCTGGGGCAGATAGCCTGTCATAGCACGTATCTCTCTTGCCTTTTCTATAGGAACTCCGCAGACGGTGATCTCACCGCTCTTTTTCTTGTGAAGTGCTGCAAGTGTCTTCATAAGTGTAGTCTTTCCCGCACCGTTTCTGCCGAGAAGTCCGAACATTCCCTGCTCTATGGTCAGGTCTATATCGAAGAGAGCCTGTTTTCTTCCGTAGAACTTGCTGACATTTTTGATCTCGATCTTTTTCTCCATTTTATCGCCTCCAAAAATAATGACATGGCAGATATTCTCTTACCATGTCATTATAATAATCTATGAATTTCAACTTTTTATCTACTTTCTGATTTTTTTATATCAAATGAAGCAGATACCTCCCCGCCGCCCGTTTCATTGTTGGAAAGTACAATATCTCCGCCGCATTTTTTGCAAAGAAGACGACAGATATAGAGTCCGAGTCCGAAGTGCTCCTTTTCGTTTTCGTCACCGCCGCGATAGAATGGCTGCCACGCTTTGCGGAGAGCCTCCTCGGAAAAGCCCTCGCCGTCATCGGAGACTGTGATATAAAGCTTGTCCCCTTCGGTATATAGGTGTGTGCTCACTGAGCTTGCAGCATACCTTACAGCGTTTGAAAGAAGGTTCTCACAGACCTGCATAAGGATCTCTTTATCGGTAAAGAGATCCTGCTCCGCATCGCCCTCTGCCTTCTGTGAATACACCTTGTCTGTACATACAAGACTTCCCGTTTCATCGATCTCTCTGCGCAGCTGCCCGAAGGTAAATCGGCTTTCCTCGGGAATAATATCCTCAAGCTTGTGGATACTGCTCATCTTCTCGGTATAGCGCTCAAGTCTGTCTATCTGCCCTGACATTTTTCTCAGAATATCCGCTTGTTTTTCAGGCGTTAGTTTCCCGTCAAGCTGCTCCGCCAGCTCTGTGTACCCCTTCAGCACGGTTATGGGAGTTCTAAGGTCATGAGAGAATGCAGAGTTCAGACGCTTTCTCTCCTCAAGAGATTTCCAGAGCTGATAGTTGCTGTCATAGAGATTCTTTCTCAGCGTCTCAAATGAGGCGCAGAGCGCTCCCAGCTCGTTATCGGAACGGCTCTCCACGGTGAAATCAAGGTCATCTCCAAGTATTCGCTCGGAAGCCTTTGAAAGAACGTCCACAGGCTCTTTGAGCTCTCTGCTGTAAAAAAGCCTGAATGTGAACCAGAGACATACCACAGACCAGAGCGGTATCAGCAGTGTCTTTGAATAACGTATGGCCTTGTATTTCCAGAGCCACTCGGGTATTTTACCCGATATCTCCAGATCGTCCGTGTATACATAGGTAGCTATTACGATATTTCCTGCTCTGTTGAGATACCACCGCTGAAAATAATCCGACAGCCACATTATGAGACATATTCCTGCTGTACATATTATAAAACAAGGTATAAGATATTTGATCAGCGAGCTGTAGATCCTTCTCTTCTTCATTTTATCCATTTGTATCCCATTCCCCAGACTGTCGCAAGATGCCTGTCCTCGTCATATCGTCCCAGCTTTGCCCTGATTCGCCGTATATGCTCAGCAATGACGGAGCTGTCTCCCTCTGCATCATAGCCCCATATCTTTTCGTAGATACGCTCCTTGTCGAAAACCTGACCTGTATTCATCGAGAGCAGCTCGATTATGCGGTATTCCTTGTTTGCAAGGTCAAGAGCCTCATTGCCAACGGAAACGGTCTTATTACTGTAGTCCACCACCACATCTCCGAAAAACCGCACATTGTTGGATGTATTGACTCTGTGGTCGCGCCTTATATGGGCAGCAATCCTTGCACCGATCTCCTCCAGGGAAAAAGGCTTGATTATATAGTCATCTCCCCCTGCCGCAAAGCCCTGTATCTTGTCCTCGTCCTCTATCCTTGCGGTGAGAAAGAGTATGGGACAGCTCACATGGTCTCTTATCCTCCTGCAGACCTCAAAGCCATCTGCCTCGGGCATATTCACATCAAGCAGTATCAGGTCTGGAGACTTTGAAGCCTGTTCTATAGCCTGTTTTCCGTTATTTGCTGTATATACGCAGTAGCCCTTGAGCTCAAGGAAATCCTTGAGAAGGCTCACCACGTCCTTTTCATCATCTGCTACAAGTATGCTGTACATACGGTCACTTCCCTTCCGCTAAATGATACAATGTAAATATCAACTATTTTTCAACTATAATATTATACTCCCCGAACCCTTCATTGTCAATCTGCTTCCTGACTCCTTGATATTTACACGTATTTATGATATACTATTTATATAAATCATTCAGGAGTTTTTTATGTCAAGACTTATTTCCGATAAATATAAAGAATGGGAGGAGCTGTGCAGACAGCGCTTCCAGAGGCTGAAAGCCAACGAGGAACAGCTCAATCGCTATTATATCGACCTTTACGGCATGGGCAGCGAGATAACGCCCGATGTCGATGACACCGATGTCACTGTACGTCTTGCCGACCTGCAAAGAGAGATACGCAGCCTTATAAGCTACGCTGTCGGCTGCATTTTCGGACGATATTCCCTTGACCGCGAGGGGCTCTGCTATGCCGGCGGTCAGTGGGACAGCTCTGTGTACTCAACGATCATTCCCTGCAAAGACAACATTATGACCTTGAATTCACCTGACAGCGGTCTCACAAGAGCCGTCACCGACTTTGTGGAGAAGGTCTACGGCAGTGAGACTCTCGTGGAAAACCTCCGCTTTATAGCTGACGCCCTCGGCGGAAGCGGCGAGCCTGTCACAGTAATTCATAACTACCTTAGAAAGGACTTCTTTGCCGACCACTTCAAGGTCTACAAGAAACGCCCCATATACTGGCAGTTCACATCGGGAAAAAAGAGCGTCTTTACCGCTTTTATGTACTTCCACAGGTATACTCCCGAAATGATAGGAGCACTGGAAAGAAAATACGCTGTTCCCTGCCTTGAGAAGCTGAAAAAACAGCTGAGTTCTTCGATAAAGCTCCACAAGTCCTCAACCGGTGCGGAAAAGTCTGTTCACCGCAGAGATATAAGCCGTTTACAGGCTCAGATAACCGAAATGGAAGGATTTATCGCCAGGCTCCGCCTTCTTGCAGAACAGAAGATAGTCCTCGAAGCAGATGACGGTATCAGAGCCAATTACGAAAAACTGAAGGGAATACTTGTATAACGCCTGTCCTCCGCCAACCGCGGGGGCTTTTTTTTCACCATACTTTCACTTGACTTTTTTATACTATTAATGTATAATATACGCTGATATACTATAAAAGGAGGATATGATGAAAAGAATAATCCTGAATCTTGCACCCTACAAATTCATCGTGCTTATCATTCTTCTGCTGCTGGGTGTCCAGGCATACTGCGACCTGTCACTGCCTCAGTACACCTCGGATATGATAGACACGGGAATTCAGAACCAGGGTGTGGAATATGCTCTACCCGAGAAAATTACTCAGGAAGACATGATGTACTCGACTCTGTTTATGACAGATGATGAGAAAAACGAATGGACGGGATATTACTCCCCTCAGGACAGCGGTATACTGAAAAGAACTGCCGACGAGGACAGTCTTGAGGAGCTCAGCGACAAGTTCCTTATTCCGCTGACTCTGTCTCATCAGACAGGAAATATGAGCGAGGATAGGTTCCGCGAGACCATAAAGCAGTCCATGCAGGCTTCTCCCGATCAGACCCCCGAGGGATTTGACATCGACATCCTCAGTCTCGAAGAGATAGGTCAGTTCATGGGCATGGAGCTTAAAACTCACGAAGCCAAGAACGAAAAAGGCGTTATGACCACCTATGTGGATATGCGCCCCGTAATGATGGGACTTATCCAGAGCGGTCAGATGAACACCGAACAGCTCAGTACTATCCGCGGCCAGATGGAGGAGACAGTCTCAAAGGTCGGTAAAACTACCATGCACTCCATGGGCATTGCCTTTGCGATCGATGCCGATAAAGCAGCAGGCGTTGATGTAGACGCCATACAGAAGAGCTATCTCTGGAAGCAGGGATTCAAAATGCTCTGTATGTCCATACTCATGCTGGCTGCTTCCATATGTGCAGGCTTCTTTGCTGCCCGTACAGGCGCGGGAATAGGCAGAGACCTCCGTGAGAAAATATTCAAGAAAGTCATCGGCTACTCAAATACTGAGATAGATAAATTCTCCACCGCTTCTCTTATCACCAGAAGTACAAATGATGTTCAGCAGATACAGCTTGTGACGGCTCTCCTGCTGAGAGTTCTCATGTACGCTCCTATCCTTGGCATAGGCAGCGTTATCAAGGTAGTGAACACAGGCGCTCACATGGGCTGGATAATCATTGCAGCTGTTGCCATTATCCTCATGCTGGTCCTTATCCTCATGCTGGTGGCAATGCCTAAGTTCAAGGCTATGCAGAAGCTTGTGGACGGTCTGAACCTTATCTCCCGCGAGATACTGACAGGTCTCAGCGTTATCCGCGCCTTCGGCAGAGAAAAAGAGGAGGAACAGCGCTTCGACAAGGCTAATACCTCCCTCATGCGCACTCAGCTCTTTACAAACAGAGTCATGACCTTCATGATGCCATGTATGATGCTGGTAATGTACGGCGTTACTCTTACCATCGTATGGGTATCTGCTCACCGCATTGATGCAGGCGACCTTCAGGTAGGCGCAATGACTGCATTCATCAGCTACGCTATCCAGATAGTAATGTCATTCCTCATGCTTACTGTCATGTCGGTAATGCTGCCACGTGCGGGAGTTGCTGCCGACCGTATAGATGAGGTCCTCAAAACAGATTCAACAGTCAACGATCCCGAAAAAACTGAAAAAATAAGTAATTCTTCGGGCACAGTTGTATTCGACAACGTATCCTTCAAATATCCCAATGCCGATGACAATGCCCTTGAGAATATAAGCTTCACCGCTGAATCGGGCAAGACCACTGCCATAATCGGAAGCACGGGCTGCGGAAAGTCCACACTCATAAACCTTATCCCAAGATTTTATGATGTTACCGAAGGAAGCATCACTGTTGACGGCATTGACGTGAGAAAGCTTTCCAAGTCTGACCTCCGCAGCAGGATAGGTCTTGTGCCTCAGAAGGGTGTGCTCTTCTCGGGAACTATCGCTTCAAACCTTAAATTCGGACGCTCAGAGGCTACAGATGAGGAGCTTGAAAAGGCTGCGGAGATAGCTCAGGCTATGGAATTCATCGGCTCTGATGAAAAGGGCTTTGAGAGAGCCATCTCACAGGGCGGAAGCAATGTCTCGGGCGGTCAGAAGCAGCGCCTTGCCATTGCAAGAGCCATTGTAAAGAAGCCTGAGATATACATCTTCGATGACAGCTTCTCCGCTCTTGACATGAAGACAGACGCGGCTCTCAGGAAAGCTCTGGAAGCCTATGTTAAAAACTCAGCTGTCATCATCGTCGCACAGCGTATCAGCACTATTATGAATGCCGATCAGATACTTGTTCTCGATGAAGGCAGGATAGTCGGCAAGGGCACTCATAAGGAGCTTATGAGCAGCTGCGAGACATACAAGCAGATCGCAGGTTCACAACTCTCAGAGGAAGAGATAAAGAAGAGCATGGGAGGTGAAGATAATGAGTGAAAATAACGGCAGCATGAATACCCAGCGCCGCGGAAGACCTATGGGCGGCGGACGATTTGCTCCCGGTGAAAAGCCCAAGAACTTCAAGGGCACTCTGAAAAAGCTCATTTCTTACCTTGGCGTATATAAAATAGCTATTCTCATCGTTATGATCCTTGCAGCCGTTGCTACTGTATTCTCTGTGGCAGGACCAAAGATCATGGCGAAGGCTACAAACGCTCTCTTTGACGGTCTTATGAGCAAGATAGCAGGCACGGGCAGTATCGACTTCGGCTATATCGGCAAGATACTCCTGTTCACCCTGGGACTCTATATCTTCAGCTCGGTTGTCAGCTTTGTACAGGGCTGGATAATGACAGGCATCTCTCAGAAGATCTCCTACCGCATGAGAAAGGACATCTCCGAAAAAATAGGACGTATGCCCATGGGCTATTTCGAGAGCAGGACCTACGGTGAAGTCCTCTCGCGTATCACCAACGATGTAGACACCCTTGGTATGACTCTGAACCAGAGCATTACTCAGATCATCACATCTGTTGCCACACTCATAGGTACACTGGTGATGATGCTGTCCATTTCTCCCCTCATGACGCTGATCTCACTGGTCATTCTTCCCGTTTCGGCATTCCTGCTCTCATTTGTAATCAAGAAGTCCCAGAAGCACTTCCGCACACAGCAGGAATATCTGGGTCACATCAACGGTATCGTTGAAGAGACCTACAGCGGTCACACCGTTGTTCAGGCTTACAACAAAGAAGAAGAAACTATCAACGAGTTCTGCTCAGTCAACAACGTACTGTACAAATCAGCATGGAAATCGCAGTTCCTTTCAGGTATCATGATGCCTGTTATGCAGTTCGTTGGAAATATGGGCTATGCAGGTGTTGCTATCTCAGGCGGTCTCCTTGCAATAAAGGGCGTTATCGGTATCGGTGATATACAGGCTTTCATTCAGTATGTTAAGCAGTTCACACAGCCTATCCAGCAGATAGCTCAGGTCATCAATCAGGTACAGTCCATGGCTGCGGCTGCGGAGAGAGTATTTGAGTTTCTTGATGAAGCTGAGGAGGAGCAGTCCCCCGAGGATCCTGTTATCCCTGAGAATGTAACGGGAGCTGTCAGATTTGACCACGTTTCCTTCGGCTATGATCCCGAAAAGATCATCATCGGTGACTTCAGCGCTGACGTAAAGGCAGGTCAGAAGATAGCCATAGTAGGTCCTACCGGCGCAGGAAAGACCACCATGGTAAAGCTGCTAATGAGGTTCTATGATGTGAACGGCGGCACTATAACTCTTGACGGCACCGACATTCGCAGAATACCAAGAAAGAAGCTCCGCGAGAGCTTCGGCATGGTGCTTCAGGACACCTGGCTCTTCAATGGCACAATCATGGAGAATATCCGCTACGGACGCCTTGACGCTACGGACGAGGAGGTCATTGCAGCTGCAAAGGCTGCTCACGCTCACCACTTCATTAAGTCCCTGCCCAACGGCTATGACATGGTGCTCAACGAAGATGCAAGCAACGTCTCACAGGGACAGAAGCAGCTCCTCACCATTGCAAGAGCTATTCTCTCCGATTCAAAGGTAATGATACTGGACGAGGCTACATCATCAGTTGATACCAGGACCGAGGTTCTCATTCAGGACGCTATGGACAGACTTATGAGCGGCAGAACCAGCTTCGTTATCGCTCACCGTCTCTCAACTATCAGAAATGCCGACCTCATACTCGTAATGAAGGACGGTGATATTGTTGAGCAGGGTGACCACGAGGAGCTTCTTGCCAAGAACGGCTTCTACGCTCAGCTCTACAACTCACAGTTTGAAAGTGCATAAGAAAAAGGTCTGCTTTATGCAGACCTTTTATGTTGATATTAAAACGATTTCATGTTATAATTATTACGGAGGTAATGACTATGAACTTCAAACGACTTGAGAAAAATCTCTGTGACAACATATATGAAGCTCAGCTGAAGCTGGGCTACGATAAGTGCCCCATGAGTCTTAACTATACTGAAACATCACTTAAACATCTGCTGGAGACAGAGGTCACCGAGAAGGTGCTTACAGAGTTTGCAGACGAAGTGGAAAACAGGCTTGGCAGACTCACATTCCGTCCCATAAAGAACGGCTTCTGCATCACTATCCCCGCTGAGGGCACCGAATACGTTCACAACAGCAGCGATGACCGCAGCTTTATGAAGAGCCTTGTCTCAGCAGTGGCAGGACATTGCAGCACTGAGCCCCTTTTAGAGCTGTTCCGAAACGCCTCTGCCGATGTGATCATCAGGGAGATAAAAAACGAGGAATTCCGCTATCTTGCGTATTTTCCCGATTCTGTCCCCGACGAGTATTACTACTGTATCTCCGAGGAAGAAGAAATAGACGGAAGCGTTCACGCCTCATATCACCGCTTTATCCGCGAGGACTATGAGGATTTTGGCTTCTGAAAAGGACAAAAGCTGTATTCAGCCTAAGAATACAGCTTTTCTGACTTGTCCATTACAAAAGAATTACCTCAGAACGGTTATTGTGCAGATACCGTACCTCGGTACACGCTCAAATAATCAACCCAATTATTCTCGCATATATATTATATCATTTCTATCCAGTCCTGTCAATAAGCGGCAGCATTATTTGTCTGAATTGTACAAATAATGCTGCTCTTTTTATATTTATGTAACTTTTTATTCCTTAACTAACTTTTCGCTCTTAACGATAAGTATGTCATTCTGCTTCATTTTCAGGTCATCTACGGGGATCACCGTAAGTTCTTCCCTGAGGATCACAAGTATGCACACATTGTACTTTTCGGCAATATCACGAACACTCATACCCTTGAATTCACTGTTTTTGTCAACGAGTATCTCTCCGACCTCATTTATATCGCTGAATCTGACATCGGAGTGCTGGTTCTTTGTATACTGTTCAACAAATCCCGCACTGATGATACCTGTGGGGATAGCAACTACACCAACGCCGAGAAACGCTATACATATTGCCATCAGCTTTCCGATAACGGTTATGGGATATATGTCGCCGTAGCCGACAGTGAGTAGTGTTGAAACGCTCCACCAAATACCCGAGAAAGCATTTCTGAACGCCTCAGGCTGTGCATCATGCTCAACACTGTACATTCCCAGAGAGGAAGCCAGCATAAGAACTATGATAATAAAAACAGAGGAGATTATCTGGTTCTTTTTCTCACTGAGAACAGTGGTGATAACGTGAAAAGAGTCATAGTGTGCATTTACTCTGAAAAGGTGGAATATTCTGACAACTCTCAGCATTCTGAACACGATAAATCCGTCCAGGAAGAAAAACGGCAGTATAGTCAGCAGATCAACTATTCCGTCAAATGAACACAGAAACTTCAATCGTGCTGCCAGTCCTTTTTCCTCGGGATAGAGATAGTCCGCAGTCCATATACGCAGTATATACTCAATGCAGAATATAGAGATGGTAACTATTTCGATGATATTGAACAAAGTCTGAAAAACTGAAAGCTCGTCGAAGGTCTCAAGAAATACCGTAAGTATATTGAGAATGATAACTATTACGATGAACCAGTCAAAAAATCGGCTGATGAAATCGTTCTTGTTGCCTATCTGTATAATGTCGAATATCCGCCGTTTAAAGGGCTTTTTTGTCCTTTCACTCAATTCCGCTCAGCTCCCTGTAAAGTTTTCGCGCATAACCGTCGGTCATGCCGCAGATATAGTCTGTCACAAGCATAAGCCTGAGATAAAGCCGCTCTGCCTCGGACTTTCCCTCCGCATTGACTTTATAGGCGCGGATGTAGTTCTCAGAGACCAGACGCATTATCCTCTGCTCAATGGCAGAGCTCTCAAATTCCGTATCATAGAGCACAGCCGCACGGGTCAGCTTGGTAAGCAGGAATTCATATATTTCTCCCGCAGCTATCTCCAGCTTGTATATCTCCTTTGAGCTGAAAACATAGCGGTAAGCCATGTCTCCCAGAGCATAGGCGATAGCATTTCCGTGAGAGACCGCAAGGAGCTCCTTCGGAAAAGTGCCTGCCATAATGGCGTCATAGTTATTGGTAAAGCCAAAGGAAGCACATCTCAGCAGTACGCCCTGCACATAGATTATCCAGCGCTGGACTGCATTCTGCTCGGGAGAGGATATGCCCTTGTCCAGTGCCTGTGCATAGTAGTCCTCAAGCTTTGCTACAGCTCTGGTGTATTCATCACGCTCGCCATCATCGGCACATTTTTCCATATATCTCTCTTTAAGATCGCGGACAAGCTGAGAGTAGGTTATAAAGCCTTTCTTTACTGCGTCCTCTATGTCGGCAGTTTTGTAGGCTATATCGTCAGCAGCTTCAAGTATAAACGCCAGAGGATGACGGCAGTCCACAGCCCCCGTGCTGTTTACGATGTCTTCATAGATCTCTTTATCCGCATAGTAATAACCCATCTTCTTGTCCTTGATGTTGCCGCTCTTTTTGTTGATACCAGTCGAGGGCACAGGATACTTGATAATGGTGTTGAGAAGGGTATAGGTAAGGTTCATGCCGTTCTCGTCCACAAGGAAGTGGAGCCTTGTCAGCAGCCGCAGAGCCTGAGCGTTGCCCTCAAAGTTGTAGAAGTCCCCTGCCATCTGCGGTGTGAGAATGCTGTCAAGCTTCCTGCCGCCAAGCTCCATTTCGGGAAGATTTCTCTTGAACCAGTCACGGACGTAGTCCTCGCCGAAATGTCCGAAGGGCGGATTTCCGATGTCATGGATAAGTCCCGCACACTCAAGCACGCTGCATATCCTGCTCACATCAGCTTCTGTCAGTTCCCTGTCTTTACCATGCTCCAGCACATAACGGAATATCATCTGTCCCAGTGACTTTCCGAAGGATGATACCTCCAGAGAGTGGGTAAGACGAGTGCGGACAAAGTCTCCCCTGTCAAGTGGAAATACCTGGGTCTTGTCCTGAAGCCGCCTGAATGAGGCACTTCCGATTATACGATGATAGTCCTTCTGAAACTCATTCCTTGTATCGGAGCTTACTGCCGAGGTGGTAACGCTCCTTCTTCTTTTTTCACATAATAATTTCTTCCAGTTCATAAACTATACTCCGTTCTAATGATGACAGGTCTGTCGATAGTCATGCTGTCGGGAGTTACTATACAGTCATATGCCAGAAGCCTTACTCCCGCCTTTTCGGCTTCTCTCAGAGCGTCACCGAACTCCTTATGTGTGGCGTCATTTGGTCTGAACTCGGTGACCTCCTTCATCTGTATCACAAAGAGGATATAGGCGCCGAAGCCCTCGGACTTTGCGCGGATAAGCTCGTGAATGTGCTTTACTCCTCTTTCAGTGGGGGCATCGGGAAAGGCGACTATACCGTCATTTTCAAGAGTAACGCCCTTTACCTCGAGGAATGAGACCTGTCCCCTGTCCTCGATACGAAAATCGAACCGTGAGGCTCCGTAGGTATACTCCCGTCTGATAACAGCCTGCTCCGAGAAAAGCTCACCTTTTTTCAGCCACTCCCCGGCTGCTGCATTGGGCATCTGAGAGTCCATATTCACAAGCAAAGGAGGAACTCCGATGCGTATCTTCTCGGCAGCAACCAGGTCATATCTTGTTTTCCTGTTAGGATTATCCGACTCCTCAAGGTAAACAGTGCAGCCCTCTGTGAGCAGCTCCCTGCATCGTCCCGTGTTCTTCACATGGACAGTCTCCTCTTTGCCGTCAACGAGTACCCTTGCGATAAATCTGTTGGGGCGGCTGATAAACTCAGCTGTTTTTATATGATGGTATCTCATAATCCTTACCGTAAAGCTCCTTATAAGTCTCTCTTGTACAGATAAAATACAGATGCTTTTCATCTATCTTGTCCTTGAAGGGACGAATAGCCTCTCCCGAATATGCTTCTGCAATGTATGACTCATCAAAACCCAGCTCATTCTCTATGCTCAGTGCCGACTGAGGAAACGAGCAGACGACAAAATCAGGAGCTCCCATGCTTCTGAAGTATTCACGATCTGCCTCTCTCTCTGCTTCATCGGCTTTTATGTGAGTTACATACGCAACGTTTCCCTCCATATTATAGTAGAGGTTCTTGTCGAAAAAGGCATTGAGAGTAACAGGTGCATCGGGATAGATGTTCGTATCATCAGGTGTCCATGCTATCATAAGCATTTTATCATCGATGTGGTTTTCCTTTATCCACTCGGCAGCCGCAGGTGAATTGTCATAGGGATTGGTTATATCCCTTGCATAGCTGCAAACATCCCAGTATACATTCATTGCAGCCGAAACTGCTATACCGCCGATAACGCAGTTTTTCGCAAACTTATCGGAAATGCCGCTCTTTTTTATAACGGCTGTGAATTCCTCAAGCCTTACAGGCTCTGATTCGGCAGCTGTCCACATTATAAATATAACGTAAAGCAGGAATATCCCGTAGTGATGAGGATAAGCATATATACTCATGACCAGTGAAGCAAAAAGATATGGTATCATCATTTCCGCAAGCATTCTGCGCTTTTTGCAGACTATGAAGATAATGCCCCATATTATCAGCGAAACCGCTCCTGCTCCTATGATCTCGCCTATGCTGTTGACCTCGTCCTGTATACTTGAAGCGTCTGAGGAGAATGATGTCACGAATACTTCCGAGGGCACAAAGAATAAGCACAGCAAAAGTGCCGCGGGATAGCTGTAATTGTTTTCAAGATGAACAGCCATGGTGTCCTGCTTCGGGATTATATCTGCAATAACGGCTATAGCTGCTGCAAGAAGTGCTGCGTATCCGAATGTCAGTTTCTTATTGCCCGAAAAAAACGAAACAGTCTTGCGGAAACTCCTGTTCCTTATCATCTCGCCGGTTATATCTGCTGCGGCAATACCGCCTGCAAAGGCGATACCATAGGAATGACACAGGCACAGGAATATCATTGAAAGTATGTACGGCAGCGGCTTCTCTCTGCGTTTTGAATAAAATGATGCACACAGGAGACCTGCGAACATCATCATGGCATAGGGCCTCGACAGTACGCAGTAATGGTATATCACAAAGAAGCTGGTGGGCAGCAGCGCCTTTGTTACGCGGCTGAATGGTGAACGAAGCTCCAGCATCAGTATCATAGCCTCAAAGAATATGAACTGTACTCCCTTTATGGTAAGCTCATAGGAAAGCCCAAGACATGATGCAAGCTTTATGAGCATATGCCAGAGGGGCGGGTGTCCCTCATAGTGGGGTATGGTGAATATGACCTCATACCAAGAAGCGTCCCGAGCAACAAGGTATGGCTGAGCCTCCTCATACCAGGGCTCGTGGAATATAAGCCCTATAATTCCGATGACGGTTGCGACAGCCGTTATGACAAGTCCGAACAGCAGCTCCGACTTCTTTCCGTTTTTTATTTTATTATTCATCGCTGTGTTTATTCCCTTCGATAACATCTTTATAATGAAGCTCCCTGAATCTCTTGGGGGTCATTCCGTTTATTTTCCTGAAAACACTGATAAAAGCGCTCTGGGAGGAAAAGCCCAGTGCAAGAGATATGTCAAGGCAGGAAAAATCTGAGTTCCTCAGCAGATTTTCCGCTGTAGAGATCTTTGCCCTTGTGACAAAGGTCTTTATGCTCATGCCCTTTTCCTTGGAAAAAAGCTTTGAGAGATAAGACGGATTAAGTCCGACGTGCTCCGCCAGGACATTTAATGTAAGATCCTCATGAAGATGCTCATAGATATAGTCGATACACCTTCGTACATGAAGTGATATGACATTGTCCTTTTTAAGCGTTCTCATTCGCTCTGCAAAATCCAGCTCCATCTCGCCGAAAAGGTCGATAAGCTCATCAATATCCTTCATCTTGTCCGCACGCTGTATATAAATATCGCTGAGAGTGTACGCTGTATCGTGTCCCAGACCGCCCTCAACGCAGTATCTTGCCACAAGGGCAACTGCCGTTACAAAGTGATACATGAGATTGCGGACGGGATCCTGTGAAAGAGTACCCTTGCCCTTCATAAAGTCGGGACGTATGCTCTCGAAACGCTTCCTGACCTGCTCGGTGTCCCCTGACTGGACTGCTCTGTAAAAGCTGAGCTCATATTCGAAGGGACTTCTTGTAAAGCCGTCATTTCGCTGTATATAAAGCCTGTAATTAAGATCTCTGTCAGTTTTCATCAGCTCACCTCCTGTTGCGGTGTCGGTCATATTTTGTGATATTTCTATTATATCCTATTTTTGATACAAATGCAATATTTCTGATATAATTTGTTCTTGCCCTGGACTATAATAATCACAATAAAGAAAGAGTAAACATGAAAGAACTGCTTCACAAGGAGGCATCACTATGGCAAAGGCAAATGATCTCACAACAGGAAAAGTATCAAGCCTTATCCTGAAATTCTACTTTCCCATGCTGCTGACAAATATGCTCCAGCAGATGTACAACATCGCTGATACAGCCATCGTCGGCAAGGGTCTGGGCGATAACGCTCTGGCTGCTGTGGGTAATATGTCATCACTGACATTTCTCATCTTCGGCTTCTCTATGGGACTTGCAAACGGCTTCTCAGTTATAGTCGCACAGAGCTTCGGCGCCAAGGACTACGCAAAGCTCCGCCGCTCGGTGGCGTCATCTGCAATGCTTTGCTTCATAATAGCACTTGCTCTCAGCGCTGTGAGTATCATATTTCTCCGTCCCGTGCTGGGGCTTCTCAGGACAGACGCTGCTATCATGCACGACGGACTGGTATACGGCTACTTCATATTCGGAGGACTTACTGCAACTATCGCTTATAATCTCTGCTCCTGCATACTCCGCGCACTGGGAGACAGCAAAACGCCCTTCGTTGCGATAATCATATCAACTATCGTAAACATTTTCCTTGATATATTCTGCATTTTCGTACTGAAAACAGGCGTAGAGGGAGCTGCTATAGCTACTATATTCTCACAGATAGTATCAGCTTTCATCTGCTGGCTCAGGATACGCAAAATAGACGTCCTCAATATCACCAAGGCTGACTTCATGGGCAACGGAAGTCTCTATATAGAGCTTTTCAAGAACGGTCTGCCCATGGCTCTCATGAACTCCATCACAGCTGTGGGCTGCATGGTCATCCAGTATTTCGTAAACGGTCTGGGAGTTGCCTATACAACAGCTTATTCAGCTTGCAGTAAATTCATCAATCTGTTCATGCAGCCTGCCTGCACTGCGGGATTTGCAATGTCAGCTTTTACAAGCCAGAACTACGGCGCAAGAAAGTTCAGCCGTATACGCGAGGGACTCCATGTCTGTCTTGCTATCGCAACTGTATCATACCTTATTCTTGGCTCAATTATGATATTCTTCCCTACTTACCTTGCAAAGGTAATGGTAACGGGTACAGAGCCCATTCGTATCGCAGGTACTTACCTGCCGATATGCGGTATATTCTTATTCGCAGTTGACTCCCTGTTCGTATTCAGGAACGGCTGTCAGGGCTTCGGAAAGCCTCTTGTACCTATGATCTCTGGTATAGCCGAGATGGCTCTGAGAATAGGCGTTATAGCACTTTTCATCAATGTTATCGGCTTCCGGGCTACAGCCTACGCAGAGGCTTCCGCCTGGATAGGAGCTCTTATCCTCAATATGGCTTCCTTTGAGCACACTCTCAACAAGAGCCTCGACACCTCTGCCATCAGCCACAAAAAGCTCAGGACCGCTGCCTGATCCCAGACTGGTATTCAGTCGTTAATATACACCCCATTTCCATCCTCACTCCGCTGTCTGTGTTTCCCACAGGCAGCACTTTTTTTGCAAAAAACAGCCCTTCGATCTCTCGAAGGGCTGTATCTGAACTTTCTTTTGCAATTCAAATTATATCTTAAGCGAACTTCCGTAAGCTGCTTAATTGGATGATGTGAACGTAAATGCAGGATTATTTTGAGGATCAAACAGAAATTCCTCTGGGACTGTTACAGCTTCAATGTTATGTGCTTCTGCCTTCATCCTGTTCTGTTCCTGTTCATAAACCTCTTTAGCTTCCTGCGCCTGTTTTGATATTTCTGCTTCTATATTTTCATTTTCGGCGGCAATCTTCTCCATTTCATCCGATGAGATGTCATTTTCGCCAATATGATCAATAACATCTGATCGATGTATCCTGATCTCTTCGTCAATGCCTTCCACTTTTATCAGTATCTTGGCATTGCTGTCTGACGAATACAAGAAGAAATTGAAAGGCGGTATATAGACCTGCATCATGCATTTTGACGCATACGCCGCAGGTGCGGTAATTGCAGTTTTCTCCTGCATATCGGGATCTATTTCAAGCAAGTCGGTATGACCGTCACTTAGTAAACTGTCAGCTGCATCTTCAAATGGTAAGTAGTAAGCCATTGATTCCGATGTGACTGAATCGCTGATATTGCTGAAGTAATCCTTTCTTGCGAAGCTTCCAACGTCCTCCACGGGCATAGCCGAAGTGCCGTCAAAGTTTATCGAGCATTTCCACATATCCTTATTATCGGGCACATCAACAGCAGTGTAGTTCTCTGTTTTATCGTCATAAGCTCCAATGAACATATCATAATTGCTTCCGCTGTTTTCTCCCATTGAATAAAGCACCTGTGCAGTAACCGCCCTGATGTCATTGCCGTCCTTTATGAAGCATTTGTAATCAAATGAAGCAGCTGCAACA
Source organism: Ruminococcus flavefaciens ND2009 (assembly GCF_000621785.1). Classification (GTDB taxonomy): domain Bacteria; phylum Bacillota; class Clostridia; order Oscillospirales; family Ruminococcaceae; genus Ruminococcus; species Ruminococcus flavefaciens_C. The sequence goes on along the minus strand of NZ_KK211346.1, from coordinate 312,347 downwards.
ATATTGCCGTCCTGATCCAGCATATTTCCGTATTTGTCTCCTGTGAAATGCCTATCCGCAGCGTACTGTGCTTCGGAACGGGACATGAAATAATAGTCATTGCTAAGTTCTTCAAACTCCTTGTCGCTGTATTTTGAATTTGATTCCGCAGCTGCAAGGATACTTGACCTGCCAAATTCGCCCTTATACTCAACTGCATAAACCTGATCTGTGAAAATGTCAGGCTGTACGGTCCTTACAAAAAAGCGAACCCTTATGTCCTCGTCCTCGCTGTCCGCAAAGGGACTTCTGTAAAGAGGATCCACAAGTATATCGGCATCAATGTAGTCCTTCAGCGGCATATCATATATATCATAGGTGTGTTCATCTGTCTCTGAAAGTATTTCTGATACAAGCTGACGGTACTTTTCATCGCCGTTCTTGCGAAGATCGTATAGGAAATTCTGTACGAATGCTGTTTTTGGCAGGACTCCCACGCAGATAACCACTGCCGCAGCCGCAGCTATCCACTTTAGTACAGAGGCTGCCCTGTGCTTTCCCGTAACGTTCTCAAGGTCGCTTACGGTAAACTCGCTGTCGGAAAAATCCGAATCTTTTTCAGGAAAAGCTCTTGCGGAGATCTTGTCGAAACAGTCTACATTTGATGAAAGCTCCTTCATCTTATCTCTGAGCTCATTCTCAAAAACGGGATCTCCTTTGATATTTTTATCTTTCACTGATCTTCACCTGCCTTTTCCTGTAATATGGATATTGCTTTTTTGTACCTTGATTTGACCGTTGTTTCGGGACACCTCATGACCTTTGCGATCTGCTTGAAGGTAAGCTCCGCACAGCACTTGAGTATGACGGTCTGCCTCTGTACATCGTTTAAATGCTTCAGAAGCTGATTTATGTAAATACTGTCCTCCACAGTCTTTTCAGCCTCACCGTAGCTCTGTATGATGAAGTTGGATATTTCTTTCTTATACCTTCGGCGAAGCTCTAATGCAACGTTGCGCGCTATTGTGAGTATGAAGCCTTTGCCGTCCCCTTTCTTCGCGGAGAATCTCTTTACCTGAGTGAGTCTGACAAAGGTCTCGGTCACACAATCCTGTGACAAATGATAATCAGATGTTATTCCGAAAGCCACAGCAAAAACGCTGTCCTTGAACATAAGATACAGCTTGCTAAGGCTCTCCTTGGAGGTCGCACAGTCTGATATAAGCTCGTTTACTGTGTTATCAGTCTCAGATGCTTTATCATTTTCTGAAAATACTGTAAAAATCGCTGTGTCACCTCCGCTGATAGATTTAGTTACGGCATCCATATTATCACTCCTTTTGCGGCTGTCAGAGAACCTGATGTGTTCAGTGATTTGAAGCTTCTCTGAAGCCATTATGAAAGCTTTCATATATAAGTGATTTCAGACGCCAAAAAAGACGAAATAATCTCAAAAAAATTTTTAAGACTTGTTAGAAGAATAAAACATAGTGCATTTATTGCAATATAGCTTCATTTGCTATATTCAAGTAACCGCAACTCAGTTTTTAATAGTTACCCGTGGCTAACTATCATCAGGCTTTATACAGCTATTATACCACTATAGCACCTTATTTGCAAGAAATCTTCTGCATACTATTGACAAACGCTTATAAATATGATATATTAAACATATGAACAACCGTTCATATGAGAAAGGATAGTGACCTTATGGAAAAATACTTTTCTGTATCTAATCTGGACTGCGCCCACTGCGGCGCTAAAATAGAGGAAGCAATCAGCAAGCTTGAGGGTATCGAGTCTGCCGTACTTAACTTCCCCATGAAAAAATTCAAGATAAAAGGCAATATCACTGATGAGCTCGTTACTAAGATCAACGAGGTGGCAAACAGTATCGAAGCCGGAGTCGTTATCGCTGCGATCGAAGAGGCACATCATCACTCACGACATCATGAACATGAGCATGAACATCATCACCATCATGATGAGGAGTGCGGGTGCGGTCATGAGCATGAGCACGATCACCACCACGATGAGGAGTGCGGCTGCGGTCACGATCATGAACATGAGCATGAACATCATCACCACCACGATGAGGAGTGCGGCTGCGGTCATGAGCATGAGCACCATCATGAAAGCAATAATGAATTCATCATCGAAAACCTTGACTGTGCCAACTGCGGTGCAAAGATCGAGGAGGCGATCAGCAGGATAGACGGAGTTGAGTCCGCTGTGCTTAACTTCCCGATGAAGAAGTTCAGGATAAAGGGAAATATCACCGATGAGCTGCTGGAAAAGATCAATCAGGTGGCAAACAGCATTGAGGCGGGAGTTATTATCTCCCCTGCTACGACAGAACGTAACCGCTCCGAGGAGCATGAACATCATCATGAAGAAGCTGAGCATACTCACTCACATAATGATAAGAGCGAGGGACTCAAAAAGGACATAGTCCCTCTTATAATAGGTGTAGTTATCTTCGCGACGGCTGTTCTCAGCGGAAAACTGCTTGACATAAAACCGCTGACTATAGCGCTCTACGTTGCAGCTTACCTTACTCTTGGATATAATGTCCTTATCGCTACGTTCAGGAACCTTAAAAACAAGAACTTCTTTGATGAAAACTTTCTCATGACTGTGGCAACTATAGGAGCCTTCGTCCTCGGTGAATACGCTGAGGCTGTGGGAGTCGTCCTGTTCTTCCGCATCGGCGAGCTCTTTGAGAATTATGCGGTCTCCCGAAGCCGCAAGGCTATCACCGATGTAGCCAGACTTAAGGTTGAGGAAGCTGATGTGCTTATCGACGGGGAGTTCAGAAGGATACATTCCGATGAGATACGGGTGGGAGATATTCTCCGCATAAAGGCAGGCGAAAGGATCGCTGCCGACGGTATCGTTGAATCAGGTGAATCAAGAATAGACACCTCCGCAGTAAACGGTGAACCTGTTCCCCTCACTGTAAGAAAGGGCGACGAGGTGCTGTCGGGCTGCATAAACCTGTCCGACACCTTCACACTGAAGGCTACGGCAGCAGCCTCCGACTCAATGATCTCAAAGATAGCACAGGCAGTCGAAGACGCTTCGGCAACCAAGCCCAAGATAGACCGCTTCATTACTCGCTTTGCAAAGATATATACCCCTATCGTTATTGCTATCGCTCTGCTTACTGCAATCGCCCCCTCACTTATCACAGGAGACTGGAGCAAGTGGATATATTCAGCACTTACCTTCCTTGTAATCAGCTGTCCCTGCGCTCTGGTACTCAGTGTACCTCTTGCGTACTTCTCGGGTATCGGCGCAGCTTCAAAGCTGGGTATACTCTTCAAAGGCGGCAATGCTATCGAAGCACTGGGCAAGGTCAAGGCTGTTGCCTTCGACAAGACAGGTACACTCACAAACGGAAGCTTCTCCGTTACAGAAGTAAAGTCATACGGAAAACTTGGAGAAAAGGAGCTTCTCTCAATTTGCGGAAGCTGTGAGCAGAGCTCAACTCACCCTGTTGCCGAGAGTATCGTGGACTATTGCAAGGGAAATGACAGCAGGCTTTTCACTCCCGAAAAGACAACTGAGATTGCAGGACAGGGCGTTTCGGCAGTTCTGAACGGCAGGAACATTCTCTGCGGTAACGAAAGACTTATGTCAGAAAACAATATCTCGGTCCCCGAGGAGAAGACTCCTCTCGGAAGCATAGTTTATATAGCCGTTGACGGAGAGATACAGGGCAGGATAGTAGTTTCCGACACTGTTAAGAAAACATCCGCCGAGGCTGTTTCGCAGCTGAAACAAATGGGCATTGCTACAGCTATGCTCACAGGCGACAAAAATGATAATGCACAGGCTATGGCTAAACAGCTTGGAGTTGACTCCGCTAAGGGAGACCTTCTCCCCGACGGAAAGCTTGCTGAGATAGAGCGTATCCGCAAGGAAAATGGTGCAGTCATGTTCGTGGGCGACGGCTTCAACGACGGTCCTGTACTGGCAGGCGCAGATGTGGGCGGCGCTATGCACAGCGGCTCAGATCTGGCTCTTGAAGCAGCTGACGCAGTATTCATGAATTCCGAGCCCGATTCGGTGGTAAAGGCTAAAAAAATAGCCGATAAGACACTGCGCATCTCTTATGAGAACATTATCTTCGCGCTGGCTGTAAAAGCTGCTGTTCTGGTGCTTGGTCTGGTGGGTCACCCCAATATGTGGCTTGCAGTTTTTGCAGATTCAGGCACGGCAATGCTGCTCATACTCAATTCCATCAGAGTGCTGAACATAAGAAAGTACAAATAAATAAAAAGGAGAGACTTATCCGGAAGCCTCTCCTTTGTTGATTATCAACTGTTTATTTTCAACAGCACATTATATTTTCAACATAGTGTTGAAGACTATGTTAAAAGCTCCCGCAGAAACGGGAGCTTTGCTTTTAATAAAATGTAGCCACAGGCTGCTCGGGAGCTTCGGCTTTTTCCACCTTCTGCACCATGAGTACAGGGCCCTTGCCCTTGTAGAGCTTGTGCTTCTGAACACTTATCTTTCCTGTAACAGTTATCCATTCCTTGTTTGGCGGCTCATTCCCGCTTTCGTCCTGAGCTACCATCCAGCAGTACTGAATATCCTCGACACAGCAGGTCATGATATGACGTCCCACAGCGTAGGTATTCTCGGGGAACTTGCTGTTCTTGGCAGTAAGTCCCTTGAAAGTCATGGTCTTGCCGTCATACTTGAAGGGCTCCTCCATAATATCTCTGTACCAGAGGGCGAAGTCTTTGTCCTCAATGGTTATCTCGTCAGCCTCTACATCGAAGGGAAGCGGATCTTCAATATCATCATAGGCGATCTGTCCGTCGGAGTATTCGTAAACTATCTCCGCACGTCTTGATACTCCCCTTACGATCTTGTGGAACTCGTTGGGATCAAAGCTCTTCTCGAAACGGTTGAAAACTACCATTTCTGTGGTGTTGAACTTATCAACAACAAGACTGCGCATATTTGAATTGTAGTTCATGAACGTGGTGGAATCCACAAAGCACATTACCTGTGCGATAGTAGTCTCATCGGGCATAGCCTTGAAGAACTCGTCCATGGTCCACATACCGTTGTACTCAACAACAACACGCTCTGCGCCGCTGTCCTTGAGTATCTTTGTGAAGTTCTCCATGGTGAAGTCTTCCTTATCCTCAATGACATGGGTAACAATGTTCTTCTTGGGCATACGCGAAATATCGTACTCCTCAATACCCTCCTCACAGATAAGAAGAAGCGTCTTCTCGCCCTTGTTGAAGCGTCTGTCCTCTAAGGTCTCCTGTATGAACTTGGTCTTTCCCGACTCAAGAAAGCCGAGAAACAGGTATATCGGTATTACATCATTCTGATCAGGCATTATAAAAGCTCCTTTCGATCAGGCGTTGAAAAGCTCTGCAATAGCCTCTTCGTTTATCTTTGAACCGATAACGCAGAGTCTGCCGATGGTGCCTGCGCTTCCGCTGCGGACATCGGGCACACCGGGTACATAGTCATAGTGTATCCACTTTCCGTCAGCACCTGCAACGATTCCCTTGGCACGGAGTATCATGCCGTACTTCTCCTCGTCGCCGAGAGCGTTTAATGCAGCTGTTATCTCCTCAACAGTATATGTTCTTGTGGTCTCTCTGCCCCAGCTTGTGAACACATCGTCAGCATGGTGATGGTGGTGATGATCGTGGTCATGGTCATGATCGTGACAGCCGCAGGTGCAGTCGGGACCATGGTCATGGTGATGATGCTCATGCTCGTCGTCATCGTCATCGTGGTGGTGATGATGCTCATGCTCATCCTCATCGTCATCGTGGTGGTGATGATGGTGCTCATGCTCGTCCTCATCGTCATCGTGATGGTGATGATGATCGTGCTTTGCTGCTTCCTCAAGGAGCTCCTTCAGCTCGTCATCAAGAGTGTTCTTCTGTGTCATTGCGTCAACAAGCTGTACGCCTGTGAGCTGATCCCACTCTGTTGTAACAATAGGAGCTGCGGGATTTTTCTCGCGCAGGCTCTTTACACACTCGTCAAGCTTCTCCTGTGAAAGTCCGCTTGTATGGCTGAGGATAAGGCAGCTTGCGTATGTTATCTGATTATCGAAGAACTCGCCGAAATTCTTCATATACATCTTGTACTTCTTTGCGTCCACAACTGTTGTAAAGCCGTCAAGCTCTACATCGTGAGCGTTGATGTTCTGAACAGCACGGATAACGTCGCTGAGCTTGCCGACACCCGAAGGCTCGATAAGGATACGGTCGGGAGCATAGTCAGCAAGGACCTTCTCCAGAGCCTTTCCGAAATCACCGACAAGACTGCAGCAGATACAGCCCGAATTCATTTCGGTTATCTCAACACCTGCGTCCTGTAAAAATCCGCCGTCAATGCCTATCTGACCGAATTCGTTCTCGATAAGCACCAGCTTTTCGCCTTTATAGCCCTCCTGTATGAGCTTCTTTATAAGAGTGGTCTTTCCTGCACCGAGAAAGCCTGAGAAAATAGTGATCTTTGTCATGTGAACAACACTTCTTTCTTTTAATTTCAAATTATATTATACCACACTGACAAAAATAAATCAAGCCCCATACAGACACAAAAAGGCTGCCGCAGCTGCGGCAGCCTCAGTCTTACTTATTCAACATTTCCTACTGCGGAAATTACCTCTGTGAGGAGGTTTGCAGGGAGCTGCTCATATCTCACGAAGTCGAAGGTAAAGCTTCCCATGCCTCTTGTAGTCTGGCGGAGGTACATTGCAAAGTCGTGCATCTCACGCATGGGCACCTCTGCCTGAATAACGGTATTGCCGTTACCCGCAGGCTTCATACCTAGAACTCTGCCTCTACGCTTGTTGAGCTCGCCCATGATGTCGCCTGTATTTTCGTCGGGAGCTGTTACCTTCAGCTCGCCGATAGGCTCCAGCATTACGGGGTCTGCCTGACGGAGTCCCTCCTTGTATGCGATGGAAGCGGCAGTCTTGAATGCCATTTCCGAGGAGTCAACAGGGTGATATGAACCGTCTACCAGTATAGCCTTCAGTCCGACTACGGGGCAGCCTGCCAGAACGCCCTTCTTTACAGACTCCTCAAGTCCCTTCTGAACTGCGGGGAAGAAGTTCTTTGGAACAGCTCCGCCGAAGATCTTCTCCTCGAATACAAGAGTATCGCTTACACAGGGCTCGAACTCGATCCAGACATCACCGAACTGTCCATGACCGCCCGACTGCTTCTTGTGTCTTCCCTGAACCTTTACCTTCTTGCGGATAGTCTCCTTGTAAGCTATCTTTGGAACTGTCAGGTTGACCTCAACACCGAACTTTGTCTTGAGCTTTGCAGCTGCTACCTCGATATGCTGCTCGCCGAGACCGCTGAGTATCTGCTCCTTGGTAGTCTCGTCCTGGATATATGTGAGAGTGGGATCCTCCTCGATAAGTCTCTGGATACTTGCTGAGATCTTAGCCTCATCACCCTGAGCCTTAGCCTTTACAGCCATTGAATAGCAGGGCCTGGGGAACTCCATGCCTGCGAACTCAACAACTCTTGCAGAATCTGAAAGTGTATCTCCTGTATTTGCAGAGATCTTGGAAGCTACCACGATATCGCCTGCATAAGCTGAGGATACCTCGGCCTGCTTCTTGCCGCAGAGATTATAGAGCTTGCCTATCTTCTCGGTGGTACCTGTTGTAGAGTTGACTACATCACAGTTTGATGTGAGCTTGCCTGACATAACTCTTATGAAAGACATCTTGCCTACGAAAGGATCGGCAACTGTCTTGAATACAAATGCTGAAAGAGGATCCTCTGTATTGCAGGCTACCTCGATAACGTCCTTGGTGGGAGTGTAAGCCTCAGCGGAGTATACCTCGTTAGGTGACGGGAGCAGCAGCTCTATCTCCTTGAGGAGCATATCTATACCCGCCAGATCGGCAGCAGATGTGCATACGACAGGAGTGATTATTCCGCGGTTCATACCATCATGGATACCGTCGATGAGTTCCTTCTGAGTAAATGCCTCGCCCTCGAAGAACTTCTCCATGAGCTCCTCGGAGGTCTCTGCTACAGCCTCTGAAACGGCAGCTACCAGACCGTCAACACGGTACTCGAACTTCTCCGAGATCTCGGCTGTAGGCATATCTGTCTCGATAGCGTTGCCCTTGTCATCATACTTGTAGCACTTCATCTCGATAAGGTTAACGTACTCAACGATCTTGCCGTTGCTGACAACGGGAACTACAACAGGGCATACAGTAGGACCGAAAACGGTCTTCAGCTCAGTGAGAACATTGAAGAAGTTAGCGTCCTTGTCGTCGATCTTTGTAACAACGAACATCTTAGACTTGCCCTGCTTTACTGCCTCGTCATAAGCCTTTCTTGCGCCCACCTTGACGCCTGACTTAGCGGAAACGGTGATCATTACGGTATCGGAAGCTCTGATTCCCTCGATCATTTCGGCTGCAAAGTCGAACAGACCGGGTGTGTCGAGCAGATTTACCTTTAATCCGTTATATTCAAAGGAAGCAAGAGATGTACCGATAGATATCTGTCTCTTGATCTCCTCGGGATCGAAATCGCATACAGTTGTGCCGTCAGCAGTCTTGCCGAGTCGGTCGGAAGCTCCTGCCTTGTAAAGGATCGCCTCTGCAAGAGAAGTTTTTCCCGAGCCGTTATGGCCTGCAAATGCTATGTTCTTGACTTTGTTTACATCATATTCTTTCATGGTAAAGTTTCTCCTCTTAAATGGTTTATCCGTTTTTTATGCACGGCATACAAATATTATAATTCATTAATAAAAAAATTGCAATACTAACATAAAATTTTCTACATTTCATAGTACGCGGCTCATTGTTTGTTGTGCATTATCACCAAATAAAACTGCTTCTGATTTACTAAATAGCTTTACTTTCCCCAAAGCGGAGAAGGTAAGGAAGTAAGCCGCTCCCCATATAATCGTAAATACAGCTATATACGGAAGTTTTTCCGATGTAAGCCCGGTGAAACGAAGGATCAGTTCCGACAGTGACATAGTGGAAAATACAAGAACTACAGGCAGGAGCAAGGTCCTGAGCAATGCCGATTTTGCTTCTGTCTCTCTTATTATCCTTACAAAGCGGGAGCAGTTCCCGAAAACATTGCTGGCATAATAGGAGATAACTATTCCGTAGAAGCCTATCCGCGGCACAAGTATCAGTACTGCGGCTATCCTTATGATGTATTCTGCCAGATAATTCAGTGAGGAAAAGCTTTGCAGTCCCATTCCCTTTATCATCGACTCCAGAACTATTTCCATGTAAATGAAAGGCACTACGGGAGCTATCATTGTTATCATGCGTCCTGCCAGATCTCCTCCGCCAAGAAGCTCACCTATCCTGCTGCCGAAGCGAATGAGCACAGCCGCTGCAAATACCGAGTACATCAGAGTACACGCCTTTATCCGCTCAGTGATCTGCTTTATCCTCATGCGATTTCCCGCTGCCTTTGCACGGGCAGCTTCACTGACTATTATCCCCGAGAGCGAACATAACACTACCGACGGGAAGAAAAGTGTCGGTATTACTATGCCCTCAAACACGCCGAACTGTCCAAGAGCATTTCCGGCGGAGTCTCCGTATTGCCGAAGGCATATTGGGATAAGCGCGTCATTTGTGCTGCTGAGAACTGCTGTGAGTATGCTCCCCCCCATTATCGGAAAGCAAAGTGAAGCATAGCGCCTGAACGTAATGGAGCATCTTCCCTCTGATCTGTGGTATGTCTTTATGTAAACAGCTCCCAGAAGCACCAGAGAAACAGCATTCCCGGCTATGATACCGCCTATCATTATGCCGCAGACGGTGTCCTCAGTAATATCTGTGTGAAGAAGTGTCATCACTATGATATATCCGCACCTTGCTGTAAATTCAGCAATATCACCTGCCGCGGTAACTGCTGCCCTGCGGTTAGCATTGAAATACCCCTTAAAGCAGGCGGATACTGCTCCTGTAACAAGAGCTATAGGCATTTTGCGGAGCGCACCTGTCATATGAGCTCCGCTGAAAAACCGAAGGCTTATTGGCTCTGCAAGCAGGAATACTGCTGCCGAAACAGCTGCACTCATAAGCAGACAAAGCTTTATGCCATGCTTTAGTATGCCGTTCGGGTCACCGAAGGGCTTTCCCAGCTCCTCTGATATAAGACGGCTGGTGCACAGAAAGGCATTGCCGTTTGAAAGTATGCCTGCCAGACCAAGAAATGCTCCCGTAAGCGAGAGTATGCCAATAGCTGAGGTGCCGAGATTTTTCGTAATGAAAACATTCAGCAGCAGGGCACCTGAGTCAAGCAGAAGCTGCATGACTGTAAGGATAACAGTATCCTTCAGTATTTTGCTTTTTATCATAAAAGCTTCCTCCATAATGTACTTATACATTTTATGGGGAAAAGCCGCGAAAAATGACAAAGCGGACAGCCGTGCTGTCCGCTTTGCTGGTCATCTTTTTTTGTAAAGTATGATCTCGGGATCGGTTATATCCTTGCCGTATGAAACTACCAGAAGAATGTCTGCATTTGCTATGACACCGAAGAAACGTCCGTCGCCAAGCTCGCTTTCAAGCTGGTTGCCAAGGTAAGTGGCATTATCGTCAAGGAGCTTCACTGTCTTGTCGTTTGGAAGCGGATACTCTATGTTCACATAGGCGCCCACAAGAGCGTTGAGCTTTTCCACTTTCGGCATACCCTCGATGTTCAGAGCGTTGAATTCCTCAATGAGCTTCTGCCTGAACTCCTCAACACCGTCGTCCTCAAGGTCCTTCCCCTGCTTCCAGTAGTCAAGCTTGGGGAGCATCTCCTTCATGTATGAACGAGCCTGCTCCTCGGAGAAGCCCTGATCAGCCATATGCTTCACACAGACGTCTATAAGGTCGTCCATGTTGTGATACATGAACTTTCCGTCCGCATAGCACCATCTGCAATAGTCCTCGTTGAAGCTTCCATCAGTTTCTTTACTGATGGAACCGTCCTCAAGCGGCATTCCGCAGCACTGGCATACAAGCTTTCTCGGTGAGCCCAGCAGAGTGTTGATGGAAACATCAAAAAGCTTTGACAGCAGCTTCAGTGTTTCCGTATTTGGTACAGTGTCCCCTGTCTCCCAGCGTGATACAGCCTGTCTTGTTACAAAGACCTTCTCTGCCAGCTCGTCCTGTGAAAGACCGTGTTTGTTTCTGAGTTCAAGTATTATGTTTTTTGTTTCCATAGTTTATCACCTCAAGTTCATTATAACACAGCCCGTCGGAAAAGCAAGCAACTGTCTGTTGCGCAGCTTACTTCTTGAGGAGTCTGTCCAGCATTACCTGTCGGCAGTCTTTTTCCAGCGTATCGTCAAGGGGCTCAAGAGCGATGTGCTCGGACTCTCCCCTGTTTACGCAGTATTCTATCATGTAGTCGGAGATCTCCGGGTTCTTTGAAAGGCAGGGACCATGAAGATACGTTGCAATAACGTTCTTTTCGCAGTAGCCCTCAGCCTCGCTCTTTGAGCAGTTTCCGTTGCCGAAAAGCACCTTGCCGAAGGGCGTCTTTATACCCTGAGTCTGTCCGCCGTGGTTCTCAAAGCCCACTACCTTCACAAGCTTGCCCGTTATCTTTGTCTCAATGACGATATTGCCGATACAGCGCTTTCTGCGGCTGTTGGGAGCAACTGTGAAATAATCGAACAGACCAAGTCCCTTAATGTCATTGCCGTCTGCGTCACGGTAGTACTTGCCCATGAGCTGATAGCCGCCGCAGATGAGGAACAGGAATGTTCCGTTCTTGTATGCCTTGATGATACCATCCCTGCATTTAAGCAGATCCTCGGAAATGTGCTGCTGCTCAAGATCGGCGCCTCCGCCGATATATACCAGGTCATAGGAGCTGAAATCGGGCATCTCGGAGTCTATGGAGTACTTGTCCACCTGACAGTCTATTCCTCTTTTTTTGCAGCGGAACTGAAGCACCTCCATGTTGCCGCTGTCACCGTAAAGGTCAAGCATATCGGCGTACATATGAAGAATTTTTATCGTTTTCATTTGTTACCTCCATGCTTTGTGATGTAGCGCTTGAGGGCGCTTCTGGTGGGCTGTACTGCCGTATAATTGGCAATAATGAACTTTCTGCCCTCAGTGCGGGCAAGCTCCTCAACAGCCTCGTCAAGGTCGGGACGCACCACTATTTTTGCGGGATCATAGCCTGCGGTCTTGATACGCACCGCAATGTCATAGGCTCTCGTTCCCGAGGTGACCACTCTTGTAACACGTTCAAAGATACTGAAGTTTATATCATATATCCAGGATACGTCAAGACCGTCGGCAACGTTATCGTTGAGCACGAACAGAAGCTCCTTTTCGCCCTGCATCTCGTTCATAACACGGAGAGTCATGTTGGCTCCCACGGGGTTCTTCGCAAGATTGAGAGTAGCCTTCCTGTCGCCCAGCATGAAGTTCTCCATACGGCCGTTCTTGACAGTATAGCTGTTGATAACTCCGTCTGTCACCTTCTGGTCAATGCCGTAGAGCTTCGCCGCAGCCGCCACAGCTGTCATATTATAGACGTTGTAAATGCTGTTGAGCTTTGGCGAATATGTGTGACCGTCAGCTGTGAACACAGGCTTGTCAAGCTCAATATCCTTTGCAGTGATATAGGGCTCATAGTTTCCGAAGCCGCACTTTTTACATGTGAACTTGCCGATATGTGAGTACTGGTAGTAATCGTACTCCAGAGCCTCGCCGCAGAAGGGACAGAAGCGTCCCTCTGAGGCTTCAAATATCTTCTGTGTCGCAAAGGCATAGGGCTCTGCGTGGAAGTACTTCACATTCTTGTTTTTGGGATTTGCCCTGCCAAGACGGGCAGTATTCGGGTCGTCTCCGTTGAGTATGAGATTGCCCTCAAAGGTCTTGCAGAAGCCGTTTATCTTCTGGATAAGGGTCTCCATCTCGCCGTTTCTGTCAAGCTGGTCGCGGAAGAAGTTCAGCACCACCAGTGTGTCCAGCTTCAGCTGTGAATACACAACGGGAACATGAGACTCGTCGGTCTCCAGTATGAGATAGTCAGCTTTGACCTTTCCCGACATATCGCAGTGTCTCAGCAGAAGCGAGCATATTCCCGTATCAAGGTTATTGCCCTCTTTGTTGATGATTATTTTCTTGCCGCTCCTCTCAAAGAGCTGAGCGATACAGTTGGTGACCGAGGTCTTTCCGTTGGTGCCTGTTACCGCGATTATGGGACAGTCCACCTTGAACATTGAGACTGCCTTATGCCTTGAAAGGTGCCACAGGATTATTCCCGGAAGGTTTCCTGCATTGCGGTGCATAAGTCTCAGCACCTTTACTATTATCTTGCCTATTATTATCAGAAGTCGTTTCAATTTCGTCCTCCGTATTATTAGTTTCCTGTGTATGATACTCTTCCGTCCTCGGAAAAGCCTACCCAGCCGCGCTGCTTTGCAGCCTTTATGCCCAGAGCCACAGAGGTCTCAAGGGTGGGAGTTATCCTTGTGAAGCCGAAGAGGTGTGCCACCTCGCGAAGAAGGTCCGAACGCTCCATAGCTACCTGACGGGACATTATCTCCTTTATGCCCACAGCTATCTCCTCGGGAGCCACATCGTCGATGTCACGCTTGGTATCGTCCTTGTAGACTGTGCGGCACTTGTCGTACTCCTCGGGAGACTGCGTTCCCAGCCATACATACTCGTTCTCGCCTGCTGTTGTGACCTTAGCGTCAGCCTTTTCAAACGCCGACTCGAACACAGCCTTCATATTAGCTCCCGGACGTGATATGCCCCAGCATGAGAAGGCCTTTTTTGCAAGTGTCTTCTTGTTCATGGGAGCCTCGGCTGTCAGTATATCGTTTATGCACTTGCTTATCTTCGCAAGACTTGCCTCGCTGAAGTTTTCCGAGCTTCCCAGTGCCTTTATCGTAAAGGGCTTGAACTCGTCGAAGCTTTCGGAGAAGCTGCTGACCTCCTCGGTCTCGAATACCAGCTCCTGCTTCTTCTTTTCCTCAGTCTTCGGAGCTGCCTCGGGGTGGCGGTAACGCTCAACAGCAGCGTCTATCTCAGACTTTATCTTGCTGAGTACCTTTTCCTTGTTGTCCAGCCAGTCGATGATATAGACGCTCATGACATTCCAGCCCAGTCCCTTCAGCACGCTTGGCTGAGACAGGCTTCTGTCACTGGCTGTACCGTTGTGGAAGTAAGACTCGTTTCCGCAGTTGATAGCCATGATATAGGTATCGGGCTTGTCGGGATTGACAACTGCCACATCTACCTTGTAGTCTGAGCAGCCAACGCTGCACTTGCAATCGTAGCCCAGCTTTCTGATCTCCTCGGCAACTATGGTCTCGAAGCCCTCCGAGCTGCTCTTTGAACCTGCCCTTACGGGAAGAGCGCTTCTGCCCCTTGCAGCAAATTCCAGAAAGCCCTTGAGACCTTCAACACCGTCGGAGCGTGTGCGTGAAAGATCTATCATATCGGGGGTGATAACAGAGAATACTATCATCTTGCACTTGGAACGTGAGATTGCAACATTAAGACGTCTCCAGCCGCCGTCACGGTTAAGTGGACCGAAATTCATGGAAACCTTGCCTTCCTTGTCGGGACCGTAGCCGATAGAGAACATGATAACGTCTCTCTCGTCTCCCTGAACGTTTTCAAGGTTCTTGATGAGTATGGGCTCATACATTTCGTTGGCGTACTCCTCAAGCTTGGGATCCTCGCGGTATGCGTCCACCAGCAGGTCATCGATAAGGTTCTGCTGGGGAAGGCTGAATGTAACGACACCTATACTGAACTTTCTCAGCTCGGGGTCTCTCAGTCTGCGGCAGATCTCCTCCACAACAGCCTGCGCCTCAGCCTTGTTGGTACGGGTAGAGCTCTTGTCATAGTAGCCCTCAACGTGTACCCAGCTTACCTCCGAAACCTGATCGTCAGGCGACGGGAAAGTATAGAGCTTGTTCTCATAATACTTGGAGTTGCTGTATGCGATAAGGCTCTCATGACGCGAGCGGTAATGCCAGAGCAGATGCTTCTGAGGCATGGACAGCGCCAGACAGTCGTCCAGAACGCTTTCAAGGTCTTCTTTTTCGTAGTTCTCCTCGTCCACCTGATTTGAAGCAAAGAAGCTTGTAGGCGGAAGCTGCTTCGGGTCGCCGACTACGATGACATTTTCGCCTCTTGCGATAGCTCCAACAGCTTCACAGGTAGGAAGCTGAGAAGCCTCGTCGAAGATAACAAGGTCGAACTTTGGATAGGACGGGTCTATATACTGAGCCACGGAAATAGGGCTCATGAGCATTACGGGACACATTCTGCGCAGCAGGTTGGGTATGCTGTCGAAAAGCTTTCGGATAGACATCATTCTGCCGCCTGACTTGATAGCCTTCTGGAGTATGCCTATCTCTGAGCTGTTTGCGGAGCTTCCGGGGGTGGGTATCTTTGCCGACAGCTCTGCTGCAAGTTCCTTTATGGAGAGTGTAGAGAAGTTATCCAGCACCTCTCCGAAGCGTCTGATAGTGTCCTCGAAAAGCGTTCCCTGGAACTTCGCAAGCTCGGGAGTGCGTGATATAGTGCTCGTTACCATAGCCTTGCTCAGATCGCAGTCAAATGCGCCTATAAGCTGCTCGGTAGGTACCTCGCCGTTCATGTATGCGTCAGCCACATTGCCGATACCAAGCTCTCTGAGCCTGTTGCAGATAGTGACGATACCTGTCCATTCCTTCAGCTGAGGAAGGGCATTGATAACGGCATCTGCCTTCTGCTGTGCGTCGCTGCTCCAGCTGTCGCCCGTAATGAGCTTGTCCGTATTTATGCCGAAGGTGCTGCGGAGCTGCGAAGCCACGTTCTCAAGAGCGGCAAAGTCAGAGGTTATCTTTGATGTATCCCCATTGACGCCCTGTGTGAGACTGGTGCAGAGCTTCTGCTTTATCTCGGGACTGAATGTAGAGGCTGCAACTCTCTCGCCGAGCTGTGAGGAGCGCTCCACGCATTTCTCTATAGCTGCCCAGTCTGCATTTTCGTCAAGCTTCAGCGTGCCGAAATACTTCACCAGCTCAGGCTGTGCGGAAATCACATTCTGCTTCAGCAGCTTGAAATGATTGATCTTATCGTAGTACTGCGTGATGTTTTCCTTTGTTACCGTTGAGGAGGACTTTGCGTGTACGGCAAGCTCCTTGACAAGCTTGCTGCTGCCCAGGCTCTTTGCGAGAAACCACTTGCCCTGTGCGGTCTTCCACCTTACGAGGGCGTCGGAGGCATTATAGTCAAGCACTGATGGCTCGAACTTGGAGAGAAGCTCCTCCTTTACCTGTCCAAGCTCCCTGCCTGTGCCGATAAGTCCCTGTGCAGCCTCCTTGAAGCCATTCCAGCGGCTGTCGGAAATAATATCGGGAAGGAGCTGCTCGCCGCTTGCAGAGGCTGTGATTATCTCTGCCGCCAGCTTGCACTCTTCAAATGTCATCTCGCTGCTGCCCGTGAACTGAGCCAGCTGCTGAGTATCCTCCTGTGCTGAGGTGAGAGCAGTCTTGAACTCCCTGAGCTTTGCCTCCATAGCTCCCCTTGTCTCGGGAGTACATGAGGTCAGCTCGCATACGCCCAGTGCAGTTGTGGTAACATCACCGAACTCCCTTCCTGCTGCTGCAAGGCTTTCCAGAGTCTCGCGCCAGGTGGAGTATGAGGTCTCGCTCATAGCGTCTATCTGTTCATTTGTAAAGCTGAATTTGCCGCCGAGAGCGCTGTTCTTCTCATATCTTACAGCTGCATCGTACATTGAGCAGCCGAAATTGCGCTTCTTGTGTATCTCCTCCATTGTACCGTTGAGTTCGCGGCGCATTTCGGATATTTTCTCAGCCTGAGCCTTGTACTCCGCAGGCTTCTTTATCCTGCCCACGTTGAGAGTCTCCTCAAGCTGCTTCAGGACCGCGCGTTTCTGCGCCTTATTGGAATGGAGCTCGATACAGAAGGGACCCAGTCCAACCTTATTGAGACGTTTTTCAACAACGGAAAGTGCAGCCATTTTCTCCGCAACAAAAAGCACGGATTTTCCCTGATAGAGGGCGCTGGCTATCATGTTGGTGATGGTCTGGGACTTACCGCTTCCGGGAGGTCCGTGAAGAACGAAGCTCTTGCCCTGGGAAGCTGCATACACAGCCGCAAGCTGTGAGGAATCCGCACTGAGGGGAACTACCAGATCTGTGGGAGCTACCTTGTTGTCAAGGTCAAGAGGAGATATGTACAGATCCCCTTCTGCCCATTCGGTCTTGCCTGAGATAAGGCTTGCAACTACCTTGTTCTTGGCAAGCTCATCGGCACGGTTGCGTATATCGTTCCACATGATGAAGCGGTTGAAGGAGAACTGTCCGATAAAGGCATAATCAACAATATCCCATCTGGGCTGTGACATGATGCCCTGACGAATTGTATTGAAAATGAGCTGGAGATTCACGCCGTTCTCGTCCTCGGGAACGGGATCGAGTCCATTTATGTCGATACCGAAGAACTGTCGGAGCATTTCCAGCATGGTTATGTTGACCTGTGTATCCTCGTCGCGCATACGGATAAGATAGGTCTTCTCCTGCACCTTTCTGATGATGTCAACAGGCACCAGTACAAGAGGTGCATAGCGAGCCTTGTCGCTCTTTTCGGTCTCATACCAGCGCAGGAAGCCCAGCGCCAGATATATGGTATTTACGCCGTTTTCCTCAATGCTCACCTTTGCCTGTCTGTGGAGCTTCTTCATCACCTTTTCAAGGTCACTGTCCTTGATGAAGGTACGGAGCCTGCGGCTCTTGAACTCCGCCTCGGATATGGTGGATATGAGGTCTCGGTCATTCTCTATCTCAAATATTTTGCTGTCGGAAAGCTGTAATGTAGTGTCATTGGGCACAGGCATTACCTTGAAGTCCTCGCCATTTGAGATCTCGTCCTCAAGGACGCCCAGGTCGCTTATCATGAGCTGAACGCTCATTGCCGAGGGACGGAAGTTGAGAAGGCTGTTCCTGAGACTGAGGTCAAGGAGCTTTCTCTCCCACATCACCTGCTTGGTGACCTCCCTTTCCTCTCCTGCAGCGATAGCCTGCTGAGCTATCTCATTGGGAGCGGAGGTTATCTCCGACTTCTTTCGGCTGCCGTAGTCAACAGCCTTGAATGTGCCGTTCTCTGAAATTCGAGAGGGAACAGGACGGATACCGCTGGAACGGGTACGGGTTATATCTATGGCAAAATAGAACTTTGACGGATCCTCCAGATGTGAAGCTGCGTGCTTCTCCGCACTGTCAAAGTCAGTATTCTTGCCTGCCACAAAGTCGGTACACTCAACTATGCTTATGGCGTCGATCCCGTGAGCGATACGCTTTGTGACTGCGGAAACGTCATACTGTAGGCAGTCCGAGAATGTCTCCTCCTCCAGCCAGCAGCCTGCAAAGGCGTGTCCCTGTATCATTATGAGCAGCGGATTGAGTCCCACAGCCTCAAGGCATGAGCAGTAAAGCACAGCCAGATCGAGGCAGGTGCCCTGCTTGCCGTCAAGAACGGTATCGGGCATACGGATACGCTGCGCCTCCTCAAAGCTGGCAGGCGGCATTGTATAGCCGATGTTCTGCTCCTGGAGAGCAGCATAGATCGCTCCCATCTGCTGCTTTACTATATTGGGGTTTCTTGTCTGATAGCCTGTGAAGGCAGGATCGCCGCACCACTTCTTCATGTAAACTCCCGCCGCAGAAACGATCTCCTGCACTCTGGGATGATTGGGTGTGACAAAGGCGGCTGCGGTCTCGGGCATGAAGTTGATACCCGACCACTGATCGTAGGCGAGGAGCTCGATAGTCCTGCACTCCTGTCCTATGACCTCATCGCCCTGAAGGGCTTCGATGGTGACGCTGCCAACCAGCTTCTCGGTAAGGTTGAAAAGCTCATCGGCAAGCATGATTATATTTACGGGAGATACCTCCACGGGCTGAGAGGGCGCAAGATCCACGGGTACGGACTCGAAGGTCTTTGCAAACTCAGGCTCAAAGCTGATCCTGAGGCGGACGCTTTTCAGCTCTTCATCGGTATTGTTGGTCATTACCATATTCCTGAACACGGGAACGTAGTTCTGCTGCATCGCAAAATTGATCTGTGCGGTCATACTGCCGCTGAAAACAACTTTATTCTCCATACAGTCCTCCAATCTGCCTAAGGCAATGCGAATACTATTTCTATGATACCACATTTCGCCTGATTTTACAATATTTACTGCAAAAAAATATAAAAAAGCTGCCGCGGAAATGCTCCGTGGCAGCTTTATCTGTCAGCTCACATAAAGATTTATATGATGTCCTTCAGTCTCGTTGAAGTTCCTGCCGTCGGCAGTGAAAACTCCCTCAAAGTCTATGAACTTCTGGTCATCAGTTTTTTCCATCCACTCCGAGCCGGTAAAGGTTGCTGTTATCCTGCCGTCGGGAGCGATATTGGTAACCTGTCCCACGCTTATAAAGCTTGCCTTTTTGCCCTCCTCGGGCTCAAACTCGAATATTGCCTGAAGATCGCCGTGAACGTCGGCAGTTTCTATCGTGAACTTCATACGGTTATCGCCCTTATCGGGAAGATAGGTACCGTCATAATTGTTTAGAAGTATGCTAAGGTCTGCACCTGCGGACTTCTTCAGGTCTATCTCATAATCATCGGAGGTGAGAGTGCCGTTTTTCAGGTCAAATTTGCCTGTGAAGTCGAGAATATGGTATGTATCGGGGTGTTTCTCCCACTCAGAGCCGGTGAACTTTACTTCGATAATATCATCATCATCGTCGTCATCGCTGACTGTTCCCTCCATGAGATAGCATCCCGTGGGAACGCCCCTGTTGGCAGGATCCTCGTGGAAGGAAAAAAGTGCCTGTATATTGCCGTCCTCATCGGTGCCGAATACGGAAAAGTCCAGTGCGGTAAGTCCCTGTGTGGCAACGTATGTGCCCGAATATGTATTGACAAGCTCGGGATACTCCTTCTTTGCAGCGGTAGTTGCCTCTGTGGTGGCTTCGGTTGTTGTGACTGTGGTAGTTATTTCTGTAGTTGTCTCTGTTGTCGCTATCTCCGAGAGGTAATCGTCGGTATTGTTGTCAGAACAGGCAGCTGTTGCTGCAAGACCAATGGCACAGACAAGAACTGCCGCAGATATTATCTTTCTTTTCACTTTCCTGCCTCCGTTCATGATTTATGAACTACTACTCCGCCTGTTTTGTATATGCAGTCAGCAGGGATAACTCCTCTTACACAGCTTGTGGGGTAGATATTTGAATTTCTGCCGATGACCGTACCTGGATTGAGAACGCTGTTGCAGCCCACCTCAACAAAGTCGCCCAGCATTGCGCCTATCTTCTTTATGCCTGTTTCGATCTGCTCGTCCTCTGACTTTATAACAACATTGGTCTTGTCCGACTTTACATTTGAAGTGATAGAGCCTGCTCCCATGTGTGACTTGTAGCCGAGAATGCTGTCACCTACATAATTGTAATGGGGAGTCTGAACGTTGTCAAAGAGAATAACATTTTTCAGCTCCACGGAGTTGCCCACAACGCAGTTTTCGCCAACAAGAGCGCTGCCTCTTACAAATGCGCCGTGACGTACCTCTGTGCCTGCTCCGATTATACATGGAGCTCCGAGATAAGCTGTGGGGAAAACCTTTGCGGTCTTGTGTACCCATACGTTTTCAGAGGGATTGTCATACTCATCGGGACTGAGAGTCCTGCCAAGCTCGATGATGAAGCTGCTGATGCCCTTGAGAGCCTCCCAGGGATAGGTAAACCTGCTGAGATAATCCTTTGCAGCCGTATGAGAGAGATCATAAAGATCTGCTATTTTAACATTGTTCATGCCATTCAACTCCTGATTTATATTTATGCAACTATAATTATACCCTTACTTCGTCATATTGTCAAGAAAATATGTGCAAATTCTGTAAGATATGTCATATCCCTTTACTTTTATGGTAATATGTGGTAAAATATAATGCGCAGTCATGGAGCTCTGTCTGTGAGCCTCAGAAGCTGCCTCTATAAAACAGGAAGTGTTTATATGAAAAAACTATTTTACAGTCTCAGGAGCAACGGTCATATCCTCTGCTTCATACTGTTCATGTCGATCATATCACTGTTCTCACTTACCTCTGCGGGTACGCCTGTACCTCCGCCCAGATGTGCGGACACTGTTCTCGTCAGCGCAATTAATTCCGCTTCCGAGACTATATCCGAGGAAATGTCGCAGTATACCTTCACAACAACTACTGTCACCACTACCACAACAACTACCACTGTGTCAGTCTCGCCGTATGCGGTCTGTGCGCCGACTACCTATACCGGAAGCTCGCCCAACAGTCATTTCTATCAGGACAGACTTGCCGTTGCAGGCGACTCGCTTGCCCTCGGTCTTGACGTCTACGGCTTTGTGCCCGATATACACAACATCGCAGGAGAATCCGTGTCAATGTGGAATCTCGACTACTTTACATTTGATGTGGGCGGCGGAGAGATGGGGCTTATCGACGCTGTGGAATATATCCACCCTCAGCTGCTGTATATCTCCATTGGTATGAACGATGTCAACATGAACTATCCCGAGCCCTATGTTACCCGATACCGCGAGGTCATTGACGAACTCATAAGACGTATGCCTGATATAAATATCGTTGCTGCTTCAATTACACCTGTCTGCTCATACTGCGAGGTAGTGCGCAATGACATCATCAGGGAATATAACGCCGCACTTGAAAAAATGATCAAGGATATGGACTCGCCTCAGGTGGTCTACTTTGATGCCTATTCCGTGGTCTGTGATGAAGCTCTTGATCTCCGAGAGGACTATACATCGGGAGACGGTATCCACCTGTATATTCCATGCTACAATGACATTCTGTCTGCTCTGTTTGATTTTCTTGATACCACTGACTTTAAAGCCCGAATGGGCGGATAAAAAAGAAGCTGCCCATGGTACGGCAGCTTTTTTTATCATGTATTCTTATCGACCTCATGGAACTTCTTGAGGTTACCGATCTTCTCGTTGCGCTCGTCAAGCACCTTTTCCACCTCAGACCAGTCAAGCCCCTGATTTGCACAGAGCACCATAACATGATAGAGCAGATCGTTGATCTCGTTCTTCAGCTCGTCGTTGTCACCGTTTTTTGCAGCGATAACTGTCTCGGTAGCTTCCTCGCCCACCTTCTTGCAGATCTTGTCAACGCCCTTGTCAAAGAGGTAGCAGGTATATGAATTCTCAGCAGCAGTTCCGTTCTCGAACTGCTTTTTTCTTTCCTTGATGACCTCAAATATTTCCTGATAAACTGTCATTATTCATTCTCCTCATTATTATATATTTCGTTGAAAAAGCAGCTGTAGCTTCCTGTATGGCAGGCAACTCCCGTCTGCTCAACATTTACAAGCAACGTGTCATTATCGCAGTCTCCGTATATAGAGACCACCTTCTGAAGATGCCCCGAGGTCGCCCCCTTGTTCCAGTACTCCTGACGGGAGCGGCTCCAGAACCATGTGTATCCTGTTTCAAGAGTCTTTTTCAGGCTCTCCTTGTTCATATACGCAAGCATAAGAACTGTTTTTGTGTTGACCTCATAGCATATTGCAGGGATAAGCTCTCCCTTTACAAAGAACTTATCAAGGTCATTAAGATCTATCCTGATCATAGTTTACTCCTTTTCCTTGGGCAGACCGTTCTCATCAAATTTGTCGCTGATGCTTTTGGCGACAGATGTGACCGATATGCACAGAATTATAGTGAAGAGCTCCAGATATGCGAATAAAAGAATGGTCGCAATGCTCCTTCCCATCCACAGATACATCATCAGAGCGATGGGTATCGCGGGAAAAAGCTCAAGAGCTCCGACCACCATACAGTTTAAACCGCATATCCTGTTGGCATATTTCCAGGCTTCTCTGCTCTTAAGAGACTCGGAAGTGCGGAATCCGTACTTCATGTTCTCGTCTTCGGGGGCTCTGAATCTCATGTAATATCCACAGAAAAACACAATTGAAGCCATAACTGTATCGATTGTCAGAAATAACCCCAGCATATATTACCTCACTATCACTCCCTTGCCGCGGCAATAGTCCTTGACCTCACCCACGGTAAGCTCCTTGAAGTGGAAAAGTGAAGCCGCAAGCGCAGCTGTAGCTCCTGTCTTCTCGAACACCTCATAGAAGTCGTTTATCTTGCCTGCTCCGCCGCTGGCGATA
Organism: Ruminococcus flavefaciens ND2009; assembly: GCF_000621785.1. Classification (GTDB taxonomy): domain Bacteria; phylum Bacillota; class Clostridia; order Oscillospirales; family Ruminococcaceae; genus Ruminococcus; species Ruminococcus flavefaciens_C. The sequence goes on along the minus strand of NZ_KK211346.1, from coordinate 289,160 downwards.
ACAGGTATTGAGCAGTTGTCACAGACCGCTTTCAGCATGGGGATGTCAAATCCCTCCTTGGTGCCGTCGGCGTCGATGGAATTCAGGCATATCTCGCCTGCTCCCAGCTTTTCTATGGTATGTACCCAGTCGATGAGGTCGATGCCCATATCCTTGCGTCCGCCGTTGATATAGACGGTCCACTTGTTATCGGCGATCTTCTTGGCGTCGATACCGACGCAGATACACTGGCTGCCGAAAATATCGGCGCCGTCCTTGATAAGCTGAGGATTCTGCACAGCCTGGGAGTTGACGGAGACCTTGTCCGCACCTGCTCTCAGCGCCTCACGAATGTCGTCAACAGTCTTTATTCCGCCGCCCACTGTAAGCGGCACAAAAACCTTCTTTGCAGTATCGCGTACCACATCGAGGAAAACTCCGCGTCCTTCGAATGATGCGGTTATATCATAGAATACGATCTCGTCCGCACCCTGCTTGTTGTACTCTTCCGCACACTCAACAGGATCGCCCACATCGCGTACTCCCTCAAAATTAACGCCCTTTACTACCTTTCCGTTTCTTACGTCAAGGCACGGGATTATTCTCTTTGCAAGCATTATTTCACCTCCGCGTACTGTACAGCCTCTCTCAGATCAAGAGTGCCCTTGTATATGGACTTTCCGCAGATAGTACCGTAAAGTCCCATTTCCTTGCAGGCGATTATGTCGTCCATGGTGTGTACACCGCCGCTTGCAACTATATTTGCTCTGCCCTCGGTAGCGTCTGCAAGCTTTTTCAGCTGCTCACGGTTGACGCCCGAGAGAGTTCCGTCCTTTGAAATGTCAGTGAAGATGAAGTACTTGACTCCCGACTCTATCATCTTGTTTGCAAGGTCGATATAGTGAACATCGGAGCTCTCTAGCCAGCCCTCTGTTGCCACCATCTCATTCATGGCGTCTATCCCAACGACTATCTTCTCGCTGCCGAACTTCTCAACGGCGTCACAGACAAGCTTAGGATTCTTCAGAGCGACCGAGCCGAGAATGACTCTTGTGATGCCCATTTCAAGGTACTCCTTTATTGTCTCAAGGCTGCGGATACCGCCGCCCAGCTCAACTTTAAGCCCTGTTTTTTCGGCAACATCGGTATATATCCTGGTGTTGACGGGTCTGCCCTCCTTGGCGCCGTCAAGATCAACCATATGTATCCACTGAGCGCCTGCCGCCTCGAAGCTCCTTGCGGTCTCCAGATAATCGGAAGCCACCTTTTCAACCGTGGAAAAGTCGCCCTTGAACAGGCGGACGCAGTTGCCGTCCTTGATATCTATTGCAGGTAAAATTATCATGATTATTCTCCTTTTGATCTGATGAGTTCAAGCAGTGGTTCAAGCGCCTTTTTATCAGTCCAGTCACCTTTTTTTCCGTTTACCTCAAGCAGAGGGCGGTCCCATTCCTTTATCTCGGAGGGATCCTTCTTCTCAAGCATCTTAACATAGAGCTTGCACATCGCCTTATCCGCGAAATTGAGATCGTCCATATCCCACATACCGCGATAGTAGAAAAACGGTATACCCTCAAGCTCTCCGCTGACGTTGCGCTCCTTCAGCAGTTTCATCATCTCATCGCTGTATGGAGCGACTCCGCAGCAGTAAATGTAGATTTTCTTCCCTTTGAGGGCTCCGATGTTCTTTTTCAGAAAGGCTATCCCTGCAACCGAACCTGCATAAACGCCTCCGCCGAGAATGACAGTATCGTATTTTACTACCTCTTTTATGTCTGCCTTTTTTGTGTCGGTCACTCCGAAGCCTGTCTCCTGTGAGAGCCATTCAGCGTATTTTGCAGAAGCTCCGTACTTTGACCGGCATAATATAATTCCGCTCATTGTTTACCTCATTAGTTTATTTCTTATCTTTTCAGCATATCCGCGGGGCAGCCCGACAGCTTCAAAATAATCAGCCACGGTGCCAAAGCGCTCTCTGAACAGCTTCATAAAGCCCCTCATACTCTTTTCGTTGGCGAGAACAGTCTCCCTGTTGACCTCGGGATGTGCAGCCAGAAAGGCAGCAAGCCTCTCCTTGTTATATTCACGGCTGACCACATAGTCGCTGACTATGCTATCCTCATCGGCATCGCAAGCCATGAGGATTATAGCCGAAACTACGCCTGTTCTGTCCTTGCCTGCGGTGCAGTGGAAAATGACTCCGCCCTCGGCTTCCGCCATGGTCTTCATTACCTTTGGCATATTCTCGGCGGTTGCAATGGTCATGTAAGACCGCGGAACAGCTTCAAGGCTTTCCGGAGGTGCGCTTCCCTCGGTTATGGGAAAATGATGATATTCAAAGCCCTCCATATCGGCAGTTCCGTCGGGAGACTTCTTTACCTCTGCTTCAGTACGCATATCTATGATAGTGGTCATTCCGCTGCTGAGCAGCTTCTCCTTGTCTTCCGCTGAAAGAGTACCGAGTGTATCGCTGCGCCAGAACACGCCATTTCTTGTGAAACCGCCGTTAACTGTCTTTATTCCGCCAAGCTCTCTTGTATTGCGTGAGCACGAAAGCAGACTGACATATTCACTCATTTTATAAGCCCTCCGAAGCTTCTGAGTATCTTCAGACCTGTCTCACCGCTCTTTTCGGGGTGGAACTGTGCTCCGTAGACGTACTTTCCGTCGTATACCAGTGCGGGAACTCTGCCGCCGTATTCAACATACGCAGCTATATCGCTGTCCTCACAGTGTGCCTTGTAGGAGTGAACGAAATAAACATATTCGTTATCGCCCACATTCTCCAGAATCGGACATTCATTGAGCTTTTCGAGCTTGTTCCAGCCCATGTGGGGGATTATAAGCTCAGGCTCCTCCATTTTGCGGACGCTGCCGCCGATAAGTCCCAGACCGTCACATTCCTCGAACTCATAGCCCTTGTCAAAAATGAGCTGCATTCCGAGACAGATACCGAGGAAGGGCTTCCTTGCAGCCTCCTCCTTGATGGTGTCAACAAGTCCCGTAGCCTCAAGCTTTCTCATTGCCGCAGGAAAGGCGCCTACACCGGGAAGAATAACCGCGTCGGCAGCCTTTACCGACTCCTTGTCGCTTACCAGTCTGCTTTCAAGTCCGAGATAGTCCAGGGCGTTCTTGACGCTGAAAATATTGCCTGCGCCGTAGTCGATTATCGCTATCATCAGAGAACTCCTTTCGTGGAGAGTGTTGAACCGTCGGCATTTTCGGTCACAGCAGTTTTAAGTGCGTGTGCCACTGCCTTGTATATCGCTTCCGCCTTGTGGTGGTCATTGCTTCCGTATAGGAGGTTGATGTGGAGTGTCATTCCCGAGTTGAACGCAAATGCACGGAAAAACTCCTCTGTCATGCAGAGGTCGTAGCTGCCGCAGCTCTGGTTTGTAAACTCGCAGTTGAATACCAGAAAGGGACGGTTGCTCAGGTCAAGGCTTGCCATGGCGAGAGACTCGTCCATGGGGATATAGGCTGTTCCGTAGCGGACGATGCCTGATTTTGCGCCGAGAGCCTGTCCAAGAGCCTGTCCGAGAGCTATTCCTGTATCCTCTATGGTGTGGTGGCAGTCAACGTGCAGGTCACCCTTGACCTTGATGTCCATGCTGATACCGCTGTGAACAGAGAGAGCTGTGAGCATATGGTCGAAGAAGCCCACGCCCGTATCTATGGAAGCCTTTCCCTTGCCGTCAAAGCTCACGGAGATCTTTATCTGAGTTTCCTTTGTGTTGCGCTCGATAGTTCCTGTACGCATAATAGCCTCCCTTATCTGTTGAAATATTTATCAAGTACCTCGATAAATCTTGCATTTTCCGCCTCTGTGCCTGCGGTTATCCTGATAGCCCCCCTGAACTTTCTGATAGCAATGGAGTTCTCCAGCATGAACTTGTATATATCCTCATACTTGTCCGTAATGATGAATACGAAGTTTGTGCAGGGCTCCATTATCTTGTCAAAGCAGCTGTACTTCTCGTTTATTGCAAGAATATCGCTGTAAAGCTTTTTTGTATTGGAAACGATGATGTTGCGGCACTCCTTCAGATATTCCTTTTCGCTGAGAATATCGGAAACTATTGTCTGTGCAACGGTATCGTTATTGTAAGGCGACTTAGCCGCTCTTATAGCATTGGTTATGGTCCTGTTGGAAACTGCAAAGCCGAATCTCACAGCTGCAAGTCCTATCGCCTTTGAGCAGGTCTTGAGGATAATGAGGTTGTCATAGTTGCTGACCTCGTCAAGGAGAGACTGATCCCAGAAGTCCATGTAAGCCTCGTCAAGAATAACCAGACAGCCGTCCAGCGCCTCTATTATCTTTCTCACGGAAGCCCTGTCAAGTCCCAGTGATGTGGGGTTGCAGGGGTTGGAGAAGATAAGTCCCTTTGCCCTCTTTTCCTTGCAGAAGGCGATGAGCTTGTCGGGGTCTATGGTAAGGTCAGCTTCCTTCTGGTAGGTGGCAACTTTTACCTCATAGAGCTGAGCATAGAACTCGTACATTGAGAAATCGTAGGAGACGTTAACGATAGTGTCCCCTGCCTCAAAAAAGCAGCTTGAGATTATGCTGATAAGCTCGTCGGAGCCGTTTCCTGCACTTATAAACTCCTCGGGAACGTTGTAAAGCTCTGAAAAAGCCTTTGTGGGAGCCTTTGCAAGGCAGTCCGGATAGCGGTTGAAGTCTATCTGCGAAATGCTCCTGCCTATCTTTTCCTTTAAGCTGTCATTAAGGTTGAAGCAGCTCTCGTTTGCGTCCAGTCTTATGTCATAGTGTCCTGTGATGGGATCATAGGGCACCAGATCTATCAGCTTTTTATTAAGTTTATAACTCATATTATATCCTTTCCGATAAACGCCTATAGGGCAGCTGTTTTTCAAGCCGCCCCACAGTCTTAATATCCAACTTTGACAAATTCAATCATGCCATCTTTTTTATTTATGATAACTGATTCACCGCGAGGGTGGTTACTATTATGAACAACAGAGATAACATATACTACTGAATCATCTTCGTGACCTTCCCAGAAATCATAATCAAAAGGTACATAAATTGATCCATCACCTTCACGGCTGTCTAAATACGTTTCCGGAGCCATTTCATCCACACTTGCTATTCCTTGATATGTGAATTCCGAAAATGGTATTATGTATATCGCCTGCTTTGAATACTCAGCTTCGTACCGAGTAAGCTGCTGCTCCGATGTGCTGAATCGGACGCTGAAATGTCCTGTTCCCTGCAAGATGCTTGGCACAGATTCTATTCTATAGTCACTTACATTCTTCGGCAGCTTATGAGGAAAGCTATCAGAATATCCCGGGTGTAAAATAGCAACATACTTTCTCTGTGAATAGTATTTCCATGGTGTTGTACAATTGAACCCCTTTGCTATCAAGATGAAAAATATCAGTATGAGCGCAGCAAAAATGTTTAGTATCAGCATGAGCTCAAATAAGCTTTTTCGCCCTCTGATGTAGCACAACAGTAAAAAAGCAGTCCAACCACCGATCATAAAAGCAATAATGTAGTCTACTTCAACCGTAATACAAGTAATTGCAGATATCATAGCCATAATAATCGCAATAATCAGAAAGATCAGATCTGAGACTTTATTACGTCTTATAACTGCTGCTTCCTTTGTATTAGCAGGTTTGACTTTTTTTAAGATCATAATTATTCAAATCTTACCTTGATAGCATTGGCGTGAGCGGTAAGTCCCTCGCGCTCTGCAATAAGAACGATGTCGTCCTTTGCCTGTCTCAGTGCGTCCTCGGTGTAGTAGGTATAAGCTGTACGCTTTGTGAAGCTTGCAACGCCAAGAGGCGAGAAGAAACGAGCAGTACCGCTTGTGGGGAGGACGTGGTTGGGACCTGCATAGTAGTCGCCAAGAGGCTCGGAAGCATAGTGTCCGAGGAATATTGAGCCCGCATTGTCAAGGCTTCCCAGAAGCTCAAAGGGGTTCTCCATAAGTACCTCAAGGTGCTCGGGAGCTATCTCGTTTGCCAGCTCTACGCACTTTTCGCGGCTGTCAGCGATGATGATAGCGCCATAGTCCTCAAGAGACTTCTCAATGATGGCCTTTCTCTCAAGGTACTCCTTCTGGCGGTCGATCTCCTTCATGGTAGCGTCAGCCAGCTTTTCACTGGTTGTAACCATGATAGCGGAAGCCAGAACATCGTGCTCAGCCTGTGACATAAGGTCTGCGGCTGCAAACTTGGGATTTGCAGTATCATCTGCGATAACAAGTATCTCGCTGGGACCTGCGATCATGTCTATATCAACAACTCCGTAAAGGAGCTTCTTTGCTGTGGCAACATAGATGTTTCCGGGGCCTACTATCTTGTCGCACTTGGGTATCTCCCCTGTGCCGTATGCAAGGGCTGCGATAGCCTGTGCTCCGCCTGAAAGGAACACACGGTCAACTCCGCAGATAGCTGCTGCAACAAGGATGTCCTTGTTGGGAGTACCGTCCTTCAGAGGAGGAGTTACCATGATTATCTCCTTGACGCCTGCGATCTTTGCAGGGATAGCGTTCATGAGAACGCTTGAAGGATAAGCAGCTGTGCCGCCGGGAACGTAAAGTCCTACTCTGTGGAGTCCGCGGACACGCTGTCCCATAATAACGCCGTTCTCCTTGGGAGAGATAAAGCTCTGCTCCACCTGTCTCTTGTGGAAGTCGGCAATGTTCTCCTGAGCGTTCAGGAGCGCATCAACAAAGTCCTGGTCAGCCTCTGTGAGGGCATCGTTTATAACTTCACGGGGAACCTCATAGTACTGAGGAAGATTTCCGTCGAACTTGAGTGTGTAGTTCTTTACAGCCTCGTCACCGTTCTCCTTAACATTCTCGATTATCTCGGAAACCACCTCTGTGACCTTCTTGTTGGTCTCGCCGCTTCTCTTTTTTAGGTCATTGAGGAAAGCGACCTCGTCGGTTCCGTTTGCAAAAATTTTTTTCATCAAAGATTCTCCTCTATAAGTGTGATAAGTCTGTCTATTTCAGCGTGTCTCATCTTGAGACTAACAGTGTTTGCGATAAGTCTTGCAGAGATAGGTGCAACGTCCTCGATGACCTCGAGACCGTTCTCCTTGAGGGTGGTTCCTGTCTCCACGATGTCAACGATACCGTCAGCCAGCTCCAGAAGGGGTGCCAGCTCAACAGAGCCCTCTATCTTGATTATCTCTGTATCCATGCCCTTCTTCTCGAAGAAGCTTCTTGCAACGTTGGGGTACTTTGTGGCGATGGTCTTGATGCCGTAGCCGCTGTAGAAATCGTAGCCCTTCTTGGTTGCCAGGGCGAATTTACATCTTCCGAAGCCAAGGTCAACAAGCTCATAGAACTTGCCCTTCATCTCCATGATAGTGTCCTTGCCGACTACGCCCATATCGCACACGCCATGCTCAACATAGGTGATAACGTCGTTAGCCTTTGCCAGGACTACCTCAAGATTTGCATCGGGAACGGGAAGTATCAGCTTTCTTCCCTTTTCGCGTACTGCTGTGCAGTCAAAGCCCAGCTTTTCAAGGAGACCTACTGTGTCCTTCTCAAGTCTGCCCTTTGTAAGAGCCATTCTGATAGGCTTGTTCATATATTGACCTCCTTGCTTTCTCCGTCGATAACAACGACCTTGGAAATTTTCTTCTCCATAGCGTACTCGCGGACGCTCTCAAGGTCGTCAAAGAGAGCGTTCTCAACGATGAGTCCCTGCTCACGGAGCTCCTTGGCAGCCTTCAGTGCAGCTACCTCGCAGCCATCCTCGGCATATACGATAACGTCAGCCTTGGGCTCTGCGGGGAGAACGTCGCTCTTCTCCATAAGCTTTGCAACTGCGTTGATATTTACAGCAAAGCCGATAGCGGGAACGTCATATCCGAACTCTGAAATGAGTCTGTCATATCTTCCGCCTGAGAGAACTTCCTCTCCATGGCCCTGTAAATAACCCTTTATGATAAGACCTGTATAGTAATCGGTCTTGTTTACCAGTCCAAGATCAACGGTTATTGAGCCGTCGCCGCCGCAGAGCTCGGAAGCATCTGAGTATACCTCTCTGAGTTCATCAAGGATACGCTTGATATTCTCATCGGGCATAAGCTCCTCAGCCTTCTCGAATACCTCCTCGCCGCCGAAGAGTGCGGGAAGCTTCTTGAGTGCAGTGGTAACAGGAGAATTTCCGAAGCTGTCAAGCAGATCGTTGAGAGCAGGGAAATTCTTATTCTCGATAAGCTTTCTGATGGCTTCCTTATCCTTGTCGGAGGCTTCAAGCTTGCCCACAAGCTCCTTGAAAATACCGATATGTCCAAGCTCAAGAGAAAACTCCATGCCGAATGAGCTGAGGGAGTCAACTGCTGTGGAGATCACCTCAAGGTCAGCCATTTTCAGCTGTGAACCGATAAGCTCGATTCCTGTCTGGACTACCTCGTCGCTTCTGCCCTTCAGTGAAGGCTCTGTGGTGTAAACTGCCTGAGCATAGCACAGCTTCAGAGGCAGGTCTGCGTCTCTCAGACGTGTCGCAACTATTCTTGCGATAGGCATTGTGTTGTCAGGACGCATAACAAGGAGCCTTCCCTTGCTGTCGGTGAGCTTGTAAAGGTTCTCCTGCGGGAAATAGCTTGAATTCAGGTTGAATACATCGTAAAACTCAAGACCTGGAGTAATGGTCTCGCTGTATCCCCTGCTTCTGAAGAGCCCCATGAGCGAGCTCTCTATATTTCGTCTTACTATGCACTCTCCGAAGAGCAGGTCCTTTGTGCCCTCGGGAGTGATAAGGTCGTAATTCTTCATATTTACCTCCTGGGTATTATCACTTTAGTCTGCTAACATGATAACATGATAACATGATAACATATTACTAAAAGAAAGTCAAGTTAAAAGAAGGACATCTGAGTAGATTCTGGCAAATCGCCAAATGCTCCTATAGTTTTCAACATATCTATTGTTGTTTTTGACGCTCCGCTCTCACTCTGGAACTCCTCAATAGACATGAAACCGCCCTTCTGGACTGCCTCGTAAATGCCCTTTGCAGCGTTGTCGCCGACGCCGCTCATTGCCGAGAATGGTATCCTCAGCTTGCCGTCCTCAACAAGATAGTCCGTAGCATGAGACTTGAAAAGGTCAATGGGCAGGAACTCATAACCTCTGGACATCATCTCATTAGTGATGAGCAGAATATCGTACAGAGCGCTTTCCTTGTTGGATCTGTCGTTGCCAAGCGCCTTTATCTCCTCTATCCTTGCACGGACCGCAGCCCTGCCCTTTACAGCAAGCTCTGCATCGAAGTCCTCGCCTCTTACCGAGAAGTATGTGGCGTAGTATTCCAGCGGCATATGCAGCTTGAACCAGCCCAGCTTTATGGCTGCGATAACGTAAGCCGCCGCGTGAGCCTTGGGGAACATATACTTTATCTTCAGACAGCTCTCGATGTACCACTCGGGTACGTTATGGTCGCGGAGCATCTGGATTATCTCCGGTGTGAACTGCTTGGGAGCCTTGCCCTTACGGGTCCACTCCATTATCTGGAACGCCATTTTGGGCTCTACTCCCTTATATAAAAGGTAGGTCATGATGGAGTCACGGGTTCCGATAACGTCGGAAATAGTACATACTCCGTTGTCAATGAGGTCCTTTGCGTTGCCCAGCCAAACATCGGTACCGTGTGAAAGTCCCGAGATCTGGAGGAAGTCGCTGAACTTGGTGGGCTTTGCGTCAAGAAGCATCTGTATGGTGAAGCCCGTACCCATTTCGGGTATTCCGAGACTTCCCGTCTTGCAGTAGATGTCCTCCGGAGTAACTCCCAGAACGTCGCAGTTTGTACACATACGGATAACATCGGGATCCGATGTGGGGACGTCCTTTATCTTAATTCCCGTCAGATCCTCAAGGTGCTTGTAAAGAGTAGGAACAACGTGGCCCAGCTCGTCAAGCTTGAGGATAGTATCATGGAGGGAATTGAATGTAAAGTGAGTGGTGATTATCTCAGAGTCAGCGGTATCAGCTGGGTGCTGAACGGGAGTGAAGTCGTAAACGTCATAATCCGACGGAACAACGACCATTCCTCCGGGGTGCTGACCCGTGGTCCTCTTGATACCGGTACAGCCGATAGCAAGTCGGCTCAGCTCTGCGTTGTTGAGAGTTATGCTGTTTTCCTCGCAGTACTTCTTTACATAGCCGTATGCGGTCTTTTCCGCAACTACGGATATAGTTCCTGCCTTGAAAACGTTTGCCTTTCCGAAGAGTTTCTCCGTATATCTGTGAGCCCAGAACTGGTACTCATCAGAGAAGTTAAGGTCTATATCAGGAGCCTTGTCGCCGTCAAAGCCAAGGAAGGTCTCGAATGGGATGTCATGACCGTCTCGGTTCATGTCCTTTCCGCAGTCGGGACACTTTTTCGGAGGCAGGTCAAAGCCCGAGCCGTATACACCGTCCAGCAGGAACTCACTATGCTTGCAGTTGGGGCATACATAGTGGGGCGGGAGCGGATTTACCTCCGAGATACCCGCCATAGAGGCAACGAATGAGGAACCGACTGAACCTCTTGAGCCTACCAGATAGCCATTTTCAACGGAGTTCCAAACAAGCTTCTGAGCGATGATATAAAGTACGGAAAATCCGTGCTTGATGATTGATGAAAGCTCTCTGTCGAGACGTTTATCTACCAGCTCGGGAAGCGGGTCGCCATATATCTCATGAGCCTTGTCGTGTGTTATCTTGACAAGCTCCTCCTCCGCACCCTCGATGGTGGGAGTGAAGGTACCCTTGGGGATAGGTCTGACCATTTCAATCTGGTCGGCAATGGCATTGGTATTGGTTATGACCACCTCTTTCGCCTTGTCCTCGCCCAGATACTCGAACTCAGCCAGCATTTCCTCGGTAGTTCTCAGATACAGCGGAGCCTGCTCCTCTGCGTCCTTGAAGCCCATGCTGGCAAGGATTATCTTACGGTAGATCGCGTCCTTAGGGTCAAGAAAGTGGACATCACAGGTAGCACAGGTGGGAATGCCAAGTCTGTCACCCATTTCAACGATATAGCGGTTGAAATCGCGGAGCTCATCGTCGTCTCTTGCCACGCCGTCACGGACCATAAACTCATTGTTGCCTATGGGCTGTATCTCAAGATAGTCATAGAACCTGGCAAGGTTGTCAATATAGTCCTGGTCACGCATTTCCAGCATAGCCTGGAACAGCTCTCCTGCCTCGCAGGCGCTTCCGTAGATGAGTCCCTCGCGGTGCTCAATGAGCTTGGACTTGGGGATAAGTGGCTTTTTATAGAAGTACTCAAGGTTACTGAGTGATACCAGTCTGTATAGATTTTTCAGTCCTGCCTGATTGCGGACAAGTATGATGTGGTGGTAGCTTTTCAGCTTCTTGGTCTCTATCTCCCCCACAAGTACATTGAGCTGCTGGAGTGTTGAAAAGCTTCTCTCGCTCTTGAGTCTGCCTACAAGCTCGATGTATATCTTTGCAAGCATGAGAGCGTCATCTGAGGCACGGTGGTGGTCGAACTTGCCCAGCTTCAGCTGTTTTGCCACCATATTCAGCCTGTGACGTCCCATTTCGGGAAGCATGGACTGGCACATTACGAGAGTATCTATCCAGGTGTAATCAAAGTCGATGCCCTGACGCTTCTTCACCTGATTTATCATGTTGGTGTCGTAACGGGCGTTATGGGCAACAAGCACGGGCTTGTCTCCGCAGAACTCCATGAACATACGGAGCGCCTCTGCCTCATCGGGAGCGTTTGCCACATCAGCATCGCTGATACCCGTGAGCTCGGTTATCCTCTCGGGGATATGGAAGCCCGGGTTCACCTTGGAATTGAAGCTGTCCACCACCTGAAGATTTTTCAGCTTTACAGCACCGATCTCGGTGAGCCTGTCGTTTCGGAAGCTGAGACCGGTGGTCTCAACGTCGAATATGATGATCTCGTCGTCAAAACTTCTGTCATCATCGCCGTAGATGACCATTTCACGCTCAATATCGTTTACGACATAAGCCTCCATGCCGTAGATGACCTTGAAGTTCTTGGGCATATTGTACATACAGTCGGGGAACGCCTGTACACAGCCGTGGTCGGTTATCGCCATGGCAGGATGTCCCCACTCCGCAGCCCTGTTAATGAGCTTGACAGGGTCTGTGACAGCGTCCATTGCGGACATATTGCTGTGGCAGTGAAGTTCAACACGCTTCTCGGGATAATTATCGGTCTTGGGTATACGCTTTACCTTGATGAGGGAGTTTACAGTGATAACAATATCACGGGCATAGGAATCGTAGTCCAGCTTGCCCGACACAAGAAGCGTGGCACCGCTCTTTATGGAACTGAGCTTCAGCTCCTCAACTTCCTCGTTCTTGGCGAATATCTTCAGCTTCAATGATCCGCTGTAATCGGTGACGTCAAAGGTGACAACTGTCTTTTCGCCCCTTATCTCCTTGAATTCGGAGGCGAAGACATCTCCGACCACTACTACCTTCTCGCCAAGGCGCTGTACCGCCTCGCATATCGGGATAGGCTTTTCGCGTATCGCTCTGCCTTTGACTATCTCAGCAGACTCTGCGTCAAAGTCCTTGTTCAATGCAGTCACATCTATGGTGGCAGTCGGAATGACGGACTTCATTTCCTCTGCCCTTATCTCCTCGGCAGTCTTATCGGGAACAAGCTGATCGCTGTAGTCGGGCATATCTGCCTCAAGACGCTCTATCATCTCGTCGAACTGCTCCTCGCTTACGGAGCTTTCGCCGTCGAGAACCACCTTTATGCGTATACCGAACTGATTGTATATCATTCTTGAGAAATTCTGGCAGAAATAGTATTTCTCCAGTATCTCCCTTCCGCCGTGAACTATCTTAATGCGCAGCTCCCCGTTGCTGAGCTGTACCTCAGCATCATCGAGAAAACCGTTCACTACAGGTATATCACGCTTGAGCAGCTTTATGAGCTCGCCGTAACAGTCCATACCGAACTTCTCAGAGGGATATCGGCAGGCAAGTCTCACCTGCTCCACTTTAATAGCTGCTTCCACAGCCTTTTCAAAAGCAAATATATCATCGCTGGGCACAAGCTGCGGAAAAAGGGCATGAAAGCGTATGCTTTCAAGGTTTTCCGTATAGGTGAGCTTGAATATCTCACCGCTCAGCACTGTCTCGGGCAAATCCGAGGTATATTCCTTGAGAAAATCGGATATTTTTACCTGCATCTTAAAACTCCCTGTAATACATGGCTAAAATACCATGCTCAAAAATTTGTATTTTCCAAACGCCGCAGGACTTACAGCTTATCGACCTCAGCAAGAAGCTCGGGAACTATGTCCTGCTCCTTTATCTTGCGCTGAGTGCCGTCCTTGCGGAAAATGATAGCGCAGCCGTCGCCGCCTGCGATACCTACATCAGCTTCGCGGGCTTCTCCGGGACCGTTGACGATACAGCCCATGACAGCCACAGTGATGTCCTTTTCCATGTCCTTTACTGCTTCCTCCACCATTTTTGCTGCCTTGACAAGGTCGATACGGGTCCTTCCGCAGGTGGGACATGAAACTATCCTTACGCCGCCTCTTTTACCGATACTTTTCAGTATATCCTTTGCGGCAGCTATCTCCCTGATAGGATCATCGGTAAGAGAAACTCGTATGGTCTCGCCTATTCCGTCGCAGAGCAGCGAGCCGATACCGATAGCGGACTTTATAAGTCCCATACGTTCGGTACCTGCCTCGGTAACTCCAAGGTGCAGCGGATAATTACATTTCTCCGCAGCAAGGCGGTATGAAGCGATCATTCTGTTAACGTCCGAGGACTTTATGGAGATAACTATGTCATTGAAGTCAAAATGCTCCAGCATAGCCGCATGGTTAAGAGCGCTCTCCACAAGGGCTTCGGGAGTGGGTGACCCGTATTTTGCAAGGAGCTCCTTTTCCAGAGAGCCTGAGTTCACGCCGATACGGATAGGAAGCTGTCTTGCGCGGCAGGCATCAACAACAGCCTTTACCCTGTCCATGCCTCCGATGTTTCCCGGGTTTATCCTTATCTTGTCAACGCCCGCAGCTGCGGACTCTATGGCAAGCTTGTAGTCAAAGTGTATATCCGCAACAAGAGGAATCTTAACAGCCTCCTTGATAGCGGGGATAAGCTTTACAGCCTCCATATTCGGTATGGCTGCACGGATTATCTCGCAGCCTGCCTTTTCAAGCTCAACAGCCTGTCTGACGCTGCCCTCGATATCGTCCGAGCGCATATTCAGCATTGACTGTATGTATATATGTTTTCCGTCGAGGACGCAGTCCCCTACCTTTACAGGTCTGACATTTCTCATAATATCCTCCATTTAAAGAGTTATTTTTTCACCGTCCGCAGAGATAACAGCTTCGGGGAATATCCTGCGAAGCTCCTCGGCATAGACAGCAGGGTCTTTCTCGGCAGGGCTGTAATGTGTGAGCCACAGCCGTTTCGCCTTCGCCTCCGCAGCCAGATCACAGGCGTCCTGCATGAGCATATGGTGCTTTTCATTCATGGAAGCCTTCTTCTCGGGAAGCCCGTACATACCCTCACAGATAAACAGATCCGCTCCCTGAGCAAACTCGGAAATATCCTCAAGAGGGAGACTGTCGGTAGTATAGGTTATCTTCATTGGCAGCGGTTTGGGTCCGGTTACAGCCTCGGGAGGTACTCTCGTGCCGTCATCAAGGACAACGGTCTCGCCGCTGTGGAGATGCTTCCACAGCTCTACAGGCACTCCTATCGCCTTTGCATTGTTGGGCAGGAAGGGCGGCTTCTTCTTTAAAAGCAGCGTGTACCCAAGACAGCTTACCCTATGTGAAAGGGGCATCGTCCTCACCGACAGCATGGGATCAACCATTTCCGCAGGGAAACCAAAGGGTCTGTCCTCGGGAAGACCGCGGAGCTCTACCTCATATGGCAGTCCGCCGCATATGCTCACCAGCTTTTCAATTACAGGCACACAGCTATCTGGAGCAGCTATGGTAAGGGGCTCCGTTCTTGAGCTGTTGCCGATGGAGAGCAGAAGTCCCGGAAGTCCCGCAACGTGGTCGGCATGGCAGTGAGTGATGAGTATCAGCTCTATCCTGCTCATTTTCAGACCGTGCTTTGCGATGGCGACCTGTGTTCCCTCTCCGCAGTCTATGAGGACAGCTTTTCCGTTATACTCCGCATAGAGCGAAGTCAGAAATCTGTCCTTCAGGGGCATCATGCCGCCTGTTCCGAGAAGACATATCTCAGCCATTCTTTACTCCTGTTATAAGTTTGATTATATCGTTGTATGTTGCGAATATCATTACTCCGAAGAGGAGCACCATTCCTGCCAGGTGGACATATCCCTCGTGCTCGGGCTTTACAGGCTTGCGGCGTATCAGCTCTATGAAACAGAACAGCAGTCTGCCGCCGTCAAGTCCCGGAATGGGAAGCAGATTGAATATTCCTACGTTTATGGTTATAAGTGCCGTCATGTATATGACCTGAAACAGCGCGTCAAGGAAGCTCTCCGAGTCCTCGGTGGACTCACTGATAGCAGAGACAACGCCAACAGGTCCCGAAACATCGTCCTTTTTGAGCTGTCCCGAGAACATCTGCTTTATTGAAAGTCCCACTATATGGGTCATTGACATGAACAGGTCTCCCGAGCCCTTTATGACTGTCAGGGGATTCTTGTCCTTGTATATGACCGCAAAATCAACTGTACCGCCGTCGCCATAGGTGTTTTTGAACACCACATCGTTGAGAGTCATGCGCTTTCCGTCACGCTTTACAACTACCTTGTGACCTGTATTGGGATCATAGGTGTCGAAGACATAGTTGAGGTCGAGTGTGCTGTATATCCTTGTTCCGTCAATTGAGATGATCTTGTCATTCTGTCTGAGTCCGGTTTCGTAGCTCTCAGCGTAGTAGGTCACCGTACCGTCGGTGGAGGAGATCGTTCTCTTGAAGTCCTCAACAGTGGTTGTGGGGACGCCGTCCATCATGCTTACAAGTATGATGAGCATTACGAAGCCCAGCACGAAGTTCATGCCTGCTCCCGCAAAAAGAACTATGATACGCTTCCAGAGCTTTGCATTGCGGAAGCTTCTGGGGTCGTTGTTGGTGGAGTCCTCTCCCTCCATAGCGCAGTATCCGCCCACGGGAAGAAGTCTCAGGGAGTACTTGGTCTCGCCCTTTGCCTTCTGGAGGAGCTTGGGTCCCATACCGATGGAGAACTCCAGCACCTTTATGCCGCTGAGCTTTGCACAGATAAAATGACCGAACTCATGTACCGTTACGATAAGTCCGAAAATAAGTATTGCGATAACTATGCCCATTTGTTTTTTCCTTTCTCTATACGGGAGCTTATTTTGCGGCTATGCGCTCCCTTACATATTCTCTTGCCGCCTTGTCTGCCTTCATTACGTCCTCATAGCTGTGTATCTCCGAGGGGGCAAAATGCTCAAGAACAGAGGATACTGTCTCGCCGATGTCGATGAACTCAGTCTCATCGTGAAGGAATGCCCTTACAGCCTCCTCGTTGGCGGAATTCACCAGACAGGGATATGCTCCGCCCCGCTTTATGGCTTCGATAGCTGCCGAGAGACACTTGAATGTTTCGTAGTCGGGCTTCTCAAAGGTAAGCTTGCCATAATCCGTCAGCGAGAGACGTCCCGTTGGACAGCTCATACGGTCGGGATAAAGCAGAGCGTACTGAATGGGTATCTTCATGTCGGGAACTCCCAGCTGAGCGATGACCGAGTAGTCGTTGTACTCAACAGCTGAGTGAACAACGCTCTGACGGTGTACCACTATCTCGATCTGTTCGGGGGTAAGGTCAAAGAGCCACTTTGCCTCGATGAACTCAAGTCCCTTGTTCATAAGTGTAGCAGAGTCGATGGTTATTTTATTCCCCATGTCCCAGTTTGGATGGTGGAGAGCCTGAGCCTTGGTGACTGTTTTCAGCTCCTCATAGCTCCTGCCGAAGAAAGGACCTCCTGAGGCTGTCAGGATAATCTTGCTGAGCTGTGAGCGCTTGTTGCCCTGCAAGCACTGGAATATAGCCGAATGCTCACTGTCAACGGGATATATCCTTACGCCCTTGTCGGCAGCAGCCTTCATTACCAGCTCACCGCCTGCCACAAGTGTCTCCTTGTTGGCAAGAGCAATGTCCTTGCCTGCGTCGATTGCAGTCAATGTGGGAAGAAGCCCCACCATTCCCACAACGGAATTGAGTATTATATCCGCCTCTTCCAGTGAAGCGAGGGTACAGAGTCCCTCCATGCCCGTGAGAAGCTTGACGTCCATATCCTTTACCCTGCTTTTGAGATCGCTGTATTTGTCCTCGTTGAAAATACAGGCATATGCAGGGCGGAACTTCCTTATCTGCTGCTCAAGAGCCTCAACGCTGCTGTGAGCAGCAAGGGCTGTCACCTTCAGTCCGTGCTTCTCACAGACCTCCAGGGACTGAGTTCCGATAGAACCTGTGGAGCCGAGTATCGACACCGTTTTATTCATTATATTTTCCCCTTTTCGCGGAAATAACTTCCCGATATTTTTTCATAACAAAGTTCATTATAAAATGCGAAAGGGACTATCCGTAAATAGTCCGTTTCAACAATATCACTGTACGCCGAATAAGGCGATGAATGCATAAAATGTGGGCAGCACGAAAAGAACGCTGTCGAAGCGATCCATGAGTCCGCCGTGTCCCGGCATTATCTTGCCGTAGTCCTTGAAGCCTATCTGGCGCTTTACCATAGAAGCGGAAAGGTCTCCCACAGTACCGATGACTGCGCAGACTGCTCCCGTAACGAAAGCAATGACTGCTCTCTTTGCGGTAAAGCCGTAGTAAACTGAAAATGCCACGGTATATACGATAGCAGTTGTAAGGATACCGCCAACAAGTCCCTCGATAGTCTTCTTGGGGCTTATCTCGGGGCAGAGCTTGTGCTTGCCGATAGCAACTCCCGTGAAATATGCTCCCGTATCAGCTATCCATGCGCCGCAGAGTCCCATAATGAGCAGGAAAAGTCCACTGCTCAACATATCATCGGTCATCTGCCAGCTGCGCTCAATGCGGATCATAGTAGTCATAGCCTGGGGCACAAGTATCATT
The DNA here is from genome assembly GCF_000621785.1 of Ruminococcus flavefaciens ND2009. GTDB lineage: Bacteria > Bacillota > Clostridia > Oscillospirales > Ruminococcaceae > Ruminococcus > Ruminococcus flavefaciens_C. The sequence continues at coordinate 271,112 of NZ_KK211346.1, read as the reverse complement.
ACCGCAAGTACGAAGAATACCTGCTCGTAGCGTATCTCCTTGTGCTTTCTTAGCCATGTTACAAATATGACAAAAGCCGCTGCAAGCACTATACAGAAAAGTATGATATGATAATGAGGCGGATCTATTGTCTTGAAAGATCTGATGAAGTAGTGCCAATCCTTTACCTCATGCGAAATATGGTAAAGTATTGGCACAGCTATTCCGCAAGCTTCTGCTGCCAAGAGTATAGGAATACACTTGTGTAGCTTTACTGCGCGGAGAAGCTCAAAGAGCATTACTGCGATTATGGCTGCAACTGCTATGGGCAGGACTATGGTGTCATGGAAGAAAAGCACTGCACCAAGCAGCACAACTCCCACAGCTCCCGAAATGATTCGTGTAAGCATCAGACACCTCCGAAGCGGCGGTGTCTTCCGTCGAAGTCGATGAGAGCCTTGTCAAGCTCAGCGGGAGTAAAATCAGGCCAGAGAATGTCCGTAAAGTAGTACTCCGCATAGGCACACTGCCAGATAAGATAGTTGGAGAGCCTCAGCTCGCCGCTGGGACGGATAACAAGATCCACATCGGGGATCCCCTTTGTGTAGAGCTCGTTTGCGATAGACTGCTCGTTGATGTCCTCGGGACGTATCTCGCCGTTCACAGCCTTCTGTGCAAGTATCCTTGCAGCATGTGCTATCTCGTCACGGCCGCCGTAGTTGACCGCCATCATGAGAGTCATCTCGTCATACTTGGCTGTGTCCTCCTCCAGGCGTATCATTTTTTCCTGTAAGTCCTCGTCAAAGGCGCTCTTGTCCCCCAGGAAGACCATACGGGTATTCTCGCTGAGGAAGTTTCTTACATCTACGATATAATCACGGAAGAGCTCCATGATAGTGTTTACCTCATCGGAAGGACGCTGCCAGTTCTCTGTGGAAAAGGCATAGAAGCTGATGTTCTTCAGTCCGATGTCCTTGCAGTAGCGGACGATCTTCTTGAAGTTCTTTGCACCCTCGCGGTGTCCGAAGGAACGGGGCAGACCGCGCTTCTTAGCCCATCTGCCGTTTCCGTCCATGATGAAGCCGACGTGCTCGGGAAGCTTCTCGGGCAGCGTCAGCTCAGTTTTTTCCTTTTTTCCGAATAATGCCATATTTCACCAATCAGACTGTCATGATCTCTTTTTCTTTGTCTGCTACCATCTTGTCAACGTCAGCACACATCTTGTCGGTAAGGTCCTGAACCTTCTTCTCGCAGTCCTTCAGATCGTCCTCTGTTATCTCGGAGTTCTTCTTCATAGCCTTGTACTTTTCCATAGTATCACGTCTGATGGAGCGGACTGTTACCTTGCACTCCTCGCCGTACTTCTTGATGCTCTTGCAGAGCTCCTTACGGCGGTCCTCAGTGAGCTGAGGGAAAGCAAGACGGATAACATTGCCGTCGTTTACGGGCTGGATTCCGATGTCTGAAGCCTGGATAGCCTTCTCAATGAGCTTGAGAGTTGACTTGTCCCAGGGCTGGATAACAAGTATTCTTGCTTCTGATACGGAAACTGCTGCCATCTGGTTTACAGGTGTGGGAGCTCCGTAGTAGTCTACCATTACCTTGTCAAGCACGCCGGGATTGGCTCTGCCTGCACGGATAGATGCGAATTCGTTGCCGAGAGCATTAAGGCTCTTGTTCATTTTTTCCTTAGCAATATTAAGCTGTTCTTTCATTACTGTACTTTCCTTTCGGTTGATTTTTGGATTTATCAGTCCTCGGATACAACTGTACCGATGTTTTCGCCCATTACGGCGTCATAGATATTGTCGGGACGGCTGAGATCGAATACCAGCATCTTCATGTGGTTATCGCGGCACATTGCAGCAGCCGTGCTGTCCATAACACCAAGATCTTCGCCGATGACCTGTGAGAAGGTAAGGGTATCATACTTCTTGGCGTCGTCAAATTTGTGGGGATCCTTATCGTATACACCGTCAACCAGAGTAGCCTTGAGAAGTATATCAGCCTCGATCTCAACAGATCTGAGAGCAGCAGCTGTATCGGTGGAGAAGAAGGGATTACCTGTTCCGCAGCCGAATATAACTATCCTGCCCTTGTCAAGGTGTCTTACAGCTCTGTTGCGGATATAGGGCTCCGCTACCTGAGACATTGCAATAGCAGTCTGTACTCTTACTGTACAGCCAAGAGATTCAAGAACGTCTGCGAGAGCCAGAGCATTCATGGTAGTTGCCAGCATACCGATGTGGTCAGCGCGTGTTCTGTCCATAGCGCCGCTGGAGCGTCCTCTCCAGAAGTTGCCGCCGCCTACAACAACAGCTACCTGTACGCCTGCGTCAGCACACTTCTTTATGCTTTTACAGATCTCTGTTACCACATCATAGTTGAGTCCTGTCTTATTGTCGCCTGCGAGAGCTTCGCCGCTGACTTTTAATAAGATTCTTTTATACTTTGGTTCCATATAAGCACCTCACAAAAAATATATCTATAGTTTATTTTACACTAATTTCAATGATATGTAAAGTATATTTTCCGAAAAAGACGAAAAAAATTCTCGGATATTTTCGCTTCATGCCGAAAAACCGAGAACAGAAGTTTCCTCACAAAGAATACTGTCATTCTGCACAAAAATGTTGAAAAATTCTTGTTCCTGTTCATTTCGATTTTTTCTTGACAACTCCTGCCCGTCGTGGTATAATATAAAAGCTGATTAATTCGGCAGTAAAAACTGGAGAGGTATCGAAGCGGTCATAACGAGGCGGTCTTGAAAACCGTTTGACTTAACGGTCACGTGGGTTCGAATCCCACCCTCTCCGCCATTATTTTTTTATCGGTGGGCTTCTCGCTCGTCGGTTTGCGGATTTACCCAAGTGGTGAAGGGGCTCCCCTGCTAAGGGAGTAGGTCGGGAAACCGGCGCGAGAGTTCAAATCTCTCAATCCGCGCCATGAACCTGTATCGTTTGATACAGGTTTTTTGTTTTTATGCAGCTATATCTGAGGGCGTTTCTGTAGCTGTTTCAGCCGGGACGTCGGGGACGCCGTCCCCTACAGTTTTCTTGTCCTTCTCCTGTACATACCGTCACACAGTGTACTGGAGATAAGATACTTCCAGTTCTGCAAGGCTTTGCACTTCCAGACCATATATACATCAAAAGGCGGAACCATATCCGTCTTGTCGAGATGTGCAAATATATAATCTTTGACTATCTGTAAGGCTTTCTCGTCCATTCTCCTCACCTCCTTCAAATGGGTATAAGAAAACCGCTCATTGCTGGGCGGTTTAGTCACTTATTAACTTAAAGCTCTTTATTGAGGGAACGTCCACGCTAACATAGCAATCGCCAATGTATAACTCAATTTCATCTTGTCCTGATGATGTATCAATTGCATCATCAAAGCCTGTCACTTTCCCCTTATACGTTTTACCATCGGTAGTTATAATTTCGATTATCTTTTCAAAATATTCCTTAAAATCAAATATAGTCATTTACGTTCACCTCTCTTTTTACTTGGGTAATCCGGAACAATATGTATTCCATCATTACTATAATGAATTTTGAACACACTTGTAGGAACAGACTTTCCTGTCATATCATTAACTACAACACCAACTATTTTATCATTGGTTATTATAACTTCCTCGTTATCCCATTCGCCTTTCTTAGTTAATCTAATATCGCCCTTTCCTTTATATTGTTTTACAAGCTCTATTATTTCATCATCAGATATAGTAACATAACCAGGACCGTATTTTTTCTTGCTTTTTAGGTAGTTTTGTCTATCATAATATTCTTTCGTGCCTTGCCTATGAACTTTTTGTCTTGGGATAACATTATCAGTTTTCTGAAGAGGAATAACTTTTTCTTTGATTCTGCGTATTTCAGCAGCTCTTTTACGCTGTTCTTCCTCTTGTTTAATTATATCATTTTTCTCTGCTTCTGTCAACTCAGCAGCACCGTAAGACGTCTCTTTTCCGTAGTCGCGCTTCAACACTGTTGTGCCCTCATCAGCATTGACCTTGTTGATGAAGTCTTTCAGCTCTTTCTGAGCCTGTCTGAGCTCGGCTTTAGCCTTCTTGATGTTCGCAGGATCCGTGAAGCCGTTGACCTTCCGCTTTGCCTTTCTGATATCACGTTCAAGGGCTCGCTGCTGCTGTTCCAGATTGTACCGTCGCTCACTGTCGTTTTTTTGCAGAGCAGTGCTGATATATCATAAATTTACTATTTTTTACATTATTCATGTATATTTTTCTTACTCAGTCTGCTATACTGTATACAGGAGGCGATATGAGATGAAAAAAATAAACGGTTTCAATAAAGGCGTTAATTTAGGCGGCTGGCTTTCACAGTGCAACTATGAAAAGGAACACCTGGACACCTTCGTCTGCGAAAATGACTTTGAAGTGATCGCGTCGTGGGGAGCAGATCATGTGCGTGTTCCCTTCGATTATAATATAATAGAGAACTCCGACGGGTCTTTCAGTGATGAGGGATTTGCCTATCTTGACAAGGCTGTTTCCTGCGCTAAAAAGAACGGTCTCAACATTATCCTTGACCTGCATAAGACTGCCGGCTTTTCCTTTGATTACTACGGAGAGAGCGAGAGTGGTTTCTTCGACAGTGCAGAATATCAGGAGCGTTTCTACCGCCTGTGGGAGGAAGTAGCACGGCGCTACGGCTCTCTTGCTCCCAATGCTGCATTTGAGCTTCTCAACGAGGTCACCGATGCAGAGTTCATAGACAAGTGGAACATGATCGCCAAGGAGTGCATAAAGCGTATCAGGAAGATAGCTCCCGATATACTTATCCTTGTGGGAAGCTACCACAATAACAGTGCCGATACAGTTCAGTTCCTGGACGAGCCTTTCGACAGCAACGTCATCTACAATATGCACTGCTATGAGCCTCTGAAGTTCACCCATCAGGGCGCATACTGGACTACCGCTATCGACCCCAAGGAGCGAATTCCCTTTGAGAACAGCGTTACCTCTCCCGAGTACTTTGAGGAGCTTTTCTCAACTGCCATTGCCAAGGCTGAGGAGAACGGAAGCGGTCTCTACTGCGGCGAGTACGGCTGCATAGATGTGGTAAGTCCCGAGGATACCGTAAAATGGTTCAGAACTATAAACTCCGTATTCAGAAAGCACGGCATCGGCAGAGCCGCATGGAACTACAAGGCTATGGACTTCGGTCTTTCCGACCGTCGTCTTGACGGCGTCCGCAGCCAGCTTATCGAATTACTTTAAAAAAGCGATCCCCTTTGCATTATTGCAGAGGGGATCTTTTTTATTATCATTCTTCTCTTCTGGAATAGCCTGTCAGGTTGATCTCATTGTGCTCGACCGGGTTATTGAGCTCAAGATTTGTCACCTTCATACTGTTCACTCCGTCTGTTCCATGAACCGCAGTATATCTCATAACGATGCCCGTCCTCATATCTATGAGCATCTGATTTGAATAAGCCGACTGCTCAATTCTGATAGCAACGCACTGTCTGCCGAGTATCTCTTCTACACCCTCAACATACCAGTCATCAAAGTTAAACAGGGCGTCAGGGAATGAATATAAGCAATCAACATCAACGCTCTCTAAAAGTGAAGATCCATAGACCTTCCCCCAGCCGCCTATGCCGTCAGTATAATCTAATACTCGATAATTATCAGGAACATAATTCAGTTCATAAGCGGGAGATGATGATTCATAGGTATTGTATGTCATATCGAGATTATTCACTTCTGTCCACTTGTTTCCGTAATAACACTTTATGGAATCCTCATTTAAATAGCTTGATTCAGTTTTAGAATCTATATGGAAATACTGAGCACGGTTATCTGCGATGATATGCTCGCTTCTGTCCCATTTTCTGTTTGTACCATCTGTGTTTATGGTGTACAATACATCAGCAGTATCAAAATAGCGGAATGAATTTACCGATATATGATAAATATAGCTCTTGTTCTCAAGTGTATTCAGTTCATCGTATGAAGCAGCGTTCCAGATCTGCTGTGTATACTTCTCTGTATCTACCTTCTGGAACTGATAGGTGCCGTTCTCCCAGCCATAGTTCACTTCACCGAGGAGCGCATTTGCCTCATCTTCGTTTGCGAATACAGGTTCCTGGTGCATCTGGAGCTCGCCGAACTCCTCGCTGTCAGTATTTACAGGCGCAGTTGTAACGGGAGCTGTGGCCACCGCTGTTGTGGTAACGATCTGATCCTCAATATTCTCTCCAACGTTATACGAACCAATCTTCCATGCGTTATCCTCGTTGACAAGAATGAGCTCTGCTCTTACTCTTGTGCCGTCCTTGCGCTGATATATCCTCTTGCAGGTCATGGTCTCAAGACCGTCATCGAGGAGACCGTCTTCGATAAGCCACTTTATGCGTTGCTCATCGTCGGCAGGAAACTCCGAGGAAATAAGCTCATAATTGCTGAAGTTGAATGTGTTTGCAAAATTTGATGAATAGCTTTCATTGGGCTGTACAAATGCTTCGGAATAGATATTATCGTTATAGATTATGAACGCCCGCAGGTTCTGCTTTATAAAGCTTGCGTCATGGAATTCTACACCGTTCTCATATTCGCTCATATCTCCGCCCATATACTTCTCACGGGTATTGCTGCTGTAAGTGGACTCCATTATCATCTCAAATTCGTCAAATGTATCAAGCTTTTCATCAGTAACGCGGTAATAATTTATAGAGGAAGGTGCGTTAGTATCAGTAGTGCTGATGAATGTAAGGCTGTCATCAATATCAACGCCTTCCTGCGCCAAAGATTTGTGGATATGCTCCAGACCATCCGTAAGCTTATCCACTACCTTTTCCATATCCACCTTGACGATCTCTCCGTCATCGGTAATGGTAGTTACCTCCTTAACGGTGACTGTCTCGGCAAACTGGCTTGAGTCAATATCTATCCTGTCTACTCTCTTTGATCTTGTAAGGAAGACTCCTCCGCAGACACCTGTGATGAGTATTACCGCCGCAGCAGCCGCACTTACCATGCGTATCCACCTGGGACGTGAATATCTCTCTACGCCCTCAGCTTCCTTTATAAAGCCGTCCTCAGAGGTATTAGCTTCCTCCTCTCTGAGTATATTGTATTTCTTTCTTGTGATGTCATATATTTTTTCTTTCTCTTTGTTCCCCGCCGCAGTATATCTCTCTGCGACTCTTTCTATATCGCTGTCCTTGTCGCTGAACAGGTATTCAAGTTTATCCTTCATAGCTTCTCCTCCTATCTTGTGAAGCCTGCTGCCAGCAGTACATCCTTCAGACGCTTTACAGCCCTGCTGCACCTCGCTCTGACATTATCCGATGAGATCTGCACTATCTCTGCGATCTCCTTTGAGCTTCTGCCGAAAAAGTATTTCTGTATGATGATTGTAGAGTCCGGCTCCCCCAGCTCCTCCACCTTATCGTAGAGCAGCTTTCTCATTTCCGACTCCTCGGTTGAGCGCTCAATATTCTCCCCTGAGTCCAGTTCGCCTGCATCGTCTATAGGTATGTTACTGCTGTGTCTTACGACTCTTCTGTATGTATCTACTGCCTTTCGTCTTGCTACGGAAGCCGTAAAAGCCTTCAGATTACCCTGAATGACCTCCTGCTTGTCAAAGAAGATGAAGCACTGTGCGAAGACATCTCCCACACATTCGTCCACATCCTCCATAGACGCCGCTGACTTCAGTTTTGCAAACACGATGGTATACACATAATTGAAGTATTTGTCATAAAACGCACGCTGCCCCTTTTCCGGTTCAGCCTTCAGCAGATGCTGAAGTTCATTATCTGTCATTTTCATCTCTCCTGATCATGCGCATGAATTCTTTCCCCTTCATATACTCTAATCGCAGTTCCCTGCCTATACGAAACAGAAAGTATTTATTTTTTTATTTTAACCTTTGATTTTCTAAAAAAATCAGAAAGGGTACTTTACTTTTAAACGCAAATATGATATTATAATATTGTATGTAAGGTCAGTTCGACATTAATTTAACGATCAGTCCTTTTGTTTTTATTTTACGGAGGGGGTTTTTATGCAGATCGCACTCTGCGCTCTTATCGGTTACTTTTTCGGTAACATCAACCCTGCATTCATTATAGCCAAATTCAAGGGCTTCGACATAAGACAGAGAGGCTCGGGCAATGCAGGTGCTTCAAACACGGTCATCACTATCGGTAAAAAGGCAGGTCTTTTCGTCGCTCTCTTTGACATCGCAAAGGCTGTTGCAGCTTCGCTTATCGCTGCTTACTTTTTCCCGCAGCTCAAATTTGCGAAGATACTCTCCGGTTCATGCTGTATCCTGGGACATATCTTCCCTGTACTTATGAAATTCCATGGCGGTAAAGGTCTCGCCTCTCTTGGCGGCACCATTCTCGCCTTCAATCCTTTGGTATTTCTTCTTCTCCTTATATTCGAGATCGTTCTCGGATTTTCAATGGATTATGTCTGCATAGTACCTGTTACAGGCTCGGTGATCTTCACCATGATATATGCCCTGCTCACAGGTGATCCTATCGGCACCGCAATACTCTCAGCAGTCTCACTTATCATACTTTTCAAGCATATAGAAAACTTCAAGCGTATCCAGAACGGTACGGAGGCTCATATAAGCTTCCTGTGGAAAAAGGATCAGGAGATCGCAAGGATCAGAAAAAACGGAAACACATAAGAAAGTCCCTTCGGGGGCTTTTTTGCGCCCTTATGCGCCGCCGCAGCGCTATAATATGCGGCAGAACGGAGTCATTTTTATGCCAAGAAAAGCAGCGGATATGTGTGAGGGTCCCCTGGTCAGCAGGATAATACTCTACACTATCCCCATTATACTTACGGGAGTTCTCCAGCTTCTGTTCAACGCCGCCGACCTTGTAGTTGTAGGTCGCTGCTGCGGAAGCAATTCCGTTGGAGCCGTGGGCTCGACGGGCTCTATAATCAACCTTATGGTAAACCTTTTCATAGGTCTGTCCGTCGGCGCAGGCGTTACCGTGGCACACGGTCTCGGCTCCGGAAGGAACGAGGACGTCCACAGGACGGTACATACCGCTATCCCCACAGCTATTGTAAGCGGAGCAGTCCTCACACTGGTGGGAGTGCTCTTTTCGGGAACTTTCCTGAGGCTCATGGACACTCCAGAGGAGCAGCTCCATCTCGCCACATCATATATGCAGATCTACTTCTGCGGAACCATCGCCAGCATGATATATAACTTCGGTTCGGCTATCCTCCGTGCCGCAGGAGACACACAGAGTCCCCTTTACTACCTGACAGCAGCAGGAGTTCTCAATGTTCTCCTCAATCTGCTGTTCGTTATGGTGTTTAAAATGAACGTTGCGGGTGTTGCTCTCGCCACCACCATTTCACAGATACTGTCCGCAGGACTTATACTCCGCGCTCTCATGAAGCGCGAGGACGCCTGCAAGCTTGACCTCCGAAAGATGCACATCTACGGCAGACAGCTTAAAAGGATAATCCAGATAGGCTTCCCCGCAGGTATACAGGGTGCCCTGTTCTCCGCCTCAAATGTTATAATCCAGTCATCTATAAACTCTTTCGGACCTGTTGTAAACTCCGGCAACGCAGCCGCTCAGAACATAGAGGGCTTCGTATATACATCCATGAACTCATACAGCCAGACTGCTCTGAACTTCACAGGTCAGAATTACGGTGCAGGCAAATTCGACCGTATACGCAAGATAATGTGGATATGCCTTGTCTCTGTATTCTGCACAGGCGCTGCGCTGGGAGTCACCGCACTTTTCTTCGGAAAACCGCTCCTGGGCATCTACATCACCGACTCAGATGAGGCTATAAAATACGGACTGGTAAGAATGACATACATCATGCTCCCCTACTTCCTCTGCGGACTCATGGACGTTACCACGGGACTTATCCGCGGTCTGGGAAGCTCCGTAACTCCCATGCTCATAACCATTGCGGGAGTTGTGGGAATACGTCTGGGCTGGATATATGTGGTTTTCAGGATACCGCAGTATCACTCAATCAAGAGTCTTTATCTTTCCTACGCCATATCCTGGGCAGTCACATTCCTTGCTGAACTCATAGTGTTCATTGTGCTGATGAATAAGCTGAAAAAGCGGCAGAAGGAATGAGAACATAACTCATTTATACAGAAGTACAGCCCCGAGGCAAGCCCCGGGGCTATTTTTGTCGTATCTTACCCTGTAATAGTTTTATGCCGAAACAGTGTCGCAGGAAGTGAACGCCGCTTCCTCACGGCGTATAAAGTACCCCTGCTCAGCCCTGCACACAGGACATTCCTGAGGCGGCTCGCTGCCTTTGTGGATGTGTCCGCAGTTAAGGCAGATCCAGCACTGCTCTGTGTCATTGCTTCGGAAAAGCATACCGCTGCGGTAAAGCTCACCGTAGTATATGAACCTTGCTCTGTGGCTGTTTTCAATGTCAGCTATCATTCTGAACTTTGACGCAGCCTCGGTAAAGCCCTCTTCGGCGGCAATACGTGCAAAATCCGGATACACAACAGAAAACTCCTTCTTCTCCTCCCTCTCGGAAGCATCAAGGAGCTTTTGTATCTCCTCTGTGACTTCGGCAGGAAAGCCTGCTGAGATGTCTATATCCTGTCCCGTTCCCTCTTTAAGCAGCTTCCAGAACACCATTGCATGGCGCTCCTCCTGCTCGGCGGTGAAACGGAACATCCGCTCAAGTCCCACCAGCTTCTGCTGCTGGGCAGTCAGGGCAGCCTGATAATACCTCTGCCGTGACTGGCACTCACCTGCAAAGGCTCGCATAAGATTGATACGGGTCTGACTTTCTGTAAAATTTGTCTGCATGATAATACCTCCTTTTGGAAGTATTATGTGCAGTTATTTTTTTATTATACGATCTCCCCCGGGATAGTATAACGGTATTTCATTATATTCTCAGGATTTTTCAGCCTAAGGTTCTGGATATGGCCGCACCGCGGACAGGCATCACAGATGACCTGGCTCCTCTTTGGCTTCAGCTTCTGCTCCTCACCTTCAGGATAGAACTGGACAGCGTAGGGTGTAACGAGAGTTCCTGATACTACCTTTGCCGCGCAGAATTCACATACGTTATCCATATTGTTTCCCCCTAATTTAAGATATTACAATTATAACACTTTGCGCTGTTCATGTCAATAAAGAAGGGCGGACAAATTTGTCCGCCCTCAATGAATTCAGCATTTGATTATATCTCGTTAACTTTTCTCTTAACGTAAGATGTGTGGAGAACCTCATGAGCCTTGTGGCTGCCGGGCTTCTCAAAGAACTCCTCGTAAACCTTCTTGATAGCAGGATTTTCGTGAGACTGTCTGAGAGGCATTGACTTGTCGAGGTTGTAGAGAACCTTAGCTCTCTCTTCTCTGATGTCAACGAAGTTTCTTACGCCCATAGGAACCTGAGGCTGACCGCCGCCGTTTACACAGCCGCCGGGACAAGCCATAACTTCAACGAACTGAGCGTCGCACTTGCCTGCTCTGATGTCATCGAGAACCTTTCTTGCGTTAGCAAGACCGCTGGTTACGATAACCTTAACATCGTTGCCTGCAACGTTGTATGTAGCTTCCTTGATAGCCTTTGTACCACGAACCTCGGGGAGATCTGTTACGTTCTCGCCTGTAAGTGTGTATACAGCTGTTCTGAGAGCAGCTTCCATAACACCGCCTGTAGCACCGAAGATAACGCCTGCACCTGTTGAGATTCCAAGCGGATCGTCGAACTTCTCATCGGGAAGTGAATTGAACAGTATACCTGCACGCTCGATCATTCTGCCAAGCTCACGTGTTGTAAGAGCGTAATCAACATCGGGTACACCTGCAGCGCTCTGATCGGGTCTTCCGATCTCGAACTTCTTAGCTGTACAAGGCATGATAGATACCATAACGATGTTCTTGGGATCGATACCCATCTTCTGAGCGTAGTATGTCTTTGCAGTTGCACCGAACATCTGCTGAGGAGACTTACATGAAGAAAGGTGATCGAGAAGATCGGGATAGTAGTGCTCACAGAACTTGACCCATCCGGGTGAGCATGATGTGATGAGAGGAAGTGTTCCGCCATTTGTGAAACGATCCAGGAACTCGTTAGCCTCTTCCATGATTGTGAGGTCAGCAGCAAAATCTGTATCGAATACCTTGTCGAAGCCCAGTCTGCGGAGAGCAGCTGCCATCTTGCCTTCAACGTTTGTACCGATAGGATTGCCGAAGCACTCGCCGAGACCTGCACGAACAGCAGGAGCTGTCTGTACGAGAACAGTCTTCTCGGGATCAGCGATAGCTGCCAGAACTTCCTTGGTGTAATCCTTTTCTGAGAGTGCGCCAACAGGACAAACAGCGATACACTGACCGCAGGATACACAGCTTGTCTCGCCGAGACCCATGTCAAATGCAGAGCCGATGTATGTCTTGAAGCCTCTCTCGTTAGCACCGATAACGCCGATACCCTGAGTCTTTGCACAAACTGCTACGCAGCGGCGGCAAAGGATACACTTGTTGTTGTCACGGTACATATGTGCAGCTGAGTTGTCTACCTCATACTCGTTCTTGATACCGTCGTATACAGTAGCATCCTCAACGCCGTAATCCTTAGCAAGCTTCTGGAGCTCACAGTTGCCGCTTCTTACGCAGGAGAGGCACTTTCTGTCATGAGTTGAAAGAATGAGCTCGAGAGTTCTCTTTCTTGACTCGATGACCTTGGGTGAGCTTGTGAGGATCTCCATGTTGTTGGAACAGGGATATACGCAGCCTGCTACGAGACGGAAGCCTCTGCCCTCGTTTACCTCTGTAACGCAGATACGGCAGGCACCGATCTCGTTGATCTCCTTCATATAGCAAAGTGTAGGAATTTCAAAGCCGGCCATGTGAGCAGCTTCAAGAACAGTAGTGCCCTTGGGGACTTCTAATTCAACACCGTTGATTTTAACAGTTATATTTTCCATTACTATTCCTCCGCTTACTTCTTGATGATTGCCTTGAACTTACATGTTGCGATACAAGCGCCGCACTTTACGCACTTGCTCTTATCGATCTCCATAGCAGCAAGCTTCTTGCCGGGAGCGATATAGTCAGTTCTTGTGATAGCGGATGCAGGACACTGCTTAGCACACATACCGCAGCCGATACACTTGTCCTTTTCGATCTCGAAGCTGAGGAGGTCCTTACATACGCCTGCAGGACACTTCTTGTCAACAACGTGAGCGATGTACTCATCGCGGAAGCATCTGAGTGTAGAGAGAACAGGGTTAGGAGCTGTCTGTCCGAGACCGCAGAGTGAGTTAGCCTTGATGTGGTAAGCCAGCTGTTCCAGCTTGTCGAGGTCCTCAAGAGTTCCCTTGCCCTTTGTGATCTTGTCAAGGATCTCCCACATTCTCTTTGTACCGATACGGCAGGGTGTACACTTACCGCAGGACTCGTCAACAGTGAACTCGAGGAAGAACTTAGCGATGTCGACCATACAGTTATCCTCGTCCATAACGATAAGTCCGCCAGAACCCATCATTGAACCGATACCGATGAGGTTATCGTAATCGATGGGGATATCGAAGTTTGAAGGATCGATACATCCGCCTGAAGGACCACCTGTCTGAGCAGCCTTGAACTTCTTTCCGTTGGGGATACCGCCGCCGATCTCTTCGATAACTTCGCGGAGAGTTGTACCCATAGGAACTTCAACGAGACCTGTGTTCTTGATTTTTCCGCCGAGAGCGAATACCTTGGTACCCTTTGACTTCTCGGTACCCATAGATGCGAACCAGTCTGCACCGTTGAGGATGATCTGAGGAATATTTGCATATGTCTCAACATTGTTGAGGACAGTAGGCTTCTGGAAGAGACCCTTTTCAGCAGGGAAAGGAGGTCTCGGACGGGGCTCACCACGGTTGCCCTCGATAGATGTCATAAGAGCTGTCTCCTCACCGCAGACGAAAGCGCCTGCACCGAGACGGAGGTCTATATCGAAGCAGAAATCTGTTCCGAAGATGTTCTTACCGAGCATACCGTTCTCACGAGCCTGCTTGATAGCGATGTTAAGACGCTCAACAGCGATAGGATACTCAGCACGAACGTAGATGTAGCCCTGTGTTGCGCCGATAGCGTAACCTGCGATGGACATAGCCTCAAGTACAACGTGGGGATCGCCCTCGAGTACTGAACGGTCCATGAATGCACCCGGGTCGCCCTCGTCGGCGTTACAGCAAACGTACTTCTGGTCAGCGTTGGGAACGATGTTTCTTGCAAGCTTCCACTTCATACCTGTGGGGAAGCCGCCGCCTCCACGTCCGCGGAGACCTGAATCGAGGATAGTCTGGATAACGTCCTCAGGAGTCATAGTTGTGAGGACCTTGCCCAGAGCCTGGTAACCGTCACGGCCTATGTACTCGTTGATATTCTCAGGATCAATAACACCGCAGTTTCTGAGAGCTACACGGTGCTGCTTTTTGTAGAATGATGTATCGTCGAGAGACTTGATCTCGTCGCCGGCAACAGTCTCCTCATAGAGGAATTCCTTAACAGGGTTGCCGCCGATGAGGTGCTCATCAACGATGCGGGGGATCTCATCTACCTTAACACGTGAGTAGAATGAGCCCTCGGGATATACGATCATGATAGGACCGCGCTCACAAAGTCCGAAGCATCCGGTCTTGACGATCTGTACCTTATCTGTAAGTCCCTTTTCTGCGAATTCCTTCTTAAGCTCCTCAATGATCTTGGGTGAGCCCGAAGAGGTACATCCTGTACCGCCGCAGACAAGGACGTGTCTTTCATATTTTGAAGAAGCATTGCCATGTGTTCTGAGAGCTACCTCGCCCACCATGCTGTCTCTGACAACCTTGAGTTCTTCAAGAGTCTTCATAAGTTAACCTCCTAAATGGTAATGTTTGGAATTAAGCGTATTTTGCAATGATCTTGTCAACGTCGTCAACAGTGAGACGGCCGTAAACATCTTCATTGACTGTAAGAACGGGTGCAAGACCGCAGGCGCCTATGCAGCGGCAAGCATCAAGAGAGAACTTACCGTCGGGAGTGCATTCGCCACCGCCGATTCCAAGCTTTTCCTGGAGCTTATTGTAGATATCTCCGGAACCCTTTACATAGCAAGCTGTACCGAGACAGACTGAGATCGTGTACTCTCCCTTGGGATAGAGTGAGAACTGAGCGTAGAAGGTAACAACGCCGTAGATCTTCTCAAGCGGGATGCCTGTGTTGTCGGAAATGAGAGCCTGGACCTCAATGGGAAGGTAGCCGTAGATCTCCTGAGCCTTCTGGAGTATCGGCATAAGAGAACCCTTATCGTCCTTCTTTTCTGCGATAACCTTGAGAAGCTCAGCTTCCTGCTCGGGAGTACCCTTGAAGGGAACAGTTGATTTAGCTGAATTCATTTAATGGACCTCCTTGTTTTAGCTGTGAAAAATGTAACAATGTCATGTACAAAAATAAAATGAGACAAAATATCACATCTCACATATCTTAGATATTATACCATATATAAAAGAAAATTTCTATCTCCAATTTAGCCTAATTCGTCACATGATTACTGTGCATTTTATACAATAATGTCGAAAACCATAATGTTAGTATCATATAACATTTACAAGTGTCAATGTTCTTGTATTTCGCCTATATTTTGTTGCAGCAAGCCTTAAATCTGACTTCTGTCAGTGTTTGTACGAATTGTTAATAATAATTTTATATTTCCAATTATTTATTGTGCTGCGCATCGACTTTCAGGCTATAAAATCGTTGCACATCACGCATATTTTGTTATATTTTATCCGCTTCAAAAAAGATATTAAAAATATATACATATTAATTAAAAATTCTCATTTCCGATTTTTCAAAATTTATTGACAAAACCCGTTTCGTATTGTATATTAATTTTAGAACATATAAATAAGCGCTATGATACGCTTTTTCTGCTCAGCCCGGCAATGTCCTGCACTGCATTCCCGGGTGCTCTGCGACTTCATATGGAAAAGGAGAATTTTATGAATTTACCCAATGACCCCGTGATCTTACTAAGCTATATCAATACTCTTCTCCGTGATGAGTATCCGTCTTTTACAGAGCTTTGCAAAAGCCTTTGTATCCCCGAGGAGGAGATCAGCAGCAAACTGAGCGGCATCGGATATGTTTATGATCCTAATACTAATTCATTCAGATAGTATCCGCAGATCCGGATACTGAGGCGATGCAACTGCATCGGATGGGAGGGCTTATGAAACCATTTTTCAAAAACATTACGTCTGTCACAGCTGCGGCTGTGATGGCTCTTTGCTCCTTCAATGCGGGCTTCTACGCAGGAGCAGATGACGAAATACCTGACAAATGCGTAGTACACTATGATCTAAGCGGTGAGGGTATCATCATTCCCGAAGACAAAGACGGAAATCCTCAGTCTATCGAGGACATCGAGACAGATCCCAATTCTTCGGTATACGTTACAAATGTAATTCCCGAGCGCGAGGGTTATATCTTTAGCTGCTGGACTGCTGACAATATTGCTGCATACCCCGCCGGAACCGTTATGAGAGTAGACACCGAAAATGTGGACCTTCACCCCGTGTGGATCGACAAAGAAGACGAAAACTTCCACAAGGTCACTTTCAGAGTCGAAAAGAACGGCGAGATCGATAAGGAAGCCGAAAAGTACGTCCCCGCACAGAACGCTCTCAAGGGCAGATACATTCTGATTCCTTCCTGGAAATTCAAACAGGAAGGCTATGACCAGAAGGGCTGGACCGACGGCGTTCACGAGTTCGATGTTGAGACTTATATACTTGTCGGCGACGAAGACATCATCCTCCGTCCCAATCTCAAGAAGATCTACAAGCTCAGATACTCCGCAGGCGACTATGAGGGTATTGTCGGCGCATCTTTCCAGGAGTATGAGCTGGCAGAATCCTTCCCCACTTCCCTTCAGGCTGCTGACCGTTTCTCAAGGATCGGCTATGAGATCAAGAACTGGCACTGCATTACCGACGGCAAGGACTATGAGCCCAATGCTGTATTTATAATGCCCGGCAGTGACGTCCTCATCGAACCCAACTGGTCACCTTTAAGATACACTGTTGTTTTCTCGGCAGACAAAAATAATGTAAAGGTACCGGGATATACAGGTACAGCCATTACAGCTCCCGAGTGCCCCATAACAAAGGAAGGCTATACATTCGGCGGCTGGCAGTACGGTGACGAAACAGTACAGGCCGGTGAGGAATATACTATCAAGGGAGCCGCTCCCGGACTCGGTATCAGATTTACAGCGATCTGGAACGAGGCAGGTTCTGATGTCACCACAACTACAGTCACAGATCCTGTTACCACTACAACTACAACTGTGACTGAAACAACCACTACAACAGTGACAGAGACAACTACTACATCTGCTCCTTCGGAGACAACAACTACAACATCTGCTCCTGTGAGCGATATTGCTTACGGCGACTCAAACTGCGATGAAAAGGTTGAGCTTGCTGACGCTATCCTTCTTATGCAGTCCATCGCAAATCCCGATAAGTACGGCGTGGAAGGCAGCGATGCCAAGCACCTCACTCGCCAGGGCGCAAACAACGGAGACGTTGATAAGTCCGTTGTGGGTATCACATCAGGCGACGCTCTTATGATACAGGAGTTCCTTCTCAAGAAGATAAACACTCTTGTTCCCGCTGAAAAATAAAAAAGACTGCAAAGCAGTCTCATAAAACGTAAGTTTACCGAGGGTGAATAAATAAGCCCTCGGTTTTCTGTTTATATAACACCAAGCCCCTCAAGGAGCAGCTTTGCTCCTATGAGCACCAGCACTGCACCGCCCACAAACTCAGCCTTTTTCTCGTATTTGCTGCCGAAACGGTGCCCGATAAAAACTCCGATAAGCGAAAGCAAAAATGTCACAGCACCTATAACCGCAACCGAGGAGATAAGTGGAGTTTTCTCCGCAGCGAAGACTATGCCCACAGCAAGTGCATCTATGCTTGTGGCTATTGCAAGCAGGAACAACTCCTTAATATCAAGGCTGTACTCCTTGCCGCTCTCCTCATCGTCATTTTTTCCGAAAGCTTCTATCATCATTTTTCCGCCGATAACTGCAAGCAGACCGAAAGATACCCAGTGACTGAAGGAGCTTATAAACTCTGCAAAACGACTTCCGAGAAAATAGCCTATCATCGGCATAAGCGCCTGAAATACGCCAAAGAACAGAGCAGTTATCACACCGCCCTTCAGGCTGATCTTTTTCATACTCAGCCCCTTACAGACCGACACGGAAAAGGCGTCCATAGCCAGTCCTACAGATATGAGCAGTAATTCCGTTATTCCCATTACAAACGTCCTCTCAAAAAAAATTCGGATACCTGCGTACCCGAAATTCTGCTCAGGTACAGCGATAAAGCCGTACATGAGTCTCATTATTTAAGGCAAAACCGGACGCTCTATGCGCCAGTATGTCGGCTTGCCGCACACTAACGTGTGTTAACTACTCCCTCACATAACATAGCTTATTATACATTATACAGGGAAGCAAGTCAATATATTACCGTTAGCACTTCAAAACAAATTTAAAGCTCATATGTCATTATGTAGTCGTCCATAACAAAGCCCTCACCAATATCGGTAACGACCTGGTCGGTGACTGTAAAGCCCGTCTTCTTGTATACATCTATTGCGTGAACGTTGTGCTTGTTTACCGTGAGATAGACGTGGGACTTGCCGCTGTCTCTCGCCTCCTCAAATACCTTTTCCAGCATCTGCGAAGCAATTCCCCTGCCCCGCTTATCCCTGCGGAGATAAAGCTTGCTGAGAAAGAAACGATGATCCTTTTCGGGTCTCATGCCAATGTAGCCGCAGAGCTCTCCGTCATCACGGACTGCAAAGTAACTGTAGTCCTGATCGATTATCTGCTTTGTCATAGCCTTGTATGACTGGAATTTTTCGACCATGTAGTCGATCTGTCCTTCACTGATAATACCGGTGAAGCACTCGTGCCAAATAATGTCCGCCAGCTGCGCTGTCTCCTTGAGTTCGGTATCGCTACCGATCTTCTTTATGGTAATAGCCATATACAAGCTCCTGTTCGCTGTAATAGAAGGGGCAGCAGAGCTGCCCCAGGTAATTATTCTTCCTCGGGCATCTCCCAGTTGTGGTATACGTTCTGAACGTCATCGTTCTCCTCAAGGTGCTCAAGAAGCAGGTTCATCTTCTTGATGTGATCCTCGTCTGTGAGAGTTGTATAGTTTGCAGGGATCATTTCAGCCTCTGCTGAAAGTACGTTGTAGCCCTTTGCTGTAAGAGCCTCACGAACTGCGCCTACATTCTCGGGAGCACACTCGATCTCAACAGTCTCCTCGTTGATGTCGAAATCATCTCCGCCGCACTCGAATACATCGTCCATTACCTTGTCCTCATCGAGACCTGTGTTCTCAAGGATAACGATACCCTTGTTTGTGAACATAAAGGATACACAGCCGATAGTACCGAGATTACCGCCGAACTTGTCAAAGTAGTGACGAATCTCGCCCGCGGTTCTGTTTCTGTTGTCTGTAAGGCACTCTACGATAACAGCAACTCCGTTAGGACCGTATCCCTCGTATGTGATGTTCTCATAGTTGTTCTTGTCGCCGTCGCCCGCTGCCTTCTTGATGATACGATCGATATTGTCGTTAGGCACGTTGTTGGACTTAGCCTTTGCGATAAGGTCACGAAGCTTTGCATTGTTGTTGGGATCGGGACCGCCCTCCTTAACAACAACTGTGATCTCACGGCCGATCTTTGTAAAGATCTTGCCCTTTGCAGCATCGGTCGCTTCCTTCTTACGCTTGATATTATTCCATTTTGAATGACCTGACATAGTTTTACACTCCTATCTGTTCATTTTCGTTAAGATCTGAATTTATAATAAGTTCAAACAGCTCGCTGATACGCTCGTTCCCGCCTGTCAGATAAAGGTATCCGAACAGGCACTCAAGCGCAGTTGCACGGCGGTATTCCGCAGCGTCTGCGTGCTTCGGAACAGTATTGCCCGTAGCATTGCGTCCCCTTTTTAAGACCGCAAGCTCATGCTCCGAGAGCTTCTCTGCAACGAGGTCGTAGGCTTTCGACTGGAACTCCGCACAGACCAGCCTGATCTTTGCGGAATGAAGCTTCGCAACAGGCATATTAGCCCTGCGTAGAAGATACTCTCTCACCAGTGTATCATATACGCTGTCACCCAGAAAAGCCAGAGTCAGCGGACTGTATGAATTAGCTTCACGCTCTGTAAGTTTTTCTCTGCTCATATCAGTTTACAAAGTCGAACTCGAAGCCCTCAAGGCTTACGGTGTCGCCCTCCTGTATACCCATCTCCTCAAGCTTTGCAATGATACCGCTGTTGATGAGAACACGCTGGAAATACTGGAGCGACGAATAGTCGTCGGGATCAACAGTACGCATGATAGGCTGTATCCAGGGAGCATCAACAAAGTAAACGCCGTCCTCAACAGTTATCTCGAACTTCTTGTCAACGCCAAGCATCTCGTCAAGCTCCTCCTGCGGGATAGGCTCTGCCTCGAATTCCCTGATGGGAGGAAGGGTATCAAGCACCTCCGAGACCTTGTTCATAAGCTCGGCAGTACCCTGGGTAGTGGCTGCTGATATGCAGAAAAATGGTATATTCTTGTCCTCGATATATTTACGGAACTTTTCGATCTGTTCCTCTGTCGCCATGTCGGACTTATTTGCCGCAACGATCTGTGGACGGTCTGCAAGTTCCTCGTTGAACTTGGCAAGCTCAGCATTGATCACCTCGAAATCCTCGCAGGGATCGCGTCCCTCAATGCCCGAAACGTCTACAACATGGACTATAAGACGGCATCTTTCAACGTGTCTGAGGAACTCATGCCCCAGACCTACACCGTCTCCTGCACCTTCGATAAGACCGGGTATATCAGCCATTACGAAGGACTTTTCCTCATCTACCCTTACAACTCCGAGAACAGGAGTGAGAGTAGTAAAATGGTAATTTGCTATCTTAGGTTTAGCGGCGCTGACTACCGAGATAAGTGTGGATTTTCCCACATTCGGATAGCCCACAAGTCCCACATCAGCAAGAAGCTTCAGCTCCAGAGTTACCTCGAACTCCTCACCGGGAAATCCCGGCTTTGCAAACTTGGGTATCTGGCGAGTTGAAGTGGCAAAATGGACATTGCCCTTACCGCCCTGACCGCCTCTCGCAAGGACCTTCGGCTCGTCAGTTGACATATCCGCCATTATCCTTCCGCTTTTGGCGTCGCGGATAACCGTACCTCTCGGCACCTTGATTATAAGTGGCTGAGCGCTTTTGCCCGTGCAGTTTCTGCTGCTTCCGTTCTCACCGCGGTCCGCCACATATTTTCTCTTGTATCTGAAGTCTATAAGGGTCGAGAAATTATCATCGACCTGAAAGACTACATCTCCGCCGCGTCCACCGTCGCCGCCGTCGGGACCTCCCGCCGCAACATATTTTTCACGGTGAAAGGACACTGCTCCGTCGCCGCCGTCACCTGCTTTGATCTTTATCTTCGCCTGATCAACGAACATTTCCGACCTCCGTTTCTAAAGAAAAAACCCAAGCAAATGCTCGGGTTTTATTGTCACGTTATGGCTGTTACTGCTCAATCTCGTAAACAGAAACCTTCTTACGGTCACGGCCGAAACGCTCAAACTTTACCTTACCGCTTACTGTAGCGAATAATGTATCATCTGAACCGATGCCAACGCCGTTACCGGGATGGATATGTGTACCTCTCTGACGAACGAGAATGTTGCCTGCCTTAACGAACTGACCGTCTGCTCTCTTGACACCGAGTCTCTTAGCCTCAGAGTCACGTCCGTTCTTAGTAGAACCAACACCCTTCTTATGAGCGAAGAACTGCATACTGATCTTTAACATACTTACACCTCCGAAATAATGATTTTGATCGTGTTAGGGAACTCTTCCAGTATAGCCTCAAAATGCTGTTTCAAAACATTCAGCAGTCTTGGCGGTATCTCTCCGCCGTCCTCGCAGACACATTCGATGACATTGTCACCCACTGTGATCTTCGGCTGAAGCCCGAACTCTCCGAGGATATTTGCGGTAAGCTGTACAGCTGAGGAAACAGCCGCACAAGCAACGTCCTCGCCAGCCTCGGCATAACCCGAATGGCCGCTGAACTTAAAGCCTGTCAGAAGTCCCTGCTTTTCATAAAATTCTGCGCGGATCATGATCAAGCCTTGATAGCTTCGATCTTCACCTGAGTGTAAGGCTGTCTGTGACCCTGCTTCTTCTTCTCACCCTTCTTGGGCTTGTAAGTGAAAACAGTGATCTTCTTAGCCTTGCCGTTCTTCAGAACCTTAGCGCTTACTGCTGCACCGTCAACATAGGGTGTACCGATCTTAAGACCATCGTCTGCTCCGAGAGCAACTACCTTATCGAAAGTAACTGTCTCATCAGCCTCTGCTGCAAGCTTCTCGATGAAGATGATATCTCCCTCATTAACCTGATACTGCTTTCCGCCGGTTTCAATAACTGCGTACATATTGTGGCACCTGCCTTTTCAATAAACTCGCTGTTACAGGCGTGTGATGGCACAACTTTAAAGCCTGTTTACAAGCGGCAATAATATTTTATCACAAACAAAGGGCTTTGTCAAGCTTTTTTTACTATATTCCGCAAAAAAACTTCCCCTGCTCAGTACAGGGGAAGTGTAAACGGTCTTACCAGACTCTGTAGCCCTCATGGCCGATCTTGTAGGAAGTACCGGGAACGTAGAGATCCTCAGGCTTGAGCTCTCTGTTCTCCTCCTTAGCGGTGTCAAGAGCCTTCTTCAGCTCTCTGAATGCAACACTGTTGGTAACTATACGGGAAACGTCCTCCTGAGAAGGTCTTGTGCTGAGGAATTCCAGGATAGCCTGCTGGAGGTAGAAATACGAACGGAGCTGAGTCTTCTTGAACTCAATGCTCTGCTGCTCATCGCCCTCACCCTCAAGGAGGAAGAGGCTGTCGCCCTCACGGTAGCCCAGAGTGAGCTTTGCAAAGATCTCGGGGATAAATACTCTTATCTCAGCTGCAAGATCCTTGTTGCCTTCGGTGAGCTCCTCAAGCTTCTTGGACATTTCTATATATTCTTCTCTTGATGTGATCTTTGTCATTGACTGGATAGTCTCCTTTGCAGCAGACATTACCAGCTCCTTATTGAAGGGGCACTTATCCTCCTCGCGCTGAACGAGGATAGCATACTGCTTCTCGGAAACGAAAGTCTCGGTAGCGTTCATTTCCTTTGCCACGTACTCCTTGAAGTACTGGGGAAGCTCAACAAGAACAGAGCCGTTGAGGCGAACCTCAATGATCTCCTTATCCTTGAACTTTGCAAGATAGATCCTTAGCCAGTAGTACTTCTTTGAACCGATGTACTTGGGTATCTCGTTTCTGATGAAGTTCACCAGCATTGTGGGCTCCTTGTCCTTTACACCTATTCTTACAACAGACTGGCAGTACATATCGAAGTCATAGTGCTGTCTGAGGAAGTCAACAGGAACATGGATACCGTTCTTTTTGGTCATGCTCTGGTCGAGGGGATGCCATACGCCGCCGTGGAATATCTCAACAGCCATTTTGGCAACGTCCTCGTCAGTTCTGCCTTGAGCATCAACAGGCTCGATGAGAGGCTCATCGAAGTCGTCGTGTCTTACGATGAATACGACCTGGAGCACCTTTACGTCCTCAACGTCATCAAGTCTTGCCACCTGAACGTCAATGGTAAAGCCCTTGGGCATAATAACACAGTCGTCGTAAAGAGTGCCGCTCAGCTTCTCATTGAGCTGATCAAGGATAAGTTTTTTCATACCTTCCTTAGGATCAACTACTGCTGCTGAAGCTGCTTCATCCTTCTGATTGTTCTTCTTCTTAAAAAGTCCCATTTTCTATTCTCCTTATATAATGTTATAAATATATGCTCTGCATAATATTAAACTGTGAATTTGACCGCTGCCCAGCCTTCGCGGACCTCGGGCTCGGGATCCTTGAAGCCGACTGACTTCAGCGCGTCTATTACCTCGTCCATACGCTCCTCGATGATACCGGATACGATAAGTATACCGCCTTTTTTCAGGTATCTCAGGAAGCTTTCCTTCATGGCGATGAGCACATCGGCAACGATGTTTGCCGCGATGATGTCGTACTTATCATCGATCTCGTCAGCCAGCTTCTCATCGGTGAGAATATTTCCGAAGTAGGTCCTGTACTTCTCCTTTGGAATGTGGTTCTTGACAGCGTTCTCAAGAGCTGTGACCGCTGCATTTTCCTCAATATCCACTGCAACTGCGCTCTCAGCTCCCAGTAGCATTGCTCCGATGGAGAGAATTCCGCTTCCGCAGCCCATATCCAGCAGCCTGTCGCCCTTATTGAGGTACTTTTCAAGGACCTCCAGACAAAGCCGTGTGGTGTGATGCTTGCCTGTTCCGAAGCTCGAAGCAGGGTCGATCTCAAGGATCAGTCTGCCGTCGCTGTTGTCATAGTCCTCCCAGGAGGGCTTGATGACCAGCTTCTCGCCGACCTTGAAGGGCTTGAAATACTGTTTCCAGTTGTTTGCCCAGTCCTCCTCGCGTATGCTTGACATCTCAGCCTCAAGACGTCCGTAAACGCCCTCGGTATCGGCAGCCTTCATCTCGGCAAGCATGGATTTTATAGCAAGGAGCATTTCGGCTCCCTGACCGTTTGAAGGGATATATACGGTGATACAGGTCTCGCATTCGGAAAGCCCCATGAGATCATCGTCAATGTAGTCCCACTGACCGTTCTTGTTCTCAAGGAACTCCTTGAAATCCTCGGGATCCTTGATAGAAAATCCCTTGATGCCTATGTCCGTAAGCTTAGAGCAGAGAAGCTCTATTCCCTCGGTCGTTGTGTAGATGTTGACTTCTGTCCATTCCATCAGTAAAAGTTCTCCTTAATTGCAGATGCGCATGAGATACATGAGCACATCAGTATTGTCTATCAGTCCGTCGCCGCTTATATCCGCAGCAGCTATCTCCGCGCCTGTAAGTACGGAAACGCCTTCGGGAAGCCTTGAACGGCTGATGATATATTCATTTATAAGTGCAAGATCGTAGCCGTCAAAGGCGCCGTCATTGTTTATATCGCCCATTACAAGCTTCTTTTCCTTGCCTGCAAAGACAAGCTCTGAAAGCTTTACACGGCACTTTTTGCTGTTGATGACTACCTCCCCCGTATCACCGCTGACACTGACAACATCGACTATGTTGCCTTCCTCCAGAACAGCAGCAGTCTCCTTACCGTCCTCTGAATAAACGGTTACAGTTCTGCTGTCAGGGCAGTAATACTCGCCCTTCACGTATGCAACTGTAGTTGAAGGCTTTGCAGTTGTTGAGGCAGCCTTTGTGGCAGCGACTGATGCCTTTGTAGTTGTGGCAGCTGCTTTTGTAGTTGTAGCCGCCTTGGTTGTTGTAGTAACTTTCGTTGTAGTAGCTGCTGCTTTGGTTGTTGTAGAAGTGGTGGTCGTTGTTACAGCGGTAGTGGTCACAGGTGCTGCCCCCTCGGGAGTATACAGAGGAGTGAATCCGCTGTATGGGGTCTTGCCCTTTAGGAGCTGATATACTGTTATATTGGCGTTGTTATACGCCTTGAACATGAGTATATCGTCCTTAGCGGGGTCAGCCATGTAAACATCGTCGCCGATGACACCGTCGATATAGACCCAGTGTCCGCCGACATTGCATATTACGTAGCTGCCATTGTCGAGAGCCGCCTTGATCTCGGCAGCCTTGCCCTTCTGGTCTGTTGATTTAAAGCTAAGATTAGCCGAATCAATGCTTATCTCCTTGACTACCTTGTTTACGGAAGCCCACGAGCTGAGTCCGCCCGAGGAATTGAATGCTCCGATGTCATTGAGCTGCTTTGCAAATACTCCCGGATCAAAATCCGTGGTATTCCTTGCACCCGAGGCAACTGCGACCATAGCTATGGACGTTATATAGCAGCCCGATCTGCGTACATTCGAGCCGCCGATAGCAGTATTGCCCCATCGGCTGTCCAT
Source organism: Ruminococcus flavefaciens ND2009 (assembly GCF_000621785.1). GTDB lineage: Bacteria > Bacillota > Clostridia > Oscillospirales > Ruminococcaceae > Ruminococcus > Ruminococcus flavefaciens_C. Next base: position 245,092 of record NZ_KK211346.1, on the reverse strand, counting down.
CTGGCGCCACAGTCTGAAGTCCTCTGCGGCATGAGCCGAATGAACAGGTCTGTACGCTCCTGCCAGAATTCCGATGATCATCAGGAATGTGAGCAGGAGCTTCGATATTCCGTTGTCTTTTACAGTTCGCATAATTAACCTCCATTCATACTTTGTCGGTTTGTTATGCCCCTTCTTTTTTTAGCCTCCCTGAGCGCCTCATAAGCAGCTATGTAGTCGTTCAGAGCTATCTCTCTTTCGCTCTCGCTGAGAGCTTCCCCACCATAAGCAGCTCTGTCGAATAGTACAGCGGTTTCCGAGATCTCAGCTCCTGTTGCCTTCCGTACCAGATCCGCAGCCTCTGCCGAGGTATTGACATCTTCTATATCATATAATTTACATATCCTGAGCATTGCGCTCTTTACGAACTCACCCGGAGCCCTCCTGCGTGCTCTTCTTATAAAGAACCTGTGAGAGAATCTCGGATAGAGGAATGCACCGAGTAAAACCAAAAGTGCGCCTGCAAGGATAATAAGTCCTGCTCTTGAAAGCATATTCGTGGCGGATGTTTTCTTTTCCTCCACAACAGTGTCTGTCACAGTAGGCTCGAAGTCTGTCCAGCCATAGCCTCTTATGTACAGCTGAGGATAACCGTGAGCGTCCTTTGTTGTAACAACGTGATCTGTCCCCTGATTCCAGTAGCCCTCTTCCCTGCGGGTCATATTGTAGCCCTCGCAATATCTTGCAGGGATACCTGCCGCACGGGCAAGAAGTACCATTGAGGTAGCGTACTCATAGCAGACGCCTGTCTTCGTCTCGAAGATGAAGTCCTCTGCATTTTCGCCTTCCTTCTTCACATAGTCAAGATCATAGATGTAATCATTATTGTAGAAATATCCCTCAAGTATCTTTGCCTTTTCATAATCAGACTTCGCGTCCTTTGTGAGTTCATCGGCAAGCTCCTTTATACGCTGATTATCACCGTAGTCCAGCAGGTCATTGAGATAGTCCTCATAATACCTGTAATCAATACCGAAATAGTCATAAGCCTCGCCCTTGTCCTCATCATCGTACTTTGCCCAGTACAGAACATCATCTGTGTCCTCAAGGAGCTGTTCATAGTCAAACTGACCGATATGATCAAGGAATTCCTGGTTCCTGCTGCTCATAAAGAAAGTATCAGCAGCGTAATCAAAGACGAAGTACTCTGTACTTGAGAAATCAGAGCTTACGGATACGACCGTTCCGCCTGTAAGGGTAGCAAGCTCACCGTCCTTGGAGCAGTCTGCGAGCCTGACAGCGTTCTGAGGTACGGGAGCGGAGTCGTTCTCATAGCTCAGTCCCGCAGAACCCACTACAGTGTATAGCGTGGCAGATCTGACCTCGGGAGCGTCCAGCCCCTCCTCCAGATACTCGGTAAGACCGTATTTCTCAGCGTATGCTTCATCGAGCGAAGCTGCCTCAAGGAAGGCATCTGCCATTCCCATGGGCGACATTATGTTCAGAGGAAGTGCCTCGGTCCTTTCATCGTAATGAAGGTCGAGACCGCCTGTGGACCATGTATCGTCTTTAAAGTTATATGTGGAATATGAAGCCATCTTAAGGTGGAACTCGTCCTGTGAAGCCGCCTCATACACTATCATGTCCCTGACGCTTGTCCTGAATCGCTGACCGCCCGTGGTATTACGGAAAACGTTCAGCATATCGACCAGTCTGTCAGTGAGCACATCAGCGTTGATAAGTGTCTCAAGGGTGGTCCTGTCCGCTTCGATGGCAGGCTTCGGGAAAAGAGCAGCTACAGATGCGAAGATCACAGCGTAGACAGCTATCGGTTTCCACGAGCGCCTCCTCTCAACGAACTCAGTATCCTCAGAGTCTTTGAGCTGACGATAATACACCATCAGCAGGATAAATCCGACTGCAAGGAGTATTATCATGAGGGTAGGCATCTTCTCGTATTCCTTACCGTATATCACGAAGGGGATTATGAAGATAAGGAAATTCATGAATATCCTGTATCTTACCCTTGTGAAGTAGTATATGACCGAAGCCATGAATATAAGGAACAGCAGGAAGAAGGTCACCGCGAACCAGAAGTTATATTCAATAGAGTCCTGCGGAGTGAGGAACCAAAGCATCCATGTGATAGGATAGTTCTCCTGACCAAGGGCAAGAGTAAGCCGTATCGCCATAGCAAAGACTCCCACACACGCAGTGTATGCACAAAAGCCGATAATATGGCGTTTCTGCATGAAGTCAAATACCCTGAAAAGCAGCCAGCCGACGACAAATGTCACTGCTCCGAAGCCAAGGGCAAATACAATGCCCTCAGAGTCTGCCTTATCCCTGTTCCGGTGATGATACATCAGTGCTATCATTATAAGCACCGTGTACCAGAGAACAGGATCAGTGAGAGTCCTCAGCAGGAATGATCTCAGGCTGAATGGTTTAGTGTTGGTCTCTTTCATTATTTATACCAGTTTAAAGTTATTATCCTCATCAAGATACCACAGAGGCAGCGAGGTCGAATTGGGAGTTGAGGGAGAAAGCCCAACGATACTTATATTATCGGGACTGTCAATATTCTTGGTTATAAAGCCAAAATCCCCCGAAGCATCAGTGGTGGCGATCACGCAGGCACACACCGAGCCGCCAAACTGTGATATATCAACTCGTTTGTCGGGAACAACCTTGACAGCAAGCACCTTCAGCAGGAGCTGATCGGGATAATCGGGATTATCCACGCTCTCGCTCACCGTCTCTCCCGAGCTTGAACGATAAATAAAGCTGCACGCGATACCCTGCTTGACCAGAAGGGAAAGGAGTCCGAATACAGACCTTATAAGCTTTTCTTCACCCAATACCACTTTTTCAGCAGGGAAACCGCTGCGCCTGTACAGGTCAAGCACCACAACAGGCTGAACAGAGGCAACTGCCTCATCGAGTCGCACCATCATCTTTCCTTTTTTGGAGGAAAGCTTCCAGTTGATACGCTTGAGCGGGTCTCCCAGCTCATACTCACGGTGTTCATAGCCCGGAGATGTATTGGCTGAGAACATCATTGCCGTATCGTTTTCCTCATCCTCATCGCTTGTAAACACCACGTCCGCAATAGAGCGGAATAGCTGTGTTGAAGCCTTGATCTCGGGAACCGGCGGTATAACGCCGATGGAGACAGGCTGAGGGAGAGGAGTCTTCAGGGGGAGCCTGAAAAATCCGAGGAAGCCGCAGGAGTATACGCTTTTTATGCCTGCCTCGCCGTTTCCGCCGATAAGGGCGTCAAGCTCTATAGTGAAGCTCTTTTTCTTCTCGCCGAGCATTGTCAGCTTACGCTTTTTGATCTGCTGACCGAATATCTCGGTAGCATAGGGCTCGATCTCTATCACCGCAAGGGGAAAAACTCCCGTCTTGCTGACAGTCACCCTGACAGGGAGCCTGCTTCCCTTTGGCACATATGCGTCGCAGGTAAAGTCCACCTTGACCCTGTTCCTTGCGTAAAGCACAAAAAACAGTGAGACAAGCGGTGCGAACAGCACAAATGCGAGAAGTATGATACCCATTTCGCCGTCTATATAGAATGTGAAGATATAGACGAGAAAGGCAACTGCAAGAACACTTACGATGCTTTTAATATGCTTGATCATCTGATCATTGAGGGGACCTGACAGGTCCTGAGAACGTTTTCAATATAAGCCTCGCCTGTACTGAAAGCGGTTTTTCCCTGAGGTGAAAGGATTATTCTGTGAGCCAGCACGGAAACTGCCGTATTCTTGACATCATCGGGAGTAACATACTCTCTGTCATAGATATAGGCAAATGCCTTTGCAGCCTTGAAAAGAGCGATACTTCCGCGGGGGCTGATACCCAGGATAGTGTTCCTGTCCTGGCGGGTAGATGAAACTATCCTAACGATATAATTCTTGACCTCATCCGTTACTCTCACGCGCTTGACCTCCTCCTGCATAGCAGCGATGTCATCAACGTGCATAACGGGCTCGGGTATATTTGCGATAGGGTTATGTCTCTCCGTTCTTTCGAGGATCATTACCTCCTCCTGAACTGAGGGATAGCCCATTGAAAGCTTCATGAAAAATCTGTCCATCTGTGCTTCGGGAAGATGGAAGGTACCGTAGGTCTCTACGGGATTCTGTGTAGCCATTACGAGGAAGGGCCTGGGGAGCTTGTGTGTAACACCGTCAAGACTTATCTGGCGCTCCTCCATAGCCTCAAGAAGTGCCGACTGCACCTTAGGCGAGGCACGGTTTATCTCGTCCGCAAGGAGGAAATTGCACATTACAGCTCCGTCGCGGTAAACGAACTCTCCCTTCGCCGAGTCAAGCATAGTAAAGCCTGCGATGTCGGAAGGCATGATGTCGGGGGTGAGCTGTATTCTGTTGAATTTTCCGCCGATTGAACGCGAAAGTGCGGTTATCAGCTGAGTTTTGCCGACGCCGGGAACGTCCTCAAGAAGAACATGGCCTTCGCAGAGCAGTGCAGCGATGAGTTTTACCACTGTATCCTGCTTTCCGACGATAACTCTTCCCACTGATTCGGCAAGTCTGCTTATATTTGAATTCATAGATGTGTACCTCGTTTATCTGAGTATATTATCCAATTAAACTTATTATATCATATTTTGTCAATGACTGCAAGGGAAAACCCTACGAAAAAAAGCCTGTATTATTGTAACATCTTACAATAATGCAGGTGTTGGAATGTTGAAAATTTGTCCAAATGATTATTTTAAGCAGCAGTTTCAGCTGATTTTTGCCCTAATATCAACAAAAGATAATATCAGTATTTTCTCTTATCATACCAGCGTATCTTTATAAGAAATATCCATACAACCAAAAGAGAAGCAGATGCTACAGTTAAAATAATCCAGTATGCCCCGGATTTCACATCGGTGCCGACAGGATCGTCAAATATCAGCAGTGAGGATATCTGTTTTTCAGCAACCCCACATTCTCTTGCAGCTTTTTTAAACTCACCGACATCATATTCATTAAAGGATTTAGGCGAAACACGTCCATTTATATAAAATGTACCGGGCATTGTATCCGAATCGCCGTTCATATAGGCAGCCCACTGAACACAAAGCTCGTCAAGCTCTTTCTTTTTATTCTCATCGCTGGTATAAAACGAATAAACACGGTAGTTTTCGGGAACGTAGCTTCTGTCGTTCTTATTTTTTTCAATATCAGCAGAGCTAGCATTATCTAATATGTAATAATATAGATACGAAATCTCATAATGATACCGTCCGGATCTTATTTGTGTTTTAACTTCCTCTGTTCGGTAAAATGATAACACGCGCCCCGCATACCCATCTATTCCCCTGTTCTCAACACAATAGTCAAGATTATCAGTATTTACACTATAGCGCTCATCTCCTTGAATCTCATCGTGTTTTTCCATACACCCACATAAAAGCATAACAAAATAAGCCAAAAACGCTATCAATAGCATAGTCCTTTTAGGATTTGAAGTTACTGCCATTATATTTTCTCCCTAAATCAAAAAACAGTGGCGGAACATCCGCCACTGTTTGTAAAATCTCTGATTACTTGATCATCTTAGCGATCTCGTCAGCAAGGTTATCTTCCTTCTTTTCAACGCCTTCGCCGCGCTCATAACGAACTACGTCTACGACCTTGATAGAACCGCCGAGCTTCTTAGCCTCAGCATCAACATAGCCCTGAACGCTCATCTTGTCGTCCTTAACGAAAGCCTGCTCGAGGAGGCAGTTCTCGCTGTAGTACTTGCCTACCTTACCCTCAACGATCTTAGCACGAACCTGCTCGGGCTTGGAAGCCATCTTGGGATCCTCAGCCATCTGAGCCATCATGATCTCCTTCTCCTTCTCAATTACCTCAGCAGGAACCTGCTCGCGGCAGAGGTATGGAGCGTTAAGAGCTGCGGACTGCATAGCAACGTCCTTACCGATAGCAGCTACCTGATCAGCAGCAAGATCTGTGTCCATCTTTACGAGAACGCCGATGCTTCCGCCATTGTGGATGTAAGAAGCAAGCTTGCCCTCAAGTCTTACGAAACGACGGATAACGATGTTCTCACGGATCTTCATGCCAGCCAGCTCAGTGAGGACCTCGCCTACTGTATTGCTGCCGCCGCTGATCTGCATCTCCTTGAGAGCCTCAACATCAGCAGGATTCTTCTCAATGATCGTGTTAGCTACGTTAGCAACGAAGTTTCTGATGTCGTCTGTGTTAGCAGCGAAGTCAGTCTCTGTGTTTACTTCGAGAAGAACGCCTACCTCGCCGTTTACAACAGCAGTTACAACGCCCTCAGCAGCAGCTCTGCCGCTCTTCTTAGCCTGTGTAGCAAGTCCTTTTTCTCTGAGGAACTCGATAGCCTTGTCCATATCGCCATCGTTCTCTTCGAGAGCCTTCTTACAGTCCATCATACCAACGCCTGTGGACTTCATGAGTTCTTTAATTTCAGCAACGGAAACCTTTCCCATTGTAATTACCTCCTGTTATTTTAATATTAAATCCGCAAAAACCCGAAGGGTTAGTTCGGGTTTTTGATTGTATTCTTAGATTATTCAGCGTCAGCCTCAGCTGTCTCAGCAGCAGCTTCCTCTGCGGGAGCCTCCTGAGCTTCCTCAGCAGCAGCTGTGTCATCGCCCTGTCTGCCTTCGATAACAGCGTTAGCGATAGTGCCTGCGATAAGCTTTACAGCTCTGATAGCGTCGTCGTTACCGGGGATAACGTAGTCAACTTCATCAGGATCGCAGTTTGTATCAACGATAGCAACGATCGGGATGTTGAGCTTCTTAGCCTCAGCTACAGCGATCTTTTCCTTGCGGGGGTCTACGATGAAGAGTGCTGCGGGGAGCTTCTTCATTGTCTTGATACCGCCGAGGAACTTCTCGAGCTTCTCTATCTCAAGGTTGAGCTTAACAACTTCCTTCTTGGGGAGGAGTGCGAATGTGCCGTCCTCTTCCATAGCGTGGAGCTGCTCAAGTCTCTTGATTCTTGTCTGGATTGTCTTGAAGTTGGTGAGCATACCGCCCAGCCATCTTGCATTTACATAGTGTGCACCGGCTCTTGTAGCTTCTTCCTTAACGGAATCGCCAGCCTGCTTCTTTGTACCTACGAAAAGAACCTCGCCGCCCTGTGAAGCGATGTCGCGAACGAACATATAAGCTTCCTCAAGCTTCTTTACGGTCTTCTGAAGGTCGATGATGTAGATGCCGTTTCTTTCTGTGAAAATGTAGGGTGCCATTTTCGGGTTCCATCTTCTTGTCTGGTGTCCGAAGTGAACGCCTGCTTCAAGAAGCTGCTTCATTGATACTACTCCCATGGTGTAGTCCTCCTTAAAATTGGTTAATATTAATCCTCCGCCTGACTTAGCTCAGCAGCAACGCAGAAAAATGCGCACCAACCGCCGAAAGTACAAGCGTGCGAATTGCCTTAATATTATATCATTTTCCGCAGTATTTTTCAAGCATTTTTGCAATATCTATTTCAACAAACTTGAAAGTGAGTTCCTGCGTTTTTTTGTCCATTTCATCTCAGGGCTCTCCGAAGAGCGCTCTACCAGGATAATGTCCTCACCAACGACCTTTATCTCGGAGCAGCTCAGCACCGTATCATCTGTTCTGCCGAGAAGCCCGAAAAGCCGCTGTCCTCCGTATATGATGAGAGAGGTCACACTGCCGCTTTCTATATCAAGCTCTATATCGTCTATGAACCCCAGGCGCTCCCCAGAGGTCATATCTATGACTTCCTTCCTGCATATATCATCAAAGCAAAGCCGCAAGCCCACCGCCCCCCTCATACATTATATATGTATGTCAGCGAAGGAAAAAGAACTCCTCGGGAGTTTCACCTCCGCCTGTGGAAGTATACGCATAGTAGGACAGGATAAGGGAAGCGTCATACGCATTGACTGCGAAATCGTCATTGAGGTCCGATTTCAGCTTCTGCGCCTCTGTAAAGCCCTCGCCGCCCGCGTCGGTGGAAGTTCTGGCGTATTCTGAAAGTACAACGGAAGCGTCCAGAGCGTTGACAGCTCCGTCGTTGTTCATATCGCCGTATCTGAAGTCGAACTCCACAAAAGGCATTCCGTTCTCAGCGGCATATGCTTCGGCAGCTGTCCCCTTTTCTCCGTATATGACAGCTTCATTCAAGCCCTGATACTCTCCCTTCTGAAAGAGATAACCGACAGCGTGGTCTCCGATCTCGGTGACCGAAGGCGGAATGATGACCCTTTTCTGATAGTAATTGTTCTGAGCCGCATGGCTTCCTATCTTCTGCACTCCGTTGCACAGACGCAGAGTATACAGATCATGGGTGAAGTTACAGGCGTATTCGGAAAACACCTCAACTCTCGGCGGGACAGTAAGCGATGTTATAGCCCCGCAGGACTGAAATGCAGCAAAGCCCAGCTCGGTAAGCCCCTTGTTAAGCTTGACGGGGCTAAGACGATCGCAGTTGCTGAAAGCAAGAAACTCGATGTTCTCAAGACAGTTCGGAAAGGTAACGTCCCGAAGCCTGCTGCACTGGAAAAACGCATGGTTCCTGATATATCTGATAGACTCCGGAAGCTTCAGCGATCCGAGAGTTTTTACCTTCTCGAAGGAATATTCCCCTATGCTGTCAACGATAAAGCCGTTAACGACCTCGGGGATCTCTATTTCCTCATCTTCGCTGAGGCATCTTTTTACCTCAAGCCGCGGAGGATCTGTCTGATACAGCCGGTATTCCAGACCGTTCTCCTCGAAGACAGTGTCCTTCTCGTATTCCGATGTTTCGGTTATTTCCGTGTTGTCTACCGCAAAAGCTGTAAACGGCACTGATGCCGTGAGAATAAATGCTGAAAGTAATACTGCTGCCGATCTGTGTTTCAAGTCCACCACTCCGTTCCTGTAAAGTAGTCATTATATATTTATGCCTCAAAAAAGAAACGGCAGCCGCTTATGCAGCCGCCGTTTCAGCACGAAGCATCATTCCTCATCGTCGTCATCATCGTCGCCCTTTTTCTTGGCGAAGACAGCTGTGCCCGCAGCAAGCAGGACTGCTCCGATGATTATGCCTATAAGCAAGCCCTTGGGAAATGTATCTCCTGTCTGCGGGATCGCCGCAGCTAAAGCCGCTAATGTCATAGCCATTTTATTGTCCTCCTAATATATATGTATTATATCACAGACTATTGTAACACATTGAACTTGATTTGTCAAATATAAAATCCCGCCCGACCGTTTCACTTTTAAGCAGGGGCATATGTGAACATTGCGGGAGTTCTTTTTTCAAAAGTTTTCCCCGCAGTATCCACGATAAACCACTGTAAAAATGTCACAGTCAGGCGGAACAGTTTAAAATCTGAAATCGCGCTTGCCGCCGTTCTTTATTTCATCAAGATAGTCCATTGCACGCTGTCTGCGCTTCTCATCGGGAACGTTAAGTATCTCCTTTGCGATAAGAGCCTCGCCCACAGCCCTGGTCTCGGGTGAAGCGTAGTCGGTCAGGTACTCCTGAAGCGTCATGAGAGCGTTGGGGTGACAGCAGTTCTGTATCTGTCCCACCTTGCAGAGTGCCATGAAGCGGTCGCCTGTTCTTCCCTCACGGTAGCAGGCAGTACAGAATGAAGGGATATGTCCCATGTTCATGAGCCACTTCACTACCTCATCAAGTGAGCGCTGGTCGGAAACGTCAAACTGCTCTGTGTCGTGAGGTCTTTCCTCGGGAGTATAGCCTGCATAGCCTCCGACAGATGTTCTTGAGCCGCCTGAGATCTGAGAAACGCCCAGCTCAAGCACCTTCTCACGACATGACTCGTTCTCACGGGTAGAGATTATCATGCCTGTGTAGGGAACTGCTATTCTGATACAAGCGATTATCTTTGCAAATGTATCATCGTCGATACCATTGTCGAACACAGTCGGATCAATGTCGGAAGCTCTCTTTACACGAGGAACGCTTATAGTGTGGGGACCTACGCCGTGAACAGCCTCAAGGTGCTCGGCGTGCATAAGAAGACCTGCAAATTCGTATTTGTACATATCAAGTCCGAAGAGAACGCCCAGACCTACGTCATCGATACCGCCCTCCATAGCGCGGTCCATAGCCTCAGTGTGGTAAGCATAGTTATGCTTTGGTCCAGCGGGGTGAAGTCTCTCATAGCTCTCCTTGTGGTAGGTCTCCTGGAAGAGGATATATGTGCCGATGCCTGCGTCATGGAGCTTCTTGTAGTTCTCGACAGTTGTAGCCGCGATATTTACGTTAACACGGCGGATAGCACCGTTTTTGTGCTTGATGGAATAAATAGTATCGATACATTCAAGAATATACTCGATAGGATTGTTTACAGGATCCTCGCCCGACTCGATGGCAAGACGCTTGTGTCCCATATCCTGGAGAGCGATGACCTCCTGGCGTATCTCCTCCTGAGTCAGCTTCTTACGGGGTATCTCCTTGTTCTGCATATGATAGGGACAGTATACGCACTGGTTTACACAATAATTAGAGAGGTAAAGAGGTGCGAACATAACAATTCTGTTGCCATAGAAAGCTTCCTTGATCTCGCGGGCAAGGTCGTACATCTTCTCCGTCATTTCGGGAATATCACAGGCGAGAAGCACACTTGCCTCACGGTGTGACAGTCCTGCACATTCAACGCCTCTGCCGGTCTTCCTGGGTCTTGCCTTCTCAAGTATCTGCTCGATAAGCTCACGGTTGTGCTTGTTCTGCTCGGCATACTCCAGTGTAGCCTTTATTTCTTCATCGTTTATAAATTCCTCTGCCTTGAGGGACTTCATATCATACATAATAATTCCTCCTGATTCAATATTGAACGTCTTACTTTTTTGATATTGCTGCCTTTACAGATACGCCCTGTATCTGTCCCAGCCTTCCTGTGAGACTGCTGATAACATCGGGCTCTGCGTCAAGCGCTACGGAGATCAGTGATATTCCCCTCTCCTTATAGGGTATCCCCATGCGTCCGATGATGATGTCGCTGTAATCGTGAAGCACGTTGTTCACTTCTACAGCTGCGGACTGCTCATCAATGACGATAGCAGCTACCGCAATACGTTTATTTTCCATTTCTCCTCCTTTGCAGGCAGAAAAACGGCAGTCAACAAAAAACTCCGCCCATGGTACGGACGGAGATAGTCTGCTATATGATCGTTCACATCACTCAACTGCCATCCGATAACAGAGTATCCACCCTGCTGCCCGAAAACAATAAATTCAAACCGCCAAACAGAGAATAAATCCTCTGTTCCGCTGTATACATTCTAACACATTGTTACAACATTGTCAATCTTAATTTGTTAGTATCTACTAAGATTTACATATGTAAGACTTAATATATTAATATAACGGTTCAAATCACCAGTAAGCAGCACTGTCCTTTGTGCAAAACGAACAATGGGGCAGTCCCTTTTTCAAATAAATATATAATTTTTCAAAAATCACTGGACAAAATAATTTATTTGTGATATACTTATTTTAGATTTATTTTTGAGGTGATTATTAATGGGTTTATTCTCATTTTTCCAGGGCGGAGCTAAATATTTCGATAAAAAGATCGATCCAAAGTGCGATTACTGCTCATACGGTAAAAGAACCAAGGATGGAAACAGAGTTCTCTGTGAAAAGAGAGGTCTCGTTGAACAGAACTATTCATGTAAGGCATTCATCTATTCTCCCCTTAAGAGAATTCCTGTAAAGCAGCTCAGATTTGTCGGCAGTATCGCTGACGACGAACTCTACATAGAGTCAAAGGGCGATCGTACAGAAAAGGAAGCGGCAGAGAAAAAGGCTAATGAGGAGGCTGCTCCCAAGGCAGAAGCTCCTGCTCAGGCAGCTGCACCTGCTCCCGCACAGCCTGTGACACCTGCACCTGCTCCCGTACAAGAAGGTCCTGCTCCTGTTCAGCAGGCTGCAAATGAAACAGCTCAGGAAGCAACTTCACTGGCAGACGCAGCCAAGGCTGCGGAAGAGGCTCTGAATAGCGGAGCTCAGAATGAATAATTAAACAAGCATCAAAAGAGGAACGTCATGCTCCTCTTTTTGTTTTTCGGAGGTAAAATGATTATACAGAGCATTAACGGTATAAGCTACAGACTTAAAACCAAACACGATCTGACATGGCTCAATAAATACGGCAAGGTGTTTTCGGTTATTGACGAAACAGGCTCGGGCTGTATCTGCTTCGGAGTTGAAAGCTCTGAGGGAAGATATTTCTTCAAGATCGCCGGCGCCGATACCATAGAGGGAGAGGTCTCCCCTGCAGAGTCTGTAGATGCTCTGAAAAACGCTGTTCAGATATACCGCGACCTTGCTCACCCGTCTCTCATACACATAAGGGACAGCTTTCAGCATGGCAAGCTTTATGCAGCGGTTTTTGACTGGGCTGACGGAGAGGGACTCTTCGATCACTGGAACTTTGATAAATATTCAGCCGAGAATATAACGCCTCCATATCAGCGATTCAAAGCCCTCCCTGTAACTAAGCGGCTGAATGCAGTGTCGGATATTATCTCATTCCTTGAGAATACTGCTGCAAAGGGCTATGTTGCCTGCGACTTCTATGACGGCAGCCTTATCTACGATTTTGACCGTGACAAGCTTACTATCTGCGATATTGACTTTTTCCGTAAGGCTCCCGTGGTGAATACTCTCGGTGAGAACTACTGGGGCACTAAACGCCTGAAGGCTCCCGAGGAGTACATAATGGGAGCTGTTATAGATGAGGTCACTAACGTCTTTACTCTCGGAGCGATCATATTCGATATGTTCGGAAGCTTCTCCGACACTGATATAGCCGAGAGATACGAAAAATGTGCCTTTATCCCTTGCTCACGTAACAAATGGGAGCTTTCCGACGCGGCTTACAAAGTGATCCTCAGAGCTGTGTCCCCCGAAAGAGAGCAGCGATATATGTCCATTAGCGCCTTTGCGGAACATTTCCGCAATGCTCTCGCCAAGTGATATATTTTCCCCTTGACAAATCCCTTACAAAAATGTATAATTATTATTGTGTTGTTTGGCTTTTGTATAAAAGTTCAATTCAGTAAATATATAATAGTTTAATATGCGGGTATGGTGGAATTGGCAGACACGTCAGATTTCGTTTGCGTTGCGTCATTGGAGGACTGCTTGAGATATGGAAGATTTCATCAAAGCACATAAGTTCAGCAATAACCATATGGAACAATTGAAAAATGATAAGCTTTGTGGTTGTTTTTATTGTTTAGAGATCTATTCTCCATCAGAAATAAACGAATGGATAGTTGCTGACAATGACTGTGACCGAAATGGCACAGCAATTTGCCCATATTGTGGAATTGATTCTGTTATCGGTGAAAGCTCAGGTTACCCTATCACTAAGGATTTCCTTACTAAAATGAACAGGTATTGGTTTTAATATGTTTAATATGCGGGTATGGCGAAATTGGCATACGCACCAGATTTCGTTCACGCTACGTCATTGATTTTATAATACTGCTCCTGTCGGCAGTCCAAATCGACAGTCAAAATTTAATATGCGGGTGTGGTGAAATTGGCAGACACGGTAGTTTTAGGTGCTACTTCCGAAAGGAATGCAGGTTCAAGTCCTGTCACCCGCACCATATTTAGACGTCACAATGGAGATATTTATCATTTGACGTTAGTGAAAAACATCCCTATTTATAGGGGTGTTTTTCTTTTTATGACTTTCCCTCACCGAAGGAATTTATTATTGATCAATAATCCAAGCAATTAGGTATTGACGCGATCTTGAGACTAATTCCTACCGCACCAAGGCTCACCCACTCCTCACACCATCTCACCATAGCTCATCCATAAAAAATCGGACAGTTTCTGCTGTCCGATTTTTTGTTAAAAGTATTGGGCTACTAAATTATTTAATTGCTGCTTTATACCATTAAAGTCACAGTCTAAGTCCAAACTTTTTACGCCAATAGTATTACCACTCATTGAATACTCCTGATTGGGCTGAATGAAATCATCAGTTTTGGCATATAGTAGCAATCCAGAGACTTCCTTGTCTGATCCAGCTTCTAATGATTTATTCTTCGTATATGTAAATATTTGATACAGGTTTCCCGAATGTATAGATCGAGAATCATATTGAATCTGAAGATTATGAGAATAATACTTAGCGTCAATAATCAAAATCTTATCTCTATATGAAAGAACGCTTCGATCCGGAGTTATCATATAAAAATGCAGCTCATGCCACATGGCAATTCGCCAATGAAATGAAACCGGGCGATATAGTATTCGTAAAGAAGGGAATGCATCAGATAGTAGGTCGCGGTGTTGTCGAATCTGATTATTACTATGACGAAAATCAGCCTAATTTCAAAAATGTTCGTAAAGTAAAATGGACGCACAAGGGCGAATGGGAGCATCCAGGTCAGGCTGTCATGAAGGCGCTAACTGATATCACTCAATATACGGAATATGTCGAAAAGCTCAATGCACTATTTGGAAATGAAATAGAAGACGATGCCGAAGAACAAGAAATTGTATATCCTGCATATGATGAGGGACAGTTCCTCGATGAGGTCTATAGGATATTGCCATTCGTCCACCTCCCACAGCCTGTCGGCTATTATTTTTTCAATAAGCGGCTCGATCGGGAACGGCGCTTCGTAGACCGTAAGTCTGCGGCTTTCAAGCTGCTGTGATGCGCCCGAGCCTATCTTTGCCACAACTACTGCGTGAACATCACTGAGTACATCTATCACCTTGTCAAATGACGAATCATTGTGATAATGCCCCTGACAGACACGCTCAACTTCCCTTGTGCCGATAAATCTATATGTGTTATCGCCTATTTCGATTATATGAAATCTCTCTGCATGACCGAAATGCTGATTAACGACGATACCATCGGTTGAAGCGACAGCTATTCTGTACGCAATATTATCACCTCGTTATTTACCGCCGACTGCGGCTGAGTATATCCTTTCAAGCAGAGTGAAAGCTCCACGGTAGCCGATATAGGTCTTGTTTATGGTGACTTCCTCCGTTGTGGGAGGACCTACCTCTATAAGCAGTCCGCCCTTTTCAGCGGCAACATCACTTTCCCAGGTAGTACCGAGGATAAGCGGTACTCCCGAACCAAAATTCACCGTTCTCAGCGATTCCTCCACAAGGTAGCCGTCCTCGATGAACTCGGGCTCGACTGAAACACCTTCTGCGATATTGCGGAAGTATTCAGTTATTTTCTCCCTGTATCTCGGCGGAGGATTGTCCGTGATTATCTGCTTTACGGGAATCATTCCTATCTGAGATGCGAGGAATTTCGTGTAGGCGAGAGTATATGCGCTGTCGCCGATGACTGCAAACTGCGAGGGAAGTCCGAACCAGTATTCCGAGAAGAATTCTGCGAAGTGTTCAAGAAAGTAGTAATAAAGCTGTGATTCCTCTTTGATGAATGCCTCGGACTTGCGCTTGTTGATTCCTGCAAATTCCACAACCTTGCGGATAAATGCTGTTGTAGCTTCCTCGCCGATCGGTATTTCCGGGATGTGCAGATAGGGCTGTCCGTATTTTCTTTCAAGAAGCTTTGCGGTTTTTACTCCTACCCACGGAGATATGACCAGATTGAACTGCGCCTTTGGAATATTCTTCCACTCCTTCGCGCCGCCGCTCTGTGGTCCGAAAAGAACATTGACTTTCAGTCCCGCTGCTCTGAGGATACGGACAATTTCAAGGTAATCGCCGCGCCAATTCTGATGAAAATATGGAACATCGAACCAGAGATTAACAAGTCCCTGTTCCTTTTCACCGTCGTAATCGCCGACATACTGGTTTATTATGGACTCAATAACAATTTCGTGACCTGTCAGGTTAGTGCCCTTGAAGCCTCCCGTTTCAGCACAGACTATCGGAAATCCTTGTTCCTGATACTTACGGACAACGCTTTCAACATCATCACCAATAAGCTCTCCCGAACAGCCTGTGAGAACTACATAAAGGTCGCCTTTCAGCACTGCAAGGGAAGATTTTATAAGGTCGTCAAGCTTCTGTGTACCACCGAAAACTATGTCATTTTCGCCCACATTGGCACTTGGCACATTTCCGCCGCCTGCACCTGCCGAGCCCTGAAATCCGTTATCGAAGCTGATAAGGAAAAACTGCTTGTACATACAGCCCGGACCGCAGTTTGCTATTGGAACTCTGCCCTTTATCGCTGCGACCGTATATGCCGCACCTACTGTACAGCCGTAATGAGGATGAACTATCGTACCGCTTTTAGTCTTTGTCTCTGCCATTTTTATGCACCTTTCTTTTTTAACTTTTCATTAAGAGCCTTGTCTATCACTTCGGGCTCTTTTGAGAGGATGAACGGATCATCCTGTGACTGCCACCACTTTGTATATGGCAGCTCAACATGGCGCTGAAGCACCTGATTAAAGCGCTTTCTCGCCAGTATATCAAGGAGTATCTCTCCTGTTCTTATCATTCCGTCATAGCCTACGGGAATATGCTCATCGCCCATCGCGAGAGCAGGGATACAAAGCTTTGCGGCTTCGGGAGCAAGTCCCTGATGGCGAATGATAACGAAATCCGTCTTTACTCTGCGGAATACCTGCGGAAGCTGATATGCCTGAGTTTTGCTGACAGTATAGTGCGGTATATCGCCGTATTCCTCAACAAGATTTTTGAGGGAGTTCTGATTTTCACCAACGCCGTCGTAAACAGGGTCATGATGGAATACAACTGAGCCGTCAACCTCGATGCCAAGCTCACGAAGTACGGAGATAAGTCCGTGTGCATAGGCTGAACCTGTCATTATAAAGCCTTTAACACCCTTGAATTTCTCGCGGAGCTCAAGTATCCTCGGCATTACTCTTTCATGCTCTGACTTTATGTAATCCTCAGTTTCCTTTTCCTTGCCCACTATTTTTGCGATGGCTCTCAGCCAAGCATCGGTGCCTGCAAAGCCGTAGGGCTGTGGAGCGTCTTTCTGTGGAACTCCGAAATGCTGTTCCAGAACTGTTGCCATATATGAACCGAGAGTGTGGCAGAATGTGGAGGTCGCCACAGCTTCCGACGCCTGTTCAAGCTCTGCATAGTTGGCGCAGTCTATCATGTAATTCACACGCAGTCCCAGCGGCTTGAGGATATCCGTGAAGTAGTCAGTGCCCCACAGTGCTACGATATTTATGAGATCTTTCTGCTTCTTCGGGTTCCTGTTTACTATCTTCTGAGCCACACCGTGCTGTGAGATGTCAAAGCCTGTGCTCCAGTGCTTGGAGCGGAAGCCCTCGCAGTGAAGCGGTATTATGGGTACTCCGACCTCCGGCTCCATTTCGTCGGCGATACTGTCGATATCCTCACCGATTATCGCAGTCGCACACGCCATTGAAATGAATATCGCCTTCGGAGAAAAGCGCTCCTTAGCGTCTCTTATAGCCTGCCTCAGCTTATCGCTGGCACCGAATACCATGTCTTTTTCAAGGAGGTTTGTGCAGAATATCCTTAAATTCTGTACAGGCTTGTGTCTTCTGGTAAGTCTCATTTTGAACGCAAGGTTGAACCACGCATTGTCAGCCGCACAGCCTATGGGTGAATGCTGTATAAGTATACAGTCCGTGAGATTTCCTATCTGACATTCCACGATAGCATTAGCGCACATGGTCTGCTGATTAAGCGGAGTTTTAAGTTCGCACAAACGACAGGCTTTGCTGCCGTTTCCGCAGCAGCCGCCATGATTCTCTGCTGTGTTTCCCTTCTTTTTTTCTTTTCTTCCTTCGTAGTCAGACTCTTTTACGAGCTCTGAGGCAGCTCCGTCCCATGCGATGATAGTACCGAGACGCATTTCACGGTTTTCAACGCTGGTCATATCAAGATTTATTTTCTTAGCCATTACCTGTTCTCCTTTGCTTTGGGGTATGTATATATTATACATAGGTAAAGTGTGATTTGTCCAATACTTGTTTCTGAGATTCTATTCTCAGAAATCCCGATAACCACTGTTAACACACAGCAATTCTTCAATATATCGTCAGTTATAGTTGACAGTTGTGTTCTTTTACAGTATAATTATTATAATCGGCCCAGTACAAAGGAGGTAAACACAATGGCACTAATCTACA
Organism: Ruminococcus flavefaciens ND2009; assembly: GCF_000621785.1. Taxonomy (GTDB): domain Bacteria; phylum Bacillota; class Clostridia; order Oscillospirales; family Ruminococcaceae; genus Ruminococcus; species Ruminococcus flavefaciens_C. The sequence continues at coordinate 227,022 of NZ_KK211346.1, read as the reverse complement.
GAAAACTAACAGAAAAAGACCTTGATACATTTATAGAAATGCGTATAAACCAGCTTCGTGAGGAAGGTGCAAAAGAAGACATCGACCTCAGACCTGCACTGAATGACTACTACACTCGGCATATGTCAGACGGCACATTTTTATCATGGCTGGCTGTAGATAATGATAAAATTATCGGCACAAGCGGTATGTCAATAGTCGAAAAGCCGCCGTATTTTGGCTGTCCAAGCGGCAGGATAGGGCTTCTTTCAAGTATGTTCACCGATAAAAACTACCGCCGACAGGGTATTGCCAAAGAACTGCTTTCAAGAGTTGTAAATGAAGCCAAAGAGTGTGGCTGCGGAACTGTTCAGATAACGGCTTCGGATATGGGAGTTCTTCTATATACTGATTTCGGCTTTACGAAGAACAATAATTTCATGCAATACAAATTATAAAGAAAAGCCTGAAAGCTGTAATTCTGCTTTCAGGCTTTTGTCTTATTCTCTTACTTTCAGCTCACGTTTCACTTCGTCAATAAACTGCTTTCCCATACTGCTGAGGACATTGTTTCTCTTGGTGATATAACCGATTGTCATGGTACTCTGAACGCTGTCATCATTCTTGAAGGGGATCACAAGGAACTGGTCTCCGCTGAGTTTCTCGGAATAAATACTGGAACACAGCGTGTAGCCGTTAAGTCCTGCCATGAGATTCATCATAGTTGCACGATCGGTAGCCTTGACGGTTTTCTGATAGGCGTGTTCAATGAGTATCTCCTCGGCGAAATATATCTCCGTATCATTTTCCTGTTCAAAGGAAAGACAGGGGTACGGATCAAGCTGCTCAAATGTCAGTTCTTTTTCCTTGGCGATAGGGTGTGAACGGGCAAGATAGACACTGGCGGGACAGACTATCAGCGATGTAAACTCCAGTTCATTCTCACGGAGAAGCCTGTTTATCACACGCTGATTAGTGTCGCAGGTATAGATTATACCTATCTCACTTTTCAGCGAGCTTACGTCCTTTATTACATTTGCTGTTGCAGTTTCGCGAAGTGCAAGGTCGAACCGGTTAGAGTCGTAATGCTTAGCCATTTCGATGAATGCCTTGACTGCAAAGGAGTAGTGCTGCATTGACACCGCAAATCGTCTGCGAAAATTCATTTCCTCGCCGTATTCTTCCATTACTTCCTCATACTTCTGATAGACTCGCTTGATCTTTGCGAGAAAAGTCTCTCCCTCAACAGTAGTGGTAACACCTTTATGTGTCCTGTGGAATATCTGTATTCCAAGTTCGTTTTCAACGTCCCTGACGGCACCCGTCAGTGTGGGCTGAGCTATGAAAAGCTTTTCAGCCGCCTTGTTCATTGAGCGTGATTCTGATATTGTAATAAGATAGTTGATCTGTTGTAAAGTCATAAAACACCTCGTAAAAAAACAGCCTCTTCATTGAAGAAGAAGCTGTTTTATAGTTCCATTTAAATGTATTATTTAGGAGGTTATACACTAAATGTTTTCAGCTAAAATTTGTTTTCCTATGATACATCGTGATTTGCTGCACATTCGGTCTGTTCCTTTCACGATGGAGCGGAGCATACCAAGCACATAGGACGTTTTATAATTCATCTTTACCGCTCCTTTCGTTTGGTATGGTCTTATTATACCACCTGGCAATGAACTTGTCCAATGCAAAAAAGCCATTACTGATTATAGGCATACACTATATATCAGCTTTCTTTTCTGCACAGATCCTTTACGACCTCTCCTGCAATAATAAGTCCGACGACTGAAGGCACAAATGCCGTACTTCCCGGAATGTCACGGCGCTCTGTACACTTATGCTTTGCCCCCGGAGGACATATGCAATGGGTACGGCATGATATGGACATATCCTCGATAGGACGTGTGGGCTTTTCCTCTGAATATACAACTTTCAGCTTTTTTACCTTGCGCTTGCGGCACTCTATACGCATTACCTTTGCAAGGGGACACATTTTGGTATCGTATATATCCGCCACACGAAATGCCGTGGGATCAAGCTTATTGCCTGCTCCCATACTGCTGATAATGGGGATATGAAGCTCCTGTGCCTTCATAACAAGCGCAAGCTTCGCTGTAACGGTATCAACTGCATCTACTATATAATCGTACTCATCAAACGGAAATTCATCTTCGTTTTCCGGCAGAAAAAAACACTTATGTATACGGATCTCCGCATCAAGGTTTATCTCCTTCATTCGTTCAGTCATTACCTCTGCCTTGTACCTTCCCACCGTTTTTCTTGTGGCGATAATCTGTCGGTTAAGATTTGTAAGACAGACCTTATCATCATCAATAAGATCGAATTTATATACACCGCTTCTTACAAGCGCCTCACAGACATATCCGCCTACTCCGCCGATGCCGAAAACCGCCACCCTTGCATCTGCAAGCTTATTCATTCCATCACTGCCTATCAGAAGCTGTGTTCTTGAAAACTGGTTCAACATAATGCTCACCTTTAAATAATAGTAATTTTATAGATATAATATGATTATATATCAGGTTAAAGAATATGTCAATATCAATTTCATACAAATCATATTGACAAAGTAGTTTTATAAGACTATAATATTCTCATACCCATAAACAAATCACAGAGGTGAGATATATGAAAAATGAGATCAGACAGGCTATTTACGACAAATATATTGCACCGACAAAAAAAGTACGTCCCGACTATATCGGAGTTGAGATAGAAATGCCCGTAGTAAACCTTAACGGTCAGGCTGTTGATGAAGCTGTTTCAATTGAAGTCGCCGAAAGATTTGCCGATCACTTCAACTTCAAAGTATCAGGCAGGGATACAGACGGAAACATAACATCTGCAAAGGATACACCAACAGGAGATATTCTCTCCTTTGACTGCTGCTATTCCAACCTTGAGCTTTCCTTCGGCAAAGCTGTCGGGCTGTTTGAGATAAAGGAAAGGTTTGAAAAATACGTCCGTTTTCTCAATTCCGAATTTGCAAAGCACGGCTACACTCTGACGGGTATGGGAGTAAATCCAAATGCGGATATAAACCATAATCTGCCTATCCAGAATGAGCGCTACCGTATGCTTTACCACTATCTCCACTCTTATCCCGAGCATACCGATGAGGTGGATATTCGTTTTCACAAACGTCCTGATTTCGGTACATTCACCAGTGCTTCCCAGGTCCAGCTCGATGTTAGTTATGAGCAGCTTACCGATGTTATCAACGTTTTCGGGCTTCTTGAACCCTACAAGTCGATACTGTTCGCCAACTCCTACCTCCCCGACTATCCCGACTTTCTCTGCGTGAGAAATATGCTTTGGGAACACAGTATGCAGGGCTATAATCCCCATAATGTGGGGATGTTCGGAAAGTTACTGACGAATACAGATGAGCTTATCGACTATATCGGCTCTCAGTCGATCTACTGCACCATGCGTGACGGAAAATATGTGAACTTTACACCTCTGACTGTAGACGAATACTTCTCCCGTGAAGTCATTGAGGGCGAATTTTTCGACGGAAATGAATATCGGAAGATAGAATTTGCTCCCGAAGCAGGCGACCTTGAATATCTCCGCACCTTCAAATTCGAGGATCTCACATTCAGAGGAACTATTGAATACAGAAGCTCCTGCTGCCAGCCCCTTTCGGAAGCTCTGACAGTTGCCGCATTCCACACAGGACTGAAAGAAAAGCTGTACGAGCTCAAAGAGATAGTTGAAAACGATGAGGTCATCTACTCCCACGGCTTCAATGCCACGGAGCTCCAGAAGCTGCTGTCAAAACAGAAGCTCCCTGATTATATCGATGAGGGAGCTGTTGAGCGACAGCTCATCCGCATACTTTACCTTTCATCAGAAGGACTGATTAAACGCGGACTTGGTGAGGAAGCATTGCTTGCTCCGCTCTATGAAAGAGTACGCAGACACACAAATCCCGCAAGGACTATGGTGAACGGAATAAAGAACGGCGTCCCCATCGAAAGCTATATCAGGCAGTATGCAGCGATATGAGGTGGATCATGAGCAGTAATGAGATAAGGGATGCAGTGATCACCGATAACGAACTGACATTTTCGCATAACGGCAGGGACTATCTGTTATACGGCTGGGAGCAGTGCGACGGCTATTTTCTCAGCCTTGAATGTGAAGGCGAGCTTGTATGGCAGTCAGCTCCCATGTCGAAAACCGAGTGCATTGATGAATTTATACGTTATTATTTCGGATCATAACCGATGGTCCGTTCGTTTGGCTATAAACAGAAAGCCGCAGGGTGATCCCCCGCGGCTTTTGCTATCCTGTTCATATATCAACGCTCATTTGCCGCTCTCACCATAATTGGAGAGTACACGGGCAGAGGGGTCATTGACATTGCAGCCCTCCCACTCCTTGTTGGGCATCCAGAAATCCACTACCATTTTGCTGTTGCCCTGATAGTATTTCTCAAATATCTCGCGGTAAAGCAATGACTCCTTTGTAAAGGGCTTTGCGTGGGAATACTTGGTACAGAGAAGCTCATATTCCTCGTCGGAGTAATAGCTCTCGGCGTATTCTTTAAGATAGTCCACCATTGAATGACCTACAGCGTCGGAAAAAGCAGCCTTTTCACGGTAGAGTATTTCGTGGGGCAGATAGTCACCCTCAAAGGCATGACGAAGCAGATATTTTCCCTTGTTGTACTTGTTCAGCTTCATCTCGGGATCAACTGCCATAACGTACTTCACAAAGTCAAGATCGCCGAAGGGCACTCTCGCCTCAAGAGAATTAACGGAAATACACCTGTCCGCACGGAGAACATCATACATATGGAGCTCGCGTACACGCTTCACCGACTCAGCCTGGAAAGCCTCCGCCGATGGAGCAAAATCCGTATATTTATAGCCGAAAAGCTCGTCGGAGATCTCACCCGTCAGCAGCACGCGTATATCGGTCTGCTCATGTATTGCCTTGCACAGAAGGTACATACCCATGCTTGCACGAATGGTCGTAATATCGTATGTGCCAAGAAGGTGGATAACATCTTCAAGCGCAGCAATGACATCCTCCTTAGTGATGATGACCTCCGTATGCTCGCTGCCGATATAATCTGCCACCTGCTTTGCGTATTTAAGGTCGATAGCATCGGTGTTCATACCGATAGCGAATGTACGTATGGGCTTATCCATTTCACGCTGAGCAATGGCACACACAAGAGACGAATCAAGTCCGCCTGACAGCAGAAATCCCACTTTTGCGTCTGCGTCAAGGCGCTTTTTTACGCCTGAGACCAGCTTGTCATGGATATTGGCACAGACCGTTTCAATATCATCGTGAATAAAGCTGTCTACTGCTGTTATATCACAGTAGCAATGGAACTCACCGTCCTTGTAGTAATGTCCGGGCGGGAAGGGCATAATTTTTTCGCACACCTTCACCAGGTCCTTTGCCTCGCTGGCGAAAACTATGATGTCCCCGTCATAGCCGTAATACAGGGGACGAATGCCTATTGGGTCACGGGCAGCTATAAAGCTATGCTGCTCATGGTCATAGATGATGCAGGCAAACTCAGCATCAAGCATGGAGAACATATCCGTGCCGTATTCCTTATACAGGGGCAGCAGTATCTCACAGTCGCTGTCGCTGCGGAAGGTGTGACCCTTTGCAATAAGTTCATCGCGTATTTTCCTGAAGCCGTATATCTCACCGTTACAGACGGCATAATTATTATCAAGCTCAAAGGGCTGCATTCCCTGAGGAGTCAGTCCCATTATGGAAAGGCGCTGAAATCCCAGAACACCGTCTTTAAGGTCGATTATCCTCTCATCGTCGGGACCTCTTGACACTGTAGCCGTAAGTCCCTCGGAAACCTTCTGCATACCGCCGCCTGTGCCGCAGTATCCCATTATCGTACACATTTTCTATTCCTCCGAAATACTGTAATATCAAGAGCCTGTATCGCCATTGATACAAGCCCTTTGAAAATGTCACCCATGAATTTTTTCGTCAAATTTGTTCTTGCTGCCAGCACCTGAAACGTCCACGGGATAATCTCCCGTAAAGCAGCCGCTGCAATAGCCGCACTTATTGTCTATCAGCTCGCCAAGGGCTTTTATGGGCAGATATGCCAGGGAGTCCGCACCGATATAACGTGCTATCTCCCCGGTAGAATGACACTTCCCTGCAATTAGGTTCTCCTCTGAATCTATATCGGTGCCGAAATAGCAGGAGTGCAGAAAGGGCGGAGATGATATGCGCACGTGTACCTCCTTTGCTCCTGCATCACGCAGCAGCTTCACTATCCTCGCACTGGTAGTGCCGCGGACTATGGAGTCGTCTATCATAATAACACGCTTGCCTGCAACGCTCTCACGCACTGCATTCAGCTTTATTTTCACCGCATTTTCGCGCTGTGCCTGCTGGGGCTGTATAAAGCTCCTGCCGATGTATTTGTTCTTGATGAAGCCTATACCGTAGGGTATGCCGCTTTCATTTGCATAGCCCAGAGCCGCGTCAAGTCCCGAATCGGGAACACCGATAACTATATCCGCATCTACGTGACTGTACTTCGCAAGGAGCTCCCCTGCCTTCAGCCTCGCATGATGTACCGATACGCCCTCTATGACCGAGTCGGGACGGGCAAAATAGATATACTCAAATATGCAGATATTCTGCTTTTTTCCGCAGTTGGTACGGATAGACCTCAGACCTTCTTTTCCGATGACAACTATCTCCCCTGCTTCCACATCACGGATAAACTCCGCACCCACTGTCTCAAGGGCGCAGGACTCGGAAGCCACAACATGGGCGCCGTCGTGAGTTCTGCCGATACACAGCGGACGGAATCCGTCGGGGTCACGGAAAGCAATGAGCTTGGTAGCGGTCATAAGTATGCAGGAGTAGGCTCCCCTGAGACGGGGCATTGCCTTTTCTACAGCCTCCTCGGTGGAATGACAGTCAAGCCGCTCACGTACTATCTCATAAGCGATAGCCTCCGTATCGGAGGTGCCGTGGAATATAGCTCCCGACATCTCAAAGGACCGTCTCAGCTCTGAGGCATTGACCAGATTCCCGTTGTGGACAAGTGCCATATTTCCTTTGATATGGCGGATAACAAGGGGCTGGATATTATTGGGGTTATGTCCGCCCGTAGTGGAATAGCGGACGTGTCCCACTGCCATATTGCCCTTGCCCAGCTTGTCAAGCTCCTCACGGCTGAAAACCTCCGATACAAGTCCGTCAGCCCTTTTATGCCTGAAAACTCCGTCATCACACACCGCAATGCCGCAGCTTTCCTGACCGCGGTGCTGGAGTGCATAAAGTCCGAAATATGCCGAGGAAGCAGGATCGGCGCAGCCGTTTTCGTATATGCCGAAAACTCCGCATTCCTCGTGTATGGAATCAAACATTTTTACACCTCTTATAAATACTGCTCGTTTATCCTGTCGATCAATTCAAGAGCCGCAATGCTTTTCTTCTTGCGCTTGTTCATGGCGTACTGCTCAAGATATGCGTGAGCCTCTGCTTCGGTCATGTCCTTGAACTCCATCAGCATGAACTTTGCTTTGTCTATGGTCTGTATCTCCCTGACCTTTTCCTCAAGGCGAAGATTTTCACTGTACAGCTTGAGCGACCGCGTCACAGCAATGTCCAGCGTTTTCACCAGCTGATAGAGAAGAGTCCTGCTGAAGGGCTTTCCGACGATAATGATACCGCTTTTTTCTGCGCGGTCACTTACCTTTTCGATGTGCTCTTCCTTTATCATAAAGATACAGTTTGCGGCAGTTTTTTCGATTATATACTCCGCAAGCTCAAAGCCCGATTCGTCCATCAGCGGCGAATTTATCACCGTCAGTTCCACAGAGGGATCGGAATCGAGATAGGTCTTTGCCTGATAAGCCGATTCCACAAGCTTCGGCGTACACCGGAATGAATCGCGGAGAAAATTAACGAGTGCTTCAGAGGCGCTTTTGCTGCTTGATATTACAAGTACCTTTTCCAAAGCCGACCTCCGTTATAAACTGTAAAAATACTTCTGATCCTCAAATGCTTCCTTGTCGTATGCAGTTGAGTATTCCTTCCACTCGGTTCTGCTGCATGATATGAGAGTTGCAAGAATATTTTCAGGGATATACTTCCTGATGAACTCTGAGCCCTCAGCCAGGTCTGCCGCTTCCTCAAGTGTCGCGGGAAGTCTGCCGATGCTCTCATTCTCCGCCGGAAGCTGTGCCTTTTCGGATATTCCCTCCAGTGAAGCGTATATCATGAGCCCCAGAACGAAATAGGGATTGCATACACAGTCAGCAGCTCTCAGCTCTACGGGAGTATCATGGCTGTCGGGGTCCATTCTGACAAGCTGTGAGCCTTCATCAGCCGCCCAGAGAATATCTCGCGGAGCTGTGAACTCTCCCAGTCTCTCATAGGAATTGACCGTTGAGTTAGTAAACAGAGTGAAATCGCGGATATGCTCCATAATGCCTGCTGCTGTGCTTTTCAGCTCGTCACCCGTTGCTGTGCTGCGCTCCTCAAGGAGGTCGCTGTCAGGGAAGATATTGAAGCTGATATGCATACCGTTACCGCAGTCTGTGCGAAGGGGCTTGGGCATGAAGCTGGCGTGGACACCGTGGGTCTCTGCCACGGATTTTACCGCAGATTTGAAGCTGAGGAAGGTGTCCGCAGCCTTCAGTGCTGACGAGGCGTTGAAGTCTATCTCATGCTGACCGCAGCCGCTCTCATGACGTGATGATACAGGGTGAATACCCATCTGCTCAAGAGTCAGGCAGACGTCACGGCGGATATTCTCTCCCTTGTCATCGGGAGCTGTATCGCAGTAGCCTGCATTGTCATGAGGTGTTTTCGTGGGTACACCGTTTTCATTGATCCTGAAGAGCGTGAACTCGCAGGAGGTACCGAAGCGAAAGCAATAGCCTGCGGACACTGCCGATCTCATCGCCTTTTTCAGAAAATATCTGCCGTCTCCTTCAAAGGGAGTACCATCGGCATATCTGATATAGCAGAACATTCTTATAACTCTCCCCTGCTGGGGTCTCCAGGGGAGCACAGTCATAGTCTGTGCATCGGGGAACAGGAAAAGATCCTTCCCATTTGCAGCTTCAAAGCCTGATATTTTCTTGGCGGTTATTCGCGCACCGCTTTCAAAGGTCGCAGCAAGTTCGCTGGAGAGTATTGAGATGTTTTTCAGTCTTCCGTTGAGGTCACAGAAGGTGAGCTTCACGAATTTGACATCATTTTCCTCAATATACTGTAGTATTTCATTTTCTGAATATATCATATCGTCCTCCGTTACAGATTTGTATAGCCCATAAGGTATCTGTCCGCCTCTGCAGCAGCATCTCTGCCCTCGCGGATAGCCCTTACCACCAGGGACTGTCCGATGTGCATATCTCCTGCGGCAAATACCTTTGGTATATTGGTGGCATGACTGCCTGTTTCGGTCTTTACGTTTGTACGCTGGTCCAGCTCTGCTCCGAAGGCGTCGGCTACATAGCTCTGACAGCCCAGGAAGCCTGCTGCGATAAGGCAGAGCTCACATGGGAGCAGCTCCTCGCTGCCCTCTATCTCCCTGGGCACCTTCCTGCCGCTCTTTTCATCGGTTACAAATTCAAGCTTCACAGTCTTTATTGCTGTCAGGTTTCCCTTTTCGTCCTTTATGAACTCCTTGACCGTGGTGGTATATATCCTCGGGTCGCGGCCGAATACAGCTATCGCTTCCTCCTGACCGTAGTCCGTCTTGCAGACTCTCGGCCACTGAGGCCAGGGATTGCTGTCCGCTCTCTCATCGGGGAGCTTCGGCATCATTTCCAGCTGTGTCACAGACTTGCAGCCATGGCGTACCGATGTTCCCACACAGTCGTTACCGGTATCGCCTCCGCCGATAATGACCACATTTTTGTCCTTGGCGGAAATAAACTTACCATCGGTGAGGTCGGAGTCAAGAAGGCTCTTGGTGGTAGATTTAAGGAAGTCCACAGCAAAGTATATTCCCTTGGCGTCCCTGCCCTCAGCCTTTATATCCCTCGGATTTGAGGAGCCGCAGGCAAGGATAACAGCATCAAAGTCCTTCAATATATCATCCGCGGACACATCAGCTCCCACATTGGCATTTGTGACGAACTTCACGCCCTCAGCTGCCATAAGATCAGTGCGGCGCTGAATGATATGCTTTTCAAGCTTCATATTGGGTATGCCGTACATGAGAAGTCCGCCGACACGGTCGGAGCGCTCGTAAACAGTGACGCTGTGACCACGCTTGTTGAGAGTATCAGCTGCCGCAAGTCCCGAAGGACCCGAGCCGATAACGGCTACTTTTTTACCGCTGCGTACCTTTGGTATCTGAGGTTCCATAAGTCCGCTTTCAAATCCGAATTCGATGATAGAGCGCTCATTCTCCCTTACGGTGACAGGAGTACCGTCCAGCCCGCAGGTACACGCCTTTTCACAGAGTGCAGGGCATACTCTCGACGTAAACTCCGGAAAGTTATTGGTCATAAGCAGTCTGCTGAGCGCCTGTTCCTTCTGACCGTGATAGAGCAGGTCATTCCACTCGGGGATAAGATTGTTGAGCGGACAGCCCGAGATCATACCGCAGAGCATTTTTCCGTTCTGACAGAATGGCACTCCGCAGTCCATACATCTTGCCGCCTGCTCGCGGCGCTGCTCCTCACTGAGAGGTGTGTGGAACTCATTAAAGTCCTTTATGCGCTCAAGGGACTCCTTTGCAGTAGTCTCAACTCTTGTATATTCAAGAAATCCTGTTGCCTTTCCCATGGCTCACGCCTCCTTTCTGATAAGCTCAAAGGCTTCGATCTCAGCTTGATCGTGTGATACACCTGACTTTTCAAGCCTGCTTACAGTGGTCTGTATCTTCGCATAATCGTGAGGGATTATTTTCTTGAACCTCGGGATATAGCTGTCAAGATCGGCAAGTATGGTCTTTGCCTTTTCCGACCCCGTAGCCTCTGCGTGTTCTTCGATAAAGCCCTTCAGCTCGGCAATATCCTCCTCAGCTGTAACAGCCTCCAGAGAGACAAGTGCCTTGTTGAGACGGGTGTACAGGTCGTGCTCCTCATCGAGAACATAGGCGATACCGCCGGACATTCCCGCAGCGAAGTTCTTGCCCGTCCTTCCGAGGATAACAGCGCGTCCGCCTGTCATGTATTCGCAGCCGTGGTCGCCTGTACCCTCGCAGACTGCGACTGCTCCGGAATTTCTGACACAGAAGCGTTCGCCTGCAATGCCGTTGATAAAGGCTTTTCCCGAGGTAGCACCGTAGAGTGCCACATTGCCGACGATGATATTTTCGTCAGCCTTGAATGCTGAATTTTTCGGCGGATAAAGTACAAGCCTGCCGCCTGAAAGTCCCTTGCCGAAGTAATCGTTGCTGTCGCCGCAGAGCTCAAGAGTGAGTCCCTTCGGAATGAATGCACCGAAGGACTGTCCGCCGCTTCCGCTGCACTTCACAGTGAAGGTGTCGTCAGAGAGTGCATTTTCGCCGTGGATACGGGTTATCTCAGCGCCCGTGAGAGTTCCCACAGAGCGGTCTGTGTTCACAACATCAATGGAGATAGTTTTTGCGGAACCGTTTTTCAGAGCGCTTCCCAGCTTCTTCATTATAACACGGCGGTCTATGGTGCTGTCAAGTGCAAAATCGTAAATATCCTCAGCGTCGAAGTGCTGCTTGCTGCCCACAGAAGACATCCCCAGTATAGCTGTGAAGTCGATACCGTGAGTCTCCTTTTTCGGTACGAGCAGGTCTGTGCGACCCACAAGCTCATCGACTGTGCGTATTCCCAGCTTTGCCATGTACTCGCGGAGCTCCTGTGCAATGAAGTGCATGAAGTTTATGATGTACTCCGGCTTGCCGCGGAAACGCTTTCTCAGCTCGGGATTTTGCGTAGCTATACCCATGGGGCAGGTATCCAGATTGCACACCCTCATCATAACACAGCCCATAGTAACAAGCGGAGCTGTTGCGAATCCGAACTCCTCAGCCCCGAGGAGTGCCGCAACGAGAACATCTCTGCCCGTCATGAGCTTGCCGTCAGTCTCTATGCGTACCCTTGAACGGAGACCGTTGAGCATAAGGGTCTGATGAGCCTCGGCAAGTCCCAGCTCCCATGGAAGTCCTGCATTGTATATTGAGCTTCTTGGTGCAGCTCCCGTTCCGCCGTCATAGCCCGAGATGAGTATTACCTGTGCTCCTGCCTTGGCAACGCCTGCCGCAACAGTTCCCACACCTGCCTCGGAGACAAGCTTTACGGAGATACGCGCCTTATCATTGGCATTTTTCAGGTCATAGATGAGCTGAGCCAGATCTTCGATGGAATATATATCATGATGAGGCGGAGGAGAGATAAGTCCCACGCCTGCGGTGGAGTGACGGGTCTTGGCGATCCAGGGATAGACCTTTCCCGAGGGAAGATGTCCGCCCTCACCCGGCTTGGCTCCCTGAGCCATTTTGATCTGTATCTCCTGTGCGGAAACGAGGTATTCACTTGTAACGCCGAAGCGTCCAGAAGCTACCTGCTTGATGGCAGAGCAGCGGTCGGATCTCAGCCTTTCGGGGCTCTCTCCGCCCTCTCCGCTGTTGGACTTTCCGCCGATACGATTCATAGCCACAGCCATGCACTCATGGGCTTCCTGAGAAATGGATCCGTAGGACATAGCTCCCGTCTTGAAGCGTTTGCAGATACTTTCAACGGACTCCACTTCATCAACAGGGATACCGCCATTCTCGTCAAATCTGATGTCAAGCAGGCTTCTCAGTGTCAGCTCATTGTCCTCACGGGTGAGACACTCGCTGTATTTTTTGAAGGTTTCATAGCTTCCAGTCATTGCTGCCTGCTGGAGCAGATGTATGGTCTCGGGAGTGTAGAGATGCTCGGACTTACCGCTGCGGAGTTTGTGGCTGCCTGCGCTGCCGATACTGTTATTGACAGTCAGTCCAAGGGGATCAAATGCAGATGTGTGGAGCTTTTCTGTGCGGCGGCTTATATCTGCAAGTCCTATGCCGCCGATACGGCTGACAGTTCCCGAAAAATACTTGTCAATGAGCTCCTTTGAAACGCCAACGGCTTCAAAGAGCTTGCTGCCCTGATAGGACTGTATAGTGGATATGCCCATTTTTGAAGCTATTTTCACAATACCGTGGAGTATAGCCGAATTATAGTCGTCCTCAGCGGCGTAGAAGTCCTTGTCGAGAGTACCCTCATCTATGAGGGAGCGGATAGTTTCATGAGCCAGATATGGGTTCACCGCACAGGCTCCATAACCGAGAAGTGCAGCAAAATGGTGGACCTCTCTGGGCTCTGCGGACTCCAGTATCATCGCCACAGCCGTGCGCTTTTTTGTAGAAACGAGATGCTGCTGGAGTGCGGAAACTGCAAGCAGAGACGGAATAGGACAGTGGAACTCGTCCACGCCGCGGTCAGAGAGAATGAGTATGGTCGCACCGTCGCGGTAAGCCTTGTCTGCCTCGATGAAAAGCCTTTCTATCGCCTTTTCAAGAGGAGTTCCTATGTAATAGGTTATGGGGATGACAGCACTTTTCAGTCCCTCTGAGCTGAGAGCCTTTATTTTCAGCATATCAGTCTCGGTGAGAATGGGGTTCTCGATCTTGAGAACGTGGCAGTTCTCGGGACGCTCCTCAAGGAGGTTACCGTCCTTGCCGATGTAGACGCTGGTATCGGTGACTATCTCCTCGCGGATAGCGTCAAAGGGCGGATTTGTTACCTGCGCAAAGAGCTGGCGGAAATAGTTGAAAAGGCTCGGGGACTGTTTGTCCAGAGGCGGCAGGGGTATATCGCTTCCCATAGAAGCAATGGGCTCTGCGCCTTTTTCAGCCATGGGCAGGATAGATGTACGTATATCCTCATAAGAGTAGCCGAATGCCTTCTGAAGCCTTGCAAGCTCTGCGCCCGAATAGGTCTGCACTCCCTTGTTGGGGATATGCAGGTCATGAAGACGGACAAGGTTTGCGTCCAGCCACTCGCCGTAGGGCTGACGGAGGGCATATGCTGACTTTATCTCATCGTCCTCGATGATGCGTCCCTGCTTTGTGTCGGCAAGAAGCATTTTTCCCGGACGTAGGCGGTCTTTCCTGACTACCTTATCGGCAGGAATGTCGATACAGCCTGTCTCCGATGAGAGTATGAGATATCCGTCGCTTGTGACGCAGTAGCGTGACGGACGGAGACCGTTTCTGTCCAGAACAGCTCCCATTACCTCGCCGTCAGAGAATATTATAGAAGCAGGTCCGTCCCAGGGCTCCATCATAGTCGCGTAATACTGGTAAAGATCGTATTTTGAACGTGAAATGGTCTTGTCATTCTTCCATGGCTCGGGAATAGTTATCATTACTGCAAGAGGAAGGGGCATTCCCGACATAACCATGAATTCCAGAGCATTGTCAAGCCTTGCGGAGTCGGAGCCGTTAACGTTTATTGCAGGGAGTATCTTGTACATATCATTTTTCAGTGCCTCACAAGACATACTCTCCTCGCGGGCAAGCATCTTATCTGCGTTGCCTGTGATAGTATTTATCTCACCGTTATGAACTATGAAACGGTTGGGATGAGCCTTCTGCCAGCTTGGATTGGTGTTTGTGGAAAAACGGGAGTGTACCATAGCGATAGCAGATGTGAAGTCATCGCTCTGAAGGTCTGTGTAAAATCTTCTCAGCTCGTCAACGAGGAACATTCCCTTATACACGATAGTACGGCTGGAAAGTGAGCATACATATGTATTGTCATCGGATTGCTCAAACTCACGCATTACAATAAAGAGTCTGCGGTCGAAGTCAAGTCCCTGCGGACATTCCTGCGGACGCTTAACGAAAGCCTGCATTATATAAGGCATACTTTCAAGCGCCTTCTGTCCGAGGATACCTGCTGATACAGGCACATCACGCCAGCAGATGAGCTCCATGCCATTTTTATTCACGATAAGCTCGAAAAGCTTCATAGCCTGTCTGCGCTTCATCTCGCTCTGAGGGAAGAAGAACATTCCCACGCCGAAATCGCCCTTGCCGCCGATGTCATATCCAAGCTTCGCAGTCTCACTTATAAAGAAGCTGTAGGGCATCTGCACAAGTATACCGACACCGTCGCCTGTCTTGCCCTCTGCGTCCTTGCCTGCACGGTGCTCAAGCTTTTCAACTATTGTAAGAGCACTGTCAACAACATATCTGGACTGCTCTCCCTTAATATTGACAACTGCGCCTATACCGCAGTTATCGTGTTCAAATCTGGGGTCGTAAAGTCCCTGCTGCTCATATGGAGCTTCTTTTCTGAATAAATCCATATCTTTCACTTGCCTTTCAGGTGCAGAGCGCCATTGATCTGCACTGATGTAATAAAAAAAGACGTCCGGGCAGACAGATAGTCTGCTCAAACGTCTTTGTTCCTGCATTTATATTAGCACGTCAAAGCGCAAATGTCAATAGCGAATAAATGTATTTTTTCAGTTTCGTTGATTTTTTACAGTTACTTTCTTCTAACTCGGAAGCAAAAATGTACGATACGTCAAATTTCAAAAAAGCTCTTGACAAATCCGCGCCAAAGGGCTATAATGGCATTGTAAACAGCAAGGGAGCTGCGGATAAGGTATCCGTAGCTCTCTTTTTTGGTTTATAGCGCTAATTCCATACACAAAGGGGTGTATGAAGTCTCAGGACTTCTGCACCCCTTTGATATTTTTTGCTGTAATACGATCATAGGAGGAATTATTATGGACGCACAGGCGATCATTCAGGAATTGACTGATCATACAGATAAAACAGTATTCGGCGTATGGTTTATGATAGCGGTAGCTCTCGTATTCTTTATGCAGGCAGGCTTCGCAATGGTAGAGACAGGCTTCACCCGCGCAAAGAATGCAGGCAATATAATCATGAAAAATCTTATGGACTTCTGTATCGGTACAGTAATGTTCATACTCATCGGCTTCGGACTCATGTTCGGTGAGGACGCAGCAGGTCTCATCGGACAGCCCGGATTTGACATATTTACAAGCTACAGCAATTTTGAATGGGATCAGTTCGTATTCAACCTTGTATTCTGTGCCACAACTTCCACAATAGTTTCAGGAGCAATGGCTGAGAGAACAAAATTCCTTTCCTACTGCATATACTCGGGAATTATCAGCGCTCTGATATATCCTGTAGAGGCACACTGGATCTGGGGAGGCGGCTGGCTTGCACAGATGGGCTTCCACGATCTCTCGGGCTCATGTGCGATACATATGGTAGGCGGTATATGCGCTCTCATCGGCGCAAAGATCGTCGGCGCACGTATCGGCAAGTTCCAGAAGAACAAGAAGGGCGAGGTCAAGGTAAACGCTATTCCCGGTCATAACCTTACTATCGGCGCGCTGGGCGTATTCATCCTCTGGTTCGGATGGTACGGCTTCAACCCTGCGGCTGCATCAAGCGTAGGACAGCTTGACTCCATTTTCCTTACAACTACGGTAGCCCCTGCAGTGGCAACGGTTACCTGCATGATCTTCACATGGATAAAGTACGGTAAGCCCGATGTTTCAATGTGTCTCAACGCTTCACTGGCAGGACTTGTAGGCATTACAGCAGGCTGCGATGTTATGGACTGCTTCGGCTCTATCGCAGTAGGTGTTGTATCAGGATTTCTGGTATGCTTCGGAGTATGGCTCCTCGACTATAAGCTCCACATCGACGATCCCGTGGGCGCAGTTGCAGTACACATGATGAACGGTATCTGGGGCACTATCGCAGTCGGACTTTTCGCAACATCATCAGCTCCCGGATATGCTATACAGATTGAGAGCGGCGGAATAAAGTCAGAGGGACTTTTCTACGGCGGCGGCTTTGAGCAGCTCGGATTGCAGCTCCTGGGATTTGCTTCCGTAGCAGCATGGGCAGCTGTTACCATAACAGTTACGTTCCTCATTATAAAGAAGACCATCGGTCTCCGCGCATCAGAGCAGGAGGAGATCCTCGGTCTGGACATCACAGAGCACGGACTCATCTCCTCTTACGCAGACTTTGCACCTGCTATGGGTGACATCTCCATGAAGGGCTACACTAAAGACGATGCAAAGAGCGTTGTTAAAGTACCTGTTGACGAGGCAGTCAAGGTGGAGAACTACTCTGCACCTGCTCCCGACGGCAGACCCAAGATGACAAACATCGTTGTTGTATTCAAACAGCAGAAGCTCCAGCAGTTCATCGAGGCTATGGAAGCCATTGACGTAAAGGGTATCACAGTCACCAACGTTATGGGCTGCGGTATGCAGAACGGACAGAGGAACTACTACCGCGGAACTACAGTTGAGATGAATCTGCTCCCCAAAGTAAAGGCAGAGATCGCAGTATGTGCGGTTCCCGTTGATAAGGTCGTAAGCGCCGCAAAGGCAGCTCTCTATACAGGCAACTACGGCGACGGCAAGATGTTCATTTACGACATCGAGAACGTCATCAAGATAAGAACAGGCGAGGAGGGCTACAACGCGCTCCATGATTCCGAGGAATGGGAGCGTTCATAAGCTGACAAGGGCATCTGCGGATAATAAAATATCAATATCTGAAAAATCTCCCACTATCCGCAGATAGCCTTTATCATAAATGTATTTCAAGGAGCAAGGATAATGTCAAAGTTCATTTTTGTAACAGGCGGAGTCGTTTCCGGTCTGGGCAAGGGTATCACAACGGCTTCACTGGGAAGACTTCTAAAACAGCGCGGGTATAAGGTGACGATACAGAAATTCGACCCCTATATCAATGTAGACCCGGGTACTATGTCCCCCTTCCAGCACGGTGAGGTGTTCGTCACCGATGACGGTGCGGAGACCGACCTGGACCTGGGACACTACGAGCGCTTCGTGGACGAAAATCTGTCGGTGCACTCCAACGTAACAACGGGAAAGATCTACTGGAATGTCATCACAAAAGAGCGCCGCGGCGATTATCTCGGCGGCACCGTACAGGTCATACCGCACATCACCAATGAGATAAAGGACAGGGTATACAGTGCCGCAAAGGAAGCAAATGCTGATGTTGTCATCACGGAAATAGGCGGAACTGTAGGCGATATAGAGTCCACTCCCTTTCTCGAAGCCATCAGGCAGGTGGGTACCGAGCAGGGACGCGAGAATGTCTGCTATATCCACGTTACTCTGGTGCCCTATATCGCAGGCTCAGAGGAGCTGAAATCCAAACCCACCCAGCACTCCACAAAGGAACTTCTCTCCATAGGTATCCAGCCCGATATTATAGTCTGCCGCACAGAAAAGCGGATCCCCGACGATATGGCTGAGAAGATCGCACTGTTCTGCAATATCCGCAAGGAGGATGTTATCCAGAACCTTACAGCACCATCGCTGTATGAGGTGCCCCTGTGGCTGGAAAATGAAGGACTGGCACATTCGGTATGCCGTCATCTTGGACTTACGGACAGCGCTCCCGACCTGACAGAATGGACGGAAATGGTACGCCGCGCTGAGAATGCACACAAAAATGTAACTATCGGACTTGTGGGAAAGTATGTGGAGCTCCATGATGCCTATCTCTCCGTAGCTGAGGCGCTCCGTCACGGCGGTATTGTCAATGACGCAGCTGTTGATATAAAGTGGATAGACTCCGAGGAAGTCACCGCCGACAACGCAGCCGAGGTCTTTGCGGACTGCGACGGTATCATTGTTCCCGGCGGCTTCGGTCACAGGGGCGTTGAGGGAATGATAGAGTCAATACGCTATGCCCGCGAGCACAGAGTGCCGTTTTTCGGTATCTGTCTCGGTATGCAGATGTCCGTTATCGAATACTCCAGAAATGTCTGCGGACTTGAAAATGCAAATTCAGCTGAGTTCGGCGAGACTCCCTACCCCGTTATCGACATCATGGACGAGCAGAGGAATATCAACCAGAAGGGCGGCACCATGCGTCTGGGACTTTATCCCTGCAAGCTCTCCGAGAGCTCGAAATGCCGCAGCGTCTACGGTGATGAACTGATCTATGAGCGTCATCGTCACCGCTATGAGTTCAACAACGCATACCGCAAGGTACTTACAGATAACGGACTTCACATCGCCGGTCTTTCACCTGATGAAAAACTCGTTGAAATAGTTGAATTGCCTGACCACCCCTGGTTCGTGGGAGTGCAGTTCCACCCCGAATTCAAATCACGTCCCAATAAGCCCCACAGGCTTTTTGCGGATTTTATAAAAGCATCGCTTGATAGTAAAGGAGAATAATTATGGAAAAGATAACAGAATATTTCGGCTCAATGGTATTTGACGAAAGAATAATGAAGGCAACTCTTTCAGAGAAGGTCTACAAGTCATTAAAGAGAACTATCGACAGAGGGGCACCGCTTGACATCTCCGTGGCGAATGCAGTGGCAGCTGCTATGAAGGACTGGGCTATCGAGCTGGGTGCTACACACTACACCCACTGGTTCCAGCCCATGACAGGCGTTACTGCCGAAAAGCACGACAGCTTCATCTCCCCTGCTCCCGACGGCAGAGTCATCATGGAGTTCTCTGGCAAGGAGCTTGTAAAGGGCGAGCCCGACGCTTCTTCCTTCCCCTCCGGCGGACTTCGTGCCACATTTGAGGCAAGAGGCTACACAGCCTGGGACCCTACCTCATACGCCTTTGTCAAGGACGGAACTCTCTATATACCTACCGCCTTCTGCTCCTATACAGGCGAGGCTCTGGACAAGAAGGTGCCCCTGCTCCGCTCAATGGAGGCTATCAACAAGCAGGCTCTGCGTATCCTGAAGCTCTTTGGCAACACCAAGGTAAAAAGCGTCAAGACCTCAGTAGGTCCCGAGCAGGAATACTTCCTTGTAGACCGTGAGATGTGGAAAAAGCGCAAGGACCTCATCATGACAGGAAGAACACTTTTCGGAGCAATGCCGCCGAAGGGCCAGGAAATGGACGACCACTATTTCGGCTCGATCAAGCCCAGAGTTGCCGAGTATATGGCTGACCTGGACCGTGAGCTGTGGAAGCTGGGCATCCTTGCCAAGACCAAGCACAATGAGGTAGCTCCCGCACAGCATGAACTTGCTCCCATCTATGATACAACAAATATAGCTGCCGACCACAACCAGCTGACTATGGAGGTAATGCAGAAGGTAGCTCTCCGCCACAACCTTGTTTGTTTGCTCCACGAAAAGCCCTTTGCAGGCGTAAACGGCTCGGGCAAGCACAACAACTGGTCCATTTCCACGGACCAGGGCGAGAACCTGCTCTCACCCGGTGAAACACCTGCCGAAAACGCACAGTTCCTGCTGTTCCTTGCAGCTGTTATAAAGGCTGTTGACGACTATCAGGATCTGCTGAGACTTTCTGTAGCTACCGCAGGCAACGATCACCGTCTTGGTGCAAACGAAGCTCCCCCGGCAGTTATATCCATATTCCTGGGCGATGAGCTCACAGCAGTTCTCGATGCTATCGAAAAGGATAAGCCCTACGGCGGAACTGCAAAGGAGAAAATGAAGCTGGGCGTTGATGTTCTCCCTCAGTTCAGCAAGGACACCACAGACCGCAACCGAACCTCACCCTTTGCATTCACAGGCAACAAGTTTGAGTTCCGTATGCTGGGCTCCTCAAACAGTATCTCCTGCGCAAACATACACCTCAATGCGGCAGTTGCCGAGGTGCTGAGGCAGTTCGCTGACAAGCTGGAAAAGGCTAAGGACTTCAACAAGTCACTCCACGACCTTATCCGCAAGACTATAAAGGATCACAAGCGTATAATCTTCAACGGCAACGGCTACGATGACGCCTGGATAAAAGAAGCCGAGAAGCGCGGACTTATGAATCTCAGGACTACTGCTGATGCAATGCCTCATATCTGCGACAAGAAGAACGTTGAGATGCTCACTTCCCACGGTATCTTCACCGAAGCCGAGATATTCTCTCGCCGTGATATTATGCTTGAAAACTACGTAAAGACTGTCAACATTGAAGCTGTAACAATGGTTGATATGGCCCGCAAGGAGATAATCCCTGCTGTTGCTAAATTTGCAGCCGATACAGCAAGTGCGGTCGCTGTAAAAAAGAGCATTTCCAAGTCTGCCTGCAAGTATGAAACAAGACTTGTTACCGAGCTCTCCGAGCTTATCGACGAAATGGACGCTGCCACAATTGAGCTCGAAGCTGCCATCGCTGAATTCAAGGGCATAGCTGAAATAATCAAGGCTTCCGAATTCGTCCGCGACACCATGCTCCCTGCAATGGATAAGCTCCGCAGCGCAGCTGACAGGGCTGAAACTATGACTGCCGAGGACTACTATCCCTTCCCCACCTATGACAAGCTGCTTTTCGGAGTGTGAGACAATGAAATTCACCAAAATGCAGGGCTGCGGCAATGACTATATCTATGTCAACTGCTTTGAGGAGAGCGTTACCTCTCCTCAGCAGCTTGCCAAAGCCGTCAGTGACAGACACTTCGGCATAGGCTCTGACGGGCTGGTGCTGATAATGCCCGGCGATAATGCTGACTGCCAAATGCGAATGTTCAATTCCGACGGAAGTGAGTCGGAGATGTGCGGAAATGCCATTCGATGCGTTGCAAAGTACGTCTATGACCGCGACATCATACATAAGCGTGAGCTGTCAGTTGAAACTCTCGCAGGAATAAAGTATATAACTATAAACACAGATAATAACGACATAGCGCGGACTATGACCGTGGATATGGGAGCTCCCATAACCAAAGCCGCTGATATACCGGTTTTCGCGGACCGCTCTCCCGTCACAGACCTGAAGCTCTCGGCTTTTGACCGGAACTTCACATTTACCTGCGTATCAATGGGAAATCCTCACGCAGTAACATTCATTGACGAAGCAGTCAGCAGCTTCGATGTAGAGCGTTTCGGAAATGTATTTGAAGTTGACGAGCATTTTCCCCACAGGTCAAACATTGAGTTTGCTGAGATATTATCTCCCACTCACCTGAAAATGAGAGTCTGGGAGCGGGGTGCAGGCGAAACTCTTGCCTGCGGAACAGGCACCTGTGCAACAGTAGCGGCAGCCTGTCTTAACGGCATATGTCCGCGGGAGCCTGTAACAGTTGATCTCCTTGGCGGTCAGCTGACTATAGAATGGAATGCAGAGGACGGACACATATACATGACAGGTCCAGCAGAATTTGTATTCGACGGCGAAATATAACGGAGGAAGCTATGGCAAAGTTTAACGAGAATTTTCTTGAACTGAAAGAGAGCTATCTTTTCAGCGAAGTCGCAAAAAGAGTCAGCGCATTTAAGGAACAACACCCCGAAAGATCTGTTATCCGACTTGGCATAGGCGATGTTACGCTGCCTCTCGGAAAGACAGTTGTGGAGGCTATGCGCTCAGCCGCTGAGGAAATGGGACAGGCTGAGACCTTCCGCGGCTACGGTCCCGAGCAGGGTTACGACTTCCTGAGAACGGCTATACAGAAGCATTATAAAGCATTCGGTGTTGAGCTTGATGCTGACGAGATATTCGTCTCCGACGGTGCTAAGTCCGACACGGGAAATATCACCGATCTTTTCAGCAAGGACAACACTGTCCTGATCCCCGACCCGGTTTATCCTGTCTATGTGGATACAAATACCATGAACGGCAGGAATATCATATACATCAACGGAACTGCCGAGAATGACTTCCTTCCCATGCCCGACAGAAGCGTTCACGCTGATCTCATCTATATATGCTCTCCCAACAATCCTACGGGAGCCTGCTATAACAGGACACAGCTCCGCAAATGGGTGGATTACGCCCTTGAAAATGATGCAGTTATCCTCTTTGATTCAGCCTATGAGAGCTTTGTTTCGGACGAAAGCCTTCCCCATTCCATTTATGAAATAGCGGGTGCAGAAAGCTGCGCTGTGGAGTTCTGCTCACTTTCCAAAACAGCAGGCTTTACAGGAACGCGCTGCGGATATACCATTGTTCCCAAGGCGATAACCGCGAAGTCCGCAGACGGCAGAGAGATGATTCTCAACAAGATGTGGAACCGCCGCCAGTGTACAAAATTCAACGGTGTGCCCTACGTGATACAGCGTGCCGCAGAAGCTGTGTTTTCAGACCAGGGAATGGCAGAAGCAAGAGCAATGACCGATTCGTATATGGAAAATGCGCGTATCATCTCAAATACTATGGAGGAGCTGAAAATCCGCTATACAGGCGGCATCAACTCCCCCTACATATGGTTTGAATGCCCATTCGGAATGAACAGCTGGGATTTCTTCGATTTTCTGCTTGAAAAGGCAGGTGTTGTCGGAACTCCGGGCGCAGGTTTCGGCAAAAACGGTGATAACTGGTTCCGCCTTACCGCCTTCAACAGCAGGGAAAACACAGCCGAAGCAATGAAACGATTCCGTACATTGCTATCAGCTAACGGATAAGCAAAGCGAGTAACCAGACTCTCTACCTATACCCTAAATAAAGCCTGCGGCAGATGATCTTCCACAGGCTTTTTCGATATTCATAAAAAACGGCTCCGTGCGCGTACAAAAAACATTTACGGCAGGAATTTTCCCGATGAAAGGTACAGCCTGTACCAGTCATTATGGGACAGCTCCACATCTGACGCCTGGCAGGTCTCCCTGATATGCGCGGGATCCATAGTGCCGATTATCACCTGCATTTTAGCAGGATGGCGGAGTATCCACGCAACTGCTACAGCTGCCTTTGTCACACCCTCACGCTCTGCAAGCTCTCCGAGTACCTTGTTCAGCTCGGGATACTCGGGATCATCAATGAAGGTACCGCCGAACATTCCTTTCTGAAGCGGCGACCAAGCCTGTATAGTAATATCGTTAAGACGGCAGTAATCCAGCGCACTTCCGTCACGGCTCACGGACATATCTGTGGTCTTGTTATTCATATACAGCCCCTGATCTATGAGCTGGGACTGCTCCAGTGAAAGCTGAAGCTGATTAATGACAAGAGGCTGTTTTACGTACCTTTTCAGCAGCTCAGTCTGCATGGGCATAGTATTGCTGACGCCGAACCAGCGCACCTTTCCCGATTTTTCCAGGGTATCAAAGGCTTCTGCCACCTCTTCGGGCTCAAACAGGAGATCGGGACGGTGAAGCAGCAGAGTGTCAAGATAGTCCGTCTTTAATCTTCCAAGGATAGCGTCAACACTTGAAAGGATATTCTCCCTGGTCCAGTCAAATTCTCCGCGCTCGGGACATATTCCGCACTTGCTCTGTATAAAGATGTCCTCACGCTTTATGCCTGTCAGCGGAAAAGCCTCGGCAAAGCGGACCTCCGCTTCACCATAGCCGTAACAAGTTGCATGGTCAAAGAAATTGACGCCTGCATCATAAGCCGCTCTTATTACCTTTGCAGCATCCTCCCTGCTATGCTCGGGCATTCTCATACAGCCCTGTATGACAGCGGACACATTCTGCGGTCCGTTTTTAATATTAAGCTTCTTCATAATAATACTCCATTTATCACAGATAGGTAACTGTTTCGGAAAGTGGCTTTCTGCTGTCATGATTTGGCAGCGGACCTACTCCCTCAGCAGCATAGCCAAGGTCAAGCAGCATAAGTACCTCCTCATTCTCAGGAAGCCCGAGAACTTCTGCCGCCTTGTCAGGGTCAAAGAAATTCAGCCAGCAGCTGTCCACACCTTCGTTTGAAGCTGCAAGCATAAGATGTGTGGCAACTATCGCGGCGTCCTCTGCGCCGGAATCCCGCTTATCTCCGGGATATGTAAAAACGTTGTCCTTATCGAACGCAACGACCAGTACAGTCGGCGCACCATAGCGGCACGGAGTCAGCTCATCTATCTTCCCGAGTATCTCCGGGGACTGGACCACGTATATATGCTGCTCCTGGAGATTTTTTGCTGTAGGCGCAAGACGTCCCGCTTCAAGGATAGCAGCAAGCTTTTCTGCTTCTACCTGTCTGCTGCTGTACTTTTTGCATGAATAACGATTTTTTACAACTTCCTTGAATTCCATTTATATGCCCTCCGCATCATAAAATATTTATATAATTATAACATAAGTTCCTGAAAATAGCAACAGCCGCATTACACTTATTATCCTCATATTTGACCTGTTTTCACCCGGGGAGCTCCCGGTATAGGCTAATCCGTACTTGTGCAGAAGTTTGCCGATGATGTGGGACTGCCCTGTGTTCCATGTTCGGTAGTTAGCTTTCTTCCTGCGGGCGTTTATAGTAGTTGTGATTCCAAACCACTCCCTCCTTGCGGAGGGAGACTGGGATACTTCCACATGGGTTAATATAACAACTCCATTTCAATCCACTCCCTCCGTGCGGAGGGAGACC
>NZ_KK211346.1:0-199798 GCF_000621785.1 Ruminococcus flavefaciens ND2009 | reverse complement strand
AGACATATCCGACCAAATATACAATTCTGACAATACAGTTTGAATTAATAACGCTCTCAAACTGAAAAAAGAGCATTTTCAGCTCACGCACAGGCGAAAAAAAGGTGCGGATCTCTTATGATTTTAATGTTTACTCAGGGTTCGCACTAAAATATAAGGTCACCCTCGACATTCAACGCTTCCCTGGCTCCGATGTGTTCGACATTAGACTTTGTGCGATTTCCAAGGTTATAGATCCTCAGACTGTCCTTTTTATCGTCTATCTCATCAACAAGAGCCTTTTTCAGCAGTTTTAGCTGCGCTGCATCGACTACACATTCAAAAACCGAATTCTGTACTCTTACACCGTAATTGGTGCATTGTTTTGCAACTCTGCGCAGGCGTTTTCTGCCTTCTCTGTCCTGTGTGTTTACATCATATGTCACAAGTACAAGCATAATATCACTTCCACATAAACGGCGGATAACAGTCAAGGTCACCTCTGATATACCGCGCGAGCAGCATTGCCTGTACATAAGGGAGCATTCCCCATTCCACCTTTTCTTCAATAAACGGGTGTTTCAGTTCTTCATTCAAACGTTTCTGCCAGGCACTGAAAAAGCTTTTCCGCCCCTCTTCCGTGAGCAGGACAGCACCGTCTTCCCTCTTCATAAAATCGCCGCTGCTGACAAGTCTTTTATTGATAAGGGTCAGCACAAACCTGTCACACAGTACTGAGCGGAACTCCTCAACAAGATCAAGTGCAAGGGAACGTCTGCCGGGACGGTCGGTGTGCATAAATCCGACATACGGGTCAAGTCCTGCACTTTCAAGTGCGCTTGCACACATACCCGATGCCAGAGAATAAGCAAATGAAAGCAGAGCATTGACATTATCCAGCGGAGGACGCTTATTTCTCACCTTAAAACTGAAATCGTCCTTTTGCTGGAGTATCATATCATTGAACACCGAAAAATAAACTGAAGCTGCCTCGCCCTCTATCCCGCGAAGGCTTTCCATATCAGTGCAGTTTCTTGCCTGACTGACAGAGTTCTGAAGGAATCTTGATCTCTGACCGAAAAGCTCCGTATCTATCCTTGCACCGTGATCGCGTATCATTCTTTCTATGACCCAGCGGCTGTTGAAAAGCTTGGCTGAAATGATATTTTTAGCTATATCAAGCGATCTTTCCTCATTATCGGCGAACCTGTACTGCTGACGGCGAAGCAGGACATTGCCTCTGACTTCTCCCTCAACACGGGCGATGAAATGTCCGCTTCGGCTCATAAAAACAAGATCTATGCCATTCCTTGCACACTTTCCCATCAGAGCAGGACTTGCGCCCCCATGACCAAAAGTCATGACACGCTCGATATTATGAAGGGGAACTCTGCCTATCTCTGTACCATCCTGACTTATGACTATGTTTTCGCCGTCAAGAGAAAGGTACCTGTCAGGAGTGTTCACATAAACTGTATTCAAAAGCTTTTTCATGGCTCTTCCTCCGAACTCAGCATTTTATCCACATAGTCCGAGGCTTTTTTATTCCCGCAGATAACAGGAAGGCAGATATTTTTCAAAGAACAGGCGTTACAGGCTTTTCTTCGTTTTACCTTCGGAGTGTATTGTTTTTTATACAGATCGTGCATTTCGGCGATCATATCTTCCGTACGCCTTCGCAGCTCCTCATCGAACACGACCTTTACCCTTCGCCTTATCTCGCCGTAATACAGGTACCCGAAGGGTATATCGCAGCAAAGCATATCCTCAAGACATAACGCCTGAGCCGTGAGCTGCACCACATCACAGTCGTCTTCTTTTGGCGCTCCCCTTTTGTATTCAACGGGAGTAACTGTGTATTTCCCTTCAAGCCCGTATAATTCTATCCCTTTCTCAGCTCTTTTCAGTTCAACAGCATCACATTCGCCTGAAATTCCCAGCCTTGCTGAGGAAACAGCCATTGCCCGTGTAACGGTAAGATCTCCCCGCTTTTCGTGGATACTCTCATCATGTACCCTTTCATGCATGATGTTCCCGTCAACGGTCCTGCTGTTTTCCTCCCACTGCTGTTCAATATGTATCAGAGCCCATTGTCTTCGGCAGAATGCAAAATGCTGAACTCCCGAAAGCATGAGATATTCATCCTCGCTGAACATTATATCAGATCTTCATATTTCTCACAGTCAAGGCCTTCCAGCTCATTCAGCTTCACATCATAGTCGCTGAAAGAATTCGGGCGGCTCACACCTTTCTTAAGCTTCACCTCGACCTGTCTGTGGACCTTTGCAGAAGAATACCTCGGTGTTTTACTCTCATGCTTCCACCAGTAAAGACGGCATACCTCCATACTTCCGTCAGGACGGGCAGAAGAAGTGTCATTCTCAAAAAGCGTCAGCAGAGCCTGCTTGATCTTTTCGGCATCTTCATCGGTAAAGCCTGTTTTTTCTGCCAGCTGGCAGTTGATACTTCCGTTGACAACATAAAGTCCGAACTCAACGCGATGCTTCAGTCCCATAGTATCAGAGGCTTTTCCTTCTTTACCGCCTTCGCTGTTTACGCTCTTTGTGATCTGCATACTGACAATATCCACAGGTGAAACGCTGACTGCCTGCTGTATGGAAACAGGACCTCTTACACCTACCGAGACAGCGTCACCCTTGAACGCGAACACCTGACCGAAGCTGCGGACGTCTATCCACTCCGCACAGGCGGTTTTGGCATACTCCTCCCTGTCAGTATTCTTGCCCTTGCTTATAGCCTTTATAGCTTCATTGCCTTCTGCCCTTGCGCGGAGGCTGTCAAATCCGTCATCGCATCTGTCATCGGACTGGACAAAGATCTTCTCGCCCATATCCTGCAAACGGTTGCGTATCTTCCTCTTTATGCAGACATCGGAGATCTCTCCGAGACCGTCGTAATTCTCACGGGGACGGTTTCCGTTGAGCGGGTCACCGTTAGGATTTGCATTTTTGGCGGTAATAAGCAATGTAAAATCTATTTTATTCTGTAAAACTCCCATTTATTTTTCCTCCTCAGTATTCTCATCGTTTTTATTCCACAGCAATGCGTTATAATGGTGGAAGCCTATCAGGTACATCGGTGAAAGCCTGCTGTTATCAGCAAAATCCGCAGGTGAAAACTTCTCCATTATTGCGTTTATATGCTTTGTATATTTTGTCATTATCCATTTCTCTTTTTCGAGATATGGTTCAAGCCTTTCCTCTATTATCTGCCAGGTCTGATAAGGTCTTGACGAAAATGCGCTCCAGAAGCGTCTTGCATTTGTCACGCGCTTTTCGTCCTTTTCATAGGTATCGCTTTCAGCCTTGTCAGCAACAGCCAGCAGGCAGCCGAAAAGATAGCTTCTGTCGGTGATATTGGGATCGTAAGACATTGAAACATCTCCTTTTTCATGATCGTTGTTGTACTTTCTTATCATACCGCAGGCTGTTTCAAGAACACTGCGGTGATTACTCATTTTATCATATGCAAGCGGTGCTGACGCTTTCTGATACAGCCCATCAACAATATCCTGAGGCAGTTTTGCACCGTTGGTTATACAGCCAAGCAATCTGAGGACATTATCACGCATAAGCTTTTTATCACAGTCCACAAATGCCCCCTGCTCCGTTCCGAAAGCATATCGAATAATATCATAAACGCTGAATGAATCGATCATTCTTTTTTTGGCTTTACTGTTAAATCTCAGCCATGCAGTCTCAGAATGCCATTTCTCAATATTCTCCAGATACCGCGAGCTTTCCAGCTCAGAATACATCGAAATATTGATACGTCCCGGAGTGGCAGCATCAAGACCCATTATCATTACCCTGGTATCGGGTCTGAGCTTATCCCTTGTGCTGAATATCATTTTCCTGAGCATATCAGTATACATCGGCTTGGTGGAGGGGATATTATCATCGCTTTCATCAGACGATCCAAAAAATGTATCATAGAAGCTGTCGGTACATTTTACTATCTCCTGCATGGCACTTGCCCAGACTATTACGGTCATAGAATCAAGGTTCATTCCCTGCTTTTCTCTTAGCCAGCGCAGTGCATTATGTATTTTCTGAGAATACTCATAGCCTACCGAAACCGCCTGTTCCTTATTCTCAAATCGTCCTCTGTAGGTAAATCCGCTCTCATCATTTGAAGAAATAATCTTTGCTTTATCACCGCTGTTCCTTATTTTTGAAGGATGTTTATAAGTAGACGGCATATATTCGCCTGTAGCGTAGCAAAGCTGTTTTTCTCCCATAAGACCGCTGTTGAAGCTGATAAAGCTTTCCTGAAGCGATCGGTCTTTCCATGTCTGGACAAGCTTATCATCGGTAAAGATCACAATGCGTACAAAGCTGTCCTCCTGAGAAATACCTGATATTTTCTCTTTCGTCCCGAGCTTTCCTGTTGCTTCATCTAATTTCAGAACACCGGCTTTTATGAGGTCCGAGACAAGACATTTCTTATCAAGATATGAATACAGCGCCTTTACGAAGGGATGACTGTATTCACTTGCAAGCCATTGTCTGAGCTGTTCCATATAAGCGGTGAAGTATGCCGAATTATCAGTCTTTTTTCCGTCTGCATAGCTGCTGTAATCACCTGCGATATAAACAAGCTTATCAGCAAACGGCATGGGGGATATTCCGCTGCTTCGAGTTGCTGAGTTCTCTGTAGCAGGTATCACGGTAACAGCGTCTGACTTATCCACTGCCTCGGCACCCATGAAATCACCGTCTATAGAAATTGAAAGCTCTATCTGTGCATTTGCCGTCGAATGTGCCACAGGAAGCATAACCGGCTCATTTTCATCAAATTCACGGTCACTGTTGTACTCGTAGATCTTGTACAATTCGTCAGTCCAGCTCATATTGATCACCTCCGGCAAATTCATCAAGTCCGACAAAGTTTTCAAGCTCCCTGCCAAAAGGCTTGACGGGCATTTTGCGGATATGCCGCTTTACGGTACACTCCTCAGGACGAATGAAATCGATCACCCCGTTATTCATTTCAGGTCTCCACAGACGAACTGTCATCATGCCCTTGTCCTCATCATTTACAGCCTCATCCGCATATGTTATACCATGATACATGAGACCATATGGTATGATCCCGCAATTATCATAAGCACCTGTACTTTCGCCGAAAACACAGGGTTCGACATAGCTCTGACACTCTCTTGTGCCGAGAAAAATATCACGTCGTCCGCCGCGCTCGATCATTCTCCTTGCAATATTATGATGCTTATGCTCGTTACGGTCTTTTTCAAGCTCGGGACGATTAAGATTCCATTCAAAATGCGCTCTGACCTGATAGTACACATCTTCAAGATAAGTGTAATATGCCAGGTCGTTACCTCCGCCGTATTTGATCGGACGTATCCCCTTTCTGGCTGTGCATATAGGATTCATTATCCTTACACTGTCTATATACCAGACTATTGTAGGCTTCCAGTATATGCTGTGAAGGATACCTTTAAGCGCCTCATAGGTCGGGATCGGGTAGCTTGACTTCTCACCTCCTGCCCTTGTGAGGATGTCCGAGAACAGTGCATAACGTCCGCGGACAGCAAATTCCACTGTGTTTCTGTAGATCTTATCCGACATTTTCCTCCTCCTTTCAGAATATAAGTAATTCCTTTTCTGCTCCCTCGGTATTAACTCCTATTTCATAGCTATAATTTGATTTTTCAAGCACAACAGCTCCGCAGGAAAGATCCCGCAGGGCATGAGCTTCATAGAGCTTCCGCTCATTCCCGCTGTAAACACTGACCGTGTATTTCTGCGCCTTTCGCAGAAGGAGCGAAATATCTTCATAGGGATCCTCAAGCTTTCTGATGATATTCTCAGCCTCTTCATTATAAGGCACTATAACGTCCTTTGTATTCTCATCAATGACCCTGAAAAGACTTCCTGCTGTTTTGAAAGCCTGTGATTCAAAGGAACTGCACGTTTTGGGATCGGGCAGCATTTCATATCTGTTTTTGTTCAGAGACAGGTAATTCAGGAGCGTCTCATTATCGGGAACGGAATATGAAAGCATATCCTTTTCGGTAATATAGAGCTTGCGGAAATAGTCCGATACCGCATCAGGGGACGAAATATCCGCATATTTCGTATTACCGATGATCTGCTGAGTTACCTTCCTTGCTGTTGAAAGCTCTCTAAGATTTCCGAGTTTTTCTTCTTTAAGCTTTATGAGATAAACATGGCATATTTCACTGTTTTCTCCGTGTCTGTTACAGCGTCCCGCAGCCTGGACAGCACTGTCAAGTCCCGCAAGTGAACGTACAACACACTTAAAGGATATATCGACTCCTGCTTCTATAAGCTGTGTGGTTACACATATCACAGGTTTTCCGTTATCCAGCAATGAACGTATATGATTGATCCTCTCCCGGCGGTGCTGAGGGCACATATTCGTGCTGAGATGCACGACTTCCGTATCCTTACTGCATTTAGTCCTAATAAGTCCATACATTTTCAATGCAGATGATTTTGTATTAACGATAAGAAGAAGATTGCCCGATGAATCAAATTTATCGATACAAAAATCTGCAGCTTCGTCAAAAGAATAACCGTAGGCATCTATCACAGGTACTATCTCGGTTCGCCTGAACACCCTGAAATCCTCGCTGTGATCTCCGGTCATGCTCTCATTTTTATCAATGAGCATCGGATGCTTCACATCATCGGTCACAGGCTGGGTCGCTGTACACAGTACAACTGCCGCACCGCAGATATAAGCCAGAAAATTTACTGCAAGGTCAAACATATTCACACATTTCAGCGGTACCGACTGAACTTCATCAATAATGATAACAGAACGGGAAAGCCTGTGAAAACGGCGTACAGATGAGGTTTTCGCTGAAAACAGAGTATTAAGCAGCTGGACCATGGTCGTAGCGATCACAGGCTTGTCCCATCGCTCGGTATGCAGCTCATAATCGGACAGTTCCTCGCTATCATCTGCTTTTTCCGCAAGTACATTTGAATGATGCTCTATAAAATTATCTTCACCTGCGATACTTCTTATCTCGGCACTGTTCTGCTCAAGTATGGACATGAACGGCGCTGTGTATACTATCTTTTCCATATCGTGCCTGATACAGTATTCAATGGCAAACCGCAGAGATGAAAGCGTTTTTCCGCCGCCTGTAGGAACTATGAGTCTGCATATCCTTACATCGTTTACCGAAAACGCAGCACATCTGTCAGATATGCTTTTTCTCTGAAGGGATATTACATCTGTTTTATCGGCAAAGCCCTTCAGCTTCCGCTCCATTGCATCTTTCATGGAAAGCCATGCACCGATTCCCGGAGAATGCTCGCAATGGTCGGTATTATCCATAAAAGAGGCTGTATCAGTCCTGTCAGCATCTATAAGAGCAGACTCAACAAGACGTTCAAGCATCCCGAGATAAAATGCGATCTCAGTTCTGTTTTTTGAGATCTCTTTTATAGTGAGACATACAGCTTTATACTCATCATCAGCTTTTTTCAGCAGCTCATCCAGCTCATTCTCACTTACTATCAACGGAATATTCGCCTTAATCTGATCGTAATTTCTGTCATTTGAGATACGTGCCCTGAAATAGTCCCTGCAATTATCGTCCACCCAGTCGTGAATACCGTGATGTGATATTATAACCCTTGCGATGAGCCGAACAACAGCAGCATTGGACTTATCTGCCTTTTCTGAGATATACCTTGCGCCTGCATAACTGTGGTCTATCTCACCGCGCCTGAATTCGGACACACCTCTTATATAGCTGTCAAAATCAGTACAAAGCTTGCCTGCATCATGGAGCAAGCCTGCTATTATTCCGATATTTTCACAGCCGAACAATGAACAGTGGTTACCGCATATCTCAGCGGTATTCCTGCAATGCTCCCGAACGGACTGCTGACGTTCTTTATCCCCTGAAATATGAGCTGCAAACATTCTGTCACCTCCATTGGCAGTTTATCAAATATATTAATATTATATATTATCAGCATACATTTGTCAATATTTTCTATCATTATTCGACAAATTCCGAACCTGTATATGTTTAATATTTTTTCAGTTATGTGCTCTCTTTCTGCACTATATATGAAAAGAGGGAAATGCAGCGCATTTCCCTTTCTTATCACAGACCTGATGTCATATATTCAGAAGCTTCAGCAATCCGTATGCCAGTGTGGGGCAGAGTACAAATGCCGCCGCCATTATCACTGACGAGATCTTCACATAGTCCTTTATGCTGTAATACTTTTTGCTGTATGTTATCAGGAACACCGAGTCCATAGGAAGCAGATAACCGCAGCCGATAGCTATACTGCAAACAGGTATCATCAGTGCAGGTGAGATACCTACGCTGCCTGCAAGAATGATTATTATAGGTGTAACAACATTTGTCAGCGAAGGTGCTATGGGAACGATAAGTATCAGCAGATATATACATATCACTGCGATCGCTATGAAAAGCACAGGATTCATATTCTCAATATTGAGATGTGAGGTTATAAAATCACTGAGACCGTGAGCCATAAGTGCATTGCACATGGTGATTATAGCTCCGATAAGAAGAAGTATATCGAATTTTATGCTCTTCATGATCTTATCCATTGAGATAACGCCGATAAACGGAAGTGCCATTACACAAACGCCTAAAAACATTACGTGCATGGTGTTTATATCGGTTACCCAGGAAGAAGCGAACCATAATACCAGCATTATCAGGAATATGACTATCGCTTTCTTTTCCTTCATATCAAGCTTGCTCTTTGATGAGAATGATGAGATGAACTCATTTCTGTCCTTATCGCTGATGGGTACAGGCTTGAACAGCTTAACTATAAGCTTCCAGCTCAGGGGGATCATTATGGCTACAACAGGTACGCAGACTATCATCCACTGAACAAAGCCTATGTGCATACCTGTTTCCTTTTCAAGTATGCTCGAAGCCAGTATGTTTACCGTACTTCCCACGGGTGTGGAGATACCTCCTATCATACTTGCCACAGAAACACCGATCATAACGCTTCTGCCTGTTGCTGCGCGGTCTTTTTCATCGCTGTAAACATTCAGAAGCAGCTCTCCGAATGACATATACATTACACAGGTAGGCACATCAGAGATAAACGCAGAGGTAAGTGCGGCGCATATCATTATGGCGAGAATAAGTCCCTCGATATTTTTGCCAAGTTTACCGAAGGTACGCTTCAGTATGCGCTTGCAGATAGTTGTATCGGTCAGAACAGCGGCAAGACCGAATGACATCATTACGAAATATACCGCCTGGCTTGAAAAGCCGCCGAATGAGGTCGCAAAGGACTCGGTTATGCCAAGCAAAGGCATTACGCCAATACCTATAAGCGAGAGCAGAGCCATGGGTAATGCGTTGGTCACAAGTCCAACCATAAATGCACATATAAGCATTATACAGCGCCACAGTCCCGTATCAATACCGGAGGGAGTGAATAAAATGCTGAAAACAACTATCAGCACCGCGCAGGCTAAGCCGGCAATTGATCTTGTTTTTGATTTTTCCATGATTTATCATATCCTTTTTGTTATTATAGTCTAACTGATATTCAAAAAATAAAAGCTACTTTTTGCTGTGCTTCCAGTTTTCCTTCTGTCCCACTTCCTCTTCGGTCCTTATGTAGTAATTGGGTATCTGGTAATCTGACAGATAGCTGCGGCAGTACCTTTTGAATTCATCGGCAGGAATATCTTTATCAGCCTTATAGTAGCAGATTATCTCCTTGAGAACATCATTGCCCACCTTCAGTGAAGCTCCTCTGACATCGGGCATACGCTCGATAATGGCGCCTATCTCCCTGAGATTGATCTTTTCGCCTGCACGGATTATGACATCATCTGCTCTTCCGTCTATGAAAAGTCTTCCCTTTTCGTCAAAATGACCCATATCGTTGGAATAGAAGAAGCCGTCGTTTCCTGCTATCGGTGCAACATTTTCATTTATGTAGAAGCCCATAGTGCCGTGAGTATTGATATTCAGTCTGCCGTCATCATCAATGACGATCTCAACTCCGTCTATAGGAGCCCCCTGGCTCTCATATGGCTCATCTGCCTCCGAAAAAGTAACTGTTCCTATTTCGGTACAGCCGAACTGCTGTCTCAGCGGTATTCCGAATCTTGCTGCGAACTTATCTGCCGTTTCCTTTGTCAGCTTCTCACCCGAAGAAACTATATACCTTATCTTGTCGGAAAAGCCAAACTGCTCATCTACGTCCGCCATGCGATCAAGGAAATATGGTACTCCGTACATACAGGTGACCTTCATTTCTTCTGCAAGCTGAACTATATTCCTCGGCAGCATGAGAGCCGGCTGAACAAGTGTCGCTCCGGTATAAATACTGCAAAGCATAGGGCACAAAAATGCGTATGCGTGGAAAAACGGAGCTATCGACATTATGACGTCCTGCTCCGTAAGCTGAAGGCGTCTGATATATCTCTCAAGCTCAAGATCCAGCATTTCCCTTGTTCTCAGTATGAATTTGGGTTTTCCGCTGGTTGCCGAGGTCATATGAATGACGGAGCCCTTTGTAAGAGCCAGGTGAGGTCCCTTTCCGTTCACCTCACTGATACTGATCTTCATGTTGTTCTTTATGTAGACACAGAGCCTTACATCTGAGAGCTCTGTAAATCTACAGGTGTCCTCGGGAAAATCAGGTGCGATAAACAGCGGAACAGCTCCTGTTTCCTGACAGCTGAGCCATTCGATGATGATACCGTACTGTGAATCAGCTTTGCAGATCACAGGATCTCCCTCACGGATCCCTAATTCCGAAATCCGCCTGCTCAGCTCCTTTATATGCTTTTCGGTCTCTGATCCGGGAACTTCTCTTGTGCCTATGAAAATTTTCATTTGATATTACTGCCTTTCTGATATAAATATTGTCAATTCCTTGCTGATGATCTCCTTTTCCTCTTCTTCGAGGAGGTACCAGTAGATATTATCTATATAGTAGCTGCCTTTTTCAGTAAGTCTGTAAAGCTTATCTGTTTCGCTCACATATCCTTCCTCTATGAGACGGGCAAACTTGTCCGCAAACCTTGCTTTTACGGAGGAAGCTTCAAGCAGTGACTTATCGAGCACAAGCACCTTCGGGAAACCGACTATCTGCATATTCCCGATCTGCTCAGAAGAAAGTGCCTTGAGCTGTCCATAGCAGGGAGTAGGCTGTGACATATAGACGCTGTAGGAAGCATTGCGGTATTTATAGCCTGCAATATTTCCGAAGGCTCCGGAACCGAAAGCTATACAATCCGGCATTTTTTCTATGCCGCCGTAATAAGAGGTCTCAAGAATTATCTTTCCCTGCTTTGTAAAGCCTGAATAGGTGCTCTGAGAGTAACCCGCCGAAAGGAGACTTTCCGTAGCATATTTTATCATCGTTATGATCTCGCTGTCAGCAGGCAGTGCAAGACCTCTCTCCCTGACGATACGCTCCAGTGCATTTTTATAGGGATACATCTGTCCAAGCTCAACACCGTCAAGCTCCAGCTCAATGGCGGTCTTTATATCACTTTTTAGTATATCGAGCATTTTTCCGGGGAAAAACTCGGGATAGCCGTAAAGAATATCACCGTACATGATGATATTGTTTTCATGGAGTATTTTTATAGTGTACAACAGCTCATCGAGAGTAGCTTTCATTGTAAGTTCTCT
Source organism: Ruminococcus flavefaciens ND2009 (assembly GCF_000621785.1). GTDB lineage: Bacteria > Bacillota > Clostridia > Oscillospirales > Ruminococcaceae > Ruminococcus > Ruminococcus flavefaciens_C. Next base: position 188,133 of record NZ_KK211346.1, on the reverse strand, counting down.
GCGTACCCCCTCATCGAAGCTCTGAACGCCGAAGCTCACTCTTGTCAGCTTATTATCGGTTATAAAACGGATAATGTCATCACGATAGAGCGTAGTTGCGGAGCCCTCCATATCTATTGCAGTGTTTTCGTCAATGTTGAAGGAACTCTTTATCCTGTCAAGTATCCGCTGAAGAAGCTCAGCGGGGAGCAGTGCAGGGGTACCGCCGCCGAAGTGTACGCTCTGTATGAGATATTTTTCTCTTAATATCGCCGAATAATAGTCTATCTCACTGCACAGCTTGTCAACATAAGCCTCCATCTCATCAAGATCATATTCCTTGTCGAAGCCGCAGAATGCACACTTTGAGTTACAGAACGGAACGTGTATGTATATAGTTGCTTTTCTGTTTTGCTCAATACCATTCATGGCACTGAGAAAGTCCTCTTCCTTTTCCTGTGTGGAACGATCCCCGAAAAAGGTCATGTGAGGATAGTAATACTGATGGGGCAGGAGCAGTCTTTTTTCAAACAACCTTCTCACCCCTTATAACAGAGAGCTCTCTATGGCGGAAATAAAAGCCTCCATATTCTGACCGCTCAGGGATTCAAGCTGCTCCTGTGAAAACTGTATCCTGAACTTCTTCTCGGTGAGGACTACAAGCTCGATTATCCTGAGAGAGTCCAGCTGCTCAAAAAAGGCTTCGGTATCGTCGCCTATCTCCTCTTTTTCATAGGACTTCATAATAGATCTGATTATCTTCTCAGCCTCATTACGTATAGTCTCTTTCGTCCATGTCTTTGTTGCAAAAAGCATTTTTATCAGTTCCTTTCGTTATTTATTGCTTCATTGAATTCACAGCACCCATGAGTATATCCCAGAAATGCTCGTCATCATCAAAAAGCATAAGATGTCCGCCGCTTACTTCTTCAAAATCGAAGCTGCCGCTGCAAAAGTCCTTCCATTTCAGAACTGCGTCCTTAGTGACCACGTTATCCTTTGCACCGTGAACCGCAAGCACAGGCACCGCAACCGGCACACTGTTTTCCTCGCCGTTATATCCGTACATGAGCCTTCCGTCCTGACGCATTATGCGCAGCACGTTCTGACAGTCTCTGCTCTTTTTATACCAGGGGAACATGAACGCCAGTATAAGCTGGAAAAGGTTCATTTTTCTGAGCTCCTCCGCCACATCGGGATTGACTATCTCAAGCATTGTCTTTATGATACCCATCTCTTTTTTGCTTGCCTTGAACGGATTGAAGGAAAAGATACCGAGAAGAGCCTTTACCACTGTAAAATTCGACATTTCAAAAAGCTTCTCCGCATCTGAATGAAGTCCCGGCGGGAGAGATGAGATTATTATCATTCCCGAGGGACTGTGTACAGATTTTTCGGCGGTCAGCTTCTGATAAAGCGCATAGGCAACGATAGCTCCGAAGCAGAAGCCGAGAAGTATATAATCATCATCGCCCACGGCTTTTTTCAGCTTGTCGCGGAGATCGTCTGTGAGAGCCTCCATTGACTCCGCAGGAGGATCACGGAATCGAAGCCCCCTTCCGGGCAATTCCAGCTGAACTATTTCTGCCGTATCCGCAAAACGGTCGATCCACGCCTTGTACATCATAGCCGAGCCACCTGCATAGGGCAGACAAACAAGTTTTACCTTTTTCTGTTTATCCATTTTTCTCTCCTTATTCGCGTTCCTTCAGTATCTCTGTGAAGGATATTCCAGCCAGTCTGAAGCGAAGGTAAATATATAACACTGCATAAGCGGCAAACATGAATACTGCCAGTATCGCATAACCCGAAAGGGTTATACCGGGATCAAGTCTGACACTGTAGCCCGCAGTCAGATACGGGAAAAGTGCTTTTATGACAAGAGTTCCCAGCGGAAGTGAGAGCAGTATGGCGATAATGATGATGTATGTCTCGCCGCCCAGGTATATTTTATTAACTTCATTTGCGTGATAACCCAGTATTTTCAGGAGAGAGATATTGTTCTTCGCCTTATCGGTCATAAATTTAAGCATCAGGAACAGCACCGTGACGAATATGATAGCTGCCGAGCCGAGCAGTGCTATTATTATGAGCATCAGCGACTCAAGCATACTGTCGGCAGCCTCCGTATACTCCTCAGAGGTATAGGCAGCAAGGATATTGACAGAATCCTTGTCTATCTCATTTTCTGTCAGCAGGGTATTGTAATGGTCCCGCTCACCGTTTATCATAAGAGCGGCGTCATTTATATTTATGAATACACTGAGTCCCACCGAATAGGGCACTATCTCCCCAGCTTTCAGAGTATACTCATCTATTCCCGATGTGTCGGTGACAGTAAACACATCATTTTCATGTATCCCGCATTTCTCTGCAAATGAATCGGAAACGGAAACGGTATAAACATCATTATCAGCTCCCCGTTCCGCAGTATCGGCGGTGAAAAAACGGCTGTTCTCACTGATACCGAAAAGGGTTATATCAAGGTCGGAAATACTCCCCTTGTATTTAAGGTTATGTATCTCTGCCTTTTCAGCTCCCTCAGGGACCTGATCATTGCCCGTTACGTAGTACATATATTTATACTTCACAGTACCGTCGATGTCGGACTGATACTTTTTTATGGAGCTGTATATGGAATAGCCGAGGATAAGCAGCACTGTTGATATGAACACACCGAATATCATTACCACATTTCCCGTGAGCTCCTTGAAAAACTGCCTTGTGCGGTAGCGTGTGATATAAGACAGACCGCTGAGCTTTAGTTTTGTGCCGAGAGCCCTGTGCTTCGGCTTTATTATCTCATTAGGTGTTGAAGCTATCTTTCTTGTGAGCATGAATGTGCCTATGACAAGCATTATCAGCGGCGGAACTATAATCGCAAAGAGTATGATATACAAGGGCATAGACACCTTGAAATCAGGCATTGAATACAGGTCCGTGCTGTCCTTTGTAAGCATTTTCGAGAAGATGAAATAGCCTGCTATAAGTGAGCCGATACCGCCTGCCTCGGATATTATCAGCGGAAGTCCGAGATAGTGGAAGATCAGCTCTCTTTTTCTGTAACCCAGGGCACTCAGAGTACCGATGTATTTACGCTCCCGCTCTATCCTGTTCTGAAGGAACACGCACATCACATAGGAAATGACTATCATCAGTATTACCGCAAAGATAAATGTGGCACGCTTGACGATGTAGCAGTCCTCCTTATAGGTAGTTATTCGGGGATTGGTATCGGAGTTGATAAATTCAGTGCAGATATTGTTTTCTGCACTTGAAAAGAATTCCTTTACGCTTTCGGAGGTCTCATTGTTTTTCAGAATGAAAAAATAATTTGCTATTATCTTTTCGGGAAATTCTTCCTTTATCTCACTGAATGCGTCTTCACTTACTATAGCCGTACTGAACGAGGCTGTATGTGAAGACATATCGTTTATACGCTTCAGCACATACACATAATCGGGAAGACAGCCTGTACCGCTGACCGTATATTTCTTTTCGCCTGCTATTATACTGCTGCCGCAGGTATATCCGTTCAGCTCCGCATAATGCTTTTCGAGGAATATCTCATTATCTCCTTCGGGAAGCCTTCCGTTTTCGACATATGGGGTGTTGATGGTCTTTCTGCTTCCGAATACCCTGAGAGTACCCACAGAGGCTTCCATATCGGTATAAAAGGCTTCTTCAACGAGGAACCTGTCACTGCTTTTCTCTATATAATCCTCGCTTAACGGATAGAGCACCGCGGCACTGCCGTCGCAGAGAGAAGCATCATCGAAAAACTGCTCAACTGTCTGTATCATGCTGTCATCGCCTGCATTGCCCCCGAAAACTGTTCCGAGACCGATGGCAAGTATAATAAATATGGCAAGATACATACCGAAATTATGTCTTATATCACGTTTATATCTTTTATAAAGCACTGTTTCTCATTCCTTTGATAGAGCGTTTATTCTTGTTTTTGCTGCTGCGGACGATCTTTCCGTCACTGAAAACCACGATATGATCTGCCATACATGTTATATCATTATTATGAGTTACCATTATAATAGTGGTGCCGAATTTCTCATTCACCTCCTCAAGAAGCTCCAGAATGTCCTGGGAGGTCTTGGAATCCAGCGCACCTGTGGGCTCATCGCATAGAAGAATGGAAGGCTTCTTTACAAGAGCACGTCCAATAGCGCAGCGCTGCTGCTGACCGCCCGAAAGCTGGGAGGGAAACTTGTTTTTATGCTCCTCAAGACCGAGAAGCCTGATAAGCTCGTCTATATCCATATTATCCTTGCCAAGATACTGCGTAGTCTCGATGTTTTCCAGCACTGTCAGGTCAGGGATAAGGTTATAGAACTGGAAGATATACCCCAGATACTCCCTGCGGTAATCCGTAAGCTTAGCTGCTTTGAGCTTTGTAATATCCTTACCGTCAATAACTATACTGCCGCTGTCGGCAACATCCATTGCACCGATCAGGTTAAGGAAAGTAGATTTTCCTGAGCCCGATGCACCGATTATCATGCAGATAGTCCCCTTCTCTATATCAAGAGACACATTGTTGATGACTTTTATCTTGTTATCGCCCTCACCGTAGCTCTTATTAAGTTTCTTGATTTCAATGAACATAAGAATGCTCCTTTATTAGCTTTATCTAACATATAGTACTGAAAAATAGCGGTCCATTTCTCTCATAAAGCCGCCGTTATATATAATATCATTTTGAATTATGTTTGTCAATACTAATTTTTAATTTTTCTATTTAATTTAAGAGGAGTATTATTATTTTTCTGAACTTTTTCTATCCCTCTGTGAATAAAAGTACGATTTCCGCCGGGAAAGCTGTGTATATAAATAAAAACCGTACAGCTGTAATTCCGATCAGCTGCACGGTCCCGCCGTTTGATTTTTTATTGTAGTGTGATGCTTATATATATATGGTATTGAACCATTAGTCAACAGTATGTATCCCGAAAGGATATTACCGATTATTTTCGCTGTTTAATTGTAGGATAGGTGTTTTTTGTGTATGAATTTCTTTAAATGGTCTTATGCCGGAATAATAAATGCTTTTTCTATACTTGATAATTTAACTCAGGTTCTGTATGGGGTCGTTCAGGCAAACACTTTTTTGTATATATCTGTTCTGTTTTTTCTTGCTTCCTTAAATGATTCCAGGATCTTTTCTGTGCCTGTTCTGAATTCGTCTCTTCTGTTATATGCTTCGTTGACTGCGTCCTTTATTACGTCAGGGGTTATATTAATTTCATTTTTGTTCAGTGCCAGACCTGCGTTTCTCTTGCGTATCACTCTTGCAACATCAAACTGGTCAACTGCCTGGGGCACCAAAACAAGTGCAGCGCCGCTTGCAAGACCTTCCGACGTTGAATTGAAGCCTGCATGAGTAATAAAAACGTCAACATCCGGTAAAAGCTGTGTCTGAGGAACGTAGTTGTAAATGCTGAAGTTATCGGGGATATCCTTGAAGTTCTGCTCAATATCAACGAACTTGCCGACGGACATCACCACCTGATACTCTTCCGAATCCCTGAATGCTTCGATACAGTGATGATAGAACTCAATATCCTTTCCGAATATAGTTCCCAGTGATATGAACAGCAGCTTTTTGTTTTCGTCCTTCTTGAAGTCAAAGTTTTCGTCCGTTACTCGCTGTTCGATATGGGGTCCCATGAAGTAGGTCTTATCATCGGTATCTTCAGATCTGAGGTGGAAGTATTCCGAGGTGAGCACCAGTTTTGTAAAGTCGTTTGGTGTGAATATCAGACCCACGAAATCGTGAAGATTGATGTTGTAATACTGGCTTGTCCACAGCAGACCTATCAGTCTTGCATTATCGAACTGGTTTTCATCGGTCATGATGAAAGAGGTATGAAGTATCACGAATTTTGAAGGATCTCTCTTAAGTACCTTATTCATTTCCTCAATATCGAAGAAAGCGTCGAAAACATAGTAATCATAGTCTGTTTCGTCCTTTAACAGGGTCTCCATGACCATGTAGGTGGCTTTTCCGACCAGGAATGAGTTGATAGCGAATGGCGGAGCATACGGTGGGAGTTTTTTTGCGACTTCACTGACATCTGATGAATAAACTATTTTTTTAACGGGTATATCGTTCAATCTGTCTGCAAACTCATCTGTAACACAGCAGGTAACGTCATAGCCTAATTCAGTCAGTTCTCTTACTACCTCAACGCTTCCTGTGAAGTGTCCGTGTAAAACGCCGTTTGCAACAAAAATCTTTTTGGGATTTGTCTTTTCTGATGCATTACTCATCCGATCTCCTCCCCTCTTTTTCGTTTTTTCGCAGGATCACCAATGTTTTTACCATTGAAACCCGCTACAGTATCAGTGCGCGTGACCAGATCCATGTAACAGTAACCTCCCAAAGAATAAATGATTATAAATTATGCTCAAAAACAGTCCGTGCATCTATAAGCACAAACCATGTAATTATAGCACGTATTCCGGTTTTCGTCAATAGAAAACAACGAAATATTCAGCATTTTCGCTATTTATGACCGAAAATTTCCCGACAAATGAACAATGATATGTTACAATATACATTTAATATGAGTTGTTATGTAAAACACTAAGAATATCGGCTTTAACCGAGCAGTATCACATTGATAAACAAAAAGAGCACTGCCTGTACAGCAATGCTCTTTTTAGCCTATAATTGCTTAAAAATTATAATCTGTCAGCAATATCCATTATCATCTGCTCGGTCTTTACCCAGCCCAGACAGGGATCGGTAATAGACTTTCCGTAAACGTGCTCGTCCACCTTCTGGTTTCCGTCCTCTATGTAGCTCTCTATCATGAAGCCCTTGACCAGCTTGCGGATCCTATCATCGTATCTGCGGCTGCTGAGGACCTCCTTGACTATACGGGGCTGTTCAAAGGGACGCTTGCCCGAATTACAGTGATTGGTATCTATTATGCAGGCAGGATTGCTGAAGCCCTTTGCCTCATAGAACTGGTCGAGGAGCTGAAGGTTCTCATAGTGATAATTCGGCATACTCTGGCTGTGGTGGTTCTCATATCCTCTGAGGATAGCATGAGCAAGAGGATTGCCCGAGGTAACTACCTCCCAGCCTCTGTAGAGGAAGGTATGTCCCGACTGTGCAGCTTCGATGGAATTCATAAGCACATGAAGGCTTCCGCTTACAGGGTTCTTCATACCTACGGGAACATTGAGTCCGCTGGCAGTAAGTCTGTGCTGCTGGTTCTCAACGGAACGGGCACCTACAGCAACATAGCCCAAAAGGTCATTGACGTAACGGTGATTCTCGGGATAGAGCATCTCATCTGCGCAGGTAAAGCCTGTCTCCTGTATTGCTCTCAGGTGCATTTTTCTGATAGCCACTATGCCCTTATACATATCAGGCTTCTGGCTGGGATCGGGCTGATGGAGCATTCCCTTGTAGCCCTTTCCTGTTGTGCGGGGCTTGTTCGTGTAGATACGGGGAACGATGAGGATCTTGTCATTCACCTTCTCCTGGACCTCTCTGAGACGGCAGATATAATCTATAACGCTGTCCTCATTATCTGCGGAACAGGGGCCTATGATGAGCATGAGCCTGTCATTGTCTCCCCTGATGATCTCAGCGATCTTTTCATTTCTCTCTGCAATCACCTTTCCAAGCTCCTCGGAAACGGGGTATTCACTCTTTACCTCAGCAGGTATGGGGAGCTTGCACTTGAAGTTCATATTCATAATTACATTATCCTTTCTGTCACAATTCAGAATTTCTAAATAATTATAGCACAAATACAAAAAAATAGCAATAGTCCAACCAAATAAATAATCACATCACCATTCTCCGGCTGCTATTGAAATATACTTATTTTTGTGTTATACTTAGTATTAGATCAACGCTGATAAACACGGAGGTTACCTGTATGTACAGTACATTATCATTTGCCTTTATCCTTGCGGGAATACTTATAATCCTTCTCGGAGCGCTGACTATAGCCATAATCATATGGTTCGGCTTCAAGCGTCCCGAATACAGAAGGACCCACTTCACGGGTCATACCATCGGCACTGTTGAGCGTATGTCCAATATAACCAGCAACGATATTCGCGTTCCTCTGGTGAGCTATACCGTGAACGGTCAGACCTACAAGGTGGCAGGTCCCAAGTTTGCGGGAAGAACAGATGTCTTCGCCGAAGTTGCAGGCAGGCAACTTCTCAGCAGCTCCTCAAACATAACAACGGACGGTGAGCTTCCTTCGGTGGTAAAGACAAAGGGAGGCATATCATCGGCACAGAAAGCTGTGGAGGACAGGTATCCCCCGGGCAGGAACGTTGATGTTTTCTATGATCCGAAGGCTCCGAAGCACGCCTTCGTTGAACGGGATGCTCCTCCATCAAAGACTATTTCAGTAATACTTGCCTGTATAGGCGGAGTACTTGCAGCTTTCGGCATAGCAATGTTCATTATCGGTATAATTGTTCTTGCAAATTGATCAATACACAGAAAAATAAGCTCCCACTTTGCTTAGTGGGAGCTTTATTGTTTTAGCAGCTTTTAATTCTTGCCTCCGCCGTTGAACATACCGTCCAGGGTATCTGCAAGATCCTGCATATCGTCCATATTGAAGCTTTCGTCGCCAAAGCCGAAGCCTGAGAGCCCGATACCGACCTTTGGCTCGATGACAACGTCCTCCGTGACAGGCTTGCTGAAATCGAATACCTCATCAGTCCCGTAGATAACATAGGACATTTCCACGGGAACATATCCCGTATCAAAGTATATCTTGCTGCCGTCCGTAGTGATCTTGAGATCCATTATCTCATCAAGCTTTGAACCCTTCAGCTTGCTCATTGCCTTGTTGAGCTCATCAACAAGCTTCTTCAGGGATATTTTTGAGCCCTTCTGAACGTAGTATTCCTGAGCCTTCTGCTTGGAATGCTCAGATGTTCCGTCCGCAGCCATCTGAACTATGGTGACCTTTACCTTCTCGCCTGTGGAGTCGTCCGAGATAGGAGCATCGCTGCTGTGAACAGAGCCGAAGTCATCGGCAACTGCAAGATTACAGTCGGTCATCTCTTCGTCAAATATAGCCATAGCAATGAATGAAAGATCTCTGAAGCCATCAGCCTTGACATTTATCAGTGTACCGACAAAATTCTCGGGATCGTAATCGATAACGATATTACCGTCTTCATCTGTCCTGCCGACTTCTTCTCCGTTTACTGTCACTACTGCGTCCGGAATAAGATGGCTGCCGCAATGTACAGTCAGTGTAAGTTTTCCTGTAGGAGGAAGCATTCTTGTTGATCTGAGAGCCTTTGCGACCATCTTGGATTCTTCTCTGGTATAACCTAATTCCACCGATGAATATAATAACGCATGGGCAGTTTCTTCAAAATCAGGATAAGATGAGAGCCTGAAAAGTGAGTTTAAGAAAATTTTGGCTATCTTTTCATTGGATAAGCCATTCTCAGACATAAGATAAGCAGAATGGGATACGATAGTTGCATTTACGTGCTCATCATGCGGATCTTCAAGGTAATACTCTCCGCCTACCTTATCCGGATTAAAATTCTTGACCGGATCGATCGCATTTCTGATATGGTACTCAATATTCGGTATATCTGAGGACATCTCGTTCTTTATGAACAACCAGTCGCCTGAGATGATAGATCCCATTACATCTGCGTATCCCTCATTGATAGATTTTGGCTTAGGATCGTCGCTTATGTGCGCTGTATTATCTACAACTCCGTGAGTGAACTCGTGTCCGGTTATACCCGGGCCTGAGACCGGCTTATTATTGATACCGCCGAACAAAAATGTATTTGTCCCGCCAATGAATGCAGAGTTTGGAAAATATTCTTCTGTCGGATTAAGCATATCAAAATCTTTGGCTTCGGGATCGCTGTTGTGTACTGCGGCAAAGATCCACAAAGGCATACCTTTGCCGTCAATAGACTTCCAGCCGAGTACGTTATCATAGTAGTCATAGGCATTTTGTAGTGTGCTGAGTGCCTTGATAGCGATCTCGGTCACTTCCTTATTCTCTGTGGGATCTTTTTCATCAAGAAGCTCTTTCATAGAAGAAGTATTAGGCACAGCTGAAATGATCATACTTCCATCAGATAAAACTTCATCCTTTTTGACGCACATCACAGGATCATACGGTATTCCGTTAAGGATATCAAAGCGTATTTTGGCTTTAATAGCCGGCCCGAAATATGAATGGTTGCTTGCATCGGATACTGAGATATTGCGTTTGTAATCCATGACCTTGTAGTCTGCAACTAAACCGCCCAAGCTTTCTTCAAGGTCGACCTTGTAAATCCTTCCGTCAAAATTGGCATTGACCGTTTCTAAAGCTTTGTCAGTAAGATCATTTTCGGTAATGATATCTCCGCTGTCAGCGTCTATGAAAAGCTCTGAATATTCAGTTTCTCCAAAAGCTCTGATGTCATAGGTCAGCTTTGCAGAGCCGCTGTCAGTATATGGACGGATAGTAAGCTCGCTGCTGATTATTTCAGCCTCGCCGCCGATATGTTCCTTTGCGATCTTCTCAGCCTCTTCCTGATCTATGGAAGGATCGGTACTGATGTCCACAGGTGTATATCCTCCGCTGACGGAATCAACGATACCGTCCTTATCAACAGAAACGATAAGCTGATTTCCGTATACGGGGACATCGTCATATACCTGCTGGAATTTGTAGAAAGTACAGTCCTCGAATGTAGTTTCGCTGACAAAGCTCAGCTCGTCAAAAGCGTCTTCTATACCTATCTGATCAGCATAGCTGTCAATAAACTCCAGGGCTTCGTAATCTTCGGATACCTTTTCATCAAAGGTCCCGCTGAACATCTGAAAGTCTCCGTTTTCGTCATAGCTGATGCCGAGCTGTGATGCCTCGCTCTCCTCGGGACCGTCATCGTAGATGTTCTCTGTCGTCTGCTCCTCAGTATCGGTGTCATAGTCGGTGAGGTCCATCAGCTCCTCAAGACTGTTGTCGTCCTTTTTGCTGCCCTTGCGCCTTCCGCTGCCTGAGTCATCGTCAGCGAAATGACGATAGAGGAAAAAGCCTCCTGTGCCTGAGCATACAAGTGCAGCCACAATAGCGATGATAAGAGGCTTTTTGATTTTCTTTTTCTGCTGCGGCTGAGCAGGCTGTGCACCTGCGTCAGATGGTGCATTCTGCACTGTCTGCTGAATCGGTGCAGTTGCGGGCTGCTGAGGCTGTCCGCTGCCATGAGGCTGCTGTGCAGGAGAGCCCTGACTGTTATTGATTTGATTCTGATCCATAACGTCCTCTTTTCATATTTATTTGACCGACCGCCACTTAGTGAGTCTTTTTTGTTATACACGCTGTATGCCTTATTTTCGCTGTTTTTCCAGTCATGTCAAGATTTAGTATATCATACTTCTGATATAAAGTCAATATATCCACATAATATTTATATATATCCCTCAACTTCTCTGTTTATATTCTGAAACAGCCTTTTTCTTGACTTTTCAGGATCTATGTGTTACAATATTCTCGGAAATACTCCGAAGTATTTCACATATCTTATTTTAAGGAGAAGTTGTTTGAAAAATAATAACAGAACAGAGATAGCAGCGTAAACGGAGGTTTGCGAATTCTATCTCACACAAGCCTCCGTATGTCCCGTCAACATTTTCAGGAGGAAAAAAACAATGAATAAAAATGACTATATCATCCGTAAGGAAACAGAAAAAGACCACCGTGAAGTTGAAAACCTTGCAAGAGAGGCTTTCTGGAATCTCAGCATCCCCGGCTGTTTTGAGCATTACTTTATCCACATCATGAGAGAGCACAAGGACTTTGTTCCCGAGCTGGACTATGTCATCGAAACAGACGGAAAGATCGCAGGCTGTGTAATGTACTGCCGCGCGAAGCTCAGGGACGAGCAGGGCAATGAGAAGGACATCCTGACAATGGGTCCTCTCTGCGTGCTTCCCGAATATCAGCGCAAGGGACTGGGAAAGGCACTGCTGGAGCATACCTTTGCTATTGCCGCAGAAATGGGATATGATGTGGTTATCAATTTCGGCAATCCCGATAATTATGTGGCAAGGGGCTACAAGAGCTGCAAAAAGTACAATGTGTGCTTCGAGGGAGACTTCTTCCCTGCCGCACTTCTTGTGAAGGTGCTCAAGGAGGACGCTCTTGACGGCAGAAAGTGGTTCTACTATCCGAGCGACGTTGACGCCCCCTGCGATGACGAGAAAGCAGTCGAGGAGTTCGACAAGCTGTTCCCGCCCAAGGAAAAGGGCTGGCAGCCAAGCCAGGAGGAGTTCTACATCCACAGTCATTCTTCCATAAACGGATAAACAAAAGCAAAGCACGAAGGCGTACCATGCGCTTTCGTGCTTCTTTTTATTTAGTATCAAGTTCGGTTTTTTCCAGCGTATCGGCAAGTATTGCTTTTCTCAGCTCCGTAAGCCATTCCGAAAAAGCAACTGTATCAAAGGCATAGGTCTTGTTCAGCTCATACTCGTTTTCCGACCAGGTATCTAAAGGCGACTCATTGTGCTGTATCAGTGCCTCCAGCTTGTCAAGAGCCTTGAATATCTTCGCCTCGATAGTCTGCTGAGCATTCATCTCTGCGTACAGCTCCTCAAGCTCGCTCCCCACTTCACCGGGCATAGACGAAACCCAGCGGTCAAGAAGGCTGTCCTCGTTCTCACGGTCTGCATCGGTCTTGACAAAGGTGGGAATATCCCCCGTAAAGCACTCCCCAAGATCGTGGATAAGGCACATTCTCACCACTCTGTCCATATCCGCATCGGGGAACTCTTTTTTAAGCAGCATAGCCATCAGCGACACCCGCCAGCTGTGCTCCGCAACGCTCTCCCTGCGCCTGTTTGATGTGGTGCAGTGCCGCGGCGTGTCCTTCAGCTTCTCCGCAATATGAAGTATATCAAGAAATTCCGATGGTCTCATATCTCTGCCCTCCGTAAATATAATAAAATTCATTATACAGTAAAAAATACGGAAAGTCAAGAGCTTTGAAGCTCACCCCTTGACAATACCGTAAATCTATGCTATAATTCACTCAGATATTAATGAAAGAGGTGTGAGGATGAAAAGATAATTCACTTTTGAACACATGAATAATTAATCTGACAGTGTGGTTTTACAGGCATACTGTCTTATCATGTTGCCAAAAGTGGATTATGTTCTCATAACCTCTTTTTTGTGCTATATATTTATCCGCGCACTTTTGCAGGCTCATTCTGTCGGTGCGCCCTGAGGTCATGGAATGTAACGGGAACTGTTTGGCAGCAAACGGTCCCCGTTTTTTTTGTGGGACCGAAAGGAGGAATAAATATGTCACAGATACTTGTAAACGACCTTACATTCGGTTATGACGGCAGCTCCGACAACGTCTTTGAAAATGTCTCGTTCTCCATAGATACCGACTGGAAGCTTGGCTTTATCGGCAGGAACGGCAAGGGCAAGACCACCTTTCTAAGCCTTCTTATGGGCAGATACAGCTACAGCGGAACTATCACCGCTTCCGTGGGATTCAGTGCCTTCCCCTGTGCCGTCAGCACTGAACAGGCACAGCGCCCTGCCTCTGAGTTTCTGCCGGAGATCTCCCCTTACTGTGAGGAATGGCGCATGATATGCGAGCTTTCACAGCTTGGCGAGACTGCGGAAATACTCTACCGTCCATTCAATACACTGAGCCACGGAGAGCGTACAAAGATACTGCTGGCGCTGCTGTTTTCCTGCGGAGAGCAGTTCAGACTCATCGACGAGCCCACAAACCACCTGGACGAGAGCTCCCGGGAGAAGGTCAAGGAGTATCTGACCGGCAAGAGCGGTTTTATACTGGTATCCCACGACCGCGACCTGCTTGACGCCTGTACCGACCATGTACTGGTGCTGAACCGCAAGTCCATAGACGTCCAGAACGGAAACTTCTCTGTCTGGTGGGAGAACAAGCAGCGGCGTGACAGCTTCGCAGAGGCTGAGAACGAAAAGCACCGCAAGGAGATAAAAAAACTGCGGCAGGCTGCACGTCAGACGGCGGAGTGGGCTGACAGGAACGAGCGAACAAAAATAGGCTTCGACCCTGTCAAGGAAAACGACCGCTGTATCAGTACCCGCTCCTATATCGGCGCCAAAACCAAGAAAATGCAGAGCCGCGTAAAGCAGATGGAAAAGCGTATAGACCGCAATATCGCCAGGCAGGAGGGGCTTCTCAGCGACATAGAGCGTGTGGCAGAGCTGAAGCTGACTCCTCTCGTCCACCACAAAAAGACCATTGTCAATTTCCGCGACTTTACTGTGACCTACAGCAGCTCCGACAAGCCTGTTTTCTCTCCCCTGACCTTTTCTGTACAGCAGGGAGAGAGAGTTGCCCTCCACGGCACCAACGGCTGCGGAAAATCCACACTTATAAAAGCCGTACTCAGTCACTCGGGATATGCCCGTGAACCTGTTCATTTTACAGAGAAGGGCACCTGCGAGACTGCCTCGGGACTTATCATTTCCTATATCGACCAGGACACCTCCCGGCTCCGCGGAAGTGTTGCTTCCCTTTGCGAGGAGCGCGGACTGGAGCTGAGTATGCTCTGTACTATCCTGCGTCAGCTGGGCACAGAGAGGAGCCAGCTCACCAAGAACATGGAGGACTTCTCCGAGGGGCAGAAGAAAAAACTGCTCATCGCCGCCAGTCTTCTCACTCCTGCTCACCTGTATATCTGGGACGAGCCACTGAACTACATCGACGTTTTTTCCCGTATGCAGATAGAGGTGCTGCTGAAAAGGTACTCCCCCACCATGCTTTTTGTGGAACATGACACAAGATTTCGCGAAGAAATAGCCACAAAAACCATAAGCTTCGGTGACAAGTGAATATAACGCAAAAGGGACGGCAAGTGTCGTCCCTTTAAATATGTATTATCTGTACTTGTAAACTGTAGCTGCCTCGAAACCATCTAATAGCGTAGTCATTCTTCCGAATGCCATGCCTGTGCCCTTGGCTACACAGTTTATGGAGTCCTTGGCGATATTGCAGCTTATTCCCAGTGTACGCTTTATGAGCTGGGTAAGTCCGCCAAGGAGAGCACCGCCGCCCGTAAGGAGAAGTCCGTTGTCATAAATGTCTCCCACAAGCTCGGGGGGAGCGTCCTCCAGTACCTTGCGGATAGCCTCCATGATAGCAAAGGTATCGTCCTCGATAGCCTCAAAAAGCTCGGTCTCGCTGAGAAGCACCTGCGCGGGCAGTCCCTTCAGCAGGCTTCTTCCCTTTACCAGATATGTCATCTCCTCGCTGGGGTCATAGAGGTTGCAGAGCTCTATCTTTACCTTTTCGGCTGTTCTCTCACCGATGAGGAGCTTGTACTTGTTCTGCATATACTTGATGATGGAGCGGTCAATGGAGTTTCCTGCCACCTTGACTGTATGAGAGGTAACTACACCGTTCATGGAAACGATAGCCACATCTGTGGTACCGCCGCCGATGTCAACTATCATGTGTCCCTTTGCCTTGGTGATGTTGACGCCTGCGCCTATCATAGCGGCAATGGGCTCCTGTATGAGGTAGACCTGCCGTGAACCTGCGCTCTTTGCAGCATCAACAACTGCACGGCTCTCGATGTCGGTGATGAAAGAAGGAATGCAGATGACTATACGGGGCTTCATGAGCTGTCTGCCTGTTACCTTGAGTATGAACTCCCTTATCATGCTGTGGGTAAGGTCATCGTCGGAGATGACTCCCTCGCTGATAGGGCGCTTAACAGCGATATAATCGGGATTTCTGCCTATCATCTCATAGGCTTCCTTGCCGACTGCAAGCACGCGCTCTGTTCTTGTGTTGTAAGCGATGACCGAGGGCTCGCTGAGCACAACGCCCTTGTTACCCATGGTCATTACGATATTTGATGTACCGAGGTCTATTCCTATATCAGTATTTGCCATTTTAACGTTCCTTTCTTACTGCTCAAAGGGAGAGGAGCTCTTCTGTTTAGCCGCTCCCGCAAGCATATGGCGCAGGCAGGTATACCGCCTTGTGCGCTTGTTGTTGTCTACCATTTTATTTATATTCTCCTCACTGCCGATGAGTATGAGGAGCTTTTTTGCTCTTGTTACAGCCGTGTACAGCAGATTTCTGTAGCACAGCTTGTCGAAGCCGCCCATAATAGGAAGTATTACCGCTTCAAATTCGCAGCCCTGGCTCTTGTGGACTGTCACCGCATAGGCAAGGTCCACCTGTGACAGCAGGTCAAAGGTATATGTAGCCTTCCGTCCGTCAAAGTCTATGACCGCAAGGGAGCTTCTGTTGTCGATGCTGATTATGCGTCCGATGTCGCCGTTGAAGATGCCTGCGCCCTGCTCACCGTCCTTGGACCAGGTTATATCGTAGTTGTTGCGGGTCTGCATGACCTTGTCGCCCTCACGGTAGGTATAGACATAGCCCTTTTTCTCCTGCCTGTTTTTAGCAGGAGGATTAAGCTCCGCCTGCAGCAGCTTGTTAAGCTCAACAGTGCCCGTAACGCCTTTTCGAGAAGGAGTAAGCACCTGTATATCCTCTGTTGGGGAGTAGTTGTACGCCTTTGGCAGTCTTGTCTTTGCAAGGTCCACTATGAGCTTAAGCGCCTGCTGGTAGTCGGTGCGCTTGAAAAAGAAAAAATCGCTGTCCTTACGGGTAAGGTCGGGATATTCTCCTGCCACTATCCTGTGGGCGTTGGTGACTATGCAGCTCTGCTGAGCCTGACGGAATATCTCCTTCAGCTCTGTTACGGGTACTATGCCGCTGTCGATGATGTCACCAAGCAGATTTCCCGCACCAACAGAGGGGAGCTGGTCGCTGTCCCCCACCATTATGAGCCTGCACCCCAGCCGCACTGCACGGAGGAGCTTCTCGAACAGCACTACGTCCACCATTGACATCTCGTCGATTATGAGGACGTCGCAGTCCAGAGGATTGTTCTCGTTATGGGCGAAAGTAAGCCTGTCTCCCGAATCGTAGACCACCTCAAGAAGCCGGTGTATAGTCTTGGCTTCGCAGCCTGCAAGGTCGGACATACGCTTCGCCGCGCGGCCCGTAGGAGCTGCCAGAAGAACCTTCATGCCCTTTTTCTCGAATATGGAGATAATAGCATTAAGGGTGGTGGTCTTACCGGTACCGGGACCGCCCGTCAGCACCATGAGTCCCCTTGAAACAGCGGTGGTTATCGCCTGCCGCTGGAGTTTTTCGTATTTGATGTTGTGCTCTTCCTCTTCGATATTTATGAGGAGATCGTAATTGAAGTCCTCAGGGGAAGAAAAATCCTTCAGAATGTGTATCCTGTCAGCAATGAAGCTCTCTGCATAGAAGTAGTCGGGCAGGTAGACGAATTCTATCTCCCCCTTTATGTACTCAAAAAGCTCATTGTCGTCAAGTGCGGCATTGTAAGCGCTGTAGAAATCGCTCTCGGAGACTCCAAGGGTATCCTGGGTCTTCTTTGCCAGCACCTCCAGCGGCAGACAGGTATGACCTATTCCGCCGTTTGCGCGGAGAATGTACTGCACTCCCGCGATTATGCGCTTGCTGTCATTTCTGGCAATGTGCATATCATGAGCAATGGTGTCAGCCTTGCTGAAATCAAGCTCGATGGCGTCACCGCAGAGCAGATAGGGATTGAGCTTGAGCAGTGTCATGGCGTCGGAGCCGAATTTCCTGTAGGTATTCATGGCGAAGCGGGACTTCACCTCATACTGGGACAGAAATGCCATAAGGTTCCGAAGGCAGAAAAGCTTCTGAGCCTCAGCGGCTATCTCCTCGCACTTTTTCGGAGATATTCCCTTTATCTCCGCAAGACGAAAGGGAGCATTCTCCATTATATCAAGGGTACGGTCACCGAAAACGTCAACTATCTTCTTCGCCAGTCCCGGACCTATGCCCTTGACAGCTCCCGAAGCCAGATATTTCTCGATATTGACTACAGTTTCAGGCAGCTTTCTCTCGCAGTAGACCGCACTGAACTGAGTACCGAAGCGTGGGTGGCTTATATAGCTTCCCTCAAGGATAAGGCCCTCGCCCTCCTCGATGTCGCCAAGCTCTCCCACAACTGTAATGAGCTCACCGCCTGCATCAAGGTCCAGCACTATATATCCGTTATTTTCGTTCTTGTAAAGGACATTCTCAACGGTGCCCTCTATGTGAAGGACCTCATGCTCCAACGTTTTCACCTCTGCACACAAACATTCAACTTATATTATACTATATAATTCATGATAAAGCAAGTGGCACGGAGAAAAAGTTTCATTCCGCAAAGCTTTGCGGTCAAACAGGAGACTGTACTCCCGATTATACTATAAAATGCAGATATTTTTTCATAGACTTTTCAATTTCCTCGGGCAGTATCATCTCAGCGGCATGGTGAGAGGTGCAGAAATCCCTGCACAGCTCTATCTGCTCGGCAGTTCCTCCGTAGTCGATGAGGAGGATATTTTCCGCAAGAACGCTTCCCTCCTCCACAAGGGAGCCTATGTAGTCAAGGCGCTGAGGCAGCTCGCTGTCTTCTGCAAAAACAGGCATGACTACACACAGCGGATAGCTTCTTCCGCGGAGCTTTGAAATAACAAAAAAGCAGCATACCTCCACGGCAGCGATAAAGAATACAACGGTCAGTGCGGTTATCTCGGCAGTTTCCACAGAACCACTCCTTTCCCGTTATTATATGCGGCAGAGCAGTCAGGTGTTCATTGCGCTTTTTTTATCATTACACATGAAGCTGCCTTTACGAAGCCAAGCTTCTCCGCAGTATGTGCCGAGCCCTTGTTGGACTGATGACAGCCCCAGACGGGACGTCTTTGCGGCAGGACTTCCCCCATGACTGCCGCAGCTGCTGCAAGAGCAAGTCCGCGGCGGCGATGAGCCTCGGCTGTTTCTATGCCGATGTCAGCTTCGGAGCTGCTGACTGCTGCGGTAAACGCCCAGGAAACAGGCTCACCGCCGTACATCACGCACATTCCCCTGCCGTTTGCGCTGAACTGCTCATAGTCAGCCCAGAAGTCAGCCGGAACTACTCTGCCCTTGAGGCAGTTGAAAACTTTCTCGTCAATTTTTTTAAGTGCATAACCCTTCGGGAGTTCAGAGTAAGGTGCAGTATTATGTGGAAAACTATAGTTATCCCGCAGGAACGATCCAACTCCGCCCATAGCGGAAAGAGCTTCACAGAGTGAGCTGTCGTCGGTAAGGAGCTTTGCGCCCTCGTTTGTTATGAGCCTGTGAAGCTCCGCCGTATCCTCACCGTCGGGAGCTCCGCTCACAAATGTGAAACCGTTGTGGCAGCGGAACACAGTGCAGCTGCTTCCTTTATAAATGTGCCCGCTTTGTATCCCCTCTGCAACAGCCGAAGGATAGACTGTACAGAAAGCTATACTCTGCGCTTCTGCCGTGTTTGAGCGGTATTCTTCTTCGGGTATCTCTTTCATGTAATCACCTCATTATAAGTGTGTAACGGAAAAGCTCCCCGAAGGGAGCTTCTGTTTCATATTATCTTCTTTACACAGGGCACCAGCTTGAGCAGTCTTGTTATCACATAGGATACTGCCAGTGTAACTATACATACGCCGATGACTGCGATAGTACCGCCGTGCTCAAAGGGATTGAACTTGAGGACTGCGTAGATGTACTTCAGCACTGCCATGTGTATAAGGTAGATACCGAAGGAGCAGCTGTCAAGCTCTGCCGCCAGAGTGTCAAGAACAGGCACAGCCTTGTTCTTTGTCTTGCGGAAGTAACCGTATGCACCCACTGCCGCTGCGATATACACGGGGAAGGAATAAACCGAAAGAAGCGAGTTTATCTTTCCTGCGGTCTCGGGTGACTCCGAAACTGCATTGCAGCTGTAGACCGTAAGCATTGCGATGATGCCGAGGCTTATGAGGAACATAAGTCCCGAAGCATTTTTCGGCAGCCTTACGGCTCCCGTATGCAGAGCATGACCGAGGAACAGGTAAAGCGGATATATAGTGAACACACAAATGTAAAAAGGAAGTTTTTTACCTGAAACGGTCTCTATAAAGGGAAGCACCGCAAGTCCCACGCAGTAGACAGCGAGAAGGTACTTCAGATCCTTTGGCTCGGCATTTGCGCTTATGATCTTGTATATGGGAAGCATAAGGTAAATGGCGATCATCAGGTACAGGTACCACATATGCGGCCAGCCCGTACCGAGGAATATATCGCTGAGAGTATCCTTTATGGTCTCTCCTGCCGAGCGTTTTGCAGTGGTGAAGGTATCGAATACCGAGAACAGCACTGAAAATACCACCAGAGCAATGACCATGCGGAAAATGTATTTGCCGAACAGCTTCTTTGGAGTCAGTGTCCTTTTTCTGTCAAGGAGCAGTGCTCCCGATGCCATTACAAAACAGGGCACCGCCCACATCATGGCATTTCTCACCGATAGCATAACGCTCTGGGCTCCCACGTTGGGCGAGTAATTGTTTGCTGTATAGAATGTATGCAGTATTACAACGGCGATACAAGCAAGAGCTTTTATGCGGCTCAGATAGAGCACGCGGTCCTTTACCATGTCAGAGCTCCGTCGCCGATACAGCCGCCGTTGGGATCTTCTGCCTGAGCCTGAGTAGGTGCATCAGTTGGTGCAACATAAACTGTTGTGGGCTCTACATAAGGTGCCTGAGTATAAACAGGCTCATCATATGCAGGCTGAGTATAAACAGGCTCGTCGATATACTGTGCGTCGATGTTGTTGTTAGCATCGGGGTTTACCTCGGATACTGCCTCTGTAGCGCTTTCTGCGGCAAGCTCTGCGGCAGCCTTCTCAGCTTCCTTAGTGCTTACCTTGTTGCCTGTTTCCTTTGATGTATATTCAAGATATGCAATGTCCTTTTCGAGCTTTATCTCTCCCTCGTCCAGATCTCCGAAGGGGAAGCTGTGAAGCTCTGCGGACTTGTTGTCTGTAAATTCGATCTTTACTGTATAGCCTACAGTTGCGATCTCATCGCTGTCACCGTAGGTAACATCGCTTACCTTGTTTGGAACGTAGTAGAGAAGACGTCTCTCGTCCTTGACATAGGGATCCTTCTCGTCGATCATATTGGAGGGATACTCCTCTTCTGTATCAGCCTTTACAGTGAAGCTCTTTATGTCCTTGCCTGTCTTGTTGTCAAGAGTAAGAACATAGACTGAGTCGCCTGCGGCTCTGTCGCCGATGAGCTTCATCATATCTGTTGAAGTTGTAGGCTCTGTAGAAACCTGTGCGGTAGTTGTTGCCTCTGTAGTAGCAGGCGTTGACACCTCAGCAGCAGGTGTTACATTTCCGCAGCTTACCAGTGCAAGTGCACAGGCAAAAGTGATGGTCGCAAATACTTTTCTCATCTTTATTATCTCCTTTTTTTAGCTCATAACTGATATTTTCTGATACATCCATGTACCTGACTGGCGGTACTGTATCATATAACCGTTTTTCTTTGTTTCATTCTGGAAGTCGGGGTCACATACATAAAGTGTTCCGTTGATAGTTACCTCTACCCAAGAATGAGGACCATAGCCGCCCTTTGCAAGCGGTACTGTTCCTGATATCTGATGTGCATCATATCCCAGAAGCTTAGCCATCTCACAGAACATAGCTGCCATAACGTAGCAGTTGCCCTTTCTGTTCTTGAAGCCGTAGTCCGCATACCACTCCATAGTGGTCTTGTCGTCCTGAGGCATATCAGCTGTATGTCCGTAATATGTGATGCTTGCGGCATCATTGAATGCCTTCTTCAGGTCCTTGCCGATAACATTGAGTCTTGCCTGAGCAAGGGGATACGGACAAGCTGTAGTTGTCGTAGTCGTTGTGGTAGTAGTGGTGGTAGTAGTTGTTGAAGTAGCCACATTCCACTTTGCTTCCTTAGCGTAATATTCCTTCTTTGGAACTATTACCTGAGCTACCTCAGCAGGAACGAACTTGTCTGTGGCGGAAACTACCTCTCTTGCAGTAACCGTTACCTTTCCTCCCGAATACTTTACAGAGTCGATGGAAAGTGTCTGACCTGCCTTTGGGGTCTGTGCAACAGGTGCTGTTGAGGACACCTTGGTGACAAAGTTCATATTTACATAGCCTGAGATACCGTTATATGTAACGTGAGCCCAGCCTGTGCTTCCGTGAGTTACATTGAACTTGGCTCCTGCCGGGATAATACCAAGTGACTCAGAGTTATAGTCATGCTCCTTGCGGATATTGAGTCCGATGTCAACTGTGGGACCGGGAGTATAAACTCCAGCGTAAGAGGAGTCACAGCCGCAGGAAAGCTTCTGTATAGCGGGTGAACCGCCGTACTTTGCTGCATCGTAGTACATGGGCTTCAGAAGGAGTACCGACTCCTCAAAGAATTTATCGTCATACTTTGTGAGCAGATTATTTATAACCTCTGCTGTAAAGTACTTTGAAAGCTCAGCCTTGAGCTCCTTTGTAGATGTGACTACCACATCGCCCTTATCGGCTGCAAGCTGCTTCAGCTCGTCCTTGAATGAGTTCTCGTCAAGTCTGTTTATATCCTTCTGGAAATCAAGGACTCTGTCTGTAGCGAGTATGAGCTTTCTGAGCTCAGCCATATCGTGAGCATCAACAGCTCCGTCTCCGTTTATATCAGCAAGCTTTGCCTGAGCCTCTGTGAGTGTCTTTTTTCCAAGGATATGATCCTGAAGCAGAGCAAGATCATCTGCGGTGATAACTCCGCTGCTGTCAATGTCTCCCTTGGCAGCTGCGCATACGCCCACCGCAGGGATAACTCCTGTGACTGCGATAACGCTTGCCATCATAAGACTAAGTATTTTTGGATGCTTCATATATTTATCTTCCTTTCAGTTTTATCTGACGTCGTCTATATAAACATAACGAAGCGACAGATGAAAATGTGACACGAAAACAGAAAAATTTTTTTAAACTTAGTAATATATGATACAAATACTGCGATCCCAATCGTTATCCCTTCGTAGAAAATACGCCTGAAAACAGGGCTCCGTGCTCATCTTGCAAGCTCTGAGAGCTGTTCCTCTCCGAACCTGAGACTTTTTTCTCCCAGCGAGACGTATTCGCCGTTTCTCTTTATAAATACCGAGTCGTAATTATTTTCGGCAGGAGCAAATGCTCCCTCGGGAAGATATCGTCTGCTGTCAGAGATGAAGAATACACAGACGTCCCCTTCCTTCAAAGGCTCATCACAGCCGCCGCTGACATACACCGAGTACTCTTCGGCATTTTCCATGGGCTCTGTCATGTGGGATTCTATATACTCCTCGGCAGGCATATAGCCGCCGTCGAGGAACAGTGTGAGCCTGTCTCTCTCAGTCAGATCTCCGCTGAAGACCTTCTCAACAGTGATATTATGTGCGGTCACAGCTTCCCTATCAATAGAAGTATACACTATTTTATCAACTTTTGCAAGTACCACCGCGTAGGAAATATCAAACATATGTTGAATTTTTTGGTCAATTGGCGAACCGACGCCGTCCTGAGGCGCTCCTTCTCCACCGCCGGTGACAGGACTTACGTGCGATTCCAGCTCATCTGAGGATATGGTCTTATCCCTGACTGTATATGTTATCCCGGGAGAGACTGTCAGGTCACGTCCCGGTGCTGTGGTAGGAATGATCTCGGAAGCACGTTCCGACGTGGTAGTCACGGGCTCAGGCAGCTCCGCGGCAGTTGTTCTTGTCACGTTACTGTTACCCGTAGTTCTCGCAGCAGTAGTCCTTGCAGCCGTGGTGGGACGGAGCGAATGCTCCCCGTCAGTGCCGCCCCGTACGGTGGTGACAGCAGTCCCGTTTTTGTCAGTGGTCTTTGCCGTGACAGTTGTAACTATAATGCTGTTCTCACCTTCAGTGGTGACTTTAGTAGTCCCTGCTGCTATCACTCCGTCCACCTGCTCCGATGTGGAAGCCGTGGTCTCGGTGATCTCGATATTATCATCGCCGCCGAAATCGGTCTTGTGCCTTGGGAACAAAGTTATAGCACCTATGCAGACCGCAAGCATTGCCGCAGCTGCGGTTATACGCATTACAATGGGCATTATCGGCTTTTTCTGTTTTTCTTCGGAACGCCTTCTGAATTCTTCTGCGAACTCTTTCTTTCTGTCCGGCTCGGGGATACCCAGGGCTTCCGTTATCTTTCTTTTTTCCTTGTCGGTCATATAAGCTCCTCCTTTCCCAGATGTTCCCTCAGCGAGC
Source organism: Ruminococcus flavefaciens ND2009 (assembly GCF_000621785.1). Classification (GTDB taxonomy): domain Bacteria; phylum Bacillota; class Clostridia; order Oscillospirales; family Ruminococcaceae; genus Ruminococcus; species Ruminococcus flavefaciens_C. The sequence continues at coordinate 163,965 of NZ_KK211346.1, read as the reverse complement.
CGAGGATACGATTCAGCCTGCGGTTAAGTGCAAAACGTGAAATGTTGTACAGCTTCGCAATGACGTTCACGGGTACCTCATTGACAAATCTCAGGAGAACTATCTCCCTGTCCTCGTCGCTGAGGCTGTCAAGGACCTGTTTCAGCTGCACATCAGACAGGATATTATCCTCCATGTCCTTGCCGTCGGAGGCGGTCTCAGACAGCTCCGAGGGTTTTATCCTGCGGAATTCATCAGTGCACAGATTGCCTGCGATAGTGTAGAGAAGCTGGAGCGTTTTGTCTTCGCTGTGGTACTGCGGGTGTTCGAGGTAACGGAGAAAGGTCTCCTGTGTCAGATCCTCTGCGGTCTCCTTGTGACGGACGCGCAGAAAGCAATAACGATATATCTTGTCGTACTGCTCATTTATATCAAGGGACACAGAGCCACCTCCTCCGAAGTCTTATAGCAATTATTATAACATAAAAGCACTATAATAGCAAGGGACGCGGCGAAAAAGTTTCCGTGCGACGTATTATAACGCGAAAAAGGGGGCGCAGGCTCTGCGCTTATAACATATTATTTATAAAATAGCAAGATACGCGGAGGAAACTGCGTTTCAATACGATCCGCAGCTGCAAAAAAGAGGGGGACACAGTGCAGGTCCCCCGGAATATCCCCCTTACAGGATATGTTTTATTGAATATTATGTGCAGACAGGTGCGGTTCAGGAAAGTGAATTTACTGCTCCGATAAATACGGGAACATAGGTCTGTGTATCAAAAATACAGTATACGAAGGGACGGTCAAAGTTTACTTCCTTTATTTCATCTATCATGGCTGCTCCGTCTGCCATTGCAACCATTGTTGCGGCAGCAGCCTTTGTGCCGTTCTCGTCAAGGTCAATGAAGGTCTTGTGAACAACACGGTCAATGTGTATCGGGTGTCTGTCGGCAATGGATGACATATTGGTAAAGTCAGCCTCGCCTGTAAAGGCTGTGGGCATTCCCATTGACTTAAGCTCATCGGAGAGCTCGTTCTCGTATTCGTAGCTGAACTTGGGAAGCTTTATATCGGCTTTTATATCATAGTTTTTCTGCGTGAGGAGATCGTTCAGCTTCTCGGGAGTCAGCTCCCCGATATACTGATCAACTGTCATGCTCTCATCGGGAAGAAGCGCTGCAAATGCGTATCTTCCGCCGCTGTAGGACTTCACCATGCCGTTGGTGTTCTCATCGCCGATGTAACGCTCCCAGCCGCAGAGCATATCAGCCTGCTGAACATCGCCGTTGGCGTTTGTGAACTCGCCCTTATTTATCTGGTACTCCGTAAAGGGCTCCTCCCACTCAGCCTCGAAAGCAACGGCATTTACCAGATACATAACATCGTCTTCGCCTATATGGTCAAGGATACTCGGTATCATCTCGTGGGTCTTGTCGTTTACCCAGCCGTTTACGTCGTCAAGCGTGGTATCATCAAATGGCGCGATGTAGAACTCGCTGTCGTAGTAGTCAACGCAGTTCTGGATAAACTCGGGACGTACATTGATACGCTCCTTGTTGTCTATCGCCCATATAGAGTTGGCGGTGCTCATCTGCCACTTGTTGTAATCAGTATACTTCGGGTTGACAGAACGCTTGCGCTGAGCAAGGAGATAACCGTTGAGGTCCTCCATGGACATTCCGCCGCCCAGGACCTTCTCCATTTCTGCGCGGGTATCACCGCCTGCTCCGTTTGCTGTCATGGCAAGAGCCTGCATAACGGAATAAGGGGAAACAAGTGCGTTTTCGTGTTCCGTGTTCTCCGCATAGGACTTTTTGAACAGGTCAACTGTGAAAGCGGTCTGGCTGTTTATGAACTTCTCATCTGCCTGCGACTCATTAGTCTTTGAAGGAGCTATCCCTGCGCAGAGATTTTTAGCCTTCGGCGCAAAGTTTGGTTCGGGAGCCTTCACTATGCAGTCGATAAGGAGCCTTCTCATAGCACTGAGATCCATAACATCACAGGTACCGTCGCCATTGACGTCCCCGTTAGTCTCGGCGATAAGCTTTCCCGCACCCTTGAGCCAGCGCTGATACATTACCATGTCGGCAAGATTGAAAATAGAATCGGAATTCACATCTCCTGCAACGGGAGCAAGTGTGAGAGCGCCTGCCTGACCTGCTATAGTTACAGGTACTGCGATACATAATGCAGCTAAAGCTGCCAGCATTTTTCTGATTTTCATAAATGATTCCTCCTTTTAAATTAAGATATATTTAAGCTGAGCGAATGCACTTCTGTGCGTTTTCATATACATTAACGGATAAGCGCGCTGAAATGTGCGGCTAAATTTGTAAACATTCCGTGAACAAAAATCGCGCTCCACAAGAAGTGAAACGCGAAAATGCCTGCGGGAGCTCCCCACCTGCGTATGTGTTACAATTTAGATACGGCTTAATGCGCTGAATAAAAATCGCGGCTCAGAAAAACTGAACCGCGAAACTGCGCGCGCCCGCTCGGCGCTGTGTATATGTTACAATTTAAATACGGCTTCATGCGCGGAAAATAAATTCGCGCCACAGTTTTACTGAGACGCGAACTTGGCTGCGGGGGCTCCCCGCTGGAGCAGATAACGGGGGTCGAACCCGCCTCCTCAGTTTGGGAAACTGAAGTAATAACCGCTATACTATATCTGCATGAACTTATTTTAACATATCTTTACCGAAAATGCAAGTGTTAAAAATCAGAAATCGTGAGATATTAATGTTTTTCCTGATGAAAATCCACAAAAAAGGACTGCCGAAGCAGTCCTTCCGTACTATTATAATGAAGCTATCTTCTCGGCAGCCTCTGTGAGCCACTCGCCCTCGAACAGCTCTATCGTGCCCTGGTCGCAGAGCTTTGCAAGCTGAGGATCAATGGGAAGCTTTGCCAGCACGGGGATTTCGTACTGAGCAGCGATCTCCTCGATATGGCTCTCGCCGTAGATGCTGTGGCGCTTGCCGCAGTCGGGACATTCGTAATAGCTCATATTCTCGATAATACCGAGAATAGGTATATTCATGAGCTTAGCCATCTTTACTGCCTTCTCAACTATCATGGAGACAAGCTCCTGTGGAGAAGTAACTATAACTATTCCGTCAACGGGCAGGGACTGGAATACAGTCAGCGGAACATCGCCTGTTCCCGGAGGCATATCAACTACCAGACAGTCAATATCCTTCCAGATAACGTCTGTCCAGAACTGCTTTACAACTCCTGCGATAACGGGGCCTCTCCAGACAACGGGGTCGGACTCGTTCTCAAGAAGAAGATTTATCGACATTATATCGAGACCCATCTTGCTCTTTGCAGGGATAATACCGAATTCGCAGGCATCTGCCTTCTGATGTATACCGAAAGCCTTTGGGATAGAGGGACCTGTGATGTCAGCGTCCATGATACCCACATTCTTGCCAAGTCTCTGGAGGGAAACTGCCAGAAGTGAGGATACCAGTGTTTTGCCGACGCCGCCCTTACCGCTCACTACGCCGATGACCTTGCCGATATTGCTCATGGCATTGGGCTTTTCGAGAAGGCTCTGGGGCTCAGTTCTGCTGCCGCAATCGCTTCCGCAGCTTGAGCAGTCATGTGTACATTCGCTCATTGAAAAACACTCCTTATGATGTAATGATACTATTATACCCCTTTTTTAAGATTTAGTCAATAGCATATTGACAAATGTATAACACAGTGATATAATATTAATGCATAATTCAGAATGCATAATTCATAATTATTCTTGACTGATTTTTGATTGCTCCGCAACAGCGCACCCCTAAATTATGCATTATGAATTTATAATTATGAATTAGAAATATCTTCGGGGCAGGGTGTGATTCCCTACCGGCAGGCGGAGAGCCTCCGCTCCCTTCATGGGTTACCGAAGAATAACTTAACATCTACAATTATCTTCGGGGCAGGGTGTAATTCCCTACCGGCAGTATAGCCTGCGAGCCTTTTGGTTGATTCGGTGTGATTCCGAAGCCGACGGTAAAGTCCGGATGAAAGAAGATAAACCGCACACAAAGTGCAGTATAAAAAGCTACGCCCCGATCTGCGGGGCTTTTTCTATTTTTACACGGGAGGCTGACATGAAGAACAGATTACACCACGTTTTCCTCACAGTAGGTCTTGGAACACTTATATTCGTACCCATGCTCATTATCGACAACGGTCTCAATGACTCCATGAAGTCCGTGCTCATATGGCTGGGAGCGTCGGTGCTCTATGGTCTGTCTTTCATAATACTTGAGCTGAAGACCATTTTCCGCATACCGCTCCACTTTGCAGCCTGCTTTGCCATTACTTTCGCAGTAAGACTGGGCTACAACTACCTGATGAACGGCGAGGTACACCTGAAAAAGCTATTTATGGTGACTCTGCCTTTATTTATCGTTATATATGCAGTGCTGCTCCTCTACATGAGGTACTTCGGCAATATTGAGTTACTCAAAAAGTCAGATGAATAAACAGGAGGAAATATGACTCACGAAGATTATATGCGTGAAGCTCTTTCACTGGCAAAAAAGGGCATGGGCTTCACCTCTCCCAACCCTATGGTGGGAGCAGTCATCGTCCGCGGCGGTGAGATAATAGGCAGAGGTTATCACAAAAAGTACGGCGACCTCCACGCGGAGCGCTCTGCCTTTGCATACTGCGACGAGAACGGCATAGACTGCAAGGGCGCGGATATGTACGTTACCCTGGAGCCCTGCTGCCATCACGGCAAGCAGCCTCCCTGCACGGAAGCTGTTATCGCTCACGGTATCAAGCGTGTTTTCGTCGGCTCATCGGATCCCAATCCCCTTGTGGCGGGAAAGGGCACACAGATACTCCGCAGCCACGGCATAGAAGTGACGGAAGGAGTGCTGAAGGAGGAGTGTGATGCTCTCAACGAGATATTCTTCCACTTCATCACAACGGGTCTCCCCTTTGTTACCATGAAATATGCCATGACTCTTGACGGCAAGATAGCCTGCTATACAGGTGAGTCAAAATGGATAACGGGTGAAGCTGCCCGTGCTCATGTCCAGCAGGAAAGGCTGCGTCACAGCGCCATAATGGCAGGCGTGGGAACTGTCCTTGCGGACGACCCGCTGCTTACCTGCCGACTGGAAAACGGCAGAGACCCCATACGCATAATTTGTGACAGCTCCCTGCGGACTCCCCTTGACAGCAATATCGTCAGGACAGCCAAGCAGGTGCCTACCATAATAGCTACCATATCCGAGGACAGCGCAAGAGCGGCGGAGTACGAAGCAGCAGGCTGCCGCATAGTAAAGACTGCTCCAAAGGACGGTCATGTTGACCTGACAGCGCTTATGAAGCTTCTCGGCAGCGAAAAAATAGACAGCATACTCCTTGAGGGCGGCGGCGAGCTGAACTGGTCGGCACTCAGTGAGGGCATAGTCAGCAAGGTGCAGGCATATATTGCTCCAAAGCTTTTCGGCGGAAGCGGAAAAACTCCCGTAAGCGGAACAGGTGTCCCCCTCCCCTCGGAGGCTTTCATGCTTGAAAAGTGCAGCGTTTCCGCCATTGGCGACGATATTCTCATAGAAAGCAGGGTGAAAAATGTTCACGGGAATAATTGAGGAGATAGGCACAGTCAGCCGCGTCCGGCGGTCGGGCAGCTCCTCATTCATTGAGATACAGGCAAAAAAAGTGCTTGAGGACGTTCATTTGGGCGACAGTATCGCTGTCAACGGCGTGTGTCTTACGGTAACTTACTTCGACGGCGGGATATTCAGAGCCGACGTCATGAACGAGACTCTCAGCCGTTCATCACTTGGCTCTCTCACCACGGGAAGCCCCGTCAATCTGGAGCGCGCAATGGCGGCAGGCGGACGCTTCGGCGGACACATAGTCTCGGGACACATCGACGGCACAGGCACAGTCTCAGACATCAGCAATGACGGTATCGCCGTCTGGTACACCATAGCCGCTCCGAGTGAGTTGCTGCGGTATATCGTGGAAAAAGGCTCTATCGCCATTGACGGCATAAGCCTTACGGTGGCAAAGGTCACGGAGACCTCATTCAGCGTCTCCATTATCCCCCACACCGCCGCACAGACCATTCTCGGCACAAAGAAGGTCGGGGACGTTGTAAATCTTGAAAATGACATTATCGGCAAGTATGTGGAAAAGCTCATGAAGCCAGCTGATAATACTCCAAAGCAAAGTAATATTACAATGGATTTTTTGATGAAAAACGGATTTTAACAAGGAGATACCATGAAAGCAGCAATTATAAAACTCACTTCAGCATTTTTTGCAGCTGCCCTTCTCACAGGCTGCAGCAAAGAGCTGATCGTAAAAGTAGAAAACGATCAGTACAGGAACTACCACAGCGATAACAGGACTGTCAGCATAGACCTTTCAGGAGATATATCCGAAGCGGATATAAGCCTTGGCACAGGCGGTATCACCGTAGTTACCACCGATGAGTCAAATCCCTCGGTGTACCTTGACTATACTGTACGCAGCAATGACGAGGAACTCTGCAAGAAGGTCGCTGACCACATCGACGCTCTCAGCGAGGAGAAAGACGGCAGGCTCATCATTAACATCGCAGAAAAGGACACAGGCGATGACATTCAAAAATGGGTGCACGACAAGGGATACAAATGTCAGGTCGATTTAAGCGCAGAAGTCAGGCTGCCGAAAAGCATAGATACTGTCTCGGCTGAATCTGACACCGGAAGCGTCAACTTCAGAGACATGAAAGGCTGCTTCATCGGTGAAGTCGACACAGGCAGCATCACCTGCATCAACACCGAGTTCACAGACAGTTCTTCCATGAACTGCGACACGGGCAATATCACCATGAGGAACTGCACTTATTCGGAGGATATGACCATTTCAGTTGACACAGGACAATTGCTGTTCGGGCTCCCCACAAACGGCTCAGCAGCAGACATCGACCTGTCTGTTGATACAGGCTCTATGGAATTATGGGACGCACAGTCCTATGAGATAACAGACGGCTCCGCAAAAGACGGAGAAGTCACACTGGAGTACAAGGATACCAAAGTGTCCGCTTCGGTAAAAACAGGCAATATCAGTATAGATAAGGAGTAATCAAATGTTCCGTTACAACACAGTAGAGGAAGCCGCAGAGGCTCTCCGAAACGGCGAGATAATTCTCGTCACCGACGATGAAGACCGCGAAAATGAGGGCGATATGATATGCGCCGCTCAGTTTGCCACCACGGAGAATGTCAACTTCATGGCGGCTCACGCAAAGGGTCTCATATGTATGCCCATGAGTATTGAGCTGTGCCAGAAGCTCCACCTTCATCAGATGGTGGACTTCAACACCGATAACCACTCAACGGCGTTCACGGTCTCCATCGACCACGTTGACACCACCACGGGCATATCCGCCGCAGAGCGCGGCTACACCGCCAGAATGGCTGTTTCTCCCGATGCAAAGCCCGATGACTTCCGCAAGCCGGGGCATATGTTCCCTCTTATGGCTAAGAAGAACGGCGTCCTTGAGCGCGAGGGACACACAGAAGCGACCGTTGACCTCATGCGTATCGCAGGTCTTGAGGAGTGCGGCCTCTGCTGCGAGATAATGCGTGACGACGGCACAATGATGAGGTCTGCGGAATTGCAGGAAAAAGCGCAGGAATGGGGCATGAAGTTCATCACTATCCAGGCGCTGAAGGAATACAGAAAGGTACATGACAAGCTGGTGGAGTGCGTTGCAAATACAAAGCTCCCAACCAAATACGGCGAGTTCAGAGCTCTCGGCTACGTCAACAAGCTCAACGGCGAGCACCATGTGGCACTCGTCAAGGGAGACATCGGCGACGGACAGGATATACTCTGCCGCGTACATTCCGAGTGTCTCACAGGCGACGCCTTCGGCTCTCTCAAATGCGACTGCGGACAGCAGTTCGCCGCGGCAATGTCCCAGATCGAAAAGGAAGGCAGAGGCATACTCCTCTACATGAGACAGGAGGGACGCGGTATCGGTCTCATCAACAAGCTCCGCGCCTACGAGCTTCAGGACAAGGGCATGGACACCCTTGAGGCTAACCTTGCGCTGGGCTTTCCGGGAGATATGCGCGAATACTACATCGGCGCACAGATACTCCGCGACCTGGGCTGCAAGACCCTTCGCCTGCTGACCAACAACCCCGACAAGGTATACGGTCTCAGCGGCTTCGGACTGGAAATAAAGGAGCGTGTGCCCATTCAGGTGGACGCTACCGCCTACGACCTGTTCTATCTCAGGACAAAAAGGGACAAAATGGGTCACATTCTTGATTATTGAGGTGATTTATTATGAGTATCTGGTGGTATTTTGCGACCATAATACTTTCAATAGGCGTTCTTTTAATGGTGCTCAACACTGTAAACCTGCTCCGCGGTATGTTTAAATTCAAGGACAAGGTCATAGTCATGAACCTTCCCGCACTGCTGCTCTATATAATCGCTATTGCAGTAGGTATAGCACTTGTCATATTCAACAAGGGCTTCCGTGTTCCCTGGATACTTATGGAAGTCATACTTCTCCTTTCCATATTCAGTCTCTGCGTACCTATTACGCCGCAGGGAGTTGTCAACGAAGGCCCCTTCGGCTGCAAGCTCCTTCCCCGTGAGGAGTACAGCTATGAATTCGGCAAGGACAAAATGGGCGAATGTATGAAGCTCTACCGCAAGGGCGTGGAAAAGCCTGCGGTATTCCATCTTGGCATAAAGAACATGAAGACCGTAAAGATGCTTGCAGACTGGTACGGCAAGCACGGATACGAAAATCCGCTGACAAAGTAAGGAGGAGCTGAAATGCTGAAAATATTCTCAATATGCGTCCTCTGTTTCATGTCAGCACTGTTCATTGCTGCGATCATCGGCTACTTCGTGTTCCGTTCAAGGGTATCAACAAAGAAGACTGCCATAAAGCTAAAAAGGGATCGTAAAAAGGACGCCCTCTGGTGGTCCTGCTGCTGGGCAGCCTGGCTGGTCATAGGATTCCTGGAGTGGAACGGCGCAAGGCAGATGGACGACACCTATCACATGAACTGCTACGGACTTCTCTTTCTCTCGGGCATAATACTGACCATCCTTATCCTGCTGGACTTCTTTATCGGAAAGTACGCCTATATCACCACGCAGAGAGTGTACTTCCCCGATAACTTCGGACTTGCAAGGCAGAAGAAAAAGGTCAGCTACCAGCTTTCGGGTGATACACTGAGCCTGTGGTTCAACAACGGCATAATGCCGAAAAAATTCACTGTCATAGAAAAAAAGGACGAGCTCGTAAAGCTCCTCAAGGACAATTACTTGCTCAACAGAAATAAATAAAAAGGAGTATTTATCATGAAGACATATGAAGGAAAACTTGTATCAAAGGACATCAGAGTAGGTATTGTTGTGGCTCGTTTCAACGAGTTCATCACATCAAAGCTGCTGGGCGGAGCTATCGACACTCTCAAGCGTCATGACGTAAGCGACGGAGCCATCGACGTAGCATGGGTACCCGGTGCATTTGAGATCCCCCTCATCGCTTCAAAAATGGCAAAGTCAGGCAAGTATGACGCTATTATCTGCCTGGGCGCTATCATAAGAGGAAGCACCTCTCACTATGACCTTGTATGCAACGAGGCTGCAAAGGGTATTGCGCAGGTATCTCTCCAGAGCGATATTCCCGTAATGTTCGGTGTTATCACTACCGAGAACATCGAGCAGGCTATCGAGCGTGCAGGCTCCAAGGCAGGCAATAAGGGCAGCGAGTGTGCTGAGGGCGCTATCGAGATGATAAACCTCATCAGAGAGATCGAGGCATAATGACCAACCTCATTTTCGATTACGACGGCACTATCCATAACTCTATGCTCACCTATGCCCCTGCCTTCCGCGGCACTATGAAATGGCTGTCCGACAGGGGCTATATCGCAGACAGAGAATATACCGACAAGGAGATAAGCTACTGGCTGGGCTTCAATTCCACGGATATGTGGGGACAGTTCCACCCCGAGCTTGACCCTGAGATACGCGAAAAAGCCCGCATAATGCTGGGCGAGGACATGGCAAGACGTGTGGACGCGGGCGAGGGAGCCCTCTACGACGGTGCTGAGGAGATGCTTGCAGACCTTAGAGAAAAAGGCTTCACCCTTATCTTTCTCAGCAACTGCCGCTTCCACTACCTTGAACGCCACAAGCGTGTCTTCGGTCTGGACCGTTTCTTCCACTATTTCTACTGCTGTGAGGCTTTTGACTTTATACCCAAATATGAGATATTCCGCAGGATAGCTCCCCTCCATGAGGGAGACTTTATCGTCATCGGCGACCGCTTCCACGATATAGAGACCGCCGCTGTGAACGGACTCCCCTCCATAGGCTGCGGCTACGGCTTCGGCAGCAGAGAGGAGCTCTCAAAGGCTGACATAATCGTTGACAATATACGTCAGATACCATCGGCTGTTGAAAAGCTGCGCCGCTGACGCGAAAGGAGTATGTATGAGATCCTCCCGCATAGCAGCCCTCCTGACAGCAGGAGCGCTCACCCTGTCACTTTTATCATGCACAGACAACGATCCTCCCAGACAGTCAAGAGTCAGGGACACCTCCCGCGAATACGCCATCGGTCAGTCTGGGGGCTCCGAACAGGAGATCATCCCCGAGATAAGTGACTACTGTCCCGATCTTGATACTGTTGAGGAAGCTGTCAGCAAGCTCATTGATGATATTGACAAAGGAAACACAAGTGCCCTTGACAGCGATATCAATAACCTCCTGGAGCTCTATGACGAGATCTATGAAGCCCGCAGCGTAAAGGAGCTGGAATTCTACGCCCATTACTCCAACGAGGAAATGGAGAATGAATTCAACGAGGTTTACCGTATCCTCTATGTTGCAGGCGATATGATGCGTGCGGCTTTCGTCCGCGGCTACTACAGCGATCACCGCTCCTATTTTGAGAAATACGTTACCGATGAGGATATAGAGTTCTATAAGGACATCACAGACACCGATGACCTTGATATTATCCGTACAGAATCCGAGTCAAGCTTTGACGATATGACCGAAAACCTCGGCGAGTATTACAAAATAATCGCCGACGACGATCTCGACGAGGACGAAAAGGACATAAAATGTGCAAAGATCCTCATAGACATTCTTCAGGACTATGACACAGGACTGCTCTATTCGCAGTACGACAGGGACTACACAGGCGAAGAGATCCTTGCTCTGGGCGACTCCGTAAGAGATGAGCTCATTCCCGTCATGGACAGGCTCATAGATGTTTATGTAGACAACACCGATCTTTCTGATCTTTATGCCGAATACGGCTTTGAAGACGCTCCCTTTGAAGTCATCAGGGAATATGCTCCGCAGCTCTCCGAGGATCTGGCAAAAAGTGCAGACCTGATATGCGATGAGCATCTGTACAGACTCTGCTATAACGATGACGAGGCATTTGAAGGTGCGTTCACCGACGAGCTCCCGCTTGAAGACAAGGCTATGATCTTCATAGGCTCCATGGACAGTGACGAAGTTCTTAACACTGCCATTCATGAATTCGGACACTTCCACGCCACATTCTACGATAATACTCCCACGTTCCTCTCGCAGAACAATCTTGACATCGCAGAGGTACAGTCCCAGGGACTTGAGCTCATATTCACCCGTTTCTATGACGAGATATACGGCAGCAGCAGCGACTCTCAGAAGATCATGCAGATTATCGACCTGCTTGATTCGGTCATAAGCGGCTACCTTGTCGGCGAATTTGAATACAAGATAACGGAACGGATAGACGATATAACTCCCGAGGAACTGGTGGAGCTTTTCAACGATAATATGGACTACTACGACGGAGCAGCCCGGCTCTATATGATCTCACATCTTTTCGAGAGCCCGGGGTATTATATAAGCTATTCCACCTCCGCCCTTGCAGCCTTTGACCTTTTCGATGACGCCTTCAATGCTCCCGACAAGGCACTTGAGCGTTATGAGAAGTTCTCAAGGATCTCCTGCAACTCAGGTGAGTACAGCTTCCGTCAGGCTCTCAGCGAATGCGGCTTCAGGGACGTACTCAGCCGTGATTATATCTCACAGCTCGCAGATGAGATAAGCAGATTTGCCGATAAATACAAATAATTAGCATAACAAAAAGGACTGCAATTGCAGTCCTTTTATCTTTATTCTGTTCTGAGAGCCTCAACAGGATCCTTCCTTGCGGCAACTCCTGACGGGATAAGTCCCGCTATGAGCGTGAGTATCATGCTTATGAGCACCAGCACCACAGCTCCCACAACAGGAACGTGTGCATGGAGGGTATCAAGGCTGGTAACACTGTGTATAACAGCGTTGATAGGTATGGTAAGAAGTACCGATACACCTATTCCGATAAGTCCTGCTGCCAGTCCAACGAGAAGGGTCTCGGCATTGAATACAGTCCTTACATTGTGCTTGGAAGCACCGATAGCTCTGAGGATACCGATCTCTCGTGTACGCTCAAGAACCGATATATATGTGATGATACCGATCATTATTGACGAAACCACCAGAGAGATACCAACGAAGGCGATAAGCAGGTAGGAAATACCGCTTATGATGCCTGTGATAGATGACATGAGAAGTGCCACCATATCGGTATAATGGATAACATCAGCTTCCTTAACGCCCTTGTTGTAGCGTTTGATAGCGTCTGCGATGTCGTCCTTGTCCTCGAAGCTCTTTGCATAGAGACGGATACGTGAAGGATCTGACTCATCGGCAACACCAAGAAGCTTGAGGTTGTCATCATAAGTAGACTTTGAGATCTCCTCGGGTGTATACTTCTCGAATACAACGCCGTAGTTCTCAGTGCTTATGGGGGTTGAGTCCAGCATCTTTGCAAGCTCACCGTTGGTAAGTGAGCCAAGCTGCTCCTGAGCCATCTGAGCGTACTGCTCAGTTACCTGCTGACGGATAGCCTCCTCAGCGTAGCTCTTTATATCCTCGTCGCTCATCTGACCGACGAAAGATGTTATCTGTGAGCTGTCAACACCAAGCTCCTCTGAGTACATAGCTGTTATCTGCTCCACGAACTGATCGCGGTCGAAGTCCTTCATTGCAGCCTCTACCTGAGCGCTGAGCTGCTTGGGATCGGGCTGTGAAACGATAAGGCGGTAGATCTCAGCCTTTGTATCTGTGTCAGCCTTTTCGATGAATGCCTTTGCGGTCTCAGCCTTCTCCTCGGGAGTAGGCTCAACATAGTCATCGGACATGAACTTTGTGCCTGTGATAAGGTCATTTTCCTTGTCAGCGATCTGATCCTTTACAAGGTCGCTGGAGCTTGTCTTGTCAATGACGTATTCAGTGAGCTTTGAGGTATAGCACATATACCCCTGAAGCATGGGAGCTCTTACGTCCTCCTTGGGGTGGATAAGACCGACTATCTTGATGTCGGTTCCCACGTCAGAGGAATTATAGAGGTAATCAATACCTGTTGTGTTTGCAGTCAGATCAACGCAGCCCTTGCCTGCTTCATTCTTCTGGTAGTACTCACAGGGAAGGATCATCTTGAACTTCTTGTTCATGATGTCGTCCATGTTCCATTCCATCTGTCCGTAGTCCTTGATCTCCTCGTTGCTCATGGCAGCCTTGAGCTTTTCGTTGAACCCCTCCTGATCCTTGAGACCCATAGCATAGGTGATTATATCGGGAAGCTCATTGTTCTGTCTGAGCACCACAACTACCTCATCGTAGTTCTGAGGCCATTCGCCCTTTACCAGCTCATACTGCTCCTTGACAAGATCGCTGACGTACTCGCCGTTCTCGCCGGGGAGGAGCTCCTCCATAACGTTGAGACCGAAAGCAGACATCTCCATACCTGCCATAGGGTTGTTCATGGAAGCGTTCATCACATCGGACTCGCCCATGCCCATAGCCTTGCTGTACATATCCATGAAATCTACCTTGATGATCTCTCCTGATGGCGACTCGGTGAACACAGGCATTTTAACATCGTAGGAATAGCCGATAGCGCTTGCCTTTTCGGCGATAACACTGTCATTCTCAAGGAATATGCGGAAGTCCTTCATGTTGTTTATCTGCTTGGCAGCAGAATTGAAGGAATTGAACATATCATAGACCTGAGTGTTTGCGTAGACCTTATCGTCCTCGAAAGTACGTGAATTGTATTCGTTCTGACTCTTCATAAGAGCCTCGACCATCCCCTGGGTATCGGTATTCTCTCTCAATATCTCAAGAGGATAAGATGAGAGTGTCTCCTCCTGGATATTGTCGATGTACTCGTTGATACCCGTAGCCAGCGAAAGGATAAGAGCGATACCGATGATACCGATAGAGCCTGCAAAGGCGGTAAGGAGCGTCCTTCCCTTCTTGGTCATAAGGTTGTTGAGAGAGAGTGAAACTGCAGTACCGAAGGACATTGAGACCTTCTTTTTCTTATCAGGAGCGCTCTTCTCTGTCTTCGCATTCTTTTCCGACTTGTCAGCCTTGGCTTTCTTTGTCTTTGACTTTTTGCTCTTGTCCTTGCTCTCAGCCTTTGAAGGATCAAAGGGATCGCTGTCGTCTGTGAGCTCGCCGTCCTTTATCCTTACGATACGTGTAGCGTACTCCTCAGCCAGCTCAGGGTTATGAGTTACCATGATGACCAGCTTATCACTGGCGATCTCTTTGAGGAGCTCCATTACCTGGATGGAGGTCTCCGAGTCAAGAGCACCTGTGGGCTCGTCAGCAAGAAGTATATCGGGATCATTGATGAGCGCACGGGCAATAGCCACACGCTGCATCTGTCCGCCCGACATCTGGTTGGGCTTTTTGTGGAGCTGATCTCCCAGTCCCACCTTTTCAAGGGCTTCCTTGGCGCGCTTGCGTCTCTCTGACTTTGAAACGCCCGAGATAGTCAGCGCCAGCTCTACATTTGAGAGTACGGTCTGATGAGGTATAAGGTTATAGCTCTGGAAAATGAAGCCTATGGAGTGGTTTCTGTAAGCGTCCCAGTCTCTGTCCTTATACTGCTTTGTAGATGTGCCGTTGATGATGAGGTCTCCCGAGGTATAGTGATCGAGACCTCCGATTATGTTTAGCAGTGTGGTCTTTCCACAGCCTGAATGTCCGAGAATAGCGACAAATTCGTTCTCACGGAACGTAATGCTTACCCCGTTCAGAGCTGTTACGACGTTATCCCCGACGCCGTATTTTTTGACGATGTCTTTCAGCTGAAGCATTTAATCTCCCCTTCATAAATCATGTGACAGTAAATAACTGCCGCAAATTAAAATTTGCAAATATTATTATAGCACTTTGACTAATATTTGTCAATATTCTTGTTGGCTTTAAACAAAGGTTTCACGCAATTTTCACAAAAGAAAAAGGCACCGTTTGTTAACAGTGCCTTAACATTTATTACTTCATGCCGTACTTCTTGAGCAGGTTCTCGATCTTGGTATGAGGATCGATGATCTTGCTGATAGAAACGTCGTGATTGATAGCTTCAATGAAGTATGCGATGTACTTGGAAACATCGACCTCGTGGAACCAGGGTCTGCTGAGGAGCTCAGGAGTCCTGTATGTGAGGTTTGTACCGAATACGCCGTCAAGAGTGCCTTCCTCGTAAGCCTTGTCAAACTTTTCAAGACCGTTTGTGAAGATGGTATATGTAGCGTAGGCGAAGATCCTGCCAGCCTTCTTCTCCTTGAGTGCATAAGCAAGATCCAGCATGGATTCACCTGATGAGATGATGTCATCAGAAACGAAAATATCCTTGCCCTCAACAGGGTTACCGAGATATTCGTGAGCAACGATGGGGTTGCGTCCGTTAACGATAGTGGAGTAATCTCTTCTCTTGTAGAACATACCCATCTCAACGCCGAGAACAGAAGCATAATACATATTTCTGTTGAGAGCGCCTTCGTCAGGGCTTACTACCATGAACTTGTCCTTATTGAAGTCAAGATCCTTTATGTCCTTGAGCATAGCCTTGAGTACCTGATATGTAGGCATTACATTGTCAAAGCCCATGAGCGGGATAGCGTTCTGGACTCTGGGGTCGTGAGCGTCAAAGCATACGATATTTGATACGCCCATAGCCTCAAGCTCCTGAAGAGCGCAGGCACAGTCAAGTGACTCGCGGTAGCTTCTTCTGTGCTGGCGTCCGCCGTAAAGAGTAGGCATTATAACAGTTATGCGGTGAGCCTTACCGCTTGCAGCCTGGATGATCCTCTTGAGATCCTGGAAATGATCGTCGGGAGACATTGCATTCTTCATTCCGAAATAGTCGTACTTGATGCTGTAGTTTCCTACATCAACGATGATAAAGAGATCCTTGCCGCGGATAGTGGACTTGATGAGTCCCTTGCCGTCGCCCGAGGAAAAACGGGGGCATTCGCTCTCTACCAGGAAGGTATCGACATTTATGCCGCCCTTTCCTGCCCAGTCAACGAGGTAATCGTCGATCTTCTTGCCAAGCTCGGTAACGCTGTTCATAGCGATGATACCGATAGGTGCGACATTTGAATCGCTGCCGAATAAAATTTCACTTGAAGCTGTCATAAAACTGTTTTCGCACGTTTTTACGCGCGATACTCCTTTCGCTTTTTAGTCATTTTCGGTACGAGCAGTGCTTACTTGCAGAAGCTGTCGATATAGCGTTCGATATCTCCGCTTATTATCTCCTTTGCAATGTCTGCATGATCGACCTCGTTAACGGCTGTTGTTTTGTTTTCAAGTTCCTTGTAGACTTTGAAGAAATGTGTCATCTCATCGAAAACGTGCTTCGGAAGCTCCTCGATATCCTTGTACATATTGTAGTTCGGATCGTCAAAGGGTATCGCGATGATCTTATCGTCGCGGTGTCCGTTGTCAAGCATTCTTATCACTCCGATGGGGTAGCATCTTACCAGTGTAAGCGGCATGAGCTGCTCCGAGCAGAGCACCAGAACGTCGAGGGGGTCGTTATCGTCTGAATAAGTCCTGGGTATAAATCCGTAGTTCGCGGGATAGTGAGTTGAGGTGTAGAGGATACGGTCCATGATTATAAGACCTGTTTCCTTGTCAAGCTCATATTTGATCTTGCTACCCTTGCCGATCTCGATCACCGCGATAAAATCTTCGGGATTTATTCTCTTTGGGCTGATCTTGTGCCAGATATTCATAAATTCCCTCCGCAGCATTTCCGCCTGTGCATCGGGCACAGTTTCGGAATTATTTTGATAAAGCCATTAAGAATGACGTTATCCCCTACTAATTATTATACAGTTTTTTAGGGATTTGTCAATATACAGCTTGATTTTCGGCATTTATTATAAATTATCCAAAAATCCGAGAAGTTTTTCGTCTTTTCGTCGTCAGGACAATTTTGTTAATAATCCTGTACATATTACTCTAAGGATAATAATATTAACAAAAAGTAAATATATCCAATGAATATTATAATAAAAATCTATTGATTTTCTTCAAAAAATATAGTAAAATATATGTAGAGTTGTCTCAAATGAATACAAAAAGGGAGAAAGGGGGAAGTGAAATGGACATAAAACGTATCGCAGTTATAATCGAGGAGATCGGACAGAGCTACCAGAGCACTATACTCAGCGGAATATCCGCAGGTGCTGCCGAATTCGGGCTCAATATCGCTGCATTCGTGTCCTTCAGCGGCGAGATGAACAATCCGCGGCATGAGATAGGCGAGTTCACCATATTCAGCCTCACCGATTTCACCGACTTCGACGGAGCTATCCTCCTTACCAATACTCTCTCCTATCAGCCTGTGGTTAACGATATAATCGACAAGATAAAGCGCGCAGGCATACCCGCAGTCAGCATAGACAAGGATATCCCCTGCTTCTATCACATCGGCATAGACAACAAAACCGCCATGCGCGGTATAACCGAACACATGATAAACGTCCACGGATATAAGGATTTCGCCTATATCTCGGGTCCCGCCGACAATTCGGAGAGCTCCGACAGACTGGCTGCATTTTGCAGCGTTCTCAGCGAAAACGGTCTTGGCATTTCCGATGACGCCATATATTACGGAGACTTCCGTACTCCCACGGGAAAGGCAGCGGTGGAGCACTTCATCGAGTATCTCCCCCATATGCCCAGAGCTATCATCTGCGCAAATGACGTTATGGCAGCCTCTGCCATTACCGCTCTCCGGGCCCATGGTCTCAGAGTGCCAGATGACGTAGCCGTAACAGGCTTCGATAATACCTATAACAGCCACAACTATCAGGTGGAGCTCACATCTGTTGAACGTCCCCTTGCCATGTCCGGAAGGCTTGCCTGCAAGATGCTCCATGAGCATTTCAGCGGATTGCAGCAGCAGAGGAACGTTATCCTCAATATGTCTCCGCGGTTCACCGAGAGCTGCGGCTGTCACCATAATGCACTTTCCGACGTCAGCAAGCTCAAGGAGCTCAACTTCCGCAATTACTCCAACTTTGAGAGCGTCCAGTCATATATGTCGGTCCTCAACAGGATGTCCACACAGCTTGAAGCCTGCAACAACTATAATGACTATATCGCCACTCTGAAGCGCAACGCAGTGGAGATACACCCCGATGAGTTCTACTTCTGTCTCTGCGACAACTGGGACTCAGAGCTGGCTGTGGACAGTTCTGCAACTATGGACGGCGCCGACCTTTCCGTCCCCATGACCTATACCGAAGAGGTCATAGTCCCCATCGCCTATGTAAACGGCGAATTCATCGACTGCGGAAGGATAAAGTCCCGTGAGATATTCCCTCCCGAAGCCAAAACAGGAGAAAAGGGAAAATTCTACTATGTAACTCCCCTGCACTTCGGCGAGCGCTGTCTCGGATATATGGCTATCAGGAGCTCAAGGATCCCCCTCCAGAATATAATGTTCGAGACCTTATGCATTAATATATGCAATTCCCTTGAAAACCTGAGAAAGCTCATGTGCCTTGAATACGCGGTAGACCGTCTCGCAAACCTATACACCAAGGACACCTTCTCGGGAATATACAACCGAAACGGATTTGTTCAGGCAACAAATGACATATACCATGACTGCATGGAAAACGGACGTGACATAATGCTCATGTTCATCGATCTGGACGGGCTAAAGATAATCAACGATACCTACGGTCACGATGTCGGAGACCGTGCCATCTGTAATATCGCAGACGTGCTCCGCGATTCCTGCACAGACGGCGAGATATTCTGTCGTTTCGGCGGAGATGAGTTCATAGTTTTCGGTGCCGATTACACCGAGGAACAGGCTCAGCAGCTCACACAGCGTATCGAAGCAAATATTGCCGGGATAAACGCAAGCGGAGAAAACCCGTTCATACTAAGTGCAAGCTCAGGCTACACCATCGCCAAGCCAAAGAAGGGCGAAGACATCTTCAATTTCGTTACAGATGCCGATAACATGATGTACGCCGAAAAGCGCAAGAAAAAGCAGTCCAGGCACCTGAAAAAGCTCTGATCACAGAAAATCCCCGTGGGTAACCCACGGGGATTGTTTTTTATACAGGCGAATACGCCTTTATTATGTCAATAATATCGTTTTTGTATATGCTTCCTCCCAGCACACCGCCGTCCGCATCAAAGCACAGTGAGCGGATATTCCCGGGATCCTCCTCATAGGGGTCCGCAGGAGCTTCATCAGCAGCGCCGCCAAGCAGCTCCACAGCCTTGCCCTTGAGGAAAATGATATTTCCCTCAGAGACAGAATAGCCATTTTCACGGAAGCTTTTCATCAGTTCACGGGTTTTTCCGTCAAACTCATTGTCAGCTTCGGGAGCCTTCAGCCATGCCGGATGTATCTCAACAGGTATGCCTTCAGTTCTTACGCGCTCCGCAAAAAGCTCCACAGGAGCCAATGGTACAGTCTCCTGATGGAAGGCATCGACCGACAGCATTACGCGGTTCACGCCGCTTTCCGCAAGCATATGTGCAACTTCTGCGATACGGCGGCTGTCCCTGCTGAAAAAGCCGTTGGTGATGATCTCGCGCCGCGGAATGCCAGCTCTTTCAGCTGCGCTCTGTATAGCGCAGACAGTCTCGGGAAACAGCAGCGGCTCTCCCCCGAAGGTCATCAGCGACTTTATTTCATAGTAACGGCACACCCTTTCGACCGCTTCCGCAGCTCTTGTACCGTCGATATGTCCGCTGTAACCGTAATGGTCGCCCTGGCTGCAATGCCTGCACCTGCCTGTGCAGCACATCGTCACGCTGAATTCAATACGTTCAAGATTTTCAAGATATACGTTCATAAAAACTGCTCCTTATAATAATATTTTTATTATAACGGTGCAGTACGGGAACTATTCTTACTCGGTGGGACGTTCCCTCTTGTTACTGCACCGAGCAGTTAATTCGTTTCATCATCATAGCTTTCACCTCATCAGACGGAGAGAACTATATCCTTGCCGCTGGGAGCATACTCCTCAACGGAAACTCCGCACTTTCCAAAAAGTATACATGAAGCCTTTACGCTGTCGGTATCGGCGTACTTGTTGCACTTGTAGACCACACGCTTTATCCCCGACTGGATTATAGCCTTTGCGCACTCATTGCAGGGAAAAAGTGTAACATAGAGTGTACAGCCGCTGAGGCTTCCGAAGCTGCTGTTGAGGATAGCGTTCAGCTCAGCATGGCATACAAAGGGATATTTAGTGTCGAGAGCGGTGTCACCCTCGCGTTCCCAGGGCATATCGTCATCATCACAGCCTGTGGGCATTCCGTTATAGCCAACGGAAACTATCTTGTGCTTGTCATTTACGATACAGGCTCCCACCTGTGTGGAATTGTCTTTGCTGCGCTGTGCTGAGAGCATAGCGATGCCCATGAAATACTCGTCCCAGCTTATGTAATCTTTCCTTTTCATTCTATTTCACCTCGTCGCACGTTCTGATTTAATAGAATTATAACATAAGCAGTTGACAGTGTCAAGAAAAAAGGGACCGACCGCCGGGGTCAGTCCCTTAAATTTTACTTTACAAGCTCGAGATACTTATTATTGCTGTCCCACTGGTAAAGTCCTGTATTGACCAGAAGCTGGAGGTTATCCTTTGTGATAACATAAGGAACCAGCAGATAGGACTGTACATACTTTACACCATTATTGTATGACTCGGTATCGAATTCACATTCGCAGTTGAGCGACTCGGTAAGCTTTGCAGCAGGTATCTCTCCGTCAAGGAGCTTCTTGCAGACTTCAAGAGCAACTCCTGCCTCATCGTTTAAATTCTTATAAACTGTCATTGCCTGCTTGCCGTCAACGATATTTCTGAGGTTGTTGATGTCTCCGTCCTGACCTGTGATGATAGGCTGACCGCTTCCCTTATAATCGGAAGCAATTGCCCTTGTAACACCGAGAGCTGTGGAATCATTGGAGCAGAGAGCTACATCGAGGTTCTTATCCTTATAGTTTGCAGCAAGAGTGCCCTTCATATCTTTTTCTGCATTATCAGATGCCCATTCATAAGTAGCAACACGCTCGAAGGTGGTTTTTCCCGAGGGTACTACTACCTTGCCGGACTCGATATAGGGCTTGAGAGTCTCATAAGCACCGTTGAAGAAATAGCGGGCATTGTTATCGCCTGAATCACCGGCAACAAACTCTACATTATAAGGACCGCTGGTCATATTCAGTCCGAGCTGATCTATAACATAGTCTGCCTGCATTTTTCCTACATTATAGTTATCGAATGAGATATAATATGTTATGGCGTCTGTATTCATGATAAGACGGTCATAAGAAACGATAGGGATATTCTTCGCCTTTGCTTCCTCAAGAGTCTTTGACATCTGAGTTCCGTCTACCGGCGCAATGAGGAGAAGGTCAACGTCATGTGAGATAAGACCGAGGACATCATTGTTCTGCTTAGTAGCGTCATTCTTTGAAAAAGTAAGCTCAACCTCATAGCCGGCATCTTCAAACTGCTTCTGAAGATAGAGTCCGTCGTTGTTCCAGCGCTCGAGGTCCTGTGTAGGCATTGCGATACCTATCTTTTTCTTTGCCGAGCCATTGTTTGCCTGATCCTTTCCACAGGATACAAAGCTTGCTATCATGACAGCTGCCGCAGCTGCCGCAAAAAACTTCTTCATAATAATACTACCCCCTGATAGTGGACGCTTCCTCTCGGAAGATGATGTTAATTATATTTATAATATTATTTTACACCCTATTTTTCGTCATGTCAATACACTTTCCAATTATTTGGGGATTTGTATAATATACGAGGCGTAAATATATGCAAAATACCAAAGTCGTTTTAAAACAGAATTCACAAATCACAGTTTTCCGCGTATTCAAGCCATTTCTTATTATATAAAAAACATATACCATTTTACTATTTTCACTATTGCCTGCCTGCTTTGAAACAAGTCAAATTTACCATATGTATTTTTGTAGAAGACTATTACATTTTATCAATGTGTAATATAGTTTTTATATTATGTAAAATAGTCTCTTTTTTCGCGCAAATAACCAACAGCGCATTACAGCACCTTTTCTGTGAAAAAAATATCATGATTTTAGTACTTCCACAGGTATATATCAGCGGCAGTATTTACCTGTCTCTGAGCTATGGATTCAAATAAAAAAGCCCCGCCATTACCTGACGGAGCTTTACTGAATTGGGGCAGCGGGATTTGAACCCACGGGTGACAGAGTCAAAGTCTGTTGCCTTACCGCTTGGCTATGCCCCAGCACTCACCCAAATATTATAACAAAAATCCCACAATAAATCAATACTGCGGGATTTTTATTTTTATTTTAATCAATAGTACGGATCATCAGTACCATTCCATGTCCCTCATGACCTTGAATTCATGCCTTGCCATAATGATAGCCACTAACGCCGAAAGTGCATCAGCAACGGGAGCTGCATAAAGTATGCCGTTGATCTGGAAAAAGAGCGGCATCACCAGCATAAGTGGTATGAAGAACAGTATCTGCCTTGTAAGTGAAAGGAATACGCCCTTTACAGGTTTTCCTATAGATGTGAAGAATGTGGAAGTTATGGGCTGAAGACCGTTTATCCATGTAAAGAAGAAGGATATCCGGAAGAACTTCGCGCCGAACTTATAATAACCTTCACTTGCCTGATCATTTGCAAATACTCCGAGTATCTGCTTCGGGAACAGCTGGAACGCCACAAAAGCTATGACAGATATTATGACGCCTGCCTTAACAGCCATCCAGAAAGCACTTCTTACGCGGTCGTACTTCTGTGCACCGTAGTTGAAGCTCTCGATAGGCTGGGTTCCCTGTGCAAGTCCGATAACTATTGAGAACACGATCATGTTTACCTTCATGACTATTCCCGCAACTGCGATGGGGTCGTTTGCTCCGTACTCTGAAAGCGCACCGTAGTGTCTGAGCGAATTGTTGAGAACTATCTGAACTATGGCAATAGCAAGCTGATTGAAACAGGAAGCCATTCCGATAGAGCATATCCTGCTGACTATGTTCGCCTTGGGCAGCAGATGCCTGCCGAAGAGGTAAACGGTCTTGAAGTTGAAGCAGTATACCACTACTATAATAGCAGATATGAGCTGTCCGATGACCGTTGCGATAGCTGCGCCCTTCATTCCCCAGTCCAGACCGAGAACAAGCACCGCGTCGAGTATGGTATTGACCACCGCACCAGTGATGTTGCATATCATGGTGATCTTGGGACTTCCGTCCGCTCGGATTATATGTCCGCCGCCTGTTGTAAGTATCAGGAACGGAAAGCCGAAAGCCGTATATTTTACGTATTCCTTGGCGTACGGCATGACCGCGTCGGTAGCTCCGAAGCGTTTTAGCAGCGGCGTCAGGAACACAAGTGTGATCACCGACAGTATCACACCGCTGGTAAACAGCAGAGAAAGAGAATTTCCCGCAAAATACGGAGCTCGCTTCTTGTCGCCCATACCCATAGTAAGGTTGAAGCAGGACGCTCCGCCTATTCCGAGGAGCAGCGCCAGTGCCATACAGCCCGTGGTGAACGGGAAAGCGATCGAGGTCGCCGTATTTCCCAGAGTACCAACAGCTTTTCCGATAAACAGCTGATCCACCATGTTGTACAGGGCACTGACCAGCATACCTACGATACTCGGTATGGCGAACTTCATCATAAGTGAGCGTACAGGCGCGTTCCCCAGCGGATTTCCGCCCTGAGGAGGTCCCCCGAATCCACCGTGGGGAGATCCGCCTGCTCCGGGAGGCGGTCCGCCTGCACCCGGTGGCGGTCCGCCTATTCCACTGGGAGGACCGTTAAAGCCGCGAGGTCCGCCGATCTGATTTTCATTCATATTATCCTAACCTTCTTTTCTTTTTAACAAATACCTTTTAATTATACATCATTTATTGTCAAAAAACAATAGTGACACAAAAATGACATAGTAAAAATTTTTCAAAAGTTTCGCCCAATACTGATACAAAATTTACAATGAGCGGAGCTTTTGCCTTGACATACCATAGGCTATGTGATAGAATTATTAATGATATATTTTTCCGTTGATGAGCGAAAAATATGGGCAGTTACAGCCAAGGTGAGACAAGAGCCGCAGACTCCGCTCTCTTACTATCGCTGCTGTCGAACAAAATGTCACATTTTCCGAAAAAATTTTTCAACCCGAACAAAGGTCGTGAATCATGAAAATAATACTTGCATCTGCTTCGCCGAGACGGCGTGAGCTTATGAGATACATCACCGAGGACTTCGAGGCGGTATCGTTGGACTGCGACGAGACTCTCCCCGAGGATATACCGCCCATGGAGGCTTCCGGGTACCTGGCGGTGCTGAAGGCAAAGGCTGCGGCGGAGAAGTACCCCGACTGCGTCGTTATCGGCTGCGATACCACCGTCATCTGC
Source organism: Ruminococcus flavefaciens ND2009 (assembly GCF_000621785.1). Taxonomy (GTDB): domain Bacteria; phylum Bacillota; class Clostridia; order Oscillospirales; family Ruminococcaceae; genus Ruminococcus; species Ruminococcus flavefaciens_C. Next base: position 139,157 of record NZ_KK211346.1, on the reverse strand, counting down.
GGCAGCGAGATACTGGGCAAGCCAAAGGACAGGGCACAGTGCATTGCCGATATATCCAAGCTTTCAGGACGCACTCATCAGGTGGTCACGGGCTGCTGCATTATCAGCGGCGGCAAAGTCAGCTCCTTCTCGGAGGTGACCGATGTTACTTTCCGTGAGCTTACTTCTGCGGAGATAGAGTCCTACGCCGACACCGACGAGCCCTATGACAAGGCAGGCGGATACGGTATCCAAGGGCTGGGCTCCGCGCTCATCTCCCGCATCGACGGGGATTTCTTCAATGTGGTTGGACTCCCCGTGGGCAGGCTCTTCAATGAAATGAAAAAATTTCAGAGTTGAGAGCTGTTGTGTCGTCCGACGACGACTTATTGAAATAATGTGTGCGAAGAGAGCACATCAACTCTCAATTCTAAACTCTTGGGCGTCCGCCCATACTAAGCACTGAGCACTAAAAACTAATAACTATAAAGGAGTATTTACCATGAACTCAACTGCTTTTCATTCTGCTGACATTCTTATCCCCAAGGACTGCGATATGCACAAGTGGTCCGTTATTGCCTGCGACCAGTACACCAGCGAGCCTGAGTACTGGGACGAGGTAAGCGCTACCGTAGGAAGCGCTCCCTCAACGCTGAACCTTATCCTCCCCGAGCTCTACCTCGAGCAGGACGGCGTTGCTCAGCGCATTGACAATATCCACTCCGCTATGGACAAGTACCTTGCTGACGGCATATTCACCGAGTACAAGGACGCTATGGTATACGTTGAGAGAGTCCAGAGCAACGGTATCCTCCGTCAGGGTATCGTGGGCGCGATCGACCTCGAAAAGTACGACTTCTCCAAGGGCAGCACCTCCGAGGTAAGAGCTACCGAGGCTACTGTCATCGAGCGTATACCTCCCCGTATAAAGGTAAGACAGGGCGCTCCCCTTGAGCTTCCCCATATAATGATACTCATTGACGACCCCGACAACACCGTTATCGAGCCCCTTGCAAAGAGCGTTTCCGATGACAGCAAGCTCTACGATTTCGAGCTCATGCAGAAGGGCGGCAGCATAAAGGGCTGGCTCATGGACAAGTCCGCACAGGAGGCTGTTGACAAGGCGCTCTGCGCTCTGGCTGACCCCGATGCTTTCTGCAAGAAGTACGGTCTCAGCGACACTCCCGTTCTCCTCTATGCTATGGGCGACGGAAATCACTCACTGGCTACCGCAAAGGAGTTCTACGAGCAGCTGAAAAAGGCTGATCCCGGCAAGGACTTCTCAAACCACCCTGCACGATATGCTCTGGCTGAGATAGTAAACCTCCACAGTGACGCCCTCAAATTTGAGGCTATCCACCGCCTTGTTTACGATGTTGACTGCGACAAGCTCATGAATGAGCTCACTGCCGCTCTTGAGCTCTCCGAAACAAAGGAGTCCGACCAGTACGTTATCTGCTCATGCTGCGGCACCGAGAAGAAGCTCTACATCAATAGGAAGTCCTCTAATCTCTCCGTTGGTTCTCTCCAGAACTTCCTTGACGGCTATATCAAGACTAACGGCGGAAAGATAGACTATATCCACGGCGCCGATACAGTCAAGTCCCTGGCTGATAAGCACAGCGGTCTCGCTTTCATTCTCCCCGATATGGACAAGTCTCAGCTCTTCCCCACCGTTATCAAGGACGGAGCTCTCCCCAGAAAGACATTCTCCATGGGTCACGCCGAGGACAAGAGATTTTACATCGAGGCAAGAAAGATAACCGAATAATGGAACTGATCAAAAATATCGCCAAGCTCCACACCACGGAGCTTGGCGCAGTTCGTATAAGACGCAATCTAAGTCTTGACTGCGACGATGTGGTGGAATGGTGCAGGGAACAGATATGCTCTCCCGAAGCCGTGATCGAGCGACGCGGCAAGAACTGGTACGCAGCTGTCGGCGGTGCGGTCATCACTGTAAACGCATACAGCTATACTATCATCACTGCTCACAAAGCAGTTCCGTAAAAGGGGAAGTGCCATGAATAAAACAAGCTGTCTGAAATACTTTCTGCCTGCCCGATGTATATTATTTCTGCTGATATTTGCTGCCGGAGCTTTCATCACAGGCAGGGAATTCAGCGAAATAAGCTGCTGGTGGACCATAGTCGCCTCCGCAGTAAATATACTGACTATTCTTTTTCTTGTTATATCCGCAAGAAAAGCAGGCAGCAGCTATCGGGAGCTTATCGCCTATGAAAAGGGCAAAACTCCCGTAAAGAAAACAATACTCCTTACTATAGTATTCATTTTCATCGGCACGGCAGGGCTGTATGCCGCAGGCTATATCTGCTACGGAGTTTTACCGTATTCACCACCCATGATAGTAGAGCCGATACCGCTCATTCCCGCCATACTGAACATCGCTGTACTTCCCGTTACTACAGCATTGGCTGAGGACGGTCTGTATCTCGGCGGAGGCGTCAATCAGATAAAGAACAAGTTTGCAGCAATACTTATCCCTGCCTTTTTCTACACACTCCAGCACTGCTTCATACCTACACTGTTTGATGCAAAGTACATGATCTACAGATTTATCTCATTTCTTCCGCTGACCGTTATATTCTGCATTCATTACTACAAAAAGCGCGATCCGCTGCCGATGATGATAAGCCACGCTATACTTGATCTCGCCACAGCAATGACTATTGTCGCAATGTCTGCCGACCATAGCCTGTACGAAAAAATGATAAATATGTAAAGGAGCTTTAATATGACCGTAAGAAGATTTGAACAGCAGGACGCAGAAGCGGTGTCCGCTCTGGTCATAAAGACTATAAGAATATCCAACGTCAAGGACTACCCTGCCGAGCTCATGGAGGAGGTAGTCAAAAGCCAGCAGCCCGAAAACATACTTGACCGTGCAGGCTGGACACATATGTATGTAGTCGAAGATGAGGGAATGATAATAGGCGTCGGCGCTATCGGTCCCTACTGGGGCAAGGAGGACGAGAGCAGTCTGTTCACTATCTTCGTGCTTCCCGAATATCAGGGCAAAGGCGTGGGCAGGCTCATCATGGAAACTCTCGAAAAGGACGAATTCTTCCTCCGTGCAAAGCGTATAGAGATACCCTCATCTATAACAGGCTGTCAGTTTTACAGGCATTTCGGCTATGACTACAAAAACGGTATAGCAGAGGTGGACGATGAACACGTTTACCGTCTGGAAAAGTTCAGAGGCATATGTAAGATAGGCAGAAACAGTATTCCCCAATGTGTAAAGGTCATAAAGACAAGCTTCATGACCGTGGCGGACGAGTTCGGCTTCACTTTGGAAAATGCGCCGCGGTTCGTGGCTTTTGCAACTACCGAAGAGAAGCTGCTTTCACAGTATGATAAGGAACAGCGCCCCATGTACGCATTTTACTCCGATGGCGGCAGAATGGTGGGCTATTATTCACTGCTCCGGCTCGAAAACGGAGAGTGTGAGCTGAACAACCTCTGCGTTCTCCCCGAATACAGACACAGGAATATCGGCGAGAAGCTGCTCATGGACGCCTGTGAGGAGGCAAGAACTATGGGCTGCACAAAGCTGGTATTCAGCATCGTTGAGGAAAACACCGTACTCCGCAAATGGTACGAAAAACACGGAGCAGTCCATGTGGGCACGAAAAAGTTCGACTTTTTCCCCTTTACCTGCGGCTACATGGAGATAAAACTGTAAAGGAGCAAGCTATGTCAGACAGACCGGAACTGAAAAAAGGACTGGACAGCAAAGTCTTCCGAAGCTATTACTACCTCAAGGAGGAGCTGCTCGGGTTCTGCCGCGAGAACGGTCTGCCCGTTTCCGGCAGCAAAACTCAGCTCACCGAGAGGATAGCTCATTTTCTTGATACGGGGAAGGTGCTGCTGCCTGCTGCAAAGAGCAGAATTAGAAGCGCTGCCGACTCCGCTCCCATAGCAATGGACGGAAAAATTGGCGAAAACTTCGTATGCTCTGAGGTCCACCGTGCCTTCTTCAAGGCGCATTTAGGCAAGAGCTTTTCCTTCAATGTGGCTTTCCAGAAATGGCTCAAAACCAACGGTGACAAGTCCTATGCCGACGCTATCGAAGCCTACCGCCTCATCATTGAGGAGAAAAAGCACAGCAAAACTACCATTGACAGTCAGTTTGAGTACAACACCTATATCCGCGATTTCTTCGCCGATAACAAGGGAAGCTCCCTCGGCGACGCTATAAAGTGCTGGAAGTACAAAAAGAGTCTCAAAGGGCACAACCGCTATGAGCCCTCTGACCTGACTGCACTGGATAAGGAGTAAGATATGTCCGATATTTTTTCAAGAACTCAACTCATCTTCGGCGAGGAAGCCATGGATATTCTGGCAAATTCCCGCGTTGCCGTTTTCGGTGTGGGCGGTGTGGGCGGCTTCACCGTTGAAGCTCTGGCACGCTCGGGAGTGGGAGCTATCGACCTCATCGACGATGACAAGGTCTGCGTTACCAATATAAACCGCCAGATAATCGCTCTCGGCTCTACCGTGGGTATGTACAAGGTGGACGCGGCTGAAAAGCGTATACACGACATCAATCCCCAATGCAGGGTCACCTGCCACAAAATGTTCTATATGCCCGAAACTGCCGACAAGCTGGACTTTTCGCAGTATGACTACGTTGTGGACGCCATCGACACCGTCACGGGCAAGATAGAGATAATCATGCAGGCAAACGCAGCGGGAGTTCCCGTTATAAGCTCCATGGGCGCAGGAAACAAGGTGGACCCCACTGCATTTGAGGTGGCGGATATATACAAGACCTCAGTATGCCCTCTGGCAAGGGTCATGCGCTATCAGCTGAAACGCCGCGGTGTGAAGAAGCTGAAGGTGGTCTACTCAAAGGAACAGCCCATTGCCCCTAAAGGCATAGCTGCCGAGGACGGCTCAGGCAATACCGACATGAGAACAGGCACCGCAAGGCGCTCCACTCCGGGTTCCAACGCATTCGTCCCCTCCGTAGCAGGACTTATCATCGGCGGAGAGGTCATAAAAGACCTGATAAAACTAAAGACAAAATAAAAAATGGCATTTGCTTCTCTGCAAATGCCATTCGCTTTTTACTTTACCGAATCAAATCCGTGCTGGAGGTCTGCGATAATATCATCGATATGCTCTGTACCTATGGAAAGTCTCACTGTTGTGGGTCTGATGCCTGCGGAGAGAAGCTCCTCCTCGCTCATCTGTGAATGAGTGGTGGAAGCAGGGTGTATTACCAGTGACTTTACATCGGCTACGTTTGCAAGGAGAGAGAACAGCTCAAGGCTCTCGGTGAACTTCTTTGCGTCCTCAGCAGTGCCCTTTATATCGAATGTGAAGATGGAAGCAGCTCCGTTGGGGAAGTATTTGTCATAAAGCTCCTTAGCTCTGCCAGTGGCGAGAGAGGGGTGGTTCACCTGTGCCACCTGAGGGTGGTTCTTCAGGAATTCCACAACCTTGAGAGCGTTCTCAGTGTGGCGCTCAAGACGGAGGGAAAGGGTCTCAAGTCCCTGTAAGAGCAGGAAGGAGTTGAAGGGCGAAATAGTTGCACCCTGATCTCTCATGAGAGTGGTGCGGAGCTTGAGGATATAGGCAAGATTGCCGCAAGCCTCTGTGAAAACTACTCCGTGGTAGGAGGGATTGGGCTTTGAAAGTCCGGGGAACTTGTCATTCTGAGCCCAGTCGAACTTGCCGGAGTCGATGACTACACCGCCCATTACCGTACCGTGTCCGCCGATGAACTTCGTTGCGGAATGAACTACTATGTCAGCGCCGTGCTCGATAGGTCTAAGAAGGAAGGGAGTTGCAAAGGTATTGTCCACGATAAGCGGTATACCGTGCTTGTGAGCAATGGCAGAGATAGCTTCGATGTCGATAACATCGGAGTTGGGGTTGCCCAGAGTCTCAGCGTAGAGGAGCTTTGTTTCGGGACGGATAGCCTTCTCAAAGTTCTCGGGGTCTGAGGGATCAACAAAAGTTGTGGTAAGTCCCTGATCCTTGAGAGTGTGTGCAAGAAGATTATAGGAGCCGCCGTAGAGGTTCACCGATGAAACGATGTGGTCCCCTGCCGTGGCGATATTCTGGATCGCGTAGCTGATAGCCGCAGAGCCAGAAGCTGTTGCAAGAGCTCCCACGCCGCCCTCAAGAGCAGCTATCCTCTGCTCGAAAACGTCCGAGGTGGGGTTCATCAGTCTGGTGTAGATGTTTCCGCCCTCTGTGAGTCCGAAGCGGCCTGCCGCCTGAGCGGAATCCTTGAATACATATGAAGTGGTGGCATAGATCGGAACTGCCCTTGCGTCTGTAGCGGGGTCGGGATTTTCCTGACCTGCGTGTATCTGTATAGTTTCAAATTTATAATTGCTCATAACTGAACTTCCTTTCAAAAATAATATAGTTTGTTATCATCTGTAGATTTAATTCCGACACATTCGCTCGGAATTGGTGATACACCTTTTTTTACTCATTATCAACACCCCTGTGTTTTTCTTTACTCATATCATATCACTTTGGTAGGCGTTTGTCAAATACCTATGTATTATATCAGGTTATAGGTTCAATCTATAACAGAAAGCTCCCGTTATATTTTACGGGAGCTTTCGGCTGTCATATATTGCCGTCTCTGAACAGCTTCATCATCTCATTTGTAAGGCTTATATCACTTGGCTGGAGCACTACGTCCTCACGCTTTACCCATTCCGCGTATTTCAGCTCGTTCTCGTCCATGTGAATCTCGCCGCTGCCGTCAGCCTCGCAGTAAAATCCCACAAGCATATCCTGAGCCATACCCCAGGGCTGTGACTTATAGTACCTGATATTCTTTACCCTTACTCCTGTCTCCTCCATGACCTCACGGGCGACGGTCTCCTCAAGGGTCTCGCCTATCTCGGTGAAGCCTGCCACAAGGGCATTATGAGCGTAGCCGCTGCGGTAGCGGGTCACGAGTATGGAGTCCCCCTTTATGACGCCCACTATCACCGCAGGATTAATCCTGGGGTAGACCACATTCCCGCACTTCTCACAGACAAGGGCACGCTCCCGACCGTGCAGCGAAAGCTTTCCGCCGCACCTGCCGCAGAAATGGTTATCGCTGTACCACCTCCACAGGTGATAGGCAGTAAATGCTGCAAAGAGCTCCTTTCCGCCGAAGCTGTCCCTGAGTGTACGGAGTCCCTTATACTCAAAGCCTGCTCCGGAGTCCCTGCACTCCGATAGCACTATGAAATAGCGCTCATCATCTACGGAAAAAGCATAGACCGCAGAGAGCTGCTCCTCATTTTCATATCTTGGAAATACTATGCGGTCTCCACTTGTATCTGTAAGGAGCTTCCCCTCACTGTCGAAGCAGAGAAGGAAGTCTCCCTCACATATATCCGTTTTTATGTAGCTGTTATAAAGCCTGCTGGGGGCTATATCCTGTATCATATCATCAACCTCTTCTGTTTTCTGCCCATTGCAGGGCTTGATGAATATTATAGACCATATCCCATTATTTGTCAATAATGGTGAAAACCGGAAAAAATACAATATAACGCAATAAATGCCCTTGACCTTTTCCGCTTTTTGTGCTATTATAGTTTGTATTGGAATAATGAAGGAAGAAAGGTAACGAAATGAATTTTAACGAGCTTAATTTATCGCAGGCGCTTCTCCGTGCCGTTGACGAGCTGGGATATACGGAGATGACGGAGATACAGCAGCAGAGTATCCCCCTGCTCCTCGAAGGAAGGGACGTTGTGGGGCGCTCCAACACAGGTACGGGCAAGACCGCTGCATTCGGTATCCCCGCTGTTGAGAGCATTACCGACGCCGACAGAAAGTCTGCGGTAGTTCTTATACTCTGCCCCACCCGTGAGCTTGCAATGCAGGCAAATGAGGAGATACGCAAATTCGCAAAGTTCAAGGAAGGCGTCAAGACCTCAGCTGTCTACGGCGGCGCAAGCATGGAAAAGCAGATACATGAGCTGAAGCGCGGCGCCAATATAGTTATAGGTACTCCCGGACGAGTTATGGACCATATCCGCAGGAGAACGCTCAGGCTTGAAAATATCCGCACAGTTATACTGGACGAGGCTGACGAGATGCTTAACATGGGCTTCCGTGAGGACATCGAGTCCATACTGGCAGATGTTCCCGAGGACAGACAGACAGTGCTCTTCTCCGCAACCATGCCCAAAGAGATCATGGCGATCACGGAAAAGTATCAGCGTGATCCCGTACATATAAAGATAAAGTCCGCACAGAAGACCGTTGAGCTCATAGAGCAGTTCTATTTTGAAGTGGCTATGGGAAGGAAGACCGATGCCTTAAAGCTCCTTCTTGCTGCATACAAGCCCTCGTCGGCTATGGTTTTCTGCAATACCAAGGCTATGGTAGATCAGCTCACAGAGGAGCTTGTGAAAAGCGGCTTCCGCGCAGCAGGTCTCCACGGCGATATGAAGCAGATACAGCGCACTCAGGTCATGAACAGCTTCAAGAACAAGGCTGCCGAGATACTCGTTGCTACGGACGTTGCCGCAAGAGGTATCGACGTAAGCGGCGTTGACGCCGTATTCAACTATGACCTCCCCCAGGACAACGAGTACTATATCCACCGTATCGGCAGAACGGGCAGAGCCGGCAGAACAGGCTCCGCCTATACTCTCATCAGCGGAAGACGTCAGCTTTACGATCTCCGCGCCATTGAGAAGTACACCCACGCCGAGATAAGGGAGATGCCTCTCCCCGAGAAGTCCGACATCATCGCCATGAAAAAAGAGGCTATGATAAAGGAGATCTCCGAGGCACAGGCAGGTCACAACGCCTATGATATTCTTGACAGGCTGGCAGGCATGGGTATCGACTACCGCGAGGCTGCCGCAAGAGTCCTTGCAAAGCAGCTTCAGGCAGAGACAGACGCTCTCCCCGAGATAGAGGGCACACGTCCCATCAGAAAGGGCAGGAACAGCGGTGCCAAGACCACAAGGATAGTCATCAATATCGGCAGGAACCGCCGTATCGCTCCCAACTTTATCCTCGGCGCCCTGGTGGACGCTACGGGAATGACAGGCAAGGACTTCGGAAAGATCGACATCTACGACGAACACACCACCGTTGAGGTGCCCGAAGCTGAGTGCGACTACATCATCGAAAGCTCCGACTCCATGAAGATAAACGGCAATAAGGTGGAGGTAAAGCTCTACAAGGGCAGCCCCTTCTCCGACAGGAACAGCAGCCGCCGCGGCGACTCAAAGCCCCGTTTCGACAGAAAAAAGTCGGCTTACGGAAACAGGAAGAAATCCGATATATATTCGGATTACATACCGAACCGCAAAAAACGTACTAAAAAAAGACATTGAGGTGATATGAATGAGCAGTAAAAAGCAGAACATCAAGCCCCTTCCCATGGCTAAGAATGCGAAGAAAAGTGTCAGCGGCAAAGACAAAAAACTCTGGATGAGAATACTGGTCCTTGTTCTCGCGTGCATTATGATACTGGGAGCTATACTCCTTCCGCTTTTATAATGATCATGAGTTCTTATAGTGTATAAAAAACCATGCCCCGAGGCGAATACCGCTTCGGGGCATTTTTTGTCACTCTATACTTATACGCTCATAGCTCAGAGACTTTTCATCAGCTTCGATCAGCAGCCATGAAGCGCCCTCCAGACCGGCTGCCGAGACTGATACGACATTCTCATTCACGAAATTCTGATGAGAATGCCCCACCGCTGCAAGGTCATACTTCTTTACCTCGGCGCTCAGGCAAGCCTTGTCAAAGTCTCCGTTTTTCAGGCTTGACAGCGGCAAAAAGGGATATGGCGCATCAACATCAAGGAACAGAAAATGAGAAAAGCGCATTTTATGTCCGCAGCACTCCGTCTCATAGAACAGCGGCATATTACTGATAAACTCCGTCTGCTCAGCTGTCAGTCTGCTCCTGATACCGTCATAATACTCCCTGAGATGCTCAACATCGGGGTCTACATCCACTCCGTGCTCCGCATACAGCTCACAGTTGCCTTTAAGGCAGATGATACCGCTTTCCTTTAACAGCTCAAGGCACTCAAATTCCTCGTTGCCACGCTGGAAAATATCTCCCAGAAATACAGTCAGGTCAGCGTTCCTTTCCCCTATCTGTCTGAGCACTGTCTTCAGTGCTTTGAGATTTCCGTGAATATCCGAGAATACTGCGATTTTCATAACTCACCCTTTCCTTTCTGCATGGATATGCCGTGATTTATCATTTTTCCGGAGCAGTCCTGCAAGACGCCGTGCTGTTCGGGAAAAAGATATTATAGCACATTAATACCGCCTTGTCAATAGCAGAACTATTTTTCAGTATTTTTCTTTTTCAGCAGTATCACTCCGACTACCATAAGTACAGGAAATACTCCTGCTGCAAGTATACCCTTTTTCATGCTGCCAGTGCCGCCGCTGACAGCCCCCACCAGTGAAGGTCCGCATGAGCAGCCTACGTCACCTGCAAGCGCAAGCAGTGAAAACATCATGGTGCCCCCTCTTTTCAGTGAAGCCGCCGCCTTGCTGAAGGTGCCGGGCCACATTATGCCCACGGAAAGTCCGCATAGCCCGCAGCCGGCCAGATTTACGGAAGGCACGGGAACAACGCTTATCATCAGATAGGAAGCTGCACAGAGAAGTCCGCTGATTATCATAAACCTGTCAAGCGAGATATGCTCACCGTATTTTCCGTAGAACCAGCGCGAGGCACCCATAAGTGCCGCAAAAGCCATAGGACCTGCCAGGTCACCTGCGGTCTTGCTGATACGGAGACCGCTCTCTGCAAAGAATGAAGCCCACTGGCTGACCGCAAGCTCACTTGCTCCTGCGCACATCATCATGAGCAGAAGCAGAAGAAAGGTGCCGCTCCTGAGGAGCTCCCCGAACTTCATGCCACTCTCTCCTTCGGATATAAGGTGAGCTATGGGAGCTCTCAGGAAGAGTATACCATTGACTACGGGAATAACTGCCCATATTACTGACAGCAGCTTCCAGTTTTCCAACCCTGCAATGGTGAAGAACAGTGTTGACAGCAGCACTACTCCCACCTGTCCCCAGCAGTAGAAAGAGTGGAGCATACTCATCGCCTTTTCCTTATTGTCTGTGGGACAGCTCTCCATGATGGGACTGATGAGCACCTCTATAAGTCCGCCGCCCACAGCGTAAAGCGCTACTGCAGCAAGAATGCCTGCAAAGGGTGGCATTATCTCCGGCAGTACCGGCAGCAGTATCAGCCCCCCTGCTGCACAGGCATGAGCAGAAACAACAGAAGCTCTGTAGCCTATCCTGTCCACGAAAAACGCCGACAGCAGATCCACTGCAAGCTGTATACCGAAATTAACTGTTATGAGCAGGGTTATCCTGCTCAGTGGTATACCGTAGCTGCCCTGCAGGGTAATGAACAGCAGCGGTATAAAGTTATTTATTATCGCCTGAACGATATAGCCTGTAAAACAGGAGAAAATTGTTTTGTTATAGTTCATATGAACGCTCCGAAGTCTTTTTTCTCATATTAGCATATTATCTCTCCCTCTGTCAAATCTGACGTTGAGGACAGATTGTGACATATTCCGCGGACCTGCTGCATTATAATGTATTACAGACAGCATGACGGGAGGTGCTTAGTGGAGACCATATACATCGACGTACTTATCGTCCTCAACATCTATGTGAACTTCTTTCTGCTGCGTATCACCGCAGGAGTCACCCATTCTCCGCTGAAAAACGGCAGGTGCGCCGCAGCCTCTGCATACGGAAGTCTGTTCTCCCTGACCATACTGCTCCCTCACCTGGGAACTATGGTCACCCTTGCAGTAAAGCTTGCCGCCGCAGTCAGCATAGTCGCCCTTGCCTTCGGAGTCCGCAGCAGAAAGCGGCTCATGATAAACACGGCTGCCTTCTTCGGCGCAAACTTCGTACTTGCAGGAACGGTCTACGGCGTTTATTCACTGCTGGAGCCGCAGTTCATGCACTTCAACAACGGCTGCTTCTACATAGACTTCTCCCTGCTGATACTTATAGTTACAACGGCTGTGCTATATGCCGCTGTAAGGCTGATACGCAACGCTGTGGACAGGGCTCCCGCAGGAGACTGGACCGTGACAATACGCAGTGGAAAACGAATAGTACGGCTTGACGGGCTTGCCGACACAGGGAACTGTCTTGTGGACTATTTTACGGGAACTCCCGTTATGATATGCCCCGAGGAGTCATTTGCGGAGCTCACAGGTGCGGCGATAGATACAGACAGGCTCCCCCGCGGATTCAGACTGCTGCCCTGCTCAGCCGTTACGGGAAGCAGCCTCATACCCGTTTTCCGTCCCGACGAGGTGGTCATAAGCTGTGAAAACAGCGGACGAAAGACCGTAGACGCTGTCGTAGGCTTCGGAGAGTGCGGCGGAAAAGCCGTTTTCAACCCGAAGCTGCTGAAAATATAGGCATAAGGAGTAAAAATATGAACATCATCGAAAAAGTTAAAGCATTACTGAAAAAACACTTCACAGGCGAGGTATTCTACGTAAACGGCTCCGACACCCTGCCCCCTCCGCTGACGCGAGAGGAGGAGACCGAGGTATTTGAAAAACTCCTGACCCATGATCCTCATGCGCGGAACTGCCTTATCGAGCATAATCTCAGGCTTGTGGTATACATAGCGAAGAAGTTCGAGTCCACGGGCATCGGCATAGAGGATCTGGTATCCATCGGCACTATCGGTCTCATCAAGGCGGTCAATACCTTCTGTCCCACCAAAAACATCAAGCTGGCTACCTATGCCTCTCGCTGTATCGAGAACGAGATACTCATGTTCCTGCGGAAGTCCTCACAGTACCGCAACGATCTCTCCATAGACGAGCCCCTGAACATTGACTATGACGGCAATGAGCTGCTGCTCTCGGATATACTGGGCACCGATGATGACATCGTAAACAAGGGCATCGAGACCGAGGCTGAGCGTGAGATACTCCGCGGCGCCGTTGCGGAGCTCTGCGACCGGGAAAGGGAGATCATGGAAATGCGCTTCGGACTTATCGACGGCAAGGAGAAGACACAAAAGGAAGTAGCAGACTGTATCGGCATTTCTCAGTCCTATATATCAAGGCTTGAAAAGAAGATAATCAGAAAGCTGAGAATAAAGATAGAAAGCGTCACATGAATACCGCCCCTGCAAGTGCAGGGGCTTTTCGGTTACAATTTGGTTTTTTTGTCACGTTCTATTGAAAAAAAGTGGTTTTTGTGGTATAATAAACTAAATATATTGTTATCGGGAGTTTTGGTATGAAAAAATGGACCGTCGGCAGACCCGACAGAAATGCGGTCTCTTCACTTATGCTTGGCTGCGGAGTAAGCTCACTTGCAGCGGCTGCTCTTGCTGCAAAGGGCTATTCTTCGCCCGAATCCGTCATGGAGAGCCTCAATGTGGACGAGCTTTCCAATCCCTTCCTCATAAAGGATATGCAGGAGGCAGCGGATACTATAAACAACGCCATAGACAGCGGCGAGCGTATATGTATTTACGGCGACTACGACTGCGACGGCGTAATGTCAACGGTCATACTCTATTCCTATCTGCTTGAAACAGGTGCCGATGTCACCTACTATATCCCCGAGCGCTCGGAAGGCTACGGTCTCAACATGAAGGCTGTGGACAAGATCTCCGATGACGGTGTTTCACTTATCATAACTGTTGATAACGGTATTTCTGCCATTGCTGAGGCAGAATACATCTATGCCCTGGGTATGAAGCTTGTGGTCACCGACCACCACCAGCAGGTGGAGCAGCTTCCCCGTGCGGAGGCTGTAGTCGACCCTCACAGGCATGACTGCTTCTCACCGTTCAAGTATATGTGCGGTGCGGGCATTGCGCTGAAGCTGGTAGCTGCCCTTGACGGCGGCGACTATACCATGGCTCTTGAACAGTTCGGCGACCTTGCCGCTATAGCAACAGTTGCCGATATAGTCAGTCTCACAGGGGAAAACCGCTTCCTTGTGGCTTACGGTATGGAGCTCATACAGAATTCCGACCGCCCCTCCCTCATGGCTCTGAAGGAGGTCTGCGGACTTAACGACAAGCCCATAGATACGCGGTCTATCGGCTTTGGTATCGGTCCGAGGATAAACGCCGCAGGCAGATTTGGCTCACCGAGAGCTGCCGCGGAGCTTTTCCTGTGCGAAGACTACGACGAAGCCCTCGCCGCCGCAAAGGAGCTGGACAGGCTCAATAATATGCGCAAGGAAGCCGAAAACTCCATTACGGAAGAAATATATTCAATGATAGACAAGTCCCCCGAGCTCATAAGGGGAAGGGTCATCTTCCTCTGCGGAAAGGACTGGCACCACGGTGTCATCGGTATCGTGGCTTCAAAGATAGTGGAGCACTTCGGAAAGCCCTGCTTCATAGCCTCAGACACTGACGGCGAGATAAGAGGCTCAGCCAGAGCCTTCGGGGAGTTCTCGGTATTCGGAGCCCTCAGCTATGCCGCAGACGTCCTCGACAAATTCGGCGGACACCCTGCCGCAGGGGGCTTCACCATTAAGGAAGGCTGTGCCGAGAAGTTCCACAGCCTGCTGGAGCAGTACGCACTGGAAAATCACAGGATAATGCCTGCCGCAGAGCTAAAAGCGGACAGCCCCGTAGCTCCTCAGGAGCTGACAGTGCAGAACGTGGAGGGACTGAATGTGCTGGAGCCCTTCGGTACAGACAACGAAAAGCCCCTGTTCTATATAGAAAACGCTCAGATCACCGATATATTCCCACTGTCGGACGGAACCCACTCCAAGCTGAGAGTGAAGATAGGCTTCACACAGGCAGATGCTCTTGTGTTCAGGAAGTCCCCCTCGGAGCTTATTGTCTCAAAGGGCGATGTCTGTGATATGATCGTTTCACTTGGCATAAACGAATTCCGCGGGAGCCGCACGGTAAGCATTATCGTCAGCGACCTCCGTCCCCATATATTCGAGCAAAGCAAGTACTTTGCCGCTCATTCGGCTTTTGAAGCCTTCCTCCGCGGCGAGGAGCTGCCGCAGAATTACTATCCCAGCATGAATCCCTCACGGGACGACGTTGTGAAGATATACAAGTCTATCCCCGAGGGCGGTATCTGCTCGGATACGCTTTACATAAAGCTCAATGACAGAAATATCAATTACTGTAAGTTCTGCGTTTCCGTTGAAGCGCTCAGACAGCTTGGACTTATCACCGTCTCCTGCTCCGATACAAGGATAGAACGGGTCAGGGTAACACAGAAAGCCGACCTCAGCTCGGCTCCTGTACTTGTATCGCTAAGAAGCAGAACGGCAAACCGCAAAGATCAAGGAGAAAAGATATGACAGAGGATATGAATGTATCAAATCTCATTCATCACGAGCTGGAGGTACCCATACCTGATTCGGCTATTCCTCAGAACCCCGAGGAATTTCTGAAGGATATACCCGACTTTGACGATGATTTCACCATTGAGAAGATCATACAGAAGATACTTACAGATGATAAGCAGTACGACCTCAGCAAGATAATCTCGGCTTATGAATTCGCCGCAAAGGCTCATGAGGGACAGATGCGTTCCTCGGGAAAGCCCTATATCACCCACCCTCTGGCAGTTGCCTATACCCTGCTGGAGCTGGGTATGGACACCGACACCATCTGCGCTGCCCTCCTCCATGATGTTGTGGAGGACACCGATGCAACTCTGGACGACCTGAAAAAGCGCTTCGGTCAGGACGTGGCTCTCCTGGTGGACGGAGTCACAAAACTGAGCAAGATCCCCACCTCTACAAAAGAGGAACAGCAGGCTGAGAATATCCGTAAGATACTCCTCGCCATGTCCCAGGATATACGTGTAATGATAATCAAGCTCAGCGACCGTCTCCACAATATGCGCACGCTGAAGTACCGTCCCCTTGAGAAGCAGAGAAACACTGCTCTCGAGACCATGAACATATATGCGCCTATCGCCCACAGGCTGGGTATCAGGGCTATCAAGGAGGAGCTCCAGGATCTGGCTTTCCACTACCTCGACCCCTATGCCTACTCCGAGATAGAGAATATCCTGGAAAACAAAAAGGAGGAGCGAGAGGCGTTCATAGAGATAATCAAAAGCCGTATCGCTCAGCGTTTCAAGTCGGAGGAGTTCTCACAGCCGCCCCAGATAGACGGCAGAGTAAAGAGCATCTACAGCATTTACAGGAAGATATTCATAAATCACAAGAACATCGACGAGATCTACGACAAATACGCCGTCCGTATCATCGTCACCACCATTGCGGAGTGCTACAACGTGCTGGGACTTATCCACGATATGTTCAAGCCTCTGCCCAACCGCTTCAAGGACTATATCTCCACCCCCAAGAACAATATGTACCAGTCTCTCCACACCACCGTTCTCGGCAAGGAGGGTATCCCCTTTGAGGTGCAGATACGGACCTGGGATATGCACGAGACCGCCGAATACGGTATCGCCGCTCACTGGAAGTACAAGGAGGGCATACAGGGCAAGGACAAAATGGAACAGCGCCTTGCCTGGGTACGTCAGGTCATCGAGGCTCAGCAGACCTCCGATGACGTTGAGGAGATAGTCCGCATTATCAAGACCGACCTTGACCCGGAGGACATCGTTGTTATGACACCCAAGGGTATGTCTGTCAGCCTGCCCGTTAATTCAACAGTAATAGACTTCGCCTACCGTATCCACACCCAGATAGGCCACAAGACCGTGGGCGCCAAGGTGGACGGAAGGATAGTTCCCCTGGACTACAAGCTCCAGACAGGACAGATATGTGAGATAATCACCAGCAAGGACCCCGACAAAGGTCCCAACAGAGCATGGCTCAATATCGTCCAGACCAATGAAGCCCGCTCCAAGATACGCTCATGGTTCAAGAAGGAGCGCCGCGAGGAGAACATTGTGGAGGGCAAGGCTCAGCTGGAGCGGGAGTTCAAGCGCCACAGGATAAATCTGAAGGAGGAGCAGTACACAGAGTTCCTCCAGGACGACTTCAAACGCCATAACTGCGAGACTCTCGACGACTTCTATGCTTCTATCGGCTACGGAGGCGTCATGCTCTCAAAGATAATCCCCCGTCTCAAGGACAAGTACGAAAAGCTCTATGAGAAGGAGGAGGAGCCTTCCGTTATCCCACTCATCAAGCCCAAGCCCAACGGCAGGAGCAGCATAGTCCTGGATCAGATAGACGATATGCTCATCAAGTTCGCTCAGTGCTGCAATCCCCTCCCGGGAGACGATATTATCGGATTCATCACCAGAGGCTACGGTGTTTCCGTACACACCACCAACTGCACCAACTACAAGGCTGCCCTTGCAAGGAACAATCCCGAGGAGCTTGACCGCTGGGTGGATATCCAGTGGACCGACAGCAGCGATACTCAGCTCCAGACCAGCTTCGAGGTCACAGCCACCGACAGAGTGGGTCTTGTCTACGATATTTCCGCGGTCCTTCTGGAAGCCCGTGTGCCTATCGTACACTCAGCTTCAAGAGTGCTGAAAAACGGCAATGCCCTCTTTGAGGGAACTATCGTCATCTCAAGCACAGAGCAGCTCAAGAACCTCTTCGAGAAGCTTAGAAAGATAAAGGGCGTTATTTCCGTGGAAAGAGCCGCCATTTAAGGAGAAATATATGAAAATACACCACCTTCAGCTCGGACCTCTCCGTGCTAACTGCTATATAGTCGAAACTGCTCCCGGCAGATGCGTTGCCGTCGATATAGGCGGTGACAGCCGTCTGCTGCTGGAGTTTCTGAAAATGAAGAAGCTCCGCCTGTCAAAGATACTCCTCACCCACGGTCACTTCGACCACATCGGAGGTGCAGAGGAGGTACATCAGGCTACGGGAGCCGAGATATACATTCATGAGCTTGACGCCTATATGCTTGAAAGTGAGGCTCACTCCCTGGCAAACAGTATGTCATTTGCCAAGTTCACTCCCATTACGGACTGGACCTGCGTTTACGGCGACTGCTACATCAACGACGGCGACTGCTCTTTCCGGGTGCTCCACACTCCCGGTCACACTCAGGGAAGTGTGTGCTATGTCTGCGAGGATTCTATTTTCTCGGGAGACACCCTTTTCTGCTGCTCCGTGGGCAGAACAGACTTCCCCCACAGCAGCAGCTCCGCTATGATGTATTCCCTCAACAAGCTCTATCACCTTGAGGGCGATTACAGAGTTTACCCGGGTCACAACGAGACAACTACCCTGGATTACGAGCGTGAAGCAAATCCCTATATGAAACAGTTCAGAGGAAAAAATGACTGAGAATAATAATTCAAAAATGCCGATTATAATGATCGGCCATTCTTTTAAATACGAGACTGAGGCTACGCTGAAGCTGTTCTTCAATACTGCAAGATTCAGCTTTACCTCAGATATTGCAGAGGCTTCGGGCTGTGACTATGTCTATACCGAAGTTGCTGAGGATAGCAGCGTTACCGTCCGTGTCTGCCTCAACGGCGTTCAGGCGGAAAAAACAGCAAAGCTTTCCCCCGACGCCGAGAAAAAAGACTTTGAGTACACCATTTGCAGGCTGCTCTTTGAGCTCCTTGTCAGCAAAACAGGCATTACGCCGCCGTGGGGACTGCTGACAGGCATTCGCCCCGTGAAAAAGGTCATTGACCTTATCCGTCAGGGTAAGTCCGAGGAGGAGATATACTCACAGCTGGGCGAAAAATACCTTGTTGCGCCCAAAAAGCTGAAGCTCGCCTATGACACCGCTGTAAACCAGCTCCCCATACTTGACAGGATAGACAGCTCAGCTGTGAGCCTGTACGTTTCTATTCCATTCTGCCCCACAAGGTGCAGCTACTGCTCTTTCGTATCACATTCTATGGACTCCGCCATAAAGCTCATGCCCGAGTACATCAGCGCGCTCTGCCGCGAGCTTGAGGTAGTGGGCAGGATAGTCAAGGACACCGACACAAAGATAGACACCATTTACTTCGGCGGCGGTACTCCCACTTCTGTATCAGCAGAGGAACTCCGCACCATTATGGAGGCTGTTGAGCGAAACTTCGACCTTGACAAGGTGAGGGAATACAGCGTTGAGGCTGGACGTCCCGACACTATCACCGAGGAGAAGCTGAGAGTGATAAAGGCTCTGGGCGCAGGACGTATCTCCGTAAACCCTCAGACTCTCAACGATGAGGTGCTGAAGGTCATCGGCAGGAAGCACTCGGGCGAAGACGCCGTGAAAGCCTTTGAGCTGGCAAGAAAGGTGGGTTTCGATAATATCAATACCGATCTTATAGCAGGTCTCCCCACCGAGTCCGCAGAAAGCTTCAGAAATACTCTCGACCACATGATAGAGCTTGACCCCGAAAGCATAACCGTCCACACCCTTACAATAAAACGCTCTGCTTCCCTGTTTGAAAAGGGCAGCGAAAACAGCTCAAATCCTGCGGCTGAGATGGTGGACTACAGTATCCCAACTCTCATGTCCCATGGCTATCTCCCCTACTATATGTACCGCCAGAAGAATACCGTGGACAACCTTGAGAATGTGGGCTACGCCAAGAAGGGCTATGAGAGCTATTACAATATCTTCATCATGGACGAGACCCAGACCATACTCGGCGCAGGCTGCGCTGCGTCCACAAAGCTGGTATACCCCGACGGTAAGATAAGCCGAATACATAACTATAAATTCCCATACGAATACATCAGGAGCTTCGACAAGCTCATGGAGAAAAAAGAGGAGGTAACGGAATGCCTGAAAAAAATCAGGTCTGCACAGCCGAGATAACAGGTCTGACCGCTGAGGGAAGCGGTGTCTGCCGCGTTGACGGCATGGCAGTTTTCGTTCCCGGAACTGCTGTGGGAGACATGGCAGAGATAAAGATAGTAAAGGTGCTGAAAAGCTATGCCTTCGGTATTGTAGAGCGCATAGTCACACCCTCTCCCGACCGCGTGGAGAACACCTGCTCCGTGTATAAACAGTGCGGCGGCTGTCTGCTGAGGCATATCTCCTATGAGGCTGAGTGCCGCACCAAGGACAGCATAGTCCGCGATGCTTTCACCCGTATCGGCGGACTTACTCCCGAATTCGACAGCTTCCTCGGCGCTGAAGCAACAGAGCACTACCGCAACAAGGCGCAGTATCCTCTTGCAATCCGAGACGGTAAGGCAGTCTGCGGTTTTTATGCTCCCAGGAGCCACCGCCTTGTGCCCGTCACCGACTGCGCTCTCCAGCCTGAGGTCTTCGGAGAGATACTCCGCACTGTCCTCGGCTATATCAACGAGAAGAAGCTTTCGGTCTATGACGAGACTACAGGCAGCGGCATAATGCGCCATATCTACCTCCGCAGAGGTGCTCACTCAGGTGAGATAATGGTCTGTCTTGTAGTGAGAAAGGACGTTTCACGGCAGCTCTCCGCCCTTTGCAGACTGCTCACGGAGTCCTTCGCGGATATAAAGAGCATTGTCATGAACATAAACCCCAGAAAGACCAATGTTATCCTGGGCGACAGCTGCGTGACCCTCTGGGGCAGCGATACTATCAGCGATACTATGTGCGGCAATACCGTTGAGATCTCTCCCCTTTCCTTCTATCAGGTGAACACCTTACAGGCGGAAAGGCTCTATGCCAAAGCGCTGGAATATGCAGCTCCCGATGGCAGCGAGGTCATTGCGGACCTCTACTGCGGCGCAGGTACCATCGGTCTCTCTATGGCGGAAAAGGCTGCAAAGATAGTGGGCGTTGAGATAATCCCACAGGCTGTTGAAAACGCCAAACGCAACGCTCAGAGCAATAATATAACCAATGCGGAGTTCCACTGCGGTGACGCAGGTGAGGTCTTCGGAAAGCTTCGCAAACAGGGCTGCGCTCCCGATATGATCGTGGTCGACCCGCCGCGAAAGGGATGCTCTCAGGAGACAGTTGACCTCATCGCAGAGGCGTCTCCAAAACGAATAGTTATGATCTCCTGCAATCCTGCAACTGCCGCCCGAGATGCAAAGCTGCTCTCAGAAAAAGGCTACAGCGTGGATAAGGTCTGCGGAGTTGACCTTTTCCCAAGGACGGGACACGTTGAGTGCGTAGTATTGATGTCAAGGGATAAGGCGTAAAAGTGCCGATTTTACGGCGGTTTTCGGCTATACAGTCAATCTGCGAAGTCAACCCTAACCGGCTTTTTACTGTATTTGGAAAAACATCTACGAACTGAAAACGCCTGACAACCAATCTGCTCAGTGAGGTTAATGCGTAAATTGGATAACAGAGGGTTCGATACTTCGTAGATTGGTTGTCATTCGTCAAAATGTACAAAGTGGGAATAAATCCGTAGTAATGCAGGCGGAAAGGAGTAACTGTTATGCCAGAAAGCATCAACCTGTTCGATATCAATGAGATTCTGAAGCTGATGAGAGGGACTTATCCTCTTCCCAGAGAATACAGATCGCAGTTTGAACCGCAGCAATTAAATGTACCAACTGAAACATATGCCGTTTTGAGAGACCATATTTATCGGAATGCAGGCTGTAAACTCTTTTTTCAGGAGGCTTTGCGGACATTGTTTTCGGGAAATGCTGATGATGTTTTTCTTGGTGCGGCGTATTTTGAGGATTGTATTATCTGTGAAGAAAACAAAACAGCGAGTTTTTCTATAGACAGGGAAAGACTGATCCCGCTTCTGAAAGAAGGAATTCGTCGGAACGCAGCGGAACTAATGCACAGAAAGGCTTTCCTGATCGGCAGTGAAGAAAACTGCATGGAACGGCTCGCAAAAATCAGCGCTCTTTACAAAGATAAATACGGATTCACAATTATGGATTAAAATAATAACCCTCGCACCACTGAATCACCGGTGATGCGGGGTTGCTCATATCTATTCACATTTCAATACTGATCGTCACGCCTGACTTGAACCGGAATTCCAGAAAGAACTCGCAGACCTTGACGCTTTATGTAGTTGGAGGGAAGAAATCCACCACTCATCTTCTGACAATCAGGTCGCCGGGTGCGCATTCAATGCCTTTACCGCTGAATTGCAGCACACACTGTGTCCCGCCGATCAAAACCGCAGAATTGTCAAGCCAAATCTTTTCAGCAGCCGCAGGGATTGACAAACAGCGTTTCCTGTGGTATAATCTAAGCATAGCAACGGCGCTGAGTTACATCAGTGCCGTTTTTTGTTTTCAGGAGATGATCTTTATGGAATTGCAGTATACATGGACAGACGGAAACGATCCCGCCTTTGTGCATTTCTACCGCATCACGGAGGATTATTACAGTGCGCTGGTCGGCGGAGAACAGAACCGGAAGGGCTTTATTCTGTATAATCTTTCGGAAACCGTTGAAACCGTGCTGATCGTATCAGATCAGGGTAAACCGGTCGCGTGTGCGGGATTAAAACGCTATTCGCAGGCAGATGCCGAGATCAAGCGTGTCTGGGTAGAGCCTGCATACCGCCGCAGACATATTGCTGTGAATATGATGCGGATGCTCGAAGAACAGGCATTGCAGCAGGGCTGTCAGCGGGCAATTTTGCAAACCAGAGCGGTCATGACCGATGCGGTACAGCTGTATACCGGTCTCGGTTATCAGCAGATCGGGAATTATCCGCCGTATGACAAGCTGGAAGGTGCGGTTTGCTTTGCAAAGGAACTGAAATAAACAGCGAAACAAATACACAGGACGGGAAGTGAAAAGACATCCGTTATCGTGAACTTCAACAAAGGCTTTGATGAATGGATCGACTTCATACCGTCGTTTATTATCAGGCAGAAAAGGACGAATAACAAAATCCCCGCACCACTGAAACCAGTGATGCGGGGTTCGCTCTATCTATTCACATTTCAATGCTGATCGTCACGCCCGACTTGAACCGGAACTCCAAGTAGTCGTCGTGGACGGTCACTTTTTCCAGCAGCTTCTTCACCAGAGACTCATCAAACTCTGTGATCTCACTCGGCTGAGACTGTATGAATTTCTGAAGCTCCTTTATGCGCTTCGTGTGTTCCTTCTGCGTAGCGTCGTCCATGCCTTTCTGCTCCTGCAGCTCACGCAGGCGCAGGATTTCCTCTGTGATGTCATCGTAGTTCTCCCGGCGCTCCGTCCGGTTGATCAGCTCCCGCTGCAGTTCAGCCATTTTTGCTGAGAGGGCTTCCGCCGACATAGGATTAGCTGAATTGATCGCAGCTTCAAGGTTCTCCCGGAGCCTGTTCAGATAGGTTTCGCTGTCATCAACCATTTCGTTGAGGGCTTCAAGGAATGCCGCCTTTAAGGTTTCCTCGCTGACGGTTCTTGCACGGCACTTTTCCTTCTCCTTCAATCGTGTGACGCAGCGCCAGACGACCGACTTCTTGCCACGGTTGTTCCAGTGTATTCTGCGGAACTGCTCTCCGCAGCCAGCGCAGAAGATTATCTGCGAAAATGCGTGGTTGGCGCTATAGCCCTTCTTTCCGCCGAACGGGAGCTGCGTTCTCGCTCTTCGTGCCATTTCTTCCTGCACCATCAGGAATATCTCTTTCGATATAATAGCCTCGTGGTCGTCCTCGACATAGTATTGCGGTACGATGCCGGAGTTCTTTATCCGCTTTTTACTGAGGCAGTCCACGGTGTAGGTCTTTTGCAGGAGCGCATCACCCATGTACTTCTCATTTCCGAGAATCAGGCGTATGCTGTTATCATGCCATTTTGTGCTACCGCGAGCATTCGGAATACCATCACGCTGCAGTCCCTGAGCGATCTTTTTGCAGCTTGCGCCCTCAAGGTACTCCCGGAAGATACGCTTGACGATTTCCGCCTGTTCCGGATTGATGATCAGGTGTCCTTCATCGTCCTTGTCATATCCGAGAAAGCGGCGAGCATTGACCATCACTTTCCCCTGCTGGAAGCGGTACTGCACACCGATCTTGACGTTCTGGCTGAGTGATTCCGATTCCTGCTGTGCCAGAGATGCCATAATGGTCAGGAGGACTTCTCCCTTCGAGTCCATTGTGTTTATGGACTCCTTCTCGAAGAATACCGGAATATTCATCTCCTTGAGCATTCGGATATAGTTCAGGCAGTCAACGGTATTGCGGGCAAATCGGCTGATCGACTTTGTGAAGATCATGTCGATCAAGCCCTTCTTGCAGTCCTCAATCATAGCGTTGAACTGCTCTCTGCCTTTGGTCGATGTCGCGCTGATACCGTCATCGGCATACACCTTGACAAGCTCCCATTCAGGATTCTTATTGATAAATTCAGTGTAGTGCTCGATCTGTGTTTCGTAGCTGGTAGCCTGTTCCTCGTTGTCCGTTGAAACACGGCAATAGGCTGCAACACGCAGCTTCTTGACTTCCTGCTTCGCCGCATTATTGCCTTTCTGCGGTTTGGCAGGTATTTTTATAACATTCATTTCCTCACCCCGATCAGACTGTAGATGTATTCGGCTTGCTTTATCGGATCGTCAAAATGCATCTCCGGCTCTGAAATCTCAAACTCCGTATAGACCGGCGGCAGTTGCAGACGCTTCTTGCCGCCGTGCTTTTCTGACCTGCGTATCAGTTCAGCGTTCGCTCTCGCAAAGGTCTGGCGGCTGACAATCGCAGGATAGAAGTCATCGCCGACATAGCAGAAGTTACTGATGATGCGCTTCACCATGCTGTGAACCATCGGTCTGCCTGCATTCACGGCAGCATCTCGCAGACTCATGCCGGAAAGATACCCGTTGAAGATGTTTATAACAACTGCCGCTTCCTGTTCGTCAACGATTACTTTGCCGTCCACTATCTTGTACCCGTACATACTTCCTCCTTCAGTGTCAGCCCGCATCTCAGCCGGAAGCCGATGCAGGTTCTGGTGTATACAATGATGCTGTCAACGTATTCGGTGAACAGTTCGTCGCTGAATTCTGTGAGCATTTCTGCCGATTCAGCAAAGCGCAGGAGCTTTTTCGTTTCCTTGATATCGCCGTTCTCCCCGGCTCTGTCAATGCATTTCATTTTAGCGCGGATTTCCTCGCTCTCCATTTCGATACGCCTCAGTTCCTGATTGTACATCGCTGCATCAAGGAAGCCCTTGACACGCAGCTTCCGCAGATCGTTCTTGCGGTCGCTGTTGCGCTGCAATTCATTTTTCAGATCCAGTATCCCTTGCAGGCTCTCGTCTGTATCGGCAAGGCGGAGCGCATCGTAATAAGGAACGAGAACCTGCTTGCAGCCGAATATCAGCTTGTTCATCATCGTCACAAAGGCTGCCTTTATCGCTTCATCCTTGATAAACATCATGGAACAGGCGTCTTTATTATAAAGATGTGTTGAGCAAGCCCATGCAATACCACCACTCTGCGTCTGCCGCTTGAACTTACCGCCGCACTCTCCGCAGATGATGATACCGGAAAAAGGATACTTGTTATGGTACTTTCCCATATCCTTTACGATGCCGTGTTCATCAATGCGCTTCTGTATCATGACCTGCACCCGGTCAAAAACCTCTTTGCTGATAATCGCTTCATGGTGATCTTCCGCTATGAAGCTATCGACCTCACCGTGGTTGTTATGACGTCGGAAGTTGCTGTCGGTGTAGGTTTTCTGGAAGGCAGCAGCGCCGTAGTACTTCTCGTTCACAAGAATCCCCTTGACCGTTGAGCCTGACCATTTGCCGCCCTTGCGGGTAGGAACCTTCCTTTTGTCGAGCAATTGCGCGATCTTGTATGTCCCCATACCATTCAGCGCCAGATCAAAAATCAGCTTGACGATCTCGCTCTCAACCGGATCAATGACCATGTTTCCGGCTGTGTCCTTTGTGTAGCCGTATGGAAGGTAGCCGAAAACAAAGTTACCTTCTTCCATTCGCTTTTTCACCGACCACTTCACATTCTTGGAAATGGACTCGGATTCGCTCTGTGCCATGCTGCTGAGAACTGATAAAATCAGCTCACTTTCCATGCTGCCGGTATCAATGTTCTCCTTCTCGAAGTAGATCGGGATATTATATGAAAGCAGCTCACGCACCAGTGACAAGCAGTCGGATGTGTTTCTGGAGAATCGGCTGATGGATTTTGTCAGCACATAGTCGACGCTTCCAGTGCGGCAGGCGTATAACAGCGCCTGTAAGCCTTCACGGGCATCCGCCTTTGTGCCGCTTATGCCGAAATCATAGAACACACCAACGCATTCCCAGTCATCGTGCATTCTGATCCACGACTCGTAATGCTCACGCTGCGCTTCCAGACTTTCTTTCTGGTCTTCATTCTCGGTACTGACTCGGCAGTAGGCAGCCACCCGGAGCTTTTTCACCACAGCAGACTGTGCTTCGATTTTCTTGATTTTCAATGGTTGTCCCTCCTTTGTCAGTATACAATATTAACTCTGAACCGATGATTTATCAAGCGTTTTCGGTAATAAGTCCGCGTACAGCGGAGAGAAAGATTTGCGGTTTAATTCCGATAATTTGTCATACTCGACAACTGTAATCATACCGCTGGCGTAGAGCAATTCTGTGATTGCCTGTGCCTTGTGATAATTGATCTCATCAATGATTTTCTGCTGTTCCATATCGCACCTCCTATTGATAGCCGGAAAAGTCAATCCCTTCATATACCACTACAGAATCGAGGTGCGTTTGGACGAAAAAAATACGCCCACCGAGAAAAAAATCCCGACGGGCGCTGGTGTTATGCATGATATAGTTCATTGACTTTTTCGGGGATAGGATGTATAATAAAGTGGATAAGGGGATGCTATGATTTTCCCAAGAAAAGAGGGCAAGCTATGGACAGAGCAGAATTGATAAAACTGCTTGAGGAATATACGCAAAATGAGAAAATGTCCGATCTTACGATTACAGACGAAACCATCAGCGATATGGATTTTTCTTCCTATTATCTTGGTTTAACATGGTTTATGGGGAATCAATTTGATTCCTGCATATTCCACACTACCAGACTTACGGATACCAATTTTAACTGTAGTGTCTTTCGTAATTGCAAATTCAGCGAGAATTATATTCTGAAAGCCGATTGGAATAATGTGAAGTTTATTTACTGTTCTATTGTTTCCATAGAGGCAGTGAGAGTATCGTTCTTAAGTATCATTATGGAAGACTGTGAGGTTAAAAACTCAGAATTCTTTAGTTGTTACTTTAATCCTGTGCATAAAGAAGGACAGGAAGAGGGACACCTTTCAAAAACGGTTTTCAGGAACTGCGCATTTAACAATTGCAGCTTTGAAGACTGCACTTTTGATTCTGTCGAGTTTATCGGGTGTAAGTTTACGAATACTGATATTGATACAACGAATCCCGGCGTTCATTTTAAGGACTGCGAGTTCAAAACAGTTCCGTATAAATGATTCCACGGTTTATACCTTTGAAAACACACAATTAAGATTATCAAAAAGATTACCACAGTATGTACCGGGCAGAGAACATCCTCTGCCCGATTGCTTTACTCCTTCACAAGCGTACCCTTGTAGGTATCCTTGCCGATAGTAACGATCACAGTAGCTGTGGTGTCCGGCTCGGCAGGCGTAAGATTCGCCGCTTTACCGTAGCCGTTTAGCCCCTTCGCCTTGATGATGGTCGGGAAATTCTTGTAACCGATGTCGAGATCGACATTGCCGTTGATGCCGTCTACGCTGCCTTTCTCAGAATGCTGCCAGATGCCGTATGCGCCGCTGTAGTTGGTCTGGTCAACCCAGTGCGCCAGCCAGATGGTATAGCGGCTCTTGATGTCATCGGCGGTGTGCGTCACGAGCGAGGACGCAGAGCCGTAGAGACCGACGAAATATCCCGCTGCCTCCACTCTTTCAAGAAATGCCCGCATAATGGCAGACACCTTCTCCTTACCGAGATCGAACTGCTTTTTCTCCTCAAGGTCAAAATATACAGGCATCTCGAACTGTTTTCCCTTGATGACCGACAGGAACACATCCGCCTCCAGTTCTGCTTCCTCCGGTGTCATTGCATAGGAATACCAGTAAGCGCCGACCGGAATGCCTGCCGCCTTAGCACCCGCATAGTTCTCCACGAAACGCTCATCCTTCTGCGATGCAAGCCTGCCGTATCCTGCTCTCAGGATTGCAAAATCAATGCCTGCCGCCCTGACCTTCTGCCAGTCGATCTTGCCGTTGTGAACGCTGACGTCGATGCCCTTCATATCCTCGCCTCCGAAGTATTTATAGAAATCATCCGTGACGGAGCTGTTGCCGTGAACCTCATCACCATACCACTTGCCGCCGGAGCGCACATCGACGTGCGTATAGATGTAGGCGGCAGTGATATTTGCAATGCCGGTAAAGCCGGTATCCTGTGCCTTGCAGCAGACGGTCTTGCTGCTGATGGGCTGTCCGTCCTGCCCGTAGCAGCAGATGTCCGCCGCCTTGCCGAGTGTATGCTGTCCCGTGCCGCTGCCCTTGACTGCCTTATCATGAGCAGCACAACGGAACCCGGAGGTCACGATGATCTTGGAACAGTTCAGCGTAGAATAGAGCGTCTCCAGCTTGGTGATGAGATCATCGTCGATCTGAAAATCATGTGCTTTGCCGCATTTACAGCGGAACTCCTGCGCATTAAAGTGCGGAGAGAGCTGTGTATTATCGGTATAGCCGTAGGTCTTAATCATCCTTATCATCCTTTCTGCCGGTCTGCTTCTGCAGAACCTCAATGGCATTTTTCAGTGCGGGAGGATACGGAATTCCCATGAGCGATGTATTTTCCACAATGGACAGCAGCTCATTGACGCAGAATGCAATGCAGACCGCATCACGCACATAATTCGTATTGAGCAGAATATCCAGACGCACCGCCACGATAATGAGCATGAGAATGCTGCCTTTCTTCGCAAGCCCGTACCAGCCAGCCTTGCTGTTCAGCTTTCCGGTCTTGCTGTGTTTGGACTTGCCCATAGCACCGGTAATCATCCCGGTTGCAAAGTCAATGCCCATGAAGATGATGAGCGTCACCAGCGCGGAGTCCCAGCCGCCGAACAGCGCTGCGATTCCGCCGCCGATCGCGCCGATCACCGTACAGATACTTCCTTTCATGTTGTCACCTCCAGTACCTTGACCGTTCTGATCATAGGGCTTGTATTGTCTGTCACCGCTTTCCATGCAAGATAATACTCGTCAGCAGATACATCGCTGCAGTCGTGCAAGACGGAGATATAGTTTCCGACAGAGCCGAGCCAGCCGAACGGAACGGAGATTGCCTCGCCGCCGCTGAGCTTTTCATGGATATACCTTGCCGTTTCCGCAGGCGACATCTGCTGACTGCTCTTGCGCACCAGCCACATTTCACCTGCATCGGTCGCTCCGGACTTGTAGGTAAGCAGAATCCTGCTTGCAGGTGTGATGCGTACCAGAGTGATACACATCGTATAAATGACAGCACCCCAGTTAAAGTCCGGCTGATTGTAGTAAAGCGAGTAGTCATTCTCCGCACAGCAGAAATGCGGATACACATCAGCAAAGCCAGCGATGCTGCGGTATCCGTCAATATAAAAAGTGTAGATGCTCTCACCGTATGTGGTAAGAGCATCATTTCCGTTGCAGAACAGCGTCACCTCCGGTCTGCCGGACGGAATTTGCAGCACCTTCGGCACAAGCGTATTCAGCTTTTCGGACTCCGATGCCTGAACACCCATTGTCACAAGGTTCCGGGCAAGCTGGTCGCGCTGCGCATCCAGTGCTGTCAGATAATTTGCAATGCTCATGTCGTCACCTCCACAATTGCCGCAAGTGCGGTCTCTACGCCGGAAAGCTCAATCTCCACGGCAGAAAGCCGGTTCAGAATATCCGAAATGGAAGTCCTGCACCCCTGCATATCATAGAGAATTTCGGTCTTGAAACGCTCAAAAGCGCCCTCGTTGACACCGACACGCTCATTGAGATTCATAGCGCTGGTGTATGCTTCCTCCCAGCGGGAAACGTGAGAATCCGTGATGCCGTTCAGCGTTGCGAGGTTGTGATGTGTATGCGCCTGTCTCTCCGCACCTGCGATACCGTCAAGCATTTCCTGTGTGATACTGTCCAGAATGGATTTATTTGCATGAGAATGCGCCTGCGCAGAGACTTCACTCAACCCTGTGGAAAGCCCATGCAGGGCATTGCTGGTCGATGCGCGGAATGCCGCTTCATCCTGCAAATACTGCTCCGTAATGGTGTCCAGAACATCCTTGTTATTATGTGTATGCCGCTGCGCATTCAGAGTAAGTAATTCTTCGTTAATTGTCTGAATCTCATACTGCGTCCTGTCCTCAAACTGCTGCAAGCCGGAAAGCTCCTGAAGAAGTTCCGGCGTAAAAGCATCCAGCGTTGCCTTGTTCGCATGAGAATGAAAATCTCCGGTTGCCGCCTCAATCTCGCGCTCGACAATAGTCGTGACCTCAGATGTTTTCGGGTATTCCGACATATCCGGTGTTTCACCCGGCTCTCCCTTGAGCGATGCCAGCCACTCGGTTTCCGTACCGACATATCCATGCTCCACAGCAATCTCGTAGGCGGACTTACCGTCAGCGCCGTGTCCTGCTTCCTCGATCTTCTTCAGAAGCTGCGCATACAGATCAGGCGTCGGCGGAATGGGCGGTTCATCATCACCGACGAAACCGGAAGGACGGATATTCAGCGTAACCGGCACAGTCGTTGCACGAACAGTCGTGTCGCTTTCGGTGTCGTAGCCGAACACCGACATTTTTGCAGCGCCGACATGAAGCTCCGCAGGCAGATAGCAGTTCGTCCCGTCAAAACCGAGAACAATGCTGTATGTCTCGTCACACTGCGAGAACTGCACGACCTTATGAAAGCGCCGCCAGTCACCATCAAAAGTGAAGCGGAACTGCACATACTGGATCTGATGATCCGCCAGCACCTCACGCTCCAGAATCTCAATGCTCTGGTTCTTTACAAGAAATTTCCACATTATTCATGCACCTCCGTCCATTCTCTGGTTTCATCATTGTATTCCATATATCCGTCAAGGCACTGCACCTTGTCCAGACCGTTAAGATCACCGGCATTACCGTCCCAGTTTGTCTGCTTTGTTACCGCAGCCCAGTCTGCAAGGCTACCTTCATAGGTCAGCGTTCTCAGCGGCGTATAATTGAGCGCATGAGAGCAGACCTTTGTCACATTATGGCTGAGAGTAAGATTTTGCAGCCTGCCGCAGCTCACAAAACAGAATCCCGGTAACTCGGAGCATTCAACTCTTGCAGTCGTAAGCTGATCGCATCCCATGAAGATATATGTGCCAAGCGTAGTGAGCGTTGCAGGGAGCGTAACGGAAGTGATATCCTGATCCACAAATGCCTTTTCTCCCAGCGTTGTCACCGACGAAGGTATCACAAGTTCTCTCAGGCCACCATGTGTATACATGAAAAAAGCACGCTCGCCAATGGTTGTCAGCGTACTCGGAAAACTTGCCGATGCCATATTGACGCAGCGTTCAAACACACTGCTGCCGATCTCTGTAATACCGTCAGAAACAACAAGAGAACGGATATTATCATTCTCCCAGAAAGGAGAATGCCCGATCTCATAATCATAGGTCGCACCGGAGCCATGAAGCAATAGCTTTCCATTTTCGTAAAGGACATAATGGATATTATCGCCGCAGGTACCGATTTCTATTATACCGCCGATGATATCGTCAACTTCGGTCTGTAATGTCTCTACCTGATTTGAAAGTGCCGCAATTGTTTCATTATTCTCAGCTACCTCAGCGATAAGCTGCGCCATCTGAGACATCAGTTCTGTGACCTTGCACTTGCCAAGGATGCATTTGCAGTAACCGCAGACATTGCTGTCTTCTCGGTAGTCAAACCAATCGCTCTCTGTAATCCGTGAAGCTCCCGGATTCATACGCACCGCATACATCAAAAGGCGGACATGATCTTCATCCTGCGGAATGGACGGAAGCGACGGATTCTCTGCTGGAGTTCCGGCGAATAGCCGGAGAGAAACACTGCGAACGGATTCTGTGGTGTCAAGATAAATCGCAATGGCGACATAGCGCGGGAGCGATTCATCCTGATACGATGTGAGATCAATCACATATCTGGAATCGTTGATAAAATAGTGTCCGTCGATCCACGCCTTACCGGTACCAAGAACCACGCCAAGACCGCTGTTCGCTGCTGTCAGCTTGAAATTCTGACCGTAGGTGTCGAGGATACCATTGCAGATAATGCTCGACAAATACGATGTGAAATCCTCCGCCGTATAGGTGCGGTCAAGCCCCTTTGAATTGAAGAAACCGCTGTAGAAAGCCATATATCATACCTCCTTGAATGTTGGTGTCAGGCTGCGCCCGTTCTGGTCGAAGCCCTCAATCATGCCGATAAGCTGTATCTGCGGCTGCATCATACCGAAGCGCCGGTGCTGCACCGTAACGTAATCGCCGACAAAATAATCGCGGTTATATACATACTGCGTGTTGTGCGCTGCAATGTCCGACTCCGATGCCGTTTTTGGCAGCACCAGCCGTTCCGAGCCGCGAGTGCGCAGCAGTTCCAGATACTTCTCCTCCGGAATTGGTATCGTTTCACCCTCGACCTGCTCTGTCTCGGAAATATCGTCCGCATCCACATACACTTCATATCGGTCAAGGTAGGTCGGTTCATCACCATTACAATATGTGGTGCGCTTGCGCTCATCGCCCTTGCCCTGACCGAAGATATATGCGAAGTTCTTCTGGACGCTGCTGTCCTCGGCATAGCTGAACGAGAGCAGATTGCTGTATGCGTCGGAGAAAATAATATGCGGATTATCCTCCTGCATAATGCTGCGGTCAGCGCCTTCGGAGAGGTCGAATACCATGCGGTACTGTTCTCCGGAGGATTTCACCAGCCGGATATTTGCCGTGCCGCCGAGCTTCTCGCAGATCGTATACACCCACTGCATCAGGTTCGTGTATGAGATCTGCAGCGTAGCGGTCTGCTCCCAGCAGGTGCCGGTGACCGTTCCGAGGGAAAGTCCCGGAATCCTACGGTTATCCGAGAGAAGCGCATTCTGCGTCACGACCTCCCGGACGATCTCACTGTATGCCTTTGCCGCTGTCACGTTATATGTCGGGTGAATGATGCGCCGTTCCAGCAGGCACATCAAAAAGCGACCACGCACTGTCAGGTAGTCGCCGTTTTCAATATCTGTATTGATCAGCACGGATTCTATGATGCCGAAGTGCTGATTATCGTCATCACGACCGACGATTCTGCCAGTCTGGAAAATCTCGATGTTCTGCGGATTGGCGGCGATATACACCTCAAAGCTGCCGCACTTGTAATATTCTATATCCCAGAGCAGCGAAGAAAAGGTGTCGCAGACCGCTTCAAGCGTAATCGTGAGGGAGTCTTCCGCAGCTTCCATTCTATAAACTTCAATCTGCATATTATACCCCCAGATACGCATTGGTGTGGACGATGGTGACTTTCAGGTTTTGAAGTCCCGTGCCACGCAGATAAAAGCGGTTTCTGCCTTCACGCAGCGTCAGCCATGTCGAGCCGGACACAAGCCGGTTGATGATATTGGTCTTGACGCCGCCGCGATCGAGTGTGACCGTCTTATTTCCTGTTTTGGTCGTCACCGTGATAATATCGCCCGCGAGAATATCACCGGTGATTTGCAGATACTCGTCCGTGTCCGCGTTATACAGCGTAGGAGAACGCGCATCCTCCAGCGCTTCAATCACCAGCGTGAAGCCGATCTCGTCGCCGTCGTTGACAATGGTCATCATGTTCTGCGTGTTGTATTTGCCGAGTATAAACGGCTCCGGATTGCTCTCCGTCGGGAACGGGAATGTGAAAGCACCGGTGATCTGCGAATAGTACGCCATGACCGACGTCGTGGAATACCAATAAATATCCGGGCAGAGAATAGAAATCTGCCCGGTTGTAAGCATCTCGAAGTTTTGTACCTCACAGGACTCAACATAGCCCTCCGCAAATACATCAATGCCTGCGGTCGCGTAGTAGATTTTGATGTAGCGGGACGGCTTCACCACCTTGTAAAGCTGATGCCTGCGGGCTTCCACGCCCACTCCGCGCAGCTCAAAGGAAATGACAACATTTCGCTTTTCTATGAAAGCGTTATTGAGGTAGCTTCCATCCATGCCCGCATAGCTTGAGGTGCTGATCGTGCCGGTGGGAGGATTCAGTCCTTCCACCTTTGATGTCATATACTGATTGGCGGTCGTGGTCATATCCACCCGGTCGCCGTTGGCATTTTCAAGGATAAGTTTGAAAAACATGGTTACACCTCCGTTCTTTATATTGACAACACGCTGGGAAAGTGCTATAATATAAAAAATGAATATTCAGGGAATGATGTTCTCCCTTGTGAAAACTAAACCGCTAATTAAGCTGATGACGTCTGCATTTTACGCAGATGTTGTCAGCTTTTTTGTTATATCAGGAGGAAATATAATGTTATTATCACTTGCTATTGTTTTTCTTGTTGGTCTTTCTGTTTCTGCGATCGTACAGCAACTTAAACTTCCGCGAATTATAGGTATGCTTGCAGTCGGAATCATTACCGGACCGTATGTGCTTGACCTGCTTGATCCGTCTATACTCGGTATCTCTTCAGAATTACGCCAGATTGCACTTATTATCATTCTGATTAAAGCGGGATTGTCACTTGATTTGTCTGATTTAAAAAAGGTCGGCAGACCTGCTGTAATGATGTCATTTGTTCCGGCTTGCTTTGAAATACTTGGATATCTTTGCTTTGCACCAATTCTTCTGAATGTCAGAAAAATCGAAGCTGCTGTAATGGGTGCTGTATTGAGTGCCGTTTCTCCTGCTGTAGTAGTACCAAGAATGGTAAAACTGATAGAGGAAAAACGCGGAACAAATAAAAGCATACCGCAAATGATTCTCGCCGGAGCTTCCTGTGATGATATCTTTGTAATTGTTCTTTTCAGTACGTTTGTAACGATGGCACAGGGCGGTTCAGCCCAGATTACTGATTTTCTTAATATTCCCATTTCAATAATCCTCGGCATTTCACTCGGTATCATCACGGGGGCTGTGTTATTCATTCTGTTTGAAAAATGCTACCAGACGCAACATAAAATACGAAACAGCACAAAAGCGCTCATCCTGCTTGCAACTGCTTTTGTACTGATGTCCGTTGAAACGGCTCTCAAAACCCATATTTCTGTTTCTGGACTTCTCGCAGTAGTTGCAATGGCTTGTGTCATTAAAATAAAAACAGACAAATCTGTATCTGAGAGACTTTCTCAGAAATTCGGAAAGCTTTGGATTGCCGCCGAGATCATGTTATTTGTTCTGGTCGGCGCTGCTGTGGATATTCGTTATACATTGACAGCAGGTATTTCAGCCATTATTATGATTTTCATTGCGCTTGCCTTTCGCGCAATTGGCGTGTGTTTCTGTATGATCGGAACAAATCTTTCCTTAAAAGAAAGGCTGTTCTGCATAATAGCATACCTTCCGAAAGCAACTGTTCAGGCAGCAATCGGCTCCGTTCCGTTATCACTGGGCTTACCCTGCGGAAAAATCATACTTTCTGTTGCAGTTCTTGCAATACTGATTACAGCCCCACTTGGTGCAATCGGAATTGATGCAACAAGCAGGGCTTGGCTTAGTTCAAACAAATCTGACTAAACATTCAATGCATTTCGCGTCATACGATAAATCTCCAGCCGCGACAGCGATTTCGGACTATTGTTTGTCTGATTCACTGTCCGGCTGTTGTCATTGTTGTAGTAGTTATTGACCACACCGCCGCTGCCTCCGTTCATCATCGCGCCGGAGATGCCGTCCATATCGACGTTCAGCCCGGACTGCATCGTCATCGTCATGGCATCAGCCACACCGGACACAGCCTTTTCCACATACTTTCTGCTCTTGTTGATGCCCTTTGCCAGCCCCTTCATGAAGTCCGGCATCCACTCCTCCACATCGGTTAGCGCACCCTTTTCAGGCACAGAGAAATGCAGGTATTCCCAGATGGAACGAGCCACATCCGCGACTGTGTTAATCAGGCTGCCGAGCATATAGGTGATGCCGTTGATAAGGTTCTGCATGAGGTCGCGTCCCCACGACCACGAGCTGTTGACCTTGTCCATGACTGCGTTATAAACAGCGTTCATGGCGTTGACGACCGCATCCCGCACACCGCCGAGCCTGTCACCGATGCCGTTTTTGATGCCGTCCCAGATAGACAGCACGGCTTCCTTGACACGGTTCATGGCACTGCGCACGGTATCTGGCATTGCATCCCAGACCGCCTGCACAACGGATTTGATCGCATTGACCGCTGTCCGAACTACACCGGATACAGCTTCCCAAGTAGTCGTCACCACGGACTTGATGTCAAGCTGCCCCGTTTTGATGAGGTTCTTCAGCGCCGTCCATACCGCCGTGACGATTTTCTTGATACCGTCCAGCGTTGCGGAGATCACAGAAGATACAGCCTTCCATGTGGTCGTGATGACATTGCGGATATTTTCAAGCGCCGTTTTAATCGTGCTGACGATCGTTTTCCATCCAGAAGTGATACCGCTGCTGATCTGCGACATCGTCGCATCAATCGCAGCATTGGCGTTTGTCCAGACCGTTTTCACGGTATCAAACACCTGCGTCATGAAGCCCTGCACCGATGTGACCACATTGGAGAGAGCGCTCTGAATCACACTGCTGATTTTCTCAGCCAGTCCGCCAGCAAAGCTGTTGACTGCATCGTTTACCACGCTTGTATTTGCGTTGATACCGTCTGCAAGTCCCTGCATGAAGTCCGGCATCCAGCTCTCGAAATCCGCAAGAGGTCCCTCATCAGGTACAGAAAAGTGCAGGAAGGACTTAATCTTGTTTGCCACGCCCTTGACCGCATCTGCGACCTTGCCGATACAGTTTTTGATGCCGTTGACGATACCGTTGATAATGTCTGCGCCCCACTGGAACGCCTGCGATGCAAGGTTCTTGATGAAGCTCACCGCAGCATTGAAGCCGTTGACAATCGTACCCTTGATCGCCGTTATCTTCTGGGTAATGGCATTTTTGACGCTGTCCCAGATATTCGATACCGTTGTTTTAATGGCGTTCATCACGGTTGTGACTGTATTTTTGATCGCGTTCCATACGGAGGATACAACGGAAGAAATGGTATTCAGCACTCCGGAAATAAAGCCGCTGATCGCATTCCACACCGCCGATACGACAGCATGAATTGCGTTCAGTGTATTTGTGATGTGGTTTTTGATGCTCTCCCAGATAGAAGAAATCACAGACCAGATCGCATTCAGCACACCGGAGATAAAGCCGGAGATCGCGTTCCAGACTGTAGAAACGACATTGCTGATCGCGTCCATCACCGTGGTGATCGCTGTATGAATCGCGTTCCATACGGTTTCAATAACGCTCTTGATCGCCTCAAGCACGATCGTTACAACCGCCTTGATGGTTTCCCAGCGCTCCACGATTTTATCGTGAATCCAGTCCATGACGCGACTGATAATTACATGGATAGCCTCAAAAATCGTCTCGAAGAGATATCTGAATGCTTCCAGCAGCGGAGAGATAAAGTCGTAGATTGTCTGCCATACTGTAGAAATGACATTCCAGATTGCATTCAGCACCGTGCTGATCGCTGTATGAATCGCATTCCAGACAACAGTAATAACCGTCTTGATCAGGTTGATCTTTTCAGCGACGGAGTTATAAATCGCCGTCCAGATACCAACAAAGAAATTCTTGATACCCGTCCAGATCGTAATGAAGAAGTTTTTGATACCGTTTAGAATGCCGGTAATAAAGCTTTTGATGCCGTTCCAGATGTTGACGAAAAAGTTCTTGATGCTCGTCCAGACGTTCACCCAGAATTCCTTCACTTCACAAAGATCGGTGCCGAAAATACCACAGATCATATTCAGCGCATTTTTCAGCGTATCCTTGATGAAATTCCATACAGCAGCAAAAATGCCCTTGATACCGTCCCACACTCTGCTCCAGTCGCCGGTAAAGATGCCGACGAAAATATCCAGAACACTCAGAATAATGTCTGTCACGGCTTTGAAGATATTTGCGATCTGCTGGAACTGCCCCTCAAAGATCGGTTTCAGGAACTTGCAGAGTCCGTCCCATACAGCCTTGATGACCTCGGTGATGTTTTTGAAATCGAAGCCCAGCGCATTGATGCGGTCAACAATGCCTTGACAGAAGCCGGAGAAAATGCTCTTGATCTGCTCCCAGATCGCAGTGATCTTATTGCGGAAGTCCTCGTTTGTACGCCACAAATGCACAAAAGCCGCCACCAGTGCCGCAACAACGGCAATGACAGCGACCACGGGCGCACTGATACCGCCAATCGCAGCGCCGAAGGAAGTGAATGCCGCCTTTGCGCCTGCGATGATTGTCGGGAGATTGGAAACAAGCTGCATCAGCTTGCCCACACCGACCATTGTTTTGCCGACCACCACAAGGAGAGGTCCGAGTGCAGCCGCTACAAGAGCGACCTTGACAATGGTTTCTTTTGTCGCAGGCGACAGCGCGTTGAATTTATCAATAAGTCCCTGAATACGAGATACAATAGAGCGAATTGCAGGCATCAGGATTTCGCCGAAAGAGATAGCAAGCTCCTGAAGCTGGGATTTCAAAATGGTGAGCTGTCCTGCAAGGTTATCCTGCATGACGGCAGCCATCTTTTCAGTAACACCGTTGTAGCCGTCAATCTCATCGGAACAAGTGCTGATCGCACCCTCCAGCTTCTGAATATCCGCAGGTGCAGCATTCATCAGCGCAAGGAAGCCGGACATTGCATTTTTGCCGACCAGTGCCTGTGCCGCTGATGCCTGTTCCGATTCGGACATCTGCGCAAAAGCCACACGGCAGTCTGCCAGAATGTCATTCAGCTCACGCATAGAGCCGTCTGTATTTGTCGTTGCAATTTCGATTTCGCCGAAGGCATCACCGCAGAACTTCACATCACCCGCAAGGGCGGTCATGATCGAACGCAATGCAGTACCGGACTGCGAACCCTTGATACCGCTGTTTGCCATCAGACCGATTGCCTGTGCGGTATCTTCACAGGAGAATCCGAGAGAACCTGCAACAGGCGCACAGTATTTGAAGGTTTCACCCATCATGCTGACGTTCGTGTTTGCATTGGACGATGCCGCCGCCAGCACATCAGCAAAATGACCGCTGTCGGCAGCAGTTAAGCCGAAAGCGGTCAGTGCATCTGTTACAATATCCGATGTTGTCGCCAAGTCCTCGCCGGAAGCGGCAGCAAGGTTCATGATGCCCTCGATACCTTCCAGCATATCTCCGGTTTTCCAGCCTGCCATTGCCATGTAGTTCATAGCATCGGCAGCCTCGGAAGCGGAGAACTTGGTCTTTGCGCCCATTTCACGGGCTTTGTCACGCAGTGCGTCCAGTTCATCACCAGTCGCACCGGATACAGCAGCGACCTTCGACATTGCAGAATCGAAATCCGCTGCTGTTTTTACGGCGGCTGTACCCGCAGCCGCAATGGGAACGGTCACATGGGTGGTCAGTGTCGTACCGACATCGGCGATTTTGTCGCCTGCCTTTTCGAGCATTTCACCCGCCTGACCGAGCTTGGCAAGAGCCGTGCTGGAAGCCTCTACCTCACGCTGGAGGTTTTGTAGCTCCTGTTCCGTTTCGATGATCTCACGCTGGAGGGCATCATATTGCTCCTGCGAAATGTCGCCGTTCGCAAGCGCCTGATTTGCTTGCTCTGCTGCCGTTTTCAGAGTTTCCAGCTTTTCTTTGGTAGCCTTCACCGCATCGGCGAGGAGCTTATGCTTCTGCGAGAGCAGTTCCGTGTTGCTGGGATCGAGCTTCAGCAGCTTCTGTACATCCTTGAGCTGCGTCTGCGTGTTCTTGATGTTTTTGTTGACACCTTCCAGCGCCTTCGACAGCTTGGTCGTATCGCCGCCGATTTCGACCGTGATGCCCTTGATTCTGTTTGCCATGCGGTTTCACCTCC
The DNA here is from genome assembly GCF_000621785.1 of Ruminococcus flavefaciens ND2009. Taxonomy (GTDB): domain Bacteria; phylum Bacillota; class Clostridia; order Oscillospirales; family Ruminococcaceae; genus Ruminococcus; species Ruminococcus flavefaciens_C. The sequence continues at coordinate 99,269 of NZ_KK211346.1, read as the reverse complement.
TCTGTGAGGGCATGAAAAAAGCAGCCCCGAAGGACTGCTCAGTGTATATTCAGTTACTAAGCTAAATCAGAATTTGCCGTTATTTGTTTCCTATGCCCAGATCGCCATCGCCAAAGTGCCGACAACAATCAGAATCAACCCGGCAAGCGCCTTTCTGCTCAACTTTTCTTTGAATACGAAATAGGAAAAAGCGACGGAAACGATAATGCTGAGCTTATCAATCGGTACGACAACGCTGACAACGCCGTTCTGTATGGAGTAATAGTAACAGAGCCATGATGCGCCTGTGGCAATCCCGGACAGAGCTATGAATACAAGTTCTTTGGAATCAGTATTTTTCAGTTCAGCACCTTTGCCTTTAACGAAGACGATCAGCCAAGCCATAACAAGAACAACACCAGTACGGATCGCCGTCCCGAGATTTGATTCTACATCCGTTATGCCGATCTTTCCCAGAATAGAGGTCAGGGCAGCAAAAACAGCGGAACCGATCGCGTAGGGCAGCCACGTGCGCTTTGTGTCCTTTGCTTCAGTTTTCTTCTTTTCGATCATCAGAAACACGCCTGCCGCAAGAAGTGCAGTACCGATCAGCTTGACCGCCAGATGTTCTGTCTCACTGAAAAGGATGATTGCGATAAGCACTGTCAGAACCGTGCTGGATTTATCGACGGGAACGACCTTGTTCACATCGCCGACGGACAGGGCTTTAAAATAGCAGATCCACGAGGCTCCTGTCGCAAAGCCGGACAGAATTAAGAAGATGATAGATTTTGCCGATATTTCCGTGATCGTTCCAGCAGAGCCAACGATAAACACCATGATCCAGGCAAAAAGGAGTACAACGACCGTCCGCAGAGCAGTCGCCACGTCTGAATCAGTCTTTTTGATTCCGCATTTCGCAAGTATCGCCGTAAGTCCGGCAAAGAGCGCGGACAAAGCCGCCATGATCAGCCACATATCTTCCCCTTATTCATTGTCATATATTCTGGTAATTCTCGTCCATCAATTATCTCTAAGATAAATCCCGATTTAGCGAAGGAAGCTTCATGTTTCCTTCACAACAGAATTATAACACAGTAGGAAGAAAAAGTCAATCAGAACGCATCAAAGTCTGCCTGTCCAGCGACCTCATGCCAGCCGTCATATTCGTCATTTTCCTTTTCGGTAAACATATCATTCACGACTCCGATCGTGAGCAGATCAAGCTCCGAAAGGGACAGCCCGATCTGCACACATCGGAGAAGGAAGAGGGGCGTTGTCATCGGGCGGTCAGTTTTTCGATGTTTTTTTTAGATTCCGCCTGCGTTTCCACGTTGAGTCCCCACAGCTCGATGAGCTGCGGCAGCACCTCGTAAATGGAGAACGTGTTGAACGCTTCGAGCCACTCGTCGGGGTTGTCCGGGACGTTTTCCGGATCAGCGTGTTTCGCCATGATGTATGCGATATTCTCGAACACTTCAAGGCTCTCGATGTCAAGAGCAGAACTTTCCTCGTCACCCTCCTGCACGGAAGTCTGAAGTGCAGCGAAGTCCTTGTAAATATCCCTGCGGAACTTGATACGGTAAAGGCGAGGCACAGCGGCACTCGCCTTGAAAGGAACCTCGATACCGTCAACGGTGATCGTCTTTTTAATAGCCATGCTGTACCTCCTTACTCGGTCGTGCTGCTGCTTTTGGTTGTGCCTGCGGAACGTGTGCCGGTGCTGTTGTTGGTAGCAGCAGTCGGCATATACACAGCATTGTACCAGTTGTCATAGGTGGTCTGGTCAGTGCTTTCGCAGGTCTTGGACTTCACCAGACCGTTCGGCAGCGCCGATGCCTTGAGGGAGAGCTTTTCCGTCTTGACGCTCTTGCTTTCCTCCGTGGTCTCACCCTCAGTCGCAGGACGGGATGCAGAGCAGCAGTACAGCACATGGCGGATGTGGTTCTTGTCGCCGTCAAACTCGAACATGAGTGCGAACTGCGATGTTTCCGCATCGTTACGCTCCACCAGAACGCCCTTTGCATCGAGCTGCTCACCGAGAATCGCCGTAGCAAAGTCGGTTGTGATGAGTGCGACCTCCAGATCACCGTCGTAGCCTGCGTTGTTATTGATTACATAATACACGCTGTTGTCAGCGTAGAAGTTCTCGTTTTCGCCGTTCGCATCAATGCTCAGGGAAACTGCACCGGGCAGGCGTACAGGCGTTGCGAAGGTCGGAACGCCATCATCGCTCCATGCTGTGATCTTTGCCCAATGCACCTTGTTCAGACCGAATTTTACCTTATTCTTCTGCAGTGCCATTGTTATACCTCCATTTCGTAAAGCACCTCGTAGAGCTTTTCGCTCTCGATCCAGCTTTCAGTTTTCGTGTAATAGATATTGTGCTGCGTCAGCACTTCCTCCACACGGCTTTCCGTATCGGGTGACTTTTCATCTGTATACAGTTCAATATCGAGTTGCTTGAAGCTGTGATACATCAGATTATCCGCGCCGAAGGTATCCTCGCCAGGTGAGAGAAAAATAACGAAAGGCGGTTTCGGAGACTCGCCCTCGGCAAAATGATGATAGGCGAACGGCATCCCGATCTCCTGCATCATTTCATTGATTTCTTCATAGGTCATGACAGCGCCTCCTCGATAAGATGCGTGAGCATTTCTTCGCCATGCGCTTCCGCAGGCGCGATATGCGGCTTGCCGGATACACGTCCGCCGTTGCGCTTTGCATGACCTTTTTCCAGCAGGTGCGCAAGCTGGTAGCGGTCTTTGGAGTGAACGGTCATTTCGAGTGTATGGCTGTTCTCCTTCGTTTTCTTGGTCGTCCAGCTCTTGCGGTACTTGCCGCTGCGCTTCGGAGCATTGGCGGAGATTTCCTTCTTGACGGAGGTTGCTGTCTTTTTCACAGCGGCTTTCATAGCGGTATCCGCAAGGTCTGCATATTCTGTCAGCCCCTGCATGATCTCCGCCGCCATATCGTCAATCGAAGTCATCCTGCTCACCAGCCTTTCGTGTACCTGCCGTGATCTTCATATAGTCGAGTGATTTATAATTCGGCAGTACACCGTTGATGTCGTACACCAGTCCACGGAAGCGCAACTTGTGCGTCGTTGTATTGATGCGTTTGGTATCGGGTGTCTGCCGGACAGTGAATTCCAGCGATACGACTTCCTGCGTTACTCCCGCCTCGGTTGTTTCCGTCGATGTCTTTACGGACACGGCAGCCCAGCAGGAGAAGGCTTCCTCCCACCGGGCTTTGTGGTTGCCGATGCCGTCTATCTTCGTGCTGTGTTCCAGAAAGGCGATGCGCTGATTCAGCGTTCCGATCTCCATCAGATCACCCCTTCACGCTGCGCAAATAACAGCGACCGGAGTGTCAGCGTCAGCTTGTGGTAGTCAGCGCCGTTGCGGTTCTCATAGAGGTAAGAAACAGTATACAGCATAGCCTGCCGGGTGGTTTCCTCATTGACCGCAAGTGCCGCATCGTCCATTCTGCCGACGTCCTGCACCAGCCGCTTGGCAGTGTCGATCAGCGAGAGGATGAGCTTGTCATCCTCTGTATGATCCACACGAAGATAGTTTTTTGTCTCAGCCAGAGTGATCATGCACCGCTGCCACTCTTGACCTTGAGTGTCTTGATCGCTTCGGGGAGAATGAGCTTGCCGTCAAGACGCTCCATTGCAAGGAAGCCGACCTGACCGGTCATAGCGAACAGCTCATTCAGACGCTTGAAGGTACGACCGGAACGGTCAGCGATCCAGTAATAGCTGAAATCGCCGAATGCCATACACTTCTTGCCAGCGCCGATCTCCGGAACATAGCTGGAGGTCTTGTAAGGACGGTTGAGGATGGTATCGGGAACGCCTGCCGCAACGGAAGGCTGCCAGATGTAGTTGCCGTTGCCGTCCTTGAGCTTACGGAGTGCCTTGACCGTAGAATCATTCAGCACCCAGACAGCCTTCTTGCGGTAAGGGCTGCGGAGCGAATAGAACAGCTCCATCACATCATCAAAGGTGATGCTTGCGCCTGCGGTAGTCGCGCCGTCCTGTGCGCCGCCGGTTGCATTGAAAATACCGGTAGGCTTGCCGGTGCCGTTGCCGATGAAGAAGGCTTCCTCCTCCTTTGCGCCGATTCTGCGTGCAAACTCACGGGCGATGTAGGACGGAAGGTCGAACACGCTGTCGTTGAGAAGTTCCTCGGAAATCTTGATCGCTGTACCGAGCTTGTATGCGGAGAGCGATGCCTGACCGAAGGTGTCATCGGAAAGCGTATACTGCTCCTCCTCATCCATCCAGACCGCATCGCCCTTCGATGTCACGATAGGAATCTTGCGGTCGCCGGAACTGGTCTTGATAACGGTTGCCATCTGGCGGAAGATGTTCTCCTCCTCAAGCGCCTCGATGAGCTTGCGCTCGAATTCATCCGGCACAAGATAGCCGCCCTCTGTGTCAGTGCCGACATGAAGATCGTTGCGGACATCGATCCAGTTGCGGTTGCGGATGCTGTTCCAGAATGCATCGCTGTATGCAGCAGATGCAGTTCCGGTCTTTTCCGGCTCGGTATTCTGCGCAGCAGGTGTGGTGAGAATCGGTGCAGATGTTGCCTTCGCCATATCCGCCTCGATCTCTGCCTGACGCTCCATGCGCTGGATCTCCTTGCCGAGGTTGACGATAGTTGCCTCCATTGCATCGTAGGTCTTGCTGTCCTCCTCGGAAAGCGTACCGTCTGCCTGTCTCTTGCTGTCGAGGAAGTCACGGGCGGTATCCCACGCCTTCGCTCTCTTTTCACGAAGTTCCTGAATAGTCATTATACATACCTCCAATCAGTATTTCAGCAGATTCAGCCGACTCATGAGCTGATCCACGGGTGTACCTTTGTGTTCCGCAGAGACCTTCTGCATCAGGCTCTGCATGGTTGCTGCACGGGAATAAGACATCGCCGTGAGGGTGTCCTCCTTCGGCTCGTCCTCATCCGGTGTATCTTCATCGGGTTCTTCCTCCGGCTTCGGCTGCGGAGCGCTGCCCGCAAAGAGAATACCGTCCACCAGTCCGAGGGACTGTGCCTTTTTCGCATTGAGCCATGTTTCCTCGTCCATCATGCGGGCGATCTTGCTGCGGCTCAGACCGGACTTCTCCTCGTAGGCGTTGATAATGCTCTCCTTGACCTCGTCCAGAAGCTCGATTGCCTTCTGCATCGCTTCCTTGTTGCCGAAAGCGACCGTAGAGGGGTTGTGAATCATCAGCATACCGGTCGGTGCGATGAGGGTTTCATCGCCAGCCATAGCGACCACGCTTGCCGCCGAAGCAGCAATGCCGTCGATCTTGACTGTGACCTTGCCCTTGTGGTTGCGGAGCATCGTATAAATCTGCGATGCCGCAAATACATCTCCGCCGGGTGAATTCAGCCAGACGGTGAGATCGCCGCTGACCTTTGAAAGCTCGTTACGGAACATGGCAGGCGTGATCTCATCGCCAAACCATGTGTCTTCCGAAATCGGTCCGTTGAAGATCAGCTCGGATGCGCCGGTGTCTTCATTGCGTACCCAGTTCCAGAACTTATTCATCTGCATTTCCTCCTTTCTCTGCGAAAGCGCCTGCGTCCTCCAGCTTTGTGAAGCTGCCGTTCACCAGATACAGATTGCCGCCTTCCTCATCGGGAATTGCGTTCATATCCTCCAGCTCACGGATATCGTTGGCGGACAGCCAGCCGTTCTGACGTGCGGTCGCATATCCCTGCATACGGCTTGCGTAGTCGCCGCGCAGCAGACCTTCCACATTGAATTTAATGAAATAGCGCCCCTTTTCGGAATCCGAAAGAAGCGCCTTCTGTAGTCCCTGTTCCCAGCGTACCAGCCACGGATCAAGGGTGTATTTTACGAATTCGAGCGACAGATGCTCGATGTTGCTGAAAGTAGCATGATCGAGGTCGCCGATCATATGCAGCGGCACACGGTACAGGCGGGCAATTTCCTCAATCTGAAACTTTCTGGTTTCAAGGAACTGCGCCTCGTTGTTGGGAATGGAGATGGGCGTGTATTTCATGCCCTCCTCCAAGATCGCAGTTTTATGCGCATTGCTGCTGCCATACGCCCGCTGCCACGCCTCACGCACACGCTCCGGATTTTTGATGACGCCCGGATGTTCCAGCACCGCAGAGGGCGCTGCGCCGTTTGCGAAGAAGGACGAGCCGTACTCATCACAGGCGACCGCCAGACCGAGTGCGTTCTTCGCCATTGCAATAGGGCTGTATCCGACCAGACCGTCAAAGCCCAGTCCCGGAATATGCAGTACCTGTTCCATCGGCAGAATGATCTCGCCCTGCTGCCTGAAATTCGGGTTGTGTTCGTCGTACCGGCTGTAGCGGTAAATGAGCCTGCCGCGATCATCACGGTCAACACGCACCTTATCCGGCATCAGCGGATACAGCCCGATGACGTCACCTCTGCCGTTTCGGATGATCTGCGCATAGGCGTTGCCATAGATCAGCAGGTGTGCCATGAGCGTTTCCCGGAAAACGAACGATGTCATTTCGGGATTCGGCTGGTCATGCAGCAAAAAATAAAGCGGGTGCTTCGGCACTCGCTCTTTTCCGTTATCGGTGTATTGGTAGACGTGCAGCGGCAGTTGTGCAATCGCCTCCGACAGCACTCTCACGCAGGCGTACACCGCAATGATCTGCATTGCCGTGCGGTCGTTGACTCGCTTGCCTGCATGAGTCCGCCCGAAGAAATAGCTGTAGGACGGGCTGTCGTAGCTGTCCTTCGGCTTGTCCCGTGACCGGAACAGTCCGCTGAAAATACCCATGTGCATCACTCCTTTCGTTGACTTTTTGTATGGGCTTATGTTATAATGTTGTATAACGCATACAATTGGAGGGAATAATTATGAGTACAGAAGCAAAATACCATCATCTAATACCTCAAACATATATGTCCGCATGGGCTAATGCAAGCGGAACTCTTAAAGTAGAATTCAAGTCCAATCTTGGAACAATTGTTGATCGAAACAAGGAAAGAATAGGCGGCATAACTGATTTTCACTCGATCAAAGCCGGTATGCCGATTTGTACTGAATCAGATGCAAAACTTATTTTTTCTGAATTGTCTTCATACTCAGTATCATGCGACGGAGTATTACTTGCAACTCCTTTAGAATTGAATAGGCATTATATTGATTTTCATAAGTGGGTAATTACTCGTCCGGATGGCACGCCAGTTTCTAAAAAAAGACTCAAAGATATAATAGAACAAGTTAAAATAAAAGATATAGAAGAAAACTGGTGTACCAAATATGAAAACAAATGGAAATCCATTGTTTCTCAGATAAGCAGCACTATTTTATCCGCGCCAAACGGATATTTAACAGCATTTGAAAGAGATTTTCTAATGCTATTCTTTACTGCGTTGGATTGGCGAGGATTTACATCAAACGTCATTTTTGAATCCGTTTATAAAAAAATGGAGGATTGTTTGACAGATGAGGAAATCCCAGTTGATGAAAGAATTCTTCCATCAATTAAAACTGCAGCCGAAGAAATGCGACATTATTTACTACTCAGTTGGTATAGAGCATTTTTAAATGATTCTGGTGTAATATATAAAGATGCTATGATAAACTTAAAACAAACAAATTTTCACTTTATGATTGCTGATGGCGCAACAAAATTTCTAACCTGTGATAGTCCTGCTTTTATTTACACGCGAAAAGACGGATTGAAAATGGGCTTACTTCCAATTACGCCACAAATACTAATGGCTAAAGGAAAATGCTCTGATCCCAACGATTTTGATAAATTTTATATAACTCATATTAGCGATGACGACGTGAGAGAATACAATAAGGCTATTGGAAATAATGCAACAGAGTTCATTATTCATCCGAATTAAAGTATCAACAAATCTCTTTCATCATAAATGCTGTCGCCGGTTTCGTTTCCGCATCGGATTGCCCGGTCGAGAGCCATGATCGTGGCGACCGTTCCGTCAATCTTCTCCGTGGATTTTTCCTTGTCCGGCTTGATGTTGCCCGCCGGATCACGCTTGATGAAAATGTTGTCCATATTCCAGCGGAGAACCGGATGCCCGTTGTGAGCTATTTTCTGCTCCAGCGTCAGCTTCATCAGCTCTTTGGTCGGCGGCGACATATCACGGTAGCCCTGACCGAACTGCACCAGCGTGAAGCCCAGCCCCTCAAGGTTCTGCGACATCTGCACTGCGCCCCAGCGGTCGAAGGCGATCTCCCGGATATTGAACCGTGTACCCAGTTCGTCGATGAAGTTTTCGATGAAGCCGTAGTGAACGACATTGCCCTCGGTCGTCAGCAGGTAGCCCTGTCGCTGCCAGAGGTCATACGGCACATGGTCGCGCCGGACGCGGAGATCAAGCGTTTCCTCCGGTAGCCAGAAGTACGGCAGAATATAATAATGGTCGTCCTCCTCGGTCGGCGGAAAAACCAGAACAAAAGCCGTGATGTCCGTGGTGCTTGAAAGATCAAGACCGCCGTAACATACACGACCTTCGAGGAAGGATTCGTCAAAATCGACCTTGCAGGCGTCCCACTTGTGCATCGGCATCCAGCGGACGGTCTGTTTCACCCATTGATTCAGACGGAGCTGCCGGAAGGCGTTTTCTTCGCCGGGGTTCTGCTTGGCGGATTCGCAGGCGGCTTCCACTTTGTCCATGCCGATCGTTTCGCCGAGGGATGGATTTGAATTCTTCCAGACCTCCGGAGAAGTCCAGTCGGCATCATCAGGAGCGCCGTAGATGACCGGATAGAAGGTCTTGTCAATCTTGCGCCCTTCGAGAATATCCTGCGCCTTCTGGTGCTGCTCGTAGCAGATGGAATTGGTGTCCGTGCCTGCCGTTGTGATAAGGAAATACAGCGGCTGCATTCTGGCATCGCCGGAGCCTTTCGTCATAACGTCAAAGAGTTTTCGATTCGGCTGCGTGTGCAGCTCATCGAACACGACTCCGTGGATATTGAAGCCATGCTTGCTGTACGCCTCGGCGGAAAGCACCTGATAGAAGGAGTTGGTCGGGACGTACACGATGCGCTTCTGCGAAGTCAGTATCTTCACTCGCTTATTCAGCGCAGGACACATTCGTACCATGTCAGCGGCGACATCGAACACGATCGCAGCCTGCTGACGGTCGGCAGCGCAGCCGTAGACCTCGGCACGTTCCTCGCCGTCGCCGCAGGTTAGCAATAACGCAACAGCGGCGGCAAGCTCAGACTTGCCGTTCTTTTTCGGAATCTCGATGTATGCCGTGTTGAACTGACGGTAGCCGTTGGGCTTGATGACACCGAACAGGTCACGGATGATGCGCTCCTGCCAGTCAATCAACTCGAACGGCTTTCCCGCCCATGTACCTTTTGTATGGGCAAGGCACTCGATGAACCGGACTGCGTAGTCGGCGGCGGCTTTGTCGTAATGGGAATCCTCCGCCATAAACTTTGTCGGTGTATAATCTTTCAGCTTTCGCAAGTGCCTCACCTCCTTCAGAGAGAAAGGCGGCATCCTTCCGGTTGCCGCCTTCGTGTTTTTAGTTGTATTCGTGCATCAGGATCGCCAGCGCCATTTCCGCTGCCTCGTTCTGCGGCGGAACATCCAGCCCCCGGTCGTAGTTGTAAACAACCTCGCCGCTGATCTTCAGCGTCAGCTTGCTGATCCTGCCGCCGTCGATTCCGTACTGGCTGCCCTCGTCATAGGCTTTCACCCAGTAATGAACGACCGTGTACTTGCCGTCTCCCTTCGGAACTCCAATCGTACCTTCATGCCACATAATGTTTTCCTCCGTTTTTCGTAGTTTTCGGTGGGCTTTGCCCTTCCGTTGTACACATATTAACTCTAAACGGCGGATATATCAAGTGTGAGTAATAACAATGATCTCTGCGGTATTTTTCGCTTGTTTGTGTACTTTACGCCGCCAGCAGGTGCCGCAGAAACGCGCTGTGTCGAGCTTGTTCTGGCATGGCATCCGTTTGCGCGGAATCGGCTGCCCGCGCACAGGGCGGCGCTGTGCCGCCCCGGTGAGGCGACCGGCTCATCTGCCGGTCATCCATTCCCATTCGCTTTCGCAGGCGGCGGCGTAGTCTTCGTCAAAAAGTGCATCGTCGTCAATCCATTCGGTTTCGTACTCGATCTCCTCGATGCCCTCGAAGGTCGTGCCGTTTGCGGCTGCGTCTTCCTGCGCAAGACTGTCGGCGTTCTCCTCAACCCAAGCCCTGAAGTCCTCTGCGTCGAGGTCGTCCTCGTTCTCGATCTCCAGTTCGTAGCCTTCCTCCTCGGTGTCGTACCAAAGGATCGTTGCGCTCTTGATTGCCTCGCGCTCGTTCCAGTCGTCTCTGCCTGCCATTGCTCTTGCCTTTGCCATTCCGTAGCTGATCATTGTTTTTTCCTCCGTGTTTCGTAGTTTCCGGCGGGCTTTGCCCTTCCGTTGTGTACATATTAACTCTAAAAGCACATTATATCAAGCCGCTAAAACTACAGAAGATACGGGGAAAATGTGCGGCGGGTGTTGTGTATATTACACCCGCCGCTTTTCGGTTATTCGCCGAGGGGAATCGGCATCAGGATGTTTCCGACCAGCACGAAATCGTATGCCTGCCGGAAGAACTCTGTGTATTTCTCGGTCAGCTCCTGCGGCAGGTCGGTGAAGTCATCCTCGCCCAAGCCGCAAAGGAAGAATGTACCCTTGATAACGCCGTAGCCCTTGATCGGGCGATTCCACTTCTGCTCCGGATGGTAGAGGGCTTCCTCCTCGCACACCAGTGCGACCGGATCATCGAAGGGGTAAATCGCCTGAATGTAGCCGCCGACCGTCTGCTGCAGGCTTTCAAGCTCTCCGCTGATCTCCTTTGCGTAGGGGCGCTTGCCCGGTTCAACAACTAAAATGTTCATGTGAATGCTCCTTTGTGTTTATTCCGCTTCTCTTGCGGTAGTGACATATTAACTCTGAACCGAGGATATATCAAGCAATATCGGAAAAATAAATGTGACAAACATTGCCTGCATTTCAGCGCCGTATTGTACATCGCACAAGAGCCGCACACGCGCCCTGTGTGGGGCGGGTTACCGAAAGGGATACCGTTTGGAGGATACCCGTCCCGCGCCACACGTTGCAACGTGGCGGCTCTGTGCGCCTTATTCTTCGCCTTCGTACTTCTCGTGGATGATGCCGAGAATTTTGTCCTGTTCCTCGCGTCCGACGCCGATGCTTTCAAGCGCCTCACGCGTTCCGCAGTCGGGGCAGATCGGGCTGTTATCCACGCGGGAAAGTGCTGGTCGGGCGGTGTACGCCTGCCCGCATTTCGGGCAGATGCGCGGCTCGTTGTTGCGGTCTTTCATCGCTGCACCTCCTTTGCGCTGATTTCGTAGGCGGCATCGAGGAACTTGGTGTCGAAGCCGAAGTTCCGGTAGCCTTCCTCGCAGGTGCGGATGTAGGCAAGCGACGGAATGCCGAGGCTGCGTTCCTCATGCATGATGTACACGAAGGCGGTCAGCTTCTTGGTCTTGCCGCTTGCCAGCTTCACGGGCAGGCGGACTTCCTTCTTGTAGTAGAAGGTCGGGCAGCCCTCATAGGCATCCAGCCGCTTCTCGTCGGCTGCGGTGACCTCCCAGACCGCGATCGGAACGATGCCGTTCTTCTTCGGTTCTATGGTCAGGTACGCGCCGGTCTTGCTGCCCTTGTAAAGCAACTCGTAGTCGGGGATCGCCGTGATGCCGATGGGCTTTGCGGTCGGGCAGCGGTACCGCATCTGGCGGATGTTCAGGTTCGAGCCGTAGGCAAGGTAGTACTTCTTTTCCATGTTAATCGTCCTTTCCGAAGGAAGTCTCCTTCTACCACCCTGAGCCGCCCGTAGGCGGCAGGTGGGGAAAGGCGGCGGATCAGCGTTCCGCCTTGCCCAGTTCGTATGCCTTTCGCAGCATTTCGCGTATGCCCCAGACGCTCACCTCCGGGAAGTCCTCGGTGTCGTTCCAGCGGGTGTCCAGCCCGCCCCGCTGCTCCAGTGCGTAGTCCGCTTTCATTGCGATCTGCTCCAGCTTCTTGTCAGTTTCCGTTCCCCATTCGATGTTGCTCATTGCTCGTTCCTCCGTGTTTGTTTTCCAGTCGTTTTCCGTTCCGGTAGTCACATATTAACTCTTTTCAGGGAGAATAGCAAGCCGCTAAATGTACAAAACATCGCGGGGAAAAATGCGCCGTTCTTTGTGTAGAATATGCCTTGCCGCTGTTTGCGCCGTGTGCGCCCCGTACAGGGCTTTTTACCGAAAGGGGCAGTTACTTGGAGGATACCACTCCCGCCCCACACGGGGCAACGTGGGCGCTGTGTGCGGCTTGCCGCCCCAGCCGCCGTGGTTGGCGGCTGGGATTCGGCTTCCCTCAAGGTCTGCCGAATCTGAAGGCGTTGTCGCCGGTAAGGTTCTGCGTCAGGGTTTCTCTTGCCGTTGCAAATTCGTCGCCAATGAAGCCCATTCTCATCAGCCAAGTTCTCATTGCGAACTTTTTGTTTTCCTTCTGCTGTTCCTTCGGGCTTGCGCTGCGCAGGTCTTTTGCCATCTGGCTCATTGCGAGGCAAAGCTGAATGTAGCTCTTGAGCTTGCCTGCGTGAAGTCCGTTCTGCTTGCCGCCTGCAGGCTTGTCGAACTGGAAAAGGCGGAATTCAATCGTGCCTTTTGTGAAGGTGGCGTGGAGGTTCAGCATATGGTAGCGGCTGCTGTTGTAATGGTGGCTTCTGCCGTTGTCGCATCCCTGTGCGCCGTACCAGATGTCTGCGAGCTGCGCCATCGTTCTGGGCTTCTTGGCGTTGAGCTGCTGCAGGAAATTCGGGTTGACCGTTCTGCAATACTGGTTCATTCTGTTGCGGTCAACCTTGATTGCCTCGGCGATCAGGGTTTCGTGGCTTGCCATGATGTTTGCGAGGTTTCTCAGGCTCTGCGGTGTGTGTCCCGCTGCGCCGATGTGAATGTGAACTCCGCAGCCTCTGGTGTAGTCGCTCTTTGCGCCCGCCTTGCGAAGGCGTCTGATCAGCTCCTGCAGGGTTTCGATGTCCTCGTAGTGCAGGATCGGTGTGACCATTTCGCACTTTTCGCTGTCCGGTCCGCTGATGCTCACGTCGCGCTGGAATTTCCACTCGCGTCCCTGTGCGTCCCAAGCGCTCCAAGTGTAGTAGCCGTTGCGGAAGGCGGTGTCCTCGTAGCGGTTCGTGCCGAAGAACTCGGCGGCGAGCTTTGCGGCAGCCTTGCGGGTGATGCTGTTCATCTCAACCTCAACCCCGATCGTCTGCTCCTTCATTCTGTTGATCTGTGCCTGTGTGTTTGCGTTCATGGTGGTATCCTCCTGTTTGGTTTTTGGTGTGTTTTCCCTTTCGGTAGTCACATATTAACTCTAAACCGAGGATATATCAAGCCGCTAAAACCACAGAATATCGGGGAAAATACAGCCTTGATGATTGTGTAGTATACACCCTTGACTTACTTGCAATCGTGTGGTAATATGGGGTACGATGGAATAGGTTCTCACATTTTCCGGCGCCCCCGGAGGCTGTAAAATCAGCCGCCGGAGATGACCTCGAATTCATCCACGCCCTCGATCAAGGCAAGGCTTCTGCCGTTCTCCCAGTTCATGTGGATGTTGCCTGCGTCGTCGATGATCGCTACCGAGCCGATCGTACCGGGCGGTACGGGCGCGATGTCGTCCGCCATGTGTATCAGGCGGATTCTGGTGCCTGCGGGATAACGCTCCCGCAGGGCTTTCAGTTCAGCATCATTCGGAAACCGCATCGTCAGCACCTCCTTCGGGCTTGCCGTGACGGAAGGCGGAGCTTCCGGTCAGGCTGCGGAGCAGAACCTTGCGCACCGGCTTGTACTCTTCACCGATCATGCCGAGGCGCAGGAGGAAGCAGCGGAATGCGTACTTCTCGTTGTCGCTGGTATCCGGCTTGTTGACCACGCGCTTGAGGTTCTTTGCGAACTCGCAGAGGGCGGTAATGAAGCGGGCGTAGGCATCGCCGTCGCCGTCCTTCTCGACCGTGAACCACGGGAACTCGATCGTTTCCTCGCACTCGTTGACCGCAAGGCTCTCTGTATTCAGTGCGTGCTTCAGAAGCGTTTCCTTGTTCTCGATAATCTGAAGCAGGTTCTCCAGTCCCTGTTCGCCGAAGAAGTCTCGCGGCATCGAAATCGTCAGTGCCACCGGCTCGTTCTCTGCGGTGTAGCCTGCCTTTTGCAGTTCGCTCCGGATCTCGTCCGGAAGCTCATTGCCGTGCAGCACCGCTTCCTTGTCGAGGGTGTATGCACCGATCTGGTATCCGCAGCTCGGAACGCCGAGGTACTTCACCTCATCGCCGGTCAGCTCACCGATCTTCTGTGCCAGTGCCTTGCGCTGGCTCTTTTCAATATTAAACTTGATATTCATGATGTGACCTCCTGTTTTTCACCGCTTGCTGCGGTTTTGATTGTAGTCACATATTAACTCTGAATCGCACAGATAGCAAGACTGTAAAACGGAGAATATGTGCGGGGAGGATTTTCCGATATTTGTGCATATTACAACGGCTCCAGATATTGACATATCGGCGGATGTGCTGTATAATCATAGTAATAGAAATCGGAATTTGTGAGGGTTATTCGATTATGAAAGATAATAAGTGGAAGTGTCCAAAGTGCGGCCGTAGTTTTAGCCGGACAGGCCAGGGGCACTATTGTGGAAAAGTCGAAACGATAGATGAGTATATTGATGCGCAGGATGAAAGTGTAAAGCCTTATTTGAATGAAATTCGGCAAATACTTCGCAGTGCTATTCCTGAAGCACAGGAAAAGATATCGTGGAGTATGCCAACATACTGGAAGGGCGCGAACATTATACATTTTGCCGCATCAAAAAAACATATCGGACTCTATCCCGGCGATGAAGCCCCTGTTGTCTTTGCTGATCAACTTGCAGGGTATGACGTGAGTAAAGGTACTATACGGATTCCGTATATTTCACCTCTTCCTAAAGACCTTATTGCCAACATTGCAAGATGGTGCTATGAAAAATACCGCAAATGAAAAAGGCTATATTTATTATCACGACTGTTTTTATAATGCTGATCACATCAAGGTTTGTAATCAGAATTGTTGATGCAACTGTCCAGATCGATAATGATATCGCGCTCCTTATCATTCTGTTAATTGTGTTCAATGTGGTGATCGGGATGCTGAGTCGTTTCCTGTACAAAAAGATATTTCGAGGGAAGTCTTGAAAGAATCTGGCAGGTGAATGAACAGGTATATCGTAATTATGGCAGATAAAGCAGACTAACAAATTCTGGTTTACGCGAATAATACACCATCAGCCTTCCTTCGTCTCGACTTCTTTAACCAGATCGGAATAAGGAATCTGCTGTCCGTTACGAATTACATACACGCCTTCGGCATCACCGGTGTCCTCAACGTAGCGCCGGAGAATGACGGAGGCGTATTTTTCGTCCAGTTCCATCATGTAGCAGATGCGGTTCATCTGCTCACAAGCCATAAGCGTCGAGCCGCTGCCGCCGAAGGTGTCGATCACCACGCCGTTTTCCTGCGTGGAGTTGCCGATGGGATAACCGAGCAGGTCGAGAGGCTTGCTGGTCGGGTGGTTCGCATTGCGCTTCGGCTTGTCGAAGTGCCAGATGGTCGTCTGCTTGCGGTCGGAATACCACTTGTGCTTGCCATTCTGCATGAAGCCGTACAGCACCGGTTCGTGCTGCCACTGATAATCCGAGCGTCCGAGGACGAGGCTGTCCTTCACCCAGATGCAGCAGCCTGCAAGGTGGAATCCTGCATCGACAAATGCACGGCGGAAGTTCAGTCCTTCCGTATCGGCATGGAACACATAAGCCGCACCGCCTTTTTCGAGGTGCGCTGCCATACACTGGAACGCAGCAAGCAGGAAGTTGTAAAACTCCTCGTTCTTCATGCTGTCGTTCTGAATGGTCAGACCGCTGGCACTCTTGAAAGATACACCGTAGGGCGGATCGGTCAGGATGAGATTTGCTTTCGTATCGCCCATAAGTGTATTTACATCTTCGGGGCTGGTCGCATCACCGCACATGAGGCGATGCCTGCCGACCGTCCAGACGTCGCCACGCTCCACGAAGGAAGCCTTCTCCAGCGCCGCCGTCAGGTCGAAGTCATCGTCCTTCGCATCGGAGTCAGTGCCGTCGGAAAACAGGTCAGCCAGTTCCTTTTCATCGAAGCCGGTCATAGAAAGGTCATAGCCGAGGTCTTGCAGTTCCTGCATCTCCACGGCAAGAAGCTCCTCGTCCCAGCCCGCATCCAGCGCCATACGGTTATCCGCGAGGATATAGGCTTTCTTCTGCGCATCGGTCAGGTGGTCAACATAGACACACGGCACCTCCGTGATACCTTCCTCCTTCGCCGCCATCAGGCGACCGTGACCTGCGATGACATTGTACTCCCGGTCGATGATGACCGGGTTCACGAAACCGAACTCACGCAGAGAGGAGCGCAGCTTCTTGATCTGCTCCGGCGAGTGAGTGCGGGCGTTATTTACATACGGGATGAGCTTGTCAGTTGGGACAAGCTGAAAGTCTGTCGTTGTTTTCATGTGTACCTCACTTCCTGCTGCGGAGTAGCTGCTCCATCATATCGTCCTGCGGAGAGCCGTCGAACTTGGTCGTGCAATTCTGCTTCACGATATCGAAAATTTCGTACCAGAGCAGATTTGCCTGTTTCTGATAGGACTGGCTGAGCGATGCGAACGGGGATGCGACCACGCCGCCGGTCGTCGGGTGCTTGCCAAGCAGACCGTAGGTCGAGAGCGCTTCTTCGCACTGTACGAAACGAGCGAACGCCAGCGAGTAGCTTTCGAGCAGGCGCTTGTTCACCAGCTTTTCGCAGCCGCGATTTTTCAGCCATATCCATGTTTCCTTGTAGATTTCATCAGCGCCGAGAGGCTTACCGTCCTTCTGCCGTGCCGAGAGGTATTCACTCGGCGTGGGCATATCCTCACCGACAAGGTCAGCGGCATCATCAAGGTCAGCACCTTCCAGCGTGGTCGGGGTGAATTCGATGATGTCGGCATCCTCTCCTGCGGCAATTTTCTCGGCGAGAGGCTTCGGCTTGTCGCCTGCACGGACTCTGCGTCCGCCACGGTTTGTACCGTCCTTTGCCATATCATCACCTGCCTATAAAAAATGCCGAAACCACGCGGATTTCGGCTTGTAAAATATTCGAGGGGTTAATCGGGTGTTTGAACCGGACTTTTTGCGCGTGAGAGGGGGCGCCGGTCTTGTGATCGCTGCTCCGTAGAGATTTCGATACCCCCACCGGGCAGCCCCCAGCCCTCCCCATCAGTAGTGATATTCGGGGTTTTTGTCTTCTGTTCCGGTCTTGCGGTCGTGACACGCTTTGCACAGCGCCTGCCAGTTGGTATCACTCCACATCAGGTAGTGATCGCCACGATGCGGAACGATATGATCGACAACAGTTGCCGTCACATACTTTCCCTGCGCCAGACACTTCACGCACAGCGGGTGCTTGCGCAGGTACGCCTTGCTGACACGCTGCCACTTGCTGCCGTAGCCACGCTTGGCGGCTGACGGTCGGTCAGGGTGCAGGGGCTTGTGTTCGTCGCAGTACGCACCCTCGGTCAGTCTCGGACAGCCGGGGTGCTTGCACGGTTTCAGTGCCTTCCTCGGCATCGCCGACACCTCCTTCGGGCATAACAAAAGCCGCTGCGGATACCCACAACGGCTTTATACATATTCTTCTATTATACATTATATCACACATTACCGGTGTTTGCAAGTCCCACGGTGTCCCAACTTTTCAAGGCAGCTACGGCTGTGCTGTGAAGGCGGAACACGTGGGATTTGCTGTATCCCATTTCCTTCATGATCTCCGACCACGGCAGGAATTCGAGGTAACGCTTCCTCAGAAGATCACTTGCATCGCCATCTTCAACTGCGTTTATGCGGACTTCCATATCAGCAAGCAGCGCATCGTATTCTGCCTGCGTTTCCTGTATATCCTTTTCCAGCGCCATGATCTTGAAAACGGTACCTTCCATCTTGCTGCGGTCAGGTGATACCGTCCTCGGCATATCATTGATGCCACTGCCGTTCATGCCTTCTGCCCGCTGCCGCAGAAGATGTATCTCATGAATCTTCCGGTCAATACGCCTGCGGAGCTGCTCCATCTTGTTCCAGTATTCCTTCATTCCCTCAACCTCGCTTTCACTGCACTCATCATTGTCGACTGTGTCTTATCCTTGCTTTCCAGCGCGTCCATGATATCTTCGTCGATTGTTCCCGTCGCTACCAGATGATGTATCACAACGGTATCTGCATTCTGTCCCTGTCGCCAGAGTCGGGCGTTCGTCTGCTGATACAGTTCCAGCGACCACGGCATCGTAAACCATATGATTGTGCTGCCGCCGTCCTGAAGATTCAGACCGTGACCGGCGGAGGATGGTTGTATCAGCGCGACCGGTATTTTGCCGTCGTTCCAGTCGGCGATATCCTGATCGGTCTTGATCTCACGAACGTCGAAACGCGCCTTGATACGTTCCCGCTCATGCTGATACCAGTACGCCACCAACACCGGCTTCCCATTCTGCGCTTCCAGCAAATCCTCCAGCGCATCAAGCTTCCGGTTATGAATGATGGTCGGAGTGCCGCCGTCGTCATATACGCATCCGCTTGCAAGCTGTACCAGCTTTCCGCAAAGAACAGCGGCATTGGCGGCAGTGACATCATCATGCAGCAGCGGAAGCGTGTATTCCTTTTCGAGCTTCCGGTATGCTTTTATTTCTGCTTCCGACATGATAACCGGATCAGATACGGACACCAGTTCCGGCATCTTCAGGTGATCGGTGGTTTTCATGGAAATGCTGATGTCTGCGATCTTGCCGTAGATTTCTTTTTCAGCACCCGGTCGGGGAGAATAGGTAAAACCGTTCCAGTCAGGCGTGAAATATGCATCGCGGTACTGCCCGATTCTCTTGCCGAGGCGCTCTCCCTTATCCAGCAGGCGGAACTGCGCCCATAGATCCATGAGACCGTTGCTGCAAGGTGTACCGGTCAGCCCGACGATACGCTTCACAAACGGGCGCACCTTCCGCAGCGCCTTGAAGCGCTTGGACTGATGATTCTTAAAGGAACTCAGCTCATCGATCACCACCATGTCAAAGTCAAACGGCATCCCGGTTTCTTCAATAAGCCATTGTACGTTCTCACGGTTGATGATATACAGATCAGCTTTCTTTCGGAGAGCCGCAAGGCGCTGTTCACGGTTTCCGAGAACCAGACTGTACGTCAGCCCTTTCAGGTGATCCCATTTCCCGATCTCTGCTGCCCAGCTATTCTTGCATACACGGATCGGTGCGATGATAAGAACCTTTCTGACCTCGAAGCGGTCGAACATCATGTCGTTCAGCGCTGTAAGTGTAATGCTCGTTTTCCCTAATCCGCATTCGAGCAATACCGCTGCCTGCGGATTCTTTTCGATAAAGTCGATCGCATATTTCTGATAATCATGCGGATTGTATTTCATCAATGATACCTCCAATCTGCTCCGCGCCGTCAAGGACATACACCTTGAAGCCCAGCCGACGCAGAAGTTTTATGCGTACACGCTGCAACGGACGCGATTTCTCTCCGGGTGCTTTCACTTCCACGAAAGCGATCCTGCCGGACGGCATCAATACAATGCGGTCGGGTACGCCTGCTGTTCCCGGAGATACAAACTTCCAGCAGACGCCGCCGTGAGCTTTCACGGCTTTGACCAGTTTCGCTTCAATTTCATTTTCTCGCATAAATACGACCTTTCAGGGCAAAAGTGCCGGTCGGTGACGGTCATTTGCAAACCTTATATATAGAGAGAAATTTCTAAAATTCTCTCGCGTGCGTAAAGTATGTATATGAGTGTCACCGACCGGCACTTTCCCAATTCTACGTTGTTTTTCGTATGATGAAAGTGTCAGTCGAGGAAGTCAAATCTGAGGCAAAGCCCCATGATATACTTTCCGCTATTCATTTTCTTACGCTTGAAGCCTGCCTGCTCCAGTGCAGTATAAAAATCTGTGGTGCTGCGGACATATTCTCCGGTATCGGTGCAGTATTCACGATAACGCTTATACAGATCGCCGGACTTCTCCTGATATGATGCATCGACATCACAGCAGTCATTTATGAAGGAGCCGAGCCAGTCATTGCCGTCACGGTACGCTCCGATCGCGTCCAGCACGCATTGCGGGCGGTCTACCTTAAAATCGGCGGCGACTACTTTCATGGCACCTTCGATTAACCACGACAGAACCGCTCCGCCTGCATTGTCGATAAGATACTGGGTATAGTTCTTTATATCTGCAGAACCTTCGATTTTTGCATGGAACGGGATCACGATCAGTCTGCGCCAAGTGCCGTCATCAGAAGCCGCCACCTTCGGCAGGTGATTCGTGTACAGCACCAGCGTATGACTTGGCTCAAAGGAGAACGGAGCCTTGAACTTCTTTTCTGCGAAAATGGGATCGGTCGAACAGAGCTGCTTTACCACGCTGGTGTTCAAACGCATACCTTCCTGCAGTTCCGCCGCAATGATGAGACGCTTGCCTTTCAGCTCTGCCATCTCCGGTTTTACGTTACGCTTACAGTTGACGGTCAAGGCATCGGCAGAGATATTGCCGGAATAGCTGCCGAGAACCTTATAGATGACATTCCAGAAAGTTGACTTGCCGTTCCTGCCGTCGCCGTATGCGATAATCATCGCTTCCGTGTATACTTTTCCGATCAGACAGAGACCGCAGATCATCTGGACGTAGTCGATAAGGCTCTGGTCGCCGCAGAAAAAAACCTGCAGTGCATCAGCCCAGAGCTGCTGCCCCTCCCCATTCGGAACGACCGTCGTCACCTTTGTGATGAGGTCGGCAGGATCGGTCGCTTTCCAGCCTTCGAGACCTTTGGAAAGGTCGTAGGTACCGCCGGGAGTATTCAGCAGCATCGGATCTCCGTCAAGTTGCTCCGGGTTGTGAAGAACCAGCGGCTTTGCAGCATCAAGCGCATTGTTCAGGCTGCGGATATTACGATATTTCATGACGAATTTATGGAATACATCATAACGTTTCATGCGGGAATACAACTTCATCTCTCCCAAGCCGAGATCGCTTTCAAACTTCTTTCCGCCCTTTTCGGCGTCCTGTTTGCTGATACCTGCTTTTTCAAGTGCCTCCAATGCGGCACTGATCTGCTTGTCCGCTTCGGCAAGCTGAGCATCTGTATGTTCGATCATAGCCATTACTGCTGCCTGCTCCGACTCCTCCCAGTAGGTACCGTTATAACGCAGATAGTTGGTAGCAATCGTGAACGCCAGCTCGTCACCGTAACAGTTGACAAGTGTGCGAGCTTCCCCAACATCAGAAAAGTCTTCCGGCATCATCGGCTCCTGACCGTATTCCTCCGGCGGCACATATCCTTCCTGCGATGTGACCTTCGTACCGAATTTGCAGGCGCTTGCCCAGATACCCTCCAGTTCTTCGTCATCCAGAGGCGGATCGCATTCCGCTGCTTTTTCAAGGAACTTAGCATGGGCGTTCTCCGTCACGCCGAAGCGCTTGACGAGTCTGCCTGCGATACGGGACATTGTACTGTTGCGCTGTCCTTCCGGAATGCTGTTGTTCGTTTTCATAAGCTGCAGCCAGTTCTCAATGGTCAGACTGCCCTCATGCCAGACAACATCGCCGTTCGATCCGAACAAGAATCTTGACGCATCCAGCGCATTGCCGTCAAAGAATGAAAGCTCCGAATAGATGCGGGCTTTGATGTTCTTATGGAATGCGGCATCCTTGCAGGGCGTAGTCGGGAAAAATACATGGAAACGAGGGCGAGCTGTTACAGAGCCTTTCGCCAGCATATGATGACGGCTGTATGTGATCGCAAACTCCACATCGCTGAGCATTTCGGACAGCTTTTCCGGAGTGATCCACTCATCGGGATTGTCGCTGTGATCATTGTCGCAGTCCATCGGCACAACATCTGAGAGCTGAAAATTGGCATCGCTGCGGGCATTATTCGCATACAGCGCACACACATGGTCGAACGTGACTGCCTTGCGGAGATCCGCTTCCGAGGTAATGACCTTCTGATTCGGGTAAATCGTGTTCTTTGCGTTGCCGGTACAATCGGCAGTGTACAGGGTAAACTTCATATCTTTTCCTCCAAATTCTCCGTAAAATAACGGATTTTCATGTGTTTGCGCTTTGCCCGGTCAATCTCTGCCTTCATGCCGGAGCTGACCGTGTCGCCGAACACCCACAGCTCCACGCACTTACTCATCAGCACCCAGTTCATGAAAATGGCTGTATCCCGTTCCTCCGGGATATTGTCGTCCATAAACTGCGTAAAGTAGATATGTGGCGTGATCGGCAGATAGTGCCGGTCAACAGCAAAGCGGCTGTATCTCTTGGCGTTCTCGACGTTTCTCTCCGTATCACCGGAGTACGGCGAACAGATATACACGACCGGACGGAAGGCGGCAGCTTTTGCCGCAGCCTTCTCCTCCTTCTCGATGCGGGTGAACGCCTCATGTTCCGTCGGACTTGCATAGCCTTCGCTGTTATAATAATCAGCCATGCTTCACCTCGTTCCTGCCGCAGGGCTTCCTGTCGCAGCCCTTGTTGCAGAGCTTGCCGCAGCGGGGGCATTTCACATAGACGTTCTCCGGTTTGACCAGCTTTCCGCTGACCAGCGCATAAAACCATTCAATACTGTATTTCATATCATCCCTCTTTTCTTTTCAGCTTCACGTGCAGTCTCTTCCAAGCGCACTCGTTGCAGAAGACTGCCGTGCCGTACATATCGCCCAGACCATCGGCAAACACACACGACAGATCAACAGCGACCTCCTTGCCGCAGTCCGGGCAGGCGCAGAACACGTTCTCGCTGTTCAACTCCACCTTAACCTCGATCTCATCGGTCTTTTCCTTCACATAAAACATAACTATTCTCCCTTCATTCTTTGCCCCCAGATGTGGGGAGAGCATTCCTGCTCTACAACCCACTACAGAATCGGGAGCGTTTTGGACGAAACAATCAGTCCTTTTTATAAAACTCGCACTCGTACCCGTCCGCCCGCAGGAGCAGACCTTTTGCCCACGAAGGCGTTCGTTCCATCTGTCGGCAAACCTCATCAAGAGACATCCTGCGGTCAGCCTCAATAATCATTTCGTCGTGTATGTGACCGACGATAAAACAGTGCGACAGCGTCTGCATAGAGAACATAAGCAGATCACGGGCGACCGCCTGCACGATATTCTCAACAAACTTCGGACCGTAGCTCTCGATGCGCTCCCACTTCTTCGATGCACCGACACCCATATAGGTGACGGACTCGCCGCCGAACTGGTTCTCGCCGATCTGCGGGTGTGCGTAGCAGAGCTTTCTGCCGGAGGGCAGCGTAATGAACAACATCTTGCTCTGGTAGCTGAATTGCAATCCGTGTGTTTCTGTGGTGGTTTTCTGCTTTATCGTTTTTTTGACCGCAGCATCGACAGCCCACCACAGCGCTGTAATATGCGGAGAAGCAGCCCGCCAGTCGTCCACGATCTTCTTCAGCTCTGCATCGGAGAGGTTCAGGGCATCGCCGCCCATAGCCTTCATTGCGCCCACGCTGCCGCCGTAGCCGCAGGCAAGCTCCGCGACCTTGCCCTTCTGACGCAGTTCGCCGTTGACACCGTGTTTCACAACTGGAACACCGAACATCTTTGATGCCGAAGCACAGTAAATATCCGCGCCGTTCGCAAAAGCGTCCATGCGCCATTGCTCCCCAGCGATCCACGCTATAACTCTCGCTTCAATTGCAGAGAAGTCCGCGACAATAAACTTATATCCCTGTCTGGGAACAAAAGCGGTACGGATAAGCTGCGACAGAGTATCCGGTACATCCTCATAGAACATTTCGACCTCATCATAATAGCCGTACTTGACTGTATTTCTCGCTTCGGTCAGGTCAGGAATATGATTCTGCGGCAGATTCTGCAACTGGATAATGCGCCCCGCCCAGCGTCCCGTGCGGGCAGCGCCGTAAAAGCTGAACATCCCTCTCGCTCTGGAATCCGAGCAGGCTGCTGTCTGCATCGCCTGATACTTCTTGACGCTGGACTTTGACAGCATGAGTCGAAGCTCCAGCACTGACTTCACCGGATCTTTTGCTGTTTTCAGTAATTCACGAACCGCTGCCTTATCCAGACAGTCGGACTTATATCCCTGTTCGCCGAGCCACTCCAGAAGCTGATACACGGAATTCGGATTCTCGATACCGGTAAGCCTGCACATTTCTGCCGACAGCGTTGCCTTCGCCTGTGCATCCAGCGTCAGCGCTGCCTCAACAAGCTCCATATCGACACGGATGCCGCGATCGTTGATCTCCTGATCCAGATAAAACTGTTCCCAGATGAAATCCGGTACGGGAAAACGTGAAAGGCGCAGGTCAATGGCAAGCTCCGCCTCCACATCCTGCTTGTTGTAAGCCTTGAAGGTTTCCCACTTATCCGGAGCATCGGCGGGTGTATGAAACTGCGGAACGCCGTCAACGGTATCGTAGGGAACGCAAAAATACTTGATGAGCGCCTTGCCCTCCGGCATCTTCTGCTGTTCCAGCTTCAGAGCAGCACCAGCAGAGGCAAGCGTCGATGGCAGACCGAGCGTCCTGCAATGGATCATGGTACACTGCCAGCCGACAGGACTCAGATAATCGCCGACGGTATCGGCTTCAATGCTGTAACTGCGGAAGAACTGCGGATACTCCTCCCGCAGATATTTGGAAAGACATACACGCTCAAATTGCACGTTGAACGCCCGCTTGATGACGGACTCATCCGCAAGCGCAGTCAGAATATCTTCGGGGACACGATCGCCGTTCGCCAGATCATAAAGCTGCACTGCACCGTCATCCACTGACACGCTCATCAGCGTAATAGCAAAATACGGAGAATCGACGTAAGCGTACACACCACACTTGGTGATGTCACGGTCACTCCGAGTCTCCAGATCGATTTCTAAAGTTTTCATGGTAACACTTCCTTAAACCCACCCGAACGGTTATACCGCCAGTCGCCCTCCCGACATTCACTTATTTCTTACGGTTCTTGAAGTGGTCAATCATAATGCTGACCGTCATAATCGTCCAGCAGATCATCGTGATGCTGCCGGAAACACACAGAATGAGAGAGAATACTGTACTCATACGCCGTCACCTCATGAAAGGAAATCGTCGTCATCATCGTCGTCGCTGAAATCATCCTCAGCACGGGACTTGCCGCCGAGAGGCTCACCATCACGGAGCTTCTGGAGATTGTTCAGACCGCAGGCGATGCCCTTATTGCCGTTGGTGTTGAAAGCGTAGAAGTTAATGGAAGCTCTGCCGTAGATACCGGAGTAAAGTTCACTGGTATCGAGAATCGGCTGGCAGTCGGCATCCACAACACCGGGCTTGGTAGCACTGTTTGCGTTGATGAAATAGCAGCCTGCGTATGCCTCATCGTCAGGACGTTCCTCGTCGCCGTCACGCAGCGGAGTCTTAATCGCCTTCAGCGCCGGGACGGACTTGCCGTTGCCCTTGAGCTTGGACTGACCTTCGTCGTATGCAGCCTTAATAGCCGCCTTGATCTTCTCGACTGTCACGGTATCAGACTTCGGAATGATGAGCGACACGCTGTACTTCGGGGTGCCGCCGTTGATTGCTTTCGGCTCGTTCACGATCAGATAGCTGAAGCGTGTATTCTTGCCGGTGATCACTTTGCACGGATTTGTCATTTTACTCATTTTCAGTTTCCTCCTTGAAATCATCAATTGTCCATGCCGGACGCTTGTCCGACTCTGGTACGAGTGTGGGTTTGCCCTTCGGCTTCTCGATCAGAGAGCCGAGCAGGGTGTTGAACTTTTTAGCGCCGAGCAGCTTGGTCATTGCGGTCACGCCCATGAGCTTCTTCTCAAAGGGATCATAGCCTGCTTCGGTAACTGCTGCTGCAACGGCATCGGTGTCTGTGTATCTGCGGTTGCTGCGTCCTTCCACGACCTTGAAGCCGGGATAGCATTTGCCGCTGATAGCCTGTTCGAGTGCGTAGTCCTTGATATCGTTGATCCAACCGATGAAGGTATCTGCGCGGTCGAGTATCATGCTGATTTCGTCGTCTGCGAGTGTATCCGGAACGGCGAAATCATACTGCGCGAGCTGGAGATTATATTCCGCCCGTTTCCGGCAGGTCGCCTTGATCTTACAGAACTGACAGTGCTTGCCCGCCTTGTAGTCACCATCACCGTTCGCTGCAAGTGCTGCGGCAGGGATAAGGACGTCGTCAGCCCAGCGAAGCAGCTCCTCGGTTGTGACCTCTGCCGTACTGACGTTATCGCGGCGGGGCTGGAAGATAATCATACGGACTGTATTGATGTCATACAGCGACTCAAAGAGATTAAGAGCGCCCAGCGCATACATCCGCATCTGGCTGTTTCCATTCGCTTCGACGAGGACGCCAAGCCCGTACTTGAAGTCGATGACAGTCATAACGCCGTCGGCAACAACAATGCAGTCGGCGGTTCCGAAACTCTCTGCCACCCAACGTGTGAAGTCGAGGCGCTGTTCGACCAGAACCAGCGGATCAGCGCAGGTCTCCTTTGCCGCTTGCACCTGCTCCATGACGAACTCGCAATAAGCATCGGTACATTCCGCCATTTCTTCGTCGAAGTATTCCAGATCGTCGGTGGGATCACGAACCTTGAAGCCGAGTGCCTTCTTGACCTTGTACTCGCAGAGGGCGTGTGCGTCCGTACCTTGCTGGGCATAGGTGCTGCCGGTATCGCCGCCCGCATTTTCCTTTGCGCTGGGCGGGCAGTTAATCCAGCGTTCGCTACTTGACGGTGACAGAATCGCGTGTGTTCCGGGCATCACAATCCCTCCGCTTCTGCAAGCACTGCAGCGTAGTCGCTTTCGGCAAGGTCGGAGAGCTTCTCTGCGCCGTACTTGGCAATCAGCTCCTTAACCTCCTGTGTATGTCCGCTGCGGCTGATCTCGGACAGACGGCTGCGGAGTTGAACAAAGGAAACAGTCGCTTCTTCATTCTTCAGTGTAGGCTGTTCCTTCGGTGTCTCTGCCTGCGGCTCGTCCTTTTCGGGATCATACAGAACCTCGAACGTGTCGAGGTACTCCTTTGTGATCTTCTCTGTCAGCGCTGACACAGCTTTGGTCAGCGCATTCAGAGAGTTGATCAGTTCAAACATCTTGTCCATCATTTTCCTCTCTTTCCATCACGATACCCTGCGATATATGCCTCCGCACGTGCAAGGTCATTAATGTTTCTGATTCCTTCCTCGACACCACCGCCGCCGATAGCTTTGGAGCCTCCTCCGAGATTTGAAATCATCGCCAGAGACTTCGCAATACCGTTCAGGTCGGATATCGGAGTACCAGTCGAGGCATTGGGATTCTTACTGCGTTCAACGATGAGTGTTCTTTTCTCAACAACCACCGTCATTGCAATAGCAACCTCTTCAGGCAGATATTCCTGTCGCTTCTGAATTTCCATGCTTAACACCACCTTTCATACATTGCCGGAAAAGTCACCCCCCTCGGTGACTTCCTGTATTTCCACGCCCTGCACCGTCTTACCGGGAGTCAGGACAAGGATTTCGCAGAAGTCGCCGAGCAGCCAGCGGAGCAGACGCTTCGGAAGCCTGATACATCCGCCAGCCAGTACCTGTGTTTTCGTGCCGCCGTTGGAGACGGCAATCTTGACCTTGTGCTTCATATATCTCACCTGCCTTTCACCCTAAGCCGAAAAAGTCAACCCCCTTGCTTATGCGTCTGCTTCGGTTTCTCCACACCGAAGTACTTACAGGCTTTGGTGATGATCTTATTCCAGCGATTGTGCATCGCCTGTTTGGTGATTTTCTTTCCGGTCGCTGCTTCTTCCTCCCTGCGGATATCTTCGAGGAACTTTCTCTCACCGAGGTGGGCATACAGTAAATCCTGCTGTGCAGGTGTGAGCGCTTCGATGAAGGCGAGAACCTTTTCCATGCCCGGATGCTCCGGAACGTCATCCTCAAACATCTGAACGGCAATGCGGTCAAACGGATCGCCCTCGTCTGCATCCTTCTGCGCAAGGAAGCCGTAGTCGGAGTTCTCAGCATCATAGCGTTCTGCCAGATCGATATCGTGGTCGTTCTCCTCCAGAACGATGAGGCACTCCATGTTTTCAGCGGTCAGCGGCACAACGTCAATGACCTCACGTTCCCACTTCCCGTTAGGTTGGCGTACCATGCGTGTGTACACATAGTTGCCATTGGCATCCAAATAGCTGTCGCTGCTTGTGTTGACTTTGCTTTTTCTCTCGAACGGTAAATTTGTCATGTGCTTGTCCTCTCCGCCGGAAAACTGTATGGGCTGAGGACAATAAAAATGGGAGTCGGTAGAGATACCGACTCCCATAGCACCGGAAAAAAGGTACAAGAAGGGAAGGGTATCCTATTACCGATACATCAGAAAAACTGACGTCCCGTAAGAATATCCTCACACCCTGAGCTTGTACTTCGCTCCGGCTGTAGTATTATAATTTGAAGGCATCATGCCTTCTTAAGCTTAATTATACCGCGAATCTGCGATAAAGGGTTCTCTTTAAATTATCTATTATTTTTTCAGATTTTTAGATAATACATTATTGTATTTCTTACAGATGTATGATATAATTTATATAGTCTTATCTTTTCCTTTACGAAAATGATGAAATTTCAATAATATATTACTTTTGAGGTGTTACATGAAAAAAACAAACGGAAGCTTTCACGATGTTGAATCCTCCATGACCGCTTCATGGACAGGAAGCCATTTCAGAATTTATAATCATGCGTGCCTTTGTCAAATTGAGTCGTTTCATCTAAGTGATAACAGTTTAGAAGAACGATTTTTGGTCACACCAAGATTTGACATCACACATAAATATGCGTATGTTGAACATATCGGTCTTGTTATGATTGATGATAATGGCACCAAAATAAGCAATGATATCTTGTCTGAAATCTTATCTGTAAGATCGGACTCTCCCAACGATGTAGTTGAATTTGTGAATAAATACGGCTTTTTATTTAACCTTCCTGAAGAAAAGCTCTACATTTTTAAGCAGAAAGATATCTTCGACATTATTCTCCGGCTCCAAAAAACGATTCAATTGCTGCAAGCAGTAACTGAATCCCCGCAAAACCTTGATACTATATTTGATTATGCTATATGGTTACATTACAAAAATCAAACATCTATTGAGTTAGGTAGGAGGACATATTGTTCCTGCATTCATACTTGGAGAAAAGCTCTCGAACATATTAAGCAATTTAAAACAGATGACAGCATTCTTGAAAGATATGATTATCAGGAGGATAGCTGGTATTATGTTATTCCAGATTCTATATACCCTCCCCAAAAAAAGTATGACTACTTAAATTTTGAATTTGACATAAACGGATTCGATCCTGAGGATTATAATCCTGCTGACTATTTCATCTCATATCCAGATGCATCTGTTTTATATAGAGACACCATACACATCTCTCCTGCAAATAGATTGATCATTGAATTTACCTACCACTTAACGGAAATATTGCATTCAAATTCAATTACAAGTGAAGTTCCATTCACACGCCAAATGTCAATTAATGAGATGGACAAATTTGATGATAATATGAAGGTTGGACTCACACGCTTTGCAAAGCAAACTGTCAAAGAAGAAATTGACGATGCATTAAGTCATATTAAGCCTTCATATGACTCCGACAAAATGTCTGCTGCATGGGAAATTGAACACTTCATAACTGCAATCTACTTTTCCATTTTCTATATGAATACAAACAGTCAGATTTACAGAAAATGCGCTAATCCCTCTTGTGAATGCTATTTCAAAGTTGAAACAACAAACAACCGCAAAAAGTATTGCTCTCCTGAATGCGCAAATGCAACAGCTCAGCGTCGTCATCGCGCCAAACGCAACCCAAAATTATAAATATTCTTATAAAACATAGGTCTTGTTTGTTTAGCACCATGAGGCGAGAATTGTTCATATAATCATGATCGAAGAGCCGCTTGTTAAGAATACAATTATCGATCATTCTCAATGGTGAGAAGATCATCCAGCATAGCTTCAAGTTCCCAAGAGCTAACACTGGTCGGTGTGCCACCGTGCAAGGTCATAACAGAGCTGCTAACTTCCGGTTCATAGCGGGTATTGATGTGGCTTATCAGCATAAAAGCCTGATTTTCCCTTGTTTTTCTCTCAGTGATTGTCATGATGTTGACCTCCCATACTTGTTGTAGTTACCTTGCTTCCCATTCTATCAAAGCTGGCTCGAAAAAGATATGGGGGGAATAAGGGAAAATACTTGGGAAAAAGCGGGTAGGTTTCAATGGAATACATCTGTGATATATTGCTTTTTCGCCCCAAGTGTGCTATAATATATACATCATCCGGTTATTGTTTAAGAGTATTTGTGAGTTTTCAACACTCAATTGCTCTGCGCTCGCTAAATTAAGCAGTGAGGAAATAAAATGAAACGACTGTGTTTTGGGGCATTGTTAAAAATCATCTATCAAGCACGAATAAATGGAATCACAAAGCCTAAGCTATGTACTGCTGTTGCTAAAGGCTTTAACTCTTTATATGAGTTTGATTCGACAAGCGCATCGCATCAGATGGATTGCCACGATAACCCTCCACTACCATTTATGGATGCAGTAACTACTTGCGATATTAATGAAGCCTCCCGTCTATTTACTGTTCATGTGATTCCTTTGCTAAAGAACTCACTTTGTA
The DNA here is from genome assembly GCF_000621785.1 of Ruminococcus flavefaciens ND2009. GTDB lineage: Bacteria > Bacillota > Clostridia > Oscillospirales > Ruminococcaceae > Ruminococcus > Ruminococcus flavefaciens_C. The sequence continues at coordinate 68,465 of NZ_KK211346.1, read as the reverse complement.
AAGACATCGTTAAGGCAATTCAGGTAATCTTAGAAGATGATAATACTATACCTGAAGATACAATTATCGGAAAAATATCCGGATATGAAAAGAAGAACATTATTATCTCTACGAATTTTAATCTTGCGGATTTGCTTTGCAACGCTTTCTACTATGCTCTTACCTGTGTTAAGAATCGGGATTGCAAGGCTGAAACCAAAGCCATCAGTAAGGATTTCCTTCAAAGCCTCCACGAGGCTGCTAACTGTATTCAACTACGTGTGCAGGAGAAAACTAATCCTGATTCTACTCTTCTTCCGACATTATCTGCTGATTCACTCTCTCCGTTTGTTTTCGACAACAAAGGCGTTATAAATGGACTGCCTAATAAAACAACAGCGCAGATATACTCAGTTCTAATCCGGAACAATAAATTTGATTTTCAAAAACTAAAGGAAAAATTATTTGAAACTATAAATTCTTATGTTTTTTCAAGAGTAAGCATCGATGCGGCAGATACCTTAGCCAAAAGCCGAACTCTTGGAATAAAGGGAATGCAGCGTTTCCTGCGGATATATAAAGATGATGCAGAGGCTCTTTTAGGCGAGATGCTATTATACATCTTCCTTGAGGTTGCATTAAAAGCACCGAAAATACTTAGTAAAATTGAAATAGATGAAGTAACTGGAATCATAAAAAGCAAGAGTGAATGTATCCATTTACTTGCTCCTTTTAATTCCGGCTTACCATCTCATCAGCTTGTATGTGGTGCTTCCAATATATGCGGAAACCTTCATGATGCCGTTGATAGAGCGTTTTCAAAAATAATCGATATTGAGGCAAATAGCGATAAGGAATATCAGTTCGTATCCAACACGAACTATAATCAAATCCTGTCGCCAGATACAACAGCCTTTTTGGTAAAGCTGATTGTTCCAGAAGATGATAAAAGTCCAACTGCAGATATGTCATTCGGAGTTTTTCTTGGATACACAATTCATGTTGATGCAGAAGGATTAAATAACGATGAATACAGAACAGCAGCACATAACCAACTTGTAGCTGACATCGAAGAAATGAAAACATATGTATACGATAAAATAATAAACGCTGGACTTCAAGGATACAGTTTCTATTTTTATGTTGTTCCATTTAATGACGCTGATAATGAACGGAGAAGTATTATCGAAGAAATAATTGCAGGAGGATAACTATGTATGTCCCAAGAAAATCAACTCTTGCAGAAGAGCTGTATCGTAAAGTTGAAGAAAGTGAGTACTTGAAAAAGATTTACTCCAGCCTGCTTTTCAATTATGCTGTTAAAGTATTTCAAAGAAATGACGCTTCTATCGCTGTGAATCTTAGAGACGCCCTTAGATTTGCAGATATTCTGTCAAAATCTATTGACCATCCACACTCCAGTCAGCATAGAAAACTCGGTCAAGAAATTGCGATCCTATTGAAGATTCTGTATCCCCATGATGTTCGTGTTAATCAATATCTTTATTCTGTTCTTTCCACGGTAGGAAACTATAGAGGAGTACAAACGTCGTCCTTAAGTGAATACAAAGCAATTGATGCATTAGATGGTGTATATCATGAAGCTGAAAAAGAGCATTTACGTATTCCTCACACGGATGAAGAATTCTTTTTTCATGATCAGAAACGAGTTTATGACTCCTTAAAATATAAATACTACAGTTACTCCGGTCCGACTTCAATGGGAAAGTCATTTGTGGTTCAGACATATATCAAACAAGAAGTTGAGCAAGGGTTAAAAAAGAACTATGCTATTGTTGTGCCAACAAAGGCACTGATCAATGAGGTACGTAGCAGTTTGCTGGATAGTTTCCGGGATCATCTTGTTTCAGCTAACTATCGAATTGTAAGTTCTGCCGGTGATATTTTGCTGAAAGGCAAGCATCATTTTATTTTCGTTATGACTCCTGAACGCTTACTTCATTTGTTAATTGAAAAGCCCGCGATTTCGATCGATTTTCTGTTTATTGATGAAGCACATAAGATATCCGAACGCGGCGGAAGAAGCGTTTACTACTATAAACTCATATCGCAGCTTAAACAACAACAGCATTTTCCTACGGTTGTTTTTGCTTCACCGAATATTCCTAATCCCGAAGTTTACCTAAATTTGATTCCGGACATTAAGGAAACAGAAATAAGAAAACTGGCATCTGATTTTTCTCCAGTATGCCAGTTCAAATATTATATTGATCTTTGCGGTCATGCTGTTTCATTTTACAACGGGCAGCTTAATTGCTTAGAGCCAGCGTTTCTATTACCGACATCAACTACTTTTGAACATCTGATTACGACCATTGGCGGCGCAAAGCAAAACCTTGTTTACTGTCATTCAAGGCAAAACGTGGTGGATTTAGCTTATCAATATGCCCTAAAGCTGCCTATTATCGCTGATCCAGCCTTACAATCATTAGCAAATGATATCGAACAGGATGTTCATAAAGAATGCTTTCTTGTTGAATGCATTCGTCGTGGAGTGGCATATCATGTAGGGTATTTACCCGCAAATATACGGCTGCGAATTGAGAGTAGTTTCACAGACGGTTTAATACGAACCATATTTTGTACCAGTACACTTGTTGAAGGTGTCAATCTCCCCGCCGATAATCTTTTTATCACAAGCTATAAAAACGGTAGATCCAATATGGATGAGGTTGAATTTAGGAATCTCTCTGGACGAGTTGGGCGGATTAAATTCAACTTGTATGGAAATGTATTCTTGGTGCATATGAATGAGGCGGAAAAAGCTGAGCGTTATCAGCAGCTTCTGACATCAGACGTTCCGCATCAGCAAATAGCTCTTGAGCGAAAAGAAAACCAGAGTTTAATTGCAAAAACACTTCAAGGACTTGCTGATGGAGATATTGAGTTAAGTGAGTGTCACAAAGCTGCTAAAGCTGAAAAAGACTATGAAGCAATGCGAAAGTTTGCACTTGTATATGTGCGTGATCTCGCTAACGGCGCTGACTCACCTATAGCCCGTGTATTTTCACATTATATTACTCCAGAGCTAACCACAGCAATTAAAGCCAATTATCCAAAATCTAAAACATCAGACGATATTACACTGTCGTATGATCAAGATATTAATCTTAAACAAGCCATACAAAACGGTATGGAGTATCCTTCAATAAGCCAAGACGGCGATGTTGATTATGATGAGGTAGTTGCTTTTTTAATGGCATTGCGTACTATTTTCAAATGGGGCATATATGAAAAGCAAACAATCGGACGACCGGGGAAAAAGCACATTGAAGATGTACTTAAGAGCTATGCGGTTGTTCTTTTACGTTGGATCAGAGGAAATGGCCTAAATTCTATGATTCATGCAGCCCTTGATCATAAAGCCAAAAATCCAGAGTCAGGTATTTGGATAGGGCATTATCAAATTGTCCCATATTACAATAGCAACTCGCAACTACATAAGAATTATGTTATTGCCGAAACACTTGGCATCATTGAAAACGTAATTTTATTTACGCTTTCAAATTATTTTCGTAAATTTTCTATTGAGTATAAGGCATTTCATAAATGTGACCACTTCGAAAATGATTGGTATGAGTATATAGAGTATGGAACTATTAACCCTACAACAATTGTTTTGCAGCAATGTGGATTATCAAGAGATGTGTCTACGTTTCTTCAAAGGAATTCTAAGTACCTTGTTATTTCTGGTGAAGAAGTGAGAATAAAAAAATCTGCTACCAAATGTAGCAGAATCGACGTAGTTATGGAGTTAAACGAGCTTATGTTTAATATGCCGGAATTGTTTGTCGAATAATAATGTGTGTCAAATCACTAAAAGGCATTTTCTTAAACGTGTTCTAAGGCAGGGCGCCTTGATATAATTATAATTCTTGTTTATTTAGGAGGTTTATTATGAACGTTCATGGAAAAGATCTACCAGTCCCATCTTTCTTTCAGGTTTACAATTATGGTGGCGGAAACGGTGACAAAGACAGAGAAATTGTTTACGCAGAGTTAACCGGTAATACACCTGCTTTAATCAATTACTTCTATATCAACAATTCATTCCCGCATACGTTTAGCAGTAAACTCTTCAACGAAATCGGACGTTTCAATACTGTTGGTGACTTGTACAATTTCATTCGCGCTTCTTTAATAAAGAAGGGTGAGATTTATCGTGGCTATTCTTCTCCAGATTATGATTTTAATCAGAAAGTGTTTCTTCTTGATTCTGGTGCTTACAATATTATGAAGCAGATTGCAGAGTCAGTAGACTACAATCTCGCCTTATTCAGAGAAAGGATTCTTGAAGCCGCCGCTGAATATTATGATTTTGCAGATAGAATCAAGTGTGATATTGTTGTCGGGTTTGATTTAGGCGGTAAATACACAGAAAAAGACGGAGAGAAGAAAAATCCAAGACTCGTGAGATTTCTTGCTTCGCTTGATAAAAATGAGATCAATAACGCTTTGCTTGAACTTACAGTGAAGTACATCAAAGAGCATCCCGATTACTATCCTTATGTTTTAGCGACAGTACACGGTGATACCCCAGCAGAATATTCCGAAAACACGAGATATATTCTTAGCTTGGAAGAACAGTATAATGCTCGCTTTTGGGGCTTTGCTCTTGGTGGTGTTGCAAGCTATAAACAAGTAGATCCAAGTTGGTACAATGATATAAATCTATCACGGATAGGAAAACGTGGGTTTATAGAAACTATCGTCCCTGCAAGAGCAAGCAAAATTGTCAGAGAACTCGTTGGAGATAGGCCGATTCATGCTTTAGGATGTGGCGGATATAATAACATTGCACTTAATTATTACTGTGGTGCCACATCTTTTGATGCCGCCTCTCCCGTTAGACGTGTCGGCGACGGCAGTGAAGAATCAACAAGAATTGTATTCGATCCTACTCCTTCCAAAGTAGGGTTTAGTAAATTCTTTATGGGCGGTATCAATATGGATAATACCATGAGACCTGAAAAAACTGGGTATATAAAATTGAATGAAGTTCCAGATAGTATGCCTTTGTGTGGTTGCCCAGCTTGTCTGCAAGCTCAAACAGTACACAATATAAAACAACTGTATTCTATGAAATCTACAAACTCGGAAGCCAATTATTATAGCAGGCAATTGATCGGCCTTCATGCAGTGATGCAGCATCGCAAACTCTGCGAAATCCTACCTAATTATGCGGGTATCCAAGATTTTTCAATAGCCTATCCAAACGAACTGTTCCGTGGACTGAAATATATCTCTGAGCGCCTTTAAAAAAAAGAGCAGCTGTCCAATTTAGGGCAGCTGCTCCTGTTATAATGCAGATTATGAAACCTTCACGCTGTTACGCTTTAAATCGAGTAGCAATGACAATAGGTTTTGAAAATCTCCCATTTCTGATGTGATGGGTGTGTAAATATCAGCAGAAAAATCGGTTGATAACCAACGATCTCGAATCTGCTCATCTGTTTCAAAATATATCCCAATGCGATCTGCTGTATTTATAAGATAAACATAGAATACAGGTCTATCCAACTGTGAAGCAGCTACACGAACTGTATTCAGAACATCTTTGCTTTTCCAACTTATATCATCTGATGTAATAGTTGAAGGTGAATGGATATATCGAAATGAAATATATGCTAAAATCCCTCTGTCGCCGCCAAGAAACATATAATTAGGATAGGCACGCGATGACGGATCCCATGCTACAATGTTAATCTTATATTGAGATTTCATATACTGAATGAAATAGTCGATAACGCCGATATCGGAGGTGCAGATATCAGCATTATCCATAACCAAAGGAAGTTGCATAGTAGGAGAACAACAGAAAGATATGAATTCTTGACCGCTCATTTTACACACCTCTTGATTGAAGCAATGCTCTTATTGTCTCAACGAAAGAATCAAAGTCTTTCATTTGTAGAAGCGGAGAATACATCTTTTTCAAATAGACAGCTTTAGCTGATTTCATATCATCGCCTTCCCGCTTTTCTCTTTCAAATGTTTCATGTTGTTCAGCAATGTATTGCTTAACCTGATCACTTGTCTCGTAGAATACACCTTTTAAGCATGGATATTCAATCCAATGAACATAGAATACCGGGGCCTCTAATCCTTCGATTATTCCAAGTTGTTTTTCTATTTTTTTATAATCCAGTGTGGCACTTCCTTCATAACAATACCTTCCGGTCTTTTGTAACGCGCAAACAAACGGGGCTCCATGAAATTTCACTTCAAAATAAGCTGCCACTGTGCCATCAGACTTTAATACTTTACAATCAGGCATACTACGATCTTCAAGATCAGCACGGCATACTTCAGTATTAAGCTTCTGTGAAAGATATTTCATAAGAGCTTCTTCGTGCTGTTGTCCCATTATTACATCATATTTGGGAAGGCTCTTATTTCTTGCTGGAATGAAGAAGGAACCGCATTGCTTACACAAGTCTGTGAGTTCCGGAATTTTTGATTTCAATTCTTTTACGGTGGCAATACTATCTTCCAGATTTTCAGAATACATCAATTGGTAGCAGGCATTATTATATTCATTCCACCTGAACTGATTATGAAAAATAGGTACGTTTTGAAAAAATTCATCAAAGCGATCACGACATGAATCTAATAATTCTTGATATAACATACATTTCCTCAATTCTCAAAAAGAGATAATTGTCTTACCCCTTCTTGTGCTAATCTCATTTCAATTTCGTCAACATACTTTGCATCCAATTCAAATCCGATGCCATTTCTGTCAAGCAGTTTGGCCGCCACAAGTGAAGTTCCACTGCCTAAAAAAGGATCTAGTATTGTATCCCCCGGATTGCTCGACATTTGCAGAATACGCATAATCATCGGAAGAGGATATACAGTCGGGTGCTGTAAACCAAGTTTCTTCTTTGTCATGTTGTTTACACGATCAAAATACCAAACATCAGTGGGGTTTCTTCCTTTTCCACCTTCGAGACGTTTGTCGTTTTGGGTTATATATGGGATTCTGATATCATCTAAATTGAAAACATAATTATTTAGGTCTTTCACTCCCCATAATATGTTCTCGTAACGACCTGATAATCTGTTCGTGCAATTTTGCATATTGTTAAAAGTCCATGTTATCATGTTTCTCAGGTGTAATCCACACTCCTGCATGATTTCGTATCCGATAAAAGGTAACGGCAATATTTCCTTATCCTTTCCATACGGAACAGGCGAAAGATTTAAAAAGAAACTACCATCTGGTGTTAGTATTCTATATACTTCCTGAGTTACCGCTTTGATAAGAGCTTTCCAATCTTCAAGCGGCATCTTATCGGAATACTTTCCATACGGCTTACCAATATTATATGGTGGTGATGTCACAACCAATTTTACCGACTGGCTTGGGACCTCCTTCAAGAGCGTTCTACAATCACCAATCTTGTACATAACTTCACTCATTGTATCCCTCCGAAACTCTTGATAAGCGCTCATTTGCGATTTGACAGTATTCTGGAACAGTTTCGTAACCAAGGTAATGTCTACCCAGTTTTTTTGCTACAACCGCTGATGTTCCACTTCCCATAAAAGGATCTAAAACTATATCGCCTTTATTTGTTCCAGCAAGAACTATCCGTTCAATCAGTTCTTCAGGATATTGAGCAGGATGCGACGTTCTTTCTTCAAAGTTTCCAGATACCATAGAAATACGCCAAACATCCGTCGGGTTTTTTAACTGACTTTTATATCTATCGGGCCTATAATTTAAAGCAGGAATTTTAACATCGTCAAGATTGAAAGTATAATTATTCTTGTCTTTAACGAACCAGAAAACGAATTCATATCTGGGAGCAAATCGTTTATTTGTAGAACCGCCCCAATCAAAATTCCAAACTATAAGATTCTTCAAATACATATCTTGAAATAAATCAAGAATCCAGAATGGCGGAACAACTATTCCGTTATCATATCTGTTCTTTATGTTGATCCATGCTGAACCATTCTTCTTAAGAACGCGCTTGCATTCAGAAAAAACGGTAAATAGCATTTGTCTGTAATCATCTTCGTCCATTTTATCGGCATATTTTATGCCTTTGCTTTCAAGAATACTTCCTTTTTCAGTTTTATTTCCATATTGAATATCGATATTATATGGGGGTGATGTAACAACGAGGTCCACGGATTCGTCTGGGACATCAGACATATTCTCACTTGTTGAATTAAAAATGTGATCAAGTATCATTATTTCTTATCCACCTTAATTATTATGCTTCCAGCGCATCATTGCTGTTAGATTTGCTCTTTCGAATAATGATTTCCTGTTTAAGCGTGTCAATATAAATATCTAATTCCTCGCCAACAACAATGTCGAGATTAGTCAAAATTTGCTTGGGAAGACGAATTCGTAGGTCTTTTTGCAACATATTTCTTTCTAAAAGCACTTCGCTATTCTCCATAATAGCCCTCCTGGATTCAGGCCAATATTGGCCTGTAATAAGATTATTATAGCATAAAAAGCCGTTTAAGTCAAGTGACTGATAGTATCCTCAAGATTGTTGTGCTTTTACTAATTCATATCAATTGAATGGGTTGATTTTTTGCCATATATATGGTAGAATGAAAGAAAGCTGATTTATTTATACGGAATAGTAAAGGAGTATACTGTCTATGCCGGAACAGAAAATCATTGATCGAGATACCTATCGTGCTATCAAGAAAATGAGCCGTGAGGAGCTGCAAGCCTTCCTGATGCGCTACGCAGATGGGCTGCTGGAGAACGACGGCAAATCCATTGACCTGCGGGAGGTTGAGAAAGACCTCCGGCAGATCAATGGTATCGGCGATAAGCGTATAGAGGAAATCATGGCTGTAATTGAAAAGCATCTGGGCGTATGAACGCCGACCTTGGCACTATTTCAGCTATGTTTCCCCGTAGTGATAAGAGCATTGAACATATCCCCCGCTACTCGAAAGCACAGTATTTTGCAGGAAAACATCAAATCGAGTAAGTCGCGGCACGTTGAGTGCGTAGTATTGATGTCAAGGGGTAAGGTATAAAATCGCCGAAACAGACGAATTAAAAATTGCGATTCGGGTGATTGCAAAACAGCGCCCCGTGTGGGGAAAGGTTGTAATGAGACAATAATATGAAGTATATCAGTATTCTCGGCGACAGGAATCTGACGCTCACAAGCATTCAAAAGATGAGACAGCCCGGAGCCACCAGAACTTATCAGGTGTCTGATGACCGCTTTTGCGCTGAATTTCCTGACGGGCATATCTTTTTTGATTATGATACGGATCTATCAGACTGGAAGGATGAGCTTGAAAAACTCCCTTTTCAGGCGGCAGCAGTTATCATGATCGTTTACCGGAATGCGGCAAATGTTCGTCATGTACTGACGCAGCCGGATTTTCCGAAGAATGTGTATGTGGACAACGATTTCTGCGTACCGCTTCCCCTACCGGAATACATAGCGGCTGGAATGCCGATGGAAGAATAAACATAGCCCCGCAGTAGTTTTATACTTGCTTTATCACTTAATATGTGATATAATGAATGCAAAGCATTCATTATAATTGATCAAAAAGCCCTTGCAGATACGCTGATCACAGATCAGCTCCCTGCATATCGGGCAATTATATCATAACGCTTCGCTTTTATGATATAATAATAAAAATCACCTGTGCAGATATTGGCACCGGAGAAAAGAGGAATAACTATGTCAAAGACTCATGTTGAAATGATAAAATGCCCTAAGTGCAAAAAGATCTCGGAAATGACAGTATGGGACGTTATCGACGTTACCGACGCTCCCGAGATGAAGCAGAAGATAAGGAACGGCGAGGCTTTCAGATGGCACTGCTCAGAATGTGAGGACAACTCTCTCATCTTCTTCCCCACCATCTATCACCAGCCCGGAGATAAGTACATCGTCAGCTACGTTCCCGGAGATCCCGACACTGCCGAAAAGTGCATGAAGGACCTCAGCAATGACAACGAAAGCGGCTACAACTTCGATAATGGCTACACAAGGCGTGTTGTGACCGATATGAACCAGCTCCGCGAAAAGCTCGTCATTCTCGACGAGGGACTTGATGACCGTATCATCGAGCTCATGAAGCTGTTCATCGTTGCCGATATACAGACCTCATCACAGGACCTCAGGATAACCGAGATATACTTCACAAAGGAAAAGGACGATACATACAGCTTCGCTATCAGGTTCGACAATGACAAGTGGGGCGGCACTGCCTTCTCCAAGGAAAACTACGATCAGGTTGCAAAGACCTTCAAGACCTCCCTTCTTGCCGATAATGAAGTGATAATCGACACAGAGTGGGCTGTGGAGATGCTCAACAAGAATATGTAAAAACATAGCGGACAGCATGACTGTCCGCTTTTCTTATTTCAGATATTCGCCCCACTTTTTCTGTGCGGCTTCGATCTCTTCGTTCAGTTCATCTTTGTGAGCTGTAACAATATCTTTCATATTCCTTGCATCTTCGGTATTATAATTATCAAAATAGTTTATCAGTTCAAAATCTTCATCGACTTCAAAATGATAAGTTATTTTATGTCCATTTTCTTCTGCATCCGACTCACATATGATCTGATAAGTTCGTCTGCCTGACAGCTCATGCGGAATAGTTATCACGGGAGAATGTGTGTCTTTATAAACAAAACCGCCATCACCGTTTACAGCGACGCTTTCTAACGGCGAAACAGTTACATATCCTGTGCTAAAACTGAGATAATTAGGCAGTCTTACAACATAAAAAAATTTATCGTCTGTACTTCCGTATATACCTACCTGTTTTACAGCAGTAGAATCACGCTCTATAAGCTGCATACCCTCACAGAGTTTCTTCATCGGTCGATATTTAAGAAAATACCATGCACTGTTGAAGCCTAAAAATATCGCAAGAAATACAGACATAAGCACCGCCATGACCTTGGTAAAACGGCTCTTTTTCAGTTTCTTACCCACCTTTTTAAAGGTCTCGGCTTCGTCGGGAACTGCCTTTTTCTCGGGCTCGGGCAGGATCATGTTCTCGCAGAGCTGTCGGCAGTCCTCACAGCTGCGGAGGTGCTCCTCCACAAGCTCCCTTGTCGCCTCGCTGCATATCTCCTCCTTGTAAAGGGGCAGCAGGTCGATGATAACATTGCAGTCTATATCCTTTCTGTTCATAAAAGTCCCTCCTTTTTCAGAAGCTGCAAAAGCTTCTGTTTAGCGCGGTAATAGGTCACGCCTGCCCAGTTCTCACTCTTTCCGAAAACCTTTGCTATGTCGGCGAATTTCAGCTCCGCGAAAACTCTCAGGGTAAATACCTCTCTGTACGGCTCCTCAAGGTCGTGTAGAAGATGATGTATCCGCAGGGAAGTCTCCCTGTCGGCAAAGCATTCCTCAAGGCTCCCCTGTGCAGCTGTCTCGCCGATGCTCTCCGCAGAGCTGTTCCTGCTCTCAGCCTTTTTCAGGTGGTCGTACCAGAGATTTTTCGCGATAGTACACAGCCACGTCCTCACGGAGCAGCTTCCCCGAAAGCTGTCGGCGCTTGTCATAGCCTTCAGCATGGTATCCTGAAGAATGTCCTTTGCAAGCTGCTCATTGCCGCACAGTCTCAGGATAAAGGTATAGAGGTCGGAGCTGTATTTCTCGTATATCTCATGAAATTCCTGCTTCATCTTCTCACCTCCTCACTTAGTTAGACGAGTGACTTCTGGTTTTATTACAGAATTTTCAAAAAAAGCGGACAAATTGTCCGCCTTAATATTATTTGCAGGGACGGCCAATGGTCGTCCCTGCACTTTCAATTCACTGAATTTCAGCCGTTGATAAGCGCCTGAAACTCCTCCTCGGTTATTATCGGAATGCCGAGCTCCTTTGCAGTCTTGTTCTTGGTGGAGTTAGAGGTGTTGTCGTTGTTGATAAGGTAGTCCGTCTTTGATGACACCGAGCCCGACGCCTTGCCGCCGTTCTGCTCGATATATGCCTGGAGCTCCTTGCGGTTCTTCCAGATGTGCACCGAGCCTGTGATGACAAAGGTCTTGCCTGCAATGGCTGACTCGCTGTTCACTGCCTCAGCCTCTTCAATTTCCAGCTCTGCCAGCAGGTCTCGGAACTCCCTGAGATTTTTCTCGTCCGCAAAGAACTTCACATAGTCATTTGCCAGCACCTCTCCGATACCGTCAATGGAGGTAAGCTCCGCCGCAGAAAGCTTCTCAAGCTCCCCGGCAGTGGTGTACTTTGCGCAGATAAGGCGTGAAGCCTGTCTGCCGATATTGGGTATACCCATGGCGTAGAGCACACGGCTCAGCTCTGTCTTTCGTGAAGCTTCGATGGCGTCCGCAAGCTTCTGATAGGACTTCTCGCCGAAGCCCTCAAGCACAACTATCTTGAACTTGTAGTCGTCAAGGTGATAGAAATCACGGAACTCCCTGACAAAGCCCTCCGAGACCAGTGTCTCTATGGTAGCCGTTGACATTCCCACGATATTCATGGCGTCCCGCTGGACAAAGTGCTCAAACTTTCCGATATGCTTGGCAGCGCAGTCCTTGTTGGGACATACAAGAGTTTCCACGTCCTCATCGGAGGTGCGTATCTCTGTTGCGCCGCCGCAGACGGGACATACCGCAGGTATCTCCAGACTTGCTGAGGCGGTCTTGTTTTCAAGCACCTGCGGGATTATCATGTTCGCCTTGAAAATGGTAAGGGTGTCACCTATTCCCAGACGGAGCTGCTTAACTATGCTGAGGTTGTGAACGGAAGCCCTCGTGACCGTAGTTCCTTCCAGCTCCACAGGATCGAATATAGCCACAGGATTGAGCAGACCCGTTCTGCTGGCGGACCACTCCACCTCGCGGAGAGTAGTGTCCGCAGTTTCGTCACGCCATTTGAAGGCTATGCCGTTTCTGGGGGCGTGTGAGGTCTCGCCCAGACTGAGGCCGTATGCCACATCGTCGTACATGAGCACCAGACCGTCCGAGGGGAACTCGTTCTCCGCCACAGCCTTTTCAAAATCCGAAACAGCCCCCTCCACGGTGTCGGACTTCACCTTAACACCGTAAACACGCTGAAAGCCCTGCTCCTCAAGCCAGTCCAGACGGCGCGAAAAGGAGTTCTCCTCATAGCCCTCGGCAGACACAAGATTGAATGCGAAGAAGTTGATATTTCGCTCCGCAGTAACACGGGAGTCCAAGTTTCGTACAGTTCCCACGCAGAGATTACGGGGATTTTTATACTTTGCCCCCTCCTCTATCTCCTCGTTGACCCTCTCGAAGTCCTTGTACTTCATGAGGGACTCGCCGCGGACCACAAGATGTCCCGTAAACGGAATGCGTGCAGGGATACCGATAATGTGCCTTGCGTTGGCAGTGATGTCCTCGCCTATCTCGCCGTTTCCGCGGGTGACCGCTTGCGTGAGGGTACCGCCGTCATAGGTCAGCACCAGTGTAAGACCGTCCAGCTTCCAGCTGAGGAAGCCCTCATGCTCACCCAGCCAGCTTTTCAGCTCCTCAACACTCTTGGTCTTGTCCAGAGACAGCATTTTGGTGGTATGTCTTATCTTCTGAAGTCCCGATGATACCTCGTAGCCCACCTGCTGGGTACGGCTTCCGCTGAGGATAACGCCTGTCTTTTTCTCAAGTGCCTCCAGCTCGTCATAAAGCTGGTCGTACTGCTTGTCGGACATTATCTCAACGCCTGTATTATAGTAAGCGTCAGCCGCCTTTGCCAGCAGCTCATTCAGCTCCTTCATTCTGTTTATATCATTATTAGCCATAGCAAGCTCTCCTTAAAAAAGTATACTCATATTATACCATGATTTTGATAAAAAAGCCATAGGAAAAGATAAAAAGAGTTATGGCTGAGGATATTGACGAAATTGAGGGGAACTGGTATAATGGTTTTAATGAGATAAATCATAATTTGTGCAAGAATGAGGTAATTGTATATGAAAATACTGATCTTCAATGGTGGACCACACAAAGGGAATACATGGCGGCTAACTCAGATTGCAAAGAAGTATATTCAGAAAATTGATAATACGGTCCAGTTTTGTGAAGTACATTTATCAGATATAAATATCCCCTTCTGCACTGGATGTAGCAACTGTTTTCGTAAAGGACATAAAACTTGTCCGCATCATAATAAGATGCAGCCAATAATAGATATGATAGAAGAATGCGATGCGGTTATTTTCTCTATTCCCTGTTTTCAGGGGCATTTGCCCGGGATTATGAAAAATTTTACAGATCATATGGCATTTATGCTGCATAGGCCGAGATATTTCAAAAAGAAGGCTCTTATAATCAGTACAACCGGAGGTGTATCTGCTGAGAGTACAACAAAAGCTTTGGCAGCAACGTTGCCCGGGTGGGGCTTTAATAAGTGTTACCAGCTTCCGATAACTGCACTGAGCTGGAATGACTACAAGCCAACTGAGAAGGATCTGCGAAGGACATATGATATCACGAAGAGATTTTACCTTGATGTGAAATCCGGAAAAGCACATGTTCCGGGAGTGGGCGTGCTGATACCGTTTAATTTATTTCAAGCCATGTGCGTCGATAATAAGGGCGAAAAAGAATATCCCACTGAGGATAATAACTTTTGGCCGAAATACAATGGTATGAGATATGCACCAGGTATACCAATGACGCATTTTAAACGAGTCATTGGTTGGCTTATATATCAAATTGGAAAGAAACTTTCACAGAAAATGGTGATCACATACAGGAAATAGACTGCCAAATTCTGATTTACTTCAGCAGCTAACAACTTTTAAATTTCGGGACGCCGTTCCATACAGACAGAAAGGTAATTTATGTCAAATATTATCGAGATAAACAAAAGCAATACGGATGTACTGCAAATATTCGTACTGATGTCGGAGCCGCAGCTCCTGCACTATTTTGAGCCTGCGGAGGGACTATTCATTGCGGAGAGCCCAAAGGTCATCGAAAGGGCGCTCAACGGCGGCTATGAGCCCTATGCACTCCTCATGGAGCACAAGGACATTGAGGGACAGATGAAGGAGCTTCTCTGCCGCTGCGGAGACGCTCCCGTGTATACCGCGGAGTTTGATGAGATAACCGCCATAACGGGCTTCAAGCTTATCCGCGGCGCACTGTGCGCCTTCCGACGGAGAGCCCTTCCCACAGCCGAGGAGCTTTGCAAAAACGCACGGCGCATAGCTGTACTGGAAAACGTGGTCAACCCCACCAATATCGGAGCAATTTTCCGCTCCGCAGCTGCTCTGGGCATGGACGCCGTACTTCTGACGCCATCCTGCTGTGACCCGCTGTACAGGCGTTCATCAAGGGTCAGCATGGGAACGGTGTTCCAGATACCCTGGACCTACCTTTCAAGCGATACGGACTATCCGCAGCAGCTCCGCGAAATGGGCTTCAAAACCGCTGCAATGGCGCTCAGCGACAACTCAGTGAGCATTGAAGCTCCCGAGCTGAAAAACGTAGAAAGGCTTGCCGTAGTCCTCGGTACTGAGGGCGAGGGACTTGCCGACAAGACTATCACAGCCTGCGACTACACGGTGAAGATACCCATGTCCCATGGTGTAGACTCACTCAACGTCGCCGCCGCAAGCGCAGTTGCCTTCTGGCAGCTGGGGCTGCACTGAATATCCGTGGGGTACGGATATATAATGATATGGAGGATTTTATATGAAACTTTATTTCAAGCAGAAGATGTTTTCGCTCAGACAGCGTTCCGAGATATATGACGAATTCGGAAACGTATTATTCAGCGCCATAGGTGAGATATCTCTGGCAAGGAAAATGCACATCTATGACCGTACAGGCAACGAGGTAGCTTATGTGGAGCGCAAGCTGTTAAGGCTTCTCCCACGCTTTTCCATCTATGTAATGGGACAGTATGTCACCGACATTGTCAAGGAGTTCACATTCTTCAAGCCCTCATATGTCTTTGAGCGCATAGGCTGGAGAGTTGACGGCGAGGTATTCTCCCACGATTACAGAGTTTTCTCGGGCAATATGTACGTTGCTTCCGTACACAAGCACTGGATGACCTGGGGCGACAGCTATGAGCTTGACATCGCCGACGGACAGGACGTAGTCATGGTGCTTGCAGCAGTCATTGCCATAGACTGCGTTATGGACGCAAACAGTTCCAACAATTCATGATGAAAGGATCATTATCATGCACAAGTATAAATGGGGCGTTATCGGTACAGGAAAGATAGCCCACACCTTTGCAACAGCGCTGGCACACTGTGAAAATGCAGAGCTATGTGCAGTTACATCAAGAACTGAGGAAAAGGCAAAAAAATTCGCCGATGAATTCGGCTTCAATAGCTTCTACGGAAGCTACCGGGAATTTGCTGAGAACAGCGATGCGGAGATAGTCTATATCGCAACGCCCATGGCTTCACACTTTGAGGACGCATGGCTCTGCCTTGAAAACGGAAAGAACGTGCTGTGCGAGAAGTCACTTACTCTCAACAGCTCACAGACCGAGAAGCTCCTGGTATTTGCCCGTGAGAAGAAGCTTTTCTTCATGGAGGCTATGTGGATGAAGTGCCGTCCTGTCTACCGCAAGATGAAGGAGTGGATAGCTTCGGGAGCTATCGGTGATATTGAGTATATCAAAGCTGATTTCAGCAACTTTATCCCCTTTGATGAAAAGGATCGTCTTTTCCGCGCAGACTGCGGCGGCGGCTGTCTCCTTGACCTCGGAATATATCCCATTACCCTCACCCATGATCTTCTTGGAGTTCCCGACGAGATAATAAGCTCCGCACACATGATGAACGGAATTGACATGAGCAATTCTATTCTGTTCAGATACAAAAACGGAGCCTTCTCCTCAATGGACAACGGATTTGAGATACAGCTCCGCAACAATGCCATAATTTCGGGAACAAAGGGATTCATCACCCTTGGGAACTGGTTCCACTGTACTGATGAGGCTACACTCTTTGACCGTGAGGGCAGAGAGGTGGAGAAATTCGTTTACAAGGACGCCATAAACGGCTACGAGTACGAGGTGGACGAGGTACATCGCTGCCTTGACCGTGGACTGACTGAGAGTTCACTTGTGCCCCACAGTGATACTGTGGCAGTCATGAAGCTCATGGATCAGTGCCGCAGCCAGTGGGGAATGAAGTTCCCTATCGAATAAGCTTTTAGCTCTCTCCAAAAGCATAGCTTACTAAGATAAATCATAATTTAGCGCGTATGCGCTAAGTTGATAGTTGAAAGTTGAGAGTTGAGAGTTAATGTGTTCGCTTCGCTCACAATATTTAAATATTGTCGCCGCAGGCGACTCCACAACTTTCAACTCTAAACTCTCAACTCTAAACTTAAATCATAATTTAGCAGAGCTAAATTTTGATTTATCTTGCACTCAAATAAAACATAATGCCCCGAAGCATATGCTTCGGGGCTGCTTTATTTCACTATTATTTTGTACCGAAAATACGGTCGCCTGCATCGCCCACACCGGGAACAATGTATTTGTCCTCATTGAGCTTCTCGTCCATAACGCCTGCATAGATCTCAACATCGGGGTGAGCCTTCTGAACAGCCTCAACACCCTCGGGAGAGCATATGATGCACATGAACTTGATGTGCTTAACGCCCAGATTTTTCAGCTCTGTGATAGCTGCAACTGCCGAGTTGCCTGTTGCCAGCATAGGATCAACGATAATAGCGTCACGCTCGTTGATGTCATCGGGCATCTTGGCATAGTACTTCACAGGCTCCTTGGTGACAGGATCGCGGAAAAGTCCGATATGACCGATCTTTGCAGCAGGAACGAGAGTTGTAACGCCCTCGACCATGCCCAGACCTGCACGGAGAATGGGAATGAAAGCAAGCTTTCTGCCCGAGATTATCTTGGTCTTTGCAACTGCAAGAGGAGTCTCAAGCTCGATCTCCTTCAAAGGAAGGTCTCTTGTAGCCTCATAGCAGATGAACATAGCGATCTCCGATACCAGCTCGCGGAACTCCTTTGTACCTGTGTTCTTGTCTCTGAGCAGCGAGATCTTGTGCTGTACCAGAGGATGATCTATAATGTGTAATTCAGCCATAGTAATTTACTCCCTTCACTGTTTTTCTTCTATTGCTGTTATAAGGTCGATACGTCTCTGATGGCGTCCGCCCTCAAATTCTGTAGTGAGGAAAATCTCAGCCAGCTCGCAGGCAAGTCCGCAGCCGAGAGTTCTTGCGCCCATGCACATTACATTTGAGTTGTTGTGCATACGGGTGAAGCGTGTAGAGAAAGAGTCCGCACAGAGAGCTGCTCTTATGCCTTTGAACTTGTTAGCGGCTATGGACATTCCGATACCTGTGCCGCAGATAAGTATACCCTTTTCACAGTTTCCCGCAAGCACCTCATGACAGAGCTTTTCAGCAACGTCGGGATAATCGCAGGGCTCACCGTCGGTACCCAGATCCATGAAATCAAAACCCTGAACTGACAGAGCCTCGATTATAGCCTTTTTCATTTCCACTCCTGCGTGGTCGCAACCGATAGCTATCATATCAACATCTCCGATCTTAAAATTACGCTAAATTCTTGTTTTTCTCCTCCAGATCCTTCTCAGCCTTTACCTTCTGGAGGTAAGAGACCTCAAGGCTGTCAGGGTCGATGAGCTTTCTTGAAACGCCTGCGAGGCAGACGCCCACAGCGCTCTGGAGCCTTCCCTGTGGAGGAGCGATAACGAAGGCGGGTGAACTGTAGGTATTGTAGAAGTCGGCAGCACCGTCTCCGCAGAGCAAAGCCTCTCCCACATTCAGCGCCAGATACTCCGCAAGCTCGTCACGGGAGATCATCTGCTCCTCAGTGACCTGCTCAACGCAGAAGCCGTCGCTCTTGTATGTACAGGTGTAGACCAGCTCTCCCCTCGCCTTCATGATAGAGCAGATATGCCCCTTATAGGCGAGATTATTGCAGGCAAGTCCCAGAAGTGTTGAAACGCCGCAGCATTTCACACCGAGCCCGAAGCTGAGCGCCTTAACAGCGGCTACACCGATCCTCAGACCCGTGTATGAGCCCGGACCGTTTGCAACTGCAATGCCGCCCAGGTCAGAGAGCTCCTTCCCTGCCTGAGCCATTATGTCCTTTACCATAGGCATAATGACCTGTGAATGGGTCTTCTGGGTATAAACCGAGCTCTGAGCCAGAAAGAGCTCAGTCTCTGAGTCAAAAAGCGCTGCGGAAGCTGTCTTTCCCGATGTATCAATCCCAAGCAGCAGCAAATCTTCCACCGTCCTCGATAATTATTTCCCTGTCATTCTCACTTATGCTGTTTATAGTGATATAAATTGTGTCCTTTGGGAGAAATTCCGCGATATTCTCAGACCACTCCACTGCCGCAACGTTTTCCTCGAATGGGTAATCATAAAAGCCCGTAGACTCCAGATCCTCCTCGGAGTTTATGCGGTACATATCGAAGTGGTAGAGAGTCATATTCTCACCGCGGTATTCATTTACAAGTGCAAAGGTGGGAGAAGTAACGCTGTCTCCCAGCCCCATACCAAGGGCAAGACCTCTGGTGAAGGTGGTTTTTCCCGCACCAAGTCCGCCTTTATAAGCTATCATATCTCCCGCCCTGAGCATAGCGCCAAGCTTTTCCGCAGCGGCTATGGTCTCCTGAGGAGAATGAGTGATGATCTTCATAAATACTCCGTCCGATCAGAAAAGTCCTGTGATATTGCCGTTATTGTCGCAGTCGATATTGAGAGCGGCAGGAGCCTTGGGCAGTCCCGGCATAGTCAGAATATCGCCTGTGTATATAACAACGAAGCCTGCGCCTGAAGACAGTCTTGCGTCACGGACAGTGATCTTGAAGTTTTTGGGCTTTCCGAGAAGATTGGGATTATCGGAAAGCGAGTACTGAGTCTTTGCAACGCAGATAGGCAGATCCCAGAAGCCGATGCTCTCGATCTCCTTGATAGCCTTCTCAGCCTGAGGAGTAAAGATAACGCCATCAGCGCGGTAGATCTCCTTAGCGATCTTTTCCACCTTATCCTTGATGGTAGCCTCTGTATCGTAAACGGGCTTGAATTCATTTCCGCTTACAAGGTCGATAGTCTCGCAGACCTTCTGAGCAAGATCCTTGCCGCCTTCGCCGCCCTTAGCGAAGACCTCGCACATAGATACCTCAACGCCCATATCAGCGCAGAAGTCCTGTACGAACTTAATCTCATTCTCGGTATCTGCAGCAAATCTGTTGATAGCCACAACTACGGGAACGTGGAACTTGTGCATATTCTCAATGTGAGTTCTCAGGTTCTCGATACCCTTTTCCAGAGCCCACATATTTTCCTTTCCAAGATCCTGCTTCTGAACTCCGCCGTTGTACTTGAGAGCTTTGATAGTTGCAACAAGGACAACGCATGAGGGAGCAAGTCCGCCGATACGGCACTTGATGTCCATAAACTTTTCTGCACCCAGGTCAGAGCCGAAGCCTGCCTCGGTAACAGTATAGTCGCCCAGCTTGAGAGCAAGCTTTGTAGCTCTCAGTGAGTTGCAGCCGTGAGCGATATTAGCAAAGGGACCGCCGTGGATAAAGGCAGGAGTATTTTCCAGAGTCTGCACCAGATTGGGCTTGAGAGCGTCCTTGAGGAGTGCAGTCATAGCGCCTGTGCAGCCCAGGTCCTTAGCGTAGACAGGCTCGCCGCTGAGGTTATAGGCAACGAGGATATTGCCCAGTCTCTCCTTCAGGTCGGCAATATCGGAAGCAAGACAGAGAATAGCCATCACCTCGGAAGCGACTGTGATATTGAAGCCGTCCTCACGGGGGATTCCGTTGGCTCTTCCGCCGAGACCGATAAGGATATTTCTGAGGGCACGGTCGTTCATATCCATGCAGCGCTTGAACATTATCCTGCGCTGATCTATCTGGAGCTGATTACCCTGCTGGAGATGATTGTCGATCATCGCGCAGAGAAGATTGTTTGCAGCAGTTATGGCGTGCATATCGCCTGTAAAGTGAAGGTTGATGTCCTCCATGGGGACTACCTGAGCGTATCCGCCGCCGGCAGCGCCGCCCTTCATTCCGAAAACAGGACCGAGAGAAGGCTCGCGGAGAGCAAGAACGGTGTTCTTGCCTATCCTGCGCATAGCATCAGCAAGACCGACGCTGATAGTGGTCTTACCCTCGCCTGCGGGAGTAGGATTGATAGCAGTGACCAGAATGAGCTTGCCGTTCTCCTTGTCTTCCAGCTTATTGAAAAGGTTCTCGGAAAGCTTAGCCTTATAGTGACCGTATGGCTCGATGTCCTCCTCATCAATGCCGAGCGTTGCAGCGATCTCATTGATGCGCTTCATTTCGGCAGCCTGAGCGATTTCAATATCAGATAACATAAGAAATATCCTCCGTGTCGTTGTAATAGTAATTTTATTATACCACGTTTTTTCTTTAATTGCAAGGTCTGGGGAAATATTATAGCAGGCTCAGTGAAAAAAGCCGAGCCTGCTATTTTTACCATATAACTCAAAGAGGACTGTACCCGAAGGTACAGTCCCCAAAGATTTAAGAAAGAAAAATGTGATAACATTAAGAAAACATCAACCCTTGACGCCGCCCAGTGCAACACCTTCGATGATGTACTTAGACAACAGGAAGTATGCAATAAGGATAGGTACGACTGTCAAAAGCAGTCCCAGATAAACGGAACCGTACTCGGTCCTGTACGCGTCACCGTTGAGGAGGCTTACCATCATAGGCATTGTTCTGAGCTCAGGTCTTGTGATAAGTATCTGAGGCATAAACAGCTGGTTCCAGCTGGTTACGAAGGAGAAAATTGCCTGTGTAGCCATAGCAGGCTTCATCATGGGAAGCACTATCTGGTTGAAGATCCTGAATTCGCCTGCACCGTCGATTCTCGCTGACTGGAGTATCTCCATAGGAAGCGAGGGTATCATATACTGTCTCATGAAGAAAACAGTAGTAGGTGCTGCGATCGAAGGAAGAATAAGGGGAAGGAAACTGTTTACCCATCCGATCTTGTACATGAGTGAATAGAAACCGATACTGGTTACCTGAGCAGGTATCATAAGAACTGCCATGATAACTGTGAAGAACGGTTTTCTCAGTTTCCAGTCATACGCAACGAGTGCGAATGCGGTCATTGTTGAGAAATAAATATTGCAGGCTGTGGAACCTACTGATACGATCAGAGAGTTCTTAAAGCCGTCCAGAGGATTGAATCCGCGTCCCATAAGGATATTCCAGTTTGTTCTGAAATTATGTCCGGGAATGAAGGATACAGCGTGGCTCTGGATCTCAGCGGTATTTCTTGTAGCGTTAACGATCATGATAACGAACGGGAAAAGACTGAGAACGGTAAGGAGTATACAAAAAGCATAAGCAAATATCTTGAATGCATAGCTTGATGCTTTTTTGTTTACCACTGCCATTGATTGACTCCTCCCTTCGCTGCTCTTTTAGCTTCCTTCTTTGCTTTCTTGATCTCCTTATCGATCTTGATCTGATCCTTATCACGCATGATATAGAACAGGATAGCCGAGAAGAACGCTATTAACAGCCACATTATCATACTTGCTGCAGCCGCTCTGTTGTAAATGTAGTTGCCCGAGAAGGCAAGATTGTAAATGAATACGCTTGTGGTAAGCGTAGCTCTGTCGGGTCCTCCTGAAAGGAAGAGGAAAGGAATATCGAACATATTCAGTCCGCCGACAAGGCTGGTAATAAGTGTATACAGTAAAACTGTCTTAAGATTAGGTATCGTAATACGGAAGAAGGTCTGAACACCGTTCGCTCCGTCGATCTCTGCCGCTTCATAGATATCAGGGCTGATTCCGAGTACACCCGAAATGAGCACTATCATAGTATTTCCGTACCATGTCCAGAACTGAATGAACGCAACTATGAGACGCGCGGCAGTCTTACTGGTAAAGAAATAATAAGATGAATCCCTGAGTCCTGTTCTTACGAGGATATCGTTTACAGGGCCTACAGGATAGTTGAACAGTGAATGGAAGAGGATCGCAACTGTTGCAGCCGTAATGATGTTAGGCATATAGAAAACGACTTTGAAGAAACCTTTTCCTCTGATCTCGTTGGAATGCGAGGTAAACCAAGCAGTCAGAAGAAGAGCAATTGATATCTGGGGAATAAAGTTCGCTATCCAGATAACTATAGTATTCTTCAGAGATAATCGGAATGAGTCATTCTTTAAGATCTCCTTGAAGTTTTCAAAGGGATGTTCAAGGAAATGATAATTGTCGTTAAGTACACCTCTACAATCGGTAAAACCGAGGGTTGCTGTATAAATCGTAGGATACAGCGTAAATATCAAAAATGCAACAACAAAAGGAATACTAAAGAGATATCCGTATTTTGAATAACTAATACCCTTGAGCTTCGTTTTCAAAGCCTAAAGCCTCCTTTTTATTTAGAGGGCTGTACCGCAGAAGCCTGCGGTACAGCGCTCAAGTTACTTAGTGAATATCGAGCTCGTCTGCAACTTCCTGCTTGAAGTCCTTGATAGCATCTTCTCTGGACTTGTTGCCAGCAGTGTACTGACGAACCTGACCACGCCACTTCTGGTTGATCTTCTCATCGTGCTGAGTGAGGTTCTTACCGTTTGCGTACTGGTTAGCGGGAACGAATACGTCGAACATATTCTGGCCGCCGAGGAAGTCCAGTGAACCGTCAGACATAGCCATAACTGTGCCTGAAGCTACTGAGTCCTTAGTACCGCCTTCGCCGTTGAGAGTACCGTTAGCCCACATATACTGGAGACCGTCCTTAGTGCAGTCGAGTGTGATCCAGTCGATGATCTGTCCAACAGCCTCCTTCTTTGTTGAATCCTTGTTAGCGATAAGCCATGTACCGCCCCAGAAGAATCCGATAGGAGGCTCACAAACAGCCCAGTCGCCCCATGTACCGATAGAAGTATCGAGCTCCTGGATAGCGTTGCCGTCTGCATCCTTCTCACCTGTGTCAACCCAAGAACCGCAGTTCTTAGCGATTGTGTAGTTGATGAGCCAAGCAGGACCGAAGAATCCGAGAACTTCCTTATCGCCCTCGCCCTTCATATCAGCGAACCAGGCATCGCTCCAGTCCTCTGTGTCGTTGTGGTAGTTGTTGTCCTTGAGCTTCTTGGACAGGTCGAGGAATTCCTCACGCTTAGGATCGATGTAGAGTGAATCTCCATCGAGCCAGCCCTTGTCTGAGCTGTTCTCAACAGCGTGCCAGATATCACCGTCGCCTGATACGATTCCGTAGCCCTTCTTCTTGAGCTCTTCAGCTGCCTCGAAGAACTTATCCCAGCTGCCTGAGCCGCCGCCGATCTTAGCGGAAACTGTAGCAGGATCGTCGCTGCCGAAAGCAGCCTTAGCTACTGAACGTCTGTAGATGAAAGCACCGCCTGTAGCCTGGTATCCGAGACCAACTACATCACCGTTGGGGTTAGTACCGATATCTACTGAGTACTGAGCAATGTCAGCGTCCTTGATCTCCTTGTCAACGTCGATTCCGAGATCCTTGTAAGGAGCAGCATAGCTTGACATATCGCCCTGTGTATACTTCAGAACGAAAGCAGCCTCTGCGCAGAAGAAGTCAGGAGCGTCCTTACCGCCGGCCTGAAGAGCCTTGTTAAGAGCAGGCTGGTAGTTACCGTCAGTTGTAGGAATGATTGTTTCCTTTACTTCGTACTTTGCAGCGAAGTCAGGGTGTGTTGCCATGAACTTCTTAACCATTCCGGGAACTTCGTCTGTGAAAGTCCACAGGTTGATAATGGTCTTGCCGTCCTTTGTGGTTGCCTCCTCCTTCTTGCTGCAGCCTGTAGCAGCTACAGAAGATGCCAGAAGAGCGATTGCTGAGATGACCGATAATGCTTTTTTCATTTTTCTTGACCTCCAATTATAAAAATTGATATTATTTCAATCAGTCTTTACAGACTGAAAAGAACATTATTTACGATAGACTCCAACATTTCCTGTCTGCCGCTTGAGAGTGAAGCTGTAACCTCGCCCTTTTCAAGAGCATACTTTTCGAGAGATGCGAAATCTGCCTTGCCAGCGATTATGTCAGCACCGATGCCTGTCTTCCATGAAGCGTATCTGTCCTCTACGAACTTGTCGATACGTCCGTCCTCGATGAGCTTGAGAGCAGCTCTGAAGCCGAGAGCAAATGCATCCATACCTGCAATGTAGCTGTAGAAGATATCCTCGGGAGTGAAGCTTCCTCTGCGAGCCTTAGCGTCGAAGTTGAGACCGCCGTTTGTGAAGCCGCCTGCCTTGATAACCTCGTACATACACATTGTTGTGTCGTAGATGTTTGTGGGGAACTGGTCTGTATCCCATCCGAGAAGAACATCGCCCTGGTTAGCGTCGATAGAACCGAACACACCGTTGTCTCTTGCAACACGGAGCTCATGCTGGAATGTGTGCTGAGCAAGTGTAGCGTGGTTAGCTTCGATGTTCATCTTGAAATCCTTGTCGAGACCGTACTTTCTAAGGAATCCAAGAACTGTAGCGGTATCGAAATCATACTGATGCTTTGTGGGCTCCTTGGGCTTGGGCTCAATGTAGAAATCGCCTGTGAAGCCGATAGAACGTCCGTACTCAACAGCCATCTTCATGAGACGAGCCATGTTGTCGAGCTCAAGGCCCATGTCTGTGTTGAGGAGAGTCTCATAACCCTCACGTCCGCCCCAGAATACATAGCCGTTACCGCCAAGCTTTACTGTAGACTCAATAGCCTTCTTGATCTGAGCAGCTGAGAAAGCGAAAACGTCAGCGGAAGGAGAAGTACCTGCACCGTGCATGAATCTGGGATGATCGAAGCACTTAGCTGTACCCCAGAGGCACTTCTTGTCGCCCATTGCAGACTTCATATAGTCTGTAACGATGTCGAGCTGGTCATTGGTAGCCTTGAGGCTGCCGTACTCGGGAGAAAGGTCACGGTCGTGGAAGCAGTAGTAATCGATGGAAAGCTTATCCATGATCTCCTTAGCTGCATCTACCTTAGCCTTAGCTCTTGCAGCGGGATCTGACTGACCCCATGTCTTGTCTGTTGTGCCGCAGCCGAACATATCTGTTCCGTCGCCGCCCATTGTGTGCCACCATGAAAGAGCGAACTTCAGGTGCTCGCGCATTTTCTTTCCGTTGATGACCTCATCAGGGTTGTAGTACTTGAAAGAGAGAGGATCAGTACTATCCTTACCCTTATACTGAATTTTACCGATATTGCTGAAAAATTCCATTATATCCTCCATTTAAGCATTTATTTTCAGAGATGTGCATTCTTTTCCTGTCAGCTTTTTGCTGAGTGAGTCGGGCTGAGAGGTGCCTGCATAGAGGGTGAACTCCTTGCCTTCCTTTACCCATTCGCCCTTTTCATTGACAGCCATAAAGGCTCTTTCGGGAAGGGTGATCTGTACGACCTGACTCTCGCCCGCGTCAAGTGCGACTCTCTTGAAGCCGCAGAGGCTATGGTTGGGAACTGCGTTCTCCGAATTACCTTTGATATAGAACTGGACTACGTCCTCAACTGCACGGCTGCCTGTGTTGGTGATCTTCACCGATGCCTTGCCGTCTGCGAAGCTGAGCTCCGAACACTCTGTCTCGGAGTAAGTAAGTCCGAAGCCGAAGGGATAAAGAATATTGCCCTCGGCGTATCTGTAAGTACGGTTCTTCATGCTGTAGTCCGAGAAATCGGGCAGCTTTGAAGCGTCCTCATAGAATGTAACGGGAAGCTTTCCCGAGGGAGAGATCTTACCGAAAAGTATATTCGCAAGAGCTCTTCCGCCGAACTGACCTGGATACCACGCGTGTATGAGTGCATCGCAGTCTGCTTCTACATTTATTGCACTGCCTGCGGCAGTAACTATGATAACGGGCTTTCCTTTAGCCATTACCGTCTTAACAAGCTTTCTCTGTGACTCAGGAAGTCTGAGATCATTTTTGTCGCCTGAGGAGAACTCGTTGCCGGTGTCTCCCTCTTCGCCCTCGATAGTAGCGTCAAGACCTACGCACAGAACAACTATATCAGAATGCTCTGTGATTATCTCAGCCTCAGCCAGTCTGTCGTCGGGAAGAGCAAGACCCATGCATCTGTCCTTATACAGGTGACATCCCTCGGAGTAGATCACTCTGCCGTCAAACGCTTCCCTGATACCATTCAGGAAGGTCACATACTCATCAGCCTTGCCGTTATAGTTGCCCTCCAGAGCGGGAACGCTGTCGGCGTTGGGACCGATAACTCCGATGGTCTTGTATTTACTGCCGTCCAGTGGCAGGATACCGTTGTTCTTGAGAAGCACCATAGAACGCTCAGAACATTCAAGAGCGAACTTCTTGTGCTCATCACAGGAAACAACATCGTAATCAAGTCCGTCGTATTCGGTGGACTTGTCGAACATACCAAGTCTTATTCTTGTTCTCATCAGCTTGACGCAGGACTTTCTGAGGTCCTCATCGGTAATGAGCTTCTCTCCGTAAGCAGCAAGCAGATGGAGATATGTATTACCGCAGTTCAGGTCGCAGCCCTTCTTGAGAGCGAGTGCTGCTGACTCGGGAGCGGTCTTGGTAACACCGTGATTGGTGTGGAAATCTCTTATTGCCCAGCAATCAGAAACGAAATGGCCGTCGAACCCCCATTCCTCAAGCTTATCCATGAGGAAGGTATTTGCACAGGCGGGTTCGCCGTTTACTCTGTTGTATGCGCCCATAACGCTTTCGACCTTGGCTTCCTTTACGAGAGCCTCAAAGGCTGCGATATAGGTCTCTGTCATATCCTTCATGTTTGCCTTGGCGTCAAACTCATGTCTGGTAGCCTCGGGACCGCTGTGTACAGCGAAATGCTTTGCACAGGCTGCGACTCTCAGGACCTTGCCTTCGCCCTGAAGTCCCTTGGTGTAAGCAACACCCAGACGAGTTGTCAGGTACGGGTCTTCGCCGTAGGTCTCCTGACCTCTGCCCCATCTCGGATCGCGGAATATATTTATATTCGGTGACCAGAGTGTAAGACCTTTATAAATGTCACGATCATCGTGAGCGGAATATTCATTGTACTTGGCCCTTGCTTCTGTCGATGTGACTTCGCCTGCCCTGCGGACAGCCTCCTCATCGAACATAGCAGCCATTCCTATTGCCTGCGGGAACATGGTAGCTGTTCCTGCTCTTGCAACACCGTGCAATCCCTCGCTCCACCAATTGTAAGCGGATATCCCCAGGCGCTCCACCGCAGGAGCGTCATATTTGAGCTGCTCAGCCATTTCCTGAACAGAAAGCCTGTCCGTAAGGTCCTCAGCTCTCTCAATTGCGGATAATGCTTCGTCCATGTACTTCTCCATCAGCATTTTCCTTTCTATTTATATTTTGCTTATAAACTCATCTATGACCTTTTCGGGAGACCATTCCGTGGTGGAGAGTTCCCATTTTTCCTTTATAGAGGCTGTCTCATTGGGCTGATAGCTTTTCAGCTCGCCCAGCAGCTCACATTCAAGGAAGAGGTCATTGGTGTAAGTTTCATAATTACAGCAGAAATCCGGATAATTCACATTTTCATATCCGTCAAAACTCATTCTGAAAATATTTCTGCCTTTTATGTAGAGCACCTGTCCCCCCGTTACATTGAAGCCGACCTTGAAAGCTTTCTTCTCCTTGGGATCCTGTCTCAGGAGAGCATATTTGTCAGTCAGCACAAAACGATGATCATTTATTGCGGAGTAGCTCCACAATGCCATCGTTCTGTTGGGAAGGAAGCCCTTGTCATCTCTGCAAAGAGGAATGATCTCGGTGCCGCCCGCTGCAAGTCCCGTAACGGACCAGGGAGCGAATTCCGAGGGCTTTTCGGAGCAGTTGGTGATCCTGTTCTCAATAGTGACCGATGTTTTATCGTCCATAGAGATGACCAGTTCAAACTGCTTTTCAAATTTTGTCATTGCAGGTGTGAGGGTAAGCACTCCGCCGTCAAAGTGCGCCTCGACCTTTGAATTATCGGGAAGATAAGTTTCCGGCATCACCTCTGGAGCACTCCATATCCTGTGGCCGCCGTAGGCGTACCAGACTCCGTAGCCGTTGTTTATCTCATAGAAGTTTCTGTCGATGTCTTCAAAAAGAACATTATCACCATCGGTGAACCCGAAGAAAACTATTCTCGGTCCCACATCTATAGTAGCGATGAGCTTGATAACACCATTATCGAGGCAAAGACATTTTCCGTAATTCTTGTAGTCGGTCTCATAGCACTTAACAGACATCACACATCACCTTTCGTAAGCTCTAATGCTATTATATACTACTTCGGCAATTTATACTAATCAAATATTGCGGCTGTTTATTCAAGAATTGCTAACATTGCACAAATTCTTCAAACCCACTTTACAAATACTATGATAATAGTGTATAATATATCCAGATATTACGGTGAATTATGAATATTGACATAAATTTCACAACAATTTTTGGTTAAGGAGGCTAATCATGATTAAAAATCTATCGGGCGATTACGAGACCGTTGAATACGAAAACCAAAGATTTGTCATGCTTTACGACAACGACCAGGTCGAAGAGTACCCTACTCACTGGCATAACGCCGTGGAAGTCATTATACCTCTGCACAACGGTTTTACGGTAACATCTGGCGGTATTGACTACCACCTGAACGAAAAGGAAATAATCATCATTCCCCCGGGAGAGCTTCATTCCATGCCCGCCCAGGAAGGAAGGCGCATAATCTTCCAGTGTGACAACAGCATAATCAGCGATGTTCCAGCACTTGAAGCCTTAGTTCCCGTATTTTCCGAGGCTTTCCATATAACTCCCGCAGTCAGCAAGGAGCTTTACATACTTTCCCGAAAGAGCATACTTGATATATATTCCGAATACTATTCAAAATCTGCTCTGGCAGACGTACGCATTTACCTGTGTCTCATAAAAATGCTCACTGCCGTAAGAGAGTATCAGCTCACTCAGGCAGCTGACGCCTTTACGGGAGATCTTTCCGGCAGGGACGACACCCGGAAGTTCAGCATGGTAATGAAGTATATCAACCAGAACTATATGTACGAGATACCTCTTGAAAAGATTGCCTCCATCGCAGGCTACAGCAAGTACCATTTTTCGCGTATTTTCAAGAAATACAACAATGTGTCCTATATACAATATATAAATAGTAAGAGGATAAAGGCTGCGGAACGGCTTCTCATCGACCCGAACCTCTCCGTTACGGAGGTCGCCATGAGGGCAGGATTTGCAAGTCTCACCACCTTCAACCGAGCCTTCAAAAAAGCCAAAAACTGCACCCCAACCGAGTTCAAGACCTTGTACAAGATCTCTGATACTACATAAAAACGGATCCCGAAAACAGCTGTTGAAGCTGCCTTCGGGATCTTTTTATCGCAATTTCTGGTGTATCCGATCCACCATTCTGCATATTTTCCTGCTCAAAAGCAAAGGCAGTACTTTCGTACTGCCTTTTGCTTTTTAATGGAAGAAAAACTATATACCACCGCAATTATTGCTTGTTATATGTTACCCACTGATAGTGTGCCTTGAGAGGTGTTCTGCCGTTGAATGCCTTGAGCCAGTCATCAACAGTTCTTCCGGGCCATGCGTTCATCATGATCTTACCGGGAGTCTTGGGGATATTCTGGTAAGCAGTGTAAACAGCCTTGCCGTCAACATACCATGTGATATGATCGGGCTGCCAGTCAAAGCCGTAGGTGTGGAATGCCTCAGATGAGTCAAATCCGAGATCATACATATACTCGTGCTTGCCCTTACCGTCAGTGTAGTAGTTGAGCTGAACCTTTGTTGTATCCTTGCCCAGGATCTCGATATCGATCTCATCCCAGGGATTGTTGTCTGAAGGACCTGTGTAGGTGAAGAACGAAGAAACAACACCGTCATTCTTTATAGCCTGCATAGAGGTCTCATAGTAACCGTAGTGATAGAAGTTGTTTGTACGGAACTCGCCGCCTGAGTACTGGGGATTCCAGTCAGGGTTGCTGTCGTTTGACCACTTCTGGTCAACGCTGAGCTCAAGTGCGCCGCCGCCGATAACAGCGTTGCGCTTATACCACCAGCAGTCGAAGGGCTTGCCGTTTGTCCATCCGTCGGAAGCAAAGAAGTCACCTGCATTGCCTGTACGGAAGTCAGATACCATAGTGGCATTCTTGTTCATGGGAGTGCCCTTATCCTGCATACCGCCGTATACAGCAGGAGCGGGTGTAGTTGTCACAACAGGCGCTGTGGTAGTTGTGGTTGTTGTTGTAGTTGTTGTGGTAGTGCTTGTTGATGTCGTTGTAGTCATTATAGGTGCAGGGGGATCAGTAACAACAGGTGTCTGTCCCTGTGCATATGACTCGGGAAGTGCAGGTATCAGGTTGAGGAGCTTCTTCTGGATAGAAAGCGGATCATTGCTTGTGATACCGGAACCGTTCTCGTAAACATCGCCGTTGAGTGCGCCCTGCTTTGTCAGGTGCTTGTCATAAGAACCGTTATAGCTGTACTTGTCGGGGTTAGCGAGGTGCTGCATGAGCAGGATAGCATCGCTGAGCTCCACGTTATTATCCAGGTTAGCATCGCCCCAGAGTGTTACATTTGAAGATGCAACAGGGGGATCAGTAACTATAGGAGTTGTAACGACGGGAGTTGTAGTTACAGGCTGTGCTGCCTCAATGCTGAGGAGAGGCTTTGTGCCCTTTACACCTGCATAAGCGCCGTCGATAT
Source organism: Ruminococcus flavefaciens ND2009 (assembly GCF_000621785.1). Classification (GTDB taxonomy): domain Bacteria; phylum Bacillota; class Clostridia; order Oscillospirales; family Ruminococcaceae; genus Ruminococcus; species Ruminococcus flavefaciens_C. The sequence goes on along the minus strand of NZ_KK211346.1, from coordinate 36,807 downwards.
AGAAGTCTGTAAGGCTCTCGGGAGCTTCAACATAGAGGACCATGCTTGTAGCACCCTCGGGAATAGTGTAAGCAGAATTTGAAAGGTCTACCCACTGACCCTTTGGAGCGGTAGCAGTCTTAACCTCATCATACTTCTCAGTACCTGAGCTGTCCTTATACTGAAGTGTGAGCTTGAACTCAACAGAGTCCTCGGAATCCTGCATTACAGCAGTACCGAAAGCGAATGTCTCGCCTGCCTTGAAGGGATTGCTGCTGAGGTTCATTGAAGCGCCGTTCCAGTTGTCTGCACGTCCTGAAACCAGCAGACCCTTTGAGCTGTTGTAGCCTGAGCTTGATGTTACCTTAGCACTTCCGCGTCCTGTCCAGTCACCTGCACCCGACTCGAAAGCCTCAGTGAGATAGTAGCCGTTTGCATCGGGCTCTATGGGCTTCTCGGGCTCGGGCTCCTTGCCCAGAGTGATAGTATTCTTATTTACACTTGCCTGACCGTTGCTCTCCCAGCCTTCAACGTTGAAAGCTACCTCGTACATCTTACCCATCTGGAGTCCCTTGGACTCCCACGCCTCAAAGTGCTTTGAAACGCTGATGGTACCTGATGTTCTGCCGCTGCTGCGAACGCTGAAATACTGTACGAAGGGCTTGTTACCTTCAATTGTATAGGAGTTGCGGTTCTCCTTGTAGATGTAGTAATTTGCGCCGTCAAGACTAACTGTGCCTAAAGGACTACCTGCTCCGGGCTGTCCGTTAGGAGGACACCAGTTTTTCCAGTCCTCAACGATGTAGTACTCGACCAGAGGATTCTGTGTCCAGCCGTAGATACAGAGACGTGAGTTGCCCTGGCTGCTTGCGGACCAGCTTACATCGAATTCACAAGTGATCCCGCCGTAATCCTGGAAGTTCTTTGTGCTTCCCATGTCGATACCGCGGCGTGCAAGGAAGTTGCCGTTAGGTCCTGCACAGTTCCACTGTGTAGAGAATGTACCGTTGTCACCAAGAGTCATTGATGACGGCTGGTTTGTATCTGCTGCCCAGATCTCATAGCTGTAGCCGTCGGGACCTGTGCCCTTGTGCTGTCCTGCACCGTTAAGACTGTAAGTTGTACCTGCTGCTACAGCTGTAGTGCCGGCAAAAACAGACGATGAAGCACAAGCGATGGTTGCTGCCAGACTCAGGGCAGCCATTTTAACGCCATTGAATTTCATAATATATCAGCCCTCTCATTCTGTGACATAAGTCACTGTTTTATTTACATTAAAGCAGCACGGCCTCGGTCACCGGAGAGGTGTAACGGGTCATGTTGCATTTTGTGCTTTCTTGCGGTATTCAGAGGGAGTAAATCCCGTCTGCTCCTTGAACTGTCTGGCGAAGTGAACATAGCTGTGGTAACCGCTGCTTGCGGAGATGTCATTTATGTTCATATTGGTAGTAGAGAGCAGCATTTTTGCGTAGCTGACCCTGCTCCTTACCAGATCCTCGATAAAGGTCATACCGAAGTGTTTCTTGTAGGCGTGCTGGAAAGCCGAACGGCTCATGCGCACCTCATGGGCGGTGCTGTCCACATTGCGCTGCTCGTAGGGGCGGCTGTAGATCTTGTTTCGCACCGTTGATATAAGCTCGAACTGAGTGCTCCTTCTGCCTGAGACGCTGTTGATGGAGCTCTCTCTTATTTTAATGAACATCAGCTTCATGAAAAGCTCAGCCGACTCTGCCTTACAGGGATTATCGGAATACTTCTCATAGGCGATGGATTTTACGCAGTAGCTGAGGAACTCAAGAGGCATTTCCATAGGAGCCTCCAGAGGGATGCCCATCCTGAGGAATTCCTCTTCCTCTCCCCTGTCATCGAAATCAAAGTGTACCCAGTCATTCTCGAACACACTGAGGGGAACGCAGCGATAGCGCTGAGGTCTGCCCTTGGGGTAGATGAAGACGGTGCCGGGCGAGGTAGTGACCTCCCTGCCATCTATTTCAAAAATCGCGGGAGTCCTTACAAGCAGGAGAAGGTAGTCTCCGCTCCCGTCGGGTCTGTCAATAAAGAAGTCTGCGTCGTGGCAGTGATCGAAGCCAACATTATTAATTATCATTGTCAACTCTCCATTTTCTGAATTATTCTGTTTTTGACAAATCCCTATCTTAAAAATCCGTGATCCATGTTATTTTCTACAATGATTATACCACTTTCAAACCTATAAATATATTATTTTATTGTCAAAATTGGCAATTTTATGACATCTGCATAAAATGTTATCCCCTGCAGAAGCAGGGGATAGTCACAGATCATTGATTTTCCTTACTGAAGTCAGGGAATTTGTATCGTTTCTTGTACTCCTTGGGCGTAACGCCGAGATATTTCTTGAATATCTTGATGAAGTAGCTCTGCGAGCTGAAGCCCAGGAGGTTGCTTATCTCAGAGTCGGTATACTCCGAGAAGGTAAGCAGGTTAGCAGCTTCCTCAGCCTTGGTCTTGCTGACGTAGTTGCTGAACGCGATACCTGTTTCCGACTTGAAAAGCCTTGAAAGGTAAGCAGGGCTTATTTTAAGGTAAGCCGCAGCGTCCTCGATCATGATCTTTCCGTGGAGATGATCGCTGATATAGTCGAGGGCACGGACGATCTGCTTTGAGTAGATACCGCTGTTGCGCACACGTCTCATGTGGCGGGTATAGCCCTCTATCATCTCCTGATGCACCGCGTGGACTTCTGCTTCCGTGCGGCACTCATCGGATTTCATTATATATATGTCACTGAGGTTGTAAGCCTCCTCAAGAGTCATTCCGCTGTTGATGCAGAATCTTGCGATAAGAGCAGCAGAGATAGCAAAGTGGTATTTCAGGTTCCTGAGGGGATCCTTGCTGAGGATACCGTAGCCCTCGCTGCAAAGTGGAGTCGCAAAGACCTTTACCAGCTCGATGTTACCCGAGCAGATACTCTCATAGCAGGCTATCTCGCGGTCAAAGGGCGCGTGCTCGAAGCCCTCCTCACGCTTGAGGAAAAGATGGGAAGAAATATATTTCTCTGTATAGTCACTCATGTCAAAACACCTCTCTGATATAATATGGACACTCTTCACACCCGGCTAAACTTAGCCTGCGGAAGGCGATTTTTCTCCTTATACATATTATATCATATAATTATGAACTAATCTACCATTTCATATATCCGAAGATAGCTCACCGCAGGATACTGCGGTGAGCCGTCGGTGATCAGCTATTACTGTCCTGATTCATGGAAGAAATAAGGAAGTGCGTTGTATACATAGTGTCTTACATGGCCCCACCAGTGCTCGTTGCCCTGAGCCTCGAAGTAGTAGAAGTTGCCCTTTGAGAAATCAGATGTGAACCTGAACTCATCAAGCTTCTTCATTGCCTCTATCTGAGGGCCGATATTTGGCTGTGCCATATCCTTTGTACCTGTTGCTGCAAAGATGAAATACTGCCTCGGGGTAAATCCAAACTTATGAACAGCATCTGCCAGATCCTGCGCCTTGCCGTCAGCGCTGTTGGGACCCCAGTGGTCGCCGCTGAGAGGCATGAAGTAACCAACGATGTCAAGGTCATTCTTGAACACAGCCCATGTGGAAACTGCGCCCATGGAGAAGCCGCCGTATGCTCTGTGCATTCTCGAAGCCTTCATACCCTCTGCTGTGGTATCCTCCGCATAAGTGGAGTACTTGCTCTCTACAAAGGGGATAACGCTCTGGCGGAGCTCCTCATAGAAATTCTGAGCCGAGCTTCCATTGCCGTTGAAGGTTGGAGTTACCACGATAAGGGGCTCCAGCTCTCCGTTCATTATCATGTGGTCAAGCATATTCTGTATCATAGTATCGTTCTGGAAGAACAGTGTATTCTCGTTCTCACTTCCGCCGTGCATGAGGTAGAAGATATTGTACTTCTTGCTGGGATCGTAATTATAAGGAGTATAGACATACAGTGACTTGTTGCCTCTTATTCCGTTATATGTCTCCTTCGTTACCTTGCCCTGCTGTGAGCATGAGTCGAAATAACTATTCCCGGGAGAGTCAGGAGCCGGAACATATCTCTTGTTCTCTTCATAATTGAAATTGCTCGGAGGCGGCTCCGGAGTATTGTCGGGAAACTCCTGTATCTTGCCAAGGATATACTGCTGGAGGAGCACAAGGTCATTGACCTCGAATTCCGTGCTTCTGTCAACGTCAGCCAGCTTCACAAGATCGGCAGCCTTGTTTGACGAGAGTATAAGCTTTCTCGCAGAGATCATATCCATGGAGTTGATAATGCCGTCGGAATTTACGTCGCCGAGAATGAACTGACCGCCCACAGCGCCCTCTATCTCGGTGCCTGCCGCAGCTATCTTCACATCGTCAACGTAGAAGCTTGTTGAGCCCTTGTCTGTCTCAACATATATGTATACATTCTCCGCGCCTGAGGGTATCTTGAAGCTTGTATTCGCAAGCTGAGTCCATTTGCCCTTCATGGGAGAAGCACTTGCAATTTTATCGTACTTTGTAGTTCCGTCCAGGTCATACTGCATGGTGAAGTGGAACAGCTGACTGTCTGCGCTGCCCTCATCATACATGACATTTGCGCTGAAGCTGTAGCTCTCGCCTGGTCTGAAGCTGCTGCCCAGCTTGTATGTTGCGCCCTGCCATTCACTGCTTCTGTCCGAGCAGCAGAGGGATTTGCTGCCCGTAAGAGAAGCCTTGGACGAAACCGCTACACTCGCGCCGGCTCTGCCTTCCCAGCCGTCATCGCCGCTCTCAAAGGAGCAGCTCAGGAGGTAATCACCGCTGTCACCCGAAGGTGCAGGTGAAGTTGTAGTCTGTGGAGTTTCCTCGTCATTGCCGAAGGTCCACCAGTCCACATTGAACAGATAGCCGCTGCCGCCTGTATACTTGAAGAACAGGTCATGCTCGCCGCTTGCACCGCTGACATCGCATGAGACCTCTTTCCAGTCCTGCCAGCCGCCTGTTGCGGGTACAGAGCAGGTACCTATCTTTTTCCCTGAAAGGCTGTCGAGATAGATCTCTATATTGCCGCCGTCTGTAGCAGACGCAATATTCGCAGTAAATTTCTCCGCACCGCTGCCGAAATCGACGCCGCTGACCTTAACGTAGTCGCCGTCCTCGATATTGGCAAGGTCGAGACCGCCGTTGGTGCAGGTCTCAGTCTTTACGCCCTTTGAGAAGCACATAGTCTCGCCTTCAACTCTCTTGAAGGGATCTACGCTTTTCAGCTGCTTCGGACCTGTCTTTGAAGGCGAAATTGTAGGAATAGAGCCGTCAGAGCCGTAAGTAAACTCATCAACGCAGACGCTTCTGTCGAAGGTGCCTCCTCCGGGGAGACTTGCGTCGTGATAGAACAGATATGAGTGTCCCTTGAAATCGATAACGCCGGGGTGGTTGGTGAAGCAGTTATGCTTCTTCATGACCTGACCGCGGTATGTCCAGGGACCCGTAGGCGAAGGAGCAGTTGAGTAGCCGATGCTCTCACTTCCGTCGCTGCCGTAGAAAGCAGCAAACACCAGATAGTAAAGGTCTCCTCTCTTGTAGAACCAGGGACCCTCACCATAGGAGCTCTGCTTGGATGACGGACCGAAGGTATCCTTGTTCATGTCAAAATGCTTGATCTCGCCGTCGAGAGTGACCATATCCTCCTTGAGCTTTACATAGTAGCAGGTAGGATTTCCGAACATGAGCCAAGCCTGACCGTCGTCGTCAATGAAGACCGTCGGGTCGATATAAGCCCAGTCGGGACCACAGAGCGGCTTGCCCAGAGCGTCCTTGAAAGGACCTGTGGGAGAATCCGCAACAGCAACACCTATACCGCGTCCGCCTCCCGATTTGTTTTCGAGAGTCACATAGTAATAGAATTTACCGTTGCGTTCGATACACTGAGCTGCCCAGGCTGAGTCCTGTTTGCCCCATGAGAAGCTGTCCCATGAGAGGATCATTCCGTGGTCAGTCCAGTTCTGCATATCCTGTGAGGAGTAGCAGTGCCAGTCTGGCATATGATAATTGTCGGAGTTATCCGCGTCTCTGCCCGTGTACAGGTATACCGTATCACCGTAGACCATAGGTGCGGGATCGGTGCTGTAGATGGTCTGGATGGCAGGATTGTCCGCATTTACATATGCAGGCGGTGTGATAACTGCTGCAGGTATAGCCAGAGCTGCGGCAGTCAGCATTGAGAGTAGCTTTTTCATAAGTACGCCCCCATTTTAGATTTTTAATTACCCTTCTTTTGTGTATTTGTAAAAGATATACATAATACACATTTCTTTATTTATTATCTAAATTATAATTGTCACCCTTGACACGTTATATCATTATAATGATAATTATGGTAATTTTTCTACTTCAAATAGCATTTTTGCGCTACGAATATCATGATTTTATCTTTAAACTAAATTTCTCAAAAACTTCCGTTATTTTGTCCACCTATTCTTCAAAATATGGGTTGTCAATCTTTTGGTTTAGAAGTATTATATATAGTTACCCTTTCGCTTTGTCCCTATTAGACCGATATTTTCAGATTTATCGCAATTTTTAGTCAATTTTGCCCAAGGTCACAAATTTTGACTTGTTATTTCATAGTTTATTAATATATAATAGTATCAAGATAAAAAAAGAGGAGTTCGGGCACTCCTCAGGGGATTACTAAAATCATGACATTGCTTAATTAAACAAAGGAGTGATTTAAGTGAAAACAAGCAAATTTATCAGCGGGATAGTTTCAGCATTATTAGTCGCTACAAGTCTTCCCGCAGCTCTGCCCTCAAGCGCCGCAGGTGAAACATACAGGCTCAACGGCGCCGGTCAGCACAAGGGCACAGGCCCCGACGGCTACAGTTATGAGATCTGGGCAGCAGATACGAGCCAGCCGTCATCAATGACTCTCGGCGACAACGGTACATTCTCAACAGAGTGGAACTGCGCAGGACCTAACGGAAACTTCCTTGCCCGCCGCGGTAAGGATATGGGAAGCACAAGAAAGTTCCAGTCATACAACGGAATCACTTGTGACTTCGACGTAAGCTGGTCAGCAGGCTCTTCAGGTAACTCACGTATCTGTATCTACGGCTGGACACAGAATCCTCTCGTAGAGTACTACATCGTTGAGGACTGGAAGAACTGGTGTCCTCCAAACGGTTCACCCGGTGCAGGCAGTCCTTTAGGCACAGTTGATCTTGACGGTGCAAAGTACTACATCTACAAGGAAAACCGTAACTCCTATACTATCGAGGGTAACAAGCCCTTCGTACAGTACTTCAGTGTCCGCAGCAGCGGAAGAACAAAGGGTACCATCAGCGTTTCCAAGCACTTTGAAGCCTGGGAGAGCAAGGGCCTCCAGATGGGTAATATGTACGAGGTTGCTTTCAACGTAGAAGGTTGGGAGAGCAGCGGCAAGGCTACAGTCAACAAAAATACCATCACATTCGGTGGGGGCGATCCCGACCCTACACCTACAGTTGATCCGGATCCTGTAGAGCCCGATGCAAACGGATACTACTTCAACACCGACTTTGAGTCAGGCAAGGGCAGCTGGACAGGCAGAGGCAGCGCGACCCTCACCTCTTCCACAGGCTATAACAACACAAAGGGAATCCTTGTATCCGACAGAGCCAACGAATGGAACGGCGCAGCTATAAACCTGGATTCAAGCGCTTTCAAGGCAGGCGAAACATACAGCTTCGGAATAATGGCAATGCAGAATACTGATTCTTCAGCTACAATGAAGCTCTCTCTCCAGTATTCAGGCAGCTCAGGCACATCCTACGATGAAGTAGCATCAGTCAAGGCTTCCAAGGGACAGTGGGTATCCGTTGCAAATTCCAGCTACACTATTCCCGCAGGCGCTACCGATCTCGTTCTCTATATCGAGACCACAGACAGCCTTGCAGACTTATATGTTGACAACGCTTTCGCTGCCAAGAGCGGCACAAAGCCCAGCGTTGTTCCTTCCACAAGCACTCCCGTAACATCAACATCCGATCCTGTTGTATCAAAGACCGACAAGATCAAGATCATGCCCGCAGGCGACTCTATCACCTTCGGTATGGGAGATGACGGCGGCTACAGAAAGTTCCTCGACTACTTCCTCAAGGAAAAGGGCTACACCAATGTGGACTTCGTAGGTCCCGAGGGCTCAAACAGCGCTTCATTCAGCTACAACGGCAAGACCGTTACTTATGATGACAACCACGCAGGCTACAGCGGCTACACCATCAAGCAGCACGCAGGCGGCTGGAGCAATAACAGCGGTCTCTATGAGACACTCAAGAACAACAATGCAGTCAAGAAGGCTGATCCCGACATCATCCTCCTCATCATCGGTACAAACGATATGACTGCTAACCGCTCCATGAGCGAGTGCGAGGACGACCTCCACACCCTCCTGGACTATATGCTGGGAGATATGTCCTCAGACGGAATGATCTTCCTCTCCACCATTCCCGAGCTCAGCGCTTTCGGCGGCGGAGACAACACACAGAAGATAGCCAACTACAACAGCCTTGTAAAGAAGGTAGCTCAGGAATACAGCAACAGCGGCAAGCACGTTACATTTGCTGACATTCACGGCTGCCTCAACGGCACAGCAGACCTTGGCGACGGTATCCACCCCAGCAAGGCAGGCTATGAGAAGATGGGCAAGTACTGGGCAGGCGTTATCGACGAGTACATCTCAGCTTCACAGCCCTCAACTCCCGTGGTACAGCCTTCAACAGGTGTACGCGGCGATACGAACCAGGACGGCGTAGTTGACGTATTCGATCTTATCCCCCTGAGAAAGGGAATCATGGCAGTAATGGCAGGAAGCGGCAAGGCTGCTCCCAACTCAGACGTCAACGGAGACAATGACGTATCAGTTGCTGACCTTGTTACACTCAAGCAGTTCCTCCTCGGCAAGATCGACAAGTTCCCCGAGGCTGCTGTAACAACTACTACAACAGCACCCAGAGTAACCACAACTACCACAACAAAGCCCGTATCACAGGGTCAGAACCTCAACGCACAGATCCGTCAGGATATGCCTACTTCAGTGCCCAGCGGCAATGAGCAGAGCAACAAGTGCAAGGTCGAGAAGAAAACTTATAACTGTAAATTCACAGGCGGACAGAAGAGCTGTAATGTAATTCTTCCTCCCAACTATAATTCATCCAAGCAGTACCCCGTAATGTACGTTCTCCACGGTATCGGCGGCAACGAAGACTCCATGTTAAGCGGCATGGGTGTTCAGGAGCTCCTTGCAGGACTTATCAGCAACGGCAAGGCAGAAGAAATGATAATTGTTCTTCCCAGCCAGTATACAAGCAAGAACGGCTCACAGGGCGGCGGTTTCGGTATCAATCAGGAAGTATGCGCAGCTTATGACAACTTCCTCTATGACATCTCAGACAGCCTTATCCCCTTCATCGAGGCTAACTACCCCGTTAAGACAGGCAGAGAGAACAGAGCTATCACAGGCTTCTCAATGGGCGGCCGTGAGGCTATCTACATCGGACTTATGCGTCCCGACCTCTTCGCTTATGTTGGCGGTGCGTGTCCTGCTCCCGGAATAACACCTGGCAGCGATATGTTCATGACTCACCCCGGCTGTATGCAGGAGAGCGAGATGAAGTTCAGAGACGTAGGTCCCGAGCCTAACGTATTCTTCATCACAGGCGGAACAAACGATTCTGTTGTCGGCACATTCCCCAAGCAGTACAGTGACATTCTCACAAGAAACGGTGTTGACCATGTTTACCAGTCCATACCCGGCGGCGGACACGGCGACAACTCAGTTAAACCCCACCTCTATACATTCTTCAGATACGCTTTCAAATAAGCGTGGGGACATGATATAGTAAGCATAAAAACAGCGCTCAGAGCAATTCTGAGCGCTGTTTTATTATATTCAAAGTACCAGATCAGCCTTTTCAGCAGGGCTGTACTTTTCGGCGTAGAATCTCTCCGCAGGGAAATACCTGTTTTCGTACTTCTCACGGATAGCGATCTCGTCACCGATATATCCGTCACGGAGGAGGACTCTCCTGAGCCTTGTCTCCTCGGGAACGTCAAAATATATCATGTAGTCAAAGGCGCCCTCAAGCTCCCTGCGCTGAAGGAAGATACCCTCGGTAATGACCACGCTGCCCTCGGGGATCTGAATGCTTTTCAGAATATAAGTGTCATTGTCCTTGTCATACAGCTCCACAGGGGGAAGCTCTCTCCCCTGACTTACGGGACCTGCCACAGCCTCAAGAAAGTGATCGTATCTCCACTGAAGGTAGTAATACTGCTCCCACTGAGGGTAATCGTCATTATACCTGACAGCTCTGGGGTGGATAAAGTCATCGATGTGGAATATCTCCGCATGGACGCCCTTTTCCTCCAGAAGGTACTTCACCTTCTCCGCCACAGTGCTCTTGCCTGCGCCTCCCAGACCGTCCAGCCCGACCATAAAGGTCTTGTCGGTGCTCCGTCTTTTCATAATCTCGTCTGTGATCCTTACTGCGTTCATATTGTACTCCTTATAAAAAATTAAAGGCAGCATCACCGCAGTGACACTGCCTTTTTTTGCCTGGGTCATGAAGCTGCCTTAACGATAGCCTGTTTCAGCTCGATGAGGTCGAAAACGTCAACAACGCCGTCGCCGTTGAGGTCGGAAGCCTTGTACTGCTCCTCAGTGAAGCTCTCAGTACTGCCCAGCAGATAGCTCTGGAACACCTCTGCATCGGAAGCATCAAGGGAGCCGTCGCCGTTCAGGTCGCCCCGGGGCTTGTCCTCGGGTGGATCCTCCTCTGCAGGGGGATCAGCGGGAGGATCTGAGGGCTTTACCTCGCCGATAGTGAACTCTGTGTTCACCAGCTCATAGGACTTGCCGCTGTTATCCTCAGCAACTATTTTGTATATGTACTCTCCGTCATAGAGAGCGTTGAAAACTATATTCTTGTCAAAGTAGGTGGAAAGATCGTACTTCACAGCATTGGGAGCCGCCTCAGCAACCTGGCTGGTAGCCTCTCCGCTCTTGAAGTAAACACCGCCGCTCACCTTAGTGATGGGCAGATTTGAAGTTATAACGCCCTTGAGCGAGAATGCCTTGCCCTTGGGAAGAGAACCCTCCGGAGCAGCCACGTTCTCGATCTTCATATCGGACTCAACAGGCTCGTGAGCCTTTTTCAGCTGCATATAGTCCATGGAAGCATAGCCGTTGACGCCGTTATATTCAACAGCAGCCCACTTTCCGTCTCCCTTTGAGACATTGAACTCCGCATTCGCAGGTATAGAGCCCACGATCGAAGAGCTTGTATTGGGACCCGATCTTATATTGAGGTAGGTCACCACATTCTTGGTGGTATAAAGACCTGCATACTCCTCAGATGCATCCCACTGGGGTCCGGAAGAAGCGAGAGGAGGAGTTGTAACCCCTGAACCGTCGTTATCCGAGTATGTGAAATAGGTAAGCGGATCGTAGTATGTACGGGCAGGATATGCACCCAGCAGGGTATCGCAGATACCGAAGTGGAGATGATTGCCCGAGGACTCACCCGTGCTGCCCACCTTGGCGATAATATCGCCCTGATTTACCTTAGCACCTGCGCTTGTGCAGAGCTGTGAAGCGTGTGCATAGAAGGTATAAACGCCCAGATCGGCATGATACAGAATGACTGTATTACCGTAAGCGCCCTTCCAGTCTGCGGAGATGACCTCTCCGCTGCAAGCGGCATAGATATTGGAACCGCCTGCTGCTTCAATATCGATGGCATTGTGATAGCCCGAAACATCAGTGATATTTCTTTGCGGATTGAAGTAGGTGGTAATGTTCTTGTACTTAGGCTCTGTAGGCCAAACCGCGTAGTTTGCAGCGCGGACTGTTCCGATGGGAGTACATATCTGTACTGTGAAGAGCACTGCAAATGCAAGCATAACAGCAGCCGCCCTTTTGATCACATTCTTCATAATATTTTCTCCTTACATAGTAAAAAGTAACTGAACAATATATATATTACCATATTTTTGGCAAAAAGTCAATGCAAAACCGTAATTTCTGACAAAGGGAGCAATTTTTGCCTGTCTCCGGTCATATTCTGTCACCATTTCATAAGATTTCTTCATATTGGCACTTCCACTTGACAATCGGCGAAAAAAGGTTTAGAATTATATTGTCAGCATATACTAACCCAAAGGAGTGTATAATATGGTAAAAACAATAATGAAGATCGACGGCATGATGTGCGGGATGTGCGAGGCACACGTAAACGACGCTATCCGCGCAGCAGTCTCACCCAAAAAGGTAAACTCCTCCCACAGCAAGGGAATTACCGAGATAATCTCAGAAAACGAGCTTGACAGCGCAGTTCTCAGAGAAGCGGTAGAGAAGGACGGCTACAAGGTGCTGGACATCACCTCCGAGCCCTATGAAAAGAAGGGACTTTTCGGCAGAAAGTAAGCCTCCCTGCCATTGCATAAACTATACAAAAAGCTCCCCGAAGCCTCGGGGAGCTCTTTTTATGTGTTGTCCCTGATAAAGAAATCCTGGACCTTTTTGGTTATCAGTGTCATATACCTGAGACAGGGCTCTGCGATGATAGAGAAGTTCACACAGAGAAGGATACAGCGGTTCGACATTGAAGTGATAGCGAACAGGTTGCTGACGAATATCATACAGCAGGCAAGTCCCACGCCGCAGAATATCCATATGCCCAGCTTGTACACATCAAGGGGCTTGGAGATCTGGTAAACTATCATCATACCGACGATACTCATGAGAATGGTTGAAGCCGTAGCAATATCCGTAGGCGCCACGCTGAAGATATTGCCGAAGTATATCATAGCGCCGACAACAAGTACATCAGTCAGTGCCGCAGGCAGAGCCTTCAGCAGGATATTTGTGATGAACCTTCCGCGTATGAGGTCACGGTTTGGCATGAATGAAAGGAAGAAGGCAGGAAGTCCGATAGTGAACACGCTTATGAGCGAGATCTGCGAGGGCATGAGAGGATACTTCATACCGAAGCAGATAGACAGTATAGCGATTATCAGCGAGAAGATATTCTTTACGATGAAAAGGCTTCCCGAGCGCTCCAGGTTGTTTACCACCTTGCGTCCCTCGGCAACAACGTCGGGCATCTTTGAGAAGTCTGACTCCAGGAGAACCAGCTGTGCAGCCTGAGCGGCAACATCACTTCCCGAAGCCATAGCCACGGAGCAGTCTGCGTCCTTGAGAGCGAGGACATCGTTTACACCGTCTCCTGTCATGGCAACGGTCTTGCCCGCCTTTTTGAGAGCCCTGACGAACTTTCGCTTCTGTTCGGGAGTAACACGTCCGAATACGGTATACTTTCTCACAGCGTCCTTGATAGCGTCATCTGTGGTGAGCGTAGTAGCGTCAACATATTCCCCTGCATTCCTGATACCTGCCTGCTTGGCGACCTCAGAAACGGTCACTGGGTTATCGCCTGAAATGACCTTTATCTCAACACCCTGCTCGGCGAAGTATTTGAAGGTCTCGGGAGCATTCTCACGGATAGGATTTGACATCATAACGAAGCAAACAGGCTCAACGGGAGCTGTAAGTGCCTTTCCGTCGGGAATGCCTCTGTATCTTCCGAACACAAGAACACGGTAGCCCTTGCGGCTGTAGCTGTCGATAACGCTCTTGAACTCCCTTATGTTGTCCTTGAGCACGAACTCGGGAGCGCCGAGAACGAAGGCTTCGCGTTCAAAGGTAACACTGCTGTACTTGAACTCGGAGGAGAAGCCTGTGGTAGAGATCGCCATTCTTCCTGCGGGACGGTGGAAGTGCCCCTTCATAGCGGTCATGGTCTGGTTATCGGACTCCTGTGCAGCGGCAAAATCGCTGAGAAGTCCCTGTATCACATCGTCCGCATAGTCATCGGAAGCCGAGACAACGTCCGCAACTGTCATCTCATTCTGGGTGATAGTACCTGTCTTATCCACACAGAGCACATCAACTCGGGCAAGAGTCTCGATACATTTCATATCGTGGACGAGAACCTTGTTTATAGCCAGCTTCATAGCGCTGATAACAAGGGAAACGCTGGCGAGGAGGAAAAGTCCCTCAGGGATCATGCCTATGACAGCCGCGACCATGGACTGGACGCTTTCCTTGACATTATAGTGGTTCACATAGTAAGCCTGATAGAAAAGGATAATGCCGATAGGAATGATAGCCACGCCTGCGAACTTTACTATCTTGTTGAGTGAGCGTATCATTTCGGACTGCTCGCCCTTCTTGGACTTCTTTGCCTGAAGGGTCAGTCTTGAGATATAGGAATGTCTGCCCACCTTTTCAAGCCTTGCGCGGCAGCTTCCCGAAACTATATAGCTTCCCGACATGAGGGTGTCGCCCGGTTTCTTTGATATTTCGTCGGACTCACCGGTCAGCAGCGACTCGTTTACGGAAACGTTTCCGTCCACCACGATAGCGTCGGCACATATCTGGTTTCCTGCCTTGAAAATGACTATATCATCAAGCACAAGTTCCTTTGAGGGGACGCTTATGACCTGTCCGTCGCGGACCGCCGTGCTCACAGGAGCATTGAGCACCGTGATCTTGTCCAGAACGGACTTTGAACGAAGCTCCTGAATGATACCTATAAGGGCATTTGCGATGATAACAGGCATGAATGTCAGGTCTCGGTATGAGCCCACTACAATGAGAAGCACAGATAGGATAACGAATATAAGGTTAAAGTAGGTAAAGATGTTGTCAGCGAGAATTTCCTTCACCGTTTTTGAGGGCGACTCAACAGGCTTATTGTCGAGTCCCTCAGCGATACGCTGTTTTACCTGAGAGGCGGAAAGTCCCTCATCGGGATCTGCCTTGAAGCGTTCCGGGTCGGTCACCTCGCGGAATTCACTGGTTTTCATTATGTCGATAAACACCTCGCAAAATATACTTTTTTAATTATAACACATAATTCAAAATAAAGCAACACACGGAACAAAAAAATATTAATAACAATTGCCTCAGCTCCAATTCCAGTATCGTCACCCATATACAGCATGGCAGTTGACAAAGTTGCCCCACTGTGCTATAATAGAACATATCCCGAAAGGAGTAATGAATTATGAACAGCACTGTTTCCGTAAAGGAACCACATAGACCATTCACCACAAAGGAGCTTGTACTCACCGCCATGTTCACGGCGCTTATCGCAGTCTGCTCCATAATCTCCATACCAATAGGAGAGATCTCATTCACCCTCCAGACCTTCGCGGTGTTCTGTGCCCTTAACGTCATAGGAGGCAGAAACGGACTTTTCTCCGTTCTGGTGTACATACTTCTTGGCTGTGTGGGACTTCCCGTATTCTCGAAGATGCAGAGCGGCGCCGGAGTCATAACAGGTCCCACAGGCGGCTATATACTTGGATTTGTCCTGATGGCGCTGGTATACTGGGGAGGCACGAAGCTCTTCGGCAGGAGCCTTCCCGTAAGGGTAGCCCTCATGGTCGTTGGACTTATCCTTTGCTACACCTTCGGCACTATCTGGTTCGTATTCGGCTATACCAAATCAGGCAGCGACATGACATTCATACACGCCATGGAGCTTTGCGTACTTCCCTATATCCCGGGAGATGTAGTGAAGCTGATACTTGCACTGGTCATCACAGAGCGCATAAAGAAACACGCGGATATATAAAAGCGTCCCCGAAGCTTAAATGCTTCGGGGATTTTTTCATTGCTGTGTTAAATCATAATTTACATTTGTAGGGGACGGCGTCCTCGACGTCCCGTTGGGAGTGTAATATATCTCGCGGGACGCCGAGGGCGGCGTCCCCTACATTAGCTAACGGCTAAGGGCTAAGGGCTCAAATCAAAATTTAGCAAAGCTAAATTTTGATTTACTTCACTCCTGCTCCAGAAAAGCTTTCAGGGCTTCAAGGCGTTCCTTTGCGATACGTCTGCCTATGCGGTAGACCTCGCGCATGACATCGGGGTCGTGCTCAACGTGTCCCACAGGCAGAGCCTCCTCGGGAGCAATAACGAAGGCGGTCCCCTTCTCCTCGGCACCGCGGATATACTTCAGCTCACTGTTGTACATCTTGTGCCTGTTCTCGGCAGCCTTTATGACCTCGGGATACTTATTGTACTTTATCTTCATAAGACCTATGCCGCTTGCAGGCTTCTTGACGTAGTCGCGCGGCTGTGTGAGCACTACGACGTTCCTGTCGTAGCCCCTGCTCTCCATGAACCTTAGCGGGATAGAGTCGGAGATACCGCCGTCCAGCAGCTTATAGCCGCCCACCTCAACGATACGCGCAACAACTGGCATAGAAGCGGAAGCTCTTATCCACTCCAGCTCGTCGTAGTCTATGGGACCGCATTTGTGGTAAACTGCCTTGCCTGTGGTAATATCAGTAGCCACCACCCAGAACTCTATAGGAGAAGCTGCAAAGGCTTCATTGTCGAAAATATCCAGCTCCTGCGGCACTGTATGATAGCAGAACTCCGCACCAAAAAGGTCTCCTGTTTTTATGAGAGAGCGCTTGCTGCAATAGCGCTTGTCCTTGCAGAACCGCGTATTATAGCGGATAGCTCTGCGTATCTGTCCCGATTTGTAGTTGCAGCCAAAGGCAGCGCCTGCGGAAACTCCCACAGTACCGTCGAGGATAATATTGTTTTCCATGAGGACGTCGATAACGCCTGCGGAGAAAAGTCCGCGCATAGCGCCGCCCTCGAGAACGAGTCCGTATTTCATAGCTTACTCCTTATAACTTGCCATTATTATTCAATACTGACAATTATTCGTATACTGATTCAGTCATTCCTACGAAGTTGAAAACAAATTCTGAGTTATACAACGGTTTTCCGTTGAAAATACAGCATTTCCGAACCTATAGTGAAAGCACTTTTTCAGAACGGAGATGATGCTGCCCAAATTATAACGGGCATAAAACAAAAGAGCTGACCAAAGACAGCTCCTTATATTTTCAGTTGTCGCTGAGGTCGTAGGGAGGCTCCTCGTTTGAGAGAGCAACTTCAATGACCTTGCCGTAAAATCCCGCAGGATTGAGAAGTATCTTCTCGCCTATGAGCTTAGCCTGTGTAAGATCGGGAGCATAGAGCTTCAGGTCCATAAGGTCAAAGCTTGAGTCGATACACCTTACATGGGTATAGTAGCCGTTTCCCACGGGCTCATACTCTATCTTCAGCTCCTTTTCATACTGAATACGCGCAAAATAGCGGAGCGCAGCCAGTACCAGCTTGTCCCTGTAGGACTTGGGAGCATAGTTTTTAAGCTGCTTTGCACACTCTCTGCCCTTGGGCTGGAGCACATAGCAGTCCTCGTCCTTGTCGTCCTTTTCGGCTGTGATATGTCCGTTTTTCAGGAGATAGCCGATTGAGTCCTGATAGTAGAAATAGTTTATGATACCCGTCCCGATAGCTATATCATAGAGCTGGTCGGGACTGACGGGTCTGTCTATTTTGTAAAGAAGATAGCAGAGGAGGATATTGAGGGTGGGAATATCCCTTATCTCAGTATCGGCACGTTCTGCCATTTTCATGATATTTTCGTCCTGCATATAATCACCTTAACAGAAATTAGGATAGTCCATCATATGGGAAAGAAGGGCAATATTCACCGCAGCCTCCACA
Source organism: Ruminococcus flavefaciens ND2009 (assembly GCF_000621785.1). Lineage (GTDB taxonomy): Bacteria > Bacillota > Clostridia > Oscillospirales > Ruminococcaceae > Ruminococcus > Ruminococcus flavefaciens_C. The sequence goes on along the minus strand of NZ_KK211346.1, from coordinate 19,224 downwards.
CAGGGAACTGCCGCAGGGACATTGCAGGGAATGTGCTTTACGCTCTCTGCGGTCTCGCCGATCATTTCGCGGTAGTTCACCGCATTCTGCTGACCGCCCACATATTCCGAGGGACGGAAGGCAACTCTGAGAGTTATGGGCATACCCGAGGAGATACCGCCGATTATGCCGCCGTGGTTATTGGTCCTTGTGACAACGTGACCGTGATCGTCCACATAGAATTCATCGTTGTTCTGGCTTCCCACCATTTTTGCCGAAAGGAAGCCTGCTCCGAACTCCAGTCCCCTGACATTGGGGATACCGAAGATGAGCTGAGCGATGCTGTTTTCAAGTCCGTCGAATATGGGAGAGCCGATACCTGCGGGAACATTCACCGAAGCGCACTCGATAACGCCGCCGAGGGACTCGCCTCCCTCGAAAGCCTTGTTGATGTCCTCTGTCATCTCCCAGCCCTTGCGGTCGTTGATGACGGGGAAATCCTTGTTCCTTACGCTGAGTATGCCGTCTCTTGTGATATTGACGGGGTCAAAGGGATTATCCTTTATGTTATGTATCTGAAGAATATGTGCGCCTGTGTAGATACCGCGTCTTTCCAGTATCTGGGCGCAGACAGCTCCCGCAAAGCAGAGAGGAGCTGTAAGTCTGTCGGAGAAATGTCCGCCGCCGCGCACATCATTGAAGCCCTTATAGCGGAGAGTACCCGTATAGTCGGCATGACCGGGTCTCACCAGATTATCGGGCTGCTCATGCTGAGGTGCGGATATGTCGGTATTCTGCAAAAACGCACAGAGGGGAGTTCCCGTAGTGCGGTCATTGAAGATACCCGACATGATATGGGGCATGGAATTAACGGCAGGAGCGCTGCCGCAGGAATATCTTCTTGCCATGAAGCGTGCAAGCTCCTCGGCGTCAATATATTCTCCCGAGGGAAGGTTGTCCACGGTAACGCCTATGGCGGGTCCGTGAGCCTCACCGAACATGGAGACAGATATCCTATTATTCCAGAATGATGACATTTGCTTTACCTCCGAGCATATTGTAGTCGTCAAAGAAAGCAGGGTAAGACTTTTCCGCAGCCTCAGCTCCCGTGATGACCACCTCCCCGTCGATACGGGTAGCAGCAATGGCAGCCGCCATTACTATCCTGTGGTCTCCGAAGCTGTCAACTGTACCGCCGTGCATAGCACCTGTAGGGTGGATAATGAGACCATCGTCGGTTATCTCCACATTTCCGCCGAGAGCATTGAGCATGGCGGCAGTGGTCTGAAGGCGGTCGCTTTCCTTGATCCTGAGTCGTTTAGCGTTGTATATTACCGAATCGCCGCTGCCGAAGGCACCAAGCACCGCAAGTATGGGTACAAGGTCGGGAATGTCCGAGCAGTCGGCACTGTAGTGTCCGATACTGCCATTATAACACATATCGCGTATAATTTCAAGGATTTTCTTGTCGCCCTGAACGCTGTTTTCGTTGAGATTTCCAAGCTCCACCTGTGAGCCGAGAGCATTTGCCACGCAGAAAAATGCTGCCTGTGAGTAATCTCCCTCTATCCTCTCATCGTGAGGAGCATAGCTCTGACCGCCCTTTATGCGGAAGCCGCAGTCGGTCTCCTCAACGGAAACGCCGGATCTGCGCAGGGTATCAATGGTTATATCCACATAGGGACGGGATTCCAGATGTGAGGTGAGAACTATCTCGGAGTCGCCCTCAAGAAGGGGCAGCGCAAAGAGAAGTCCCGTGATGAACTGTGAGGAAACGTCCCCCTCTATCTCAAAAATGCCGCTTTTAAGTCCGCCCGATACACTGAAGGGCATGGTGTTGTGGTAGTCAAAGGCAACACCGTTTTTCCCCAGCTCCCTGATGAAAATGTCAATGGGACGCTGAGGCAGCCTTCCCCTGCCGCGGAACTCTGTATCGCTGCCCAGTGCAGCCGCTATGGGGATTATAAAGCGGAGAGTGGAGCCGCTCTCGTTGCAGTCTATAACGCACTTGTCCGCCTTACGGCTTCCCGAGCCTATAACGGTAATATCGCCGCCGTCTACGGTGAACTGAGCACCGAGGGCGGTCATGGCTCCGATAGTAGCCTCAATGTCCTTGGACATTGTGACTCCGCTGAGGTGTGAAACTCCGTCTGCCAGCGCAGCGCAGATGATCGAGCGATGTGCACAGCTTTTAGAAGCGGGTACACTGAGCTTTCCGCGAAGCACCGAGGGTCTGATACTTACGTCCATGGTCAGCCCTCCATAAGGCGGCAGAATTCAGTGAAGGGAACCTTCACTATCTCGCCCTTGCCTATCTCATTGCAGATGATGTAATTTATGTCCTTCGCCTCGTTCTTCTTGTCCTTGGAGCAGAAGGGCAGCAGCTCTCCCATTGGAATGTCGCTTCCTGTGGGCAGCCTGTACGCCTCGCAGACCTTTCTGAGCCTGTCCGCCAGCTGTGGTGCGAGACGGTCGGTTATCATGCACATACCTGCGGCAACTGCTTCGCCATGGGCAATGCCCTTGTAGTTGTGCCAGCCCTCTAAGGCGTGTCCGAGAGTATGACCGAAGTTGAGCACCATGCGCTCTCCCCTGTCAAACTCGTCGTGCTCGACTACGATACGCTTTATATCTATGCAGGCATATACCATTTCGTCCATTATGTCGTCAACAGTATCAAGGTCCTTGGACTCCATGAGCTCAAAGAGCTTTTCGTCCCTTATCATGCCGTATTTTATACACTCGCCCATGCCCTCTGCAAGGGTCTCGGGCTTGAGAGTTTTCAGTATGTCACTGTCGCAGATGACAAGTGCAGGCTGCTTGAATGCGCCCACAAGGTTCTTGCCCCCTGCAATGTCGATAGCGGTCTTGCCGCCCACAGATGAATCCACCTGTGCAAGAAGAGTGGTGGGTATCTGCACGAACTCTACTCCCCTGAGATAGGAAGCAGCGGCAAATCCTGTAATATCGCCAACAACTCCGCCGCCGAGAGCTACGATGATGTCACTTCTGGTGATGTTGTTCTCACAGAGGAAGTCGTATATCTTTCCCAGATTTTCAAGGCACTTGGACTGCTCGCCGTTGGGGAAAACAAAAACGCTGCACTCAAAACCCGCAGCCTTCATTGAGTCAAGGGCAGTCTGAAGGTGGAGCTTTTCCACAATGTCATCAGTGATGATGGCTGCCTTTCTCGACTTTGTTACCTCTGATATATATTCTCCGCAGTGAGCAAGCCCCCCACGCTGTATGAGCACCTCATAGGGGTGACTGGTCTTTACGCTTATTTTCTTCATTTTACCGACCTCCGATACTTGACCGACCGCCGTTAAACACTGCGGTCATCTTAGAAAAATTATACCATAGCACAGTAAAATTGTCAACGCTTTTCCACTCTAAAACTTTTATCCGCTGAAACTATTATTTTCTTGTCATTTCAGCCGCTGCTCCATACTTAATATATGACTCAAAGCCGAGAAGCAGAAGCTTCTCTTTGGTGATTTTCAACAACAAAAAATAACATTCAAAAACCGACATTGTATTATTCACACTATGTTCATAAATTATCAATCATTATGGCATTTTCTTATGATATAATTATGATGTATAAAAATATAATCTGATGCAGGCTTATGCCTGTTCGGAGGGGATATGCATGAATACAAACGAGTATCTGACAGCACTTGAGAAATTCATAAACGGTATGTACCTGATCCCGGATACACTTGCTCCCGAAACTTCCGAGATAATGGAGGATCTGTGCTACGTCCTCAAGATCGGCAAGATCGATTTCGTTGCCTATGACAACGAGGCTTCTGAGCATATGGGACTTTTCAGGAGCTATTGCTTTTACGACTGTGGGGGCAGCTGTGACGGCGATTACATCACAAGGCGCCTTATCACGCCCGATGAGAATATAGCAGTGTATAAAATAATTCTCCGCGACGGGGCCGACGAGTGGACTCAGCTGGACCGTGCAAGAATTGAGATATTCATCTCTCTGCTCAGCACCTTCAACGCAAGAGCAAGACTTCTTAAACTGACGCACAGACTCACCTTCTTCGACGGCGAGCTCAATATGTACAACCTCAGACAGTTCATGAAGACGGTAAGACAGCTCTGCAAAGAGGAGATAATCGAGGATTATACCGCTGTTTACTTCAACCTCAAGCGCTTTTCCATCGTCAATCAGCAGATAGGACGCGAAAACGGCACCCGCGTCATGAAAAAATTCATCGGCATGATCGACGATCTTCTTGACCATAAACATGAGTTCGTCTGCCGTATCGGCGGCGACAACTTCATCATAATCCTTGAGGATACTAAGCTTGAACCCGTTCTGAAGCTACTGAACGGCACAGGCATCACCATTGACGACAGCAGATCGGAGCGTATCTTTATCTCCGCTACCGTCGGCGTTTACGTCATCCCCGATATGGACAGCTTCGTCCTGCCCACCGATATAATGGACAGAGTAAGCATGGCTTTCCATATTGCTAAGCTCACACAGGATGTGGTGTTCTTCGATGACGCCCTCCTCACAAGGAGCAAGAGAAATAACGACATTACCGCCAGCTTCCCCAAGGCTCTTGAGGACGAGGAGTTCCTCGTCTACTATCAGCCCAAGATTGCTCTTGATGGCAGGAATATCGCAGGCGCAGAAGCACTGTCACGCTGGTTCCATAACGGAAGGCTCATTTCTCCCGCAGACTTCATACCCGTCCTCGAACAGGGACGCGACATCTGCAAGCTGGATTTCTACGTTCTGGACAGAGTTTGCAGGGATATAAGAAGATGGCTGGATACAGGCAGAAAGGTTGTCAGGATCTCCGTCAACCTTTCAAGACGGCATCTCTCGGATATGGATCTCCTCGATCGTATCGTGGCAATAATCGACAGGCATAATGTGCCCCATGAGCTCATAGAGATAGAGCTCACAGAGACCACCACCGATGTGGAGTTCAAGGACCTGAAACGCACTATCAGCGGTCTACACACAACAGGTATCTCAACCTCGGTAGATGACTTCGGTATCGGCTATTCCTCGCTGAACCTCATAAAGGAGCTGCCCTGGAACGTGCTGAAGCTGGACAAGAGCCTGCTCCCCGACCATAACAGCAATAACGATGTGCAGAAAGGCATCATGTTCAAGTACATCGTCGCCATGGCTCAGGAAATGGGACTGGAGTGTATCGCGGAGGGCGTTGAGACCAAAGAGCACGTTGACCTGCTCACCTCAAACTGCTGCAAGCTGGCTCAGGGCTATTACTTCGACAAGCCCCTCCCCGTTGAGGAGTTCGAGAAACGGCTTTACGATAATTATATCTATGATAAATAACGCTAAGGGCTGCCTTCTTCGGCAGCCTTTAATTTTGGTATTGACAATCTGTAATATTATGTGTTATAATTATAACAATGCGCCGGTGTGATGGAATTGGCAGACGTGCGAGACTCAAAATCTCGTGGTGGCAACACCGTGCGGGTTCGACCCCCGCCACCGGCACCAGCACAGAGCCTGTGCACCCGTCCGCGTTGACGCCCGCAGGCTCGCTTATCCTGTTAACAACGATAGTCTGCGTTCAACAACGAAAATATCATCAGTTATGCAGACTTCAAATAAGCATGGGCCCGTAGCTCAGTTGGGAGAGCGCTGCGTTCGCAACGCAGAGGCCGAGGGTTCAATCCCCTTCGGGTCCATTACATGAAAAAGCCTGAGAGTTTTTCGCTCTCAGGCTTTTTGTTTTTTCAGTGCTTGTAGAGATCGTCGATAAGATCGGTGAATTCGGGGTTGGACTTTCTGAGGTTGTCAAGTGCCTCGCGTCTGTGGGCAAGCAGCTTCTCATATAACTTTGAGTCATGCTTTTTCAGCGTCCTTACAAAGCGGCGGTCATGCTCTCGCAGTGTTTTCAGTGCCTTGGGATCCCTGACGCCGATACTCTTTGCAAGGCGCAGCTTCCGGAGCTCTATGGCTTCCTCAATGCGTTCCTCGCTGATGTGGAGCTTCTCCGACAGCTCCTTCAGGTGGGATTCCAGATGCACAAGGAGCTCCTCGCGGTCAAGCTCCCCCATGCCCTTCCAGTTTTCATCGGCATTGATTATCCCAGTCAGCTGCTCTTCGGCATTTCCGCTGCTGTTGATACTCACAAGGAGCTTTTCGGCGTACTTCTCCATTTCCTCATCAGCAGCTGAGCCAAACGCCCACTCAAACTCAAGACGCTCAAAGCTGCGGACCGGAAGCTCATCCTTGACCAGATCCTTGTCATTTTCGGTATCATAGGGAGCCGTAAAGCCTGCGTCCAGAAGCGCCGCGGGGATAGTCCGCCTGCAATGCCCCTCCTCCACCATGGAGCCCAGTCCGAGCCGGCGGAAACGGTCATTCAGCGAGCCGATATGAGAGGCGAAATACAGCTTTATCCCTCTGCCGTCAAGAAGCTTTTTCAGCTCAGCTATCCTGTCGGCGGCGGTTATGTCTATATTGCAGACGGCTCCCGAGTCTACCACGACTACCCTTGTATCGTCCTTGAGGGCGGACTCAATATCCGAGATGAATATATTGATATTGGCAAAATAGAGATTGCCCGAAAACCTGTACAGCACTGCCCCCTTAACGGGATAGGCGTAGGTGTTGCGCTCAAGGCTGTGGAAGCCCTCGTGCCCCTCGATAACGCCAAGGAAGGAGCGCTTCGGGTTGGCAACATTGAGGATAAGGCTGATAAAGGAAAGTATCACGCCCGTCATTACGCCGTAAACTGTTCCGAATATGAGAACTCCGAAAAAGGCGCCGAAAAAGATGAAAAGCTCTCTTTTGTCCTGCCTGAAAAGCCGCTTCATCAGGTGGAATTCCACGGCTCCCAGAAGCGCCGAGACCACTATTGCTGTCAGTATTGGTACGGGAAGATACTTTATGAAGCCTGTGCCGAAAAGCATTATTAGCATCATGGAAAATGACGCAGCTATTGACATTATCTGTGACTTCCCGCCGTACTGCTCCCCCATTGCGCTTCGTGACACTGAGCCGTTGACAGGACAGCAGCCCGTCATGGAGGCGGCTATATTCCCCAGTCCGTATGCCAGTATCTCACGGTCGTTTTTCAGCTTGTAGCCGTTCTTTGCAGCATAGCTGCTGGAGGCAAGAAGGGTCTCTGCCATTATTACAACAGCAACGGTAAGACTTGTGGTCAGCACCTGTGTAAGGTCCCAGCCGCTGAAATGGGGAAGCCGCCACGCAGGAAGTCCACGCTCCACGTTTTCAAGGAGGGCAACGCCGCGGCTCTCCGCAAAGCCTGTCCAGCCCAGCACCGCTCCGCCTATCATTACGAATACAGACATGGGCAGCCTGGGCATCAGTTTTTTCGATATGAGCAGAACTGCCAGAGCCGCTCCGCCAAGTATAGCTGATGTGGCATTGAAGCTGTGAGCGCAGGTCTCAACAATATGCTCTGCCAGCTCAACTATCTCTCCTCTGCCGCCGGTGCCGCCCAGTATCTTGGGTATCTGCATGAAGATTATTGTGGTGGAGATACCGCTTATAAAGCCGCCCATAACAGGCGTGGATATGTAGGAAACTACCCTGCCCGCCCTGAACAGCGCCATAAGCAGCAGCCAGACTCCCACGAAAAAACTGATGACCGGCACAAGCTGTACTGCCTCAGCAGAGCCGCTCTCTATGCCAAGTGTGGCAAGAAAAGCTCCCACAAGGGCGGCAGGTGCCGCGTCCACGCCGAAGATGAACTGCTTCGAGGTGGAAAGAAGTCCGAAGATGAGTATGGGAAAAATGGAACCGTACAAGCCGTAAACGGCAGGAAGTCCCGATACCTGGGCATATCCCATGGATATGGGGATGGATACAAGTGCTATGATGATGCCAGTGAATATATCCTTAGCCGCTGATGCGGCGGTGATGTCTTTAAGTTTCAATATATCGCCTCCCGACTGAATAAGTATACCATATCCCGCTTTAAAATTCAACTATCGGAGGATAAGGTATTTATATATCACTTTTGTGCTGAAAGTCATTGACACGCCAGCGCCTACTGTGGTATAATATTCCCGTAATTTGCAATAGGAGGGAAAGCTCATGAAAATGGTCGAGATCGGCTATAACCACCGCCACGGCAAAAATTTCTGCATAGACAGACCAAACGGCACAGAAAGCTGGCTCATGCTCATAGTAAAGACCCCCGCACATTTCAGAATAAAAGGCAAGGACATCCGCACAGGTGCCCATTCGTTCATAATCTTCCGTCCTGATACCCCCCAATATTACTATCCTGCCAGTACCGAATATTTCGACGACTGGATGCACTTTTTTCCCGATGAGGACGAGCAGGAAATGATGGCTGAGCTCAATATCCCCCTGGACCGTCCCGTTGATATAACAGATATAACCGAAATGTCGGAAATGATACGCAGTATGTGCTTTGAGCACTACTCTTCCAATACATTCAAGGAGAAGGCTATCGACCTTTATTTTCAGCTTCTCATGTATAAGACCTCGGAAAAGCTCCGCAAAAAGCAGACCCTCACCGACCGTCCCGAGGGCATTTATTCGGAAAAGCTGCTGTGGATACGCCAGTCAATTTACCGCTGGCCCGGCAGAGACTACTCCATTGACGATATGGCTAAGGAGCTCTCTCTCAGCCGCTCTCGGTTTCAGCATATCTACACCGAGACCTTCGGCGTAAGCGTCAATAAGGATGTCATCACCAGCCGTCTCAACAAGGCTGCGGAGCTGCTGAAAACTACCGACCTCTCCGTCAAGGACGTGGGTATCAATGTTGGGTACACCAACACCTCTTATTTTGTGAAGCTTTTCGGAAGCTCCTATGGTCTCACGCCCCTTCAGTTCAGGCAATCCGAGGATAAACGATAAATCCAAAGCCCCTGAGCAAATATTACAGATAACCATATAGACATTTTGCCCCGAAGCACTTTAAAATGCTTCGGGGCATTGTATTTATACAGTTAATAAGCTAAATCATAATTTAGCTTTGCTGAATTTTGATTTGAGTTTAGAGTTGAGAGTTTAGAGTTGAAAGTTGTGGAGTCGCCTGCGGCGACAATATTTAAATATTGTGAGCGAAGCGAACACATTAACTCTCAACTCTCAACTTTCAACTATCAACTTAGCGCATACGCGCTAAATCCCGATTTATGTGCATGACATTGCCGTATTGTCAATAGAAACACTTATATGCTCAGGAACTGTTTTTATTTTTCAAGTCCTGCAAGTACGGCGACCATGAGAACTGCAAGTACGACTATGAGTACCACCGCAAGCTTTGAATGGAACTTTACTGCCAGAACTATCAGCACAGCGGCAATTATCGCCATATAGCCCAGAAAGCGTGCCTTTATCACCTGTTTCTTCCGCTTCCGCGACTCCCGCTCCGTCTCCTCCTCTGCATGGAGCTGTCGGAGCTTCTCCATCTCAGCCTGCTCCTCACTGTCTATCTGCTCCTGCTCACGTAGGAAGACTGCGTCCCTGACCGCACTTACAAAGCGCTCATACAGGGTCGTGAGCTTTACGCTGTCCTCTCCCTCTGCAAAGCGAAGGGCGCTGCGGAGAGAGCTTCCCAGCATATCCGAAAGCTGGGCGCGGTAGATGTCATCGTCGGTAAAATCAAAGCCGAAGCGCTCAACATAGTCATCGGCGAAGCTGCCCACCATTTCCTCAAGCATAAGGTCGTCGGTGCTGCGGCAGCCGTTGTCCGCAAGGAAACGTGCAAAATGCGCCTGCCAGCAATATGGGTCGGCGTCGAGTATAAGTCCGCTGTACTCCTCGGCGGCGTCGAAATCCTCATCTGCAAGGAAAATCTTCATGCGGCGGATGAGCTTCTCGGGAGTTTTTTTCACTATGCTCCGCGGACGGCTGCCGCTGCTGTCGCCCAGTGAGTTTATGCTCCTTATGACCTCCGTCAGGAAGCCCATTCTCGTCACGTCCTTCACAGGATACTCACTCAGTTCATCGGGAAGGTCGCGGGGATCGGTGTTCTTTATGCACACATAAAGCAGCCTGCTCTCGCCGCGCTTTATGGCAGCTCCGCACCTGCTCCACTCGCTCCTGAATCTGGGCACGCTGAAGTTCTCAGCCTTGCAGCCCACTACAAGCAGTGCCGAAGCATTTGTTATAGCCGCATTCACATAGGGCTCATACTCGCTCTCCGGTATATCTCCGAGAGTTACGGGAGCGTAGAAGACCTTCATGCCCTCCTCAGTGAGCTGATGGCATATCTCCTCAGCAACTGCGCTGTCAGGTGTGGAGCGTCCGCTGTCATCGGTGAGACGGCAGCAGATGAACACATCGTATCTCTCACCTGTTCCCACTCGCTCCACGGTCTCGCGGCGCAGCATTTCCAATGCAGCCGCCTCTCTGCGGTAGAAGGCTCCCTGCGACGGAGTGGCAGTCAGCAATGCGGCATGATAGTTTGGGTCTGAGGTTATCTCTCCCGTTTCAGTCCTGCTGCAAACGGGTATCTTCATACCCGAGATAGGATCGTCCTCATATACAAGTCCGCAGCGGCACATGAGCACTCCCCAGAAGCCCTCGGACTCGTTGGGTATCTCCTCGGAAAGCCCGGTGAAAAGCTTCTCCGCTCCCTCAAAATCGGTCTTGAGACGAAGCTGACAGGCTCTGTTGTACATCTCCGCATGGTCGCCGAAATACCTCAGCGGATAGGTCTGTCGTGAGCCGCAGTGCTCACAGTCGCATACTCCCGTACCGTCATCGGGTGATATGATACCGCCGCACATCTTGCAGATATAGTCCATCAGCTCCACCTCCTTTGATACTTTGATATTATAACACGTATTTGTAAAAAATGCAACGTTATTTGTTATTACAAGATGCGGGACGCCCTCCCCTGCATTATGCCGTAGAGCCTTGCTGCGTTCCCCCACATGAACAGGCGGCGCTGTACATCTGTCAGGTGCAGCCCCTTTGCAAAGCGGATATGGGCTCCCATGTCACAGCTCCCGAAGTCGGAGCCGTACATTATCCTGTAGGGAATACGCTCAATGGCTCCTTCAAGGCTTTCGGCTATGGCAGGGATATGCTCCTCACTGTCTGCCAGCGATGAGGTGTCAAACATGACGTTGCCGCAGTCTCCCAGCACCTTAAAGCACTTATCTGTGTCAGGATAAAAGCAGTGACAGTAGACGAATATGTTCTGCGGTCGGCTCTCGGCAAGCTCCTTCATACGCTCGGGAGAAGCATAGTGAGAGTTGTCCCAGCCCGTGTGAAAAAGTACGGGCACGCGGTACTCCGCCGCAAGGTCATACACGGGGAAAAGGCTGCTGTCGGTACAGTAAAAGTCCTCATGGCCTGTGTACACCTTCAGCCCCGCAATGTCTCTGTGGTCAAGAAGCTCCCTGCAAAGCCGCAGCTGCCCTTCAAAGCTGATAAGAGGGCTTATGCCTGCGACTACCTTAATATTATCGCTGCCGCGGAAAAGCTCCGCACACTCTGCGACGGAGCCGATAACGCTTTCAAGCTCGGAATCGGCTATGACTACTCCGCCGCTGACGCCGTTTTTTTCAAGCTCCGCCGTGAGCCTGTCCCTCTTCGCGTTAAGCTCAGGCTCCTGCCAGGGAAGATGTAAATGTGCATCTAAGATCATTGTATTATTCCTTTCATAAGAAGCTGCGCTGAACTGTACATAATCAAAATAATATAATATTATAGCAAACAGCCGATAAAAAGTCAAATTTGTACCCATTCTTTTCTGCACATGATATAGTTTTTCTTTACAATCGGCTCCGCTTATGATATAATTGATTATATCTTTACACGATAAAATCCATCTGCCGAAAGGAACAACATGAGATCAAAATATATAATCCCCGTTTTCGCTGCACTCTGCCTCCTCGCAGGCTGCGGCAGCAAAAAGGTAAGCAATACAGCAAGCGTTTCCGTTGAGGTCAATACCACAACCGCTGTTACATCAACTGCAAAAACCTCTTCATCTGCCGTAAAAACTACGGCTGTTACCACAACAACTACCGCCGCCAAGCCCGAGCCTCCCAAGGATCTGGTGCTCAAGGGCAAGGACTCCGTAGAGGTCTATGAGGAAATAAAGCTCAAGGACTTCATCACCGAGAAAAATGTGGACCTCAAGGACGGTGAGGTAATGCTCAACACCTCAGATACAGGCGTTTTCGAGGTTGAGATACCCTATATCTACAAGGGAAATGAGTTCAAACAGAAGCTTCAGTACAGCGTGTTGGACACCACTCCTCCCATTGTGCTCAATGCAGGGTGGACTCCAAATCATAAAGTAGGAACTCCATTTGACCTGAACAATTATGTGGGATTTGCGGATAATTTCGATAAGACTCCTTCCCTTACCTACGAGGGAGACGTTGACCCAAATGCTGTGGGCGATTATCCCCTTACTGCCACAGCCACCGACAGCTCCGGCAATTCCGTTTCCTGGGACCTGACTATATCTGTTGTGGAACAGGTGCCTGCTCCCGTTGACAATAACCCGAGAGTGGATTACAGCAGCTTTATCGAAAGATACGATCAGGAGGGTGTCCGCTTCGGCATCGATGTATCTGCATGGCAGACCAATGTGGACTACAACGCGGTCCGCGACGCAGGGTGCAGCTTCGTCATTATCCGTATCGGCTATTACTACAGCCAGATCACCATGGATGACTACTTCCGCCAGAATATCGAGAACGCCACCGCCGCAGGTCTCGATGTGGGCGTTTACTTCTATACCACCGATAACTCCGAGGAGGGCGTCCGCGAACACGCCCGCTGGATAGCCGATAACCTGAACGGTCAGCAGCTGGACTTCCCCGTCGCCTTCGACTGGGAGGAGTTCGGAAACTTCCAGAAATACGGCATGAGCATCAGGGACCTCAATGACATATATGCCGCCTTCGCCGACGAAATGGAAAAGTGCGGCTACTCCGCTATGCTCTACAGCAGCAAGAACTTCCTCAATAACTTCTGGAGCCAGCGCACAAAGGCTTCTCACCCCGTATGGCTGGCTCACTTCGTCGATGAGACCGACTATGAGGGCGACTACGCTATCTGGCAGGCAAGCGCCTACGGTCATATCCCCGGTATTATTGGTGATGTGGATATGGACATACAGTATATGAATAGATAAAACACGACCAATGGAGATATAGGTATCCGAGGTCGGAGGCGGAGCGGAATGAAGCTGAGCGCAGAGCATTGAAAGAGGAGAACAATGGATAAACATCAAGATGTGAAAAACTTTATTAAAGAAGGAACTGGAATTGACATTTCAAAGAAGCTACTTGCCTTTATAATGAATCCTCGGAAACTTGAAGGCTTAAATAATGATGCTCTAAAAGAAATTGTGATTGAATATGCTCCTATCTACCAAAGGTTCAGATTTATGCTTGATGGTCCGAATTGGCTTGCGTCATTCACCATATCTCTTAGATGTCGAATAGCCAATAAACCGGAATTAGAAAAACTCTTAGGAATATCACAATAAAACAAAAAGAGCTATCAGATTCTAACTTGAATCAGATAGCTCTTATCTTTTCAGACAGAATATTTATAACTGTTGCCGATAATCGAGAATTGTTGCCAAAACGTTGCCATGATAACGGTTTAATAACGGCTTTTGGCGTATTTACGCCGTTTCTGAGGCCTTGTTTATTATTCCCACTCCACGGTTCCCGGAGGCTTGGAGGTTATATCATACACTACTCTGTTAACGTGCTCTACCTCGTTGCAGAGACGGTTGGATACTCTCGCAAGCACGTCATAGGGGATACGCGCCCAGTCCGCTGTCATGAAGTCATCGGTGGTAACTGCGCGTATTGCGATAAGGTGGTCGTATGTACGATGGTCGCCCATTACGCCTACTGTACGCACGTCGGGCAGAACTGCAAAGAACTGCTTGAGCTCCGACTCAATGCCGCTCTTGCGTATCTCGTCACGGAATACTGCGTCTGCTTCCTGAAGTATCTTTATCTTCTCCTCGGTTATCTCGCCGATGATACGAACTCCGAGACCCGGTCCCGGGAAGGGCTGTCTCCACACAAGATCGTGGGGTATGCCAAGCTTCTCGCCCACCTGTCTTACCTCGTCCTTGAACAGGTCGCCCAGAGGCTCGATAGTTCCTGCGAACTTGATGTCCTCGGGCATCTTTACCATGTTGTGGTGGGTCTTGATGACAGCTGTGCTGCCGTGACCTGCCTGATTTCCTCTGCCCGATTCGATACGGTCGGGGTAGATGGTTCCCTGTGCGAAAAATCCGTCTGTTCCCTGCTCTCTTATCTTGTCCCAGAATACGTTGTAGAACTCTGTGCCGATTATCTTACGCTTCTGCTCGGGGTCGCTGACGCCCTTGAGCGCCTTGAGGAACTGGTCCTTGCAGTTTACACGGACAAAGTTCATGTCAAAAAGCTTTGTAAAGGTCTCCTCGACGAAGTCTCCCTCGTCCTTGCGCATAAGTCCCTGATCCACGAATACGCAGGTAAGCTGCTTGCCCACTGCACGGCTGAGAAGTCCTGCTGCGACTGAGGAGTCAACTCCCCCTGAAAGTCCCAGTATTACCTTCTTGTCGCCTATCTGCTCGCGGAGCTTCGCAACTGTGTTCTCGATGAAATCGTCCATTACCCAGTCGCCTGTGCAGCCGCAAACGTTATATAAGAAATTATGGAGTATCTGCTTGCCGTATTCGCTGTGTGTCACCTCGGGGTGGAACTGCACTGCATAGAGCTTTCTATCGGGTGCTTCAAATGCGGCACAGGGACAGTCCGCAGACTTTGCCGTTACGCTGAAGCCCTCGGGAAGCTGACTTACGAAATCGGTGTGGCTCATCCATACTACGCTCTTTTCGGGAACGCCCTCAAATATAAGGCTTCCGCTGTTCTGAGAGATCTCGATCTTTCCGTATTCGCTTTTCTCGCAGCTCTCTACCTTGCCGCCGAGAGTGTACGCCATGAGCTGACATCCGTAGCAGATACCGAGTATCGGTACTCCGATGCTGAATATCTCCTCTGAGATATGGGGCGAGCTGGGATCGTAAACGCTGTTGGGACCGCCTGTGAAAATGATAGCAGTCGGGTTCATCGCCTTTATCTCGCTTATGGGCGTGTCAAATCTCTTGATCTCGCAGTATACTCCGCACTCTCTGACTCTTCTTGCGATGAGCTGATTGTACTGACCGCCGAAATCGAGGACTATACAAAGCTGGTTAGACATAAGTCCCTCCTTAACTTCCGCTTTTCGGCTGCGGACGCCGTATTTATGAAGCTGTCAGCCTTCGGGAAGCGGCTTCGCCGCTCAAACATACGGATGATATGATCCTTCCGATACCAATGGCTGACGGCTAAAGGATCATGTTTTAATTATGCCATATTTCAGAAGAAATTTCAAGTGCCTGCACCTACTTTTTTTCCGCTGGAAAAGTTGTACTGCCAATTATAGTTAAAATCCATAAAAAAATCATATACGCCCTATTGAATTTAATTACAATTTGTGGTATAATAATTATACTGTATTTTAAGGAGTAACATTATGACGGCAAAAGAAGAATTCATATCAATTTACAAAGAAAACATCAAACGCGAGGGTGCAGACAAGCTTCTGGAGTTTCTCGAGAGAAGCGATTTCTTCACCGCTCCCAGCAGCACAAGATTCCACGGCTCCTATGAGGGAGGTCTCGTTCAGCACAGCCTGAATGTGTACCACTGCCTGAAGGACTATCTTTCACGCCCCCGCACCAAGGAGCTCTACGGTATGGACTATTCCGAGGAGACTATCGCTCTGGTCGCTCTTCTCCATGACGTCTGCAAGGTGAATTTCTACACCGTTGAGATGCGCAACAAGAAGAACGATGAAACGGGACAGTGGGAAAAGGTCCCCTTCTACGCCATCAATGATACGCTTCCTTACGGACATGGGGAGAAGTCCGTATACATACTCTCGGGTTATTTCTACGGTGAGAACCGACTGACCCGCGAGGAAGCATTCGCAATACGCTACCACATGGGCTTTTCATATGGCGGTACCGAGGAAAGAGGTACCATCGGAAAGGCGCTCGAAATGTATCCGCTGGCGTTGGCACTGAACGTGGCTGATATGGAGGCGTCATATTTCCTTGAAGGCTCAAACAAATAAAAATAAGGAGTGTGTTATTTATGAATTGGTACGATAACGCGATAATCTATCACATCTATCCGCTTGGATTCTGCGGGGCACCTAAATTCAATGACGGAAGCGAGGACGTTACCTACCGTCTCGACAAGGTCCTGGACTGGATCCCTCATCTCAAGGAAATGAACGTGGACGCCGTTTACTTCGGTCCCGTTTTTGAGTCCGTTGAGCATGGCTATGACACCATCGACTACAAGAAGATAGACCGCAGACTCGGTGACAATAACTCCTTCCGCTTCATTTGTGACAGACTTCATGAAAACGGCATACGCATAATCCTTGACGGAGTTTTCAACCACGTCGGAAGAAAATTCCCTCAGTTCGTTGATATACAGGAAAAGGGCCAGGGCTCTGAGTACTGCGACTGGTTCCAGAACCTGAACTTCGGCGGTCCCAGCCCCTGCGGCGACCCCTTCTGGTACGAGGGCTGGAACGGTCACTACAATCTGGTAAAGCTCAATCTCCGCAATCCCGGAGTCTGCGACCACCTGCTGGACGCTGTGAACTACTGGATAGAGTCCTTTGACATTGACGGTATACGCTTCGACGCCGCTGACTGTATCGACTTCGACTTCTTCAAGCGCATAAGAAGCTTCTGCAAGGGCAAGAAGCCCGATTTCTGGCTCATGGGTGAGATAATCCACGGGGACTACAACCGCTGGGCTAACCCCGAGATGCTGGACAGCGTTACCAACTATGAGTGCTACAAGGGACTGTGGTCCTCTCACAACGACAAGAACTACTTCGAGATAGACTACTCCATAAACAGACAGTCGGGCGCTAACGGCGGTATCTACCGCAATATCGACCTGTACAACTTCGTGGACAACCACGATGTCAACCGTCTGGCAAGCACCCTCCACAACCATGCACATCTGCCCCTCGTCTACACTCTCATGTACACCATGCCCGGTATCCCCTCTATCTACTACGGAAGCGAATACGGCATAGAGGGAAGAAAGGAAAACAACTCCGACGATAACCTCCGCCCCTGCCTCCACCTTCAGGATATGGAGCGTGAGAACTTATCCCTCTATAAGCACATCGTAAAGCTTGGTCGGATCTACCGCGCTTACCCTGCACTCAGAACAGGCAGCTATGAACGTATCATGATAACCAATCAGCAGCTGCTGTTCAAGAAGGTACTGGGCGATCAGACCGTTTACGTTGCTCTCAACCTTGCAGACTATGACTTCGACCTTAACTTCGGCACCCACCTCTCAAGACTGGTGGACGTATTCACAGCTTCTCCCCTTCAGGTGGAGAACGGAAACGCCTATGTCCGCATGAGACCTTACTCGGCTATGATAATCGTTGCCGATGATATAGTCAACATCGAACCCGAAGACGAGAAGCCCGTTGAGGACAAGGATACAGAGATAGTTGTGGGCGCTAAGTACCGCCATTTCAAGGGCAATGAGTATGAGGTCATCGCAGTTGCAAGACACAGCGAGACCATGGAGGAGCTTGTGGTCTACAAGTCCCTCAAGGACGGCGAGGTCTGGGCAAGACCAAAGGCAATGTTCGTTGGAAAATCAGGTGAGGTAAGACGCTTCACAAAGCTGGACTGATATAGTATCAAAGCCATAGTGTCCCCATAAAAATCCGGGATACTATGGCTTTTCTTATACCTCCCGCAGACGTTAATCACTTGCAGAGGCTGTTGCGAATAATATAATAACAGGGCGCGGTGACTGTTGCATCAGTGCACTGCGCCCTTGATGTTTTAACTGTGTTATGTTATAATATATATGGTTAGCAGTTGCTAATCAAGAAAGGAGTTATTATGCTTGAAATTGTAAAAGGACTTTCCATACCGTTTCTCGGTACGTCCCTGGGCGCTGCCTGCGTCTTTGCGATGAAGAACAACTTCAGCATTACTATACAGCGCATACTTACAGGCTTTGCCGCAGGAGTAATGACTGCCGCAAGCGTCTGGAGCCTACTTATTCCTGCCATTGAACAGTCGGAGGGAAAAATGGGACGTCTGGCGTTCATACCTGCCGCTGCGGGCTTCCTTGCAGGAATAGCCTTCCTTCTCCTCCTTGACAAGCTTATCCCCCACCTTCACATGAACAGCGACAAGGCGGAGGGTATAAAGGCTAAGCTTTCAAAAAACACCATGCTCCTCCTGGCTGTGACCCTCCATAATATCCCGGAGGGTATGGCTGTAGGAGTTGTATATGCGGGACTTTTCTACGGAAATACAAATATTTCCGCCGCCGAGGCATTCGCCCTTGCACTGGGAATAGCTATCCAGAATTTCCCCGAGGGCGCTATCATCTCCATGCCCCTCCGCGCAGGAGGCATGAGCAAGCCAAAGGCTTTCCTAATGGGTATGCTCTCGGGTGCTGCCGAGCCCGTGGGAGCTATTCTCACCATTCTCGCCGCAGGTCTTGTCATACCTGCTATGCCCTATCTCCTCAGCTTTGCCGCAGGTGCTATGATATACGTCGTGGTGGAGGAGCTTATCCCCGAAATGTCAGAGGGAGAACACTCAAACGTGGGAACTATCTCCTTCGCCGGCGGATTCACCGCCATGATGATACTGGACGTGGCTCTGGGCTGAGAACCCTTACAGCTTCTTTTTCATCTCATCATAGCAGAGATAGTCTCCGCCGCCGCACTTTATACTGTTATAATCCTTGAAAATATATCCCTTTTTCATGTAGATAGGCTTTGCAGGCAGTGACGCGGAAAGAACTATATTATCATACCTCTCTGCAATGCGCTCCTCGGCAAAGGCAAGGAGCTTTCCGCCGTATCCTCTGCCCTGAAATTCGGGCAGCACGAAAAGCCTGTTCAGCTCATTTTCCGCAGCAGTTACCGTTCCGGCAGGAACTCCGCCGTCGTAAAGTATATACACTCCGCCCGCGCTAATGTCCTTCATGATGTTTTCGTGACTGTGGTGGGCAATGAAGAACTCTACCGCGCCATTGGGATAATAGTGAGGGTAGACTGCTCTTATAGTCTCATGCACTATTCGTTTTACCGTTTCCAGATCTGTTATTTCTGCTCGTCTTATTTCCATATCCACGGCTCCTTTATTGATGATTATAGCATAAAAGCGGAGCGTTATGCTATAATTGCCCGAT